>NZ_QNRC01000099.1 GCF_003709565.1 Paracoccus sigandri | reverse complement strand
GCAATCAGGACGGTCCGCCCATCACCCGCCCAGCCGCGTGATCCGCGATTTCGGCCGTGCCGCGGGCGGGGCGCTGATCTTTTCGCTGCCGATGCTGATGACGACCGAGCTGTGGTCGCTCGGCTTCTACCTGGACCGGCTGCGGTTGCTGCTGCTGGTGGTGGCGAGCTTGCCGCTGCTGGTGCTGCTGTCGCGCCATGTCGGGTTCGAGCGCACCCGCAGCTGGCGCAGCGACATGTTCGACGCCCTGATCGCGCTGGGGGTGGCGGCGGTCATCTCGGTCGTGGTGCTGGTGCTGCTGGGGGTGATTGACGCCGGAACGTCGCTTGACGCGGCGATGGGCAAGATCTCGATCCAGATGGTGCCGGCCTCGATGGGGGCGCTGCTTGCCAAGAGCCAGTTCGGCGCCGGGTCCGGGGACGATCCCGCAGAGCAGGAGGAAACCTGGTGGGGAGAGCTGTTCCTGATGGTCGCGGGCGCCTTGTTTCTGGGGTTGAACACGGCGCCCACCGAGGAGGTGATGCTGATCTCGTACCAGATGACGCATTGGCATGCGCTGGCGCTTGTCGCGCTGTCGCTGCTGCTGATGCACGGCTTCGTCTTCTCGATGGGTTTTGCCGGCGGGACCGAGGTATCGGCCGAGGAGCCATGGTGGAGCGCGTTCATCCGCATGACATTGCCCGGCTTCGTGATCGCCCTGGCGGTCAGCTTCGGTCTGCTGTGGCTGTTCGCGCGCACCGACGGCCTGTCCTTCGACGGCACGGTGATGGCGACCATCGTCCTGGCTTTTCCCTGTGCGATCGGCGCCGCCGCCGCCCGCCTGATCCTGTGAGGCAATGATGCGCAACGCGGAAGAATACGGCGGGAAAGGCAGCGAACGTCCCGCCGTGGAATGGATATTCGGCCTCATGTCGGGCTGCGGCGTTCTCGCGCTGATGGCATATCTGGGCTATCAGGCGCTGTTCTCGTCCTCTCGTCCGCCTGAACTGGTCGTGTCGGTCATCGGCGTGGAACAGGCCGACGGAGCCAGCATCGCGACCTTCGAGATCGCCAACCACGGCGACAGGGCGGCAGCGGCGGTCAGCGTGCTGGCCGGGACGAAGGTCTCGGAAACGGCCTGGCGGAGGGTCGAATTCGACTATGTCGCGCCCCGGTCGGTACGGCGCGGCGCGATCGCGTTTCCGGCGGCCATCTTGTCCGGCGACGTAGGGATCGAGATCGGCGGCTATACGGAGCCCTGATGGCGGGTTTCCCCTGTCGTGCCATCCCGCTGCGCCGGAGCGGGCCGCTCGCTCACGGAAGGTCCCCCCAGCGCCGACGTTCCGAGGCGGGGCCTTTCCGGCGGTGGGGGAGGCGGATCGGTGCGCCGGCGCGTTTTGCCGGAACCATCGGCGACGTCCCCCGTTCCCTTCCTGCGCCCTCTCGCCAAGGAGCCCGACGAATGGCACCGCGTTCCTACTGGAAAGGCTATCTCAAGCTGTCTCTGGTCACCTGTCCGGTTTCGATGATCCCGGCCACCAGCGATGCCGAGAAGGTCCGCTTCCACACGCTGAACGCCCGGACCGGCAA
>NZ_QNRC01000098.1 GCF_003709565.1 Paracoccus sigandri | reverse complement strand
ACGAAAGACCATCGAACATCGGCGCTTGCAGCACCGCAAGCTCGCCGCATAACATCAACCCCAAGACGAGGCCCGCTCTCCGCTAATCTAAGCCCCGATCTGAGCCAAATGTTCTGACGACGGACACTCGACATTCGAGGTCAGGACATGTGCCTCGTCGCCGAATCTTGCGATGATCCTGAGGTCCGGCTTTGGCAGGGCCATGATATGGCCGCATGCCATATCGACGAGATGGATGAGCAACTCGGGCTCCCAATAACGCAGGAAGATTGGCGCCGTTGCCTCTCCGATCATGGGCCGGTGAAATTTCCGCAGGTGGCGCATCAGTTCGGTCATCGCCATGGTCGTTTCCATGAACAACCCCGGTTCGGCGTTCCACATGCCCCGGATCGGATGATCTGAAAGCAGGTTCCGGGTAATGCGGTCATCTGTTCCGATCTCGACGAGCCAGGGCAAGGACCAGACAGTCTCGTGACTATCCCGCCTTCCATCCAGGCAAATCGCCTTTCCCGGATGCGCCTCGAGACGTTCCTCGAGATCCGGGACACGGGCCCCGTCGATGAACGCGTAAGTCTTCGACCTGCCATGATCGGGAAAAAGCACACCGTAAAGGCCTTGGTCTGAGACGAGATCCTCACGACCGACGGGTTTCAGGCCGAAAATGCGGCTCCTGATGATCTCGAATGACGTCGCCAGCACCTATCCGCAAAATAGTGCGGGAAAACCTGCTGCAGATCAACACCCTGCGGTGAGGATAGGCCCCTGCTCACGCTTCGGAAATGTCGGTGGTGTTGAGAAGCCCTGTGAATGTCGTTCTGGTAGCAACCGTGCCACGGTGCGCTTGACGACGGCCTCCGGGAAAATGCTGGCAAGCAGCGTGCTGCGGCCTGGCCGGCCGCAAAGGCCGACCCTGTTGCTGTCAGCGATGCGCCAGATAGTCCGCTGAAACGTAACCCGAGATACCAGGCCGGTCGGTGAGCGAGACTCTGCACCAGACCTTCCCGTTGTTCGTGACGCAGTTCTGGCGGGTGAGGCGTGTTCCGTCGGGCAGGCCGATGATGATGTTGTGATCGAGACCAGGGCCTTCGCGAAGCTTCAGCAGATCGTCTGGCCCGACGCCCTTGACCACTGCACCAGAACCGACCGCGCATGCGGTGGCGACCATGAGAGCGAAAAGAGCAGCAAGATGAGTGCGCATGATCTGACCTGAATCGTTTTGCCATCACTACGACACCATCGCGCCAAATGACAGCAGGCAGGTGCCGGACGCGGATAAGGGGCTGCACAAGACCAGCTATCGAAGGCCTGTTCCGTCCCGTAGAGCTGCGATGCCAGTCAGCGGCAGCTTCGGAGAATCCAGTCTCGTCGCAAGGGATGAACTCGACGGGCGGCTCTGGGCCAACCTTGCCATGCCCGCAGTGCCCGAAGGCACCGACGACGGATCGGCATCAACCTGCCTCATCGCGATCGAAGAAAAAATCCCCCCTCGGCCGACGAGGTGGGCGATCCGGTGACGCTGGCCGAGGCGCGCAGCGCCAAGCGGCGGGTGACTTGCCGGGGAGGTGAGAACGGCGGTGCGAAATTAGTCCACGGAAGCGGCGGCTTGGTGCTGCTGCGGGCGGTGTAAAAGTCGTCCACCTTTTCCCTTTCTGCGGTTGCCGGGAGGGCGGGAGGATCTACAGCGTGGAGC
>NZ_QNRC01000097.1 GCF_003709565.1 Paracoccus sigandri | reverse complement strand
CTCCACGCTGTAGATCCTCCCATCCTCCCTGCAGCCGCAGAAAGGGACAAAGGTGGACGACTTTTACGCCGCCCGCAGCAGCACCATGCCGCCGCTAACGTGGACTAATTTCGCACCGCCCTTCTCACATCGGGATGGTTGGGGTCGAAGTAGAGAACCGCCAGTGAATTGGCGCTCGTCCCCATGCGGAGGGCGCGGCCCAGAACCCGCTGGTCGTGGCGCTGCCGGTCAGGCCGGTTGCGTCGAAGCTCATGATGCCGCCCGCGACAGCCGGTTGCGCGCCCTCAGTGCCGGACCGGTATCGGACGCCGGCGTCCAGAAGAGAAGATTGGCCGGAAGGTCGGGCCCTTCTGGTTCCCCCTGGCCCGGGCTTGGAAGCGGATCGGCGATGTCCAGCGCCCCGCCGAATTCCGTGCCGCCAAGACCGGCCCGGAAATGGGTCTGGATCGAGGCCAGGCCTGCCTCCGCGATGATGCCGACTGCGCCCGCGTGAAGCTGCCCGGTGATGAAGACGGCGCCCTGCCACTCGGCGTCTCGCGCCACGCCATTTGCGTCATTCAGGTGGACGCCGTCCGGTATGACCTCGGCCCGCATCATGCCATGGGCAATGAGTTCCTGGACATATCTGTCGCCGGGGGTCAGCCAGACCGGCATGGCCGAAATCCAATGGCCAATGGCGCCCAGGGTCGGGCCGCCCGAGGGCATCAGGCTGGAATGGCCGGCCAGGACGATGCCTGCCGGCATGGCGGCCCTATGCGGGAAGATCAGGCCGATTTCGAGTTCGGGCTCGGTGCCCTCTCCCGGCGCGATGAATTCGAAGGTCACGCCGCCGGCGCCGAAGGACGCGGCGAGGTGCCAGCCGGCCGGGAGCAGCCCGGTCCAGAGGATTGCCGCGCTCGGGCAGGTCCGCGCCCGAATTGACCCGATGCGCGATCCGGCCGGTCGCTTCGAAGGTATAGAGGTCGAAGCCAACCCGGGTGCGGACGGAATAGGCGTCCGGCTCCAGCTGAGCGGGCAGCGCGCCAACGGTTTTGTGGAACCGGATCGTCATCTCACCACCCCGTGCTGTTCCAGACCGTGCGCAGCCGCGCGCCGCGATATGTCAGGTTCTGGTCTTCGTCCTCGCCGATCAGGTCCAGTTCGGTCTTGTTGCCGTGGCTGTCGCGATCGGCGACGATCTGGGCGGGGCTGCTGGGGGACAGACCGGTCAGGCCGTCCCAGGAGAGGACAGGTCCATGCTCTCGGATTCGCCGATCCTGATCCAGGCTTCGGTCGCCTCGCGCCAGACATAGGTGGCGCTGCCGGCAGCGACGGTTTCATCGCCCGAGACATCGATCACCAGGACCTGCTGGGCGTTGGCGGGCTCCAGGGCGTTGCGGGCGGTGATCGTCGCGATCGATCCAGACATCGAACGCCACGGTGCCGAGGTCCCAGCCCGAGGCATCGGCGATCATGACGGTCGCGCGCTCGGCCGCCTCGATCGAAACCTGCGGCGGATACAGCCGATCACCCTGGCGGAGGGCGGCGGAGACCTCGGCCGGCCAGAAGGCGACCCATTCGGCCTCGTCCAGTAGCGGGTCCGCCCGGAACGTCGCCCCGCGGTTGATGCGGCCCCTGGTCATGATGCGCCTTGACCTGCCCCCCGGTCGTCCCTCGCCGTGATGTAGAGTCCTTGGGGTTGATATTGGTCGGTTTCGGGTTGGGCAAGTGCGTCGGGCGCGGAGCCCCCAGTTTGCTCAATCGCCCTGCGCGCTTCT
>NZ_QNRC01000096.1 GCF_003709565.1 Paracoccus sigandri | reverse complement strand
GATCCTGACCAGCGCATCCAGTTCCCGCGCCACCCTGGCCCCCGAGATGCTGGTGTCGGCGATCAAGGTGCGGTTTTCGCGGCAGCAATCGTCGTTCACGGCCAGAATGCGGAACCTGCGGCAGGCCCCGAACGTGTCGGCCAGGAAGTCCGGCGACCACCGCTGGTTCGGCAGCAACCATCCGGCGTAGGCCGCGGCAGCGATGCTCAGGGGGCGCCCTTGGGCGCTTTGGGTTTGGCGGGCCGGGGAGCCCATCTTTTCGCGAGCCGGTCAAAGCGTTCGACGATGCTGTCGCTACAGGCATCTTCGGGATCAAATGATCCACCTGACCAGCGGACCATATCTTCGTGCGGCTCGTGGTGCGGATCGGCGAGGGCTACGAGGAATTCCTCGTAGCTGGGGGCACCACCGACGTCCTCGGGCGGGCAGGCTCCGCTGGCTTTCAGAAGCCGCGGATAGGTCACACCCGGGACGGCCTCGTTGACCTTCTCGATCCGGATGCTGTGATCCCAGTCATCACCGAAGTCGTAAACATAGTGGATCGTCTTGGTGCCGGTGTCCTCGAGCACTTTTTGCAGCGCTGCCTTCTGCGCGGGCATGGGGCCGTCGTAGAAGCCGTCGGGGTCGGGCATGCCCCAACTGGCGTCACCGGCCCGGAATTCGTAGAGATGGGTGTTCGTCCAGCCCATCGCCGCCTGGATCACCTCATGCAGCCGGTCGAGCCTGATCTTCAACGGCACTTCGATATGGCGCATCGGCTGCGGATCGACGTCGTTGAGGAGGATCCGGAGGCGGGCGATCAGGGTCATGCGGCCATCCTTTGTGGGGCTTGAGTCCAGTTCCACGGCAGTAATTCTGGCAGGCGAGACAGAGGCGTGTCTGCCAGTCGTACCAAGACATCAGCCAGCCAGGCTTGAGGATCGACGTCGTTCATCCTGGCGGTGACGATCAGGGAATACATGAAGGCGACGCGCTCGCCACCGCGCGGCGATCCGGCGAAGAGCCAGGCTTTCCGGCCGAGTGCGACGCCGCGGAGGGCTCGTTCGGCGGCATTGTTCGTAAGGCAGATACGGCCGTCATCGAGGAAGCGGGTAAAGGCTTCCCAGCGGCCGTCTTCTTCGAACATGTAGTTGGTGGCCTTGGCGACGGGGTTGTGCTTCGACATCCGGGCGCGTTCGGATCGCAGCCAGTCATGCAGATCGCTGACCATCGGGCGCACCAGCCGCTGACGGGCGTCATGGCGGGCCTCGGCGGTCAGGCCGTTGTTCTCGCGTTCGACATCGAAGATGGTATCGAAGCGTCTGACGGCTTCCAGTGCCACAGGCGAGATCTCCTCGGCCACCGATCTGCCCTTGCGAGCCGTGGCTTTGACATCCGCCAGTTCGAAGAACTTGCGCCGGGCATGCGACCAGCACAGCGCGCTGCGCATCGGCGCGGGCTTGTGATCATGGCGATAGAGATCGTTGTAACCGCCATAAGCGTCGGCCTGCAGGAGGCCAGTCCAGCCCGTCAGATGCCGGGTCGGGTGTTCTTTCCTGCGGTCTGTGGAGAAGTAGCAGAGCGCAGCTGGAGGCGCCCCACCTCCGAAGGGCCGGTCATCGCGAAGATAGGTCCAGAGGCGGGCGGTCTTGGTGCCTCCCTTGGCCAGAAGCGGCACGGTGGTGTCGTCCGCATGCAATCGTTCAGCGCCGAGGACATGGGCGCGGATCAGATCGTGGATCGGCTGCAGGGCGACGGCGCAGGCCCCGACCTGGTCGGCCAGGGTGGAAAGGCTGATCTCGACGCCCTCCTTCGCGTAGCGTTCGGCCTGCCGGTTCAGGGG
>NZ_QNRC01000095.1 GCF_003709565.1 Paracoccus sigandri | reverse complement strand
GGACTTGGCCGGCAATTTTGTATTGGAGGATTTGGGCTTCATCTTCGTTCCTTCGTCACTACGACGAAGCCCAAATCCTCCTTAAATCACAACCTCAAATCTGTGCCATGGGCGCTGACGGGGGACATCTGGAAGCTGCGGGAGCTATCGGCGACGCGCTTTGCCATTTCATAGATGCCGAGGGCAAAGTCGTTGATCACCCGGTCAATCGTCGGGTGCTGGCGATCCATCCTGACGATTTGCGTAGTGCGAAGACCCTTGTTCTTGCTTCGGGCGGTTGGCAGAAGCACGCTGTCATTCGTGCCGGTCTGATTCGACTGCAGCCACAGGTGCTGATTGTAGATGAGCACGTCGCGGAGCGCTTGATTGCTGGCAGGTGAGGCTGAAGTTTACCGTCTGTCGCCACGATCCGGCTCCAGCGCCAGCACGTCAAAATCGCCGGCTTTTATGTTGCGCTATTCGACCTGGCCGCACATCTTTTTGTCGGGCCAAGCGTATCGATGGCTGACTTCAGACCACTCAGAAATGCATCCATCCCGTCTCTCCTCCCTTGGCGTCCTGAGCAACGCAATCATGGACATGAGCTCATATGCAATAACATAAGTTCATATGTTATGTTGAGCTAAGTGTCAATCGTGGCGGCATAGGGAGCCCTGAGATCGATGCTTCGGGCCAAGGTCGTCGCCTTGATGAAGTTCAGCCTGAACGCGGAGGCGATGAGGGGCTTGGAGTAGTCATTAGTGATGCTCTGCCTCTTGGTACCGATACCACCAAAAGTCACGGCGTCATCATCGACATTAGCTGGCAGAAGTGTTCGCAGGAAGGTTCGCGGCGCCGCCACGAGGTTGTTCACCGATCGAGGCGGCGCTGTCCAAGGCTATTTCAGATACGCTCTATCCCGCCAGAGGCGGTAGTCTTCCCGGAACGCCGAATAGCTGTCGAACACCTGAGCGAAATCAGGGTTGGCGGCGGCTTCCTGAGTTGCGACTTCCTCCCATGCGCTACGGAACTCGGCAAGGATTTCAGGAGAGAGTTCGTGCAGGGTGACTCCTTGCTCCTCGGTCAGACGTGCCATTGCTTGAAAATTAAGCCCTTCACCATCGGCAATGCTCTTGACGATCTGCGCATCGCAGGCTGTGTGAAGCGCCGCCTGTTGGGACTGGGAAAGGCCGTCATACAGCGGCTTGTTGATGAGGATGTCGAGGAACGTGGACTGCTGGTGCCAACCTGGGAAGTAGTAGTGCTTGGCGATCTCATGGAACCCCAGTTTCTCGTCCTGCATCGGCATGGCGAATTCAGTTGCGTCGATCGTGCCCATTTCCAGTGCTGTGTAGATGTCTCCCGGCGCGAGCAACTGCGGCGCTGCGCCGAGTTTCTGGAGTACACGACCTCCCAGGCCGAGAAACCGGATCTTCAGTCCCCGGAATGCATCGGTAGAGGTAATCTCCTCGCGAAACCAGCCTGCCGATTCCGGGGCGACGATGGTGCAGGGGATCGAGACGAGATTATCTTTGGCTAGGAGGTTCGCCCATAGTTCTTGCCCGCCACCATGTCGCATCCAGGCGAGGTATTCGACTGCGTCAGGCCCAAAGGGCACCGATGCAAACAGCATATAGGCCGAGTTCTTTGATGCGTAGAACGCTGGCCCTCCCCACGCCGCCTCAATGGAGCCCTGCGAAACCGCGTCGTAATAGTCCAGCGCAGGTAGTAGCGCCCCTGGTTCGAAATGCCGCAGCTTCAGTGAACCGTCCGTCACTGTCTCAACGCGTTCTGCGTATTCCTTCGCGCCGGTGCCGTTGACGGGCAACTGACTGTCCCCCGTCAGCGCCCATGGCACAGATTTGAGGTTGTGATTTAAGGAGGATTTGGGCTTCGTCGTAGTGACGAAGGAACGAAGATGAAGCCCAAATCCTCCAATACAAAATTGCCGGCCAAG
>NZ_QNRC01000094.1 GCF_003709565.1 Paracoccus sigandri | reverse complement strand
GACCGCTGCTGCGGCCGATCCTGGCGCGGATGGCGGGGCGGGGCTGCCGTTGACCCAGGCGGATCTTGCCGAGATGGCGAATGTCTCGCGCCATACCGCGAATGCGGTGCTGGGCCAGTTCGAGCATCGCGGCTGGGTCCGGCTGGGCTATGGGCGGATCGCCCTGCTGGACGAGGCGGGGCTGCGCGATCTGCTGGCCGCCGACGGCTGACGCGACGGCCTGGCCCCCTGCCATGAAGAAAGGGCGCCGTCCTGGCGCCCTTTCGTCGTTTCTGCCAGGGGCAGGGGGGATCACATCATGCCGCCCATGCCGCCCATGTCGGGCATGCCGCCGCCGGCCGGAGCCTTCGGCTCGGGCTTCTCGGCGATCATCGCCTCGGTGGTGATCAACAGGCCCGCGACCGAGGCGGCGTCCTCCAGCGCGGTGCGCACCACCTTCGCCGGGTCGATCACGCCGAACTTGAACATGTCGCCATATTCCTCGGTCTGCGCGTTGAAGCCGAAGGCCTTGTCCGAGGATTCGCGGACCTTGCCGGCCACCACCGCGCCGTCCACGCCGGCATTCTCGGCGATCTGGCGCAGCGGCGCCTCCAGCGCGCGGCGCACGATGGCGACGCCGGCTTCCTGGTCGCTGTTCTCGCCGGTCAGCCCTTCCAGCGCCTTCGCGCCCTGCACCAGCGCCACGCCGCCGCCCACGACGACGCCTTCCTGAACGGCCGCGCGGGTCGCGTTCAGCGCGTCGTCGACGCGGTCCTTGCGCTCCTTCACCTCGACCTCGGTCATGCCGCCGACGCGGATCACCGCGACGCCGCCGGCCAGCTTGGCCACGCGTTCCTGCAGCTTCTCGCGGTCATAGTCCGAGGTGGTCTCCTCGATCTGCTGGCGGATCTGGGCGACGCGGGCCTCGATCTCGGATTTCTCACCGGCGCCGTCGACGATGGTGGTGTTGTCCTTGTTGATCGAGATCTTCTTCGCCGTGCCCAGCATGTCGATGGTGACGTTTTCCAGCTTCATGCCCAGGTCCTCGCTGATGACCTGGCCGCCGGTCAGGATCGCGATGTCCTGCAGCATGGCCTTGCGGCGGTCGCCGAAGCCCGGCGCCTTGACGGCGGCGATCTTCAACCCGCCGCGCAGCTTGTTGACGACCAGCGTGGCCAGGGCCTCGCCTTCCACGTCCTCGGCGACGATCAGGAGCGGCTTGCCCGACTGGATCACGGCCTCCAGGAGCGGCACCATCGGCTGCAGCGACGACAGTTTCTTCTCGTGCAGCAGGATATAGGCGTCTTCCAGCTCGGCGATCATCTTGTCGGGATTGGTGACGAAATAGGGCGAGAGATAGCCGCGGTCGAACTGCATCCCCTCGACGACCTCGACCTCGGTCTCCATGCCCTTGTTTTCCTCGACGGTGATCACACCCTCGTTGCCGACCTTCTGCATGGCCTCGGCGATCTGCTGGCCGATGAAGGCCTCGCCATTGGCCGAGATGGTGCCGACCTGGGCGACTTCGGCGCTGTCGTTGACCGGGCGCGAGGCGGCCTTGATCGCCGCCACGACCTTGGTGGTGGCCAGGTCGATGCCGCGCTTCAGATCCATCGGGTTCAGGCCCGCGGCGACCGATTTCAGGCCTTCCTTGATGATCGCCTGGGCCAGCACCGTGGCGGTGGTGGTGCCGTCGCCGGCCTCGTCATTGGTGCGCGACGCGACTTCGCGGACCATCTGCGCGCCCATGTTCTCGAACTTGTCGCCCAGCTCGATCTCCTTGGCGACCGAGACGCCGTCCTTGGTGATGCGCGGCGCGCCGAAGGACTTGTCGATCACCACGTTGCGGCCCTTCGGACCAAGCGTCACCTTGACCGCATCCGCAAGGATGTTCACGCCCTTCAGCATCCGGTCGCGCGCGTCCGTGCTGAACTTCACTTCTTTCGCTGCCATTTGA
>NZ_QNRC01000093.1 GCF_003709565.1 Paracoccus sigandri | reverse complement strand
CGAAAGACCATCGAACATCGGCGCTTGCAGCACCGCAAGCTCGCCGCATAACATCAACCCCAAGACGAGGCCCGCTCTCCGCTAATCTAAGCCCCGATCTGAGCCAAATGTTCTGACGACGGACACCCGGTAGCCGGGCACAAAACACCAATGCGGCGACAGGCGCCGCCGCCGTCGCAGATCGAACCCGGGAGCCCCGCCATGACCCGCATCGCCCTCTATGCCCGCTATTCCTCCGACCAGCAGCGCGAAGCCTCGATCGAGGACCAGTTCCGCATCTGCCGCGACCGGGCGAAGAAGGAGGGCTGGCGGATCGTCGACATGTACCAGGATGCTGGCATCTCCGGCTCCAGCATGATCCTGCGCCCCGGCATCCAGACGCTGTTACAGGATGCACAGGCGGGCCAGTTCGACATGGTGCTGGCGGAAGCGCTGGACCGGATCAGCCGCGACCAGGCCGATGTCGCGACCCTGTTCAAGCATCTGCAATTCGCCGGCGTGCCCATCTTCACCCTCGCCGAGGGCGAGATCAGCGAGTTGCACGTCGGACTCAAGGGCACGATGAACGCGCTGTTCCTGAAGGACCTCGCCGCCAAGACCCATCGCGGGCTGCGCGGCCGCGTCGAGGACGGCAAATCCGGCGGCGGCATCTCCTACGGCTACCGGGTGGTGAAGCAACTCGACGCCCGTGGCGACCTGATCCGCGGCGACCGCGAGATCGAGCCGCGGGAGGCGGAGATCGTCCGCCGCATCTTCCGCGACTTCGCGGCCGGCATCGGCCCCAAGACCATCGCCAAGACCTTGAACGACGAAGGCCTGCCCGGCCCCGGCGGCAAGCCCTGGGGCGACACCACCATCCGCGGCCACGTCAAGCGCGGTACCGGGCTGGTCAACAACGAGATCTATATCGGCCGCCTCGTCTGGAACCGCATGCGCTATGTCAAGGATCCCCGCACCGGCAAGCGCGTCTCGCGCATGAACCCGGAATCCGAATGGGTGACCACCGAGGTGCCGGAACTGCGCATCATCGAGCAGCCCCTCTGGGATGCGGTGAAGGCCCGGCAGGCGGAAATCGCCGAGAAATACGTCAACGTCACCGAGGCGGTTCGCAGGCACCACCGCAACAACCGGCTCAACGCGACGCACCGCCCGAAGTCGCTGCTCTCGGGCCTGGTGTTCTGCGGCTGCTGCGGCGGCCCCTACTCGCTGCGCGGCGCCGGCCGCTTCGCCTGCTCGAACCATATCAGCAAGGGCATCTGCGCCAACAAGGTGACGATCCGCCAGCAGGAACTCGAGAGCCGCGTCCTTGCGGGCATCCAGATAAAACTGATGGCGCCCGAGATCGCCGCCGATGCGATGAAGGCCTATGCCGAGGAGATGAACCGGCTCAACCGCGAGCGGCGCAGCAACGGCAATGCCTGGCGTAGCGAGCTGGCCAAGGTCGAGAAGGACATTCGTGGCATCATCGAGGCGATCAAGGCCGGCATGTTCCATCCGAGCATGAAGGGCGAGATGGACAAGCTGGAGGCACGCAAGGCCGAACTGACGGATCTGCTGCAAAACGTCCCGCAGGACCAACCCGACATCCTGCCGGCGGCGGCGCAGATCTACGCCCGGCGTGTCGCCGAACTTTCCGAAGCGCTGAACCACCCCGAGACCCGAGCCGAATCCGCCGACCAGCTTCGCGTATTGATCGAGAAGATCGTGCTGACGCCGGGGCCGAATCGAGGCGAGGTTTACGCCCGGCTGCACGGCGACCTGGCGACCATTCTGGAATGGGTGGCGCGTCAGGAGGGAAAGACCGGCACAAAAGACAAAACTCCCGGCGGGATCCGCTCGGGAGTGTTGGTCTCAGTGGTTGCGGGGGCAGGATTTGAACCTGCGACCTTCAGGTTATGAGCCTGACGAGCTACCGGGCTGCTCTACCCCGCGCCGATCTGCATCGCGTGGTTTGCGGTGCGGTATTTTCTCGTATCAGAGAG
>NZ_QNRC01000092.1 GCF_003709565.1 Paracoccus sigandri | reverse complement strand
AGAAAGCTCATTTCTTCGTTCTGGACCTGCCGCATAGCGATGCCCGGCTCATGTCAGGGCCTGCCCGGCGGCGGTGGCCGAAGCCTGGGTCGACGGCCATATCCATGCCTTCACCTTCTTCGGCGCGGTTCCGCAGTCGATCGTCTATGACAATGACCGGTGCCTGGTGGCAAGGATCCTGCCGGACGGCACCCGCAAACGGGCGGAGCTGTTCAGCGGCTTCCTGTCGCATTACCTGATCCGGGATCGCCATGGCCGCCCGGGCAAGGGTAATGACAAGGGGAAGGTCGAGGGGTTGGTCGGCTATTGCCGCCGCAACTTCATGGTGCCGATGCCCGAGTTTGCAACCTGGGAGGCATTCAACCTCTGGCTGGAGGAGCAATGCGAGCGTCGCCAGCTCGATGTTCTGCGCGGCGAAAGCGATACCATCGGCGCGCGGTTGCAACACGATGTGGCAGCGATGCGCCCGTTCCCGGCCGCGCCTTTCGAGGCCTGTGATCAGGACAATGGGCGGGTCTCGTCCCAATCCCTGGTGCGCTACAAGACCAATGACTACTCGGTGCCGGTCGCCTTCGGACATCAGGATGTCTGGATCCGGGCCTATGTCGACACGGTGGTCATCGGTTGCCGTGGGGAAGTGATCGCCCGCCATCCCCGGTGCTGGGATCGTGACGAGATCGTCTTCGACCCGATCCATTACCTGCCGCTGCTGGAACAGAAGAGCGAGCCAGCGAAGGCGCCACCGGTTCGAGCCCGCTGGCGAGCGCGCTTGAGCAGGCAGCGCCGCTTCAGGGCTGGGACCTTCCCGAAGAGTTCGCGACACTGCGCCGGCTGATGGAGGCCCGCATGAACCGGCATGGCCGCCGCGAATACGTCCAGGTTTTGCGGCTGCTGGAAACCTTCGATCCGGCCGATCTCCAGGTCGCCGTGAAGCAGGCGCTCCACATGGGTGCAATCGGCTTCGACGCTGTGAAGCATCTCCTGTTGTGCCGGGTGGAACGCCGACCGCCCAGGCTGGACCTGGACTGCTATCCCTATCTGCCCACGGCAACGGTCGACAAGACCGAGGCGCGTTCCTACATGCGGCTGCTGGCGGGAGATATGGCATGAGCGACGCTCCGGAAATCCTGCTCGCCCATCATCTCAAGGCACTCAAGCTGCCCACGTTCCTGCGCGAGCATCAGAAGCTGGCCCAGCAATGTGCGGCGGAAGGCGTGGACCATGTCCGCTATCTGGCCCGGCTGGTCGAACTGGAACTCATCGACCGGGAAAGGCGGATGGTCGAGCGGCGCATCAAGGCTGCCAAATTCCCAGCGGTCAAAAGCCTGGACAGCTTCGACTTCGCCGCCATTCCCAAGCTCAACAGTGAGCCTGTGAACGCCAGCGGTTCGAGAGAACAGGCGAACGCAGGTGCTGGAACTGGCACGCTGCGAATGGATCGGCAGGCGTGAAAACGTCATCGCCCTCGGGCCATCGGGCACTGGAAAAACCCATGTTGCCCTCGGCATCGGGCTGGCCGCCTGCCAGAAGGGTCTGTCCGTCGGCTTCACCACCGCCGCAGCCCTGGTCAGTGAGATGATGGAAGCCCGTGATGAGCGCCGTTTGCTCCGCCTTCAGAAGCAGATGGCCGGATACAAGCTTCTCATCATCGACGAACTCGGCTTCGTGCCCTTGTCGAAAACCGGCGCCGAGCTCCTGTTCGAGCTGATCTCGCAACGCTACGAGCGCGGATCGACCCTGATCACCAGCAATCTGCCTTTTGACGAATGGACCGAGACATTCGGCTCCGAACGCCTCACCGGCGCGCTTCTCGACAGGCTGACCCACCACGTCAGCATTCTCGAAATGAATGGCCAGAGCTATCGTCTCGCCCAAAGCCGCGCCCGAAAGGCCGGCTGACCCCTTTCAAAAAATACCAACGGCACAAGCACGGAACTCTGGTCGGGCTACGCCCTCCCGACGTTCCGTGCTTGTGCCGCTAACTGGCA
>NZ_QNRC01000091.1 GCF_003709565.1 Paracoccus sigandri | reverse complement strand
GAGGCCCGCGCCGCCGCCGCGCGCCAGCAGCGCTATACCCCGCCCGAGGCCGAGAACGAGCCCGAGGTGGCCGCCGCCGTGCCGCAGGGACAGTCCCCGGCCTCGGTCACCGACGCCGCGACGGTCAGGAACGGCATCCAGGTCAGCCGCACCCAGATCATCGGCACGATCGGCGCGGGCAAGGCCAGCCGCGCGCTGGTCCGCCTGTCGAACGGCCGCGTCATCACCCTGCGCATCGGCGACCGCATCAATGGCGGCACCATCACCGAGATCGGCGACAGCCGCATCACCTACAGCAAGGGCGGGCGAAGCCACGTGCTGGGCGTGCTGAACGGGCAATAGCCCCGCCTGCAGCCGGGCGCCGGCATCTGCGCCCGCGCCCCTGCCCGGCCGGCATCACCCGTCCAGCCGCTCCAGTTCCCAGCCTTCGTCCGCCAGCAATTGCAGCACGCCCTCTTCGCCCGGCAGGTGCAGGGCGCCGAAACCGGCGACGATGCCCTTGCCCTGGGCGGCGGCGGCCTCGGCCCCCTCGACCAGCGGCGCGATCCAGTTGCGGTTGCGCTGGTCCATCAGCATCGACTGGGCCAGCGCCATCTGCTCGTCCACGGTCTCGGGCGGCAGGCCCGAGGTCTCGTAGGCGTCGAAGCGGCCGAATTCCCAGATCCGCCAGACATCGGCGTCGAAATAGGCATCGGTCAGGGTCGCGGCATAGTCGTCGGCATGTTCGGCGGCCGGCAGCGCGGCGCGGATCATGTCCTCCTCCTGCGCCGGCGTCAGGTCCGCGAACAGCGAAAACACCGTGTCCCAGGGCTCCAGCGCATGGACCGGCACGTCCATCGTCCCGGCCATCTGGGTCAGCAGCCGGTCCAGCCCGCCGGGACCCCCGGCCTCGGCCAGGCTTTCCATCATGCAGGGCGAAATGCCCAGCAGCAGCGACACATACCAGGGCCGCATCCGCGAGGCGAGGACCGCCGGAATGCCGCGATCCTCGATGGCGGCCGAAAGACGCGCCCATTCATTGGCGCTCAGCCGCTCGGGCAGGGTCGGGCCGCTGGGGTCGAACATCAGCGACGGATCGGCCTGCAGCGCGTCCTGCAGCTTCTCCTCCTCCTCGGGCCCGGCCTCGACATAGAGCGCGGCGGCACCGGCCAGGGGTTCGGCAAGGTGCAGCATCATCGTCTCGTGGCGGGGATCGGCGAAATGATAGGTGCCGACCAGCACCATCCGCGCCTCTCCCCTGGTCGCGCGCCACAGCAGCCCGCGATGATAGGGCACCTTGGCGACCGCCTCGTCGATTCGGGCCCGGGTCTCGGCCGGCATCCTGTCGATCAGGTTGCGCCCGATGCATTCGGCCAGCGCCGGGGCGGGGGCGGCCAGAAGGGCAAGGGCGAAAAGGGCGGGTCTGATCATTCCTGTCTCCGGTTGCTTGGCGCGAAGACTGGCACGAGCCGGTGGCGAGGGCCAGTGCCAAGCGCAGCGCCGCCCGGTTCCGCGGAAGGAAGCGGTTGACAGCGCCCCGGCCTCTGCCTAGACCACAGCTATTGGCACTCTCGTGTAGTGAGTGCCAACAACGCGACACAACACTGCAACCTGCAATATCGGAGTGTTCAAATGGCATTCAAACCGCTGCATGACCGCGTGCTGGTCCGCCGCGTCGAAAGCGACGAAAAGACCAAGGGCGGGCTGATCATCCCCGACAGCGCGAAGGAAAAACCCGCCGAGGGCGAAGTCGTCTCGGTCGGCGAGGGCGCGCGCAAGGATTCGGGCGAGCTGATCGCACCGGCGGTCAAGGCGGGCGACCGCGTGCTGTTCGGCAAATGGTCGGGCACCGAAGTCACCATCGACGGCGAAGAACTGCTGATCATGAAGGAAAGCGACATCCTGGGCATCATCGGCTGATCGCCGGCCCGGCATATCCTTCAACGATAAATTCTGGAGAATCAAATGGCAGCGAAAGAAGTGAAGTTCAGCACGGACGCGCGCGACCGGATGCTGAAGGGCGTGAACATCCTTGCGGATGCGGTCAAGGTGACGCTCGGTCCGAAGGGCCGCAACGTGGTGATCGACAAGTCCTTCGGCGCGCCGCGCATCACCAAGGACGGCGTCTCGGTCGCCAAGGAGATCGAGCTGGGCGACAAGTTCGAGAACATGGGCGCGCAGATGG
>NZ_QNRC01000090.1 GCF_003709565.1 Paracoccus sigandri | reverse complement strand
AGGCGCTGCCCGACTACATGGTCCCCGCCGCCTTCGTGGCGATGGAGGCCCTGCCGCTGACCCCCAACGGCAAGCTGGACCGCCGCGCCCTGCCCGAACCCGAAGCCGAGGCCGGACCCCGCCGCGCGCCGCGCAACCAGACCGAGGCCGCCCTGGCCGAGCTCTTCGCCGAGGTGCTGGGCACCCCCGAGATCGGCATCGACGACAGCTTCTTCGCCCTTGGCGGCGATTCCATCTCCTCGATCCAGCTGGTCGCACGCGCCAGGAAGGCAGGCATCGCCATCAGCGCAAGGCAGATCTTCCAGAACCCCACCATCGCCGCGCTGGCCCCGCTGGCCACGGCCCCGGCCCTCGCCGCACGCCCGCCCGCCGACCCCGTCGGCCCCTTCCCCGCCACCCCGATCATGCGCTGGCTGCAGGACCAGCCCGGCAATCACGACGGCTTCCACCAGGCCATGCTGCTGCGCGTGCCCGCCCATGCGCCGCAGGTCTTCGAGCAGGCCCTGGACGACATGCTGGCGCTGCACCACGCCCTGCGCCTGCGCGGCGAGGGCGAGACCATGGCCATCGCCCCGCAGGGCAGCATCCGCGCCCGCGACTGCCTGGCGGTGCTGGCCCCAGGCGAGGATCCGACCGCCGCCGCCGAACGGGCGCTGGCCGAACTGTCGCCGCGCAAGGGCCAGATGCTGCGCGCCGTGCTGGCCCCCGATCCCGACCGGCCCGATGCCCGCCTGCTGTGGCTGGCCATCCACCACCTGGCCATCGACGGCGTCTCCTGGCGCATCCTGCTGCCCGATCTCGCCGCCGCCGCCGAGGCACGGGCGAAAGGCCGCGAACCAGGCCTCGATCCGGTGCCGGTCTCGTGGCGCGACTGGGCCACGGCCCTGCCCGGCGCCGCCGCCGCGCGGCGCCACGAGTTGCCCTTCTGGCAGCGGATGACCCCCGATGCCGCCTGGCCCGCAGGCCCGCTGGACCCCGAGCGCGACACCACCGAGACCCGCGGCGGCCTGATGCGCGAGCTGCCCGCCGACATCACCCGCTGCCTGCTGACCCGCGCCCCCCAGCGCATCGGCGGCGGCGTGGGCGACGTGCTGCTGGCCGGCTTCGCCATCGCCCTGGCCGGCTGGCAGGCCGAACGCGGCCTGGACCCCGCCACCGCCGCCTTCGAGCTGGAGGGCCACGGCCGCGAGCCGCTGGCCGAAGGCGCCGATCTCAGCCGCAGCATCGGCTGGTTCACCAGCCAGTTCCCGCTGCGCCTGTCGCTGCCCGACGCCACGGTCCCGGCCGATGACGAGGCGCTGGACCGGCTCATGAAATCGGTCAAGGACCAGCTGGCCCGCCTGCCCGCAAACGGCCTGGGCTACGGGCTGCTGCGCCACCTGGACCCCGAGGGCAAGGCCGCGCTGGCCGGGCATCCCGCCGCATGGGCCGGGTTCAACTACCTGGGCCGCTTCGAGGCCGCCACCGATGCCGCCACCGATGCCGCCGATGGCGGCTTCTGGCGCCCGGCCGAAGGCGCCTTCGCCGCGCCCCGGCCCCCCCGGCCCCGGCCGCTGGCCCGGCTGGTCGATCTCAATGCCGTGACCGAGGACCGCCCCGGCGGCCCGGTGCTGGTCGCCGACTGGTCATGGGCCGCCCGGCACCTGGACCAGGCCGAGATCGCCGAGCTGGCCGGGCGCTGGTTCGACGCGCTGGCCCGCATCGCCGCGCTGACCGAGGCCCGGCCCGAACGCGTGCTGACCGCCTCGGACGTGGCCCTGTCGGGCCTGGACCAGCCGGCCATCGACGCCCTCTCGGCCCGCCTGCCGCTGGCCGACATCCTGCCGCTGTCGCCGCTGCAGCAGGGCTTCCTGTTCCATGACAGCTATGACGACCAGGGCGCCGGCGCCTATGTCGTGCAGATGGTCTTCGCGCTGGACGGCCCGCTGGACCCCCAGCGCCTGCGCCGCGCCATGCGCGCCCTGCTGGCCCGCCACCCCAACCTCGCCGCCCGCTTCGACCTCGTCGGCGAGCGCATGGTCCAGCTGATCCCCCGCCAGCCCGACCTGCCATGGCTGACCCACGACCTCTCGGGCGACCACACCCAGCGCCACGACGAGCAAAACGCCATCCTGAAAGCCGACCAGAACACCCGGTTCGACCTGAGAAACGACCCCCCGATCCGCGTAACACTCATCTCCGAAACAAAAAACAAACACAAAATCGCAATAACAACTCACCATATCGCAATCGATGGATGGTC
>NZ_QNRC01000009.1 GCF_003709565.1 Paracoccus sigandri | reverse complement strand
GCGCCGGAGCGGGCCGCTCGCTCACGGAAGGTCCCCCCAGCGCCGACGTTCCGAGGCGGGGCCTTTCCGGCGGTGGGGGAGGCGGATCGGTGCGCCGGCGCGTTTTGCCGGAACCATCGGCGACGTCCCCCGTTCCCTTCCTGCGCCCTCTCGCCAAGGAGCCCGACGAATGGCACCGCGTTCCTACTGGAAAGGCTATCTCAAGCTGTCTCTGGTCACCTGTCCGGTTTCGATGATCCCGGCCACCAGCGATGCCGAGAAGGTCCGCTTCCACACGCTGAACGCCCGGACCGGCAATCGCGTCGCCAGCCAGTATGTCGATGCCGTCTCGGGCAAGCCGGTGGCCGAGGATGACGAGGTCAAGGGCTATCAGCGGGGCGAGGACGATTATGTCGTCCTCGAGGACGCGGAAATCGAGGCCGTCGCCCTGGACAGCACCCGCACCATCGACATCGACATGTTCGTGCCGGCCGATTCCATCGGCTGGGTCTGGCTCGACCAGGCGCATTACCTGACCCCCGCCGACAAGATCGGGGCCGAGGCTTTCGCCGTCATCCGCGACGCGATGGCCAGGACGAAGACGGTCGGCATCTCGCGGCTGGTGATGTATCGCCGCGAAAGGGCGGTCATGCTGGAGCCGCATGGCAAGGGGATCACGCTCTGGACCCTGCGCTATGGCGACGAGGTGCGCGACGAGGCCGATTATTTCGGCGACCCGCCCGACGAAAAGCCGCAGGCCCGGCTGATGACGCTGATGCGCAAGCTGATCGATGAACGCACGGTGCCCTGGGATCCTTCGATGGTCGACGACCCGGTGCAGGCGCGGCTTCTGGACATCATCGCCGCCAAGAAGAAAAGCCCGAAACGCCGGGTTCGGGCCAAGGCACCGGAAAAGGCGGCCGAGACCGGCAATGTCATCGACATCATGGACGCGCTGCGCAAGAGCATCCGGTCGGAGCGGAAATGATCACGCCTTGAGCGGCACCTCGGCCGAGCGGAAATCCTGCCACGGATCGCCCGTCGCTGCCAGCCGAGTGGGCGCATGGCCTTACGCCCTACGAATACATCTGCAAGGTCCGGACTTCAGAGCCAGACAGATTCATCGTCAATCCGATCCACCAGATGCCGGGACTGAACAACTAGCCCCCGTCCCGGCGCATCGCCTCGGCCGGTTCGCGAAGCCGGGCCTCGGCCAGCGGATAGCGCAGCGCCATGGTGATGCTGCGGCTGACATTCATGACGATCAGCGCCGCCCACAGCGCGTGGTTGCCCCAGACCGGCAGCAGCAGCGCGATCGTCGCCCCGTAGAGCAGCACCGAGATCAGCATCGCCTGCCGCATCTGCCGGGTCATGGTCGCGCCGACGAAGATGCCGTCGAAGATATAGCTGGCCACGCTGGCGATCGGCGCGACGGCCAGCCAAGGCAGATAGCGCATCGCCTCGGCCTGGACCTCGGGCGAGGTGGTCATCAGCCGGATCAGCGACGGGCCGCCCAGCAGCAGGGCGACGGACAGCAGCAGCGCGCCGCCAAGCGCCCATTGGCCCGACAGGCTGGCGGCGCGGCGCAGCCGGTGCAGCGCCTTCGCGCCCACGGCCTGCCCGACCAGCGCCTCGGCCGCGAAGGCGAAACCGTCCAGCACATAGGCGATCAGGTGCATGAACTGCATCAGCACCTGGTTGGCCGCCAGCTTGACGTCGCCCAGGCCCGCCGACAGGAACACGAAGGAGGTGAAGCTGAACTGCAAGAGCAGCGCGCGGATGATCAGGTCGACATTCATCGCCATCATCACCCGCAGCTCCGCCCGGTCCAGAAGCTCGGTCCATGTGGCGCGCAGATGGGGGGCGAAATGCGCGCGGCAGAACCACAGGCCAAGCGCGAGGCCCGAATATTCCGCGACCAGCGTGGCCGCGGCGATCCCCGCCACGCCCCAGCCCAGGCCAAGCACGAACCACAGGTCCAGCAGGATGTTCACCATGTTGATCCAGATCTGCAGGGCCAGCACCGCGCGGGTCCGCTCCAGCGCGATCAGAAGCCCGGTGATCGCATAGATGCTGATCGTCGCCGGCGCGCCCCAGATGCGGATGCCGATATAGGTCCGCGCCCCCGTCTCGACCTGGTCCGAGGCGGGGGCGAGCGCGAAGGTCCCGGCCATGATCGGCGCCTGCAGCAGGATCAGCGCCAGGCCCGCCAGCGCGGCGATGATCAGCGCCCGATAGAGGACGGTCGAGACCGCCTGCGGCTCGCCCCGGCCCCAGGCCTGCGCCGCAAGGCCCGAGGTGCCCATGCGCAGGAAGCCGAACAGCAGGTAGATGCTGGACAGGATCACGGCGCCCATGGCGACCGCCCCGATCGCCGGGGCCGAGCCGAGCTGGCCGATCACCGCCGTGTCCACCAGCCCCAGCAGCGGGATCGTCGCGTTGGACAGAAGGATCGGCAGGGCGATCCGCAACACGCGGCGATTGGTGATCTCGTCGGGCAGGGGGGTCATCGCGGGCCTAGTCGCCGATCAGGCTGATGCTCGATCGCGACCAGCCCAGCCAGACCGAGGCGCCCTGATCGGCGGCGACCGGGCTGTCGGCATAGGCGCTGACGCGGGTGCCGTTCACCGCCAGTTCCAGTAGGTAGCGGCTGCCCTTGAAGATCGAGGTGACGATCCGGGCCTCGACGGCGTTTTCGGTCGCGGGCCGGTCGGCCGAGACGGCGATCCGCTCGGGCCGGACCGAGGCCGTGACCGCCGCGCCGGGCGCGAAGCCCTGGCCGGCGGGGTTGCAGCGCAGCGGGTTGCCCAGCCAGTCGATGACCGCCGCATCGCCCTCGATCCCGCGGAAGGTGGCCTCCAGCAGGTTGGTCTCGCCGATGAACTCGGCGACGAAGCGGCTGGCGGGGCGGAAATACAGCTCCTCGGGCGTGCCGTCCTGTTCGATCCGGCCCTGGTTCATGACCACGATCCGGTCGGACATGGTCAGCGCCTCTTCCTGGTCGTGGGTGACGAAGAAGAACGCCTTGTTGGTGCGCCGCTGGATGTTCTTCAGCTCGATCTGCACCTGGGTGCGCAGCTTGGCGTCCAGCGCGCCGAGCGGCTCGTCCAGCAGCAGCATCTCGGGGTCCGGGGCCAGGGCGCGGGCCAGCGCCACGCGCTGGCGCTGGCCCCCCGACAGCTGGTCGGGGCGGCGGTCCAGATAGTCGGCCAGCTGCAGGAACGCGGCCAGCTCGTCGATCCGCGCATCGATGGCGCGGCGCGACAGGCCCTTCAGCTCCAGCCCGAAGGCGATGTTGCGCCGGGTGGTCATGTGGGGAAACAGCGCATAGTCCTGAAACACCATGTTCACCTTGCGCCGGTTCGGCGGCAGCGCCGTCACGTCCTGGCCGTTCAGGATGATGCGGCCGGTATCGGGGGTCTCGAACCCGCCCAGGATGCGCAGCGTGGTGGACTTGCCGCAGCCCGAGGGGCCCAGGAAGGTCACGAATTCGCCGCTGGCGATCTGCAGGTTCATCTGATGCAGGGCGATGGTCTTGCCGAAGGATTTGGTCACGCCCTCGATCCGGGCGACGGGGTCGGTTCTCTGGGTCATCGGTTGGCCTGTTTCTTGATCCGGCGCATCGAGCGTTCCGCCCAGATGCCGAGAACGGCGGTCAGCACCAGCACGACCGTCGAGATGGCGTTGACCTCGGGCGACATGCCCGAGCGCAGCTTGGCGAAGATCAGCACCGGCAGGGTCGGGTCATAGCCGCCCAGGAAATACGAGCGCACGAAATCGTCGAAGCTGAGCAACATGCAGAACACCCCGGCCCCGATCATCGCCGGGGTCAGGTAGGGCATGGTGATGCGGAAGAACACCACCAGCGGGTCGGCGCCCAGGTCGCGCGCCGCCTCGGCCTGGCTTCTGGGCAGGGTCGACAGCCGCGCCATCACCACCAGCACCACGAAGGGCACGTTATGGACCGCATGCGACCAGATGATCGCCCACATGCCCGGCTCGATCCCCAGGACCCGCGCATAGATGCGGAAGGCGATGGCCGAGATCACACCCGGAATGACGGCGGGCAGCAGGGTCAGCCCCAGGATCACCGCCCGGCCGAAGAAGGCCCGGCCGGTCAGCGTGACCGCGATCCAGGTGCCCACCACCAGCGCGATCGCCGTGCTGAGGATCGCGATCAGCGTCGAATAGCCGAAGGTGAACATCACCTGCCGGTCGGCGAAGACGCCGATATACCAGTCCAGCGTCCAGGAGGTGATCGGAAAGCCGATGAAGCGGGCGTCCTTGAAGCCCATCAGCATCATCAGCGCCAGCGGCAGCAGCAGGTAGAGCGCGAAGGCCCAGTAGATGCAGCTCATTAGGATGCGGGTATGGCGGGTCATTTCGCGACCCTCCCCGACAGCAGCGCGATGATGCGGTTGAAGGCGCCCGCCACGACCAGCGCCGTCACCAGCATGATGGTCGAGAAGGCCGCCCCGGTGGGCCACTGGTCGCCCGCGACATGGAAGAAGCCGGCGATGGTCTGGGAAAACAGCGTCGTGTTCGGCCCGCCCAGCAGGACCGGCGTGGCATACATGCCGGTCGCGATCAGGAAGACCAGCGTGCAGCCCGCCCCGACGCCCTCCAGCGACAGGGGCAGCGTCACCCGGAAGAACCGCGTCCAGGGCCCCGCGCCCAGGTCGGCCGCGGCCTCGGAATAGTTGGCGGGGATCTTTTCCAGCGCCGAATAGAGCGGCATCAGCATGTAGAGCGCGGTCAGATAGACGATGCCCACGCTGAGCGAGAAATTCGTGTACATGAAGGGGATCGGCCGCTCGATCAGGCCCAGCCAGCGCAGCAGCAGGTTCAGCGCGCCGTTATTGCCCAGGATGATCATGACCGCATAGATCCGCACGATCTCGCCCACCCAGAAGGGGATCAGCAGCAGCATCAGGAACAGCAGCTGGTTGTCGCGCCTGACATGGCGGGCCAGGAAATAGGCGACCGGATACATCAGGACCAGCGTGGTCAGCGTCAGCACCACCGAGAACACCATCGTGCGCCAGAACGGCACCAGGAAGATGCTGTCGCCGAAGAAGCGGCTGTAATTCGCGGTGGTCAGCACGACCTCCTTGCCGGCGCTTGGCGGGTAGGAGGACAGGAAGCTGACCTGCATCATCTGCAGGATCGGCCCCAGATGGGCGACCAGCACCCAGATCACCGGAAACAGGATCAGCATCCAGAACTGCCGGCGGGGCGAGGCGAAGACCAGCCCGGTCAGGGCGCGATAGAGCGACCACGCCGTCAGCCGGCCCCAGAAGGTCGGCGGGCCGGACGGGTCGGCCGGGGATTGCGGGGGAAGGTCTGGCATAGAGAAGGGCTCTCCTGTCGCGGCGGGCTGCGACGGCTTGCGGGGCGGGGGCGGCCTGCGGCGCGGGCGGGGGCCGCAGGCCGCAGGCCGGGGGGCTGGGGGCGCAGGTCAGGCTGCCTTGATCTGCTCGACCGCCGGATCGACCAGGCTGTATTTCAGGTCGTTCGCCTCGGCCCGGAAGAACTGCATCCGGGCCAGCTGCTCCTCGGGGAACGAGGTCGACTGCCGCTCCAGGTCGCTCAGGTGGTCGGCCGCGTCCTTGTAGGTCGAGATGAAGCCCGAGCTGCGGCTGAGCGCGGCGCCGATCTCGGGGCTGGAGAGCAGCGCGTCCAGGAACAGATAGGCATTGTCGGCGTTCGGCGCGTTGTTGGCGACGTTCAGCGTATAGACGAAGCCATAGGTGCCCTCGGTCGGGATCGCCATGGCGACCGGGAAGCCGTCATTCATCAGCCCGGCGATCGGGCCGTTCCAGGCATGGGCGACCTCGACGTCCAGGTTGACGAACATCTGCTGGATCTCGGCGGCGCCGTCGTAATAGTTGCGGACATGGGGCTTGTGGGCGATCAGGAAGTCGCGGACCTCGTTGACGATCCGCGCGGCCTCGGCCTCGTCGTCCTGATAGGCGATCATGTTGCCGTCATAGCCCATCTTCAGCATCAGCACCGACATCATGTCCTGGAGGATATAGGCGTTGCGCCTGGAATATTTCTCGGCGAACAGCGTGTCCCAGGTCTGGGCTTCCTCGGGCGTCACGAATTCGGTATTGTAGGCCAGCACCTCGGCGCCCGACAGGATCGGCACGCCCCATTTGTTGTCCCGGATCGTCGCCCAGTCGCTTTCCGAGAAGACCGGGTTGATGTTGCCCCAGTTCTGCAGCCGGTCCGTGTCGACGGGGGCCAGCAGGTCCGAGTCGATGAATTGCAGGAAGCGGTGGCCGGCGACGGTCAGGATGTCGACGGTCGGGTTCGGAGCCTCGGCGGCCAGCAGGTTGAACTGCTTGCCCTGGTCGTCCACCAGCCGGATGTTCACCCTGATGCCGGTGTCGGACTGGAACTGGCGCAGGAAATCATCGGGCACGAAGCCGTTATAGGTCCAGATGTTCAGCACGCCGCCGGTCTGCGCATGGGCGCGGCGCAGATAGGCGGGGCTGGCCAGAAGCCCGGCCCCGGCGGCGGCAGAGGCGATCAGGCGGCGGCGGTTCAGCACTAGGTCTTTCATGGCTTATCCTCTCTGTTGAGCGTGTTCTTGTCGTTGTCGTCCTCTCGTTCCGCTCAGGCCGGCGCCCCGTCATGCGCGGGCAGGATGCCGGTCCGGCAGGCCCGCTTCACCTGGTCGAGGTCCAGCCGGTCGAATCCCATGTCGGTCAGCAGGGTATTCTCGGCGGCGAAGTCGCGGCCATACATGGCCGAGAAGATCTGCACCCCGGCGCGGTGCAGCACCGCGGGCCGGCCGACCAGATCGCCCAGCACCGCGGTCACATGCAGCCCGTAGGGGACATCCTCGGTCGCATAGCGGCTGTCGGCGGTCGCGGGGCCGGTGCCGCCCACGCCCTGGCGGTGCATCTCCTGGTTCATCTCCGAGATGGAGGCGCGCGGGACGTGATAGGACAGGTGGAAGTGATCGAAGATCGTGCGCACCTGCAGCCCCAGGGCCTCGGCGATGGCCAGCCGCTCCTCGTCCAGCCGTTCCAGCAGACGGCCGACATTGGGGGTGATGTTCGCGCCCTGGCCCCAGGTCTCGCCATGTTCCATCCGGGTCATGTTGCACAGCGCGATGCCCATGTGGTTCTGCGGATTGAGATTGCTGAGCGCGATGGACAGCAGCCCCTCGCGGGCCACGAAGCGGTCGCCGAACAGCGCCTGGCACAGCCGCAGCCCCTCCTCGGCGCGGTCCTCGGGGATGGTGGCCAGGTCGATCTTGCTGCGCACGGTGTTGACGTTGACGGTGGTGAGATCCGCCTGCCGCGCGGTCGCCAGTGTGGTGCCCCAGGCAACGATGGGCAGCGTGATCCCGCGCGCGGCAAGCTTCGTGCCCAGATACAGCGCCCCGAAAGAGGCGTGAGAGCTGAAGATCACCGCCTGCCCGTTGCGCAGATGCGGCGCCAGTGCGTCCAGCACCGCCTTGTGGCCATAGCCGGGCAGCGCGATCAGCACCACATCGGCGCGCGCCGCCAGGTCGGCGGCATCCGCGGCGGTGCCGGGGCGGAAGCTGCCCTCGATGGCGTTCCTGGCGACCAGCGGTTCGCCCGCCGCCAGGCGCCGGGTGCGCTTGCCCGAGGGCGACCAGAGGATCGCATGATGGCCGGCCTGTTCCAGCCAGGCGGCGGTCGCGAAGGCGACCGACCCCGCGCCGGCGATGCCTACGGTCATCTTGCTGTCGAACAGGGCCATCTTCTCTCCTTTGCGGTCGGTTCGGAATATGCGGGGTCGTCAGCTGGCCTCTTGCCTGACCGGGTCGCCCAGGACATGCATCAGGCGGTTGGCCCAGCCGAACAGCGCGTTCGACAGGATCAGGTCGATGATCTCGCCCTCGTCCAGCCCGGCATCGCGCAGGGCCTGAAGATCCGCCGGGCCCGCCGCCGGCGGGGTCTGCGACAGCTTCACCGCGAAATCGAAGATCGCCCGGTCGCGCGGGGCCAGATCGGCCTTTTCCCCGTTGAGGAAGATCGCGTCGGTGACGCCCGTGTCCCCGGTCAGCTGCGCATGGCGGTCGGCATGGACGGCGGCGCAATAGATGCAGCGGTTCACGATCGAGGCGGCGATGGCGCCCAGCTCGCGCTCGGCCCGCGACAGCCCGTCCCTGCCATACATGATGGCGTTGAACAGGGGCGAGCGGACCTTCAGCGTCTCGACGTCATGGGCCAGCACCAGCACATAGTCCGAAACCCTGGTGTTCGAGGGCGTGACCTGCAGGGCGTCCAGCTGCGCGGGCGTCGCCTCGTCCAGCTTCACGGGCGTCACGCGGGGCCGCCAACGCGGCACGGTGCGGGTGAAGCGGTGAATGACGGTCTGGCTCATGCGCTGTCCCCCGCCAGCAGGCGCAGCCCGGCGATCAGGCGGCAGTGATAGGCCATGAAGGCATTCAGCTCGGCCAGCCGGACGATGTCGGCATCGGCGATCCCCGCCCCTTGCAGCCCGGCGACGGCCGCGGCGGTCACGTCGCGTGGATGGGCGGCGACGACATCCATGAAGGCCAGCACGATCCGCAGATCGCCGTCGGGCAGGTGGCCGGGATCGGCCAGGCCGGCATGTTCGCCCGCGCCTTCGGCATGGCGCGCGGCCAGGTCGGGCAGCCCGTTCCGGGCGGCGATCCGCGCGGCCAGCGCATGGCGCAGCGCGTGGCTCCAGGCGCCGGTTTCCGCCGGGCGCAGCACTGCCTCCTCGGCGGTCCGGGTCATCGCGAAGATCGCGTCCCGCGCGCCGATGGCCTCGGCCAGCGCGCTGCTGGGGGCGATGGTCACGCCGTCCAGCGCGGTCGTTGCGGGCAGGCTCATCGCGAGACCTCCATCGGTTCGGCGCCCTGCGGCAGGTCCGAGGGCGTCCATTCGTCGCCCAGCAGTTCCGGCCTGGCATAGTCCTGAAGCCCTTGCCAATGGGTGGCGATGTCTTCCTTGTAGAGCGTCGCGGCCATCTCGCGCGCCAGCCAGACGCCGCCTTCCGAGACGGCGGGAATGTCGCCGCTGACCTTGCCCAGGCTGACGGTCGAGCCGAAGTTGAAGCAATGGACATGGCCCAGCCAGGGCGCGGCGCCGGGTGTGGCCTCGCGGAAGGTGAAATCGGGGTTCAGATAGGGGAACAGGCCCAGTTCGCGCGATTCCTCGCCCGGCGGCGGGGTATAGACGTCGCGCCACAGCTGGATCTTGTCGGCCGCCCCGCCGAATTCGGTGCGCGACAGCGGATCGACGGTGAAGCCGGTCCCCAGGATCAGGAAATCGGTCGCCAGGCTGGTGCCGTCGGCGAAGTCGATGCGCAGTTCCTGCCCCTGTTGGCGGACCGAGGCGACGGCCTTGCCGAAGTGGAAATAGGCGTTCGGGTGGCGGCTGACCCGCAGGGTCGAGCCGCGCGGCGGCGGCGTCTGGGTCACGAAGGAATAGTTCATGAACCGCCAGCGCCATTCGTCCGACATCTGCGCATAGGCGGCGGTGAAGCCATAGCTGCCGATGCCCATCAGCTTGTTGACGACCGGCATCCGGGGGCGGCGGATCAGGTGGCGGACCTCGGCCGCGCCGGCCTCCAGCGCCTCGGCGGCATTGTCCACGGCAGAGGCGCCGACGCCCACCACCGCGACGCGCCTGCCCTTCAGGGCGGCGAAGTCGATCTGGTCCGAGGAATGCGCCCAGAAGGCGCGGTCCAGGCCCTCGACGAAGGCGGGAATCGCCGGCGCGCCGGTGCCGTCGCGGCCCGTCGCCATGACCAGCTTGCGCGCCAGGATCGAGCCGTCCGCCGCGCCCGACAGATGCAGCCGCAGCAGCCCGTCCTCGGGCTCCACCCGGTCCAGCGACACGCCGTTCTCGATCGGGATGCCCAGCACCTTGCGATACCAGCGCAGGTAATCCATCCACATCGGGCGCGGGATCCTGTCCAGCGCCTCCCAGGCAGCGTCCCCGAACTGCGCGCGATACCAGGCCTGGAAGGTCAGCGAGGGCTGGCTCGAGGCCGGGCCGACCAGCTGCTTGGGCGAGCGCAGCGTCTCCATCCGGGCATAGGTCAGCCAGGGGCCTTCCAGCCCCTCGGGGCTGCGGTCGAGGATGCGGATGTTGCGGATGCCGGCGCGTTGCAGCGCGAACCAGGCGACCATGCCGCACATGCCGCCGCCGACGATCACCGCATCGCTGACGGGTTCGTTCCCGCGCCGGCGCGGCACCACCCAGTTCTCCGGCGGATAGCACAGGCAGGACAGGTCGCGCGCCAGGCGCCGTTCCAACTCGTTCAGACCTGCCTCGTTCATGCCGTCATCTCCGTGCTGCCGGGCATCTCGGGCCGCCATCCTGCGGCAGCCATCAGCCTTGCGCCAGACCCGCCGGTCGGCCCCTGACCATCCCGCAGGGGCCGGGCACCAGGTCCCGTGCCATCGGTTCCGCCATAGCGGATAAACATGACGGTATGGCGGATTTCCTGGCCGTGCAAGCGTTTTGATTCGCGGGTCATCCGCCCATTGTCGCCCGCCCTCATGCGCCTGTCACCTCCAGCGAGGCCTGGGGGCGGGCGAAAAACCGCGAGTGGCGTGAATCCACGTCGTAAAACCGGCAAAGATCGGGCGCGCGCCATGCCAGGTCGTCGACCGCGCGGATGATCGCATCCGCCTTTTCATCGTCCAGCAATGCCGAAAAGTTCAGCCGCACCCAGCCCGGCTTCGCGATGTCGTCGCCCTGCCGGATCCGGTCGGCCAGCCGCGCCGATTCCTCGGCCGAGATCTCCAGCAGGCGATGGGCATAGCTGCCGGCGCAGGCGCAGCCGCCGCGGACCTGGACGCCATGCAGGTCGCTGAGCATCCGGCTGAACAACTGGTGATGGACATGCCCGCCTTCTCCGTCGCGGATGCGGAAGGAAAAGATCGGCAGGCTGCCGTCGGGGGCGTCGGCGGCCAGGATCTCGATGCGCGGATTGCGGCGCCAGGCGGCCAGCGCGCGGGCGCGCAGTTCCTGGCCGCGCCGGGCGATGAAGTCCTCGCCCATCGCCGCCTTGACGATCATGGCCAGTGCGACGCGGATGTCGCCGATGACATTCGGGGTGCCGCCTTCCTCGCGCTCGCCAAGGGCGGTCGCATATTCGTGCCCCCAGGGCGAGACGAAGCCGACCGTGCCGCCGCCGGGCCAGGTGGGCGTGCGGCGGCGGGCGATGGCGTCGCGCAGCACCAGCACGCCCGAGGCCCCCGGCCCGCCGGGAAACTTGTGCGGCGAAAAGACGATGGCGTCCTTGGCCGCGTCGGTGCCCGCGCGCATCGACATCGGCAGATAGGGCCCGCCGGCGCCATAGTCCCAGATCGACACCGCCCCGTGACGGCGCAGGATCCGGGTCACGGCATCGGTATCGGTGACGATGCCGGTGACGTTCGAGGCGGCCGAGAAACTGCCCACCAGCAGCGCCGCATCGCCGTTCCGGGCCAGCGCCTCGCTCAGCGCCGCCAGATCCGGCCCGCCGGCGGGGCCTTCGGGGATCTCGATCACCTCGGCCCCGCTTTCGCGCCAGGGCAGGATGTTCGAATGATGCTCGTAGGGGCCGATCAGCACCACGGCGCGCCCGCCTTGCGCGACGATGCCCGGAATGTCCAGCAGGGCGACCAGCCGGTTCAGGCCCGCCGTCGATCCCGAGCCGGCGAAGATGGTGCTGTAGCCCGGCCCGGCCCCGACCATCGCCGCGATGCGGCCGCGCGCCTCGTCCCGCAGCCGGGTGCAATAGGCGCCGACGAAGGAGGCCTGGGTATGGGTGTTCGCGTAATAGGGCAGGATGCGGGCCATCACGAAATCCTCGACCTGGCGCAGCGCCCGGCCCGAGGCGACGTAATCCGCATAGATCAGGGGCACCGGGCCGAAGGGGCCGTCGATCCGCAAATCGTCGCCGATCAACCCGCCGCGCAGGGCCGCGATCACATCCGCGCCGTGAAGCGAGGTCTCGAAATCCGACAGGACTGACATGATTTCTCCGATTTTTGCCCGTTTGCCGCAGTCTATCTTTTGTTCTAGTGCGAAATCATCACTTGATTACTGCGTAGATCGGCATGAATTGTGTCATATGATCTTTCAAACCACCGGGTTCGGAAACATGGACAGGATCGACAAGCGCATTCTGGAGGAATTGCAGCGCGACAGCTCTGCCTCGCAGCGGGTCATCGCCGAGCGGGTCGGCTTGTCGCAGAACGCCTGCTGGCGCCGTTTGCAGGCGATGGAAAAGGCCGGGGTGATCCGCAACCGGACCATCACGCTGGACCGCGAACGGCTGGGGGTCGGGCTGGTGGTCTTCGTGATGATCAAGACGCGGCACCATTCGGCCGACTGGCTGGACATGTTCCGCAACCATGTCTCGGCCATTCCCGAGGTGATCGACTTCTTCCGCATCGGCGGCGAATACGACTATATGCTGAAGGTGGTGACGCCGGACATGGCGCGCTATGATTCCTTCTATCGCAGGCTGATCTCGGGGATCGAGCTGCACACCGTCACCTCGCATTTCGCGATGGAGGCGATCGAGGAACAGCGGCCCATCCCGCTGCCCTGAGCCGCGCCCGGCCGACCCGCCCGGCGCAGCCATATTGACAGAAGACCGCCCTGCGCCGCAGCCTGTCGCCATGGCCCAGAACCCCGATATCGTCGCCCGCCTTGCCAATCGCCTGAAAGAGGCCCGCCAGGCCAAGGGGCTCAGCCTCGACGGCGTGGCGAAGCTGTCGGGGGTCAGCCGCTCGATGGTCAGCCAGATCGAGCGCGGCGAATCGAGCCCGACGGTTGCCACGCTGTGGAACCTGACCCAGGCGCTGCAGGTCGATTTCGCCGGGCTGCTGGAGGGGCGGATCGAACGCGACATCCGCGTGGTCAAGGCCGATTCGGCCCCGGTCATCAACGATCGCGGGCGCGACCTGGTGATCCGCATCCTCAGCGCGCCGCAGACCGTGGGCGAGCATGAGATCTACGAGATCCGCTTCCAGCCCCATGCCTCGCTGGATTCCGCCCCGCACCGGGCCGGCTGCCGCGAGGATCTGGTGGTCCTGGAGGGCTCGGTCTCGGTCGTCTCGGGCGACGAGCAGGTCGAGCTGTCGGTGAACGATACCGCGAACTATGCCGCCGACTGCCCGCACAGCGTGACCGCCGGGGCAGAGCCGGCGCGGGTGCTGATGATCGTGCGGAACAGCTGAGAATCCGTCATGGCGGATTTTCATCTTGTATATTGCACGAAGGACGGGCGAGGGGTATTGTCCGTCAAAACGGAGGAAGTGTCGGTATGGCGGATACAGCGGATTTCCTTGGACATGCGGCGGCCGAGCTGGCGCGGATCGAGGCGGACGGCCTGACCAAGCGCGAAAGGCAGATCACCGGCCCCCAGGGCGGCCGGATCCGCGTGGGCGGGCAGGGCAGGATCAACCTCTGCGCCAACAACTACCTGGGCCTGGCCGATCATCCGGCGCTGAAGCGGGCCGCCATCGAGGCGATGGAGACGCATGGCTACGGCATGGCCTCGGTGCGGTTCATCTGCGGCACCCAGGACCTGCATCGCCGGCTGGAGCAGCGGCTCGCCGGCTGGCTGGGCCATGACGACAGCATCCTGTTCGCCTCGTGCTTCGATGCCAACGGCGCGCTGTTCGAGCCGCTTCTGGGCCCCGAAGACGCGATCATCTCGGACGCGCTGAACCATGCCTCGATCATCGACGGGATCCGGCTGTGCAAGGCGCGGCGCTATCGTTACGCGAATTCCGACATGGCGGAACTGGAGGCCCGGCTGGTCGAGGCGCGGGCGGATGGCGCGCGCTTCATCCTGATCGCGACCGATGGCGTGTTCTCGATGGACGGCTATCTGGCGAAGCTGCCCGAGATCCGCGCGCTGGCCGATCGCCACGGCGCGCTGGTCATGGTCGACGATTGCCATGCGACGGGGATCCTGGGGCCGAAAGGGGCGGGCACACCGGCGCAACTGGGCGCCCGCGTCGATCTGCTGACCGGCACCCTGGGCAAGGCGCTTGGCGGCGCGCTTGGCGGCTATATCGCCGGGCCGCAGCCGGTCATCGACCTGCTGCGGCAGCGGGCGCGGCCCTATCTGTTCTCGAACGCGCTGCCGCCCGCCATCGTCGCCGCCGCCCTGGCCGCCATCGACCTGGTCGAGGCGGCCGAGGATCTGCGCGCGGCCCTGGCCCGCAAGACCGGATACTGGCGGACCGGGCTGGCCGAGGCGGGGTTCGAGCTGCTGCCCGGCGCGCATCCCATCGTGCCCGTCATGCTGGGCGAGGCGCGCATGGCCCAGGCCATGGCCGAGGCGCTGGACCGGCGCGGCGTCCATGTGGCCGGATTCTTCTTCCCGGTCGTGCCGCGCGGACAGGCGCGGATCCGCACGCAGATGAACGCGGCCATCGACATGGCCGATCTCGACACCGCCCTGGACGCTTTCCGCGCGGCGGGGCGCGAGACGGGGGCGATCCGATGAGGGCCCTGGTCAAGGCCGAGTCGCGCGAGGGCCTGTGGCTGCGCGACGAGCCGGTCCCCGAGATCGGCCCCGGCGACGTGCTGATCCGGGTGCGCAAGACCGGCATCTGCGGCACCGACGTGCATATCTGGAACTGGGACGACTGGGCGCGGCGGACGGTGCCGGTGCCGATGGTCGTCGGCCACGAATTCGCCGGCGAGATCGTGGAGCTGGGCCGCGACGTCAGCGGGCTGGCGGTCGGGCAGCGCTGCTCGGGCGAGGGGCACCTGGTCGGGCAGTCCAGCCGCCAGAGCCGCTCGGGCCAGTTCCACCTGGACCCCGAGACGCGCGGCATCGGCGTCAACATGCCCGGCGCCTTTGCCGAATACCTGCGCCTGCCGGCCTTCAACGTCGTCCCGCTGCCGGATTCGGTGCCCGACCGGATCGGCGCGATCCTCGACCCGCTTGGCAATGCCGTCCACACCGCGCTGAGCTTCAACCTGATCGGCGAGGACGTGCTGATCACCGGCGCCGGGCCGATCGGCATCATGGCGGCCGCGGTCGCGCGCCATGTCGGCGCGCGGCATGTGGTGATCACCGATGTCAACCAGACCCGCCTGGACCTGGCCGCCAGCGTCGCCGATGTCGTGCCGGTCAATGTCGCGACCGAGGACCTGGCGGCGGTCTGCGCCCGCCTGGCCATGCGCCAGGGCTTCGACGTGGGGCTGGAGATGTCCGGCAACGCGGCCGCCTTCGACCAGATGATCGACTCGATGGTCATGGGCGGGCGCATCGCCATGCTGGGCATCCCGCCCCGGCCGGCGCCGTTCGACTGGAACCGGGTCGTGTTCAAGTCGCTGACGATCAAGGGGATCTATGGCCGCGAGATCTTCGAGACCTGGTACAAGATGCTGGCGATGCTGGAAAACGGGCTCGATATCGGCGGCGTGATCACGCATGAGATGCCGGCGGCGGATTTCGCCTGCGGTTTCCAGATCATGCGCCAGGGCGAAAGCGGCAAGATCGTGCTGGACTGGGGCTAGGACCGGGCGCGGCGACCGGCAAGGGGCCGCCGCCGCCCGCAAGGGCGCGCCAGGCTATTGTATCGCGGGCCAATCCCTTTATGACTGGCGCGGCAGTCCAGCCGGGGGGGACGCCTGATGCGTATGCGCGACACTTTCATCAAGCCGATGCACCGCGAGGGCATCCGCTTCGTGGCGATCTTCGCCGCGGTGACGCTGGTGCTGTTCCTGCTGTGGGCGCCCCTGGGCTGGATCGGGCTTGGCCTGACCATCTGGTGCTATTACTTCTTCCGCGACCCGGAACGGGTCACGCCGGCCCGGCCTGGCTTGGTCGTCAGCCCGGCGGACGGGATCGTGTCGCTGATCGAGCCGGCGGTGCCGCCGGCCGAGCTGGGGATGGCGGACGTGCCCCTGACCCGCGTCAGCGTGTTCATGAGCGTGTTCAACTGCCATGTGAACCGCGCCCCGGTGGCGGGCGAGATCGTCTCGGTCGCCTATCGCCCCGGCAAGTTCCTCAACGCCTCGCTGGACAAGGCCAGCGTGGATAACGAACGAAACGGCCTGCGCATCCGCATGGAGGGCGGGCGGGAACTGGCGGTGGTGCAGATCGCCGGTCTGGTCGCCCGCCGCATCGTCTGCTTCGTGAAGCCGGGCGAGCGGCTGGCGACCGGCGAGCGCTTCGGCCTGATCCGCTTCGGCTCTCGGCTGGATGTCTACCTGCCGCCCGGCGTGGCGCCGCTGGTCAGCATCGGCCAGACCATGGTCGCCGGCGAGACCGTGATCGCCGTGCTGGACGCGCAGGACGACCGGACAGGGGCGTGATGGATCCTTCTGGCCCGCAGACCGAGTTCTCGCTGCTGCAGCTGCTGCCCAACGTGCTGACCATCGTGGCGGTCTGCGCCGGGCTGTCCGCCATCCGCTTCGGCGTGCAGGGCGACTATACGCCGGCGGTGCTGCTGATCATCGCGGCCGGCATCCTGGACGGGATCGACGGGCGCATCGCGCGGCTTCTGGGCAGCGCCAGCAAGATGGGCGCCGAGCTGGATTCGCTGGCCGATTTCCTGAATTTCGGGGTTGCCCCGCCGCTGATCCTGTATTTCTGGGCGCTCCAGGACATCCGCAGCCTGGGCTGGATCTGCGTGCTGGTCTTCGCGGTCTGCTGCGTGATCCGGCTGGCCAGGTTCAACGTCTCCAGCAAGTCCGAGACCGCGCCACGCGACAGCGCCTATTTCGAGGGGGTGCCGTCCCCGGCCGGCGCGCTGCTGGTGATGCTGCCGATGTATCTGTCCTTCGCCTTCGCCGACCGGCCGGTGCTGCCCGACCTAGTGATCTGCCTCCACATGATCGTCGTGGGCCTGTTGCTGATCAGCCGGGTCCCGACCTGGTCTTTCAAGACCACCCGCATCTCGCGCGAGAACGTCAAGTTCTTCCTGGTCGGTGTCGCCTTTGTCGGGGCCGCGCTGCTGACCTTCGCCTGGGTCACGCTGATCGCGCTTTGCCTCGGCTATATCGGCATGGTGATCTGGGCCTGGATCGACAGCGACCGCCCCCCGACCCGATAAGGCCCTCAAGCTGGCAAGGCCCCCAATCTGACAAGGCCCCAATCTGACAAGGAACGGCAATGGACATCGAAGCGATCCGATCCTCTTATTCCCGGTGGGCGCCGATCTATGACCGGACCTTCGGGGCGGCGACCAGCATCGGCAGGCGCCGGGCGGTGGACTATATCAACCGTCGCGGCGGAACCGTGCTGGAGGTCGGCGTGGGCACCGGGCTGTCGCTGGAACATTACGCCCCGGAAATGCAGGTGACCGGCATCGATTTCAGCGAGGAGATGCTGGAAAAGGCCGTCGCCAAGGTTAAGCGGCTGGGGCTGGGTCAGGTGCGCGAGCTGCGGCAGATGGATGCGCGGGCGCTGGACTTCCCGGACGACCATTTCGACACGGTCGCGGCGATGCATGTCCTATCGGTGGTGCCCGAGCCGGAAAAGGTGATGGCCGAGATCGCGCGGGTCTGCAAGCCGGGCGGCAAGGTGGTCATCACCAACCATTTCGCGCGGGAACGCGGCGGGCTTGCCCTGCTGGAGCGGGTCCTGGCCCCGCTTGCGAACACCATCGGCTGGCATTCCGATTTCCGGATCGAGACGGTGCTGCAGGAAAACACCCTGACCCTGGAAGAGCGCCGCACCCTGCCGCCGCTGGGGATGATGACCATGCTGGTGCTGGGCGCCGGCCCGGATCAGGCGGCAGGTCAGGCGGTGGCGGGTCAGGCGGCGGACGGAAACCCCGCCTGATCCGGCCGCGGCGGCCGCGTCAGCCAAGCACTTCGGCGATGGCGTCCCTGGTTGCGGAAACGATCTGGTCGGCCTCGGCCCGCGTCAGGCACAGCGGCGGCGCGAAGCCCAGGATGTCGCCCTGCGGCATCGCCCGCGCGATCACCCCGCGCTTCAGCATCGCCGCGACGACCTTGGCGCCCTTGCCCTCGGCGGCATCGAAGAAGGCCCGCTTGTCGCGGTCGGCGACCAGTTCCACCGCACACAGCATCCCTTCGCCGCGCACATCGCCGACATGGGGATGATCGCCCACCGCCGCGCGCATCGTCTCGACCAGATAGCGGCCGACGGTTCCGGCATTCTCGACCAGGCCCAGATCGTCGATCAGCTTCAGGTTGGCGATGCCCGCCGCCGCGCCGATGGGATGGGCCGAATAGGTCCAGCCATGGCCCAACACGCCGTTTTCGTCCGTGCCCTGCATCAGCACATCCCACATCCGCTGCCCGACGATCGAGGCCGACAGCGGCGCATAGGCCGAGGTCAGCCCCTTGGCGCAGGTGATCAGGTCGGGCCGCACGCCATAGTGATCGGCGCCGAACATCGACCCCAGGCGGCCGAAGCCGGTCACGACCTCGTCCATGATCAGCAGGATGTCGTGGCGGTCCAGAACCGCCTTGATCGCCGGCCAGTAGCCCTCGGGCGGCGGCACGATGCCGCCCGTGCCCAGCACCGGCTCGCCGATGAAGGCGGCGATGGTATCGGCGCCCTCGGCCGCGATCAACTCCTCCAGCCTGGCCACGCAATGGGCGGTGAAATCGGCCTCGCCCATCGCCGGGTCGGGGCGGCGGAAATGATAGGGCGCCTCGGTATGGATCACCTGCGACAGCGGCAGGTCGAACTTCTTGTGGAACAGCTCCAGCCCGGTCAGCGATCCGGTCATCAGCCCGCTGCCGTGATAGCCCCGCCAGCGCGAGATGATCTTCTTCTTCTCGGGCCGGCCCAGGATGTTGTTGTAATACCAGACCAGCTTGATGTTCGTCTCGTTCGCGTCCGAGCCGCCAAGCCCGAAATAGACCCGCGCCATGCCCGCGGGCGCGCGGTCCATGACCATCTTCGAGAGCGTGATCGAGGCCTCGGATCCATGGCCCGCATAGGCGTGGTAATAGGACAGCTCGCGCGCCTGCGCGGCGATGGCCTCGGCGATCTCGGGGCGGCCATAGCCGACATTCACGCAGTAAAGCCCGGCGAAGCCGTCCAGCAGGCGGTTGCCGTCGCGGTCGGTGATGAAGACGCCCTCGCCCCCGGTCACGATGCGCTGCGGCGCCTCGCCGCGGGCGAACTGGCCCAGATGCGTCGAGGGGTGGAAGAAGCTCTCGCGATCCCATTTCGCCAGTTCGTCATTCGTCAGCATGTTGTTTCCTTTCATCCCCTGTCCGTCGGCCTGCGTCACTCAGGCCCAGTCGCGGCAGACATACTTGATCTCGGTAAAGGCCTCGAGGCCCTGCCGGGCGCCCTCGCGGCCGATCCCGGACTGTTTCATTCCCCCGAAGGGGATCGGCGCGCCGGTGACCTTGGTGCGGTTCACGGCCACCATGCCGTATTGCAGTGCCCGCGTCATCCGATAGATCCGCCGCGGATCCAGACTGTGGACATAGGCGACCAGCCCGTATTCGGTCGCGTTGGCCCGCGCGATCACCTCGTCCTCCTCGTCGAAGGGCGACAGGGGCGCGACGGGGCCGAAGGTTTCCTCGCGCATGATCGCCGCCGCGTCGGGCACGTCGGCCAGCAGGGTCGGATGGAAGAACAGCGGCCCCAGCTCCTCGGCCACGCCGCCCCCGGTCAGCACGCGCGCGCCCCTGGCGACGGCATCGTCGATATGGGCGATCTGCTTGGCGATGGCGCGGTCGTGGATCAGCGGGCCGATATCGGGGTCCTGCAGGCCGGGGCCAAGCGTCAGCTTCTCCACGGCCTCGGTGAAGCGGGCGCAGAATTCGTCATAGACCGGGCGCTGCACATAGAAACGGTTGGCGCCCAGGCAATCCTGCCCCGAGGTGGCGAATTTCGCCTTGACGGCCTCGGCCACCGCGCGCTCCATGTCGGCGCCCTTGAAGACGATGAACGGGGCATGGCCGCCCAGCTCCAGCACCAGCCGCTTCACGGTATCGGCCGATTGCCGATAGAGCAGCCGCCCCACCTCGGTCGAGCCGGTGAAGGACAGCGCCCGCACGCGCGTATCGGCGGTCCATTCGCCGACGATGGTCGCGGCATCGCCGATCACCGTATTGACCACGCCCTCGGGAAAGCCCGCCCGCCGCGCCAGTTCCGCCAGCGCCAGGGCCGACAGCGGCGTCTCGGCCGAGGGATGGATGACCACCGTGCAGCCCGCGCCAAGTGCGGCGGCGGCCTTGCGGGTGATCATCGCCGAGGGGAAGTTCCACGGCGTGACCAGGGCGGCGACGCCCACCGGCTCGCGCCACAGCTCCATCTCGGCATCGGGAAGATGGCTGGTGACGCCCTCGATATTGGGGCGCAGCGCCTCCTCGGCATAGAACTGCACGAAGCTGGCGGCATAACCGATCTCGCCTCGCGCCTCGCTGACGGGCTTGCCCTGCTCGGCCACCATGATCCGGGCCAGGTCCTCCTTCGCGCCAAGGATCAGCGCGTGCCAGCGATGCAGGATGGCGGCGCGGTCCTGCGGCAGCATCCCCGCCCAGCCGGCAAAGGCGGCCTCTGCGGCATCCACGGCGGCCTGCGCGCCGGCCGCGTCGCTGACGGCCACCTGCGCCACCGGCTCGCCCGTGGCGGGGTCGCGCACGGCCAGGCGGCCTTCGCCCGCGAAATCGCCGCGGCCGGGCAGCAGGCCGGCATCGTTCAGCCGGTCTCTCAGGTTGCAGGACGGATCGTCAAGCATCGCGCACCTCCTTGTTGCCCCGGAAAATGGCGCGGCCGGTCCAGGCGATTTCACCAAAGCGGCCGGGGCCGGGCAGAGAAATCCTCTTTTCTCGCCCCCCGTGCCGGGGAAATCCTCGGGCCCTTTCATCTTGGCCCAAATATCCTGGGGTGAGGCGCGGCACGCGCCGAGGGGCAAAGCCCCTTCTTCCCGGCCAGCCCGATGCGCCGCGCTCAGCCCCCGCCGGCGCCCAGCAGCGCCGAGGCGGGCGGCAATTCCTTGACCGGCTTGGTCACGATATAGCTGAAATAGCGCCTGACCCCGGCGCGGCTTTCCAGAAGCCCGTCCATCAGCACTTGGAAGGCCGCGACGTCGCGCGCGATCACCTGCATCAGATAGTCGTAGCCGCCGCCGATCGCCCAGCAGCCAGTGATCTGCTCCATGCGGGCGATGGTGCGCTCGAAGATCTGGAAGCTCTCGGCGCGGTGGCTCTCCAGCTCGACGGTGACGAAGACCTGCACATGCGGGCCCAGCCCGGCCAGGTCGATCTCGGCCCGATAGCCGCGGATCAGCCCGGCCTTTTCCAGCCGCTTCATCCGCTCCCAGCACGGCGTCGGCGACAGGTTCACCCGCCCGGCCAGGTCGGTCTTGGCGATGCGCCCCTCGCGCGACAGCGTCGCCAGGATGGCGATGTCGCGGTCGTCGAGACGAAGTTCGGGGCGCGGGTTGGGGTGTGGCGGGCTCATGTCCCGCTTGTTTCCGCAGGGCCCTCGAATGTCAATCTGGACAAGCAGGGCGGGCTTGGCTCAACTGCCGGGCATGTCGCACTGGCCCCTGACCAAGGAAGATATCACCCGTCCCGCCTATCGCGCGCTGGCGCAGGGGATCGCCGCGGCCATCGATTCGGGCAGCCTGCGCCCCGGCGACCGGCTGCCGCCGCATCGCGACCTGGCCTGGAAGCTGGGCCTGTCCGTGCAGACCGTCAGCCGCGCCTATGAGGAGCTGATTCGCGCCGGCCTGATCTCGGGCGAGGTCGGGCGCGGCAGCTTCGTGAAATCCGGCCCGCGCGAGACGGTCGAGGTGCCGTGGTTCCGCGCCGCGACCGACCGGCCGCCGATCGATCTGTCGATGATGACGCCGGTGGCGCTGCCGCAGATCGCCAAGGCCTGGCGCGACAGCATGATGCGGGTGGCCGCGCAACTGCCCGACCCGGCGATCTTTTCCTTCCGGCCGCGGCAGACCATGGCGCTCTATGGCGGGATGGCGGCGGGCTGGCTGGCGCGCTGCGGGCTGGTGGTGCCGGCGCAGCGCATCCTGGTGACCAACGGCACCACGCCCGCGATGTTCATCGCGCTGATGACCGCCGCCGCGGCGGGCGACGAGATCGCCACCGAAAGCTCGACCTGCCACACGCTGAAGCCGGCGGTCCAGCACCTGCACCTGCGGATGCGCGGGATCGCGGGCGACGATCGCGGCATGATCCCCGAGGCGCTGGTCGCCGCCGCGCGATCCTCGGGCGGGCGGATGAAGGCGGTCTTCCTGCTGCCCTCGGGGGCGGGGCCCTTCGCGCGGATGATCGACCGCGACCGGCGCGAGGAACTGGCCGATGCCGCGCGCGATGCCGGGCTGGTCATCCTGGAAAGCGACCCGCTGGGACCCGTGGCGCTGCGCCGCCCGCCCTCGGTCAGCAGCTTCGCGCCGGACCACAGCTTCTATTTCACCGGCCTGTCGAAATGCCTGTCGCCGGGGTTGCGGCTGGGCTTCCTGGCCATGCCCGAGCATCTGGCGGAACGGGCGCTGAACCGGCACCTGTCGGTCGCCTGGATGGCCACGCCGATGATCGCCGAGATCGCCCGCGACTGGATCGAGACCGGCATCGCCGACGATCTTCTGGCCGCGCAGCGCGTCGAGCTTGCCGCCCGCAACCGGCTTGCGCAGCGCGTCCTCGGCGGGCGCAGCCGCGGCTTCCTGCACGGGTTGCACCGCTGGCTGCCCCTGCCCGAGGGCAGCGACGAGGGCGAGCTGTTGCGCCGGGCGCTGGCCCAGGATGTCGCGCTGGCGCCCGGATCGGGCTTCGCGGTCATCGATTCCGGCCCCGCGCTGCGGCTGTCCCTGGGCACGCCAAGCCTGCGCGATCTCGAACAGGGGCTGAACATCCTTTCGGCACTGCTGCCCGCCGGGACCACAGCCTGACGGTTTCCGCGGGCGGGTCGTTTGACACCCTCCGGGAAAATTGTCATGGTTTAATATAGAAATTGACTTGAAATCGACTTGGCACGAACTCTCGTCGCCAGCCAGATCGGGCAGGAACGACCCGAATCCTGCAACTTCGGAGGTCCGCGGCGCCGCACGCGCCAGCAGGCCCGCTCACAGGAGGTAACATGAACCGCAAGACATTGACCGCCGCCAGCCTGACCGCCCTGATCCTGGGCTCGGGGGGCGCGATGGCCGACACATGGCGCTATGCCTTCGAGGAGGCGCTGCACGAGGTGCAGGGCCAGTTCGCCCAGAAGTTCAAGGAAGAGGTCGAGGCCAATTCCGACCACACCGTCCAGCTGTTCCCCTTCGGCACGCTGGGGGAATCGGCCGACATCATGGAGCAGACGCAGTCCGGCATCCTGCATTTCGTGAACCAGTCGCCCGGCTTCACCGGCGCGCTGATCCCCGAGGCGCAGGTCTTCTTCGTGCCCTATCTGCTGCCGCAGAACCAGGACCAGCTGGTCAGCTTCTTCCGCAATTCCAAGGCCATCCACGAACTGTTCCCGCCGCTTTACGAGCAGCAGGGGCTGGAGCTTCTGACCATGTATCCCGAGGGCGAGGTCATGCTGACCACCAAGGCCCCGGTGGCGTCGCCCGAGGACCTGAACGAGGTCAAGGTGCGGGTGATGACCAATCCGCTGCTGGTCTCGGCCTATCAGGCCTTCGGCGCGACCCCGACCCCGCTGCCCTGGGGCGAGACCTATGGCGCCTTGCAGACCGGCATCATCCAGGGTCAGGAAAACCCGGCCTTCTTCATCGAATCGACCAAGATGTATGAAGTGACCGACCATATCACCCGGTTGGGCCACAACAATTTCACCACCGCGCTGATGGCCAACAAGGACTTCTTCGACGGGCTGCCGGAAGAGGATCAGCAGGTCATCCGCGACGCCGTGGACGCGGCCTTCGACTATATCATCGACTACCAGACCGGGCTCAGCGACGAATCCCTGGCCAAGATCGAGGAGGCCAAGCCCTCGATCACCATCACCGAGCTGACCGAGGAACAGCGCCAGCCCTTCATGGCCACGGCCGAGGCGGTCGAGCAGGAATTCCTGAAGATCGGCGGCCCGCAGGCGGAAGCCATCCTGGAACAGATGAAGGCCGACCTTGCGGCGGCGGCGGAAGCGGCCGGCGGCCCGGTGGCCGACGAGACGCCGACCGAGGAAGCGGAAGCCCCCGCCGACTGAGCCGGTCCCGCGGCACACGGGTCCGGCCGGCATCCGGCCGGATCGCCTTTCTTGCAACCTTCAGCCTGAAGGGACTGCGGCATGACGCTTGACGACAAGCACGCCCCCAAGCCCGACCCCGACCTGCTTGCCGCGGCGCAGGCGACGATGCTCGAGGGCGACGACATCGACGATTCCCAATACGTCTCCGGCCTGCCCGGCCCGCTGGGTGTGCTGGATGCGGTGATTGCCCGGCTCGAGGCCGTGCTGCTGGCGATCGGCGTCATGCTGATGGCCGCCAACACGGTCGCGAACGTGGTCGGCCGCTATGTGCTGGGACGCAGCATCTATTTCTCGGAGGAACTCAACCAGGCGCTGATCATCCTGATCACCTTCGCCGGCATCTCCTATGCTGCGCGGCACGGCCGCCATATCCGCATGTCGGCCTTCTTCGACGCGCTGCCCTTCCGGCTGCGCAAGGTGATGATGATCGTGATCACCGTGGTGACGGCGGCGGGGATGTTCCTGCTGGCCTGGTATTCCTTCGACTACGTCCTGACGCAGGCGTCGCGCGGCCGGCAATTGCCCGCGCTGCAGATCCCGCAATGGTGGATCATCGTCTGGGTGCCGCTGGGGTTCTTCCTGACCGGGGTGCAATACGCGCTGACGGCGGTCAAGAACGTCATCGACAAGGATATCTGGCTGTCGACCAATACGCTGGAAGGCTATGACGACAGCCGCGAAGAGGAGGTCTGATCCATGATCTGGGCAATCTTCGGCACCATGGTCGTCCTGCTGCTGCTGGGCTTTCCGATGATGATCCCGCTGGTCGCCGGTTCGCTGATCGGCTTCGTGATGCTGTTCGGCGGCATCGGCCAGCTGGACACGATGGTCCAACAGATCCTGGGCGGCATCCGCCCGGCCAGCCTGATCGCCGTGCCGATGTTCATCTTCGCCGCCGACATCATGACGCGCGGGCAGTCGGCCAACCGGCTGATCGACGTGGTGATGGCCTTCTTCGGCCATGTCAGGGGCGGGCTGGCGATTTCGACGGCCGGGGCCTGCACCATGTTCGGCGCGGTCTCGGGCTCGACCCAGGCGACGGTGGTCGCGGTCGGCGGGCCCTTGCGGCCGCGGATGCTGAAGGCGGGCTACAGCGACAAGTTCACGCTGGCGCTGATCATCAACGCCTCGGACATCGCCTTCCTGATCCCGCCCTCGATCGGGATGATCATCTATGGCGTCGTCTCGGGCACCTCGATCGCCGAGCTGTTCATCGCCGGCATCGGGCCGGGGCTGACGATCCTGCTGATGTTCTCGATCTACTCCTATTTCCACGCGCTGCGCCACGACGTTCCGACCGAGCCGAGGGCCAGCTGGGCCGAGCGTCGCCGCGCGCTGCTGCGGGCGCTGTGGCCGATGGGTTTCCCGGCGATCATCATCGGCGGCATCTATGGCGGGGTCTTCTCGCCCACCGAAGCCGCCGCCGCCTGCGTGCTCTATGCGCTGTTCCTGGAGATGATCGTCTTCCGCGAGATGGGCTTCCGGCAGCTCTATGCCACGGCGAAATCGACCGGGCTGATCACGGCGGTGGTCTTCATCCTGGTGGGCGCGGGGGCCGCCTTCTCCTATGTCATCAGCTTCGCGCAGATCCCGCAGGCGATCCTTGCCGGCATCGGCATCGACGAGATGGGCCCCTATGGCGTGCTGTTCACCATCTCGATCGCCTTCTTCATCGGCTGCATGTTCGTCGATTCCATCGTCGTGGTGCTGATCCTGGTGCCGATCTTCGCGCCGGTGGTGCAGGCGACGGGGCTGGACCCGGTGCTGGTCGGCACGATCATCACCCTGCAGATGGCCATCGGCAGCTCGACCCCACCCTTCGGCTGCGACATCTTCACCGCCATCGCCATCTTCAAGCGCCCGTATCTGGAGGTGATCCGCGGCACGCCGCCCTTCATCGTGATGCTGCTGGGGCTGACGGTCGCGCTGATCTTCTTCCCGCAGATCGCGCTGTTCCTGCGCGACCTGGCCTTCAGATAGGGGGGCGTCATGTTCCAACGGATACTGGTTCCCTATGACGGCTCGAACGGCGCCGAGCGGGCGCTGATCAAGGCGGTCGAGCTGGCCAAGCTGTGCGGGGCGCAGCTGACGGTGCTGACGGTCTATCGCCATCACTCGATGCTGGAGGCCTCGCTGTCGATGGTGCGCGGCGCCGCCGAGATCGGCGGCAGCCTGGACGAGGCGATGCGCGGCACCGCCCGCGACGCGGCGGATTACGCCAAAAGCCACGCGAAGGATGCCGGGGTCGAGAAGGTCAGCGCCTTCATCAAGGCCGGGCCGCCCGCCCGCACCATCGTCGCCTTCGCGAAGGAAAAGGGCTGCGACCTGATCGTGCTGGGCTCGCGCGGGCTGGGCGCGACCGAGGGCTACCTTCTGGGATCGGTCAGTCACAAGGTCACCGGCCTTGCGACCTGCCCGGTCATGGTCGTGTGAGGAAGGGCGGAACGGCATATGTGGCGCGACGACCTGAACCGCTTCGGGCTGATAGCCTTGGCTACCGACCTGACCATCGAAGCCGATGCGGCGCGGCTGATGCCGCCCGGCACGCGGCTGCACGTCACCCGCATCGCCTTTGACAACCCCACCACCGCCGAGAACCTGCGCCAGACCGGCCCGCGGCTGAAGGCGGCCGCCGACCTGATCGTGCCGGGGGTCGAGCTGAAGGGGATCGGCTTCGGCTGCACCTCGGCCTCGGCCGTGCTGGGCGAGGGGATCGGCGCGCTGGCCGGCAACCGCGCGCCCCTGTCCACGCCCACCGGCGGGGCGCTGCGCGGGCTGAGGGCGCTTGGCATCGGGCGGATCTCGCTGATGACGCCCTATCTGGCGGAAACCACCGATCTGGTCGGCGACTGGTTCCAGGCGCAGGGGATCGAGGTGCTGGCGCGCCATTCGATGGGCCATGCCGACGACCGCGACATGGCGCTGCTGCCCGCGCGCGAGATCGTCGAGATGGCGGAAAGCTCGGACCATCCGCAGGCCGAAGCCCTGTTCATGTCCTGCACCGCGCTGGCCGCCCTGCCGGTCATCGACGAGATCGAGTCCCGGCTGGGCAAGCCCGTCCTCAGCGCCAACCAGGCGCTGTTCTGGTCGATGCTGGACCTGGCGCAGATCCCCGCCATCGGGCCGGGCCGGCTGTTTCGGGCGCGGACATGGTGACGGGCATGGTGACGCTTGACGACATCCACGCCGCCCGCGACCGCATCGCCGGGATGGTGCGCGAAACGCCGGTGAAGCCCGCGCCGGGCCTGTCGCGGCTGGCGGGCGGGCCGGTCTGGCTGAAATGCGAACACCGCCAGGAAACCGGCGCCTTCAAGCTGCGCGGCGCGGCCAATGCCGTGGCGCGGCTGGGGGATGTCGCGGGGGTGACGACCGCCTCGACCGGCAATCACGGCCGCGCGCTGGCCCATGCGGCGCGGGCGCAGGGGCTGGCGGCGGTGATCTGCGTCTCGCGCCTGGTGCCGCAGAACAAGCTGGACGCCATCGCCGCGCTGGGGGCCGAGGCCCGCGTCATCGGCGCCAGCCAGGACGAGGCCTTCGAGGAAGCCCGCCGGTTGCAGCGCGAGGAAGGCTTCGCGCTGATCCCGCCCTTCGACCATGCGGACGTGATCGCGGGGCAGGGGACGCTGGGGCTGGAGATATTGCGCCAGGTCCCCGACGCCGCCGCCATCGCCGTGCCGCTGTCGGGGGGCGGGCTGCTGGCCGGGGTGGCGCTGGCGGCGAAGTCGCTGAACCCCGCGATCCGCATCATCGGCATCAGCATGGAGCGCGGCGCCGCCATGGCCGCCAGCCTCAAGGCCGGTCGCCCGGTCGAGGTCGAGGAGAGGCAGACCCTGGCCGACAGCCTGGGCGGCGGGATCGGGATGCGGAACCGGCTGACCTATCCGATGGTGCGCGAGCTGATGGACGATTTGATCCTGCTGACCGAGGAGGAGATCGCCGCCGGCATCCGCCACCTGGCGCAACAGGATGGCGAGACGGTCGAGGGCGCCGCCGCCGTCGGCGCGGGCGCGATCCTTGCGGGCAAGCTGCGCGCGGACGGTCCGCTGGTCCTGATCCTGTCGGGCGCGAATATCGATCCCGCCCGCCACGCCGCGATCCTTCGGGGGCAGACATGAGCGATATCCTGATCCTGCATGAAGACCAGCTGCGCCGGCGCCTGCCCCTGGACCGCGCTGCCGTCGACGTGGTCGAGAACGCCTTCGCCCGGCTGGCCGAGGGCGGAGTCGAGATGCCGCCGATCCTGTCCATGCACATGCCCCAGGTGAATGGCGAGGTGGACGTGAAGACCGCCTATGTGTCGGGGCTGGCGGGCTTCGCGGTCAAGATCTCGCCCGGCTTCTTCGACAATCCGGCGAAGGGGCTGCCCTCGACCTCGGGGCTGATGGTGGTGCTGTCGGTCGAGACCGGACGGGTCATGGCGGTGCTGCTGGACAACGGCTATCTGACCGACCTGCGCACCGCCGCCGCGGGGGCCGTCGCCGCGCGGCACCTGTCGCGCCCGGATGCGACCCGCGCCGCGATCTTCGGCGCCGGGCTGCAGGCGCGGATGCAGCTGCAGGCGCTGCGGCTGGTCCGGCCCATCTCTGATGCCGTGATCTGGGCGCGCGACGCGGCCAGGGCGCAGGCGCTGGCCGATCAGCTGACCGGCGACGGCCTGGCCGTGCGCGCCGAGCCCGACCCGGCCGCCGCCGCCGGTTTCGCGGACATCATCGTGACCACGACCCCGGCCACCCGCCCGATCCTGCGGGCCGAATGGCTGCGTCCGGGCCAGCATGTCACCGCCATGGGCAGCGACCAGTCGGGCAAGAACGAATTGCACCCTGACTGCCTGTCCCGCGCCGATCTCTATGTCGCCGATCGGCTGTCGCAGACCCGCCTGATGGGAGAGCTGCGCGCCGCGCTTGCCGCCGGTGCCATGCCCGAGGGCGAATATCCCGAACTGGGCCAGGTCATCATCGGCCGCCATCCCGGCCGCACCGGCCTGGATCAGATCACCATCGCCGACCTGACCGGGACCGGCGTGCAGGACACCGCCATTGCCACCCACGCGCTTGCCGCGTTTTCACATGAGACCTGAATGCCAGAACTGCAAAGGACCCCCGAACGTTTCTCGACCGAGGAATATGAAGAGCGCCTGACGAAGACGCGCAGCAGCATGGCCAGGCTTGGCCTGGACCTGCTGATCGTCAGCGACCCGTCGAACATGGCCTGGCTGACCGGCTATGACGGCTGGTCCTTCTATGTCCATCAATGCGTGATCGTCGGCCCGGACGGCCCGCCGATCTGGTTCGGACGCGGTCAGGACGCCAATGGCGCGCTGCGCACCGTCTGGATGCCTGACGACAACATCATCGGCTATCCCGACTATTACGTGCAGTCGGTGGAACGCCACCCGATGGATTACCTGTGGGCGCAGCTGGCCGACCGGGGCTGGCATCGCGGCTTCATCGGCGTCGAGATGGACAATTACTGGTATTCCGCCAAGGCGCATGAGCGGCTGGTCCACGGCCTGCCCGAGGCGCAGATCCTGGATGCCACGGGCCTCGTGAATTGGCAGCGGGCGGTCAAGACCCCCAAGGAGCTGGAATACATGCGCAAGGCCGCCCGCATCGTCGAGCGGATGCACCGCCGCATCGCCGACAAGGTCGAGGTGGGGATGCGCAAATGCGACCTGGTGGCCGAGATCTATGACGCGGGCCTGCGCTATGACGAATGGGCCAGCCATGGCGGCGACTATCCCGCCATCGTGCCGCTGCTGCCCTCGGGTCCCGATGCCGCAGCCCCGCACCTGACCTGGGACGACCAGCCGATGAAGCCGAACGAGGGCACCTTCTTCGAGATCGCCGGCTGCTATCAGCGTTACCATGTGCCGCTGTCGCGCACGATCTTCCTGGGCAAGCCGCCGGCCGAGATGCTGGAGGCCGAAAAGGCCGTCCTGGAGGGGATGGATGCCGGCCTGAACGCCGCCCGCGCCGGCAATACCTGCGAGGATGTCGCGGCCGCCTTCTTCACCGTCCTGGACCGCCATGGCATCGTCAAGGACAACCGCACCGGCTATCCGATCGGGCTCAGCTATCCGCCCGACTGGGGCGAGCGCACCATGTCCCTGCGCCGCGGCGACCGCACCGAGCTGAAGCCGGGCATGACCTTCCATTTCATGACCGGGCTGTGGATGGAGGACTGGGGCTACGAGACCACCGAATCCATCGTCATCACCGAGCGCGAGCCGGAACTGTTCTGCAACATCCCCCGCCGGATGCTGGTGAAGGCATGAGCGCCCATCCGATCCACCCGACCATCGCGCTGGACGCCTCCGGCAAGGCGCATGGCTTCCTGCGCCTGCCCTATTCGCGCAACGACAGCGCCTGGGGCAGCGTGATGATCCCGCTGACGGTGATCGCCAATGGCGAAGGACCGACGGCGCTTCTGACCGGCGGCAATCACGGCGACGAATACGAGGGGCCCATCGCGCTGCAGCAGCTGGCATGGGAGATCGATCCGGCCGATGTCAGCGGCCGGGTCATCATCGTGCCCTATCTGAACTATCCCGCCTTCCGGGCCGGGGCGCGGGTCAGCCCGATCGACCAGGTGAACATGAACCGCTGCTTTCCGGGCCGGGCGGATGGCAGCCCGACCCAGAAGATCGCCAGCTATTTCAACGATGTGCTGGTGCCGATGGCGGATCTGGTGCTGGACTACCACTCGGGCGGCAAGACGCTGGACTTCCTGCCCTATGCGGCGGCGCATTACCTGGAGGACCAGGACCAGCAGGCGGGTTGCGTGGCGGCGGTCCGGGCCTTCGCCGCGCCCTACAGCATGATGATGCTGGAAATCGACGCGGTCGGCATGTTCGACACGGCGGTGGAATCGCAGGGCAAGGTCTTCGTCACCACCGAACTGGGCGGCGGCGGCACGGCCACCGCGCGCTCGGCCGCGATCGCGATCCGGGGGGCGCGGAACGTGCTGCGCCACGCGGGCATCCTGGCGGGCGAGATCGAGCGCGAGGGCGACAGCATCATGCTGGACATGCCGGCCGAGGATTGCTTCCACTTCGCCACCCGCGACGGGCTGATCCATCCGCTGGCCGATCTGGGCGATCGGGTCCGCGCCGGCCAGCCCATCGCGCGGATCTGGCCGCCCGACCGCACCGGCACCGCCCCGGTCGAGGTTCTTGCCAATCGCGACGGCGTGATCGCCGCGCGCCATTTCCCCGGCCTGGTCCAGAGCGGCGACTGCCTTGCGGTGATCGCCGATATCGCGGCGGGCTGATCTTCGGGGATATCGTCCCGGCTGGCCCGCCCTGGCCGGGACCTGTTCCTTCTTTTCCCGGCGCGCGGGCCGCGGGTCTTGCACCCATGGTCCGCGCATCGCATCTGATGGGCAGAGGGTTGCGTCGCCGCCCGCCCGACGGCGCAGCCGATCCGTCCAGCGCAGGAGGGGATGCGATGCCCGCCATCCGTCACGACGACAACCGCTTCGAGGTCGATGCGGCGATGATCGCCGACGGCTTCGGGATCGATGCGGCCCAGGTCGCGGCCTTCATGCGCGACGGGCGCATCACCAGCCGCTGCGAAGAGGGGATCGAGGCCGATGCCGGCCGCTGGCGCCTGACCTTCTATCTGGGCGACCGCGCCCTGCGCCTGACCGTGGATGCCGGGGGGCAGGTCCTCAGCCGTGCCCGTTTCGCGGCCCCGCGACGCGGCGGGGCACAGGCGGGCTGAGGCTGGCTCAGTTCTCGCCGAACAGGTCGCGGGTGAAGACCTTTTCCGCGACATCCCGCAGCGCCGGGGTCATGCGATTGGCGACGATCAGGTCGCAATCGCGCTTGAAGCGGTCCAGGTCGGCGATCAGCGGAATGCCCCGGTAATCGGTGCCGCTCAGCCGCGGCTCGTGGATCGCCAGTTCCGCGCCCCTGTCCCGCAGCCGCTCGATCACGCCGGCGACCGAGCTGTCGCGGAAATTGTCCGACCCCGCCTTCATCACTAGCCGGAAGATGCCGATCCGGGCGGGTTTCCGCGCCATCACGGCATCGGCGATGACATCCATGCGCGTGGTGTTGGCGTCGATCACCGCGCGGATCAGGTTCTGCGGCACCCGGTCGTAATTCGCCAGAAGCTGCCTCGTGTCCTTGGGCAGGCAATAGCCGCCATAGCCGAAGGAGGGGTTGTTGTAATGCGCGCCGATGCGCGGATCCAGGCAGACGCCCTGGACGATGTCGCGCGCATTCAGCCCATGGGCCATGGCATAGCTGTCCAGCTCGTTGAAGAAGGCCACGCGCAGCGCCAGGAAGGTATTGGCGAACAGCTTGATCGCCTCGGCCTCGCGCGCGTCGCACAGCAGCAGCGGCACGTCGGGATCCAGCGCCGCCGCGCGCAGCAGCTCGCCGAAGCGCCGGGCGGGTTCGCTGCGCGCGCCGACGACGATGCGCGAGGGGTGCAGGTTGTCGTGAAGCGCGCGCCCCTCGCGCAGGAATTCGGGCGAGAACAGGATCCGGTCGGTGCCCAGCCTGGCGTTCAGCGCGTCGGTGAAGCCCACGGGCACGGTCGATCTGACCACGATGGTCGCGCCGGGGGCAAGCTGCCGGGCGCTTGCCGCGACCGCCTCGACCGAGGCGGTGTCGAAGCGGTCCGTTTCCGGGTCGTAGGAGGTGGGCGTGGCGATGACGACGAAATCGGCATCCGCCATCGCCTGCGCCGCATCGGTCGTCGCCTGCAGATGCGGCACGCCCTGGGCCAGCATCGCCTCGATCTCGGCATCCTTGACCGGCGAGCGGCCGGCATTCACCGCCGCCACCCGCGCCGCATCGACATCCAGCGCCACGACCCGGTGCCGGCGCGCGATCAGAAGCGCGATGGACAGCCCGACATAGCCGATGCCCGCGACGGTGATCTTCATGGCCGCTGCCCTTCCCCCTTGTCCTGCGCAGGCGTCACCCGCGCTCAAGCTGTTGGATCGCCGCGAAGGCCCGGCTTGCGGCAAGGGCGCGCAGGTCCCGGCCCGCGCGCTCCAGCGTCCGCTCGGAACCCTCGGCCCGCGCCTCGATCCGCGCGATCCGCCGGTCCAGCGCCGCCCGGTCCCAGGCATCGAGCTGGCCCCAGATGTCGCCCGCCCGCAGCCGCAATGCCTCGGTCCAGATGGGCCTGTCGCCATGGCGCGCGGCCAGCCGCGCCCAGACCGGATCGGCGATCGCGGCCAAGGCCGTCGCGCCCGCGGTGGCATAGGCGTGCAGGCCGGTGGCGGGCAGGTGCCCGGCCTGCGCCTCCATGCGATCCAGCAGCCAGCATGCGGCGGTTTCCTGAAGCGCCAATTCGTCCGCCGGCAGCAGCTCCAGGATCGCGGCGAAGCGGGTGAAGACGGCGGCCGGATCGAGGCTGTCCTCGGGTGGCACCGGGCGATGGCAGGTCACGGTATCGAGGAAGCCGATGCTGTCGGCGGCAAGGCAGGTGGCCCAGTGGAAGGGAACCTCGGCCAGCGGCGCATCCGTTTCGGAAAAGCGCAAGCCGTGCCGTTCCAGAAAGGTGCGGCGATGGAAGACCCGCCAGGGCGCGGCGGCGAAGGCCAGCGCCTGATCGCGCAGGCGGGCAAGGCTGGCGGCGCGGTCCAGCTGGTTCCAGCATCGCGCCTCGGCGGCCGGCCGGGTGGCCGCGCCGGAGGGGTCCAGCTCCTGATAGCCGGTCAGCAGGATGTCGGCCGGGTGCATCACCCAATGGGCGCGGGCGCGCTGGAAGCCGTCGTGCTGGATCCGGCCGTCGCCATCGACGAAGACGACCGTCTCGCGGCTTGCCGCCGACAGGCCGACATTGGCGCGGATGCCGATCCCGCCCGGCGTGCGGGTGCCCAGCCAGATCGGGTTGACGGCGACGCCCTCGGCGAAGCCGGGATCCGCGAGGCATGCCGTGGCGGCATCGACCGTGCCGTCCTGCGAGCCGTCATCGACAAGGATCACCTCATCCCTGGCGCGCGCCACGGCGGCGAGGTCGGCCAGGCAGTCCGTGATGGTAGGGGCGACGTCGCGGATGGTGACGATGAAGCTGATCGCCATGTCAGTGCCCCTCTCGGATCAGGAAATCCACCATGCGCTCCGCCTGCTCGGGATTTTCCTGCGCAAACAGGATGAATTCCTCGGGGCGGAAATCCAGATAGGCGCGGCGGGTCAGCTGCCGGAAGCGCGCGGACAGGTCCGGGTCGATCTGGCGCAGGTTCCACCGGCAGATGTTGTCGGTGAAGCGGATGAATTGCCGCATCAGCCGCAGATGGTCCGGCGCCTCGCGCAGCCGTGGGGTCAGGTCGGCCAGGATCTCGAACAGGCACAGCCGCTCGGGCCCGCGCCGCGCCGTCAGGTGGTGGTCGCGCCCCCCGATCACATGGGTGGCGCCGATCAGGCGCATCGCCAGCACCCGCCGCGCATGGGCGAAGCTGAGCCAATGCAGGCGGATGTCGTTATGCACCGGCGTTTCCGAACAGGTGATGGCATGGTCGCGCAGGAAGGCGGTGCGGTAGATCTTGTTCCAGGGATAGGCGCTGATGGTGCTGAGGAGCGCGCGCTCGTCGCGGTTCAGAAACAGCAGCCCGGCATTGCCGAGCGCCCGGTCCCACAGCTCTTCCTCGGCCTGGAAAGAGCCGTCGCGGCCCTCCTTCGCCTGCACGCGGGTGTCGTTGTGGCGAAAGATGGTGAAGTCGGGAAGGCCCTCGGGATCGGCGGCGTGGCGGTGCCAGATCGCGGCCAGGTCGGGGGCAAGCTGGTCGTCGGCATCGAAGAACAGCACATTGGCCGCCGTCACCCGCTGAAGCCCGATATTGCGCGCATGGCCGGCGCCCCGGCGCTGGTGGCTGCGCAGATAGACCAGGGCCGCGCCCAGCCGGTCCCGGTCGAAGCCCAAGGCCGCGGGGTCGCAGGGCGGGTCCGAGGCGTCGTCGACGACGATCACCTGCGCGAAGATGCCCATCGCGGCGACCTGCGCCAGCAGGGCGGACAGGTCGTCGGGCAGGTTCCAGACCGGGATCACGATCGCCAGATCAGAGCCGGCCGCAGGGGCGGAAGCTGTCATACGATGAACAGGCGCAGGTCCAGAAGTTCCAGCTCGACCTCTCCGGCGCGGAAGAACAGCACCAGGTCGCGCCATTGGGCGCTGCGCGGCAGGTCGGGCGTGCGCGCCAGGTCGATGACGTCCAGATGCGTGCTTTCCTGCGCGAAGGAGATCATCGACTTGGCGAAGAAATTGTCCACGAAGGCGCCGTCGCGGCCCGAGCGCAGGCAGACCCGCGTGGTGATCGAGGCCGGCGCGCGGCTGCGGATCACGACGCCCAGCACGCCGGCCTCGGACAGGTCCGCCGGGCCCATCGCCACATGCAGCGCCTGCCAGCGGGGGCGCGCATCGCCGCGCGGGACAGACTTCAGCCGCAGCAGCTCGCCCGGCCGCGATTCATAGGTGCCGGTGATCTCGGCCTCGGGGTCGTTGGACAGGTGGACGCCGTCGATGACATGGGTCTCGGTCCGGGTGATCTCGCCCTTGCCGTCATGGGCCATCAGGCTCTGCATCAGGAAGCGGGCCTGGGCGTCCGGGCCAAGGAAGAGGTTGTTCGTCATATCCATCTGCACCACCAGATTACCTTTCGCGCAATTGCGCGCATGAGCCGGGGCAAGTCAATGCGGGCACGCCTGACCGGCCATCCGGGATCAGCCGCGGAACGTATCCTTGACCTTGCGCATCGGTGCGGTGATCCGCCACGAGGTGCTGTTCAGCAGTTCCGCCGTATAGTCGGACAGCCGCCTGTTTTCCGCCCGCAGCGACTCCAGCTCCTGCCGCGCCGCGCCCAGTTCGGCCTGCAATCCGCCGTTTCGTTCCTCGCTGCGCTTCAGCTGCGCGCGCAGCTCCTCCAGCGCGGGGCCGCCGTCGCGCAGCTCTTCCAGATAGTCCGTCAGCGCGGCGGTCTCCCTGAAGCGGGTCGCGCGCTCGGTCTCGGCCCGTTCGCGCTGCGCCTTCTCGTTGCTGCGGCTTTCCTCCAGTTGCCAGGTCAGCGCGGCAAGATCCTCGTGCAGCTGGTCGGTCTCGTGGCGCAGCGAGAACAACTCGGCCTGCAATTCGCCCAGCCTGCGGCTGTGGCTGTCATAGGCATCGCGCAGCTCGGCCAGCGCCTTTTCGGCCTCGGCCTGGCCTTTCTGGGCCGCCGCCAGCGCCTTCTGGCCGGCATCGGCCCGCGCCGCATCCGCCACCTGCCGCGCCATCGCCTCCAGGCCCTGACCCAGCCGGCGGAAGACCAGGCCGATCTCGCCCGCGACGACGCCATCCGGGGCGGCACGCATCAGCGCCCGCAGCCGGGGCGGAAGGTCCTCGCCTTGCGGCAGCAGCGCCAGCCCGGCGCCGTCGGGGAATTCCAGCCGCGGCCCCTGGTCGATCAGCCGGCCCGTCCCGGCGGCGCCGGATTGCGCGATCCCGTGCAGGACCAGCAACCCGTCGCGCTTCACCACCCGCCGCCATTCGGCAAGATCGGGCGCGGCCCCCGCCGGCAGCCGGCACAGGTCGACCAGCAGCAGGTCCAGGCTGCCGTCGCGGAAGCCGTCAAGCGCCGCGCCGGCATCCGCCGCCGCCCGGACCTGGGCCAGATCGGCATAGAGCTGGCGCGCATGGTCGCGGATGGCGCCGGGCGGACTGGCCAGCGGCGCGCCGGTCCGGGCATCCGTCCAGAAGCCGATGCCCTCGCAGCGCCCGGCGATGTTCAGCTTGTCCAGCGCCTGGCACAGCGCGAACAGCGCCGCGCCCTCGCCCGCGCCCAGGACCGCCAGCCGCGCGGGCCGGGCCGCCTCGGCCAGCCAGAACAGCAGCGGCACATGCAGCATCAGCGCGGGATCGGCGATGAAGCGCGGCTGCCAGAACAGCGTCTCGACCGCCGCCGGAGACAGAAGATCCTCGCGGCGGTCGGGCAGGCCTTCCCCCGCCGGCGACAATTGCATCCTCGTCATCGAAACCTGACCTCCAGATCGTTTCCGCGCCTCGCCACGCCGCCGCCGGCCATCGCCGGAACTGCATGGCCCGCGCCATGGCGGCGCGACAGCAGCATCGCATCACCCAGGGGCCGGCCCCGCCAGCCGTCCGTGGGCAGCTCCGGCAGATGGCGGCGCGCATCCCCCAGCAGGATCACCCTTTCCGCCGCCATCCCGCCCAGGATGGCGCGCAGCATCCCGGCCCCGGTTCCCGCCCCCGCGACGATCAGCCCCGGAGAGGGCAGGTGATACCGCGCCAGGCACAGCGCCGGATCATCGGCGCAGCTCGCATCGGGCGCAACCGCGATCAGCGGCGAGGCGGTTTCCAGCCGGTCGAGGCGCGCCATGGCGGGCCAGGCCTCGCGGCGCTGCGGCAGCAGCAGGGCGACCAGCCGCCCCTCGCTGCAGGCGGCCAGCGTCGCGCTTTCCGGCGCATCGAGGTGCAGCGACACCGGATGGCGCGCGACCGCCTCGCGAATGGCCGCGATCTGTTCCCGCGACAGCCCCAGCGCCGAGCCCGCGAAACGCGCCGGATCCCCCGCCCGCCGGGCGATGCGGGTGGCCAGGGTCAGCCCCTCGGCGAACAGGCTGTCGGTCGCCTCGCGCGTCCGGGGCTCAGGCGGCCGCGCCGGTTCCCCCGGCTGGCCCAGGTCCAGCGGCGCATCCAGGATGCCCTCGGCCAGCAGGGCGTCGTTGCCGGCCTGCAGCAGCTCCAGCTCTTCCGCGCTCAGCGGGACCTCCGGCAGCGACTCACCTTCGCCGCCGTTGATCCGCGCTGCCGCCTGGCGCAGCCGGTGTTCCAGCTCCAGCCGCTCGGTCAGCCGAAGCGCGCCGGTCAGACTGTTCAGCCGCCGCTTCGCCTCGATCAGGACCGGCGCCTTCTCGCGCCGGTTCGCGTGGATCTGCTGCGCCAGTCCGGGATCGGTCAGCGGCAGGCCGAGCGCCTCCAGGAAGCGCGGCACCAGCGGGCGCGCATCGTCTTGAAATCGGATCGCCCGGACCTGCCGCGCGCCCAGCAGCGCGCCGAGATGCGCCAGCCGCCCGCGGTAATCCAGCGCGCCGCTGTCCATCGCCGCGCGGACATGGGTCGCGAAACCGTCGGTCGAGCTGTGAAACCCGCTCAGCACGTTCTCGACATGGCGCGAGCGCAGCCAGTCCAGCTGCGGCCGCAGCACGGCGAGGATCCGGACATCCCAGTTGCGGAAATAGTCGCCCAGGCGGGCGAGCGCGGCATCGGGCTGGTCGACGAACAGGTTCTCGATGCTGAGGACGACATGCGCGCGCGGGTGGTCGGCCAGCTCCCGTTCGAATTCGGCGAGGTCGCCGCTGGCGAGTTTGCGCAGCAGTTCGATATGACCCGGTGTCCGGTCCCGGTCATAAGGGTTCTGGCGGCCCAGAGGCGACTGCGGGAAAAGCGTGCCCTCGATCATCAGCGCCTTGCGCTGGCTGTCCATGTAATTCTGGAACGAGGTGCTGCCGGCCTTGGTCTGGCCGATATGGATGGTTACGCGACGCCTTTCGCTCATGCTGCTGCCGCCTCTTCGATGCGGCGTTTGAAGCCGAGCGCATCCGCCGACAGCGCAAGCCTGCCATTGCCTTGCGGGCCCGGCCCGATGTCCAGGGCCGTTGCAGCCAGACGCCGGGCGATGGCGCTGCTTGAAAATCGCTGTATCGCCACCTCCTGCACCTCGGCCAGATAGGCGATCCGCGCGGCATCGTCCTGGGCAAGGGTCCGCACGATCTGCGCCACCTGTTCGGGTGCGGCATAGATCGGCAGGGGGCCGAAGGTCGGCTCGAAACTGCGCGGCAGGATGACCGGAACGGCCGCCAGCATGGCCTCGGCGATGGTGCGGCCGAAACCTTCCACAAGGCCCGTGTTCGGGAAATAGACGAAGGCATCCAGATCGCGCAGGTAATCATAAGGCTCAAGCGAACCGAATTCATGGACCGTCCAGTTGCCGGGCAGACCCCCCAGGATGTCGCGCGCCCGCGCGGCACCGCCAAGGATGGAAATGCGGAAATCGTCGCTTGCCGGAAAGATCTGTCGCAGGCTTTCGGGATCCTCGTGCCATTTTTCCGCGCCGTCGCGGCTGTGTCGCCCGATGCGATAGGGTGGCGCCATCCGCGCCCTGGGATCGTGCCGATAGAGAGAAAGGTCGAATGTCGGCGTCCAGTCCGTTTCGGATAGAATGAAATTGTCGCCAGATTGCAGGCGGTATTCCTCAAGCTCGGCGCGAATTGCAGGACTGATCGGGCAAAAGGTGAGACTGCCGGTATTCAGTTGCTTTGCCATCGAGATCAACATGCCGCGGTCATAGACAGGTTCGCCGGTAGCGCGCAAATGTGAGTTGTTCACCACGATGAATGTATCTTCGGCCCTGATCCTGGGAGCAATATGACGGAAGGCATGGGATACAATCACCCTTGGATGACGACAGATGAACACCTTGGTTTTGAGATGTCCCAGACGTGACCAGTTGGTGATTCTATCTTTCCACGGAGTGAATCGGTTGTAGATCGGGAATCCCAATTCATTGTCGACAGGGCAGTTGATCAGGGAAATAGATCTTATATGCTGATCCAGGAATGCAAGTTCGTCCAGGGTTGATGAAGAGCTTCCCCCTGTGAAGGGCAGGTGAGTGGCAATCGAGACTTCGGCGGTAATGTCCATCTCGGCTGGAACATTGCTCTCCTGATACGTCTTGAAGAGTAGATCTGTCACCCCCGGTGCATTTACCATTTCGGGCGGCACCGAATACCTTATAGGTGCGCTTCTGCTGGGTATCCGGCTTGTGAACCTGTCCATCCCTTTGTGATACGTCCTGAAGGCATCAATATAGGCCCGGGCGTGCGGCGATACACCGACCGTTTCAGAATAGCCTAATGTCGGATGGTTCGTCAGGCCCTCCGGGTTGTCGAGGCAGAACATCGTCAATGTCGGAAGTGCAGGCACGGGTTTGCGTCGCAAATGCTCGATCCGGCCCAAAAGCTCGGAATCAGCGCCTACGCGCACCGGATCCCAGAAGCCCAGGAGATCGTGAAAATAAGTTGCCTCTATCAGCATCGAGATGAAGGCGCTCCGACATGCGCCGTCATGGACGAATCCCCCGGTCTTGTTCAGGCGAACGAACTGGCCGTTCTCGGCCATGCGCACCATTCCCGACATGGAGACAGGCGTTTTCTGCTCGGCGCAGAATTTCATCTGCCGCGTGAGCCGTTCCGGGTGCGCCCAGTCATCGGCGTCGTGGCCGGTGATCCACTCGCCCCTTGCCTGTGAAACTGCGACGTTTCTCGATACATATGGCCCGACATTTACCGAGTTGCGAAATGTGCGGATGCGGCTATCGCTATCGGCAAATTTCTGGATAATCTCCCATGTGCTGTCAGTGCTGACATCATCCACGATCAGCAGTTCAAGGTTGCGCCAAGTCTGCATCAGAACGGAGCGTATTGCATAGCCGATGGTCTTTTCGGCGTTCCATGCTGACATGATGACCGAGATCAGCGGGCCGTCGGCGGTCTGCGGCGCCGGATCTGTCATCAGCCGGTCCATCAGCAGGGGGCCTTCGCCCAGCCGCAGCGTCGCGACCCCGAAGTGACGCAGATAACCGTTCACATGCGCCAGCCAGCCCTCCATGTCGCCCTGGGCCAGGGCGCGGTTCGCCTGCAGGACGCTCAGCGTATGGGCCAGGTCGGGCGGAAGATGCCGGCGGGCGTAGTGGATGGCGCGGTCATGGGCGCCCGAGAGGGCGATCTCGTGCGCCCTCAGCAGCTCGCGCCCCTTCGCCGGGGGCGGCAGCATCAGCGCCTGCAGCTGTTCCGGGTCGGCGGCCAGCGCGGCGTTGGGCGCGCGGCCCATGCGGCTGCCATAGCGGCGGTAATGCAGCGCCGGGTCCATCTTCAGCGCGGCGACGTCGGGGAAGGCGTCCCGATACCATGCGGGATCGAACTGGCGGCTGGAGAAGATCCAGTCGATCGCGGTGGAAGTCTTGTCTGCCATTCTCTGCTCCCCCGATATGCTAGCCGGCCGCGGATGGCTGGCGGCGCGCCGTTTCGTCCGCCTCGCAGGCGGCGATGTCGGCGGCCGGGACGGTCACGGCCTCCGGGACCGGAAAGGGCCGCGCCGCGGGCGGGAAGTCCAGCCTCAGCGTTGCCGGATCGGCGCTTGCGTGCCAGACCTCATAGGCGGCGTTGTAGCTGCGGCGGGTCTCGGAGACCCCGCTTGCGGTGTTCAGCCCGTGCTCCGCGTCGTTGGTCAGGCTGCCGGTCAGGTCCAGGCAGAGCATCGCGAAGAGGTCGAAATCCCGATAGGCCGGGCCCAGCACCCGCTGCACGCGGTTCAGCATCTCTCCATCCGCGCCGAAGCGCACCGAATCCCAGAAGCCCAGCTGCCTGTCCATCGTCTGACGATGAAACAGGCACGAGATGAAGGCCCGCCTGCGGATCCCGTCGGGAGAATGATGCGGGCTGGTGCCGATCACGTTGCCGAACCGGCCCGAGGAGGCGACGCGCAGCATGAAATTCGTCCCGGCCCGGATCGCGCCCTGCGTCTGCAGCACGGCCGCGACGTGGTTCTCGATCCGCTGCGGATGGGCCCAGTCGTCGGCGTCATGGCCGGTGATCCAGTCGCCGCTGGCTTCGCGCAGGGCGAGGTTCTTGGACACGTAGGGGCCGACATTGCGCGGATTGCGGCGGATCCTGACCCGCGGATCGGCGGCGGCCAGCCCCTCAAGCACCCGCCAGGTGCCGTCGCTGCTGGCGTCGTCGACGATCAGCAGCTCCAGGTTGGTCCAGGTCTGGCGCAGGATCGAGCCCGCCGCGGCCCCGACCGTCGCGGCCGCGTCATGGGCGGGCATGATGATGCTGACCTTCGGGCCGCCGGTGACGGCGGGCAGGGGCGCGGTGGTCAGCCGGTGCAGCAGCGAGCCGCCGTCCCGCAGCGCGACGGGTGCGATCCGGTAGGGGGCCAGGTAGGCGTTCAGATGCGCCAGCCACGCGTTCCAGCCGCCCGCGGCGACGGCCTTGTTCGCCTGGAACAGCTGCAGCGGCCGGTCCGCCTCGGGTCCCAGATGGGCGCGGGCAAGGCGCATCGCGTCACCGTCGCGGCCGGTCCGGGCCAGCGCCATGGCCGCCATCATCACCCGGCTTGCCTGGACCGGCAGCGGGCCGTGCTCCAGCCGGTGGATCAGCGCCGATCCGCCCGAATTGCCGATGCCGGGCGCGGCGATGCGAAAGAAGGTCTCGCTGAAATCGGGGCCCGGATCGCGATGGGTCAGCAGCCCGATGCGCAGGAAATGCTCCAGCGGGTCCATCCCGGTCAGCGCCACGTCGGGATAGGCGGCGGCATACCAGCCGGCATCGAACAGGCCCGATGCCAGCAGCGCCTTGCGCAGCCGTTCCGTCTTGTCGATCGCCGCCATGGCCGCCTCCCCTCGCGCCGATGACTAGAGCCGCAGGTCGCTGGCCGATTTCGCGAATGCCGCCTTCATGTCGAAGAAGACCCCGCCCGGCCGCAGGAAACGCCGCAGCCGATCCGCCCCCTGCCGGACATAGTCGTCATGCGGCACGGCAAGGACCAGTGCATCATAGGCCGCTTCGCTGGCCGGCGACAGCGTCACGCCATATTCCTGGGCCAGTTCCTCGGGATCGGCATGGGGATCGTCCACCATGGCCTCGATCCCCCATTCCCGCAGGGCCGAGATCAGGTTGACCACCTTGGTATTGCGCACGTCGGGGCAGTTTTCCTTGAAGGTCGCGCCCAGGATCATCACGCGGGCATCCTTGACCGGCAGGTCCCTGTCGATCATCGCCCTGACCAGCCGCCGCGCCACCTCGCGCGGCATCCCGTCATTGATCTCGCGCGACAGGCGGATGATGTCGGGAATATGCCCGGCCTTCTCGGAGCGGTGCAGCAGGTAATAGGGATCGACGCCGATACAATGGCCGCCGACCAGCCCCGGTTTCAGGCGCATGAAGTTCCACTTGGTCGAGGCCGCGTCGATCACGTCCGAGGTGTCGATGCCCAGCCGCGCGAAGACCATCGACAGCTCGTTGATCAGCGCGATGTTGACGTCGCGCTGGGTGTTCTCGATCACCTTCGCGGCCTCGGCCACGCGGATCGAGCTGGCCTTGAAGGTGCCCGCCGGGATGATCGAGCCGTAGAGGGCGTCGACGAAATCCGCGATCTTGGGGGTCGAGCCGGATGTGACCTTGACGATATTGGTGATCGGCCGGGCCTTGTCGCCGGGATTGATCCGCTCGGGGCTGTATCCGGCGAAGAAGTCGCGGTTGAAGCGCAGGCCCGAGCGCGCCTCGACCACCGGGATGCAGTCGTCCTCGGTCGCGCCGGGATAGACGGTCGATTCATAGATGACGATATCGCCCTTCGCGATGACCTGCCCGACCGTTTCCGAGGCCGAGACGAGCGGCGTCAGGTCCGGCTTGCGATTGTCGTCGATCGGCGTCGGGACGGCGATGACATAGACGTTGCAGTCGCGGATGTCGTCCAGATCCGAACTGTAGCGCAGATGCGGGGCGACGCCCAGGTCCTCGACCTCGCCGGTGCGGTCCTCGCCCCGGCGCAGCTCGTCCACGCGCTTGCGCGAGACGTCGAAGCCAACGGTCTGATATTGTTTTCCGAATTCTACCGCCAGCGGCAGGCCGACATAGCCCAGCCCGATGATCGCGATGCGGGCGCGTTCCAGATCCATACTTCCTACACATTCTTACAGCGGCAACCCGCCCTGTATGGAGAATTCCGGCCCCGGCTGCAACCGGACCGCGACAGGAAATGGCCCCGCGGAGTTGCAGATCGTGAAGATTTTCGCCGGGCCGGGCGCGCCGCAACGGCTTGATTGTGCATACATATCGGAGGGGCGGGGGCTATTTCGCGGGTCAGGCAAGAAACCGCTTGGTTCACCGCAAGGGGCGTGTATCACGAAAAGATCACGTTCGGTTTCGAACATCGCTGACATGAGCAGAAAATGCCCCGCGACGTGAGAACGACAATGACCGAATTGCAGCGCAAGCCGAACGAGTTGGTTGGCTATTGGCAACGATATGATTGGCGCGAAAGCTTTTTTACCCCCAGCATCCACATCCTGCAGGCCCTGACGCTGGACGGCCGCACCGCCAGCGGCGCCGGCCGCACGCGCGAGGCGGCCTTCCTGCGCTGCCTGGGCGAGACCGCCGAGCTTCACGCGCTGGCCGCGCGCGCGCATGTGGGGGCGAATGATTTCGCGGCCCGGCGCGACGGGATCGCCGCCCATCCCGATGCCGACCGCGCCCGCCAGGCCGCGCTGCTGGAGGCCTATGAACGATTTGCGGTGCTGCGCTGGTGGCACGGGCTGGCCGAGGCGCAGCCGCTGTCGGAACGCTGGCTGGCGGGGCAGGGGCTTGGCTCGCACCTGGAGACGGCGCGCTGGGGGGCGGCGCTGAGGCGGCGCACGGGCTGGTGGCGGATCGCGGGCAGCGCCGGGCCCACGGTGATGATCTGCCGCAGCATGAGCCCCGAGGGGCAGGACCCGGTCCTGGGCTTCGGCGCCGATCCCGATCCGCTGCGCGCCGCGCGCAAGGCGCTGCGCGAGCTGTTCCTGATGGAGATGAACCTGATGGAGCTGATGGCGGCGCGGCGCACCGGGCGCGAGGCGGAACTGCAGCATGTGCAGGACCGCATCCTGGCCTATGCGCGGCGCGGGCCGCAGCTTCTGCCGGCCAGCCCGCCGGTGACGCCGGTCCAGCCCGCCGCGCTGCCCGCGCCGCGCGAATGGTTCGGGACCGGGCTTTCGCTTCACGCCATTACCCCCGCCGACGGCCCGCTTGCCGTCTGGCTGTGCCGTCCCGACCTGCCGGCGCCCGCAGAGGACGCGGCGCATGGCCTGCCCTTTCTCTAGGGCCGCAACAAGATGGAGGATGCAATGCCACAGACGACCGCCACCCGACGCTTCGCCCCCGTCTGTCGTTTCGGTTGCAGCCCCGGCCCGATCGACACGGCCCTGCCCGTCGCCGTCAATGGCGCGGATGCGGGCGGGAACGCCGCCGTGCAGCCGTCGGCCGCGGACATCCGCGTCGAAGGGGCGCGGCAGATGCCCGAGATCCTGCTGCGCACGACACCCGCCTGGCGCCGCGCCTGCCTGGCCGAGGTTTCGCATGTGCCGGCGGGCTATACCTATCTGGGCCAGCTGATGGGCCATGACATCGGCAGCAGCGTGACGCAGGACAGCGTGCCGCATGTGACGCGCGGCAATGCGACCGGCGCGGCGGCGCTGCTGGGGGAACATCACTACAACCTGATCGACAATCCGCTGACGCTGGAGACGGTCTATGGCCCCGGCCCGATGATGCTGTCGCATCTCTACGATCCGGGGACGATGCTGTTCCGCCTGACGCCGGGGGCGCGGCTGGCGCGGGTCTATGGCCGCGGCGCCGGGCGCGACCCGGACCCGGTGCCGTTCCGCGCGCTTTACGACGAACGCAACCGCGACACGCTGATGCTGCACGAGCTGGCCGTCGCCTGGATGCAGTTCCACAATCTCTGCGCGCGCCGGCTGATGGCGGGCGGAATGCCGCCCTTCGCCGCCTATGTCGCCACGCGCGGCCATGCGGTGCGGGTCTGGCACGGCATCATCCGCACCGACGTGCTGCCGCGCTTCCTGCATCCCCGGATCGCCGCCCTGCCCGAAGAGGCGCTGGCCGACGAATGGCACCTGGACGAGGCGACGCTGCTGCAGGGGCTGTTCCGCGCCTTCCACGCCATGCCGCTGGCCGCCTATCAGCTGGGCCGCTCGGGGCTGCACAATCTGTCGGCCCTGCTGAAGACCGGCTTCGGCCCCAGCGAGGCCGAGACCGACTGGCATGTCGACTGGCCGCTGTTCTTCGGCCAGAGGCCGGGCGGGCCGATAAGCGGGCTGTCGGCCAGCGTCGCGCCGGAACTGCGCGCGCCGGTCAGCGCCGCCGCCGTGATCCAGATGGACGATCAGACGGAAATCCAGGCCAAGCCGCTGCGCCTGGGCAATGACGAACTGCGCGCCGCGCTGGCAAGGCTGCCCGACGACTGGCCCCGGCAGCTGCGCCCCGAGGCCATGGCCCGCGACTTCGCCGCCCGCTATCCCGACGCGCCGGTCCGCCTGACCGGTCCGGTGATCGAATGGGGGCCGCTGTTCCAGGCGCTGATGGTCGAGGCGCAGCTGCATGGCCAGGCCGGCGGTTTCGGCCCCCTGGGCAGCGCGCTTCTGCGCCGCTCGATCACCGAATCCATGCGCCGCGTGCGGCTTGCGCCCGAACCCGAGGCGGCGCGCGCGCTGCCGGTGCCGGCAACGATGCTGGAGCTGATCAATCTTGTTCGAGAGGGAGTGTGAGATGAGTGACGAAAAGCATTATGTGATCGTGGGCGCCGAGGTCGACCAGACCGAGCGCTGGCTGCTGCCCGATGGCACGATCGCCGATCAGCCGGCGCCGGGGGCGATCCCGCTGAACGTGGAATTCATCGGCCGGCTGATGGTCGAGCTGTCGATCCGCGGCAAGGCGCAGCTGTCCAGGCAGGAACTGGACCGCGCGCAAGAGCAGGTCAGGGCGGCGCTGATGGTACAGGATTTCTCGGCGCTGGACGGCAGCGCGGGTCTGAGCGATGCCGAACGCGCCGCGATCCTGGAGCGGACCACCGTCCGCATCGAGTTCGAGAGCCGCAGCCGGGATGCCTGCGGCCCGGACCGCAACAGCCGCATCCTGGTCGTGCCTTCGGACAAGACGCTGGAGATCACCCAGGAGATGCTGGAACGGCAGGGCAAGGCCGAGGGCTTTCGCCCGCCGCTGTCCTACGAGCTGGACAAGTCGCTGATGCTGGCCAGCCTGAAATCCGAGATCCTCGCGATGGTGCGCGAATTCGCCGGAAAGGCGCCGCCGGACAAGTGGACCCCGGAACTGCAGGCCGCTCTGGAGACGCATATGGCAGAGGCCGTGGCCGAACGCTCGGTCTTCAAGGATGGCGGCGGGCTGCCCGCCGACGACGTCAAGAACGAGATCATGACCAGCCCGATGCGCGCCTTCCACCGCTCGGTCGGGATCTATGCGACGAACATGTGCCGCTAGCCGGCGCGGCGCGGCGTCGCGGCGCGGGCGATCCCTTCCAGCGTGGCGCGCAGGTCCAGGCGGATCTGCTCGTCGCGCAGCGGAAAGATCGAGGTGAACCAGTCCAGGATGTCGCCGTCGCAGGGCGCGGGCGGGCCGCACCATTCGGCCCGGATCTCGTCCAGATAGGCGGCCAGGCGCCGCGCGGCCTCGTCCCGGCGGCCCAGCTGCCACAGCGCCGCGCTGTGCCAGCCGCCGACCGTCGGCATCAGCCCGGCGCCGCGCCCGCATTGTTCGGCCGCGCTTTCGTAGTCGCCCAGCAGATAGTCGGCGGCGGCCAGGTAGATCAGGTGGAACGGCTCGACCACGGCCGAATGCCGCCGCGCCTCGGCCACCAGCTCGGCGGTGCGGGCCTCTTCGCCCGCGAAGGCGAAACCCAGCGCGCAGGAGGCCAGCGTCAGCGGGCTGCTGCGGTTGAGGTTCAGCGCCTGGTCGAAATGGAACCCCGCCAGCCCGAATTCCCCCTTGTGGCAATAGCACCAGCCCAGGACCCGGTGGGCGCGGGTGTCCATCGGATCGGTCGAGACGGCGATGATCGCGTGATGCAGCGCGTCCTGCTTGACGTCCTCGGTCTGCCGGGTGCCGGGCAGCAGGACGTGGCGCACATTCAGCGCCCCGGCCAGTTCCGCATGGGCGGGGCCGAAGCGCGGCGATTCCTCGGTGATCTCGCGCAGCATGGCCAGCGCCTCGCCCTCGGTCTCGGGCGACCAGGCATCCAGGAGCGCCTGCGCCTTCAGCCAGCGGTCATAGATCGCCGCACCGAAATCGGTCAGCGAGCGGTCCGAGACCACGATCGACAGCGCATTGGCGATATTGGCCAGCAGCACCCGGACCTTCGCCTCCCAATCCGCCTCGGGCTGGTCGATCACCTCTGACCACAGCAGATCGCCATCCTCTCCGCGCTGCACCTCGACGAACAGCCGGTGCAGGCCCTGGGCCAGGACCGGCCGCAGGGTGATGCGCGCCTTGGGCCGTTCCGGGCCCTCGGCCTCGATCACGCGCCATTCGCGGAACCGCCCCATGCGCATCCGCAGGTCCGCGAACAGCACCGTGTGAAAGCTGGCCAGCTCGCGGTCCCCGGTCTGGGCGGGCAGCAGCGCGACCGCAAGGCTGATCTGCGGCCGCCGGTCGGTCGCGGCCTGCCGCCGGGGCGGTGCCACCGGGTCCAGCTTGATCGCGGCCAGCAATTCGATCGTCTCGGCCTCGGGCTCCTGGTCGAATTCCTCGGCCAGATGGGCATAGAGCGTGTTGTAGCGCTCGATGGCGCGGGTGGCGTGCCCGGCCTGCCAGTCCTGCGACATCAGATAGCGGACGGCGACCTCGTTGGCGGGCTCCAGCTCCAGCGCGAATTCCGCTGCCAGCCGGGTCTCGCCCGCCGCGTCCTCGCCCGCGACGGCCAGCCGCCGGTCCAGCGCCCGGCGCACCACCGACAACAGCGTCGAGCGGGTGATCGCCAGCCAGCTGTCGAAAGAGCTGCTGATGCCCTGAAGCCGGAGGGTGAAGCCGACGATTTCCCGGATCCGCTCGGCCGCAGCCGCGTCCCAGGGATTGGCGGAAAGGCCGGCAAGGAAATAATCAGACAGGCTGAAGGGCTCGGCCAGCCGCAGCGCGATCTGCCCGCCGCCGGTATCCAGCGCGACCCCGCCGGCATCGCCGGTGGCGCGGCGGATATGGCGCACCACCTGCCGATATGATGCCGCCGCGCGCTGGCCGTCGGAGTCCTGCCAGAACAGGTCCACGACCTTCTCGACCCGGTGGACGCGGTCGGAATCGGCCAGCAGGTAATAGAGCAGCGCCTGCGCGCGGCGCAGCCGGAGTGACGACAAAAGCGCCAGAAAGGTCGAAGGCGTCCGGTTCAGGGGCATCGTCAGGCTGATCGTTACTGCATTTCCATTAAGCACCGCAGCCCGGTCGCGCCAAGAACAGAATGGTTCAATCGCTGCTTCCGACGAAAAACGCCGCCCCGTTTCCGGGACGGCGCAAGGAACGGGCAGGCCGCCCGCTCAGAAGGACTTGTTGAGCGAGATATAGAAGGCCCGGCCCGGTTCGTTGAAGGTGTTGGCGCCGTCGCTGGTATTGGTGCGCAGGATCTGCTTGTCGAACAGGTTCGTCACCCCGGCCGACAGCCGCGCGGTATCGGTGATCTCCCAGCTTGCGCCCAGATTGACCAACGTATAGCCGGGGCGATTTTCCGGGTCCTCGTAGACGCCGCCGGTGGTGTTCGACGCGGTGGCCGCCTCGATCTCGCCATAGCGGGTGGCCGAAAGCGTCAGGGTCAGCGCCTCGGTCGCGTACCAGTCCAGCGAGGCGTTGATCGTATGATCCGGCACCAGGCTCAGCGGCTGGCCGTCGCCGTCCTCGGACTTGATCATCTTGGTGAAATTCGCGTTGAAGGCGAAGCGATCACCCAGCGGGGTCGAGAAATTGCCCTCCAGCCCCGAGATGACGGCCTTTTCCTGGTTGTCCCAGCGGAACAGGCGGTTGGTCTCGGCGCCGGGGTTGTACTGGATCTGGCCCGAGGCGATGCGGTTCTTGTAGTCGTTGTGGAAGTAGGTCAGGCTGGCGTCGATGCCGCTGAAGCCCTGATAGGCGACGCCGATTTCCTTGTTGACGCTGGTTTCCGCTTCCAGATCCGGGTTGCCCAGAACATAGCAGGGACCGCTGAGGCGTTCGCCATCGACATAGGGACAGCCGTTGCCCATGGTCGTGTAGACATAGTTCGGGTTCAGCTGGAACAGGTTCGGCGCCTTGAAGGCCCGCGCCACGCCCAGCTTCATCGACCATTCGTCATTGAAGGCATAGGTGGCGTTCAGGCTGGGCGACCACGCGCTGCCGAAATTGTCGTTATAGTCGAAACGCAGCGCCGGGGTCAGCGTCAGCCGGTCGTTCCATTCGATATTGCTTTCGACATAGAGACCGATCGTGTGCTGGTCGACCTTCGGATCGCGGTTCTCGCCAACTGGATCGATATCAAACTCTTCTCCCAGTTCTTCGTTGGGCGTCCCGTCCGGATTGTTTAGGTTTCCGCGGATCGAAACCGAGTCCTCCATGAATTCGCCCCGATATTCGGCACCGAAGGTCACGCGGCTGCGCTTTGTGCCCAGATCCATGGGCATGTTCCATTCGGTTTTAGCGGCTACGTTATCCAGCTTGGCGGTACTGTAGCCGGGCGCATCGTGTTCACCGTCACCATCCGTATCGACGCAGCCGGTGATCGAGCCCTCTACGCTGCCCGCCGTGCCTTCGCAGAAACGGGTGTTGCGGGTGTTTTCCCATTGCAGATAGCTGAGCGAGTCACCGAAATCATATTCGCCCCGATGGGTAAGGGCCAGCGTCCGGCGATACATCCGGTTGGTCTCGGTGCCGATCAGGTTGGTGCCGTTCACGTCCTCGATGACCGAACCGAACATGGTGTCGCCGGCGAAGATGTTGCCCTGACGCGAAAAATTGGCTTCGAAGTCGATCTCATGGCCGGGGGCGACGTGCCAGGTCAGCAGCGCGCCAAGGTCCTTGTTGACGACACCCTCGCGTCCCGCCAGGTTGCGGAAGGTAGGGTTGCCCTCCTCGTCCAGAACCGGATTGCCGTCATCGTCCAGCACCGGGACAAGGTTGATGTCGGGCGCGTCGGCGTCGGTCTTGTTATGGTTTCCGAACAGCCGGAACGTGAAATTCTCGCCCGCCGGGCCGGCCAGCATGAAATTCGAGCGCACCGTGTCGCCTTCCTTGCGGCTTTCCGGCGAATTGTAATGCATTCCGACCTGGCCCGAGAAAGTGTCCGGGCGCTTGGTGATGATGTTGACCACGCCGCCCGACGAACCCGAGCCATAGCGCGCCGCAGCCGGTCCGCGCAGGACCTCGATCCGCTCGATCATCTCGGCGGGCACCCAGTTGGAATCGCCGCGCGTGTCGCGTTCGCCGTTGCGGCTCATGCGGATCGAGTTGCGCGACATGACCGGCTTGCCGTCGATCAGGATCAGCGTGTTCTCCGGTCCCATGCCGCGAATGTCGATCTGGCGCTGGTTGCCGCGCTGCCCCGAGGCGGTGGCGCCGGTCAGGTTCACGCCGGGCATCTTGCGGACGACCTCGGAAATGTCGTTGACGACCGGGGTCTTCTCCAGATCCTCCTCGGTGATCTGCGAGACGCCGAGCGCCTGCTTGACCTGTTCCTGCGCGGTGATGACGATATCGTCCAGCACCAGCGTCTCGCCGGTGTCCTGCGCGGCAAGCTGGCCGGGCAGGATCGCCAGCGCCAGTCCGATCGCGGTGCTTGATGCCAAGCGTTGCGCCTTGAACCTCATTGTTCACTCCGTGGTTACAGATAAAGAGGAGGCATTGCTGGCATGGGAAGCTGGCGTAGCTGCATGGAAGCGGTGCGGGCGTTTCACCGGCACGATCCGCGGGAAACGGGGATTCTGCACCGGGGGAACGAAAGACCACCTTGGGCGCGACAGGGGCCCCAGCCCTGCCGCGAAGTCAAGAAGCCGTGATCGGCCGGCGCGGCGACTGTGGTATTCCGACAACAATTGTCGGGAATCGGTCGCGGCTTGACGCCCCGCGTCGCCTCCGACAATTTGCGCGGGGTTCGCGATCCGTTGCGGCAAGCGCCGCGGCCTCGCATCGGCCCCTTGCGCAAGGCGGGAAATGGAACGTGATTTCAGCAGCCTGATGCGGCGCCGGCGCTCGGTTCGGGCCTATCGCGACCGGCCGGTCGCGCGCGCCGAGATCGAGGAGATCTGCCGGCTGGCGCGCATGGCGCCAAGCGGGGCCAACCTGCAGCCCGGTCATTTCCACGTGCTGACCGGCCCGCCCCTGCGCGATGTTGTCGCAGGGCTTGAGGCGGCGATCGCGGCGGGCCTGCCCGAGGCGCCCGAATATTCCTGGTTCCCCGATCCGATGCCCGCGGCGCTGAAGGCGCGGCAGCGGGCGGCGGGCCATGCGCTCTATCAGGAATTGGGGATCGAGCGGCGCGACCTGGAGGGACGGCGGCGGCAGTTCCGGCGCAACTATGCGTTCTTCGGGGCGCCGGTGGGCGTGGTCGTGACCATCGACCGGGGCATGGGCAAGGGCGGCTTCATGGATCTGGGGATGAGCCTGATGGCCTTCCTGCTGGCGGCCGAGGATCGCGGGCTGGGCGCGACCGGCATCGGCGCGCTGGCGAATTACGGGCCGACGGTCCACAGGCTGCTGGACCTGCCGGACCGGGAAATGGTCGTCTGCGGGATCGCGCTTGGCTGGCCCGATCCCGATGCGCCGGAAAACGGCCTGCGCACCGCGCGCGAGGACCTGCCCGCCTTCACCAGCTTTCGGGGCTTCTAGGCCAGGCGTTCCAGCAGGGCGGCGGTGCCCAGCCCGCCCGCGGCGGCGATGGCGGCCAGCCCGGTCCGGCCCCCGGCTTCCAGTTCGTGAAACAGCCGCACCAGGTTGATCGCGCCCGAGGCGCCGATCGGATGGCCGCGTGCCAGCGCCCCGCCGCCGCGATTGATCCTGTCCGCCGGCAGCCCGGCCAGCCGGGCGCAGGCGATGGCCTGGACGGCGAAGGCCTCCATCAGCTCGATGGCATCTAGCGCGTCGGGCGTCAGCGCGGCGGCCTTCAGCACCGCGCGGATGGCGGGAACCGGCGCAAGGCCGGGCAGTTCGGGATCGGCGCCAAGGGTCGCGCCGGCGAGGATGCGCAGCCTGGGCGTGGACAGGCGCCGCGCGACCCGGCCCGAGACCAGCAGGCAGAAGCCCGCGCCATCGGCGGCCACGGCGGTATTGGCGGCGGTGACGCTGCCCGCCAGCACCGGCGCGCGGGCGCAGGTCCGCGCATTCATGCGGCGCGTGAAACTGTCGGCGCATATATCTGAAATGACAGTGATTTCGCTGCGGATGCGGGGCAGGGCAGCCAGGGCGCTTGCATGGCTGGCGATGGTCCATTCGTCCTGTTCCGCGCGCGAGATGCCCAGCCGGGCGGCGATGGCCTCGGCGGCCTCGGTCATGCCGGGATCGCGCTCGGGCCAGGGGGTGAAGGGCGGCTGTTCATAGGCGGCGGGCGGGCCACCGTCAGGGTCGGTGCGCAGCCGCAGCGGGCGGCGCGACCAGCTTTCGGCGCCGCCGGCGATGACGACCTCGTGCCGCCCCGCGCGGATCAGCGCATCGGCCAGCAGGACCGCGTCCAGGCCGCCGCAGCATTGCCGGTCGATGGACAGGCCCGCCACCCGCTCGGGCAGCCCCGCCGCCAGGGCGGCCACTCGCGCCGGATTGCCGCCCGCCCCCAGCGCATTGCCCAGGATCACCTCGTCCACGTCCTCGGGGCGCAGTCCCGCGTCGCGCAGCAGATCGGTCATGACCGGGGCGGCAAGCTGGTGGATCTCCAGCATCCGGAAGGCGCCGCCGCGCGGGGTGACGGCGCTGCGGCGGGCGGCGACGATGACCGGATCGATCACGGCGCCGCGCCGAACAGGCGCGCCAGCGCCGCCAGGTCGGGCTTGTCCGAGGCCAGCAGCGGCAGGCGCGGCAGGAAGACGACGCGGCGCGGCGCGGCATGATCGCCCAGGGCGTCGCGGCAGGCGCGGCGCAGGCGGGCGGCAAGGGCGTCGTCCTGGGCGCCCTCGACCGCGGCGATGACCGCATGGCCGCGCTGCGGGTCGGGCAGGGCGATGGCGGCACAAGGGCCCGCGCCCGCCGCGGCCATCGCGGCCTCGACATCCTCCAGGAACAGGTTGCGGTCGGCGACGGTGACCATCCGGCTTTCCCGGCCGCGCAGGAACAGATGGCCACCCGCATCCAGCCAGCCGATATCGCCGGTGCCGATATGGTTGCCCTCGCGCGGGGGCGGGGCCAGGTCGGGCTCATGATAGCCGTCGAACAGATAGGGGCTGGCGACGAAGATCCGCCCGGCCTCGCCCAGGCGGATCCGCACCCCCGGATAGGCCCGCCCGACCGAGCCCGCCGGGGTTCCGGCATCGGCGATGGTGATGAAGCTGGTCTCCGAGGCGCCGTAGAATTCCCGGATCGCCGCATTCGGGCACAGCGCCGCCATGCCGTCGCGGCAGGCGTCGTCCAGCTTGCCGCCGCCGCAGAAGACATGGCTCACGGCGGGCAGGCCAGGGCCGCCCGCCAGTTGCAGCCGCCGCAGCTGCGTCGGCGTGGCGTAGAGCACGCTGACGCCCGCCTGGGCCAGCTGTCGCATCTGGTTGCGCGGGCTGTCTCCGGCAAGGACCAGCAGCCCGGCGCCCAGATGCAGCGCCTCCAGCGTGGCATAGAGCGACAGCGAATGGCCCAGGTTGCCCAGCACGCCATAGCGGTCATGGGCCGAGAGGCCGAAGCTGTCGCGATTGACCTCGAAACTGGCGATCCACGAGCCATGGCTGCGCCGGATCGTCTTGACCCGCCCGCCCGAGCCCGAGCTTTGGCAATAGAGGAACGGCGCGGGATCGGGCGTGGCGGGGCGGATGCCCTGCTGGCTGGCATGGATGGGCAGGCCGCGGGCCAGGCAGTCCAGCAGCGCGCGCAGGGCGGCCGCGTTCTGGTTGCGCGCGCCGCAGCCGATCACTGCGCCGGGCCGGGCGGGCGCGAAGCACTGCCGGGCCGCGTCCTTCACAGGCGCAGGTCGCCCGCGCCGGCCGCGCCGCGATGCCAGGCCAGCGTCTGCGGCCGGACCCTGGCCAGCGCCTGGACCAGCATCCCGGTGATGCCCGCCTTCAGCAGGTCGCCGGGAATGAACACCGCGACCAGGGTGAAGGCCTCGGCCAGGCTCTTGTCCAGGACGATGGCCAGCCCCGCCGCGCCGAGGATATAGAGGACCACGATCCCGCCGAAGACCGCGCCCAACCCCGCCGCCAGCCCGGCCGAGCGCAGCCGGACATGTTCCACGAAAAGGCCGGTGGCGAAGGCCGCGACCGGGAAGCCGAGCGCGAAGCCCGCGGTGGGCGAGACGAAGACGCCCAGCCCGCCGCGCCCGCCCGCCAGCAGCGGCAGGCCAAGCGCGACCAGCAGCAGGAACAGCCCCGCCGCCGCCGCGCCGCGCCGTGCGCCAAGCACGGCCCCGGCTAGCATGACGCCAAGCGTCTGGGCGGTGATCGGCACGCCGAAGCCAAGCGTGATCTGCGGCACCAGGCCCAGGGCCGCGATCATCGCGGCGAAAAGGGCGACATGGGCGATATTGCGTTCCATGGGGTAAACTCCTGTCATTGCGGTCCAAGGGGGCCGCCCCGCGCGCGCAGAGCTTCGCCGACATGATCGGCGTCGTCCAGTGCCTGCAGGGTCAGCGGCAGGATCAGCCGCCAGCCGGGGCGGCGGCGCGACCGGGCGCGCCAGGCCTCGGCCAGGTTTTCGGCGCGGGCGACCAGCACCGGGGTGAATCGGATGACCAGCGGGATGGCGGTCTCCAGCAGATGGGTGGGCAGGCCCAGGCGGCGCAGCGGCGCGGTCAGGCGGCGGATCAGGTCGACCAGCTCGCCCAGCCCGGTGGTCATCGTCACCAGATTGGCAAGCGCGACCAGCGTGACCATGCGCAGGACGATCAGCGCGCCCGCGCGCAGCTCGCCGGTGACGGCGTGCCAGACCAGCAGGATGGCGACGAAGGGCAGCACCACGCGCAGGCTGCGCAGCCCGGCCTGCAGGAAGACCCGCCCCGGCGCCGCATAGAGCGCCAGCACCAGAAGCAGCGCCGCGACATGGACGGCGGCGCTGCCGGTCAGGAACAGCCCGGTCGAGGCCAGGCACAGCGCCCCCAGCTTGACCCCGGCGGGCCAGCGATGGGCGCGCGTCTCAACCGGCGAGGTCAGCGATATCATCGAGGTCCCCCAGCCGGTTCATCTCGGCGGTGAAGTCGGCCAGCAGCTGCGCGGGCGCGCCCTGCGCGACGATCTGGCCGCGGTCCAGCCAGAACAGCTGATCGCAGCCCTCCAGGTCGGCGGGCTCGTGCGAGATGTGGAACAGGTGCGTGCCCGCCCGGTTCAGATAGCGGCCAAGCTGGCGGCGGGTGGGGATGTCCAGCCCGGCATAGGGCTCGTCCAGGATCAGCAGGCGCGGGCGCATGGCCAGCACCGCCATCATGCAGACCAGGTGCTTCTGGCCCTGCGACAGGGCCGAGATCGGTGCGTCCCGCCAATGCGGCTTGTCGAAGGAGCGCAGCACCGCCTCGCAGCGCGCGGCGGCCTGCACCTTGTCCAGCCCCTGCTGGCGCAGGCCGAAGGCGATCTCCTCGGAGACGCGGGGGAAGATGATCTGGTGCTCGGGGTTCTGGAACAGGATGCCCACGGTTTCCAGCGCCGCGCGGCGGTCGCGGAAGACGTCGATGCCCGCCACCCTGACCTGCCCGGTGGTGGGCGCAAGCAGCCCCGCCAGCAGCCGCGCCAGCGTACTCTTGCCCGATCCGTTGCGCCCGACCACGCCGATGCGGCGGGCCGAGGAATGCAGCGTCAGCCCGGACAGGACCGGACGGCCCCCGGCCTCATAGCCCAGATCGTCCAGCCGGATGGTGAAGTCGGCCGCCTTGGCCATCTGCATCTGCGCGTCCCCCTTGGCTTCCGGCGGGCGCGGGACGCCGGGCGGAATGCTGGCCGCCTTATAGGCGGGCCGCGCGCCGGAATTCAACCGGCGGGACGGGGCAGGGGCGCGCGTCAGAGCAGTTCGATTCCGACGGCCGTGGCCTCGCCGCCGCCGATGCAGACCCCGGCGACGCCGCGCCTGGCCCCGCGCTGGCGCAGCGCGTTCAGCAGCGTCACCACGATCCGCGCGCCCGAGGCGCCGATCGGATGGCCGATGGCGCAGGCGCCGCCCAGCACGTTCATCCGGTCATGCGAGATGTCCAGGTCGCGCATCGCGACCATCGGCACGACGGCGAAGGCCTCGTTGACTTCGAACAGATCGACATCGCCGGCCTGCCAGCCGGTGCGCTGAAACAGGCGCTGGATGGCGAAGACCGGCGCGGTGGTGAACAGCCCCGGCTTGCCCGCGTAAGAGGCATGGCCGGTGATCCGCGCCAGCGGATGCAGCCCGCGCGCCTCGGCCTGCGACTGGCGCATCACCACCAGCGCGGCGGCGCCGTCCGAGATCGACGAGGAATTCGCGGCCGTCACCGTGCCGTCATGGCGGAAGGCGGGCTTCAGGCCGGGGATCTTGTCGGGCCGGGCGCGGGCGGGCTGTTCGTCGGCCTCGACCAGCCGGATCTCGCGGCCCGCCTGGGCCTCGATGCCGATGATCTCGACCGCGGCCTGCCCGCTCGACTGCGCCTCAAGCGCGCGCGACAGCGAGGCCAGCGCATATTCGTCCTGCGCCTCGCGGGTGAACTGATAGGCCTCGGCGCAATCCTCGGCGAAGGTGCCCATCAGCCGGCCCTTGTCATAGGCGTCCTCCAGCCCGTCCAGGAACATGTGGTCCTTGACCTCGCCATGCCCCATGCGAAAGCCGCCGCGAGCCTTGGCCAGCAGATAGGGGGCGTTGGTCATGGATTCCATGCCGCCCGCGACGGTGACGGCAGATGATCCCGCCGCGATCTGGTCATGGGCCAGCATCAGCGCCTGCATCCCCGATCCGCACATCTTGTTCAGCGTCGTGCAGACCGTGCCCAGGGGCAGCCCCGCCCCCAGCGCCGCCTGGCGCGCCGGGGCCTGGCCCTGGCCGGCGGGCAGGACGCAGCCCATCAGCACGCTGTCCACGTCCTCGGGCTGCAACCCGGATTCGGACAGCGCGGCGCGGATCGCGGCGGCGCCCAACTGCGGCGCGGTCAGGCTGGCGAAATCGCCCTGAAAGCCGCCGAGCGGCGTGCGTTTCGCGGAAACGATGACGATGGGGTCTTCCATGGCAGCCTCCTGTCAGGTCATGCGCAGCGCGCCATCCAGCCGGATGGTCTCGCCGTTCAGATAGGGGTTCTCGATGATGTGGCGGACCAGCGCGGCATATTCCGCCGGCAGGCCCAGGCGGTGCGGGAAGGGCACGCCGGCGGCAAGGCTGTCGCGCACCTCCTGGGGCATCCCGGCCATCATCGGGGTCTCGAAGATGCCCGGCGCGATGCACATGACGCGGATCCCGTGGCGGGCGAATTCCCGCGCCGCGGGCAGGGTCAGCGCGGCGACGCCGCCCTTGGACGAGGCATAGGCGGATTGCCCGACCTGCCCCTCGAAGGCGGCGACCGAGGCGGTGTTGACGATCACCCCGCGCTCGCCCGTCTCCAGCGGCTCGGCCTGGGCGATGGCGGCGGCGGCAAGGCGCATCATGTTGAAGGTGCCGGTCAGGTTCAGCGCGATCACGCTTGCATAGCTGTCCAGATCCATCGGGCCGGACTTGCCGACGATCCTGGCGGCGGTCGCGATGCCCGCGCAGTTCACCAGCCCCCGCAGCGGCGCGAAATCCGCCGCCGCCGCGATGGCGGCCTCGGCCTCGGGGGCGCTGGTGATGTCGGTGCGCAGGAACCGCGCGGCCGCGCCCAGTTCCCCGGCCACGCTGGCGCCGCGTTCCGCATCGATGTCGCACAGCGCCACGCGGCCCCCCGCCGCGACCAGCGCGCGCGCGGTCGCCAGCCCCAGCCCCGAGGCGGCCCCGGTGACGACGAAACCTTGTCCTTCGATCTGCATTGCTTCCCCCGTTTGATCCTATGCCGCCAGCGACCGGGCGATCACCATGCGCTGGATGTCGCTGGTGCCCTCGTAGATCTGGCAGACCCGGACGTCGCGCCAGATGCGCTCGACCGGGAAATCCTGCGTATAGCCATAACCGCCGAAACACTGGATCGCGTCCGAGGCCACCCGCTCGGCCATTTCCGAGGCAAACAGCTTGGCCATCGAGGCCGCCTGCAGCGCCGGCTGGCCGGCATCCTTCAGCGCCGCGGCATGCAGCACCATCTGCCGCCCGGCCTCGACGCGCGTCGCCATGTCGGCCAGCCGGAAAGCCACCGCCTGGTGGTCGATCAGCTTGCGGCCCATGCTTTCGCGTTCCCGCGCATAGGCCAGCGCGGCCTCCAGCGCGGCGCGTGCCATGCCGACCGATTGCGCGGCGATGCCGATCCGCCCGCCCTCCAGGTTCGACAGCGCGATCCGGTATCCCTGGCCTTCCTCGCCCAGCAGGTTGCCGGCGGGAATTTCCAGGTCCTCCAGCGCGATCTGGGCGGTGTCGGACAGGTGCTGGCCAGTCTTCTTCTCGATCGCGGCGACCCGCCAGCCGGGCATCGCCGTCGGCACGATGAAGGCCGAGATGCCCTTCTTGCCCGCCTCCGGGTCGGTCACGGCGAAAACGATGGCGATGTCGGCATTCCGCCCCGAGGTGATGAACTGCTTCACCCCGTTCAGCACCCAGCCGCCATTCGTCCGCCTTGCCCGCGTGCGCAGCGCCGAGGCGTCCGAGCCCGCCTGCGGCTCGGTCAGGCAGAAGGCGCCCAGCATCTGCCCGCGCGCCATCGGCCGCAGGAATTCCTCGCGCTGCGCGTGGTTGCCGAAGCGCAGGATCGGCACGCAGCCGACCGAGTTGTGCACCGACATGATGGTGGAAATCGCGCCGCAGCCCGCCGCGATCTCTTCCAGGGCGGCCGCATAGGCGATGCTGTCGGACAGCGCGCCGTCCCATTCCTCGGGGACCAGCATCCCCATCAGGCCCAGCCCGCCCATTTCGGCGATCACCTCGCGCGGGAATTCATGCGTCCGGTCCCAGTCGGCCGCGTTGGGCGCCAGCCTGTCGGCCGCGAAACGGCGCGCCATGTCGCGCACCATCGCCTGTTCCTCGGTCAGCAGCATGGTTCCCCCTCCCTTGCCGGTCTTGACGCGGAATATTCCTGTCAGTAGCGTCTATACTACCTGGTAACATGCCAACGCAACAGTAAAGGCCGTATCGTGGAGCAGACCGCAGACGCCACCCCCTGGGCCGGACGCGACGCCCGCGCCCGCGAACGCGCGGCCAAGCGCGAGGCGGTGCTGCGGACCGCGGCGCAGTTCTTCAATGCGCGGGGGTTTCACGCGACATCATTGGACGATGTCGCGGCGGCGCTGAACGTGACCAAGCCGACGATCTATCATTACTTCGCCAGCAAGGACGAAATCCTGTTCGAATGCACCCGGCGCGGGCTGGACAACATCGCCGGTGCCGCCCGCGATGCGGCGCTGCGCGGCGGCTCGGGCGCCGACCGGCTGCGGCAGATGCTGACCGCCTATGCCCATGTCATCGTCGCCGATTACGGCATCTGCGTCGCGCGCACGCAGGATCACCAGCTGTCACCGGAAAGCAGCGCCCGCTTCCGTGCGCTGAAGCGGGAAATCGACGGGCTGATCCGGCAGGTGATCGCCGAGGGCGCGGCGGACGGGTCGCTCGAGGTCCGCGATTTGCGGATCGCGGCCTTCACCCTGACCGGGGCGCTGAACGGGCTGGCCAACTGGTTCGACCCGGCGGGCCCGGCCAGCGCGGACCAGGTGATCGAGGCGACCGTCGCCACGCTGATGGACGGGATGCTGCCCTGACATGAAAAAGGCAGCCCGAGGGCTGCCTTATCCGTCCGGCCGGCATCCGTTTCGCGGGCCGCCTATTCGGCGGCGAAGGCGGTCGCGTATTGGCCGCACCAGTCGGACGAACGCACCACCGGCCAATAGCCGCGGGTGTCGGCATCCTTCTGGGTGATCGGCGGGTTCGCGCGGCACAGGCCGGAATCCGGCAGGTTGCTGGCCGAATTGGCGACGTGATCTTCATAGAACGCGCAGGCGCTGCAAGCGGCATGGGCCATGTCAATCTCTCCTGACTTGCTGACTTCATCTGGCGGGCGGCTGGCTGGCACGGGCTGGCTGGCTATCCTGGGACCGATATAGGGGCGTTTTCCCGAAGCGTCAATAAAAAACATTGAAAAACAAATAGTTGAGAGAAATTCTCGGACGTATTTGTCCTAGGAAATTGCTCTGGTTTCGGCCTCCGGCACCCGTCCTCAGCCCAGCCCGCCCAGATAGGCGGCCAGGTTGTCCCCCAGCGCCGGCTGCATGTAGCCGCCCTCCTGCACGTTCAGGACCGGCAGGCCGGCGGCGGCGATATTCGCGGCGATGTGTCCGAAGCCTTGGGTCGTGATGGTCATCCCCTGGAACGGATCGCCCTCATGCGCATCCAGCCCCAGCGCCACGACGATGGCCGAGGCGCCGAAACAGGCGATCCGCTGCAGCGCCCGGTCCAGCGCGGCCAGATAGCCCTCGATCCCGGTGCCGCGCGGCAGGGGCAGGTTCAGGTTGAAGCCGTGACCGCGCCCCGTGCCGCATTCCTGCGCGCCGCCGGCATAGAAGGGATAGAACTCCGCCGGATCGACATGGATCGAGACCGTCAGCACGTCGTCGCGGTCATAAAAGATGCCCTGGGTGCCGTTGCCGTGATGCACGTCGATGTCCAGGATCGCCGGGCGATGGCCGTTCCGGCGCAGGTATTCCGCCGCGATGGCCGAATTGTTCAGGAAGCAGAAGCCGCCCGCCAGTTCGCGATAGGCGTGATGGCCCGAGGGGCGGCACAGCGCATAGGCCGCGCCTTCCCCCGCCAGCAGAAGCGCCGCGCCGCCAAGCGCGGTCTGCGCCGACCAGTAGACCGCATCCCATGTGCCGGCCGAGAGCGGGCAGGAAGTATCGGCGTTGTGAAAGCCGATCTGCGCCTCGGTCATGTCGGAATAATGCAGGCCCTGGCCGGGGCAGAAGCGCGAGGGCACGACCTCGGCCAGGTCGGCGACCTCGGCGGCGCGGCGGGCATGGATGCTGCGCAGGAAATCCAGATAGCGCGGCGTGTGGATCGCCCCCAGCGGCGCCATGCCGCGATCCTCGGGCGGCAGGACCCGGCAGCCCGCCGCCCGTGCGCCCCGCAGCAGTTCCGCGACGCGCTGGGGCCGGTCGGGGTTCTGGATCACCTTGCCGTCTAGCAGCCGGAACTGCGGGTCGTGCCGGGTCTGCCTGTCGTCGAAAACCGCCTTCATGCGCCGCTCCTGTCGCCTTTTGCCTGCGCCCCGCAGGACAGGGGATTTCCGCCCCAAGCGCAAGCCCGTCAGGCCCGCGCCTCGCGGATCGCCGTGGCGATGCGGCGGATGCCCTCGGGGATGCGCGCGGCCGAGATCGAGGAATAGGCCAGCCGGAAGAAGCCGTCGCCCCGCGCGGGATCGGCGAAGAAGGGCCAGCCCGGCTCGATCAGCACGTCGCGCGCCCTCAGCGTCTGGGCCAGCGCGCGCGCGGGCACGGGCGAGGCCAGCCAGAAGCTGGAGCCGCCGGTGGCGCCGTCGCGGGCCAGGTCCAGCCCTTCCTGCCCGATCGCCTCCAGCATCACCGCCCGCCGCTCGCCGTAGCCGCGCCGCATCCGCTTCATCTGCGCGTCGTGATGGCCAAGCGACAGGAAATGCGCCAGCGTCCGCTGCATGTGGCCGGGCGGATGGCGCAGCGACAGCCCGCGCAGCGCCCGCGCCTCGGCGACGAAGCCGGGATCGGCCACGACATAGCCCAGCCGCAGCCCCGGAAAGACCGATTTGGAAAACGAGCCAACATAGATCACCGCGCCGCTCTGGTCGATGGCCTTCAGCGCGGGCGAGGTCGCGCCGGCGAAGGACAGCTCGAATTCGTAATCGTCCTCGATCAGCGCGAAGCCGTCCTGCAGCGCGCGGGCCAGCAGCGCGCGGCGGCGGGGCAGGGGCATGGTGGTGTTGGTCGGGCATTGGTGGCTGGCGGTGGTGAAGACGGCCGAGACGCCCGCCGGGATCGCGTCGGGCGGCAGGCCCTGCGCGTCGACCGCGACCGGATGGACCGCCGCGCCGCTATGGGCCAGGATCTCGCGCAGGCCGGGATAGCAGGGATCCTCGATGGCGCAGCGCCGCCCCGGCCCCAGCAGCACCTGCGAGATCAGCCACAGCGCGTTCTGCGCGCCAAGGGTCAGCAGGATCCCCTCGGGGCGGGCGCGGATGCCGCGCCGGGTCAGGATGTGGCGGGCGATATAGTCGATCAGCTCGGGGTCGTCCTCGCCGTAGAGGTCGCCGGTCAGGCTGGCGAATTCGCGCCGCCCCAGCGCCCGGACCGCGCAGTCGCGCCAGGCGGCGTGATCGACCAGCTCGGGATCGGCCTGGCCATAGACGAAGGGAAAGCGGAAGCGGCGCCAGTCGCGCACCCGATCGCGCCGCTGCGCCTGCGCGAAGCGGCCGTCCAGGCGCTGGCCCCAGTCGAAGCGCGCCGCTTGCGGGGCAGGGGGGCCGGCCTCGGGGCCAAGCTCGATCCCCTCCGAGATGTAATGGCCCGAGCGGTCGCGGCTGGTCAGGTAATCGGTCGCCACCAGCTCGGCGAAGGCCTGGGCCACGGTGACGCGGGCGACGCCCAGATGCCCGGCCAGCGCGCGGATCGAGGGCAGCTTCTCGCCCGGACGGAAGCGGCCCGCGATCACCGCCCCGATGATCTGGCGGCGCAGCTGCAATTGCAGCGGGATGGCCGCGCTGCGGTCGAGGATGAAGGCTTCGGGCGGTATAGGCATGTCTGATCCGGGCGGCTTGCCGGGGCGATGAAGCCCCAGCCGGCGGCCCGGATCAAGGCCCTCAGCCGAAGACGCGGCTCAGCGCGCCGTCGATGGCGTCGGTGATGCGGTCGATATCGTCTGCCGTGGCGATCAGCGCGGGCGACAGGCACAGCGTGTTGTTCAGCCCCTCGATCGAGCGGTTGGTGGCGCCGATGATGACCCCCTGCGACAGGCAGTCGGCGACCACCGCCTGCACTTTCTTCTCGTCCATCGGCTCCCTGGTCTTGCGGTCCGCGACCAGCTCGGCGCCGCAGAAGAGGCCCTTGCCGCGCACATCGCCGATGACCTCGTGCTTCTCCATCAGCGCGTTCAGGTTGGCCATCACCCGGTCGCCCATGAGGGTGCAGTTCTCCAGCAGGCCCTCTTCCTCGATGATGCGCATGTTCTCCAGCGCCGCGACCGGGCCGGCGGTGCAGCCGCCGAAGGTCGAGATGTCGCGGAAATAGCTCATCCCGTCCTCGGGCGCGTCCTTGAACATCTCGAAGACGCGCTCGGTCGCGACGGTGCAGCTGATCGCCGCATAGCCCGAGGCGACGCCCTTGGCCATGGTCACGAAATCCGGCTCGATCCCGTATTGCTGGTAGCCGAACCAGGTGCCGGTGCGGCCCAGCCCGCAGACCACTTCATCGATATGCAGCAGGATATCGTATTTGCGACAGATTTCCTGAACGCGCTGCCAATAGCCCTCGGGGGGCGTAATGACCCCGCCGCCTGCCGTCACCGGCTCCAGCACGAGGGCGCCGACGGTGTCGGGACCCTCGCGCAGGATCACCTCCTCGATGGCGTCGGCGGCGCGCTGGCCATAGTTTTCCACGTCCCATTGCGCGCGGTATTCAAGGCAATGCGGCACCATCACGAAGCCGTCGGGATAGGGGCCGTATTGCGCCGCCCGCTGCCCCTGGCCCGAGGTCGCCAGCGTTCCCAGCGTGGTGCCGTGATAGTCGCGGTCGCGATAGAGGATCTTCCATTTCCGCCCGCCATGGTGGCGCGCCGCGATCTGGCGCACCATCTTGTAGACCTTCTCGTTCGCCTCGGAACCCGAGTTCGAGTAATAGACCCGGCTCATCCCCGGCATCTTCTCGATCAGCCTCTGCGCGAAGACCGCGCCGGGCACGGTGCCCGCGGCGCCGGCGTAATAGTTCAGCTTCAGCAGCTGGTCGCGCACCGCATTGGCGATGCTTTCGCGGCCATAGCCGACATTCACCGTCCAGACTCCGCCCGAGACCGCATCCAGGAATTCCTTGCCGGTTGCGTCCCACAGCTTCATGCCCTTGCCCTCGACGAAGACGCGCGGGTCGGTGGTCTCGTATTGCTTGTGCTGGCTCAGGTGGTGCCAGACATGTTCGCGGTCGGCGGCGACCACATGGGTCAGGTCGTTGAGGTTCAGATCGAGGGTCATCGCGAGGCTCCTGGCTGGTTCTGGCAAGGTTGCGCCTGCGGGGCGGAAAACGATAGGGCCAGATGTGGATGCCATATGGGGCCAGTTCTGCCTGCCCGCGCGGGTTTCCCTCGCGGTGGGAACGAATTAACCATCGGGCGGGAATTTCGGTCCGGCCGGGCCGTTTTCGGGATAACATGGACAGCGGACCGTCCCGCCGCGCCGGGAGGTGAGGGAGGAAGTCATGCGCGCCAGTTTCACGATTGCGGCAAGCGTCCTGGGGGCCTTGCTGGCACCCGCCCATGCCGATGAGGCGAATGCCGGGACCGAGGACCAGCTTTGGGGCGTCGGCACCACCGCCTGGCTGTGCTATCAGCCGCCCTGCGGCTGGCGCGGGGTCTTTCCGGTCGACGCCGAGGGCACGCGGGGCCGGCCGCTGTCGATCCACGACCAGCCCGAGCCGCCCATGATGCGCGGCATGCCCGCCGATCTGGCCCGCATCCGCGAGGCCTATGCCGATCACGGCTGCGTCCTGGTCGAGGGGCATTTCGACTTCGATATCCTGAAGGTCAGGCGCGTCGTCGGCGATTGCTGAAGGGACGCGGCGCTCAGCGCGTCCCGGCAAGCTGGCCCAGGATGACGCAATGCGGATCGTCATTGCCGGGGCATTCGGCGATCAGCTGCTGCAACGTCGTCTCCAGGCTGCGCAATTCCTCGATCTTGGCGCGGATCTCGGCCAGGTGGGTGACGGCCAGCGCGCGGACATCGCGGCTGGCGCGGCTCTTGTCGCAGTAAAGCCCGATCAGGCGCCGGCACTCCTCCAGCGAGAAGCCCAGGTTGCGGGCGCGGGCCAGAAAGCGCAGCCGCGTCACGTCCTCGTCGCCGAAATCGCGATAGCCGTTCTGGCCCCGGTCCGGCGCGATCAGGCCGATATCCTCGTAATAGCGGATCGTCTTGACCGGCAGCCCGGTCGTCTCGGCGGCCTGACCGATGTTCATTGCAAGGTCCTTTCCGGCGGGTTTGTCGGAATCTGGCCATGCGGGGGCCGAAGTTCAACCCTGTCCGCGCAGACGCAAAACTAGGGAACCGGCGCCAGTTCGCGGTCGATCAGGATCGTCAGGTTGCCGCGCGAACAGCGCTCGACCCGCGCCTCGACGCCGTAGACCTCGGCCAGCATGGCGGGGGTCAGCACCTTTTCGGGCGGGCCGTCGCTGTGGATCCCGCCCTGGTGCAGCACCACGATCCGGTCGGCCCATTGCGCCGCCAGCGCCAGGTCGTGCAGCACCGCGACCACCACCCGGCCCTCGGCGGCCAGGCGGCGCAGCTCGGCCAGCAGCCGCACCTGCCGGGCAAGGTCCAGCGCGCTGGTCGGCTCGTCCAGCAGCAGCAGGCGCGGGTTGCGCACGATGGCCTGCGCCAGGCTGACCAGCTGCCGCTGCCCGCCCGACAACTGGTCCAGCGGGTTCAGCGCCAGCGCGCCGATGCCCAGCCGGTCCAGCACCGCCATGGCCTGCGCATCGGCCTGCGCCGCCGGGGTCTCGCCCGCCGCGCGCAGGGCCGCGATGATGCTTTCCAGGACGATCAGCGAGGACCCCGAGGGCAGGCTCTGCGGCATGAAGCCCACCAGCCGCGCCCGCTGCGGCCCCGGCAGCCGGGCCAGATCGGCATCGTCCAGCATGATCCGCCCGGCATGGGGGCCAAGCTGGGCCACCGCGCGGAGCAGCGTCGACTTGCCCGCCGCGTTCGGCCCGGCCAGCACCGTGACCTGGCCGGCGGGCAGGTCGGGCAGGGTCAGGTCGCGGATCACCACCCGCTTGCCGTAGCGGATCGAGACATCGCGGATCGACAGCCCGCTCATCGCCGCGCCCTGCCGCGCAGGATCAGCGCGAAGAAGACCGGCAGCCCGATCAGCGACGTGACCAGCCCCACCGGCAGCAGCACCCCCGGCACCACCAGCTTGGACAGCGTCGAGGCCAGCGACATCACCAGCGCCCCGGTCAAGAGGCTGGCGGGCAGGAAGAAGCGGTGATCCTCGCCCACCAGAAGCCGCGCGATATGCGGCCCGGCAAGGCCCACGAAGCCGATCACGCCGACCATCGACACCGCCGTGGCGGCCAGCAGGCTGACCCGCAGCAGGGTCCAGCGGCGCAGCGACTCGACATTGACGCCGAAGCTGCGGGCCTGGTCCTCGCCCATGCGCAGCGCGGTAAGCCGCCAGGCGGCGCGGAAGGAAAACGGCGCGCAGAGTGCAAGCACCGCCGCCAGCATCGCCGCGCCCTGCCAGCTGGAGGCGGCAAGGCTGCCCATCGTCCAGAAGACCAGCTGCTGCAGCGCATCGGCCGAGGCCACGAATTGCAGCAGCGACAGGAAGGCGCCGGCGGCGAAGTTCAGCGCGATGCCGAACAGGATCAGCACCTCGGGGCCGCCGCCGCGCAGCCGGCCCAGCAGCTGCAGCAGCGCCAGCGCGCCAAGCGCGAACAGGAAGGCATTGGCCGAGACCGACCAGCTGGCCGGCAGGAAGGGCAGGCTGAGCCCCAGGATGATCGCGGTCGCCGCCCCCAGCGCGGCGGCGGTGGAGACCCCCAGCGTGAAGGGCTCGGCCAGCGGGTTTTCCAGCACGGTCTGCATCTCGGCCCCGGCCAGCGCCAGGGCCGCGCCGACCAGCAGCGCCATGATCGCCACCGGCAGGCGCACGGTCCAGACGATCACCTCGGTGGCGCGCGCGACCTCGCCCGTGCCGGTCAGCGCCCGCAGCGTGTCGCCAAGCGGCAGCCCGGCCGGGCCGGTCACCAGGTCCAGCAGCACGCCCAGCAGCGCGACCAGCGCCATGACGCCCACCAGCAGCGCGCGGCGCCGGTTCTGGCGGTGGTATCGCTCCAGCAGCAGCGCGCTCATTCGTCGGGCCCGACCCACCAGGTGCCGGGGACCGAGACCGGCAGGAAGCGGCGGTCGATCTCGGCCAGGGTTTCGGCGGGGTCCAGGTCGGCGAACAGGTCCGGGTGGAAGCTGCGGGCCAGGTATTCGATCAGCGCGATATGGACGGGCGTGTCGTTGAACAGGTGCCAGATCCCGGCCGCGCGGCCCTCCTCGACGGCGCGCAGCGAGGAAAAGCCCGGCGCGCCCAGCAGCCCCCGGAAGCTGGCCGCGGCGGTGTCGGCCGGGATCTCCGAGCCCAGCACCAGCCCGCTGCGATCGCCCAGATGCGCGCCGCCGGTCGCCAGATAGATGTCGGGATCGGCGCCGATCAGGAATTCCAGGCTGACCGTGCCCAGCACGCCCCTGACCACCTCGGCCCCGATATTCGTGCCCCCCGCCGTCGTCACGAAGTCGTGAAAGACCCCCGCCCCCACGGTCGCGCAGCAGTTCTGCGGCGTGGCATGGGCGTGGATGAAGACCCGCGGGCGGGTGATCGCCGGATCGGCCAGCCTTTCGGTGATGCGCTCCAGCCGCGAATTGTAGAATTCGGCGAAATCGGCGGCACGCTTCTCGGCCCCGGTCAGCCGGCCCAGGATCGTCAGGCTGGGGATCGAGTTTTCCTGCGGATGCGAGAAGAAATCGACATAGACCACAGGGATACCCGCCGCCTCGACCTGCTGGCGGGCGCGGTCCATGCCGGGATCGCCCCGGTCCATCAGCGACAGGACCAGGAGGTCGGGCTGAAGCGCGATGACGCTTTCGACCGAGATGTCGCGATTGCCCGAACCCACCGGCCGGATCGCGTCGATCTGCGGGAAGCGCGCGCGATAGGCGGCCAGCGTCGGCGCGTCCAGCGCCTTGTCCAGCCGCCAGCCCGCCACCAGTGCGACCGGGTCGTCATGCAGCAGCGCCAGCACCGTCATGTGCCGCCCCTCGCCCAGCACGATGCGCTGCGCCGGACGCGGCAGCGTGACCTCGCGGTCCAGCAGGTCGGTCACGGTGATCTCGGCCCGCAGGGGGGCGGCGGCCAGCAGCAGGGGCAGCAGCAGGACGGCCAGTGCCAGCCTGGCGATGGGGCGAAGTCCCGGCATCTTGGATCTCCTTGGGGGCCGCATCCGGGGCCGTGGCTGGAAGATGGCGAGGGCGGCCAGATGCCGCCCGCGCCGTGGCATGGTCGGGCCCGGCCTATTCAGCGGCGGGCCGGATGCGCGAGATGCGGTCGCCCCTCGCGTCATCCTCGCCGCGCGACTTGTTGATCGCATAGACGGCGCCGTCGCCCAGGATGCGGATCTGGTTGGGATAGCTGCCGCCGTCCAGGTTGGCGACGATCTGGCCGTCGGTATCCACCACCGTCAGCCTGTCCGCACCGCGCACGGCCACATAGGCCAGCCGGCCGACCGGGTCGAAGGTGACGCTCAGCGGGTTGGCGCCCACCGGGACGTCATGCAGCACCTCGCCGCTTTCCTCGTCGACGATCAGCAGGTTGTCGCTGCCCTGTCCGACGACGAAGATCAGCCCTTCCTCGCGGTCATAGGCCGAATCCGACCCGGCCAGCAGCCGACCGACCTGCAGGACGCGGACATCGCCGCTTTCCAGGTCGATCACCGCCACTTCCGGGGTGCTGATGCTGACCGAGAACAGCTTGCCCGACTCGATGTCCAGATCCGCGCTGCGGGCGCCGAACTGGCTGCGACGGATGGTCGAGGTGATCTCGATCGGGTCCAGCTGCTCCAGCGTGTTGATGTCGAACACCTCCAACTGCGGCTCGAAGCTGGTGCTCATGTAAGCGCGGCCGCGGGCCTGATCGATCACCACGTCGCGCGGATGCGGCACGGCGCCCGGCTCGAACTGCCTGACCAGCGACAGGTCGTCCTGACTGTAGACCGAAGCGGTGTTCTGGCGGGTATTCGTCACCCAGACATTGCCGTTCTCGTCGTCCACATCGACGCCATAGACCGCGAAGAGGCCGCCATCGCTGCCGTCGGGGCGGGCGGGCGCGGCTTCGGGCGTGACGGAGGCAACGGTTTCCAGCGTGTCGGGATCGATCTTGACCAGTGCCGATTCCGTCACCGGCGGACGGCCCACGGCGGCGGTCACGAACAGCGCCCCCGATTCCGGGCTGTGGGCGACCTGATAGAGGCCGCGCGTCACCGGCTGGCTTTCGATGGCGAAATCCGCCTCGCCCGACAGCGGGACCTGCGGCGAGACCTTCAGCTCGGCCACGGTCGCGGCGGCGGGGTTCTCGGCGATGACCACGATCGGATGCACGCCGGTCGCGGCTTCGTCGTCCACGGTCAGCGCGAAGCTGACCTTGCCCTCGTCATCGACGGTCAGCGGGCCGTCGGCGTTCAGCACGGTAGTGCCGCGCATCAGGGTGATCTGCTGGCCCGGGGTCAGCCCCTCGCCCGAAAGGACCGCCTCGGATCCCGGATAGACCGGCGCGCCGCGCTCGGCCGCGCCGGCATTGACCGAGCCTTCGAAGACGTCCGAGGTCGGCGTGAAGATGCTGTCGGCCAGGACCGGGCCGGCGGCCAGGGTCAGGGCAAGGATCGATGCGCCGCACAGGGCGCGGATGGAATGACGCGAAATCATGGTCATGCGGATCTCCTTGGATAAGGATCGTTTCAGGCTTGGCCGGAGATCCGGTCTGGCTTCGATCCCGCGCAGCAGTATATTCCTGACAAGGGTTGTCAACCATCTGCTGGCCGGAAGGGGCCGGGATCGGGAAGAAGGGGTGTGAACATGTCGCATAGGGGTCGCGTCGGGCCGGATCACGCGCGCAATCGGGCCGAGCTGCGCATCTTCGAGGGTGATCCGCCCACGCACCGGCTGTCGCGGAAGGTGGTCGATTGCGGGCCGGGCCACCGGCTGTTCCTGGCCGTGCCGCGCTGTAATGCGCCGCAGGGGGGCTGGCCGGTCCTCTATCTGCTGGACGGCAATGCCGCCTTCGATTTCCTGACGCCCGAGCATCTGGCGATGGCGCCCGGCCTGGTGCTGGCGGGCATCGGCTATGACACCGACCGCCAGTTCGCGCGGGAACGGCGGACGATGGATTTCACCGCGCCCGACGGGCCGGGCGACGGTATCCGCCCCGATCCGGTCCATCCGGGGCGCATGGCCGGGGGCGCGGCGCTGTTCCTGGACCGCCTGACCGGCCCGCTGCGCGCGGCGGCCGAGGAGGGGCTGGCGATCGACCCCGCGCGCCGCAGCCTGTGGGGGCACAGTTTCGGCGGGCTGTTCACGCTCTATGCGCTGCTGGTGCGGCCGCGGGCCTTCGCGCGCTATGCGGCGATCAGCCCCTCGATCTGGTGGGACGAGCCGCTGATCCGCCGCATCGCCGATGCCGCCGGGCGGATGCAGGACGCGCCGCCCCTGCTGATGGCGCTGGGGGATCGCGAGAAACGCTCGGGCAGCGACGGGCCGCCGCCGGACGGGCCGGCCCCGGCGACGATGCAGTTCGCGGCGGACCTGCGCGACCGGCAGGGGCTGGCGCCGCAGCTCCATGTGCTGGAGGGGGCGATCCATATCCAGACCATCGCCGGATCGCTGCCGCTGGCCTTGCCCTTCGCCGCCGCCTGACCGGGCGGGGCGTCAATACCCCTCCAGCCGGCGGGCCAGTTCCGGCGCGATCAGCGCCGATGCCTCGGGCGAGGTCATCTGCGAATGCAGGAACGGCACCTCCAGCACCTCGATCTCTGCGGCATAGGGGCGCCACATCGCCGCGCTCAGGTCGCGATCCTTGTGGTCCAGCGCGGCGCGGAAATGGGTCAGCCGCCCCGCCATCGGGCGATGGCGATGGCTGCGCACAAGCCGGTTGGTATCGGTGACAAGGCGGACGACGCCGTCCAGCACGGGTTCGGGCAGCGCGCCGAGCGTGGTCCCGGCCGCGCGCAGGAAGGCCACGACCTTCGCGCGCGTGTCCAGGTCGCGATGCGCGTCCGGGTCGTGGCCGGCGATGGCCAGCAGCGCGCGCAGGGCGGCGACCGGATCGGGCTCGGGCTCATCGCGCCAGGCATCGGCGGGATAGCTGTCCAGAAGCGCGACCAGCCCCGCCTCGCGGCCCCGCGCCGCCAGCTCCACCGCCATCGCCTGGGCGATGATCCCGCCGACCGACCAGCCGGCCAGGTGGACCGGCCCCTGCGGCAGCAGCGCGACCACATGCCGCACATAGTCGCGGGCCAGCGCGTCCAGGTTTTCGGGCAGCGCGGTGTCCGGGTCCAGCCCCGGATGCTGCAGCCCCCAGACCCGCCGCGCGGGGGCGATCCGCCGCGCAAGGTGGCGATAGCCCCAGCCGATGCCGCCCGCCGGATGGACCAGGAACAGCGGTGGGGCGCCGGGATCGCCATCGGCCAGCAGGATCAGCGCACCAAGCCCGTCATCCTGTGCCTCGGCCTCGATCGCCTGTGCCAGCGCCGACAGCACGGGATGTTCGAAGATCGTGCCGAGGCCGGGATCGCGGCCGGTCTCCTCCTCGATGCGCAGCGCCAGCCGCACCGCCGACAGCGAATCGCCGCCAAGCGCGAAGAAATCCGCCTCGGCCGGGGCGGGCTCGGGCAGGTGCAGGATCTCGGCGAACAGCCGGGCCAGCCGCCGCTCGGTTTCGGTTCCGGCGGCCCGGCCCGCGGCGCGGAATTCCGGCGCCGGCAGGGCCTTGCGGTCCAGCTTGCCATTGGCGGTGACCGGCAGCGCGTCCAGCGCGATCTCGGCCGAGGGAACCATATAGGCGGGCAGGCTGGCGGCGAGGCGCGGGGCCAGCGCGCCGGGGGCATAGCCCGGCGCGGGCACCAGATAGGCGACCAGCCGCCTGTCGCCTGCCCGGTCCTCGCGCGCCAGCACGACGGCCTGGCGGGCAAGGCCGCTGGCCATGATCGCCGCCTCGATCTCGCCCAGCTCGATCCTCAGGCCCCGGATCTTCACCTGATGGTCGTCGCGGCCCAGATAGACCACCGCGCCATCGGCCCGCCGCCGCGCCAGGTCGCCGGTGGCATAGAGCCTTTCGCCGGGCCGCGTCGGGTCGGGGATGAAGCGTTCCGCCGTCAGGTCGTCGCGGCCCAGATAGCCGCGCGCCAGCTGCACCCCGCCCAGATAGAGGTTCCCCGCCAGCCCCGGCGGCAGCGGGCGCATCCGGTCGTCCAGCACCTCCAGCCGGGTGTTCCAGACCGGCCAGCCGATCGGCAGGGGATTGCTGTCGTCATCGGGCGCGGCCGGCCAGAAGCTGACATCGACGGCGGCCTCGGTCGGCCCGTAAAGATTGTGCAGTTGCGCGTTGATTCTGCTGTGAAAACGCGCGCGCTGATCGGCGGTCAGTTCCTCGCCCGAACAGAAGACGCGGCGCAGCGCCAAGCCTTGGGACGCGGGCGAGGCCAGGAAGGCCGACAGCATCGAGGGCACGAAATGCAGCGTGGTGATTCCGTGGCGGCGGATCGCGGCGGCGATGGCGGCGGGGTCGCGATGCGCGCCGGGGGCGGCCATGACCAGCTCCGCCCCGACGATCATCGGCAGGATGAACTCCCAGACCGAGACGTCGAATGTCGCCGGGGTCTTCTGCAGGATCCGGTCGCTGGCGTCGATGCCGTATTGCGCCGCCATCCACAGCAGCCGGTTCACGATGGCGCGGTGTTCGATCATCACGCCCTTGGGCTCGCCGGTCGAGCCCGAGGTGAAGATGACATAGGCCAGGTCGCCCGGCGCCGGCGGCGTGGCGGGGGCAGCGCCCTCCAGGGGCCAGTCGGTGGTCGACAGCAGCGGCGCGTCGCCGGGGAACAGCCCGGCCAGTTCGGGCGAGGTCAGCACGGCGGCGGGCCGCGCCCGCGACAGGATGGCCGCGATCCGCCGGGGCGGGTGGTCGGGGTCCAGCGGCAGCCAGGCCGCGCCCGCGCGCAGGATGGCCAGCAGCGCGACCGGCAGCTCCAGCGAGCGTTCCAGCGCGACCGCGACGATGCGGCCCGGCCCGGCGCCAAGCGCGGAAAGACGCGCGGCCAGGGCGGCGCTGCGGCGGTCCAGCTCGGCGAAGCTGATGGTGCGGTCGCCGAAACTGATGGCCGGCGCGTCGGGGCTGGCCTTGATCCGCGCCTCGATCAGCGCGGTCAGGGTGGTGTCGGGGACCGGATGGCCGGTCGCGTTCACGGCCTCGGCTTCGGCGATTTCCGCGGGGCTGGCGGTCGGAACATGGGCCAGCGAGGGCGCCTTCAGCGCGGCGGAGAGGAAGGCCGCAAGGCGCGCGGAATGGCCGGCGACGTCCTTCGGCGTGTAGAGGGCGGGATTGGCGTCCACCTCGAACAGGATCCCGGCCTGCGGATCGCCGCGGAAGGTCAGGGTCAGGTCGTCCACCGCGCCGGCGCCGAGGATGTGCAGCCCGACCTCCAGCCCCGGAAAGACCGGCGGGCGGTCGAAGGGCTGGACATTGACCAGCGGGCCGTAGAGCCGGCGCGAGCCGCCGATCAGCCCCAGGTCGCGGCGCAGGTATTCGCTGCGGTAAAGCCCGTGGCGGCGGGCCTCGCGGAAGCTGCGCGCCTGGGCTGCCAGCCAGTCGGCAAGGGGCATGTCCTCGTCCGGGCGCAGCCGATGCGGCAGCACGTTCATCGCCATGCAGGGCAGGCGCGCGATCCTGCGGCCCATCCGCGCCATGAAGGGCAGGCCGATCACGCATTCGCCGCCTGTCCAGCGCGCCAGATAGGCCCCGGCCAGCGCGGTCAGCACGTCCGGCCAGCCAAGCCGGTGCCGGTCCGAGAAATCCTCAAGCAAAGCCGCAAGATCTACAGGTAACCACATGCTTTCACGGATGAAACGGTCGCCGCCGACGGCGCGGCCCGGCGCGGGGCCGGCGACCTCGGGCAGGTCGGCCATCGCGGATCGCCACCATGCGGCGGCCGCTGCGCGCCGGTCGGATGCGCGCCAGGCGGCATCCTCGTCATGGGCGCGCTGATAGGGCGGGAAGGGCGTCGGGGCCGGGCCGGCGCCGGTCAGGGCGGCGTAATGCTCGGCGATGCGGTTGGTGACCAGCACCATGCCATAGCCGTCGATCGCCAGATGGTGGATGCGCTCGTAAAGCAGTTGCCGCTCGGGCGACAGGATGAACAGGGTGAAGGCGGCAAGCGGATCGGCGGTCAGGTCCAGCGCGCGGCGGCTGTCGGCCTGCATCTGCGCCAGCGCCTCGGATTCCGGCGCGGGATGGGTTTTCAGGTCGACGATGCGCGGCGCGATGCCTTCGGACGACAGCCATTGCCGGGGACCGTCCGGGCCGCTGTGGAAACGCAGGTGCAGCGCCTCGGATTCGGCGATGGTGCGCGCCAGCGCCTTGCGCAGGGCGGGCAGGTCCAGCGGCCCGCGCAGGTCCAGATATTGCCCGGTGTTCAGGATCGGATTGGCGGGATCCAGCGCCTGCGCATACCACAAGCCCTCCTGCGCCTCGGTCAGCGGATATGCGGCGGATGCGGCGGGGTCGGGCCGGATGGGGGCCGTCAGGGTCATCTCAGGCGGCTTGGGCGGGCTGGACGACCTCGCGCCACCAGTCGCCAAGGGTCGCATATTCCGCGAACAGCCCGAAATCGGCCTTCAGCCCGGCCTCTTCCCAGGCCAGGACCAGGCGCATCAGCCGCAGCGAATCCAGGCCCAGGTCGGGCAGGATGTCGTCGTCGCCGATCTCGGACGGGTCGAGGTCGATCAGTTCGGCGACATCCGCGCGCATCTTGTCGAGCGTCAGGGTCATGGCGTCTTTCCTTCGTCCAGAAAACGGGCGCGCAACTGGGCGCGCAGAACATTGCGGCTGACCTTGCCGACGGCGGTGGTCTGGAATTCCTCCACGAAGACGACCTGGTCGGGCACCTTGAACTCGGCCAGGCCGCGTCCGCGCATGAAGGCCTTGACCTCGGGCGCGCGCAGGGCCGCGCCGGGCTGCAGGATCACGAAGGCGCAGCTGCGTTCGCCCAGGAAGGCGTCGGGGATCGAGACCACGGCGGCGTCGAAGATGCCGGGATGGGCCAGCAGGTGGTCCTCGATCTCCTCGGCCGAGATCTTTTCGCCGGCGCGGTTGATATGGTCGCCCGCGCGCCCCTGCACCACCAGATGGCCGCTCGGCAGCCGCCGGACGATGTCGCCGGTGCGGTAGAAGCCGTCGGGCGTGAAGCTGCGGGCATTCGCCGCCGGCTCATCGTGATAGGCGCGGATCGTGTAGGGGCCGCGGGTCAGCAGGTGGCCGGGCTGGCCCTCGGGGACGGGTCGGCCGTCATCGTCCAGCACCAGCACCTCGTCATCGGGGCTGATCGGGCGGCCCTGCGTGGTGACGACGATCTCCTCGGGGTCGTCGAGGCGGGTATAGTTCACCAGCCCCTCGGCCATGCCGAAGACCTGCTGCAGCCGGCATCCCAGCGTGGGCCGCACCCGCGCCGCCGCCTCGGGGATGAATTTCGCACCGCCGACCTGCAGGACCTGCAGGCTGGAGATGTCATGCGGCGTCTTCGCCGCCGCCTGCATCCACAACAGCGCCACCGGCGGCACCACGCCGGTGATCGTCACGCCTTCCTGCGCGATCAGCCGGAAGGCGGTGTCGGCGCTGGGATTGGGACACATCACCACCCGCGATCCGGCGTAGAGCGCGCCCATCACGCCCGGCGAGCTCATCGGAAAATTATGCGCGACGGGCAGGGCGGCCATGTAGACGCTGTCCGCGCCCAGCCCGCAGATCTCGGCGCTGGCGCGGAAGCTGTAGATGTAATCGTCATGCGTGCGCGGGATCAGCTTCGAGAGCCCCGTCGAGCCACCCGAGATCTGCAGGAAGGCGACCGAGGCGGGATCGACCTGCGGCAGCGCCTGCCCGCCATCGGGCAGCGCGTCGAAGCCCAGATGCGGGCCCGGATCGCCGATCACGACCACATGGCGCAGCTCCGGCGCGCCCGCCTGCACCTCTGCCGCCAGCGGGCGATAGTCGAAACCCTCGTGCCGGTCCAGGATCACCAGCGCCTTCGCACCGGACCGCGCGGCGAAATGCGCAAGCTCGGTCTGGCGATGGGCGGGCAGGGCATAGACCGGGACCAGCCCGGCCAGGAACAGGCCGAACACGGCGGGAAAGAACCCGGCGACGTTGGGGATCTGCACGATCACCCGGTCGCCGGGGCGCAGGCCCAGCCCCAGCCAGCCCTGCGCCGCCCGCTCGGACCGGGCCAGCAATTCGCCATAGCTCCAGCGGTGGCGGGCATCGACCACGGCCAGCCGGTCGGGATGCGCGGCCGCCCGCGCGCGCAGGAAATCCCCGAAGGTCTCGCCCCGCCAATAGCCCTTCTCGCGATAGCGGGTGGCGAATTCCTCGGGCCAGACCTGGCGCGGGGCGGAGGGGGAGGGAACGGACACGGGCATACCTGCACTTCGGGATCAGGCCCGGCAATAAAGACCCTTAGCGAAATCGTCAACTTTTCGTGGCCGCGATTGCCGTGCCGCGTCGCGGCGATTATGCAGATCCTTGACAAGCAGCAGGAAATCCCCGTCTTCCGGCCTCATGCCGGCTGCGATGGCGGTCAAGCAACGAGGTGACGCGATGGATTCCGTTCAAGGCCGGCCCGCCCCGACCCTGCCGTTCCGCGACACGCCCCGGCATTACGGCCGGATCACCCGGCTGCTGCACTGGACCATGGCCCTGCTGATCCTGTGGCAGTTCCTGGGCATGGGGCTGCGGCTGCTTCTGGGGCGCGATTCGATGGCGGCCTTCTTCGTGCGCCTGCACCAGCCGATCGGGACGGTGCTGTTCGTGCTGATCGCGCTGCGGATCGTCTGGGCGCTGGCCAACCGGCGCAACCGTCCCGCCCATGGCGCGGGGCCGGTCGGCGTGGCCTCGCGGCTGGGCCATATGGCGCTGTATCTGCTGATGCTGATCGTTCCGGGCGTGGCGCTGCTGCGGGCCTGGGGGTCCGAGCGCGCCTTCGCGCCCTTCGGCTTCCAGATCTTCCCCGCCCGCGAGGCTGCGATCGAATGGACCGGCACGCTGGCCGGCGCCCTGCACGGAGAGCTGGCCTGGGTCATGGGCGTGCTGATCCTGGGCCATGTCGTCATGGTCGGCGTGCATCAGGCGATGTGGCGCGACGGCACGCTGGCCCGCATGGCGGGGCGGCGGTCCTCCTAGGACGCGCGCCGCGCCATGCCGACGGCGGCCAGGGCGAATTCGCCCCTTTCGCAGGCATTGAGCAGCACGCGGCGGTCGGCCTCGGGCAGGGTCGCCGCGCGCGAGGGGCGCGGCCGGGGCAGGGCCGAGGCGGCGTCGAGCCAGCCGGCCGGCGCGCGGCCCGTCAGGTAGATGCCCAGCCGCACAAGCTGGCTGCGGGGCTGGCGGCACAGGTCCTCGTAATGCAGGACCAGCGGCTTCGCGCCGTCAAGCCCGCGCAGCCCGGCCAGGGTGACGGCCGACCAGAAGGCGCCGCAATCCTTCAGGCTGGGCCGGCGCGACAGGATGGCGCCCACCCCGATCCGCCCGCCGATGGCCGAGATCGCCGGCCACAGCGCGCCGCGCCCGTAATGGCTGCGCGGGCCCAGCAGGTCGATCCCAAGTGGCCGCAACCGGCGCCACATCCAGATCGCCAGCCGCGCCGCCGGATAATCGCGCATCGACAGCGCCGTATCCGCGCCGTCGCGCAGCAGCAGGACCGGCCGCGCCTCGGGGAACATCGCGCGCAATGTGCCCGCCGCGGCCAGCGACCCGCCCGAGCGTTCGACCCAGATCTTGCCGCCCGCATCCCCCGCCAGATCCGCGAACAGCGCGCGGTAGTGATCCGCCAGCGGCAGATCTGGCCGCAGCGCCGCCCGCGCCCCGATCCGCTGGAACAGCGCGTCGGGATCGTCGCTCAGATGCGGCAGGGTCACGGCCAGGACCGGCGGGCAGAAGAACGGATCGAAGGCGGGCGAGGGCTGGCGGCCATAGAGGAACTCGGCCGGGGCCAGCGCCGGATTGCCCATCCGCGACAGGGCGCGCGAGGGCGTGGCCAGCCGCTGCCAGAAACGCGCGCCGCTGATCGTCGCGCCGGGACGCGCGGGCCGAAAGGCATGGGGGCCGGCAGTCGAGAACAGTTCCGACAGCGACAGCACGTCGGGATGCAGTCGCAGGACCTGCGAGACCAGCGTCGATCCGCAGCGCGCCGAACCCAGGACCAGCCCGCCGCGCATCGGCGCATCGCCTGCCGCCGGCAGCGGCGATCCCTCGGGCCGCATCGGGTTCAGCGCGTTCATGTTCAGGCCACCCCCGAGCCGATCGCCGCGATCATGCGGTCGATCATGCGATGGGCCAGCTCGTGCGGCTCCTGATGGGTCAGAAGGTCCAGCCTTGAACTGGCCGCCAGCGCCACCACGCCATGGACCGAGATCAGCAGCTCCTCGGCCAGCTGGCGTGGCGAGGTCTTCGGCTGCAACGCCGCGATCGGGCCCGCCACGCGGTCGATCAGCGCGTCGATCAGGCCGATATACCAGCGCGGAAATTCCTCGGTGACGCGCGGCCCCTCGAACAGCCCGCGCCAGACGACCGGGCGCTGGACCATGAAATCGACATAGGTATCGGCCATGGCGATCAGCCAGTCGCGCGGATCGCCCGGCCTGATCGAATCGACGGCCTGGGCCAGTTCGATGAAGCCCTGCCGGTTCACCTCCAGCAGCACCTCGTTCATGCCGCTGAACAGGTTGTAGATGGTGCCCGGCGTCGTGCGCACGGCCTGCGCCAGCGCGCGGGCGGTCAGGGCGGTGGGGCCGCCTTCCTCCAGAAGGCGGCGGGCGGCCTCGATGGTCGAGGCCCTGAGGGCGTCGTGATCATACTGGCGCGGGCGGGCCATGGCTCCCTTTCCGATTGGCTTGCTGAACAATGTTCAAAAATATTCTTGACGTGAAGGTCAACCGTTGTCAAGGTTAATGAACACTGTCCAATAACGGTATCAGCCATGTTCCCGATTCCCCTGACGATCCGCGGCACCGGCAGCTATCAGCCCCGCCGCGTCCTGACTTCGGAAGAAATCGACGCCCGGCTGGGTTGGCGGCCGGGCAGCTGCCATGCGCTTTACGGCATCCGGTCGCGCCATGTCGCGGACGAGGACGAGACCAGTTCCGCCATGGCGGCCGAGGCGGCGCGCGAGGCCATGGAGATGGCGGAATGCACGCCGCGCGACCTGGACCTGATCATCGGCGCCTGCGGCGTGATGGAGCAGCCGATCCCCTCGACCGCGGTGCTGGTCCAGGATCGGCTGGGCCTTGGCCGCAGCGGCACGCCCGCCTGGGACGTGAACGCCACCTGCCTGGGCTTCATGAAGGCGATGGACCTGGCGGCGCTGCATATCGCGACCGGCCGCGCGAAGCGGGTGCTGGTCTTTTCCTCGGACATCGCCTCGGTCGGGCTGGACTGGCGCCGGCCCGATGCGGCGGCGATCTTCGGCGACGGCGCCGCGGCGGCGGTGCTGGAGGCGGGCAGGGGCGGGGGCGCGCTGCTGGCCTCGGGGTTCGAGACCTACGGGCAGGGCCGCGAGGCCTGCGTGCTGGCAGCGGGCGGCACCCGCGTGAACCCGGCGCGCGGCATCGCCGAGGGCGAGGACCGCTTCCGGATGGACGGGCAGCAGGCCTTCCGCGTCGCCTCGCGCCATCTGCCGCGCTTCCTGCGCCGGCTGCTGCTGAAGGCCGGGGTCGGGCTGGACGGGCTCGATTGCGTCATTCCGCACCAGGCCAGCGCGCAATCGCTGAACCACGCCATCCAGAACCTGCTGCTGGGGGCGGAGCGGGTGGTCAACATCTTCGCCCGCACCGGCAACCAGATCGCCGCCTCGATCCCGACGGCGCTGGACCATGCGGTGCGCAGCGGGCGCCTGAAGCGCGGCGACCATGCGCTGCTGATCGGAACCTCGGCGGGCATCTCGCTCGGCGGTGCGGTGGTGAGGTTCTGATGCGCGCGCTTGTCACCGGAGCCTCGGGCTGCCTTGGCCGCGCCCTTGTCGAGGAGCTTGCCGCGCATGGCTGGGACCTGCGCACGACGGCGCGGATGCCTGCCGCGCTGCCCGATTTCATGGCCGCCGACCTGGTCACCGCGGACCTGCGCCCGCTGCTGGCCGGCGTCGACGTGGTCTTTCACTGCGCCGCGCTCAGTTCCGCCTGGGGGGCCGAGGCGGAATTCATCGCCGCCAATGTCACCGCCACGCGCCGGTTGCTGGACGCGGCGGAACGGGCCGGGGTGATGCGCTTCGTCTTCGCCTCGACCCCCAGCCTTTACGCCGACGGCACCGACCGCCTGGACGTGGCCGAGGACGCGCCCCTGCCCGGACGCTGCGTAACGCCCTATGCCCATTCCAAGCGGCTGGCCGAACAGATGGTGCTGGCCGCCGACGGGCAGATGCGCTGCAACGCCATCCGCCCGCGCGCCATCTACGGCCGCCACGACCGCGCGCTGCTGCCGCGGCTGATCGGGGCGATGCGGCGCGGGACGGTGCCGATGATCGGCGGCGGGCGGGCGCTGATCGACGTGACCCACCGGCGCGACGCGGCCCGCGCGATGATCCTTGCGGCCTCGGCGCCGGGCGGGCGGGTCTGGAACGTGACCTCGGGCCGGGCCTTCGCCTTCCGCGACCTGGTCGAGATCGCCGGGCGCCGCAGCGGGCTGCGCTTCCGCCGCCTGCCGATCCCCTATTCGCTGGCCATGTCGCTGGCCACCGCGGCCGAAGCCTTCGCCCGCAGCCGCGGCGGCGCCGAGCCCGCCCTGACCCGGCAGGCCGTCGCCTCGCTGGGGCGCAGCCTGACGCTGGACATCTCGGCCGCGCGGCGCGACCTGGGCTATCGGCCCCTGGTCAGCTTCGAGGAGGGACTGGCCGAGTGCTTCGCCTGACCACGCTGCGGATCGGGTCCTGCCGGGCCTCGGGCTGGGCCGCGGGGCAGGGCGGGTTGCGGCCGGTCCGCTTTCCCGCGCTGGCCACGCTGATCGAAACCGGAACCGCCACGGTGCTGGTCGATTGCGGCTATGGCCCGGCCTTCTTCCAGGCGACCGCCCGGCTGCCCGCGCGCTTCTATCGCTGGCTGACGCCGGTGGAGCTGCCGCCGGCCGAGCGCCTGGCACCGCAATTGCCGCGCCTGCCCGACCTGGTCATGCTGACCCATCTGCACGCCGATCACGTCGCCGGGCTGGCCGATCTGCCCGCCCATGTCCCGGTCGCCGTCTCGGCCGGGGCCATCGCCCATCTGCGCGGCCTCTCGGACTGGGGCGCCACCCGCGCCGCCTGTCCGCCGCTGCTGCGCGACATGGTGCTGTCGCGCAAGCTGACGCTGATCGAGAACCGCCCCGCCGTCGATACCGGCCTGCCGGGCTTTTCGGGGGGCCATGACCTGCTGGGCGACGGGCAGCTGATCGCGGTGCCGCTGCCGGGCCACGGCACCGGCCAGACCGGGCTGTGGATCCCGCAGGCCGCGCGCTTCCTGATCGCCGATGCCGCCTATGGCCGCGCGGCGCTGCGCAGCGGCCGGATGCCGCCGGGCCTGGTGCTGGCGCGGCTGGGCGACGCGCGGGCCTATCGTCGGACCTTCGCCGCGCTGCGCGCGCTGATGGCGGTCCGGCCCGAGATCACCCTCGACCCCTCGCATTGCCCCGAGACCGCGCCATGAGCCTGTCCGCCTTCCTCTCGGCCCGCTATGGCCGCGGCTTTCGCGACCGCGCGCAGATCGAGGCCCATCACGCCCGCGCCTTCGCGCTGTTTCGCCAGCGGGTCATGCCGCGTTCGCCCTTCTATCGCGACCTGGCGCAGGTGCCCCTGGCTGCCCTGCCGCGCATGTCGAAGGCGCGGCTGATGGAGAATTTCTCGGCCATCAACACCTGCGGCATTCGATACGACCAGGCGCTGGACGTGGCCTTGCGCGCCGAGGAGAGCCGCGATTTCAGCCCGATGATCGGCAAGGTCGCGGTCGGGCTGTCCACCGGCACCTCGGGCCAGCGCGGGCTGTTCCTGTCCACGCCGCGCGAACGCGCGCTGTGGGCCGCGATCATGCTGGGCCGCTTCTGGCCAAGCCTGGCGCGGCGTCAGCGCGTGGCCTTCTTCATGCGCGCCGACAACGCGCTCTATCGCCGCCTGTCGAACCCGCTGGTGCGGTTTCAGTTCTTCGACATGCTGACGCCCTGGCAGGATCACCTGTCGCGGCTGGAGGCGCTGGACCCGACCGTGGTGATCGCGCCCGCCCGCATCCTGGGGCAGCTGGCGCTGGCCGGCCCGCGCATCGCGCCGCAGCGGCTGATCTCGGTCGCCGAGACCCTGCTGCCCGAGGATCGCGCGGCGATCACCGCGGCCTTCGGCGTGCCCGTCGACGAGGTCTATCAGGCGACCGAGGGCGTGCTGGCCATGACCTGCCGCGCCGGCAGCCTGCATCTGAACGAGGGCTGGCTGCGGGTGGAACGCGACGTGATCGACCCGGCCACCGGCGCCTTCTGCCCGATCATCCACGACTTTACCCGCGAAAGCCTGCCGATCCTGAACTATCGGCTGGACGACGTGCTGGTCCCCGATCCCGCGCCATGCCCCTGCGGCTGCGCCAGCCTGCGCATCGCCCGGATCGAGGGGCGCGAGGACGACATGTTGTGGTGGCCCGGCCGCGCGGGGCTGCGGCTGGTGCCGGCCGATGCGATCCGCACCATGATCGCCTGCCTGCCGCTGCGGCTGCGCGACTGGCGGGCGATCCAGCGGGGCAATGTGCTGGAGATCTGGCTGGACGGCGCCGAGGGCGATGCCGAGCGCCCGCTGCGCGACGCGCTGGCCGATCTGGGCCGCCGGCTGGACTGCACGCCGCCCGAATTGCGCCTGCATGCCGGCCTGCCGCCCGAGCCCGACGCCAAGCGCCGCCGGGTCCGCGTCCTGCCGGCGTGATTGCCGAAACGGTTGGCATCCGGCGCCGCGCGCGGCATTCTGCGCAGCATGAAGAGTGGCGGGGACCCGATGGAAGAGCTGGACCTGATCGATCGCAAGATCGTTTCCGAACTGATGCGCGACGCGACGCTGTCGCTGGCGCAGATCGCCGACCGGGTCGGCCTGTCGCAGACCCCCTGCTGGAAGCGCATCCAGAAGCTGGAGACGACCGGGGTGCTGACCCGGCGCGTGGCCATCGCCGACCCGAACCGGATCGGCTTCGGGCTGACCGTCTTCGTCGGCATCGAGGCCCCCGACCACAGCGCCGAATGGCGCGAGCATTTCACCGAGATGGTGACCGCCATCCCCGAGGTCATGGAGGTCTATCGCATGGCCGGGCAGATGGATTACCTGCTGCGCGTCTCGGTGCCCGACATGGCCGCCTTCGACCGGCTCTACAAGCGGCTGACCGACGCGCTGCCGATCAAGAACGTCACCTCGAACTTCGCGATGGAGCGGCTGGCCTATACCACCGCCTATCCGATCGACACGACCACCCGCTGAGGGGCAGGGAACGATCCGGTCGTTTCGCCGCCTGCCGGCCGTGGCGGGTAGAATTTTCGTTCTGTTTTATCTGCACGGAAAGAAAATATTTCCAAAACCGCCGTCGAAATGACAGGGTTCCTTTCCTTGGCTTCGTCCTGCGCGCTGCTTAGCTTCACCGCAAGGGAACAGGACGCCAACATGAGCCTTTCGATCGCCAACATGACCCGCCGCTTCGGCCAGACCGAGGTGCTGCGCGGCATCGACCTCGACATCGGCAAGGGCGAGCTGGTCGCGCTGCTGGGGCCTTCGGGGTCGGGCAAGACGACGCTTCTGCGCATCATCGCCGGGCTGGACTGGCCCGATGCGGGCAGCCTGGCGGTCGACGGGCAGGACTGGCTGGGCCGGACCGCGCAGGCCCGGCGCACCGGCTTCGTCTTCCAGCATTACGCGCTGTTTCCGCATATGAAGGTGCGCGACAACATCGCCTTCGGCCTGACCGTCCTGCCGCGCAGCCAGCGCCCGCCCTCGGCCCAGATCGAGGCCAGGGTCAGGGAATTGCTGCATTTCCTGCAGATCGACGCGTTGGCCGACCGCTATCCGTCCGAGCTTTCGGGCGGCCAGCGCCAGCGGGTCGCGCTGGGGCGGGCGCTGGCGATCTCGCCCCGGCTTCTGCTGCTGGACGAGCCCTTCGGCGCGCTGGACGCGCAGGTCCGCCGCGACCTGCGCCGCTGGCTGCGCGGGGTCCACGAAGCCAGCGGCACCACGACGATCTTCGTCACCCACGACCAGGAAGAGGCCTTCGAGCTGGCCGACCGCGTCGTGGTGATGGGCGCGGGCCGGATCGAGCAGATCGGCCACCCGGACGAGATCTACGACCATCCGGCCTCTGCCTTCGTCGCGCGTTTCGTCGGGCTGACGGTGGAACTGCCGGTCACCATGCATCAGGGCCGGGCCGAGGCGCCGGGCATCGACCTGACCGCCCTGCCGCGCCGCGCCATGGCGGACGGGCCGGCGACGCTGTTCCTGCGCCCTTCGGACATCGCGGTCCGCCCCGATCCCGAGGGCTGTTTCCGCGTGGCCGAGATCGTCTCGACCGGGGCGCTGCTGCGGCTGCAGCTGACCGGACCCGACGGGTGCGGCATCGAGGCCGAGATGCCGCGCCGCCGCATCGCCGGGCTGGAGACCGGCCAGCCCGTGCTGCTGCGCCCCGAGGCCGGCCGCATCTTCCCCGCCGCGCCGCGTTCCGACCAGCCCGCCACGCCCGCCCCCCTTCCCGCCTTCAAGGAGCAACGACTGTGAAAACCCGCCTTCTTGCCGCCGCGCTGACGCTCGGCCTTGCCGCGCCGGCCTCGGCCCAGGACGCCATCCTCAACGTGTCCTACGACATCGCGCGCGAGCTGTTCGCCGCCATCAACCCGGTCTTCGCCGAGAAGTGGAAGGCCGAGACCGGCCGCGATGTTTCCATCGACCAGTCGCATGGCGGATCCTCGCGCCAGGCGCGCGCGATCCTGGAGGGGCTGCCCGCCGATGTCGTGACCTTCAACCAGACCACCGACATCCAGGTCCTGGCCGATGCCGGGCTGGTCGACGAGAACTGGCGCGAGGCCTTCCCCAACGATGCCTCGCCCTATTACTCGCTGCCGTCGTTCCTGGTCCGCGAGGGCAATCCGAAGGGGATCGAGGACTGGGACGACCTGGTGGCCGAGGACGTGCAGGTGATCTTCCCCAATCCCAAGACCAGCGGCAATGCGCGCTATACCTATCTGGCCGCCTATGCCTATGCGCTGGAGGTCAATGACGGCGATCACGAGGCGGCGCAGGACTTCGTGGGCAGGCTGTTCGCCAATGTCCCGGTCTTCGACACCGGCGGGCGCGCCGCCACCGCCACCTTCGCCGAGCGCAACTTGGGCGACGTGCTTATCACCTTCGAGGCCGAAACCGCGCAGATCGCCAGGCAATATGCCGACCAGGGCTTCGAGCAGGTCACGCCCTCGCTGAGCCTTCTGGCCGAATTCCCGGTCGCGGTCGTGTCCGAGAACGCGGCGCGCAACGGAAGCGAGGAAGTTTCCAAGGCTTACCTGGATTTCCTCTATTCCCCCGAGGGTCAGCGCCTGCTGGCCGAGAACGACTATCGCGTGCATGACGAGACGGTGAAGGCCGAATTCGCTGATCGCTTCCCCGAGCTGAAGCTGGTCACGGCCGAGGATGTCTTCGGCGGCTGGGAGCAGATCGGCGAGGAGCATCTGGCCGAGGGCGCGATCCTCGACAGGCTGTTCGTCAACCAATGACGGCAATTGCACCAGCCGCGCCGGTCCGCGCCAAGCGGGTGCTGCCGGGCTTCGGCCTGACCATGGGCGTGACGCTGACCTATGTCGGCGTCATCGTCCTGCTGCCGGTGATCGCGCTGGTGCTGAAGGGGGCCGAGATCGGGCCCGAACGCTTCGTGCAGATCATCACCGCGCCGCGCACGCGGGCGGCGCTGCAACTGACGCTGGTCGCGGCCACCATGGCCACGATCTTCAACGCGCTTTACGGGCTGCTGATGGCCTGGGTGCTGGTGCGCTACGACTTTCCCGGCAAGCGGCTGCTGGACGCGCTGATGGACGTGCCCTTCGCGCTGCCCACCGCCGTCGCCGGCCTGGCGCTGACCGCGCTTTTCGCGGGCAACGGCTGGTATGGGGCCTTGCTGCAGCCGCTGGGGATCGAGGTCGTCTATACGATCTGGGGCGTGGCGCTGGCGATGTCCTTCACCTCGATCCCCTTCGTCGTGCGCTCGGTCCAGCCGGTGCTGGAGGACCTGGACCCGCAATACGAGGAGGCCGCGGTGACGCTTGGCGCGCATCGCTGGACGATCTTCTACCGGGTGATCCTGCCGGCGATCCTGCCCGCCTGGCTGGTCGGCATCACCCTGTCCTTCGCCCGTTCGCTGGGGGAATTCGGCGCGGTGGTCTTCATCGCCGGCAACCTGCCGATGAAGACCGAGATCGCCTCGCTTCTGGCCTTCATCCGGCTGGAGGAATACGACTATAACGGCGCCGCCGCCATCGCGCTGGTGCTGCTGTTCATCGCGCTTGTGCTGCTGGTCGCCTCGAACCTGCTGCAGGCGCGGGCGATGCGCTACAAGGGGAAGGGGGCATGAGACCCGCCGCCGCCCCCGGCGCCCTGGCGCCGCGCCCTGACCAGCGGGTGGCAAAGGCGCTGATCGCCGCCGCCGTGCTGCTGACCATCGCCGTTCTGGTGGTGCCGCTGGCCTATATCTTCCACCGCGCCTTCGCCCAGGGCTTCCAGGTCTTTGCCGCCAATATCCTTGAGCCGAACACGCTGCACGCCATCGCCCTGACGGCGCTGGTCGCGCTGCTGACCGTGCCCGTCAACATCGCCTTCGGCATCGCCGCCGCCTGGGCCATCGCCCGGTTCCGGTTCCGCGGCCGCAAGGCGCTGCTGACGCTGATCGAGATCCCCTTCTCGATTTCCCCGATCATCGCTGGGATCTGCTATCTGCTGCTTTACGGGCGGCAGGGGCTCTTGGGCTCGTGGCTGCTGGCCCATGACATCCAGATCCTGTTCGCGCTGCCGGGGATCGTGATGGTGACGATGTTCGTCACCTCGCCCTTCGTGCTGCGCGAGGTGCTGCCCTTGATGCAGGCGCAGGGGTCGGAACAGGAACAGGCGGCGGTGACGCTGGGGGCCTCGGGCTGGCAGGTCTTCCGCCGCGTGACCCTGCCCAATATCCGGTGGGCGCTGCTCTATGGGGCGGTGCTGTGCACGGCGCGCGCGGTCGGCGAATTCGGCGGGGTCTCGGTGGTCTCGGGCTCGATCCGGGGGCAGACCAACACGCTGCCCTTGCAGATCGAGCTGCTGTTCAACGACCTCAACATCGCCGGGGCCTTCGCCGCCGCCTCGACCCTGACGGTCATCGCGCTGGTCGTGATGGTGCTGAAGACGGCGATGGAGGCGCGCCGCTGAACGCGGCGGCGGGCGTGCCTTGCCCGCCGCCGCCCCGTTTTCGGTCAGATCACGCCCTGGGCGCGCATCGCCTCGGCCACCTGCACGAAGCCCGCGATATTGGCGCCCATGACATAATCGCCCGAGGCGCCGAATTCCTCGGCGGTCTCGGCGCAGCGGTCATGGATGCCGCGCATGATCTGGCCCAGCCGCTCGCGCGTCTGCTCGAAGCTCCACCTGTCGCGGCTGGCATTCTGCTGCATCTCCAGGGCCGAGGTCGCCACGCCGCCGGCATTGGCGGCCTTGCCCGGCCCGAACAGCACGCCGGCCTGCTGGAAGGCGCGCACCGCCTCGGGGGTCGAGGGCATGTTGGCGCCTTCCGCCACGGCGACGACGCCATTGGCGATCAGCGTCTGCGCGTCCTTGCCCGACAGCTCGTTCTGGGTGGCGCAGGGCAGGGCGACATCGCAGGGCACGTCCCAGATCGCGCCCTTGCCGACCGGGATGAAATGCGCCCCCCGGCCGCGCAGCCGGGCATATTCGCCGATCCGCTCGCGCCGCACCTCCTTGACCTCCTTCAGCAGGTCCAGGTCGATGCCGTTCTCGTCCATCACATAGCCCGAGCTGTCCGAACAGGCCACGATCCGCGCGCCATAGCGGATCGCCTTTTCCATCGCATAGATCGCGACATTGCCCGAGCCCGAGACCGTCACCCGGCGGCCCTCGAAATCCTCGCCCCTGGTGCCCAGCATGGCGCGGGTGAAATAGACGGTGCCGTAGCCCGTCGCCTCCTTGCGCACCAGCGAGCCGCCATAGCTGAGCCCCTTGCCGGTGAAGACCCCGGCCTCGAAACGGTTGGTCAGGCGCTTGTACTGGCCGAACATCCAGCCGATCTCGCGCCCCGAGACGCCGATATCGCCGGCCGGCACGTCGGTATATTCGCCCAGGTGGCGGTGCAGCTCGGTCATGAAGGACTGGCAGAAGCGCATGATCTCGCCATCCGAGCGGCCCTTGGGGTCGAAGTCCGAGCCGCCCTTGCCGCCGCCGATCGGCAGGCCGGTCAGCGCGTTCTTGAAGATCTGCTCGAAGCCCAGGAACTTGATGATGCCCAGGTTGACCGAAGGGTGGAAGCGCAGCCCGCCCTTGTAGGGGCCAAGCGCCGAGTTGAACTGCACCCGGAAGCCGCGGTTGATATGGGCGCGGCCCTGGTCGTCGGTCCAGGGCACGCGGAAGATGATCTGGCGTTCGGGCTCGCAGATCCGTTCGATCAGCGCGTCGTCCAGGAATTCGGGATGTTTCGAGACCACGCGGCCCAGGCTTTCCAGCACCTCGCGGGCGGCCTGGTGGAATTCGGGTTCGGCGGGGTTCCGGGCGAGGACCTGGCTGAGAACGGGTTCAAGTTTTTCGTCGATACTGGTCATGCGATTGCCCTCAGATTTTGCAGGGACTGCACTCGCAATTAGCATTGTGACTGTCAATAGGGCAAAATATCGCGCAATTGCTTATGGTTTGGGCGTTTTGCCCGGATCATTGGCGGAATGCGGTGCGGCTGCCGGGCGGGGCGTCACCCGGCCGTCACATCCGCCGACTAACAGGGGCGCATCCATCAACGGAGGATCCGATGAAAACCGCCCTTGCCGCCCTTTCCCTGGCCCTGCTGGCGACGCCCGCGCTGGCGCAGATGCAGCATCCCTTCACCTATCCGCAGCCCGAGGACCCTTCGGAATTCTTCACCGTCATCGAGATCCCGGCCGGCAGCTTCACCAAATACGAGCTGGATGCCGAGCATGGCTATGTGCTGGTGGACCGCTTCCAGTCGATGCCGGTCGTCTATCCGGCCAATTACGGCTCGCTGCCCTCGACCCTGGCGGGCGACGGCGATCCGCTGGACGGGCTGGTCTTCACGCGCGAGCCCATCGTGCCGGGCGCCGTCATCAAGGTCCGCGCCATCGGCGTGCTGCACATGATCGACGGCGGCGAGGAGGACAGCAAGATCATCGCCGTGCCGGCCTCGGACATCGACCCGACCTATGACGACATTCGCAATATCGAGGACCTGCCCGAGATCGAGCGCCAGCGGATCGAGGCCTTCTTCCGGGTCTACAAGCAGCTGCCCGAGGGCCGCAAGCTGGTCGAGCTGAACGGCTTCGGCGGCGCCAACGAGGCCGCCGACATGGTCGCCGGCGCGATCGAGGCCTATCGCGCCGAAAACGGCCGCACCGCCGCCACGAACTGACGCGGTTTTCCGCAGTCCCCCGGCCATCCGTTCCGCGATGGCCGGGGCGCGCCGCCTTATTGCGCCGCCGCCGGGACGGGCCGGGGCTCGTCCCCCCTCTGCCGTGCCGGTTGCGGCGTGGCCGGCCGCAGGCGGCGCAGGCGCAGGGCGTTGGTCAGCACGAAGACGCTGGACAGCGCCATGGCCCCTGCGGCCAGGATCGGCGACAGCAGCATCCCGTTCAGCGGATAGAGCAGCCCCGCCGCGACCGGGATCAGCGCCGTGTTGTAGCCGAAGGCCCAGAACAGGTTCTGGCGGATGTTGCGCATCGTCGCGCGGCTCACCGCGAAGGCGTCCGCGACCGCGCCGAGGCCCGAGCCCATCAGCACCACGTCGGCGCTTTCGATGGCCACGTCGGTGCCGGTGCCGATGGCGATGCCGACATCCGCGCTGGCCAGCGCCGGCGCGTCGTTGATGCCGTCGCCGACGAAGGCCACCGGGCCGTGTTCGCCCAGGCGCCGCAGCGCCTCGACCTTGCCGTCGGGCATGACCTCGGCCACCACCTCGTCGATGCCCAGCCGGCGGGCGACCGCCTCGGCCGTGCGGCGGCCGTCGCCGGTGATCATCGCGACCTTCAGGCCCTGCGCGTGCAGATCGGCGATGGCGGCATGGGCGCTGTCCTTGATCGGGTCCGAGACCGCGATCACCGCCGCGATCCGCCCGTCCAGCGCGGCGAACAGCGCGCTGCGGCCTTCGGCGGCCAGCGCCTCGGCCCGCGCCTGCAGCGCGCCGGTGGCGATGCCTTCGCGATCCATCAGCCGCGCGGCGCCGATCAGCAGGCGCTGCCCGCCCGTCTCGGCCTGGATGCCCAGACCCGTCAGCGCCTCGAACCCGTCCGGGGCGATGGGGGCGATGCCTTCATTCCGTGCGCCCTCGACGATGGCGCGGGCGATGGGATGTTCGGAACGGTCCTCGGCCCCCGCGACCAGCGCCAGCAGCCGGGCGCGATCGACCCCCGGCGCGGTTTCGAAATGGGTCAGCACCGGGCGCCCTTCGGTCAGCGTGCCGGTCTTGTCCAGCGCGACGGTCGCGACGCCTTGCAGCGATTGCAGCGCGTCGCCCTTGCGAAACAGCACCCCCAGCTCCGCCGCCCGCCCGGTGCCGACCATGATCGAGACCGGCGTGGCCAGACCCATCGCGCAGGGGCAGGCGATGATCAGCACCGCCACGCCCGCGACCAGCGCATGGGTCAGGCGCGGCTCGGGGCCGAAGGCCAGCCACAGCCCGACCGTCGCCAGCGCCACGACCAGCACGGCGGGGACGAAATACATCGTCACCCGGTTGACCAGGTCCTGGATCGGCAGGCGCGCGCCCTGCGCGGCCTCGACCATGCGGATGATCTGCGACAGCACCGTGTCGGCCCCGACCCGCGTCGCGCGAAAGACCAGCGCGCCATTGCCGTTGACGGTGCCGCCGGTGACCTCGGTGCCGGCCTGTTTCTCGACCGGCACCGGCTCTCCGGTGATCATGCTTTCATCGACCCAGGACGCGCCCGAGACGACCTGCCCGTCGACCGCGATCTTCTCGCCGGGGCGGACATGGACCAGGTCGCCCGCGACGATCTCGCCGATGGGCCGTTCGCGGACCTCGCCGTGCCGTTCGACGCGGGCCACGCGGGGCTGCAACCCGACCAGCCGGGCGATCGCCTCGCCGGTGCGGCCCTTGGCGCGGGCCTCCAGGAAGCGTCCCAGCAGGATCAGCACCACGATCACCGCCGCCGCCTCGAAATAGACCGCGCGGCTGGTTTCGGGCAGCAGGCCCGGCGCGAAGGTCGCCACGGTCGAGAAGGCCCAGGCCGCCGAGGTGCCGATCGCCACCAGCGAGTTCATGTCCGGCGCGCCCTTCAGCAGCGCGGGAAAGCCCTTCGCGTAGAACAGCCGCCCCGGCCCGATCAGCACCAGCGTGGTCAGCGCGAATTGCAGCATCCAGGAATTCTGTGCGCCGATATTATGCGCGATCCAGTGATGGACGGCCAGGATCATGTGTCCGCCCATCTCCAGCAGGAAGACCGGCAGGGCAAGGATCGCGGCCAGGATCAGGTCGCGGCGCAGCGTGGCGATCTCGCCGGCCTTGCGGTCGGGTGCGGGCGCGTTGTCTGCCGCGTCGCGATGCGGCCGCGCGGGATAGCCCGCCTGCGTCGCCGCCGCCGCCAGATCGGCAGGCGCGACCCCATCCAGGTGCCGCAGCATCGCCCGGCTCGAGGCCAGGTTGACATTCGCCGACAGCACGCCCGGCACCGCCGCCAGCGCGCGCTCGACCCGGCCCACGCAGGACGCGCAGCTCATGTCATCGATCTCCAGCACGGTCTCGGCCAGCCGCGCGGGATAGCCCAGGTCCGCCAGCGCCTCGGTCACGGCCGTTGCGGGCAGGCTGCCGTCATGGCGGATCGTCGCGGTTTCGGTGGCCAGGTTCACCTCGGCCCCGGCGACGCCCGGCAGCGCCTTCAGCGCGCGTTCCACCCGGCCCACGCAAGAGGCGCAGCTCATCCCCTCGACGCCCAGTTTCAGGATTGCGTCATCGCTCATCCGGCGGCCCTCCTTTTCGTCCGTTCGGCCTGTCGGATGACCAGATAGAGGCTCCAGTCGCTGGAGGGTCAAGGGGTGGCCGGAAATTTGCGGGCCGAGCGGGAAAGGCCCTTGGCCCTCGGGTTGCGTGGGGTCCCTTCTGCACCGATGCCGGGCGCCGCGACGGTGCCCCAGGACCGGAAAGGACCACGGATGAGCGATACAGAGGCAACCGGAAACGCGGTCTTCACCGTTCCGGACATGACCTGCACCCATTGCGAAAAGACGCTGCGCGCCGCGTTCGAGGCCGCGATGCCCGGCGCGCGGGTGCGGATCGACCTGCCCGCCCACCGGCTGGAGGTGGCGGGCGATGCCAAGGCCGCCCGCGCCGTCATCGCCGGGGCCGGATACAGGGCCGAACCGGTCTGACCGCTCAGTCGGAAATGTCCAGCGCCGGGCTGCGGCCGCTGTCTTCCAGGTGCCAGATCGCCTGCCAGCGCCCGTCCCGGCGCTCCAGCAGCAGGAAGTTCCGTTCGGCCGTATAGCGGTGCGCCTGGCCCGGCAGCGGCAGGATGCGGATCGGGTGGCCGGGCAGGGGCGCCTCGCCCAGGCCCGCCAGAAGGCCCAGGCAGCGCGCATAGGCCCTGGGCGGCGCGCGATGCGAGATGCCCGAGGCGACCAGCTGATGCACGCGCCCCTCGTCGCCGTCCATGATCGCCCGCGTGGCCAGGTGGATCTCGCCCGAGATCGCCGTGACCGGGCCGCTGGCACGCATCCGCAGCACCTCGCGCAGCATCCGGCGCCATTCGTCGCGATGGGTGCGGCTTTGCCACTGGTCGCGCAGGTCGTCCTCGTAATGCTGCATCCGCGGGATCGCCGTCATGATTGCCTCGATCACCGACAGGCGCGGCCCCAGCAGCGGCACGCTGGAGACCAGGAAGGTCTGGCCCGGCGGCGGATCGACCGCCTCGACGCCCTGCCAGCCGGCATCGCCCATGATCCGGCGGCGGTGCCGCTCTGATCGCAGGTCGGGGGCCAGCAGGGTCAGGCCGGGCAGCTGCCGGCACCAGCCCAGGCTGCGGCCCTGCGGATCGAGGAACAGCTCGGGGATGTCGGCCTCGGTCGCGCCATGCTGGAACAGCAGATAGGTCTCGCGCGCGACGCGGAACAGCGTCTGGCCCACCGCCGAGCGGGTGCGGCTGTCCTTCAGCGAGCCCCAGCCGTCGCAGATGTCGTGATCGTCCCAGACCGACAGCGTCGGCACCTCGGCCATCAGCCGGGCGCAGGGGGCCGGGGTCAGCACCGACAGGTAGCGGCGCGCGAAACGGTGGCGCAGGTGCCGGGTCAGGTCCGCCAGTTCGGCCTCGGTCGGGTTCTTGGGCACCCGGTCGGGCCAGTCCTCGCTGAGCGGATGGCCATGGGTCGCCTCGTCGGCATAGATCTGGTCGCCGCCCTGCAGCAGCAGCGCCAGCGGCTCGTGCTCGTGCTGGGCGACCAGCCGGTCCCACATCAGGTTGCGCTCGGCCGCGTCGCGGTCCAGATCGCCGTTCTCCTCGCCGTTGCAGGACACGAAGCCGATACGCAGATCGCCCTCCAGCGCGGTCCGGACCGGATGCAGGCGGCCCTCCAGCTCATAGCCGTCATCCTCGGGGCCAAGGGTGAAATCATAGCGCCACAGGACCAGCCCGTCGATTTCGGCCAGCCTGGCGGCGGCGACATCGCCCGCTTGCAGCCGCAATGCGCCGGGGGGCGGATCGTCCTGGGGACGGATCAGGATCGCGGCAAGGCGCAGCCCCTCGGGGCCGTGGCCGCGGAAATGCAGGATCGGACCTGCACGATCCGCGCTTGGGGAACTGTTCAAGGAAACCTCGCCGATGATTCTCGCCTTGCACAGATAGAACGCGCGATGGCCATATCCAGATCCGGCGGGGCGATTTTTGGGCGATGCGCGGTCAGCCGCGCAGGTAGCGCCACAGGATGACGGCGGCATCGCTCAGATCGCCCAGCCGGGCCAGCAGATGCTCGCGCTCGGGCAGGGCGCCGGTGCGGGGATCGGCGGCGTCCAGCCGCGCCAGAAGCCGCCGGATCCGGCGGCGATGGGTGCCGGTCCAGACCTGCAGCGGATCGGCCACCAGCCCCGCGAAGGTGGTCACGACCGAGGCGATCACCGCCAGCACCGCGCCGGTCAGCAGCAATTGCAGCCCGTCATGGCGCGCCGGGAAGGCGCCGTGCCACAGCCGGCCCAGCCCGCGCCCCAGCAGGAAATCATCGATGGCCCGATCCTGCGCCCGCATGTCGGCGACCGGCCCCGCCAGCGACAGCACCCCCGGCGTCGCGGCGTGAAACAGCGCCAGCCCCGCCGCCAGCACCAGCAGCGAGGTGGTGATCTCGGCCACGGCATTGCGGGTTCCGGCGTAATCGGCGACCGCCTTCGCCACGGTCTCGGCCGGCGCGGCGACCCCGGCGCCCTTGTCGTCCAGCTTGTGGATGAAGGCGCCAAGATCCGCCTCGACCTGCCGCGCCACGTCCGAGCCCAGAAAGATCCGCCGCGAGGCCAGCCAGCTGCCCGCCCGGCGCAGCCCCGCCAGCGACAGCAGCCCCGCGACCAGCCGCGTCAGCAGGAACAGCGGCGACAGCGCGACATTCAGCGGCGCGCGCAGCAGGTCCGGCCCCAGGGCGCGGCGATGCAGGCTCAGCGTTCCGCGCAGGCCATAGCGGGCGGCGACGAAACGGCGGATCTCGTCGCGCCGCATCGCCTCGCGCGGGTTGCGCGGCGGCGTGACGGCGGGTGCGGGGATCTGCGGCATCGGCCCTTCGCCTTGACGGTGCTGCGGCTCAATCTAGGCGCTTTCCCTGCCGGGACAACCGTCCCCGGCGTGACGACGGCCGGGTCTTGACGTTTCGCGCGGGATTGCTTAGCTAGCTAATGAAATTTGTTAGCAAGCTAAGGAATAACCCCATGCCCCGCGATCAGGGCACGATCGACGCCTTGCTGGACGCGATGCGCGTCCTGCGCCGCCATTACGACGACCGCGCGCGCGGCATGGGGCTGACCATGTCGCGCGCGCGGGTGATCTCGGCCCTTTCCCGGATCGAGGGCGCCTCTCAGGCAGAACTCGCCACTGAACTGGACATTGAGGCGCCGACGCTGAAACGGCTGCTGGACGGGCTGGAGGCCGACGGCTTCGTCACCCGCCGCCCGATGGAGGGCGACGCCCGCAAGAACGCGCTGTTCCTGACCCCGCGCGGGCGCGACAGCGGGATCATCGCCTTCGGGCGCCAGCTGCGTTCCGACGTGGTTGAGGGGATCGAGGCCGAGGATCTGCGGCGGACCCGCGACACGCTGCGGCGGATCGCCGGCAACATCGCGAGGCTGTCGGGAAAATGAGCGCGCCCGCCGAAGCCCCTGCCATGCCCCCACCCCCGCCGCCGCTGCCCGTGCCGCAGGCGCTGGCCTATATGTCGGCGGCGGTGGTGCTGGGCCTGTCGCAGGGGCTGGGGCAGGGTTTCGTTTCGGCGAATATCCCGCAATTCGCGGGCGATCTGGGCATCACCACGACCGAGGCCAGCTGGCTGATGGCCGCCTACATGATCCCCCGCGCCGCGCTGCCGCTGATGCTGATCAAGATCCGCACCCAGTTCGGCCTGCGCCGCTTTGCCGAGATCGGGATCGTCGCCTATGTCGCGGTGGCCTTCGCCTCGGTCTGGGTCAGCGACCTGCGCTCGGCGGTGGTGGTGCAGTTCCTGTCGGGCGCGGCCTCGGCGCCGCTGTCGACGCTGGCCTTCATGTACATGCTGGAGCCGCTGTCGCAGGACGGCAAGATGCGGCTGGGCCTGCCCGCGGCGATGACGGCGCTGATGACCGGACCCATGCTGGCCCGCGTCGTCTCTCCGGCGCTGATCGGGGACGGCGGGCTGACATGGCTGCACCTGGTGTCGCTGGGGCTGGCGATGGTATCGCTGGCGCTGGTCTTCCTGCTGCCGCTGCGGCCGGTGCCGCATCAGAAGGTCATCCAGCCGCTGGATTTCGCCAGTTTCGCGCTGATCGCCTTCGGCTTTGCCGGGCTGACCATCGGCTTCGTCATGGGGCCGATCCATTTCTGGAGCGACGCGCCCTGGATCGGCTGGCTGATGGCGGGGGCGGCGGCCGCGCTGGCCGGCGCGGTGATGATCGAGCTGAACCGCAAGGCGCCGATCCTGGACATCCGCTGGCTGGTCAGCCCCGCCATGCTGCACCTGACCGGCGCCCTGCTGCTGTTCCGGCTGATCCTGTCGGAACAGAGCACCGGCGCCCCGCGCATGTTCGCGGCGCTTGGCGTGGCGCCCTCGCAGATGGTGACGCTGTTTACCATCATCGTCATGGCCAGCGTCCTTGGCGGCTTGGCCTGCATCGCCTGGATGAAGCCGGGACGCGAGCCCTGGCTGCACCTTGCCGCGCTGATCCTGATCGCGGCGGGCGCGCTGATGGACAGCCAGGCGACGCCGGACACGCGCCCCCATCAGATGGTGCTGAGCCAGGCGATGATCGGCTTCGCGGGGATGCTGTTCCTGCCGCCCGCCATGATGGCGGGGCTGATCTCGGCGCTGCGCCGGGGGCCGCAATACATCCTGTCCTTCGTGATCGTCTTCATCTCGACCCAGAGCATCGGCGGCGTGCTGGGGGCGGGCCTGTTCACCACGCTGATAAACGACCGGCAGGCCGCGCATTACCAGATGCTGGCCGAGCAGCTGACCGCGACCAGCGCCACCACCTCGGCCGCGATCGCGGCGCGGATGGCGGGGCTGGCGGCCGGGATCGCCGATCCCGCGGCGCTGAAGGCCGAAGGCCTTGCCCGCATCGCGCAGGAGGCCGCGACCCAGTCATGGGTCATGGCCTATAACGACGCCTATTTCCTGACCTTCCTCGTCGCCGCGCTGGCCGCCTGCGCATTGCTGATCCATGTCCTGCGCGACTGGCTGGCGGTGCGCGGCGGGGCGGCGCAAACGGATATCCGACCATGACCAGACAGAACCTTCTTCCCACCATCATCGCCGCCGTAATCGGCATCGCGGGCGTGCTGCTGCTGCTTTTCGCCTGGCATTTGCCGCCCTTCGCGCCTTCCCAGCCCACGACCGAGAACGCCTATATCCGCGGCAATGTCACCACCATCGCGCCGCAGCTGTCGGGCCATGTCAGTGCCGTCGAGGTCGCGGATTTCCAGAGCGTCCGCGAGGGCCAGGTGATCGCCCGCCTCGACGACCGGATCTTCCGCCAGAGACTGGCGCAGGCCGAGGCCGGGCTGGCCGGCGCCCGCGCCGCGCTGGAGGTGGCGCAGCAGGATGTCGTCTCGGCCGAGGCCGGGGCGCGCGCCGACGAGGCGGCGCTGAGAGCCGCGCGATCCGCGCTTGCGACCGCCCGCGCCAGCCGCGACCGGGCGGCGCAGCTGCGCGACCGGGGCGTCGCCTCGCAAAGCGCCGCCGATCAGTCCGAAACCGCGCTGCAGCAGGCGCAGGCCGCCGTCACCCAGGCGCAGTCCCGGCTGGATGTGCAGCGCGAGACCATCAATTCCGCCCGCGTGGCCCTGTCCGCCCGCAAGGCCGAGATCGCCGGTGCCGAGGCCGCCGTCCAGCTGGCCCGGATCGACCTGGACAATACCGCGATCCGCGCCCCCGCCGACGGGCGGCTGGGCCAGATCTCGGTCCGGGTCGGGCAATATGTCGCGGCGGGCACAGGGCTGGTTTCCCATGTCGGCAGCGATGTCTGGATCATCGCGAATTTCAAGGAAACCGGGCTGCACGGGCTGCGCGAAGGCGAAAGGGTGCGTTTCACCGTCGATGCGCTGCAGGGCCGCGCCTTCACCGGCCGGGTCCAGTCCTTCTCGCCCGCCACGGCCTCGGAATACAGCCTGCTGGCGGGCAACAACGCGACCGGCAACTTCACCAAGATCGCGCAGCGCCTGCCGGTGCGGATCTCGATCGATCCTGGGCAGGAGATGGCGCAGTACCTAGCCCCCGGCCTGTCGGTGGTGGTCGAGGTCGATACCGGCGACGCCCCGGCCGGATAGCCTTTCGCGCGGCCCCGCCCGCCTGTGCCGATTTTGTCAGTTGGCAAGCGGCCTGCCCCTGGGGCAGGAAGGAACGGGGGCTTCGTCATCGAAAGGGAGAAGGGCGCATGAGCAAACGCGCGACCATCGTGGTCGATCTGCAACGAGACTATCTGGGCACGGGAAGGATGCCGCTGAGCGGCATCGACGCGGCGGTGGCCAATGCCGCCCGCGTCATCGAGGCCAGCCGCAACCGGGGCGAGCCGGTCGTCCATGTCCGCCATGAATTCACCGGCCCCGACGCGCCGTTCTTCGCCGCCGGGTCCGAGGGGGCCGAGATCATCCCCGACGTCGCGCCGCTGCAGGGCGAGGCGATCGTCACCAAGCATTTCCCCAATTCCTTCCGGGAAAGCGCGCTGAAACAGGTGCTGGAGGAAGCCGGCGTCGGCCAGGTGGTGATCGTCGGCGCGATGAGCCACATGTGCATCGACGCCACCGCCCGCGCGGCCGCCGACCTGGGTTATGAGGTGACGGTCGTCCATGACGCCTGCGCGACCTGCGATCTGGAATTCGGCGATACCAGGGTGCCCGCCGAGCAGGCCCATGCGACGCTGATGTCGGCCCTGGCCTTCGCCTATGCGAAGGTCGTGCCGACCCATGACCATATCGGCTGAACGAAGGGGGCGGCGCCCGCCGCCGCCCTCTCAGGCCTTCTCGCCCAGCTCGCGGGCGCGGTCGCGCAACAGGAATTTCTGCACCTTGCCGGTCGAGGTCTTGGGCAGGTCGGTGAAGACCACGGTCTTCGGCACCTTGAAGCGGGCCATGTTGGCGCGGCAGAAGGCGATCACCTCCTCCTCGGACAGCGCCTCGCCGGGTTTGGGCGTGACGAAGGCGCAGGGCGTCTCGCCCCAGGTCTCGTCCGGGCGGGCGACGACGGCGGCCTCCATGATCGCGGGATGGCGATACAGCACGTCCTCGACCTCGACCGAGGAGATGTTCTCGCCGCCCGAGATGATGATGTCCTTCGAGCGGTCCTTGATCTCGACATAGCCGTCGGGATGCATCACCGCCAGGTCGCCCGAGGCGAACCAGCCGCCGCGGAACGCCCTTTCGGTTGCGCTGGGGTTCTTCACATAGCCCTTCATCACCACGTTGCCGCGCATGAAGATCTCGCCGATGGTCCGGCCGTCCGGGGGCACCGGCTGCATCGTGTCGGGATCGGCGACCATCAGCCCCTCCAGCGCCAGGTAGCGCACGCCCTGCCGCGCCTTCAGCCGGGCGCGTTCCTCGCCCGCGATGCCTTCCCATTTCGGCTGCCAGGCGCTGACGACCGAGGGGCCGTAGGTCTCGGTCAGGCCGTAGACCTGCGTGACCTCGACGCCCATCGCCTCCATCCTGGCGATGACGGCGGCGGGGGGCGGCGCCCCGGCGGTCATCACCTTCACCTCGTGGCTGAAATCCTTAAGCTCGTCAGGGGCATGGACCAGCATGTTCAGAACGATCGGAGCGCCGCAGAAATGCGTCACCTTCTCGTCCCGGATCAGCTGGAAGATCGGCTCGGCCCGGACCGCGCGCAGGCAGACGCACAGCCCGGCATTGGCCGCGATGGTCCAGGGAAAGCACCAGCCGTTGCAGTGGAACATCGGCAGCGTCCACAGATAGCGCGCGTGCTGGCCCATGTCCCAGGTCAGGATGTTGGTCAGCGCGTTCAGCGCCGCGCCGCGATGGTGATAGACGACGCCCTTCGGATCGCCCGTCGTGCCCGAGGTATAGTTCAGGCTGATCGCGTCCCATTCGCTGTCGGGCAGGGACCAGGCGAAATCCGGGTCGCCCTCGGCCAGCAATTCGTCATAGGTGGCGCGGCCGATGCGGCGGGCGTCCTGGAAGCCGGGATCCTGGATGTCGACGACCAGCAGGTCGGGCCGGTGGGCGATGCGCACGGCGCGCTCGGCCAGCTCGGCGAATTCGGGATCGACGAACAGCACGCCCGCCTCGGCATGGTTGAGGATGAAGGCGATCGTCTCGGCGTCCAGCCGCGTGTTGATCGTGTTCAGCACCGCCTGCGTCATCGGCACGGCGAAATGCAGCTCGAACATCTCGGGGATGTTGGCGGCGATGACCGAGACCGTGTCGCCGCGCCCGACCCCGCGCCGCGCCAGCGCCGAGGCCATCGCCCGCGTGCGCCGATAGGTTTCGGCCCAGTCGCGGCGGACATCGCCGTAGACCACGGCGGGCAGGTCGGGATAGACCTCGGCCGTGCGGGCGATGAAGGACAGCGGCGAAAGCTGCACGAAATTCGCCGGATTGGGATCCAGCCCGAAATCATAGATGCTTTTCCGCTCGGCCATGCGATCTGTCCTCCTTGTGCGGCGCTGGTCCGCCCTTGCCTGCGCAACAGACATCGCGGCCCCGGCCGCGTCAATCACCCAGTTCGCCACGGGCGACCGGCGCGCCCGCCCGATGATGAGCGTATCCGTGCCGATGCGGCCAAAATGCATCATCTGCAAACCCGATCGGCGGGCGGACGGGTTGCCTTTGCCGATCCAAGCCCTTCATCATGAGGCACTGGTTCCGATTGCATCGACGAATTGCCGCGCCGGCAGCAGCCATGCATGACCTGTCGCAGCCGCAATTCGCGTCACGTCCAACTTGCAAGCATGAGGTGTTTCATGTCGGCTGTTGACCAGATCATCGCATCCAAGCTGGGGCGGCTGCCCGCGCCGCTGCGGGTGCGGCTGCCCTCGGGCAAGGTGCTGGGCGCCGCGCAGGCGCCGGCCGAGATCGAATTCCGCGAGACCGCCGCGCTTGGCACGCTGGCGCGGGGCGACCTGGGCGCCTTGGCCGCCGAGATCGTGCATGGCCGGGTCGAGATCCGCGGCGGGATGCGCGACCTGATGCGGGTCGTGGCGGCGCTGGTGCCCGATGACGGGCAGGCGATCCGGCCCCGGCCCTGGCAGCGCCTGTGGTGGAGCATCGGCTCGATCCTGCATCACAGCCGCAGCAAGGATGCCGAGCAGATCCGCTTCCACTATGACATCTCGGACGATTTCTATGCCATCTGGCTGGACCCGCTGCGGGTCTATTCCTGCGCCTATTTCCGCGATCCCGACATGGACCTGGCCCAGGCGCAGCTGGCCAAGCTGGACCATATTTGCCGCAAGCTGGACCTGCGGCCGGGCGAGCGTTTCGTGGATATCGGCGCGGGCTGGGGCGGGCTTCTGTTCCACGCGGCCGAACATTACGGGGTCGATGCGATCGGCATCACCCTGTCGCGCAACCAGTTCGACCACGTCTCGCGCATGATCGACCGCAAGGGCCTGTCGGGGCGGGTCCGTATCCAGCTTTGCGACTATCGCGACCTGCGGCCCGATCAGCCCTTCGACAAGCTGGCCTCGGTCGGCATGTTCGAGCATGTGGGCCGCGCCAACCTGCCGGCCTATTTCCGCACCCTGCTTGATCTGCTGCGTCCGGGCGGGTTGGCGCTGAACCACGGCATCACCCTGACCGGGCTGGACGAGGCCATCGTCGGCGGGGGCTTGGGCGATTTCATCGAGAAGTTCATCTTCCCCGGCGGCGAGCTGGTCCATGTCAGCCACGCGATCCGGCTGCTGTCGCAGGCCGGGATGGAGATGGTCGATACCGAGAACCTGCGCCCGCATTATGCGCGCACGCTCTGGGCCTGGTCGGACGGGCTGGAGGCGCATCTGGCCGAGGCCGAGGAGGTCCTGCGCCGCGGCAGCGACCGCGAGCGCGCCGCCCGGACCCTGCGCGCCTTCCGCCTGTATCTGGCCGGTTGCGCCCTGGCCTTCGAGGAGAACTGGACCTCGCTCTATCAGATCCTGATGACCCGGCCGGACGCTCCCGACGCGCCCTCGGGCATGGCCGGCGCCCATGCCGACTATCCCTTCACGCGCGACCACATCTATGCCCCGCGCGATGCGGGGACGGATTGACGGGGGGCGAAACGAGGGACCGGCTCAGGCGCCGGTCCTGAAGTCCAGCCGCCCCGCCAGCCAGATCGCCACGACCGAGCAGACCGCCCCCGACAGCAGGTAGAGCCCGGCGGCCGGCAGGCCCAGCCATGTCGACAGCACCAGCGCCGTCAGGGGCGCAAAGCCGGCGCCGAACATCCAGGACAGATCCGACACGATGGCCGAGCCGGTATAGCGGTTGCGCGGCTCGAACAGCGAGCCGACCGCGCCCGAGGACTGGCCGAAGCTGAGCCCCAGGATGGTGAACCCGCTGAGCATGTAGACGATCTCGCCGCCATGGCCCGCCGACAGCAGCAAGGGCGCCAGGATCGCGAATCCGCCGATCATCAGCGCCGTCCAGAACAGCAGCCGCTGTCGGCCGAAACGGTCGGCCAGCCAGCCCGAGGCCAGCACGGCCAGGATGCCGAAACAGGCGGCCACGGCCTCGATCACCAGGAAGCGCAGCATCGTCTCGTCGGTATAGAGGAAGATCCAGGACAGCGGATAGACCGTCACCATGTGGAACATCGCGAAGGTCGCCAGCGGCACGAAGATGCCCAGCAGGATGGTCCGGCCGTCCTGCCGCAGGGTCGTGCGGATGCGGGTCGGCTGCAATTCGCGGGATTCGTAGAGCTGGGCGAATTCGTCGGTGGCGACGATCCGCAGCCGCGCGAAAAGCGCGACCACGTTGACCGCGAAGGCCACGAAGAAGGGATAGCGCCAGCCCCAGGACAGGAAATCCTCGGCCGTCAGGCTGGCGATCAGATAGGCGAAGAGCAGGCTGGCGACGATCAGCCCGATCGGCGCGCCCAGCTGCGGCACCATCGCATAGCGCCCGCGCCGCCCGGCCGGCGCGTTCAGCGCCAGAAGCGCGGGCATCCCGTCCCAGGCCCCGCCAAGCGCCAGGCCCTGGCCGATGCGCAACACCGCCAGGATGACCGCGGCCCAGATGCCCGCCGTCTCGTGGCTGGGGACCAGGCCCATGGCGACGGTGGCGGTGCCCATCAGGAACAGCGCCGTGGTCAGCTTGGCCACCCGGCCGTGGCGGCGGTCGATGTTCATGAAGATGAGGCTGCCGATCGGGCGGGCGACGAAGGCCAGCGCCAGCAGCGCGAAGGAACAGAGCGTCCCGGTCAGCGGGTCCAGGAAGGGAAAGATCCGCTGCGGGAAGACGATCACCGAGGCGATGGCGAAGACGAAGAAGTCGAAGAACTCGGATGTCCGCCCGATGATGACCCCCACGGCGATGTCCGAGGGGGAAACGCTGTGGCTGGCGTCGTTGCCGGATTTCGCGGAACCGCGGCCCGCACCCGGCGCGGAGATGGAATGGCCTGACATGAAAGCGACCCCGATCTGGTCCAGAACCGTGCCGAAAGCCCGCTGGACGGGGCGCATCGGCGGCGTCCTGATGTCCTGACCCGAGAGGCGCGGACAGGGCATATGACAAAACGACGCATATTCCCCGGCGGCCCGGCGGATTAACGAATCCCCTACTTGCCGGGGTGTCCTGTCGGCTTCGCGATTGGCGCCCATGGAACAGGAACGCGGATAAATCAATGAAACACATGGCAAAACCGGGGCGACTCGGGTGGCTTTCAGTTCTTGTCCTGCTTGCCGGGTGCAAGGCCGAGGTGCTGGCCCCCGCAGGGGACGTCGCCGCCCAGCAGCGCGACCTGCTGGTGATCTCGACCCTGCTGATGCTGGTCATCATCGTTCCGGTGATGGCGATGACCGCCTTTTTCGCGTGGAAATACAGGGCGAAGAACCACCAGGCGCGCTACATGCCCGACTGGGACCATTCGACCAAGCTGGAACTGCTGATCTGGTCCGCGCCGCTGTTGATCGTCGTCTCGCTTGGCGCGCTGACCTGGGTGGGCACGCATCTGCTGGACCCCTACCGGCCGCTGAGCCGGGTCGCGCCGGGGCAGGAAGTGACCGAGGATCACGAGGTTTTGAGGGTCGAGGTCGTCGCGCTGGACTGGAAATGGCTGTTCATCTATCCGCAGCAGGGCGTCGCCTCGGTCAATGAGCTGACCCTGCCGGTGGACCGCCCGGTCGAGTTCCGGCTGACCTCCTCCTCGGTGATGAATGCCTTCTACATCCCGGCCATGGCGGGGATGATCTATGCCATGCCGGGGATGGAGACGACGCTGCACGGCGTCATGAACCAGCCGGGCGGCTACAAGGGCATCGCCTCGCATTATTCGGGGGCGGGCTTTTCGGGGATGCATTTCGCGGCCCATGCCACCGACGATGCGGGCTTCGACGACTGGGTCCAGACCCTGCGCGCCGGCGGCGAGATGCTGGACCGCGCCCGCTATCTGGAGCTTGAGGCGCCCAGCCAGAACGTCGCCCCGATGGGCTTCGCGCAGGTCGATCCGCACCTGTTCCCGCGCATCGTCAACATGTGCGTCGAGGAGGGCAAGATGTGCATGGCCGAGATGATGGCCGTGGATGCCGAGGGCGGCGCCGGGCTGGCGGGCACCATGAACATGGCCGCGCTGACCTATGACAAGTTCAAGCGCCGCGGCACCCGCGCCCCGGTCCTGGGATGGGAGCCGTTCCAGGTCCTGTCCTTCTGCACGCCCGAGGATTCCGCGCTGATGTTCGGCAATGCCTCGGTCGAGGCGCGCAGCCTTGCGGATCCCGCCCCCCTGCGCGGCCGCGGCATGGAGCCGCCCGCCGGCCTGTTCGGCAGGGCCGCGACAAGCGAAATCACCCTCGCCAACCCGATGGCCGCCAAGGCCCGCGGCGGCGACGGGCACAATCTCTGATCGGACGAGGACATGGCAACAGCTTCGAACGAAACGACCTTTCTTCTGGGACGCCTGAACTGGGACGCCATCCCGCATGACCCGATCGTCTGGGCGACCTTCGTGGTCGTGGCGCTTGGCGGGATCGGGCTGCTGGCGGCGCTGACCCGCTATCGGCTGTGGGGCTGGCTGTGGCGGGAATGGTTCACGAGCGTCGATCACAAGAAGATCGGCATCATGTACATCATCCTGGCGCTGGTCATGCTGGTGCGCGGATTCGCCGACGCGGTGATGATGCGGCTGCAGCAGGTCTGGGCCTTCGGCGGCTCCGAGGGCTATCTGAACAGCCATCACTACGACCAGATCTTCACGGCCCATGGCGTCATCATGATCTTCTTCGTGGCGATGCCCTTCGTCACCGGGCTGATGAACTATGTCGTGCCCCTGCAGATCGGCGCCCGCGACGTGTCCTTCCCGTTCCTGAACAACTTCTCGTTCTGGATGACGGCGGGCGGGGCGGTGATCGTCATGGTCTCGCTGTTCGTGGGAGAGTTCGCGCAGACCGGCTGGCTGGCCTTCCCGCCGCTGTCGGGCATCGGCTACAGCCCCTGGGTCGGGGTGGACTATTACATCTGGGGGCTGCAGGTCGCGGGCGTGGGGACGACGCTGTCGGGGATCAACCTGGTGGTGACCATCGTCAAGATGCGCGCGCCGGGCATGACCATGATGCGGATGCCGGTCTTCACCTGGACCTCGCTCTGCACCAACATCCTGATCGTCGCCTCCTTCCCGGTGCTGACCGCGACGCTGGTCCTGCTGACGCTGGACCGCTATGTCGGCACGAATTTCTTCACCAACGACCTTGGCGGCAATCCGATGATGTATATCAACCTCATCTGGATCTGGGGCCATCCCGAGGTCTATATCCTGATCCTGCCGCTGTTCGGGGTGTTTTCCGAAGTCACCTCGACCTTCTCGGGCAAGCGGCTGTTCGGCTATTCCTCGATGGTCTATGCGACGGTCTGCATCACCATCCTGTCCTATCTGGTCTGGCTGCATCATTTCTTCACCATGGGCTCGGGCGCCTCGGTGAACTCGTTCTTCGGGATCACGACGATGATCATCTCGATCCCGACGGGGGCGAAGCTCTTCAACTGGCTGTTCACCATGTATGGCGGCCGCATCCGGTTCGAGCTGCCGATGATGTGGACCGTGGCCTTCATGCTGACCTTCACCGTCGGCGGCATGACCGGCGTGCTGCTGGCGGTGCCGCCTGCCGATTTCGTGCTGCACAACTCGCTGTTCCTGGTCGCGCATTTCCATAACGTCATCATCGGCGGCGTGCTGTTCGGCTGCTTTGCCGCGATCAATTTCTGGTGGCCCAAGGCGTTCGGCTACAAGCTGGACGTGTTCTGGGGCAAGGTCTCGTTCTGGTTCTGGGTCGTCGGCTTCTGGTTCGCCTTCATGCCGCTTTACGTGCTGGGCCTGATGGGCGTGACGCGGCGGCTGCGGGTCTTCGACGATCCCGACCTGCGGATCTGGTTCGCCATCGCCGCGCTTGGCGCGGTGCTGATCGCCATCGGCATCGCCGCGATGTTCGTGCAGTTCGCCGTCTCGATCCGCAAACGCCAGCTGAACCGCGACGTGACCGGCGATCCCTGGGACGGGCGCACGCTGGAATGGGCGACCTCCTCGCCGCCGCCGGATTACAACTTCGCCTTTTCGCCGGTCGTCCACGGGCTGGACGCCTGGTGGGAGATGAAGAAGGCCGGCGCCACCCGGCCCGATGCCGCGGGCTTCCTGCCGATCCACATGCCGCGGAACACCGGCGCCGGGGTGGTCCTGGCTGCCCTGTCGACGATCTGCGGCCTGGCGCTGGTCTGGTACATCTGGTGGCTGGCGGCGCTCGGCTTCCTGGCCATTCTCGCCGTCTCGATCGCCCATAGCTTCAACTACAACCGCGACTATCACATCCCCGCCGAGCAGGTCCGCGCGGTCGAGGATGCCCGCAGTCGCGCATTGGCGCAGGGGGCCTGAGCCATGAGCATGACCGCAACCGCCGTTCCGCCCGGAAAGTTCTGGGACACCGAGCCGCATCACCATGAAGAGGGCGCCTCGACCAGCCTGGGCTTCTGGATCTACCTGATGAGCGACTGCCTGATGTTCGCCGTCCTCTTCGCCGTCTATGGCGTCCTGGGCGCGAACTATGCGGCGGGGCCGGGGCCCAAGGACCTGTTCGACCTGAACCTGATCGCGCTGAACACGGCGATGCTGCTGTTCTCCTCGATCACCTTCGGCTTCGCGATGCTGGCTATGGGCCGGGGCGACCAGCGCGGCACGCTGCGCTGGCTGGCGGTGACGCTGTTCTTCGGCCTGTGCTTCCTGGCCATCGAGATCTACGAGTTCCGCCACCTGATCCATCTGGGCGCCGGGCCGCACCGTTCGGGCTTCCTGTCGGCCTTCTTCGCGCTGGTCGGCACCCATGGGCTGCATGTCGCCTTCGGCTCGATCTGGCTGGTGACGCTGATGGTGCAGATCACCCAGAAGGGGCTGATCGCGGCCAACCGGCGGCGCATGGCCTGCCTGTCGATGTTCTGGCATTTCCTCGACGTCATCTGGATCGGCGTCTTCACCTTCGTCTATCTGCTGGGGATGATCTGATGTCCGCCGAACACGCGCATCCGCATGACGACCATTCGGACCAGGACCACGGCAGCCATGCCTCCTATCTCAAGGGCTTCGTGCTGTCGGTGATCCTGACCGCGATCCCCTTCGGCCTGGTCATGGCCGGCGGGTTCGAGAACCGCACCCTGACCGCGCTGCTGGTGATGGGCTTCGCCATCGCCCAGATCCTGGTCCACATGGTCTTCTTCTTGCACATGAACGGCCGGCAAGAGCAGGGCTGGACGCTGTTGTCCACCATCTTCACGGTCATCGTCGTGGTCATCATGCTGGCCGGCTCGCTGTGGGTCATGTATCACCTGAACACCAACATGATGCCGCAGATGAACCACGACCTGCAGGGCTTCGGATCGTGACCGGCGGCGCGGGCGGGACGGGGGCGGGGCGTTCCCCTTCCCCTTCCGCTTTCGCGCGCGCGGCGGCCGGGCTGGCGGTGCTGGCGGTTCTTGCCGGCTTCGTGGGGCTGGGCCTCTGGCAGGTCCAGCGGCTGGCCTGGAAGACCGACCTGATCGCGCGGGTCGAGGCGCGGCTGCAGGCCGAACCGCAGCCCGCGCCGGGACCCGCCGAATGGCCGGGGCTGGATCGCGACCGCGACGAATACCGCCGCGTCACGCTGTCGGGGCGCTATCTGCCGGGCGGCGATACGCTGGTACAGGCGGTCACGGATCGCGGCGCGGGCTTCTGGGTGATGACGCCGTTTCAGGCCGAGGACGGCTGGCGCGCCCTGGTCAATCGCGGCTTCGTGCCCTTGGATCGCCGCGATCCCGCCGACTGGCCGCCGCCGCGGGGGGCCGCGACGGTCCAGGGGCTTCTGCGTCTCAGCCAGCCGGAGGGCGCCTTCCTGCGCCGCAACGACCCCGAGGCCGGGCGCTGGTATTCGCGCGACACCGCCGCCATCGCTGCCGCGCAGGACCTGGGGCCGGTCGCGCCCTGGTTCCTGGACGCGGCGGCGGGGCCCGATCCGCAGGCATTGCCCGTCGGCGGGCTGACGGTGGTCCATTTCCGCAACAGCCACCTGGGCTATGCGCTGACATGGTTCGCGCTGGCGGTGCTCTGGCTGGTCGCGGTCGCCGCCTTCCTGCGCCAGCGCCGCCGTCACGCCGGGGGATAGCGGCGCGGCTCAGGCGCGCAGGGTCGCGCCGCCATCGACATAGATGTCGGCCATGGTGACATGGCCGGCCTGTTCCGACAGCAGATACATGACCGAGGCGGCGATATCCTCGGGACTGGCCAGCTTGCCAAGCGGGATGCCGGTGCGGAAGCTGGGCCCGTCGCCGGCGATGACCCGCGCCGCGCCGTTCCCGTCCTGCCACATGCCGGTCTGCATCGGCGTCAGGGTCGAGCCGGGGGCGACGATGTTGCAGCGGATGCCGTGCTGGGCCAGCTCCAGCCCCAGGCAGCGGGTCAGCATCGTCGCCGCCGCCTTCGAGGCCGCGTAGACGCCCATGTTCATGCGCGGAATCCCCGCCGCGTTCGAGCCGACCACGACGATCGCGCCGCCCTTGCCATGCCGCCGCATCGCCCGGCCGAAGGCGGTCGCGACGTTGAAGACCCCGCCCGCGTTGATGCCCATGACGCGATCCCATTCCTCGGCCGGGCTGTCCAGCAGCGGCAGGGTCGAGACGATCCCGGCCGCATGGACGCCCAGCATCAGCGGGCCGAACCGCGCCTCGGCCTCGGCGACCAGCGCATCGGACGCGCCGTCGCGCACGTCCAGCGGGCGCCAGACCAGGTTCTCGGCATCCGCGACGCCGGCCTGCTCCAGCGCCTCGGGCATGTCGGTCGCGACGACGCGGGCGCCGGCCGCGTGCAGCGCGGCGACGATGGCCTGCCCGATCCCGCCCGCGGCGCCCGTCACGATGGCCAGGCGGTCTTGAAAGCCTGTCAGATTCATACCGTTACCCCTTATTTTCGAATGATCTTCAGCGCTTGCTCGGTCGTCGCGACGACACCGCAGCAGCCGGCGATCCATTCCATCGCCATGTCATGTTTCGCGCGGCTGAAATCGGCCTGGGCATCGGCGATGGCGAAGGGCTGGATGTCGCGCTGGAAGGCCTCGGCGGCGGTGGCGAGACAGCCGATATGGGCATAGATCCCGGTCACGATCAGCTGGTCGCGGCCGCGCGCGCGCATCAGGTGATCCAGGTTCGAGCGCTGGAAGGCGCTGTAGCGATGCTTCACCAGCACATGATCGCCCGGCGCCGGGGCCAGTTCGGGCAGGATCTCCTCGTGCTCGGGCAGGGCGCTCATCCCCGGTCCCCACAGGTCGGCCTGCAGGCCCCGGTCGGGGCGGAACTGGTCGCCGCGCTGCGCGGTATAGAAGACCGGCATCCCCGCCGCCCGCGCCGCCGCGATCAGCCGCGCGATATTGCGGGTGGCCGGGGCCAGCGGCGCAGAGCCGTCCGGGAAGGCGGCGCAGAAATAGCGCTGCATGTCATGGACCAGCAGCGCCGCGCGGTCGCCTTGCAGCTGCCAGGGCGCGCGCGAGGGCGGCAGGGGCGCTTCGGGCAGCGCATAGGCGGGGATCTTCGGCAGGGCCATCGGTGTCACCTTCGTCTGTCGTCGTTATCCGGGCATGTCCACGCCGGCCATTCCGGCATCCCGCGGCAAACCCAGCGCGGCCAGCAGGGCGCCGAACTTGGCGCCGGTCTCGGCCGCCTCGGCCATCGGGGCCGAGCCGGGCACGATCCCCGCCCCGGCATGCAGCCGCGCGAAGGCGCCGCGGATCTCGGCGCAGCGGATCGCCACGAACCAGGCGCCGTCGCCGCGCGCGTCGCACCAGCCCGCCGCCCCGGCATAGAAGCCGCGCGGGACCGGCTCCAGCGCCCTGATCAGCGCCGCCGCGCGGGCGACCGGCAGGCCGCAGACCGCCGGCGTCGGATGCAGCCCTGCGGCCAGCAGCACCGCGGGGATGGTGTCGTCGTTGAGTTGCCCCTCGATCCGCGTGCCCAGGTGCCACATGCCGCGGGTATGGGTCAGCCTGGTGCCCTCGGGGCAGGTCAGATCGCGGCAGAAGGGCGCCAGCAAGTCGAGGATGTATTCCACCACCAGCCGATGTTCGCGCCGGTCCTTGTCCGAGCGCGACAGCGCCTCGGCGGCGGCGCGGTCCTGGGCCGGATCGGGGCTGCGCCGGGCCGAGCCCGCCAGCGGGTGCGAGGCGATCCGGTCGCCCGACTTGCGCAGCAGCAGCTCGGGCGTGGCGCCGACCAGCGCATGATCGGGACCGCCGGGCAGGCGGGTGCGGAAGGTGGTGACGCTGCGGTCCCGGGCCAGCCGCGAAAGGATGGCGGGCAGGGGCAGGGGGCTTTCGGCCTCGATGGCCAGGCTGCGCGACAGCACGATCTTGGCCAGCGCGTCCGGGCCGCCGGCCTCCTCGCCCATGATCCGCAGCGCGCGGGCCACGGCATCGGCGAAATCCGTCGCCGGGGGTTCGGGGCGCAGCGCGCGGATGGCGGGCAGCGCGGGTTCCGCCTCCGGTCCTGCGCCGCCCGCGCGCGCCGGCGCGAAGGACAGCGAGACCGCCTGCCACAGGCAGTCATGATCCTGCTTGTCGAAGGGCAGCGCGCCGCCGATCACCGCGCCCTGCCGGGCGGCCTCGTTGCCCATCGCGCGGGCCAGCCGGTCCTCCAGCGTGGCGGCGGGGCCGCGCTCGATGGCCCGCGCCGGGCCGTGGCCGGCGATCGCCCCGCCGGGGCCGTCGAAGGAAAACAGGCAATCCGCGGCATCGGGCTGCGCGCCATGCTGGCCATTGTCATCCGGGCGAATGTTCATCCGCAGTCCTTCCGATAGGGGCGCGGCGAAAGGCCGCACGCGAACAGGGGAAAGGGCTGGCGAAGGCTGGCCGGGAAAGTGGAACGTCCTTGCAGAATGCCGCGCGGGAAACCCCGCGCCTTGCTGAATGCATCGTCCTCACATCATTCGCAAATTGCCGGCGATCCGGCGGCGAAGCATCTGGGCTGCCGCCGCGTCGGGGCCGCCCAGGGCGTCCGATACGCCCAACGGCGGGCACGCGCAAGCCGTCCGGCGCGAAACCACCGCCTGCATCCGGCGCCGCGCGGAACCGTCAGCCGCCCGCGGCCATGCAGGAGGGGCGGTGCAACGCGCGGATCTCCTGCGCGACCAGGTCCTGAAGGCGCCACAGGTTGCGATCGTGGATGCCGAATTCGCGCAGATGCTGGACGGTGTTGAACAGGTATTCCGCGCAGGACCCCGCCGGGCCGCAGGCGCGGGCCAGCACATGGGCCACCTGATCCAGCGGCATCCGGCTGGCGATGCGATCCCCTTTCGGGCCGGCCCAGAAGACCAGCGCGCGGGCATGGCCCGTCTCGGTCCGGACCGGGATCCAGCGCAGCATGCCTATATTCTGGTGAAAGCGGATTTCCCGGAAAAGCACGCGGCGGATCTGCGCCAGGCGATCCCGGTCGGGCAGGCGATAGATCACGCCGTCGCAGCGCCCGCCGCGCTCCAGCGCCATCATCAGCCCGTATTGCCGGGGCGAGCCGCGCCAGCGGTTCATCTTCAGGCAGAACGAGCGGTGCCAGCCGAAGGCGCTGGCGCGGCGATGGTCGGTGGCGTCGAAATCCGGCTTCCAGATCAGCGACCCATAGGCGAACAGCCACAGCGGCCCGTCCCCGCATTCGGCCTCGACGCGGCGGGACAGCTCGTCCAGTTCCGCTTCGGTCAGCGGGGTCCAGCCGGGTTCGGGGCCCAGGTCGGGCTCGGGCCGCAGGGTCAGGGCGACCAGCTCGGGCGTCAGCGACATCTGCCGCTGGCCGCGCCGTCCCTCTGCCGCCATGGCGGGTTCTGTCGTCATATCGGTTTACGGTCCTTGGGGCGGGGCCGAGGATAGCAGACCCGTCGCGGGCTTCCACCCCTCTCTGGCCGGTTCTTGGGCCGGTCAACCCGCCGCGCAGCTGGATGTCGCGACCAGCGGAAACAGGGTCACGAGGCTGGAGGTGAAGCCGATCCAGTTGCCCGCCCGGACCAGCGCGGCGCCGCGCCTACCCGTCCCATGATTGCCGAGGATCAGCGCAAGATGCCCCGCCAGCCCGGCCAGCCACAGAAGCCGCATCGCCAGCGGATGCAGCGGCCCAAGCGGCGTCGGCCGGGCCTGCCAGCCCCATTCGCAGCCCAGCCCGTGCAGCGCATAGACGGCCGAGAACAGCACCGCCCACAGGACCGGCCCGGCCAGCATCCGCGCAAGTCCGCCCATCAGCCGGCCTCCTGCAGCAGGACCAGCCCGACCGACAGCACCGATGTCGCCAGCCAGAAGTCCTGGAACAGCCGCCAGGCGGGAATCGCGCCGCGCCGCCCCGTGCCCAGCCGGCCCTGCCGCGCATCCGCCAGGCTGCGCAGCGCCAGCATCAGCGCGACGATGCCGTGAAAGCCCGCCAGCCCCAGCGTCACCGCCCGCAGCGCGTCGCGGGCATGGCGCGCCGGATCGTCCAGCAGCGCGGCCAGCCCGGCCAGGCAGGCCAGCGCCAGCACCGCCGCCAGCAGGCCGCTCAGCGCCAGGCGGGCGGCGGCGGGGCGGTCGCGGCGCGCCTCGGCCCGGCGCGCGGCCAGCGATCCGGCCGCCATGGACAGCAGCGCCAGGCCCGCCAGCAGCGCCGCGCCCAGGCCCAGCCCGCTGTCCGGCGCCGGCCACATCGGCGCCACCACGCCCAGAAAGCCGACCCCGAACAGCAGCGAGACATAGAGCGCGCCATCGGCGACCAGCAGCGCGACCGTTCCCTGCCAGGCAAGCGTCGGGCGGACCTGCCAATGCAGCGGCAGTTCCAGACCGGGCGCGACCCGGACCGGGGGATGGGCGCGGTCGGTGCCCATCAGGTGCCCCCATTGCCAGCCCGTCCACAGCACCGCCGCCATCGACAGCGGCGTCAGCCAGTAGAGCCCGGCCAGCATCAGCGCGAAGAAGCTGCCCACCGCCAGCGCCGTGGCCAGCGGCAGCAGCGTGTTGCCGGGCAGCACCGCGACATGTTCCGGCCGGCCCGAGCCGGGCTCGACCACCAGGATCTCGCGCTGGCCGCGGGGCGCGCCGGGCAGCAGCCCCTCGCCCCCGGCCAGCGACAGCAGCGCATCGGCATGGTCGCGCCCCGGCCCCGGCAGCGAGGCGAAGTTGTAGGAGGGCGCGGGCAGGGCCATCGCCCAGTCCAGCGTCGGCGCCCCCCAGGGGTTGCGGTGGCTGCGCCGGCCGAACAGGTATTGCAGCACCAGGTCGAAGGCGAACAGCGCGAAGCCCGCCGCCATGACCATGCCGAAGCCCGAGGAGACCAGGTTCAGCCATTCCCATTCCGGGTTACCGGGATAGCGGTCGATCCGGCGCGGCATTCCCAGAAGCCCGGTCAGGTGCATCAGCAGGAAGGTGCCGTGGAAGCCGATCAGGATCAGCCAGAACGCCGCCTCTCCCAGCGCGCGGACCCGCCAGCGCCCGCAGATCACCGGCATCCAGTAGCTGACCGCCGCCATCATCGGAAAGACGAAGCCGCCGATCAGGACGTAATGCAGATGCGCGGTGACGAAGGCCGTGTCATGGGCCTGCCAGTTGAAGGGCACGATGGCCAGCATCACCCCGGTCAGCCCGCCCATCACGAAGGTCGCGAAGAAGCCCATGACATGCAGCATCGGCAGGCGCAGCTCGACCCGGCCCGCCCACATGGTGCCGATCCAGGCGAAGACCTGCACCGCCGTCGGCACCGCCACCAGCACCGAGGCGGCCGAGAAGAAGGCCAACGCCATATGCGGGATGCCGACGGTGAACATGTGATGCACCCACAGCCCGAAGGACAAAAAGACCAGCCCCAGGACCGCCGCGACGATGGCGCCATAGCCCAGGATCCGCGTGCGCGCGAAGACCGGGATGATGGTCGACAGCACCCCCGCGGCGGGCAGGAAGATGATATAGACCTCGGGATGGCCGAACAGCCAGAACAGGTGCTGCCACAGCAGCGGATCGCCGCCGCGCAGCACGTCGAAGAAGGGCCAGCCGAAGGCGCGCTCGATCTCCAGCAGGACCGAGCCGAGGATCAGCGGCGGAAAGCCCACCAGCATCATCGCCGCGGTGCCCAGCATGTACCAGCCCATCAGCGGCATCCTCGTCAGCGGCATCCCGGCGGCGCGGCAGCGCAGGATGGTGACGACAATCTCGACCGCCGCCGCGATGGCCGAGATTTCCACGAAGGTGACGCCCAAGAGCCAGACATCGGCATTGATCCCCGGCGTATGGGTCTTGCCCGACAGCGGCACATACATGAACCAGCCGCCATCCGGCGCCACGCCCGCCAGCAGCGACAGCACGATGATCGCCCCGCCCAGCAGATAGCACCAGTAGCCGAAGGCCGACAGGCGCGGGAAGGCCATGTCCCGGCTGCCCAGGATCTTCGGCAGCAGCCACAGCGCCAGCCCCTCCAGCATGGGGATGGCGAACAGGAACATCATGATGCTGCCATGCATCGTGAAGATCTGGTTATAGAGCGCGGTGTCCAGGAAGGCGCCGCCGCGCGTGGCCAGCTGCGCCCGGATCATCATCGCCAGCAGCCCGCCGATGGCGAAGAACACGAAGGAGGTCGCCATGAAGCGCAGCCCCAGCGTGCTGTGATTGACCGAGGCGAAGAAGCCCCGCCAGCCCGGCAGGTCGGACCAGACGCGGTCCAGCTCCCGATGCAGCGGCAGGGCTCTGCGCGGCGGGTTCGGCGCGATCTGCAGCGCGTCCTCGGTAATCGGCTCGGCCGGCGCGCGGGCAGGGCCGCGATCGGGATGGGCGGTGTCGGTCATGACCCCTCTCCGGTGGCGGCGGGCGGCGGGGCCGAGGCGAAATCGGGCGGCGGGCCGTCCGGGTCGTAGACCACCACCTCGAAGCGCATGGCGGCATGGCCCAGCCCGCAGAATTCGGCGCAAAGCCCCTCGTGGCGGCCCGGCGCGTCGGCCTGCAGGCGGTGGATGTTCTCGTGCCCCGGAATGGCGTCCATCTTGCCGCCCAGCTGCGGCACCCAGAAGCTGTGGATCACGTCGGCCGAGCGCAGCACGATGTCGAAGGGCGCGCCGGCCGGGACATAGAGGATGCCTTCGGTCGTCACGCTTTCGCCGCCGGGGCCGGGCTGGGTGAAGCGCCAGCCCCATTGCCGCGCCTCGGCCTCGACGCGCAGCGCGTCGTCGGCGCGCGAGATCATCCGCTCGCCCGTCCACAGCCCGAAGCCCAGCAGCAGCGCCAGCACCGTCATGGTGAAGCCCAGCCCCCAGTGGATCGTCCAGCGTCGCTCGGAGGTGCCCCCCGCGCCGCGCCGCAGGGCCAGCGCGACCAGCACCAGCACCAGGGCGGTGATCAGCGCCGCCCCGATCAGCATCGCCCACCACAGCAGCGCGATCTCGCGCGCGGCGGGGCCGGCGGGGGAAAGCGCGCTCAGCGGGCCGTCGCAACCGGCCAGAAGCGGAACCGAAAGCAGGGCAAGCGGCTTCCCCCAGGACAGCAGGGGGAAATGCGGATGCGACAGAAGCGGACTTGGGCGCAGCGGCGCCGGCTGGCCGACCCGATCGAGGAACATGCCGCCTTCGACGACACCGAATCGAAGATCGCCATCGCCGGGCACCCGCTGCACGCGATGATGGTGGCCTTCCCGATCGCGCTGGCCTTCCTGACGCTTGGCGCGGATGCGATGTACTGGTGGTCGGCCGAAGCCTTCTGGCCGCGCGTGGCGCTGTGGACGGCGGGGATCGGCTTCGCCATGGGCGTGCTGGCCGGGATCACCGGCACGGTCGAGCTGCTGATCGTGCCCGGCATCCGCATCCGCGCGCCCAGCTGGACGCATTTCATCCTGGCGGTGACGCTGCTGTCGGTGCTGGGGCTGAACTGGGGCTTTCGCCTGCCCGACCCGCAGGGGGCGGTGCTGCCCTTCGGCGTCATGATCTCGGCGCTGGGGGCGGGCATGACCGCCGTGACCGGCTGGCACGGCGGCAAGCTGGTCTTCGACTATCGGATCGGGACGCAGCGGGATCATGGCAGCTGACCCCTTGGCGTCAGCATGAAGCCGGGCAGATGGTCGCGCAGCCAGCCCAGGTCCGGTTTCGCAAGAACCAGCCACAGAACCGCGATCATGCAGGACATTCCCGCGGCCAGCGCCAATGCCGGCCAGGGCATCCGATAGCCGCGGTGGCCGGGACGGGCCGGGGGGCGGAGGTGGCGCTTCTCGCCGGATTGCTCGATCAGGTGGCCGATCCAGGCATGGGTCAGGGCCATGCCGCTGACGAAGGCCAGCTTGGCGGCGAACCACAGGTCGAACACCCCGGCCGCGAAAATCAGCGCGGTGCCGGCGGCGACGGCGATCACGGCGGCGGGCGTGGCGAAGCCCACATAGCCGTAATGGGTCAGCAGCCGGAACTCGGAATAGCGCACCTGCCGCCGCGCATGGCCATAGGCGATCAGCATCAGCGGCAGGGCGATCAGCCCCGCGCACCAGCACAGCATCGCGGCGACATGGACCGCATTCAGCGCGGCGATCATGCCGCGAGGCCCCGCTGCCACCCGCGCCGCAGCAGCGCGAGCCCCAGCGCCGCCATCGGCAGGAAGCCCGGCACCCACAGGATCAGCCCGGCCAGCCGCTGGTCGTCCAGCGCGCCGATGCCCCAGTCTGCGGCCCCGCCCAGGTGCTGCAGGTAAAGCGGCTGGGGCGCGAAGGTCAGCACCGCCCCCAGAAGCCCCATGACCCCGGCCAGCGCGGCGACCAGCAGCGCGTGGCCAAGGGTTGCGGCCGCGTCGGCCGGGCGCGTCAGCACCGCCGACCAGAAGGCCCAGGCGGGCAGCAGCAGCGCCGCCTGCATCGCCCAGTAGACCGCGTCATGGCGCCAGGCCGCGTCGTAGAGGCCGGGCAGGTGCCAGCCCAGCATGGCCAGCGCCAGCGCGGCGGCGGACAGGCTGGCGGGCAGGCGCCGCGCGATGGGCAGGGCCAGCGCCAGGGCCGGCGCCGCCACGCCCGCCAGCAGCAGGTGATGCGCGGCGCGGGCGGAAAACAGCGACACGGTCAGCGCGCAGAGCGGCGACACGAAGGCCACCACCAGCGCGGCCAGCGCCAGCGTCGAGGCCGGGCCGCGCCGCGCGTGCAGCAGCGCACCCCCGGCCAGCGCCAGCCCGGCCAGAAGCACCGGATCGCCGTTCCAGCTGCTCCACAGCTGGTCCGGCGCGGCGCCCGGTCCGCAATAGGGCTGGGTCGTCATCGCCTCCCCCTGGTTTCTGTGCTGCCATCGTGCCTTGCGCTGGGGACCCAACCCGCGCGGCGGCCGCAGGTTCCCGCAGGGAAGGGGCAGGGGCGGCGCGCGGATTTCGCCGCCCGGCACGCGGGCTAGAAGCGGATGCTCATCCCCGCGCCGACGGCGGCCTGCGAGCCCGCGTCATGGCCCACCCGGCCGCTGACCGAGACCCAGCCAAGCGCCGTGGGCGACAGCTGGAACTCGGCCGAGGCGCCCAGGCGGCCGAAGTTCTTGTCGGTCTCGCCGAAGGCGATCTCGCGCGCGGTGCCGGCGGAATCGGTCACCACCAGCCGCTCTGGCAGGCCGTCGGCCAGCTCGTGCACGAAGGCCGCCCTGGCCGAGAAGGTGACCGGCGTGGCGCCAAGCGTCGCGGTCTTGCTGAGCCGGCCGCCGATGGCGATCTCGGCGCTCTCGAAGCGCTGCCCGGCCAGGGTCATGCCCAGCCGCGGGTCGCCGCCCTCGGTGAAGCCCTTGATGCGATGGCGCGCATAGTCGAAGCCCAGCACCGGCCCGAAGCGCAGCCCGTCGGCGGTCTCCAGGTCATAGCCCGCCTCGAACCCGGCCCCCAGCGTATAGGCATCGGTATCGACCGACAGGTGCCGGCGCAGGATCTCCACGTCCAGCCCCGACATCAGCACGAAATCGCGCCCGCCCTCCAGCGAGGTCTTGCCCCAGCCCAGCCCGGCAACCCCCCAGAACGCATCCGAGCGCCAGGCCAGGTCCAGCCCCACCGCGGCCCCCTTGGCGGTCAGGTCCCCGCCGCCGGTCAGGTCGTCCTTGCTGCGCCCATAGGCCAGCGTGCCGCCGAGGCTCAGCGTCTCGCTCATCTGCCAGGCGCCGCCCAGCAGGATCCGGGCCGAGGCGCCGTCGTCCTGGCCAAGGTGGTCGCTGCCCTCGGGGCGCAGCGCCCCCTCGACGGTCAGGACCGGCGCAAGGCGGCCGATCTCGGCGGGGGCGTCCAGGCGGCCCGCCGCCCCGCGCAGCGCCAGGTCGCGCAGATCGCCGGTATGGCGCGTCAGCAGGTCGCTCATCCGATAGCCGGTCGCGCCCGCCTCGCGCGCCGAGGCGATCAGGTCGGCGCCGGTCAGCTCGACCAGCAGCCGGGTCAGCAGCAGCGAATAATCCTGCAGGCGCTGGGGAATGCGCTCCTCGCCAAGCGCGGCCTCCAGGAAATCCCAGTTGTCGGTCTCGGGGTCGTGCCATGTCGCCCCACCCGGAATCGCCGGGTTCTCGGTCTGCTGATAGCCGTCCAGGTCGCCGATCTCCCAATTCGTGGATTCCAGCCACAGGACCGGGATATCGAACCCCTCGAACGAGGCGCCGTCCGAACAGCAGCCGGTATCGATGGGATAATCGGGGTTCAGGCCGGGATTCGAGCGCAGGTCGATCCCCAGTTCCTCGGCGATGCCATGGATGCGGGTCCAGAAGCTTTTCAGCTGGGGATTGTCCAGATAGTTGCTGCCGGCATGGGCATACATGAAGTCGCCGGTGATCAGGCTGTCGATATTGATCATCCCGGCCAGGTTCTCGCGCTCGGCCTCGGTCAGGTTCTCGGCATAGTGGCGGCTGCCGACCAGCCCGATCTCCTCGGCGCCGAAGCCCGCGAAGACCAGCCCGGTCTCGGTCTCCAGCCCCGCCATGTGGCCGGCCAGCTCGGTCAGCACCGCCGCGCCCGAGCCGTTGTCGTCGACCCCCTGCAGGTCGGGAAAACTGCCCGCCGTGTCGAAATGCGCGCCCACGACGATGAAGTCGTCCGAGGCGCCCGGCATCGTGACCAGCAGGTTGTGCGACGGGCCGCGGCTGGTGTCGAAGTCCTGCCGCACCACCGCATTGCCGCCGAAATCCAGCCGCCCGGCCATGAAATCGCTGGCCTGCTGGAAGACCGGGCTGCCGGTATGGCGCCCCGGAAAATCGAGGGCGAGGCCGACCAGGCTGTCATGGGCGTAATCGCCGAATGACTGGGCGTGAAGCGGCGCGGCAACGACTGCGGCGCCCGCCGCCAGGACGGCGGCGATGCGTGGCGTGAAGGTCATGGCATTCCCCGTTGCTTTTGTTGTCTTTCGACCGATGCTCGGGCCGGAGGGGGCCCAAGTCAACCAGGGCGGCAAGATTGCCGGGATGCCGTGCCCCAGGGCCACAGTGGCCGAACAGCGGCCATCCGGCCGGGCATGATGCCGATTCGGCGGGCTCGATGCCGCCGGAACGGGCAGAAAATGCGGAAAATGCGCTGGAAACGGAACTTGACCCTGCCCCGATCCATTCCCTTACTTGTGGAATGCCAAGGCGGGCATGGCACGATCCGCCGCAAAGGATGAAATATGGGCTCTCTTGTCGTCTTCTTCCAGCTTGCCGGGGCGGTCGCGCTTCTGCTGTTCGGACTGTCGCTGGTCCGCGACGGCATGACCGAGGCCTTCGGCGTGCGGCTGAAGATGGCGCTGGGGCTGGGCACCCGGACCGGGCCGCGCGCCTTCCTCTCGGGGCTCCTGGCGACATTGGGGCTGCAAAGCTCTACCGCGACGGCGCTGATGACCGCATCCTTCGTCGAGCGTGACCTGATCCGGGGGCGGATGGCGCAGATCGCGCTCTTGGGGGCGAATGTCGGCACGGCGCTGACCGCCTGGTTCGTCTCGGCCGGGATCGAGGCCATCGCGCCCGTCCTGCTGTTTTCGGGCTATGTGCTGGGCCGGCGCAAGGGTCCGGTCTGGCTGGGAACCGGCCGGGCGCTGATCGGCGTGGGGCTGATGCTGATCTCGCTGGCGCTGCTGGGCCACGCGACCGAGCCCTTGCGCAACGCGCCCGAGATCGCCGCCTTCCTGCCGATGCTGGACGCGGCATGGCCGGTGGCGCTGCTTTTCGCGGCGGCGATCGCGGCGCTCTGCTCGTCCTCGCTGGCGGCGGTGCTGCTGATCCTGTCGCTGCCGCTGCCGCCCGGCCTGACCGTCGTGCTGGTGCTGGGCGCCAATCTGGGCGGGGCTGTCTCGCCGGTGCTGGCGACCTCGGGGCTTGGCGTGGCGGCGCGGCGGGTGGCGCTTGGCAACCTGCTGATCCGCGGGCTGGGCTGCCTGGCGGCGCTGCCCGTGGCGGGCCTGGCGGGCGCCGCGCTGACCGGCCTGGCCCTGCCCGGCGCGGGCCTGGCGGTCGAGGCGCATCTGGCCTTCAACATCGCCCTGACCCTGCTGATCTGGCCCTTCACCGGCCCCATCGCGCGGCTGCTGACACGGCTTCTGCCGGACGAGGAACGGGAACAGGAACACGGCCCCCGCTGGCTGGACGATGCCGTGCTGAAATCGCCGCTTCTGGCCCTGACCGGCGCCAGCCGCGAGGTCCTGGCCATCGGCGACGCGGTCGAGCGGATGCTGGGACAGACGCGCCATGCCTTCGACAGCAACGATCCCAGCCCGCTGGCCGAGGTCCTGGCGCTGGAGGATCGCGTCGACCGGCGCCAGCAGCAGGTCAAGACCTATCTGTCGCGGCTGGGGCGCGATGCCAGCGAAGAGGAAAACCGCCGCGCGATCACCATCCTCGACTATGTCATCAACCTGGAACATATCGGCGACATCATCGACAAGGGCCTTGCCCCCGAGGTCCGCAAGAAGATCGGGCTGGGGCTGCGCTTCTCGGCCGAGGGGTATCAGGAACTGGACGCCATGTTCCTGATGACGCAGGAAAACCTGCGCATGGCGCAGACCGTCTTCATGACCCGCGACCGCGACATGGCCCGCCGCCTGATGGAGCTGAAGGTCGATATCCGCAACATGGAGCGGCAATCGGCGCAGCGCCACCTGATCCGGCTGCGCGACGGGCAGCCGGAAAGCCGCGAGACCTCGTCGCTGCATCTGGACATCCTGCGCGACCTGAAGCGGATCAACGCCCATATCGCCTCGGTCGCCCATCCGATCCTGGACGAGGAAGGGCTGCTGATCGAAAGCCGGTTGCGGATGGGCTGAGGGCGGCGTGACGCCCTGCCTGTTTTTTGGGCGATCCATGTCCGGGGCCGCTTCCGGCCGCTGCGCAAGATTGCCCGGCGGCGGGCGCGATGCCATGGAGGTGCCAAAACCGGGACCGACATGGACAAACGCCTCGCGATCATGATCATCGAAGCCGACGAGACCCGCGCCGCCACCATCGTGGACGGGCTGCGCGAGGCCGGGGATTTCGAGATCCACACGGTCTCCGACAGTGCCGGGCTGGCCCGCCGGATCGCCGAGACCCGGCCGGACGTGGTGCTGATCGACCTTGCCGATCCGTCGCGCGACATTCTCGAGGAACTGGCGCTGGCCTCGGGTCCGACCGAACGCCCCGTCGCCATGTTCGTCGACCGCTCGGACGCGCCGCTGACCCGCGCGGCGATCGAGGCCGGGGTCTCGGCCTATGTGGTCGACGGGCTGCGCGGCGACCGCATCAAGCCGATCCTGGACGCGGCCATCGCGCGCTTCCACATGTTCCAGCGGATGCGCGCCGAACTGGCCGCCACCCGCGCGGCGCTGGAGGAACGCAAGATCATCGACCGCGCCAAGGCGATCCTGATGAAGGCGCGCGGCATCGACGAGGAGGCCGCCTATGCGCTGCTGCGCAAGACCGCGATGGACCAGGGCAAGCGGGTGGCCGAGATCGCCCAGCAGTTGGTCATGGCGGCGGGCCTGCTGACATGAACCTGACCCGCCTGCGCCTGGGCTATGTCCCGCTGATCGATGCCGCGCCGCTGATCGTCGCGCATGAGCTGGGCTTCGCGGCCGAGGAGGGCCTGGCCTTCGACCTGGTGCGGCTGACCGCCTGGGCGCAAAGCCGCGACATGCTGGGGGCCGGGATGATCGACGCCGCCCATATGCTGGTGCCGATGCCGGTCGCGCAGGCGCTGGGTCTGGGGCCGGCGCTGCCGGAATTCGACTTGCTGATGTTTCTGTCGCAGGGCGGGCAGGCGATCGCGGTCGGGGCCGATCTGACCGCGCGGCTGCGCGCCGCCGGCCATGAATTCGACTTCCGCGACGCCCGCGCCGCCGGCCTTGCGATCCGCCGGGCCGCGACCGGCCGGCTGCGGGTCGGGGTGCCCTTCCGCTTCTCGACCCAGCACGAGTTGATCGCGCATTGGCTGGGCGTCAGCGGCATCACCGATTTCGAGGTCACGACCGTCCCGCCGCCGATGATGGCCGATGCGCTGGAGGCGGGCGAGGTCGACGCCTTCTGCGTGGGCGAGCCCTGGGCCTCTTTCGCGGTCGACAGGGGCATCGCGGCGCTGCTGCTGCCGGGCACCGCGATCTGGGCCGCGCCGCCCGAAAAGGGGCTGATGATGCGCCGCGACATGGCCGAGGGCCGGCCCGAGCTGACGGGGCGGCTGATGCGCGCGATCTGGCGCAGTTGCCGCTGGCTGGACCGGCCCGAAAGCCGGGGCATGGCGGCCGAGATCCTGTCGCGCGGCGATTACCTGAACCTGCCGCCGGAACTGGCCGAACGCGGCCTGACCGGCCGGCTTCTGGTCACGCCCGCCGGCGAGACGCGCCGCACGCCGCGCTTCATCGCCTTCCATGACGGCGCCGCGACCTTCCCCTGGAAAAGCCTGGCCGCGCTGTTCGCCGCGCGCATCGCCAGGGGGCACGGGCAGGAACCCGAACAGGCCATGCGGCGCGCCATGCGCCATTTCCGCACCGATCTCTACCGCCAGCATCTTGGCCCGGCGGGCGCCGCGCTGCCCGGCGCCTCGGCCCGGATCGAGGGCGCGCTGGCCGAGGACCGCGAGGTTTCCGCCGGCAAGGGGCAGATGATTCTGCGCGCGGATGCGTTTTTCGACGGCCGCATCTTCGAGCCGCCATTTCCCGACTGATGAATTCGCGGGCAGACCGCCCGCCGCGCGCGCAACCCGGACGGCATCGGCGACTGGCGGGCGCGAATGTGCCGGTCCCGCTTGCCGCAGCCCGGCCGGATCCGGGATAAAGGCCTCAAGCCCGGCGCAACGGCGCGCCGAAGACCCGCTCGCAAGGATGCGAGCATGATCCCGCGACGCTGCGGAATCCCTGAAAGCCCGGCCCTGGTCCTGCCGCCTTGCGCGGCCCCGATCCGCTGCCGCGCTTTCCGACAGCCCTTGCCCGTCCGCAATGCCATCGGAGCCATCATGTCCGCCGTTACCCCCCCTGATTTCAAGACGTTGCACGATCCCGCCCGCCCCTCCGGGCCGCGAAAGCGAAAGCTTGTCGTCATCGGCGCCGGCATGGCCTCGGGCCGGATGCTGGAGCATCTGCTGCAGGCCGATCCCAATGCCTTCGAGGTGACGCTGTTCAATGCCGAGCCGCGCGGCAACTATAACCGGCTGATGCTGTCGCCGGTCCTGTCGGGCGAGAAAAGCTATGACGACATCGTGACCCATGACGCGGACTGGTATGCCGCGCACGGCATCGCCTGCCATTTCGGCGAGCCGGTGGTCCGGATCGACCGCGAGGCGCGCCGCGTCCACACCAACCGGCGCAGCGCCGATTACGACGCGCTGGTGATCGCCACCGGCTCGGCCCCGTTCATCATCCCGGTGCCGGGCAAGGACCTGCCGGGCGTCGTCACCTATCGCGACCTGGAAGACACCAATGCGATGATCGCGGCCGGCATCGCCGGCAAGGACGCGGTGGTCATCGGCGGCGGGCTTCTGGGGCTGGAAGCGGCCGCCGGCATGGCCGCGCGCGGCGCCCGCGTCACCGTGATCCACCTGATGGGCCACCTGATGGAACGCCAGCTGGACGCGGCCGCCGGCTATCTGCTGCAGAAGGACCTGGAGCGGCGCGGCATCAAGGTCCATTGCAAGGGCGCGACCAAGGCGATCCTGGGCCGCGACCGGGCCGAGGCGGTGCTGCTGGAGGACGGCACCGTCCATCCCGCCGACCTGGTCTGCATGGCGGTGGGCATCCGCCCGGAAACGCGGATCGCCGTCGACGCGCATCTGGAGGTCGAGCGCGGCCTGGTGGTCGACGACGCGATGCGCAGCAGCGACCCGCATATCTTCGCGCTTGGCGAATGCGTGGAACATCGCGGCCAGCTGTTCGGCCTGGTCGCACCGCTTTACGATCAGGCGAAGGTGCTGGCGCAGACCCTGCTGGGACAACCCGCCGAGTTCCGCCCGGTGCAGACCGCGACCAAGCTGAAGGTCACCGGCTGCGACCTGTTCAGCGCCGGCGATTTCGCCGAAGGCGAGGGGCGCGAGGACATCGTGTTCCGCGATCCGGGCCGCGGCATCTACAAGCGGCTGGTGCTGGAAGGGAACCGCATCATCGGCGTGGTCATGTATGGCGACACCGCCGATGGCAGCTGGTTCTACGGGCTGATGAAGGACGGCACCGACATCAGCAACATGCGCGAGACGCTGATCTTCGGCCCGGCCTTCCAGGGGGGCGGTGCGCCGGACCCTATGGCGGCCGTTGCAGCATTGCCGCCTGAGGCGGAGATCTGCGGCTGCAACGGCGTCTGCAAGGGCATGATCGTCAATGCCGTCCAGAACGGCGCCCATACGCTGGAGGCGGTGCGCGCGACGACCAAGGCCAGCGGGTCCTGCGGGACCTGCACCGGACTGGTCGAGCAGGTGATGAAGGCGACGCTTGGCGATGCCTTCGCGGCTGCGGCCCTGGCCGGCATGTGCAAATGCACCACCCACAGCCACGAGGACGTGCGCCGCCTGATCCGCTCGATGGGGCTGAAATCCATCCCCGCGGTGATGCAGGAACTGGGCTGGAAGACCGTCGGCGGCTGCCATTCCTGCCGCCCGGCCCTGAACTATTACCTGCTGGCGGAGTGGCCGCTGGAATACGCGGACGACCGCCAGTCGCGCTTCGTGAACGAAAGGAACCACGCCAATATCCAGAAGGACGGCACCTATTCGGTGGTGCCGCGCATGTGGGGCGGCGTGACCACACCCGGCGAATTGCGCGCCATCGCCGACGCGGCCGAGAGATACGACGTGCCGATGGTCAAGGTCACCGGCGGCCAGCGCATCGACCTGCTGGGGGTGAAGAAGCAGGACCTGCCGCATATCTGGGCCGACCTGAACGCGGCCGGGCTGGTCTCGGGCCATGCCTATTCCAAGGGGCTGCGCACGGTGAAGACCTGCGTGGGGTCCGAGTTCTGCCGCTTCGGCACCCAGGATTCGACCGGGCTGGGGATCCGCCTGGAAAAGCTGCTCTGGGGGTCCTGGACGCCGCACAAGGTCAAGCTGGGCGTCTCGGGCTGTCCGCGCAACTGTGCCGAGGCGACCTGCAAGGACGTGGGCGTGGTCTGCGTCGACAGCGGCTATCAGATCAGCGTGGCCGGGGCGGCGGGGATGGAGGTCAAGGAGACCGAGCCCCTGGCCGCGACCCCCTCCGAGGATGAGGCGGTCGAGATCATCACCGCCTTCGTCCAGCTCTATCGCGAACATGCCCGCTATCTGGACCGGCCCTACAAATGGGTGGCCAAGGTCGGGCTGGACTGGGTGAAGGCACAGATCGAGGACCTGCCCAACCGCCGCGCGCTGGTCGAGCGGTTCGAGATCAGCCAGTCGGTCTATCGCAAGGACCCCTGGGCGGAACATGCCGCCCCCGACCGGCGCGCCGACTGGGCGCCGCTGGCCGACCTGACGCTGGAGGCCGCGGAATGAGCGTTTTCGTCGATATCGCCGCGCTGGAGGACATCCCGCCCCAGGGCGCCCGCGTGATCCGCACCGCGCAGGGCTGCGTCGCGCTGTTCCGCACCGCCGACGACCAGGTCTTCGCGCTAGAGGACCGCTGCCCGCACAAGGGCGGCCCGCTGTCGGAAGGCATCGTCCATGGCAGCTCGGTCACCTGCCCGCTGCACAACTGGGTCTTCGACCTGAATACCGGCCAGGCCCAGGGCGCCGACGAGGGCGCGGTGCGCCGCTTCCCGGTTCGGGTCGAGCAGGGCCGCATCCTCGTCAGCGCCGAGCTGATGGCCCGCAACCACGCCGCCTGACATCTGGAAAGCACATCATGTCCTATATCAATCCACCTGATTTCGCGAAGAAAATGATCGATGCCGGAGAGGCGAAGGTGTTCATGTCCACCAAGGACACGCTGATCCGCGCCTATATGGCCGGCGCGATCCTTGCACTGGCCGCGGCCTTCGCCGTGACCGTCACCGTCAATACCGGCAACCCGCTGATCGGGGCGCTGCTGTTCCCGGTCGGCTTCTGCATGTTGTACCTGCTGGGCTTCGACCTCTTGACCGGAGTCTTCACCCTGGTTCCGCTGGCGCTGATCGACCGTCGCCGCGGCGTCACCATGCAGGGGATGCTGCGCAACTGGGGCCTGGTCTTCTGCGGCAATTTCGCGGGCGCCTTCACCGTCGCGCTGTTCATGGCGATCATCGTGACCTTCGGCTTTTCCGAGCCCCCGAACGCGGTCGGCGAACAGATCGGCCATATCGGCGAGGGCCGCACGCTCGGCTATGCCGCCCATGGCGCGGCGGGGATGCTGACGCTGTTCGTGCGGGCGGTGATGTGCAACTGGATGGTCTCGACCGGGGTGGTGGCGGCGATGATGTCCACCAGCGTCTCGGGCAAGGTGATCGCGATGTGGATGCCGATCCTGATCTTCTTCTACATGGGTTTCGAGCATTCCATCGTGAACATGTTCCTGTTCCCGGCGGGCCTGCTGCTGGGCGGGCAGTTCACCATCATGGACTACATGATCTGGAACGAGATCCCGACCGTGCTGGGCAACCTGGTCGGCGGACTGACCTTCGTCGGCGCGGTGATCTATTCGACGCATCACAAGACCTCGCCCGCGCGGCAGGCCGAACCGCCTGTCTCCGAGCCCGCACCCGTTCCGGCGGAATGATCCCTGGGCGGAGCCATCCGCCTTTTCCGCAGGAACCGTGGATCATGCGGATAAGGCGGGCGGATTGCCGCGAGCGCTGTCCGGCGGCTGTCGTCGCGGAGCGGGAGTTTGGTCAGGCTGGGTGTAGCGCTGGAATTTGGCGCAGGGATTGATATATTAAATATTTAATATCAATGCAGTATGCGTATAACGTTATCTTGCATGTGAGGAAATTGTCATTCGCTGGCAGAGGGCAGCGAATGCCCCTTCTGGGCCGCAAGAACATCCATCAAGAAGTTTTAATAACATACTGAAATACAATCAATCATGATGATCTCTTCGAGATCATCTCGCCCACTCTTACGATCTGTTGCCTGGCCACGCGCACCAGATCATCCACGCCCATCGTCTCGTCATGCGCCCACCGCCGGAAGGCATTGGCGGTCGCATGGGCGACGATCTCGGCGATCATCTCGGCATCGGGGCGGGCCTGCTCGCCCAGGCGCGAAACCGCCAGATCCGCCATCTGGTCCTTCAGGATCTGCAGTGAGGCGTAGAAGGCCGGGACCAGTTCGGGCATCTGCGACAGCAGGGCATCGACCATCTTCGTCGTGTCGCGATTGGGCTGCTTGTCCTCCAGGATCTGCCGCAGCGCCTCGAACAGATCGTCGACAAGCGGTCCCGAGGCCGACTGGAACCAGGCCAGGGTGCGATCGCCGAATTGGGGGCGGCGCCCGACGATCGCGGCCTCCTTGTTCGGATAATAGTTGAAGAAGGTCCGCAGGCTGATTCCCGCCTCGGCCGCGATCATCTCGGTCGTCACCGCCTCGTAGCCGTCGCGCAGCGCGATCCGCAGGGCGGCGACCTGGATTTCGCGCTCGGTCTGCATGCGGCGGCGATCACGAAGCGTTGAGGATGGGGTCATCGGGCGAAAACTTCCTAATTTCACTTACGGCAATTGTTGCATACCATGCAAAGTTATGCAAGGACGGCGGCACATCGTCCCTCGGCAAGAGGGCCTCGAACCTCGGGATACAGGGAATGCCTCAGATTCGTCACTCGCTTCACCTGGCGGCCTATGCGCTGCTTGCCCTCGCCCCTGCCGCGATCGCGCAGGACATGCCGCCCAAGCAGGTCGGCGTCGTCGAAATGACCCGGCAGGCCGTGCCGCGGCTGGTGACGCTGCCGGGCCGCGCGGTCTCGGGGGCCGAAGCGGCGATCCGGCCGCGCGTCGGCGGCATCGTCACCGACATCCTCTATCAGCCGGGCACGGCGCTGAAACAGGGCGACCCGATGTTCCGCATCGACGCCACCACCTACGAGGCCAACCTGTCGGCGGCCGAGGCGCAGGTCGCCTCGGCCAGCGCGGCGGTGACGCAGGCGGAATCAGCCCATCGACGGGCGCAGCAGCTGATGGGCTCGGGCAGCACCCAGGCGCAGGTGGAGGCCGCGCTGGCGACGCTGGACCAGGCGCGCGCCTCGCTGCAATCGGCCGAGGCCTCGCGGCGGCTGGCGCAGGCGGAACTGGACTGGACCACGGTCAGCAGCCCGATCGACGGGATGGCCAGCGTGGCGAATGTCTCGGTCGGCGACCTGGTCACGGCGGGGCAGGCGGATGCGCTGGCCACCGTCACCCGGCTGGACCCGATCGAGGTCGACATGTACGAGCCCTCGGCCCGGATGCTGGCGGTCATCGACGAGGCCACCGAGGGCCGGCTGCAGATGAACGACAAGCTGCAGGCGACGCTGACGCTGGAAACCGGCCAGACCTACGAGGTCACCGGAGAGCTGGTGGCGCCGGGCTTCAGCGTCTCGACCTCGACCGGCGCGGTCGATACGCGCTTCCGCTTCGACAATCCGCGCAACCTGCTGCTGCCGGGCATGTTCGTGCGCGGGCAGGTCGACATGGGCACGATGCAGGCCTTCCTGGTGTCGCAGTCGGCGACCAGCCGGGACCGCATCGGCACGCTGACCGCCTGGGTGATCCGCGACGGCAAGGCCGTGCAGCGCGAGCTGACCGACGCGGGAACCTGGCAGCATCACTGGATCGTCACCGACGGGCTGGAGGAGGGCGACCTGCTGGCCGTGGACGGGCTGAGCGGCCTGACCGAGGGCGCCGAGGTCGTCACCGTCCCCGTCACCTTCGATGAGGACGGCGTGGTCCGGGACCAGCCCCCGGCCGAGAGCGCGCCCGAGGCCGCGCCCGATGCTGCGGGCGAAACCGCCCCCGCCGACAGCCCGGCGACGGAGTAAGCCCGCATGGCCCGTTTCTTCATTCACCGCCCCGTCTTCGCATGGGTGATCGCGCTTGTGACCATGCTGGTCGGCGCGCTTGGCCTGCAAAGCCTGGCCATCGAGCAATATCCGCAGATCGCGCCGACCACGGTGCAGGTCCGCGCGACCTATAACGGCGCCTCGGCCGAGATCGTGGAAAACTCGGTGACCACGGTCATCGAGGACGCGATGACCGGCATCGACGGCCTGATCTACATGACCTCGAATTCGACGCCGGGTTCCGCGTCGATCTCGCTGACCTTCGACGATACCGTCGATCCCGACATCGCGCAGGTGCAGGTGCAGAACAAGCTGCAGCTGGTGACTTCGCAGCTGCCGGACCTGGTGCAGCAGACCGGGGTGTCGGTGAACCGCTCGACCTCGTCGATCCTGCTGGTGGGGGCACTGACCTCCTCCGACGGGCGGTTTTCCTCGGTCGAGCTGGGCGATCTGGCGGCGCAGATGATCGAGGACCCGGTCAAGCGCACGCCGGGCGTGGGCTCGATCAACACCTTCGGCTCGGGCTATGCGATGCGGATCTGGCTGGATCCGATGAAGATGACCCAGTATCAGGTCACGCCCGCCGACGTGACCAGCGCCGTGGCGGAACAGAACACCAATGTCACCGTCGGCAGCCTGGGCGCGCAGCCCGCGGCGGACGGCCAGCGGCTGACCGTGTCGCTGTCGGCGCAGTCGCAATTCTCGACCGTCGAGGAATTCGAGCGGATCCTGCTGCGCGTGGATCCCGACGGCTCGACGGTCTTTCTGGGCGACGTGGCGCGGATCGAGATCGGCCAGGAAAGCTATGGCGGCGATTCGCGCCATAACGGCCGCCCGGCCGCCGGCTTCGCGGTCAACCTTGCCACCGGCGCCAACGCGGTCGAGACCGCGGCCGCTGTGCGTGGGGTGATCGCCGGCATCGCGCCCTCGCTGCCCGACGGGGTCGAGGTGGTCTATCCCTACGACACCTCGCCCTTCGTCGAGGAATCGATCAATCAGGTCTATCACACCCTGGCCGAGGCCGTGGTGCTGGTCTTCCTGGTGATCCTGGCCTTCCTGCAAAGCTGGCGCGCGACGATCATCCCGGTGATCGCGATACCGGTCGTGCTGCTGGGCACCTTCGCCGTGCTGGCCGTGGCGGGCTATTCGATCAACACGCTGACCATGTTCGCGCTGGTCCTGGCCATCGGCCTGCTGGTCGACGACGCCATCGTGGTGGTGGAAAACGTCGAGCGGGTGATGGAGGAAGAGGGGCTGGGCCCCGTCGAGGCCACCGAGAAGAGCATGGACGAGATCACCTCGGCGCTGGTCGGCATCGTGCTGGTCCTGTCGGCGGTGTTCCTGCCGATGGCCTTCATGTCGGGCTCGACCGGGGTGATCTATCGCCAGTTCTCGATCACCATCATCACCGCCATGGTGCTGTCGCTTGGCGTCGCGGTGATCCTGACCCCGGCGATGTGCGCCAGCCTGCTGCGCCCGCGCAAGCATGGCGACGGCATCGCGCCGGCGCGCTGGTTCAACCGCAACCTGGACCGCGCCACCAACGGCTACGGGAATGTCGTCAGCCGCCTGGTGCGCCGCCCGTTCCGCATGCTGGTGGTGCTGGCCGCCATCGGGGCCGGGGCCTTCGCGCTGTATGAAAGGCTGCCCGGCTCGTTCCTGCCGGACGAGGACCAGGGCGTCATGCTGGTCCTGCTGGAAACGCCCGAGGGCTCGACCACGGCGCAGACGCGGGCGCTGGTCGAACAGGCCGAGGACTATCTGCTGAACCAGGAATCCGAGACGGTGGAATCGGTCTTCGCCGCGCTTGGCTTCAGCTTCGGCGGCACCGGCCAGAACAAGGCCATGCTGTTTGCCAAGCTGCGCGACTATGACCAGCGCGAGGGGCTGGACGTGGCCTCGCTGGTGTCGCGCGCCAATACGCATTTCTTCCTGAACGGCCGGGCGGGGCAGGTCTATTTCCTGCAGCCGCCCGCGATCCAGGGGATGGGCACCTCGTCGGGCTTCTCGATGTATCTGGTCGATCAGTCCGGGCGCGGGCAAGAGGCGCTGTCGGCGGCGGCCGACCAGCTGGTGGCGGATACGCAGGCCGATGGCCGCGTCACCAACCTGCGCGGCAACGAGGCGCCCTTCGAGACCTCGCTGCGGCTGGATATCGACCAGCAGAAGGCGGCCGCCTTCGGCCTGTCGATCTCCGAGGTCAACGCGATGCTGTCGGTGATCTTCACCGGCCGCGACGTGAACGACTTCGCGCTGGGGTCCGAACTGCGCCCGGTGATCGTGCAGGGCGAGGCCGCCGCCCGGTCGCAGCCCGAGGATATCGACCGCTGGTATGCCCGCAACAACCAGGGCGAGATGGTGTCCTTCGGCGCCTTCTCGACCCGCGTCTGGGACCAGGAGCCGCAGGCGCTGGCGCGCTATGGCGGCACCCGCGCGCTGGAACTGAGCGGGGCGGCCGCGCAGGGCCTGTCCTCGGGCGCGGCGATGGAGGCGATGGAGGAACTGGTCGCCGATCTGGATGGCGGCTATGGCACCGCCTGGACCGGGCTGTCCTATCAGGAGCGGTTGTCGGGCAACCAGGCGCCGATGCTGTTCGCGCTGTCCGCGCTGGTCGTCTTCCTGGCCCTGGCCGCGCTTTACGAAAGCTGGACCGTGCCGCTGGCGGTGATGCTGACCGTGCCGATCGGCATCCTGGGCGCATTGGCGGCGGCGCTGTTCTTCGAGCAGTCGAACGACGTCTACTTCAAGGTGGGCTTGCTCACGACCATCGGCCTGGCCGCGCGAAACGCCATCCTGATCGTCGAATTCGCCCAATCGCTGGTGGCGCAGGGCCGGTCGCTGCTGGACGCCGCCATCGAGGCGTCGCGGATGCGGCTGCGCCCGATCCTGATGACCACCTTCGCCTTCATGCTGGGCGTCTTGCCGCTGGCCATCGCCAGCGGGGCGGGGGCCGGGGCGCAGAACTCGATCGGTATCGGCGTGCTGGGCGGCATGGCCTCCTCCGCGGCGATCGGGATCTTCCTGGTGCCGGTCTTCTACGTCGCCGTGCTGCAGGCCGTGAAGCTGTTCTCAAGAAAGGGAAAAACCTCGTGACTTCGCAACTTCTCAGGCGTCGGGCGCTGCTGGTGTCGATGCTGGCGCTGTCGGCCTGCGCGGCCGTCGGCCCCGACCCGCAGGACCTGCCCCAGCCGAAACTGCCCGCCGGCTTCGACGGGGCCGAGGGCGGCCCTGCCGGGGCGGTGGCGCAGAACGCCTTCTGGGCGGGCTATGACGACCGCACGCTGAACGGGCTGATCTCGACCGGCATGGGCCAGAGCCTGGACATCATGGCCGCGAACGAACGGATCCGCGCGGCCGAGGCCGACCTGCGCGCCACCGGCGTCCTCGCCTCGCAGGTGACGGGCAGCAGCGTGGTCGGGCGCGAACGCGCGGGCGGCGACGGGCTGGGCGCGGCCACGGCCAACAGCGCCAACCTGTCCGCCAGCCTGGTCTTCGACCTGTTCGGCGGCGCAAGGCGCGCGCGGGAAGGCGCCACGGCCTCTTACCGCTCGGCCGAGGCGCAGGCGGAAACCGTGCGCCTGGCCTGGCTGGCCGAGGTGATCTCGGCCTATGCCGATGCGCGTTTCTACCAGCAGGCGCTGGCCCTGACCCGCGACACGATCCAGACCCGCGAGGGCACGCTGGAGATCACCCGCAACATGCAGTCCCTGGGATCGGCCACCGATTACGACGTCGCCCAGACCGAGGCGCTGCTGCAGACCGCCCGCGCCGACCTGCCGAATTACGAGGCGCTGTTCAATGCGCAGGTCTATCGCCTCTCGACGCTGCTGAACCAGCAGGCGACGCCGCTGATGGCGCAGATGCGCCGCGGCGCCGCGCAGCTGCGCACGCCCGCCGGGCCGGGCAGCGGCGTGCCGGCCGAACTGCTGCGCAACCGGCCCGACATCCGGGCAAGCCAGCAGGACTATGCCGCCGCGCTGGCGGCGCTGGGGGTGGCGACGGCGGATCTGTTGCCCTCGGTCACGCTGACCGGCACCGTCAGCGATCAGGGCGGCGCGACCAGCTGGGGCTTCGGCCCGCGCCTGACGCTGCCGGTGCTGAACCAGGGGGTGCTGCAGGCGACCCGCGCCCGCCGCGTCTCGGAGGCACGCCAGGCCGAGATCGACTGGCGCGCCTCGGTCGCCGCGGCGGTCGAGGACGTGCAGACCGCCCAGTCGAACCTGCGCCGCTATCGCCAGCGCGCCGGGACGCTGGAGGGTGCGGCCGCCTCCTATGACCGCGCCTATGGGCTGGCGCGCGAGAATTTCGAGGCCGGGGCGCTGGAACTGGTCGACCTCCTGGAGGCCGACCGTTCGCGCGCCGCGGCCCGGCTGGCGGCGGCATCGGCCCGCAACGACGCGGCCAAGGCATGGGCGGTGCTGCAGATCGCGACCGGGGCGGGGGCCGCAGCCCGCTGAGGCGGGGCGCGAGGGCATAGCGGTTTGCAATTGCCCGCGCCCGCCTCTACACCCTGCCCAAAAGGTCGAAGCGATCGGCAAGGGGCAGGGTGATGGCGACAAGCTGGCTGGATGCCGCGATTCTGGGGCTGCTGCAGGGGCTGACCGAGTTCCTGCCGATCTCGTCCAGCGCCCATCTGCGCATCGCGGGGGAATTCCTGCCCTCGGGCGGCGATCCGGGCGCGGCCTTCACCGCGATCACCCAGATCGGGACCGAACTGGCCGTGCTGGTCTATTTCTGGTCCGACATCCGCCGCATCGCCGGCGCCTGGCTGGCCCGCGTGCTGGCCCGCGACAGCACCGCGAATGCCGACGACGTGCGCATGGGCTGGCTGATCATCATCGGATCGCTGCCGATCGTTGTCCTGGGGCTGATGTTCAAGGACCAGATCGAGACCGGGCTGCGCAATCTCTACATTACCGCCACCGCGCTGATCGTCTTCGGCATCCTTCTGGGCATCGCCGACCGGATCGGCCGCAAGCAGCGAACGCTCGACCGGCTGACCTGGAAGCACGGCATCCTGTTCGGCTTCGCGCAGGCGATGGCGCTGATTCCCGGCGTCTCGCGCTCGGGCGGCACGATCACCGCCGGGCTGCTGATGGGCTATACCCGAGAGGCGGCGGCGCGCTATTCCTTCCTGCTGGCCGTGCCCGCCGTCTTCGGTTCGGGCTTCTACCAGCTGTTCAAGAGCATCGGCCAGGAAAACCCGGTCGGCTGGGGCGAGACCGCGCTGGCCACGCTGATCGCCTTCGTCGTGGGCTACGCGGTGATCGTCTTCTTCCTGAAGCTGGTCTCGACCCGCGACTATTTCCCCTTCGTCTGGTACCGGATCGCGCTGGGGCTGCTGATCTTCGCGCTGCTGCTGACCGGGCAGATCCCGGCGATCTGACCTAGCTCCCGACCCGCCTCCGGCGAGAGCCGGGGGCGCTTCGCCCCCCGGACCCCCCGAAGGTATTTGTCAGGAGTGCGAGGGGAGGCGCGGCGCTCTCATGCCCTCGCGCTCCTTGAAAATACCTTGGGGGAGTCGCGCAGCGACGGGGGCAAAGCCCCCTTTCGCAAGATCCTTCAGCCGCCGAAGCCGCGAGATCCGCCGGTGCTGCCGAACCCCCCGCGCGAGGCGGCGGTGGCGGCGGTCATCGGCGGCCTGCCGGCGGTCGCGGCGGGGCGGGCGAATTGCTGGCTGCCCAGCTGCGCGCGGCCGGCATTCGAGGAATAGGCGTTGGTTCCCGTGGCATTGGTGAAGCGGCCGTCGGGCGTGCGATACATCGGCTGCGCCGCCGCCATCCCGCCGCCCGCGCGGCCCAGCATGTTGCCGATCAGATAGCCCGCCAGCAGCGGCATGAAGATGCTGCCCGATCCGCCGCTGCTGACCTCGCTTTCGCTGCCGCAATTGCCGGCGCCGTGCTGTTCCTCGCAGACCGCGATGCTGTCATAGCGGGGCGCGGCCTCGACATGCAGCTGCTCGGCCTCGGCGAAGGCCTGTTCGCATTCGGCGGGCGTGAACATGCCCCCCGAGGAGGCCGCCGCCTGGCAGCTGGCCAGGTCCGGGAAGGCCTGCGCGTCCACCTGCTCCTCTCGGCAGCCGGCCACGGTGAAGGCGGCGGCGCCCAGAATGGTCAGGGCAACGGTTCTGGAGCGTTTTCTCATGTCAAATCCCCCTTGGCCGGGTCAGTCGGCGATGAAATGCGGCTTGAAGCGCGACAGGTCCTGCGTGATGCGCAGCCGGTCCTCGCGCAGGCCCATGCCGGTGCAGGCATGGCCGACGATCCAGGCGCCGACCACCGGGCGGAAGCCGTCGAATTCGGGCAGGGCGGCATAGGCCTGGACCACGCGCGGATGCTGGTCGTAGTCGTTGCTGGGCGAGGCCTCGGTGACCGTGCCGTTCTCGACGATGCTGACCGAGGCCCCCTCGCGCGAGAAGATCGGCTTGACCACATGGCCGCGCCGGATCTGGTCCGCCGCCCGCTCGAAGGCCGCGGCCACGGCCGGGACCGGCCTGCCGCCCCCGACCAGCGCATCGGCCACGTCATCGGCGAAGAAGGCGGGCAGCAGGTTCGGATGGCCCTCGAATTTCTGCCACAGCACCGGCAGCAGCCCCTTGTTCGACACCAGCGCCTTCCATGCCGGTTCCAGGAACATGCAGCCCGCGCCCTTGATATGGCGCGCATAGTCGTCGCGCAGCAGATCCTCCCAGGGATAGAGCTTGAACAGCGTCCCGATCACGCGGTCTTCCGTGTCCAGGAACTGGCCCTCGTCGCTGAGGCCGATCTTGTCCAGGTCGCTGTAATGCGCGCCCAGGCCCGCCTCGCGCGCGGCCCAGCCCATCGCCTCGACCGTGGCGTAATCCTCGGGATTGCCGGCGGCGGCGGTGAAATGCAGATGCGTGCCGGATTCGAACAGATCGCCGAAGCGGGCGACCAGCGCCTCGTGGATGCCGTTGAACTGGTCGGTGCCCTCGGGCAGCACGCCCGCCGCCAGCTGGTCCTCCAGCCATTGCCACTGGAAGGCGGCGCTCTCATAGAGGGAGGTCGGCGTATCCGCGTTGTATTCCAGCAGCTTGGCCGGGCTTCTTCCGTCATAGGCCAGGTCCATCCGGCCATAGATCTCGGGCTCGTTCCGGCGCCAACTGTCGGCGACCAGATCGCGATGCTCGTCCGGGATGCCCAGCCGCGCCATCAGTTCCTCGCTGGCGGTGATCTCGGCCACCGCCTCGCGGCACATGGCGTGAAGCTCGGTCGCGGGATCCTCGATATCGTTCTCGACCTGGCGCAGCGAGAAACGATAGGCCGACGCCTCGTCCCAATAGGGCTGGCCATGCATGTCGGCGAAGGTGAAGCCGGCTTCCTTCGCGGTGTCGCGCCAATGCGGGCGCTCGGGCAGGTGGATCTTTTCCATGGCCGTTGTCTATCCCAGCCGGGCGCGCCCTTCCAGCCGTCAAAACGCCGCCGCGATATGTTCGGGGATTTGGGCCCCCGCGCGCAAAGGGGGAGGAGTCATGCGCGCGGGGGGCCGAGCAGACGGGTGCAGACGACCGATCCTTCCGACTGTCCTTGGAAATTTTCTAGCCGTGCCCGCCCGGCATGTCTGCTGGGTATCATTGCCTATACAGGTTCAGGCGATCCGCTGCCGGCTGTCGGCATCGAAGACAACCGCGCGGGTCATGTCGAAGGCGACCGGATAGGGCGCGCCGACCGGCGGCTGGGCGTTGCCGGGCAGGCGGGCGGTCAGCAGCGCCGAGCCCAGCCGCAGCCACAGGAACACGTCCGAGCCGGTCGGCTCGACGATCTCGACCGGCAGGTCCAGCCGCAGCGGCACCGCGCCGGTGGGGTCGTCGCCGATATTCTCGGGCCGGATGCCCAGCACCACCTTGCGGCCCGGCGCCAGGGGCGCGGGCAGGGGCAGGGGCGTGTCGGGGGCCGCCTCGGGGATCAGATGCGCACCGTCCTCGGCCACCTGTCCGGGCAGCATGTTCATCGGCGGAGAGCCCATGAAATCGGCCACGAACATGTTGGCGGGCCTGTTGTAGATCTCGGCCGGGGTGCCGGTCTGCTGGATCTCGCCCTCTTTCATCACGACGATCTGGGTGGCCAGGGTCATCGCCTCGATCTGGTCATGGGTGACATAGATGATCGTCGCGCCGGTCTGCTGGTGCAGGCGCTTGATCTCGGCCCGGACCTCGACCCGCAGCTTGGCGTCGAGGTTCGACAGCGGCTCGTCGAACAGAAACAGGCGCGGCTTCCTGACCAGCGCGCGGGCCATGGCGACGCGCTGGCGCTGCCCGCCCGACAATTGCGCGGGGCGGCGGTCCAGCAGGTGCCCGATCTGCAGCGTGCGGGCGACGGTGGCGATGTCGGCCTCGCGCTGCGCCTTGGGGATGCCGGCCATCTCCAGCGGAAAGCCGATGTTCTGCCCGACCGTCATGTTCGGATAGAGCGCGTAGGACTGGAACACCATGGCGATGTCGCGCTTCGAGGGATGCAGGCCGACCACGCTGTCGCCATCGATGCGGATATCGCCCGCGGTGGGCGGCTGCAGCCCGGCGATGGCATTGAGCAGCGTCGATTTCCCGCAGCCCGACGGTCCCAGCAGCACCAGGAACCCGCCCTTGTCCAGCGAGACGTCGATGCCCTTCAGGATGTTGTGGGCGCCGATGCTGCGCTCCAGCCGCTCGATTTCGATGAAAGCCATGACCTATCCCTTGACAGCGCCCGCCATCAGGCCGCGCATGAAATAGCGGCCCGCGACGACATAGACGATCAGCGTGGGCAGGGCCGCGATCACCGCCGCCGCCATGTCCACATTGTATTCCTTGACCCCGGTCGACGAGGCGACGAGGTTGTTCAGCGCCACCGTCATCGGCGCGCTTTCCCCCGAGGCGAAGGACACGCCGAACAGGAAGTCGTTCCAGATATTGGTGAACTGGTAGATTACGCAGACGACGATGATCGGGGCCGAGGACGGCAGCAGGATGCGCCGGAAGATGGTGAAGAAGCCCGCCCCGTCCATCTGCGCGGAATGGATCAGCTCGGTCGGGAAGGCCTCGTAATAGTTGCGGAAGAACAGGGTCGTGAAGCCGATGCCATAGACGACATGGACCAGCACCAGCCCGGCGGTCGTGTTCGACAGGCCCAGCTGCCCCAGCACCCGCGCCATCGGGATCAGCACCGACTGAAAGGGGATGAAGCAGGCGAACAGCATCAGCCCGAAGACGAGCTTGTGGCCCCGGAAGCGCCATTTGGTCAGCACATAGCCGTTCAGCGCCCCCAGCGCGGTCGAGATCAGCACCGCCGGAACCACCATCTTGATCGAGTTCCAGAAATAGCCCTTGATGCCGTCGCAGGTGACGCCGATGCAGGCGCTGCCCCAGGCGCGCAGCCAGGGCTGGATGGTCGGATCGGCGGGCAGGGCGAGGATGTCGCCGCCGCGGATCTCGTCCAGCGACTTGAACGAGGTGGTCAGCATCACGAACAGCGGCAGCAGATACATCGCCGCGAAGATCAAGAGCAACCCGTAGATCACCACCCGGTTCAGCCGCGACGGGCCGGCGGCGGTGGCGATGGCCATTTCGCGCGCGCTCATCGCTTCTCCTCCCGCAGTTCGGAATAGAGATAGGGGACCATGATCGCGGCGATGCCCATCAGCATGATCATGGCCGAGGCCGAGCCCACCGCCATCTGGCTGCGGGTGAAGGTATAGGAATACATGAAGGTCGAGGGCAGCTCGGTCGCGTTTCCGGGCCCGCCGCCGGTCAGCGCGATCACCAGGTCATAGGACTTGATCGCCATATGCGCCAGCACGATCACCGCCGACAGGAAGGCCGGGCGCAAGAGCGGGATGACGATGCGGCGATAGATGGTGAAGGTCGAGGCGCCGTCGACGGTGGCGGCCTTCAGCATCTCGCTGTCGATGCCGCGCAGGCCGGCCAGGAACATCGCCATGACGAAGCCCGAGGCCTGCCAGATCCCGGCGATGGCGACGGTATAGATGGCCATGTCGGGCCGCACCAGCCAGTCGAAGGTGAAGCTTTCCCAGCCCCAGCCGCGCACGGTGTTCTGAAATCCCATGCCCGGATTGAGGAACCATTTCCACGCCGTCCCGGTGACGACGAAGGACAGCGCCATCGGATAGAGATAGATCGGGCGCAGCACGCCCTCGATGCGGATCCTCTGGTCCAAAAGGATCGCCAGGAACAGCCCCAGCGCGATGCAGACGATGATGTAGAGCGAGCCGAAGATCGCCAGGTTCTTCAGCGCCATCCACCAGTTCGGCTGCGCGAACAGCCGCTCGTAGGCGTCGAAGCCGGCCCATTTGTAGACCGGCAGGATCCGCGAGGTGGACATCGACAGCACCGCCGTCCAGACGATGAAGCCATAGACGAAGACCAGCACCAGCGCGAAGGAGGGCGCCAGAACCAGACGCGGCAGCCAGTCCTGCAGGCGGCGCAGCGCGCCGGGGGATGTCGTGGCCATGGGGGTTCCTTGGGGATGCGCGGGCGCCCGGACCAGTGACGGTCCGGGCGTGTCGGTTACTGCGCCGCAGCCACGGCCTGCGGCAGGCGGGTCAGCGCCTCATCGGTCGAGATCTGGCCGTTCAGGTGCTGGGTCACGACGTCGAAGACCGCTTCCTTGACCGACGAGGGCTGGCCGTGGCCATGGGCCAGCGAGCCCGCCAGCGTGCCGGCCTCGGCCGCCTCGGCCAGGTCGGCCATGCCCTTCTTGCCGCAATCGTCGAAATCGGCATCCGGCACGTCGGTGCGCGCGGGAACCGAGCCCTTGACGGTGTTGAAGGCGATCTGGAAGGACGGGTCCATCACCGCCGCGGCCATCTTCAGCTGCGCGCTGCGCTTTTCCTCGTCGCCCAGGTCGAACATCACGAACTGGTCCGAGTTGAACAGGATCGAGCCCTGCGTGCCGGGGAAGCGGATGCAGACGAAATCCTCGCCCGGCACCTGTTCGGCGCGCAGGAATTCGCCCTTGGCCCAGTCGCCCATCTGCTGCGCGCCGGCCTGGCCCTCGATCACCATGGCCGAGGCGAGGTTCCAGTCGCGCCCCGAGAAGCTGCCGTCGAAATAGCTGCGTAGCTTCGTCATGTCGTCGAAGACCTGCCGCATGGTGTCGCCGCCAAGCGCCTCTGCATCGGCCTCCAGCACGGCCTGGCGGTAGAAATCCATGCCGCCCCGCGACAGCACGACCGATTCCCACAGCGTGCCGTCCTGCCAGGGCTGCCCGCCATGGGCCAGCGGCGTGATGCCCTGTTCCTGGAAGGCGTCCAGCATGGCGAACAGCCCGTCCATGTCCTCGGGCGTCTCGCCGCCCGCGGCGTCCAGCGCCGCCTTGTTGATCCACAGCCAGTTGGTCGAATGGACGTTGACCGGCGCCGCGATCCACTGGTCGTCATATTTCGAGAAGGCCTGGATCGCCTCGGGGATCACCTCGGCCCAGCCCTGTTCGGCGGCCAGGTCGTCCAGGTTGCCCAGCACGCCCATCTCGGCCCAGTCGCGGATGTCGAAGCCCAGCATCTGCACGGCGGTCGGCGGATCGCCCGCCGTCACCCGCGCCCGAAGCGCGGTCATCGCCTGCACGCCCGAGCCGCCGGCGACCGGCATGTCGCGCCAGGCGACGTCCTTCGACGCCAGATCGTCCTTCAGCACGTTCAGCGCCGCCGCCTCGCCGCCGGCGGTCCACCAGTGCAGCACCTCGACGCTTTCCTCGGCGAAGGCTCCGGCGCTTGCCAGGAGGGAAATGGCCGTGCCGGCCAGCAAGATTTTACGCATTTTCAGTCTCCCTGTGCCGGCCTCCACACCGGCGCCACATTTATAACGTTTTAAATCGACCGCCTGTCAAGCCCGCTTGTGGAGGGCGGCAGAATATTTGATTGTTGAAATTCAGGGTATTAAATGTATCAAGAATGACGCTGGGGCAGGATGCGGCGGCAGGATGCCGTTTAAATCGTTGCATAATCGCGCGAATCGCATCGGAGGGGGAAACATGGTCAAACGCGACAGGCCGACGCTGCGCACGGTCGCCTCGATGGCGGGGCTGGCGGTGACGACGGTGTCGCGCGCGCTGTCCGACGACCCGCGAATCGCGCCCGAGACCCGCAGCCGGGTGCAGGAGATCGCCCGCCAGATCGGCTATTCCCCCGACCGCGCCGCGCAGCGGCTGCGCACCGGGCGCACCAATGTCATCGCCTTCCTGCTGAACCCGCACGAGGAGATCCTGGGCTACGGCTCCTCGATGATCCGCGGGCTTACGCGGGCCTTGCGGGGCACGCCCTATCACCTGGTGGTGATGCCCAACTATGCCGACCGCCCGCCGGCCGAGCCGATCGAGAACGTGCTGCGCAACCGGCTGGCCGACGGGCTGATCATCTCGCGCACCCGGCCCGACGACCTGCGGGTGCGGATGATGCTGGAACACGGCTTCCCCTTCATCAGCCACGGCCGGACCGAGCTTGCGACGCCGCATCCCTTCGTCGATTTCGACAATTTCGGCTTCGCCCATGCGGCCGCCGCGCGGCTGATCGCCCGCGGCGCGCGGCGCCCCTGCCTGATCCCCGCGCCCGAGGGCATGACCTTCGCCCAGCATCTGCGCATGGGTTTCCTGCGCGCCTGCGGCGAGGCCGGGATCGAGGGGCAGGTCCTGTCGGGCGTGACGCTGGACGACCCGCCGCAGGCCCTGCGCGCCCATGTCCTGGACCTGATCGCCCGCGACGCGCTGCCCGACGGCTTCGTCTGCCCCGGCGAGGTCAGCGCCATGGCCGTCCATGCGGCCTGCGCCGATTCCGGCCGGGCAGGGGACTGCCACCTGGTGATGAAGCACACCTCGGGCATGGCCGACATCATCCGGCCGCGTTTCGACAGCATCTTCGAGGACCTGACCGAGGCAGGCGAGCTGATGGGCCGAATGCTTCTGCGCGCCATCGCCGGCGAACCGCCCGACCAGCTTCGGCATCTGCAATCCGCGCCGCCGCTTGTCGCCGGCGAATATCCCATCAGCGAGGCAGAACGATGACCCGACCCGAACAAGTGCCGACAAGCGGACCCTGGTGGGGGACCGAGGCCCATCGGCGCTATCTTCTGCAGGACGCCGCCCGGCAGTTCCGCTTCTTCGGCGAGAGCCTTGATCCCGCCGGCGGCTTTCACGCGCAGGACGTTACCGGCGCCCCGATCCCCGGCGCGCCGCGCGAACTGCATGCCACGACCCGCATGGTCCATTCCTTCGCCCTTGCCCATCTGCTGGGGATCAGGGGGGCCGACCGCATGGTCGATCACGGGATGCGCGCGCTGTGGGAACTGCATCGCGACCGCACGCATGGCGGCTATATGTGGTCCTTCGCGCCGGGGGGCATGGTCGCGGACGGGCAGAAGCTGGCCTATGGCCATGCCTTCGTCCTGCTGGCGGCGGCCAGCGCGAAACAGGCGGGCCATCCCGATGCCGACCGGCTGCTGGCCGATATCTGCGAGGTGATCGAGGCGCGTTTCTGGGACCACGACAACGCCCGCATGACCGAGGAATATGCCCGCGACTGGCGCAGGATCTCGGACTATCGCGGCATGAATGCGAACATGCACATGTCCGAGGCGCTGCTGGCCGCCGCCGAGGCGACCGGCGACCAGGCCTTCCTGCGCCGGGCGCGCGGCATCTTCGACTTCTTCATCGGCCGGATCGGCGCCGCCCATGACTGGCGGCTGCCCGAACATTACACCGAGGGCTGGCGGATCGACCCCGCCTATGAGGGCAATCCGATGTTCCGCCCGCGCGGCACCACCCCCGGCCATTCCTTCGAGCTTGCCCGCCTGCTGCTGCAGGCCTGGGACCTGGACGGCCGTCGCGACGCGACCCTGCCCGACTGGGCCGGGCGGCTTTACCAGCGGGCGCTGGCGGACGGCTGGGACAAGGCGCGGGGCGGGATCCTCTATACGGTCGATCTGGACGGCCAGCCCCTGCGCCGCGACCGCTATTGGTGGCCCGTCACCGAGGCGATCGGCGCCTCTGCGGCGCTGCTGAAGGCCGGAGAGGACGTGGCCGGCGACTATCTGATGTTCTGGCAGGCCGCCGAGAGGCTGTTCATCGATGCCCGGCATGGCGGCTGGATCCCCGAGATCGACGAGGACGACCGGCCCTTGGGCCGCCAGTTCGCCGGCAAGCCGGATATCTACCATTCGATCCAGGCCGCGCTGCTGCCGCTGCTGCCCGGCCTGTCGGGCGCGGCGGACGAGTTGCGGGCCATGCGCGCCAGCGGATTGCCCGACCTGTTCGATCCACAGTTGAAATCGGCCCGCGAAACGCCAAACTGACGGCCTCGGGACATAGAGCGGGACCCATGCCGTGAGGCGCCAGCGCAGCGATCACCCCCTTGCCGCGGGCAGGGCCGTCCTGGTCCTGCTGCTGGCGCTTGGCCTTGCCCTGGGCGCGGTCCCGAGGCTGCCGGGGGATTGGGGTCCCGCGGAAGAGGCGATCCGGGCCAAGGCCGATAACGGCTTGATCTCGCTTCGCAATCCGACACCGGCCAAGCCCGCCGCCCATCCCCAGGACGGGCCGGCCCTGGTTCCCGCGACCGGCGATTTTCGGGACCGGCCGCCCCGGATCGCGCTGCTGCCGTCGCGCCATGCGCGCCCGGCCATCCGTCACGCCGTGCCGGCCGCGCATCCGCGTGGGCCGCCATCGGTCCCGGCCGGCCCGGCAATCGCGCGCGCCCCGGCCGGTCCGCGGGCGCTTCCGACCAAGCAAACGCACGAGACGACGGATGAAAGATCCCGACAAGCGGCAATCCCAGCCGACACCGCAGCCGCAACCGCAGCAAAGCCTGAAAACCACGCTGCTGCACTGGCTGATCCTGATCGTCGCCCTGACCGCCCTGATCGGCGGCGTCATGTGGCTGACCTGACCGCCCGCGCTTCCTGCGGCACGGCCTCATGCCGCGCCGCAGAGAAGGCTGTGGCTTGACTCTCGCGAAACGTTCAAGGGACGATAGGACATGATGCGACATATCCTCATTGCCTGCACGCTCGTTCTTGCCGCCTGTGCGTCCTCGGGGACCACGACCACCAGTTCGGGGCCCAGGTCCATCGGAGAGCTGCGCGCCGCCTGCCAGCAGGGCGACCGAGCCTCCTGCAACGCCGTTCGGGCGCATGACGGGATGCTCTAGCCGTCCCGTTCGACCCCCATCTCGGCGATCATGCGGTCGCGTTCGCGCAGGGCGCGACGGGCGGCCTCGGGGCGGGCGGCGGCGCAGGCATTGATCAGGCATTCGGTCGCGACCATGAAGGCGCCGATGCTGTTCGACAGGAAGCTGGAGTCATGCGGGCAGAGGATCGCCGCGCAGGATGAATCGACCAGGGGCGAGCTGGCCCGGTCGGTGATCGCCACGGTCGACAGGCCGTTGCGGCGCGCGGCGGCGGCGACATCGACCACCTGCCGCGAATAGGGCGCGCAGCTGGCCGAGACCAGCACATCGCCATCCCCCATCATCGACAGGCTTTCCGCCACGCCAAGACTGTTCGAATCGATCAGCGACACGTCCGAGCGGATCATCCGCAGCCCGTAGACCAGGAAGCTGGCGACGGCATGGAACTGGCGGATCCCGTAGACGGCCACCCGCGGCGCCGACATGATCATCTCGACCGCCGCCTCGAAGGACCGTTCCTCGAAACCGTCGAGGAAACGGTCGATATTCGCCTGATTTTCCCTGCAAAGCCGTGCCGCCTGCGCGCGGGAAGAGCTGCCCGTTTCCAGGGCCGCGCGGGCCTGGCGCGAGTAGAACTCGCCCGGCGCGGCCATCGAGGCCGACAGCAGCACCTTCTGCAGGGCGGGAAAGCCGGAATAGCCGAGCGCCGTCGCCAGCCGCGTCAGGGTCGAGGGATGGACGCCCAGCACCTCGGCCAGCGTGGTGATCGACAGAAGCGCCGGATTGCCGGTCAGATCGAGGATCCGGCCAAGCGCCGAATGGGTCTTGGCGCCAAGCGTCACCTGCGCCTCGCCGCGCGAGATCGCCACGGCGAGGTCGCGCAGTTCAGACAGTGTCGCGGGCGGTGAGGCCGCGATAGGCCGGGGCTCCGGTGCTGCGGTCATGGATGCTCCATTCGATACCGTTTTCTGCAACCCGGAACAGCGCTGTGGCAAGGGTGTTTTCGTGATCGGGATCGTCCGGCGCGTCCCGGCGGATCGGCAGCCCGTCCCCGCCGGTGTCGCGCAGCAGCGTCAGCGGATCGGCGCCCTTCGCCAGCAATGCCTCGCCCCGCGCCTGCCGGTCGGCGGATGAGCGGGTGACGATCTGCCCCTTCGCCGCCAGGTGCAGGGCGTGGTTGGCGTGCAGCGCGGGTGCGGCGATTTCCCGCACCGAGACCCGGCCATTGCCGAATTCCACCGACAGCAGCCGGCGCTCGCCCTGGTCGCAAAGCGTGAAGTGGAAACCGCCGGCCGCCGGATGCGCCCGCAGCAGCGCCACCGCCTGGTCCGCCGATGCCATGCCCAGCACCGCCCGTCCCAGCACCATGCGCGGCAGGCCCGGCGCCGCGCCGCGCAGGCGGATATTGTTGACCGCCTGCACCAGCCCGGCATCCGTGAAGGCCAGCGTATGGCCGGGGATCGAGCCGGGATAGCAGAAGGCGCGGAAACCCGGCGCGTCCTCGGCGGCGACATCGGCGATGAAGCAATCGCCGCGGAAGAAGGGCAGGCCGTCCTCGTTATGGGCGATGACCGGCTGGCGGCCCGGCAGCATCACCGTGGTGCAGCCATCGGGAACCGAGGCCAGCAGGTCGCCCCGGCAGTTCCAGGCCATGACCGGGGCAAAGGGCAGGCCCAGCCCCTCGGCCAGCCCCTCGATCTCGGCCAGGACCTGCGGGAAATGCCGCCCGGTCAGCCGGGCCATCGCGGCGACGCGCGGGGCGAGGGCCGGGTCGGTGACGCGCCGCCAGTAGTCGCAGGACAGCAGGTCGCGATGCACCGCATCGCGCCCGGCGCGGCCCAGGGCGACACCGCGCGCGCGCGCATCGCCGCGGATCGGGATCCAGCCAAGATCGCTGCGTTTATTCAACATGTTGCAGGAAGTCCCTGAGCCGCCCGCTGGGGGGATTGCCGATCATCTCGCGCGGGTCGCCATCGACCGAGATCTTGCCGTTCTCCATGAAGATCAGCCGCGTGCCGACCTGCCGCGCGAAGGCCATCTCGTGGGTGACGACGACCATGGTCATGCCTTCCTGCGCCAGTTGCCGCATGACCGACAGCACCTCCTGCTTCAACTCGGGATCCAGCGCCGAGGTCGGCTCGTCGAACAGCATCACCTTGGGCCGGATCGCCAGCGCGCGGGCAATGGCGACGCGCTGCTGCTGGCCGCCCGACAGCTCGGACGGGTAGTGGCTCGCGCGATCCTTCAGGCCGACCTTCTCCAGCAGGGCCAGCGCCTGCGCCCGCGCCTCGGCGGCGGGGGTGCCGCGGACCTTGCGCGGTCCGAAGGCGACATTTTCCAGCGCGGTCATCTGCGGGAACAGGTTGAACTGCTGGAAGACCATCCCGGCCTCCTGCCGGATCTGCTGCAGCCGGCGACGCCCCTCGCGGACCGAGATCCCGTCCACGACCAGGTCGCCGCCGGTGATCTGCTCCAGCCCGTTGATGCAGCGCAGCAGCGTGGACTTGCCGGAACCCGAGGGGCCGATCAGCACCACGACCTGACCCGCGTCGATGGACAGGTCGACCTGGTCCAGCACCTTCAGATCGCCGAAATGCTTCGAGGTCTGGCGGAATTCGATGATGCTCACAGGATCCTCATGCGTTTTTCCACCATCCGCAGCAGAAGCGTCAGGCTGCCGGTCATCAGCAGGTAGAACACCGCCACCGCGGTCCAGATCTCGACGGCGCGGAAGTTGGCGGCCATGATCTCTTGCCCGGTCCGCGTCAGCTCGCCCACGCCGATCACGATGAACAGCGAGGTGTCCTTGAGGCTGACGATGAACTGATTGCCAAGCGGCGGGATCAGGCGGCGGAAGGCCAGCGGCCCGACGATGTAGAGCAGCACCTTCCAATGCGGCAGGCCGATGGCCAGCCCCGCCTCGGTCAGCCCGCGCGAGATCGACAGGAAGGCGCCGCGCACGATTTCGGCGATATAGGCGCCGGCATTGACGACGATGGCCAGGATCGCCGCCGACATCGGGTCGACCCGCACCCCCGCCAGCACCGGCAGCGCGAAATAGAGGAACATCACCTGCACGACGATCGGCGTGCCGCGGATCAGCTCGACATAGGCGAAGGCGATCGCGTTCAGGATCGGCCCGCCATAGGCGCGCATCAGCCCGGCCAGAACGCCAAGCAGCGTGCCGCCGACAAGGCCGAAAAGGGTAATCTGGAGCGTGACCTTCGCCCCGGCCAGAAGCTGGGGCAGGAAGGTCAGCACGACGGACCAGTCGGTTTGCACCGGAACCTCCGTGATGGAATGGAAAGGGGCGGGGACCGGCCCCGCCATGCGAGGTCAGTTGCCGGGCTTGGTGCCGAACCACTTCTCGTAGATGGCGTCATAGCGCCCGTCGGCCTTGATCGCCGCCAGCGCCTCGTTGACCCTGGGCGTCAGCTCGCTGCCCTTGGGAAAGGCGATGCCGTATTCATGCGCCATCATCTGTTCGCCCACGGCCTTGACCGCGCCGTCGCCGGCCGTCGCGATATAGTAGAGCACGTTCGGCGTGTCATGCATGGCCGCATCGACCCCGCCGGCGCGCAGCTCCAGATAGGCATTGTCGACATTGGGGAACTTGCGCAGCTCGGTCTCGGTGAAATTCGCCTCGGCATAATCCGAGGCCGAGGTGCCGGTCTTCACCGCCAGCGACTTGCCCGCCAGGTCGGCCTCGCCCGCGATGTCGCTGTCGGCGGCCACCATCAGCAGGAAGCCGGAATCGTAATAGCCGTCCGAAAAGTCGATGACCTCCTGACGCTCGGGCTTGATGGTGATGCCGGCCAGCGCGACATCGACCTGCCCGGTCTGCAGTGCCGGGATGATGCCCGCGAAATCCATCGGGCGCAGCTGATAGCTCAGCTCCAGCTCGGTGGCGATGGCGTCCCACAGGTCGATGTCGAAGCCGACATAGCTGTCGCCCTGCTTGAATTCGAAGGGCACGAAGGCGGTGTCGGTGGCGACGATCAGCTCATCGGCCTGGGCGGAAGTGGCGATCCCGAGCGCCAGGGCGGCGGGCGCCAGAAAGCGGAGGAAGTTGTTCATGTCGTTGGTCCCTGTTGATCGGACCGGCTTGGCGCAATGCGCTTCCGGTCATGCAAATATAATTGCATATATTGTATTGCAGATCAAATAATTTGCGCATCTGCTGCGCGACTGCTGCCGGAACCTATGCTGCAGGGCGGATCAGGGACCTGATGAACTCGACGCAGCGCCTTGCCATCCCTATGATTTTCGCAACCAACGGGGCAGGGCGGAATGGACGGGCAGGTCGGCAGCGGGGGATTCGGGGTCGCGCTGCGCGCGCCATGGCTGATCGCCGATCTGGGCGGCCTGCGCCGGGTCCTGTCCTTCGCGCCCTATCGGCCGGGCCTGACCGAGGCGCGCCATATCCTGTGGCGGCAGGTGCGCGACGCCGATCTGCGGCCCGGCCTGGACGCGGCGGGCTGGCTGGCCGAGGAGGTGCAGCGGATCGGCCATGGGCAGGACGTGGCGATGATGACCTCTCGCGGGCTGAGGCATCTGCAGCAAGGCCGCTGCGGGCCGGTTTCCTGCCTGGCGACGGTCGGCCTTGGCAATGCCGAGCGGGTCGGGCAGCGGCGCTTCGCCGGGGCCTCGGGCTACGGGACGATCAATATCGCGCTGCTGGTCGATCAGGGCCTGACGGAACCCGCGATGATCGAGGCGCTGACCATCGCGGCCGAGGCGCGCACCGCCGCCATCCTGGAAGCCGGGCTGGAACTGCCCACCGGACGCGCCACGGGCACCGGCACCGACTGCATCGCGCTGGCCTGCGACGCGGGGCCGGTCGGTTTCGCCGGGCTGCATACCGATCTGGGCTGCGCGCTGGGGCGGGCGGTCCATGAGGCGGTGCGCCGGGGCGCCGAGGAATGGATCGCCGAATACGGGAACCGGATCGGCTGACCGCTGGCCCGATGCGTCATCCTGGCGGGGGCGCGGCGAAGCCCGTGTCGTCCAGCGGCACCAGCAGCAGATGCGGGACCGGCGGCGGGGTTTCGGCCAGAGGGTAAAGGACCAGCCCCTCGCCGGGGCTGTAATGGCTGACATAGAAGCGGTCCAGCACGTCGCCCGGCAGCACGTCGCCCGGCAGCGCATCGCCCTGCGGGTCCTGCAGGCGGAAGCGGCCGCGATACCAGGTCACCCGGTCGCGATATTCGCCGGCCAGGATCTCGGGCGGAACACCCTCCAGCCGGCAGGCGCGGACCCAGCCATAGCTGTCCACGCCCCCGACCAGCAGCAGGTCGGGATCCAGCGGATCGCCCCAGAGGCGCGCGACTTCCTCGGCGTCCCATTCCGGGGTCGGGCCGGTCTCGGGGTGGTTCTGCACACAGGTTCTGGCCATGGCGGTCGTCCTTTCTCCAGCGGCATCCTGCGCGATGCCGGTCACCGGGTCCAGCAGGGCAAGGGCCAGCGACAGATATAACCCCGCGCGGATCATCGTGCGTTCAGCGCGCGCGGGAAGTCGAAGCCGCCGGCGATCTGGCCCGAGGCCGAGACGTTGAAGGGGCGGTAATGCTGCTGCAAGGCGCGCATCTGGCGGGCGGGCACCTCGAAATCGGGGGCGGCGGCGCCGACGATGCCGCGGGTCAGGAAGTTGCCGCCGCGCAATTGCAGCTCCAGCTTCGGGGCCGAGCGCGTGCTGCCCACGCGGACGCCCGCCGCCGCCGCAACCTCGGTCGCGAAGGTGAAGCAATGGTTGCTGGCGACGTTGTAGGGCCGTGCGGAGCGGCTGCGGACCTCGGCCATGCGCCGGTCGGCGAAATCCTTCATCGCGTCGAATGCGCCATTGGCCAGCTTCACATAGACCGCCTCGACCGCATAGGGGCCGCCATTCGTCCGCGTCAGCGCCGCGGCCAGCTGCGCCAGCGAATCTGCGGTGGGGTTGCCGGTCCGTTCGTCGAAGCTGATGGTGATCGCGGAAACCGCGGCGACCTGGCGCACCTGCCCGAAGCCCGCCGTGTCGTAGCGGCCATATTCATAGTAACGCACCGCGCCGTTGCGCCCGTCGATCATCGCGATGCCGGCATGGCCCAGCCCCTCGACCGCGGCATCGTCGCCGCGCCAGCGGCTGATCGACAGCGGCGGGCTGGAGGCGGGCTGGGTGAAGGTCGCCTGCATCGAGGCACGCACGTCGATCTGGAACGGGATCTGCCGCGCGACCTCGGCCGCGGGGATGGTGATCGGCTGGCGCGGATAGACGATCGGGATCGCCACGTCGCAGGGACCGGGGCAGGGGCTGGAGGGGCTGGTCAGCGCGTCATCCGACATCCCGGCCCCCCGCGATATTTTCTGCCATGTCCTCGGCCAGGTTCCTCAGCCGGTCGGCCCGGATCGCATCGGCCAGCCCGGCGCTCGCCTGCAGCTCGGCCCGCGCCCAGTCGGCCGTCAGGACCGATGCGCCTGCCGGGCCGCTCAGCCACAGAGCCATGGTGCGCAGCGCGGCGCGCGAGCGGAAGCCATGCCGCAGCAGGTCGTCGATCACCGTCTCGACATGCGCCCTGGACGCACCGCCCTCAAGGCATTCCCCGCGCAGCTGGCGCAGGAAATGGCGCCGGGCGTGATCGGCCAGCACCTGCCATTCAGCTTCCGACAGGCGCGGCCCGGCCATCGAGGGGGCAGGGTCCGTGGCCGCAAGCCGATAGGCCTCGGCATCCTGGATCAGCACCGCCTCGTCCAGGCAATCCGACCGCAACAGGCCGCGGATCAGATCGGAATTTCCCGACCTGGCCAGCGCCAGCAGAGTGCCGGGATCCCAGAAACGGAAGAAATACCATTTCCCCGCCGCATCCCGGATCTTGGTGAATTTCCGGCAATGCTGCCAGAGCCGGTCCAGCGTCCTGTCCGAGCGCAGGAATATCCCGCATTCCAGATCCCACAGATGCCAGGCAAATCTTCCCCGCGTGAACAGGAAACGGGTGAATTCATTCTCGGGCTGAAGCCGGACGATCCAGGGGGCCACATGGCCCCAATCCGCCTCGGCCTGGTCCTTGAAAAGGCAGCGATGCGCAAGGCCGGAACGTTCCAGAAGATCCGCCAGGTTGCTGGCCCGCGCCGCATCGATGACCGCATAAACCGCTGTGTTTTCATCGTTTTTGATGGGCGGCCAGAGAACGTCGCGCAATGCGTCGGGCACGGTCTTGCGGGGCAGGGTGCCGATCTGCTCGTCCAGGGGCGCCACGGGACCAAGCGGCTGAAGCGCCGTCATCCCCGCCGGACGGGCAGGGTCATCCGGAAAGTCCTGCCAGGGATCGGTCGCATGGCCAGGCCGGATCATTCAAATAAACCCGCGATCTTTGCTGAAAATATCCGGAACATGGATTCGGAATCGAGATCAAATGGAACGGCGGCACGGTAGCAGAAAGAAATTTCCCCGTATAGGAGAATGATCTGCCCCCCGGCAACCGAAAGCGGCGCCGGTGAATCAGGCCGATCGACCGGGCGGCGCGGGAACTGACGGCCTCAGGCCCCCATGGGGAAGGCCGCGCGAAGATGGCGCAGCTTGTCGGGGTTGCGCATGACCCAGATGGCGGCGATCCGGCCGTCGCGCAGCCCAAAGGCGGTGGTCTGCAGGATGCCACCCGCTTCCAGGCTGACGAAGCCGGGGGCGCGATTGATGCGGCGATAGAAGGGCGGCGGCGGCAGATCGCCCCCTTGCTTGCGCGCCAGGCCGGCCAGGAACCCCACCGCGCGGCGGCGGCCGCACAGCACGTTGATCGCGGCGGGCACCTTGCCGCCGCCATCGGTATGCAGCTCGACATCCTCGGCCAGCAGGCGGGTCAGGGCCTCGACATCGCCGGTGCGGCTGGCGCGCCAGAAGGCCTCGACCAGCGGCTGCGCCTGGTCCAGCGCGACCGGCGGCACCATGTCCACCCCGGTCATCCGGCGCCGCGCCCGCGACACCAGCTGGCGGCAATCGGCCTCGGAACGGTCCAGCGCGGCGGCGATCTGGTCGAAGCCCAGATCGAAGGCGTCGCGCAGGATGAAGGCCGCGCGCATCGGCGGGCTCAGCCGGTCCAGCGCCAGCATCAGCGCGATCGAGACCTCTTCGGCCAGCGCGTGCCCGGCCTCGGCGCTGGCGGCATGGCCGGCGACCAGGGGTTCGGGCAGCCAGGCGCCGACATAGGTCTCGCGCCGGCGCCGGGCGGATTTCAGGTGATCGAGGCAGAGCCGCGTGACCACCCGCGTCAGCCATGCCCCCGGCGATCCGATCGCCGAGCGATCCTGCCGCATCCAGCGCAGCCAGGCCTCTTGCAGGATGTCCTCGGCATCGGAAACCGTCCCGGTCATCCGATAGGCCAGGCCGAACAGCCTGGCCCGATGGTCCTGGAAGGATCGCAGCTCAGGCGGCATCGGCATCCCTGTCCACGGGGTGCTGGGCGCGGAACCCGACCGCCAGGCGGTTCCAGATATTGATGACCCCGATGGCCAGCGTGATCTCGGCCCGTTCGCGCGGGCTGAAGGCGGCCTCCAGCGCGGCGTAATCCGCGTCCGGGGCGCCGGTCTGTTCAAGCCGGGTCAGCGCCTCGGCCCAGCCCAGCAGGGCGCGTTCGCGCGCATCGAAGGCGGGGCTTTCGCGCCAGGCGGCCAGCACGTCCAGCTTCTGCTGCGACAGCCCGGCCTTGCGCGCGGCAGGGGCGTGCATGTTCAGGCAATAGGCGCAGTTGTTGATCTGCGAGACCCGCAGCTTGATCAGCTCTCGCAGCGTCAGCGGGATCGACAGCGAAGCCAGGCTGTTCTCCAGCGCGAGCATGGGCTTCATCACTTCGGGGGCGGCGGCGAAATAGTCCAGTCGTTGCGACGTCATGGCGTCCTCCTGATGCAGGTTACACCGGTATTGACGAGGCGGCGCATGGATCTGTGACAGGACGGCGGAAATTTCCGGCGCTCAGCGCCGCGCCTCGCTTGCCATGCGCAGCGCGAAGCCCGCCAGCACCATGCCCATCAGCCAGCGCTGGACCAGCGCCCAGAAGGGCCGCCGGGCCAGGAACAGCGCGATGCTTCCCGCCGCCAGCGCGATGCAGGTGTTCACGGCGACGCTGACGGCGATCTGCAGCGACCCCAGCGCCAGCGTCTGCAACAACACCTGGCCGCGGGCGGGATCGACGAATTGCGGCAGAAGCGACAGGTACATGACCGCGATCTTGGGGTTCAGCAGATTGGTCAGCAGGCCCATCAGGAACAGCCGCCGCGGACTGTCATGTGGCAGCTCGCGCAGCGCGAAGCCCGTGCGCCCGCCGGGCCGGACCGCCTGCCAGGCCAGGTACAGCAGATAGGCCGCGCCCGCCAGCTTCAGCGCGTCATAGGCGAAGGGCACCGCCAGCACCAGCGCCGTGATCCCCAGCGCCGCCGAGAGCATGTAGAAGACGAAGCCCATCGCCACGCCGCCAAGCGAGATCAGCCCCGCGCGCCGCCCCTGGCTGATCGAGCGCGAGATCAGATAGATCATGTTCGGCCCCGGAGTCAGCACCATCCCCAGCGCGATCAGCCCGAAGGCCAGCAGGTTGTGAAGTTCCGGCATTCCTGGTCCCTCGGTCGATCCGGGCCAGAGAACGCGAAAATCGGCGGTGTCGCAATCCCTGTCTTGCGATGTGATGTCGTGGGCTGGATGACGGGCGCGGATTTATGTTCCATAAGATGGATTATGATTTTATTCACCTGGCGTGGCCCGTTGACGTGTCCTACCCGCGAAATAATGACCATTCCGGGGTGATTTTTGTCCATTGGACGCGCGATTAATGTCCATCGCCTCGACGGCCTCCACAGATAGTATTTAACTTTCAACATCTTGCCTGAAATCCAGCACATGTAGCCTGTCACCGTGACCCCGGTTCCTGGTGCTGGCGTGGCCCGTTGACGGTTGCGGCGCGCCTCGGCAAGGTGGCTGCATCCTCTCCGGGGGCAACGGACCGGCCTGAAGGCCACCGGATCTCGGAGCTTCCAAACTCTTTCCGTCCCGCCGGGAAAGCGCCGCTTTTCCGAACGGCAGAGCCATGTCTCGCAGGAGGTCATCATGCGGCAATAGAAGAAAAGGATGGCGTTGGGATGACCGGCTGGATGTCTGATCCTGACTCTGCCCCGACGCGCCCGCTCCGGTCAGGAGGCCGTCGCCGCCCCCCTGCCCCGCGCCACCGACCTGGGCTGCACCGCTCATGCCGGACATGTGCTGCGTGACGCCGCATGGGAGGTTTTGAGGGAAACGGCTGACCGGCAGATATATCGGCCGCCAGCTCCCCTGCCTCGTTCAACCCACCCCGAACAAGTCTTCGCTGCCCGGCCGGGTGTCATCCCGTCCGCTGCCGGAGCCTTGCCTGAAAAGGAGCAAGCACATGACATGTATCCCCTTCATCGAGGCCCGTTTCTTCGACCCCGGTGAAACCAGACATGCCCTGGAGTGCCGCTTTGCCGAGCATCTGCGCAAGCTGCGCGGGTCCCGTCCCGATCTCGGCGAGGACGAGGATCCTGCAGACGGCTTCGAGGCGTGCGAAGCTGATCTCGACATCAGGGACATGCGCCGGATCCAGCGCCACGCCAAGCGCCTCCTCGCGCGCCGCGAGGCCGTTTCCGGCCTCGATCACCTGAAGAAGGAGGACCGCGAGCGACTGGGGGTGTTTCGTGACGGGGCGAGACTGATCCGGATCGACGACGAACACCGTGCCGACGAGATCGCGGCCGAGATCCATGCGGAGATGCCCTGGATGTCGCCAGCCACGGACCTCGTCTGGCACGCGATGCGGCGATCAGTGCGCGAGGGATGGCCCGGCCTGCTAGTGCCTCCGATATTGCTCGACGGACCGCCTGGGATCGGCAAGAGCCACTAGGCGCGCCTGCTCGGCGACGCGATTTCGGCGCCAACCACCGTGATCGAGGCGACCGGCGAGAACGCCAGCTTTGGCGTCGTCGGCAGCCAGCGCGGATGGGGCGGTTCCTGTCCGGGCCGACTCATCGAAACCGTCATCCAGAGCTGCATCGCCAATCCGGTGATGGTGGTGGATGAGATCGAAAAAGCCGGCACCCCCACCTCGATGAAGGGCCTGACTTTCGGTCTCGCGGAAGCCCTGCTGCCGCTTCTTGAACCCATGACCGCGCGCCGCTGGAGCTGCCCTTATGTGCCCTGTCGGACGGACGAGACGACGGCCGAGATGCTGGCCTCGGATTACGCCATCGACGTGGCGGGCCAGAACGTTCCGGCCGAGGCCAGCCTGGCCCCGCTCTGCGACCCGAAATCCGCAAGGGTGCGTGGCTGAAGAAACCGGCGCCAGGGAAGGGCAGGAATCATCAAGATCCTCGTTCCCGTGACGCGGATGAACGCTCTCCTCGCAGGTCCGCAGGTCGGGCCCTTCCTGCGCGGCTTGCGACCGGGACCCCATACGCAGCCGTTCATGCCCTACGCCCAGGTGTCCCCGACGGTGAACCCTTCGGTGAACGGATCATCATGATCCAACACCAGCGTGTTCAGGCCATAGATCCAGCTGGTCCCCGAAATTTCCGGCACAACGGCCCTGCGGCCCGCAATCGCCGTCTCCTCGACCAGCCGGCCGGTATAGACATTGCCGAGGATGCCCTGATGCCGGAAGTCCTGGTCCAGCGGCAGCTCGCCCTTGGCGTGCAGCACCGCCATCTTGGCGCAGGTGCCGGTCCCGCAGGGGCAGCGATCCAGCGCCCCGGTCCAGGTCGCCGGATTGTCCCAGGAGAAATCGCCCGAGGCCATGGTGACCGCGTTCTTCCAGTCGGCGTTCGGGTCGTCGGTAGGCCCCGACAGCTGCGAGATGGTGATGCCCACGCCCGGATATTCGGGATGCGCGACCGGCAGCTGCTCGATCGCCGCCTGGCGGATCATCGCCGAGATGCGGGCGATTTCGCGGCCATGCTGGGGGATGAGGTCGAGGCCGGGGAACTGCCGGACATCGGCGATCGCATAGAACATGCCGCCCCAGCCGACATCGACCCGGACCTTGCCCAGATGCGGCACCTCGATCTCGGCATCCAGATGGGCGGCGAAGGCCGGCACGTTGCGGAAGGTCACGCTTTTAACCTTGCCGTTCGCGCATTCGGCGCGGACCCGGATCAGCCCCGCCGGCGCCTCCAGCACCAGCTCGGTGACGGGCTCTCTCATCGGCAGCAGGCCCATTTCCAGCAGCACCGTCGCGACCGAGATGGTGTTGCCGCCGGACATGACCGGATATTCGATCTGCTCCATGATCACATATCCGGCGTCGGCCTCGGGATGCGAGGGCGGCACGATGATGTTGCAGCAATGCGCCGGATAGCCGCGCGGCTCGCGCAGCATCAGCTTGCGCAGCTGGTCGTCATTGGCTTCCAGCCATTTCATCTTCTCGTAGACCGAGCGTCCCGGAATATGCGGGACGCCCCCGGTGATCACCCGCATCGGCGTTCCGGCATGCGTGTCGACGGCATGGATCATTCGCTTGAACGCCATGTCTGCTTCTCCTGAGGGGATGTTCCTGAAGCCGGGATGGACATGAAAGGTCCGCCCGGTTGCCGGGCGAACCACAGGGTTCACAAGCGGATCACCATGCCCGAAGGCCCGCCTGTCGGCGCCATGACGCAGCGGCCACGATCAGAGGGCGGCTTCGATCCTCTCGGCGATCTCGGCGGGGACCCATTCCGTCCAGATATCCTTGTTCTCCTCGAGGAAATACACCGCGCCGTCCTCGCCCATGGCCTGGTTGTCCGCCTGCCAGGCCATCAGGGCGGCCACCATGTCATTGCTCCAGCCGCGGGTGTTGAAATATTCCATGACTGCCGGGTCGATACGGTCGGCAAAGTCCTTGGTCACGACCGTCATGACGGTATCGACGGGCCAGGCCGTCACCTTCGGATCGGGGCAATCGAGATTGGTCGTGCAGCGCTGCCACTCTTCCGGGTCATGCTCCTCGGTGGACTCGAGCAGCACCAGCTCATATCGGCCCAGAAGCGCGGTCGGCGCCCAGTAATAGGTGATGAACCCTTCCTCGCGCTCATAGGCGCGGGCGATGGCGCCATCCAGGCCGGCCGCGGAACCGGGTCGCATCAGGTTGAACCCCTTGTCCTCGGCCTCATAGGCCTTGAACAGCTGCGCGGTGACGACCGTCGCCCCCCACCCTTCGGCGCCGTTGAAGATCGCGCCCTTGTCGGGGTTTTCCGGGTCCGGGAAAAGCTCGGGACGGGCCAGGGCATCCTCGACCGTCTTGATGTCGGGGTTGGCATCGGCAAGGTATTTCGGGATCCACCAGCCCTGGATGCCGCCATCGGGCAAAGCCGGCGCGCCGTAGACGATCTTTTCCTCCTCCAGGCCCCGCGGGACGATTTCGGGCAGCAGGTCCACCCAGGTCTCGGAAGAAACGTCGGGGGCGCCCCTCTCGATCATCGAGGTGGTCGAAGGGACCGTATCGCCGGGCATGGTTTCCACGGTGCAGCCATAGCCGTTCTCCAGGATGAACTTGTCGACATAGGTCAGCAGTTCGGCGCTTTGGACATTGTGGAGCGCCAGCGAGACATTGCCGCAATCCTGGGCGGCAGCCGACCACGCGCCGCCGAAGCAGCCGGCGGCCAGAACAGTTGAAGCAAGCAGTCTTTGCACGTTCTTTCTCCCTGTTTGCGGCACTGATCAGAAGCGGGTGCCGCCTTGTTTCTTTCCAGGTGGGTTCGAGGGATCGGGCCTCTCTCCATATTCGTATACGATATTTATACTACGAAAAGCGCGAATAGGGATGATTCTGTCAAGCGATTTTTCCGCCATGTCCGGGACCAGGTGGCCTCGCCGCATGTCCCTCCAACGCGACTGCCAGGCGCGCCTGCGCCCGACATCTGTCATGATCATGTGCCGGTTGCGGGTCATGGCCGCCGATACGAGGCGACAGGCTCGCCCAGCACATCAAGGCGCGGCGTCACCCCCAGGCCCGGCACATTCGGGGCACGGACATGCCCGTCCTCGACCTGGAAATCCCCGTCGGCCGTCTTCAGCGAGACCATGTCGCGGCATTCCAGCAGGCATCGCAGCTGCCGCTGGGGCACCGTCTGGCCAAGATGCACGATGGCCGCGAAGGCGATGTCCGAGCCGGTGGTCTCCTGCACGCTGACCGTATAGCCGGCGGCCAGGCAGATATCTCGGTGCCGCCGCCCACGGGTCAGCCCGCCGTTTTTCGAGATCTTCAGCCCGATGCCTTCGGCGGCGTCATCCGCGATCAGCTGGACGATCGAGGCATCGCTCAGCGCCAGTTCGTCGAAGACGATCGGCACGTCGGTGCGGCGGCGCAACGAAATGCATTCGCGCCAGGTCGCACAGGGGGCCTCAAGCACGAAATCCAGGCCGTGCGGCAGCAGGCGCAGCATTCGCAGGGCGGTCTCGACGCTCATCCCGCCATTCGCGTCCACGATGAAGAACTCGCCCGGCCGCTTGTCGGCCAATGATGCGGCGATGCGGGCGGCATCCTCTGCCGGGTCGCCGCCGATCTTGACCGAATGGCCGATATAGCCCCTGCCCCGATGCTCGGCCACGCGGCGGCGCATGTCCTCGGGATCGCCCATGTAGATCGAGGAGATCACCGGCATCCGCGCATCGGTGCGCCCGCCCAGCAGGTCGCAGACCGGCATGCCGACGGATTTGCCGAAGATGTCCCAGCAAGCCACGTCCAGCGCGGTCTTGGCATGTTCATGCCCCAGCAGCGCCTGGTCCATCGCCTCGTTGATCCGGTCCACCCGCCGCGGATCCCGCCCCAGCAGATGCGGCGCGATCTCGGCGATGCCGGCCCGGACCCCGAAGGCATGCGAGGCGATATAGGTCGAGCCGAAGGGCGTGCTCTCGCCCCACCCTTCCAGCCCGTTATCGGTCGTGATGCGGAGGATGGTCGCATCGAAGCTGCGATATTCCCGTCCGCCCGACAGCGTGTAGACCCCGCCTGAATAGGGCAGTTCCACCTGGAACACGTCGATCTTCTCGATGGCAAGTTCGGACATGGATGGCGCCTTACTGGGGGATGGTCAGCACCAGCTTGCCGCCGGTGTTCTTGGACAGGAATTCCTTCTGGGCATCCACGATCTGGTCCAGCGGCCAGGTTCCGGCGACATTCGGCCGGATCTCGCCGCGCTCGATATAGGAGATCAGGTTCTCGAAGACCTCGTCCTCCTGGAAGGTGCAGCCGAAGAAGGTCAGATCCTTGAGATACAGCGTCCGCACGTCCAGCTCGACGATCGGCCCGGCGATGGCGCCGGCCACCGCATAGCGCCCGCCGCGCTTCAGCACCTGGAGAAGCTCGGGAAAAGCCGCGCCGGCCACCACGTCCAGGACGACATCGACGGATTGCGCCTCGATATGGTCCGCCAGCCTGTCGCCGCGCGGGATCACCCTGTCCGCGCCAAGCCCGGTCATGTGACCGGCCTTGCTCTTTCCCGCGATCGCGCTCACCCGTGCGCCCCTGCGCCTGGCCAGCTGGATCGCCGCCGAGCCGACCCCGCCCGAGGCGCCGGTGATCAGCACATGCTCGCCCTTGCCTACCTGGGCGCGATGGACCATGCCTTCCGCGGTCGAATAGGCGCAGGGCACCGAGGCCAGCTCGACATCGCTCCAGTCGCAATCGACCTTGTAGGTCTCGCGCGCGGGCGCCTTGGTATATTGCGCGAAGGCTCCGTCGCATTCCGACCCGAAGGTCCAGCATTCCCAGGGTCGATAGCCGACGTAGCTCCGCAGCATGTTGCGCACCAGAACCCGCTGGCCGATGCGGTCGGGGCTGACGCCTTCGCCCACCGCGACGATCCGGCCGCAGCAATCCGCGCCCTGGATGCGCGGAAAGCTCAGCGCGACGCCGGACCAGCTGGCATCGTCGTCATTCGTCGTCTCATAGCCTTCGGCCCCGCCATCCGAGGTCGCGCTGCTGACGCCTTTCGAATACCATCCGATCCGGGTGTTGATGTCGGTATTGTTGATGCCGGCGGCGGCGACCTTGATCAGCACCTCGCCCGGTCCGGGCACCGGAACCGGCACGTCGTCGCGGATTTCCAGCTTGTCGAATCCGCCATGCCCGGTCAGCAAGGCGCCGGTCATTCGTGTAGGAATTGTATCGTCTGATGACATCGCAATGTTCCCTGGTTCGGTCGGATCGATCCCGGCCGCGGCCGGTGGGGGGCGATCACCCCTCCATCAAGGGATGAGTTCGGATTCGGGGCAACGCACGAAAATTTCCATGTCGAGTTGAGCTGAGATCAACCGGGTATTTCGGAACCGCCTCCTTCCCTGCCCGAGATAGCCGTGACGGAATCAGTGCGGGCGCCCACCGGGCGCGGCATCGCACGCACCAGCCGGGCCTGCTCGCCTATCCAGCCGCGCATGAGTGCGGCGGCGTCGGACAGCCTGCGCGTGCTGTTCCACGTCAGGTAGTAGCCGCCGGGCGCCGGCACGACCAGGTCGCTGAACCGCACCAGGGCCCCCTGCTCGACCAGCGGCCCGACCATCCGGTGCCACCCGATCACCAGCCCCTGGTCGGCCATGGCGGCCTGCAGGGCGATGCTGAACTTTCCAAAGCGCCGCCCCCTCAATGCGCCCGCCCTGACCCCGCCGCGCAGCAGGGCTTCCTCCCAGCCCAGCCAATCGGACTCGACCCATTCCACGCTCAGCAGCGGCAAGTCCGCGAGATCGCCGATGGTCGCCCCCGCGTGACGCCGGGCGAATTCCGGGCTGCAGACCGGATAGATCCAGTCGTCGAAATGCAGTTCCGCCGTTTCATCGACCCAGGAGCCAAGACCGTATTGCACCCGCAGCTCGACATCGCTCCTGCGGTAGTTTCTCGCATTCTCCCAGATGACGTGATCCACGAAGATCCTGGGATGCCGGGTCCAGACATCCGGCATTCTGGGGATCAGCCACATGGTCGCGAAGACATCGCTGCAGGCAATGGCGACATTGTTCGAGGTCTCTCCCGCCTTGATCGAGCGGACGACCTCCGAGGTGCGGGAGAAGCCGCTGGCCAGAGCGCGGAACAGTTCCTCTCCTGCGCCGGTCAGCACCACGCCCTTGCCGTTTCTGAGGAAAAGCGGCTCTCCAAGTTCCAGCTCGACGGATTTGATCTGGCGGCTGACCGCGCCCGGCGTCACGTTCAATTCCTGTGCCGCCAGCTTGACGCTCGAATGCCGGGCCGCGGCTTCGAACATGGCCAGCGCACTGAGGGACGGAAGGTCATAGTAGCGGCGAACCAAGATTGCCTCCGTCTCTGATGGGGGTGGAACCTTGGCGGGGGCGCCATTGGGTATTTGCGCAACGAAGAAGCGGTCAGAGCTTTTCGGTGAGTTCGGGGACGGTGGTGAAGAGGTCTCCGACGAGGCCGTAATCGGCGATCTGGAAGATCGGGGCTTCCTCGTCCTTGTTGATCGCGACGATCACTTTCGAGTCCTTCATGCCGGCCAGGTGCTGGATGGCGCCGGAGATGCCCACCGCCACGTAGAGCTCGGGGGCGACGACCTTGCCGGTCTGGCCGACCTGCCAGTCGTTCGGGGCATAGCCGCTGTCGACCGCCGCGCGCGAGGCGCCAACGGCCGCGCCGAGCTTGTCGGCAAGCGCCTCGATGATCGCGAAGTCCTCCTTGGAGCCCACGCCGCGGCCGCCCGAGACCACCCGGCCGGCCGAGGTCAGCTCGGGGCGGTCGCTCTCGGCCACCTCGTCGGCGACCCAGGACGACAGGCCCGGATCCTCGGCCAGCGCGGCCTCGGAGACCGGGGCGCTGCCGCCGTCGGGGGCCGCGTCGAAACTGGCGGTGCGGATGGTCAGCACCTTCTTCGCGTCGCGCGAGCGCACCACCTGGATCGCGTTGCCGGCATAGACCGGGCGCTCGAAGGTGTCGGCATCGACGATCTTCGAGACGTCCGGGATCACCATCACGTCCAGAAGCGCCGCCACCCGCGGCATGACGTTCTTCGCATCCGTGGTCGAGGGCGCGACGATATGGTCGTAGTCCCCCGCCAGCGACAGGATCAGCGCCGCGGTCGGCTCGGCCAGGCGGTGGCCGTAGCGCGCGTCCTCGGCCACCAGGACCTTTGCCACGCCGGCGATCGTCGCGGCCTGGGCGGCGGCGTCCTTCGCATGGGCGCCGGCGCAGAGCAGCACCACCTCGCCCAAGCTCTTGACCGCGCCCACCGCCTTGGCCGTGGCGTCGCGGTTCAACTCGCCATTGGTGACTTCACCCAACAGAAGAACGGCCATCAGAGCACCCCCGCTTCTTTCAGTTTTCCCACCAGTTCGTCGACCGAGCCGACCTTGATCCCGGCCTTGCGGCCCTCGGGTTCGCGGGTGGTCACGATCTCCAGCCGCGGGGCGGGATCGACGCCGTAATCGGCGGCCGTCTTCTCCTCCAGCGGCTTCTTCTTCGCCTTCATGATGTTCGGAAGGCTGGCATAGCGCGGCTCGTTCAGGCGCAGGTCCGCCGTCACGATCGCCGGCAGCCTGACCTCGATGGTCTGCAACCCGCCATCGACCTCGCGGGTGACTTTCGCCGCCTCGCCCTCGATCTCGATCTTCGAGGCAAAGGCCGCCTGGCCCCAGCCCAGGAGCGCCGCCAGCATCTGGCCGGTCGCGTTCATGTCGTTGTCGATCGCCTGCTTGCCGGCGATGACCAGCTTCGGCTGTTCCTCGTCGATCACCGCCTTGAGGATCTTCGCCACCGCCAGGGGCTCGATGTCCTGGTGCACGTCATCGGCCGCGACCACCAGGATCGCCCGGTCCGCGCCCATGGCCAGCGCCGTGCGCAGCGTCTCGGCCGCCTGCTTGACGCCGATCGAGACCGCCACCACCTCCGAGGCCGCGCCCTTCTCCTTCAGACGGATCGCTTCTTCCACCGCGATCTCGTCGAACGGGTTCATCGACATCTTCACATTCGCAAGATCAACGCCAGACCCATCCGCCCGAACCCGGGCCTTGACGTTGTAGTCGATCACGCGCTTGACCGGCACCAGAACCTTCATGTGATGCTTCCTTTTCCTTCAATGGGCTGCACTGACGGACCCTCAAGCCCTGCCCAAAGCGCCCAGAGCGCGAAGAGCGGCTCGTCGCCGGATCGCATGGCGTGGACGGCATTCGGAGGGACGAAGAAGCTGCCGCCGATGCCTGGCTCGAACCAGTCCGCGCCGTTCTTGCGGAACTGTCCGGGCGAGAGCACCAGATAGGTCTCTTCCGGCGCGTGCCGGTGGTCGGGATAGCGGGTCCGGGGTGCAAGCAGGCTGAGGCCGATCCAGAGATCGCGGCGTTCCTCGATGCCGCCGGGACCCAGCAGCATGGCATTGGCGTGACCGTCCGGGAAATTCGTGCTGGCGGTCTGATCGCCGCTGCGCCGGCGCCAGAAAAGCCGCGGAGACAGGGCCCGGATGGCGGACAGCAAGGCGGCGAGATCGCTGTCCCCGACCTGGCGGGCCAGTGCGGGTTCAAGCCATCTGCAGACCGGAAGCAGGGCGGCATTGGGGCCGGGACTGCCGACAGTGCGCACCGCCTCGGCGATGCGAAGCAAGGATGCAGGGGAATCGCCATCATGTGCCCGGGCCTGCATTGCCGGCAGGGCCAGATCGAGAAAGTCTTGCAGGGCTTGAACGCGTGCCATCCTGGTTCCTTTCGCTGATGTGTCCGTTTCCATCTATCGACCGCGGCCCTTCCTCTTCGCGGCGTTTTTGTTCTGTCCTTACAGGTCCTTTACGATTCTGAGTGCGTCGTAGATTGCGGCGTGTGTGTTTCTTGCGGCGACGGCGTCGCCGATGCGGAAGAGGCGGAAGCTGGCTTCGGGGTTCTTGCGGATCCGTTGCGGCTTGCCGGTGGTCAGGGCCTCGTAATCGACCTCGCCCAGGTTCGCCGACAGGGGCTTGAGGTCGAAATACAGCTCGTCCAGCGGGCGGGTGCCGTGGTTGACGACGACCTGGTCGACGAGGCGCTGGCGCCTGAAGGCGCCGTAATCGCTGCCCAGGGTGGCGCGCAGCAGGTTGCCGTCGCGGGCGACCGATCGCAGCCGCCAGGTCACCGTGAAGGTGGTGTCGCGCTTCTGCAGGTTGCGCATGTAGGGCACCAGGTTCATCGCCATCACCTCGGGCGCGAAGCTGCGGTCCGGCGTCACGATCTCGACCGCCGCACCCGTGGCCGAGATCAGGTCGGCGGCCTGCAGCGCCGCATGGTCGCCCGCATCGTCGAAGATCAGCACGTTCTGGCCCGGCTTCGCGTCGCCCGCAAGGATGTCCCAGGCCGAGACGACCAGATCGTTGCCCTGCTCCAGCACCTCGACATGGGGCAGCCCGCCGGTGGCGACGATCACCTCGTCGGGCTCGGTCGCCAGCACGTCACCCGCATCGGCGAAGC
>NZ_QNRC01000089.1 GCF_003709565.1 Paracoccus sigandri | reverse complement strand
ATGCCGGCCTGCCCAACGCCTTCGGCCAGTATGACGAGGGCCCCGAGGATACCGCCATCCAGGTCGCCGACTTCGCCCGAGAGGGGCTGGTCAACGTCACCGGCGGCTGCTGCGGCACCACGCCCGATGTCAACGGCGGAGCAAAATTCGCCTAGGGCGGCGTAAAACCAGGCCAGTCGGCGTGTGTATGCGCCATGGCCAATCGCCGGCAAATGTCTGGATGGTGATCAGCGCGGTTCTCGGGCTGTGCTGTTGGCTAGGCGGTAGCTTTCGCCATTTCATCTCGAGGATGCTGACGTGGTGGGTCAGTCGGTCGAGGAGCGCGCCCGTCAGGCGCTCGGAGTCGAAGGTCTCGGCGTACCGCCGGTCATCCTTGGACGATTTCAGCGATTTCGTCTCGGGCACCGTCATGTCGGGATGCCTCGACCCCGACAGGTGCTGCTGGGGGCGACACATGACGGGGCGCGCATCGCCTATCGCGCAGCGGCGATGCTGAAATGCGGAAGCACCTCGCGTCCGATCTCGTCAAGGATCTCTGCCACCGGTCTGCGGCTGAACTTGAGGTTCAGGGCAACGTGATTGATGCCGTGCGTACGCAGGTCGCCGAACAGGTCAATCAGCCGGCGCCGGCCCAACCGATATCCGACGTGAATGGGACGCGGCAGCGCATCGGGGTTGTCGGTCAGGTCGAGATAGAGCGATTGCGCGATCGGCTTGAATCCGACCTCCGCACGACGCAGCGCCTCACACCATTGCGTGACGACCTGCGCCTGCTTGAGCAGGTCGCGTGGGTAGGTGACCCAGCCATCGCTGCGCTGCGCGATCCAGTCCAGCGATTGCTGGCTCTGGCCCGTGACCAAGATGGGCAACCGCGACGCAAGAGGCTTCGGAACCAGGTCACCGCCGCCCGCAAGCCGGCCATAGAAGGTCGAGGCATGGTTTGGAAACCGCTCGGTAAGCAACGCCTCGGTGTAGTCGAACGCGTCGCGAAACAGCTCGGCGCGCCGGTTCGGATCGCGGCCATAGGCCGGATATTCGACCGGGCGGTCGCCCGACGCAACACCGAACACGAAGCGTCCGCCGGACAGATGGTCCAGCGACGCCGCCGCCTTGGCGACATCGATCGGGTGGTGGAGCGGCAGGATGACGGCGCCCGTCGCCAGCGCGATCGAACTGGAGCGCGCCGCGATCGTCGCGAGCCAGACGAAGGGGTCGTAGATTTGGCCGAGGTCGCCGAAATTGGGATCGTTCAGCGGCACGTCGCGTGCCCAGAGTGCAGCAAATCCAAGGCGCTCCGCGTCCTGGGCCAACTCGATCTGATCGTGCATGGACGGCTCCGGGCCATCGAAGGCCTCGATCGGGAAGTAGACGCCGACGGTCAACGTTTCAGGCGCGAACATCGATGCATGGCCACGACCAAAGAGTTGCGGAGCGACAGCATCAGTCTGCGGGGAAGCAACGATCATCTTTCATTCTCTCCTTTGGTTGCGGGCGGATGGCCCGGGCAAGAACCGGGGCCATCCGCGTTGTCTTCAGGCCTGCGGCAGGGCGGCGGCCTCACCGGAAACGTCGATCACGACCTTGCCGCGCAGCCCGCGTGCCGAGCCGTTTTCCAGCAGGTCGTGGGCCTCGCCCATCCGGGCAAGCGGCAGGGTGGCGCCGATCACCGGCTTGACCAGGCCGCGCTCGACGAGCTTGGTCAGGGCGTCCAGCTTGCCGCGGTTCTGCCTGGTGAACACGAAATGGTAGGCGGCGTTCTTGCCCCAGGCCTTGATGAGGTTCTGCGGCTGCGCGATGTCGACGAGGCTGACGACCCGACCGGCATCGGCCAAGGCAAGTGGGCTTCGCGTCAGCGTGTCGCCGCCGATAGTGTCGAAGATGACGTTCACGCCCTCGCCGCCAGTCAACCGGGCGACCGCGTCCACATAATCCTCGGTGGTGAAGTCAATCGCCTCGTCAGCGCCAAGCGAGCGCACGAAATCATGGTCGCGGGGAAGCGCGGTGGTGATGACCCGCGCACCGATCGCCTTGGCAACCTGGATCGCGATCGTGCCGACGCCGCCGGCACCACCGTGGATCAGGATCGTCTCGCCGACGCTCAGCTGCACGCGCTGGACGAACGCCTCCCAGACCGTGCCGCCAACAAGCGTCAGGCTTGCCGCTTCGAGATGCGTCAGGTTCCGGGGCTTGCGGCCGACAAACCTTTTGACCTGCCCCCCGGTCGTCCCTCGCCGTGATGTAGAGTCCTTGGGGTTGATATTGGTCGGTTTCGGGTTGGGCAAGTGCGTCGGGCGCGGAGCCCCCAGTTTGCTCAATCGCCCTGCGCGCTTCT
>NZ_QNRC01000088.1 GCF_003709565.1 Paracoccus sigandri | reverse complement strand
GCCTTCTCTGGCTCTCGGTTCTGGTGCTGTTAGGCTTTTGGATTTGCTTTTCTGTTCACGGCTGCGTTGAACCTTGCGATTTCGCGTTTTTGGGGTGCCTGGCCGGTGTAGATCTCGACATAGGTGGGGATGCGGGCGAGGCGGGTTTCCAGCTCCTCCTGGGCGCGCATCGAGATATAGCCGATCTGGGTCAGGTAGATGGTGCGGGCGCGGACGTCGGCCTCCTGCGCGTCAAGCCCCCAGCGCATCAGCATGCCGCGCAGCGCCGAGAGCCGGGCCTCGTCGGCGCCGGCGACGCGGGCGCCGACCTGCTCGTCCTGCAGCGCCCAGCTGCGCACCGCGAATTCCAGCCTGCTGTCGAAGCTGCCCGACAGGAAGCAGGCCAGCACGTTCAGCATCGCCTCGGCCCGGCTCTCGGCATAGTCCTGCGCCGCCGCGACCAAGGGCTCGGTCGTGCGTCCCTCCCAGCCCTCGATCAGCGCCCTCAGCAGCGCCTCGCGATCCTCGAAGAACCAGTAGAAGCTGGTGCGCGACAGGTTCAGCTGCCGGGCCAGCGGCTGGATCTTCACCGCATCCACGCCGCCCTCGATCAGCGCCTGGTAGCCGGTCTCCAGCCAGCCCTCGCGCGATCCGCGCCATCCGGTTTCAGCCGTCGCTGCACGATTTTTCATGTCCCCGCACTAGCCCGGCCGGCGATTCGCTGCAAGGAAAATGTGCCGGCATGACCCTGTAGGGTTCACGAATGAATTTTGAATTGACATGAGTGAACATTCTTCCGATCCTGCGATGCGACCCGTCCACCTTCCACCCCGTCCACCTTCCACAGGCAGATCCGATGTCGAACGATCCTCTTCTGCAGCCCTTCCAGTTGAAGCACCTGGTGCTGCGCAACCGCATCATGATCACCAGCCACGAGCCGGCCTATCCCGAGGACGGGATGCCAAAGGACCGCTACCGCGCCTATCACGTCGAACGCGCCAAGGCCGGCGTGGCGCTGACCATGACGGCGGGCTCGGCCTCGGTCGCGCGCGACAGCCCGCCGGTCTTCAACAACATCCTGGCCTGGAAGGACGAGGTGGTCGGCTGGATGAAGCAGCTGGCCGACGAATGCCACGACCATGGCTGCGCGGTGATGATCCAGCTCACCCATCTGGGCCGGCGCACGCGCTGGGACAAGGCCGACTGGCTGCCGGTCGTCTCGCCCGGCCATCAGCGCGAGGCGGCGCATCGCGCCTTCCCGAAGAAGATGGAGGACTGGGACATCGCCCGGATCGTCACCGACTATGTCGATGCGGCCGAGCGGATGAAGGCGGCGGGGCTGGACGGGCTGGAGATCCAGGCCTATGGCCACCTGATGGACCAGTTCTGGTCGCCGCTGACCAACGAGCTGGACGGGCCCTATGGCGGCAGCCTGGACAACCGGCTGCGCTTCACCTTCGAGGTGCTGCGCGGCATCCGCGAACGCTGCGGCGAGGATTTCCTGCTGGGCGTGCGCTATACCGGCGACGAGGACCTGCCGGGCGGGCTGACCGCGGCGGAGGGGATCGAGATCTCGCGCCGGCTGAAGGACAGCGGGCTGGTCGACTTCCTGAATGTGGTCAAGGGCCATATCGACACCGATGCCGGGCTGACCGACGTGATCCCGGTGCAGGGGATGCGCAATGCCCCGCATCTGGACTTCGCCGGCGCGATCAGGAAGGCCACCGATTTCCCGACCTTCCACGCCGCGAAGATCCCCGACGTGCCGACCGCGCGCCATGCGATCGCGGCGGGCTTGCTGGACATGGTCGGCATGACGCGGGCCCATATCGCCGACCCGCATCTGGTGCGCAAGATCGCCCTGGGCCGCGAGGACGATATCCGGCCTTGCGTCGGCGCGAACTATTGCCTCGACCGGATCTACCAGGGCGGCATGGCCTTCTGCCTGCACAATGCCGCCTCGGGGCGCGAAGAGACCATGCCGCAGACCATCCCGCCGGCCCCGGCCAGGAAGCGCGTCACCGTCATCGGCGCCGGCCCGGCGGGCATGGAGGCCGCCCGCGTCGCCGCCGAGCGCGGCCATGCCGTCACCGTCTTCGAGGCCGCCGACCAGCCCGGCGGCCAGATCCGCCTGACCGCGCTGGACGAGCGGCGGCGCGAGATGATCTCGATCATCGCCTGGCGCATGGCGCAATGCGAGAAGCTGGGCGTCGCCTTCCGCTTCAACAGCTTCGCCGATGCGGGTGACGTGCTGGCGACCGAGCCCGACGAGGTGATCGTCGCCACCGGCGGGCTGCCCCATGTCGAGGTGCTGGAGCAGGGCAACGATCTGGTCGTCTCGGCCTGGGACATCCT
>NZ_QNRC01000087.1 GCF_003709565.1 Paracoccus sigandri | reverse complement strand
AGGGTTCGTCAGGCCTGTGCGACGGGCATGAGCCAGCGTCAGGCGGCGAAGGAATTCAACATATCGCGCGACACGGTCGCGAAGATGATGATGTTCTCGGTTCCTCCGGGCTACCGGCGGACGGCCGCGGTCAAGCGCCCGAAGCTTGATCCGTTCATCCCGATCATCGAAGAATGGCTGGAGGTGGACCGGTTGATGCCGCGCAAGCAGCGGCATACAGCGAAGCGGGTGTTTGACCGTCTGCGCGAAGAATGCGGGTTCACCGGGGGCTACACGATCATCAAGGATTATATCCGGGAACGTGAGCGGCGTGGGCAGGAAGTGTTCGTGCCGCTGTCGCATCCCCCGGGCCATGCGCAGGCCGACTTCGGCGAGGCGATGGTTCGGATCGGCGGTGTCGAACAGAAGGCGCATTTCTTCGTGCTGGACCTGCCGCACAGCGATGCGTGCTATGTGCGGGCCTATCCTGCGGCGGTGGCCGAAGCCTGGGTTGACGGTCACATCCACGCCTACTCCTTCTTCGAGGCGGTTCCTCAGTCGATCGTCTATGACAACGACCGCTGTCTGGTGGCGAAGATCCTGCCAGACGGCACCCGCAAGCGTGCTTCGCTGTTCAGCGGTTTCCTGTCGCATTACCTGATCCGGGATCGGTATGGCCGCCCGGGCAAGGGTAACGACAAAGGCAATGTCGAAGGCTTGGTGGGCTATTGTCGTCGCAACTTCATGGTGCCGATGCCGGAATTCGCGACCTGGGACGCGTTCAACCTCTGGCTGGAGGAGCAATGCGAGCGGCGCCAGCTCGATGTCCTGCGCGGCGAAAGCGAAACGATCGGCGAGAGATTGCAGCGCGACCTCGCCGCGATGCGCCCGCTCCCGGCGGCACCGTTTGATGCCTGCGATCAGGCGACCGGGCGCGTCTCGTCGCAATCTCTGGTGCGCTACAAGACCAACGACTACTCGGTGCCGGTCGCTTACGGCCATCAGGACGTCTCGATCCGGGCCTATATCCATGAGGTCGTCATCGGTTGCCGGGGTGAAGTGATCGCCCGCCATCCCCGGTGCTGGGATCGCGACGAGATCGTCTTCGACCCGATCCACTACCTGCCGCTGATCGAGCAGAAGATCAACGCATTGGACCAGGCCGCGCCGTTGCAGGGCTGGGATCTGCCGGAGGAATTCGCCACCTTGCGCCGGCTGATGGAGGCACGGATGAACCGGCACGGCCGACGCGAATATGTCCAGGTCCTGCGGCTTCTGGAAACCTTCGATCTGGTCGATCTGCATGCGGCCGTGACGCAAGCGCTGCAGATGGGTGCGATCAGCTTCGATGCGGTGAAGCATCTGCTGCTGTGCCGGGTGGAGCGCCGACCACCCCGGCTGGATCTCGACTGCTATCCCTACCTGCCCAAGGCCAGGGTCGAGAAGACCGAGGCCCGCTCCTACATGCAGCTGCTGTCTGGCAATGCGGAGGGCGCGGCATGAGCGATGCCCCGGAAATCCTGCTCGCCCATCACCTCAAGGCGCTGAAGCTGCCCACCTTCCTGCGCGAGCATCAGAAACTGGCCCGCCAATGCGCGGCGGAAGGCGTGGATCATGTCCGGTATCTCGCCCGGCTGGTCGAATTGGAATTGATCGACCGGGAACGGCGGATGGTCGAACGTCGGATCAAAGCCGCGAAGTTCCCGGCCGTCAAAAGCCTGGACAGCTTCGACTTCGCGGCCATCCCGAAGCTCAACAAGATGCAGGTGCTGGAACTGGCCCGGTGCGAATGGATCGAGCGGCGGGAGAACATTATCGCTCTCGGCCCCAGTGGCACGGGCAAGACGCACATCTCCCTCGGCCTTGGTTTGGCCGCCTGCCAGAAAGGCCTGTCCGTCGGCTTCACCACCGCCGCGGCTCTGGTCAGCGAAATGATGGAGGCCCGCGATGAGCGCCGCCTGCTGCGCTTCCAGAAGCAGATGGCGGGATACAAACTCCTCATCATCGATGAACTCGGCTTCGTGCCGCTGTCGAAGACCGGCGCTGAGTTGCTGTTCGAACTGATCTCGCAACGCTACGAGCGCGGATCGATCCTGATCACCAGCAACCTACCCTTCGACGAATGGACCGAGACATTCGGCTCCGAGCGTCTGACCGGCGCGCTGCTCGACCGGCTGACCCACCACGTCAACATCCTCGAGATGAACGGCGAAAGCTACCGTCTCGCCAACAGTCGCGCCAGAAAGGCCGACTGACACCCCCCTCGAAAATCGCAACGCGCGGCTGAGACCCCCGCTCGGGCTACGCCCTCACGGAGGTCTCAGCCGCGCGCAAGGGTGGCCGACTTTTACGCCGCCCCGTGGCAGGTTTTTACGCCGCCGTTGACA
>NZ_QNRC01000086.1 GCF_003709565.1 Paracoccus sigandri | reverse complement strand
GGACCATGTAGTCGGGCAGCGCCTCGGCCAGCGCGCCGCGCAGCGCGTCGCGGTCCGGCTGGCCGACGACATAGGCCACCAGCCGCTTCTGGCCGGGGCGGTCCTCGCGGGCGATGACGGCGGCTTGGGGATGGCCGGCGCGGGCGATGGCGGCCTCGATCTCGGCGGGCTCGATGCGGAAGCCGCGGATCTTGAGCTGCTGGTCGGCGCGGCCGACGAACTCGACCTGCCCGTCCTCGCGCCACCGCGCCAGGTCGCCCGAGCGGTACATGCGCCGGCCGGGCGCGAAGGGATTGGCGAGGAAGCGTTCGGCCGTCAGGTCGGGCCGGTTCAGATAGCCCTGCGCCAGACCCGAGCCGGCGATGTAGAGCTCGCCAACAACGCCGATCGGGACAGGGTGGAGGGACGCGTCGAGGATCAGGAACTGCATGTTGGCGATCGGCTTGCCGATGACATTCTGCGCCCGCTCGCCCATCACCTGTGCCGAGGCACACCAGATCGCGGTTTCGGTCGGGCCATATTCGTTCCACAGATCCGCCGTCACGGTTTGCCGGTGGGCTGCAACCAGCGAGTCCGGGATGGCCTCGCCGCCCAGAACCACAAGCCGCAGGCTGCCCAGATCGGCCTCGCCTTCCGACAGCACGGCGCGCCACAGGCCGGGGCCGCTGATCCATTCGCGTATTCCGTGGCGCTCGATCAGCCGGGCGAGTTCGGCGGGCCGTTTCTCGGCCCCCGGTTCGGGCAGGACCAGGGCCGATCCGCTGGCCAGCGCCCCAAAGATCACCGCCAGCGAGGCATCGAAGGCCAGCGAGGGCAGCAGAACCGAAACCTCGGGGGCCGGATAACGCTCGGCTCGCGACAGGATCGCGTTGACGGCGGCGCCATGGGTCAGCAGCGCGCCCTTGGGCCGCCCGGTCGAACCCGAGGTATAGATCACATAGGCCGGGTCCGCCGCATCGGGATGGACCGGCGGGACGGATATGGGGGCTGGCACCTGGTCATCGGTCAGCAGATGGGGATGATCCGGGGCCAGCGCGGCCCCCTGCCGGTCGGTCAGGATCAGCGCGGGGTCGGCATCCTCCAGAACCGAGGCGATCCGGTCGCGCGGATAATCGGGATCCAGCGGCAGATAGACCGCTCCGGCGCGCATGATCGCCAGCAGGCCGGTGATCGCGGAGATGCCGCGAGGCAGCAGCATGGCGACGATCTGCCCGCGCTTGACCCCCGCCCCGGCCAGTCGCCGGGCCAGCGCGGCACTAGCGCGTTCCAGCCCGGCATAATCCAGCCGACCTTCGGCCGAGATCAGCGCGGTCGCGTCCGGCGCAAGACGCGCCGCCTCGCAGACCAGGTCGGGCAGGCTTTGATCCTTGCGGGGATGGTCGGCGCCGCGCAGGACCGACAGTGCCCCTTCGGCGGCAGCGGCCTCCATCAGGCCGATCTCGCCCAGCTTCCTGTCGGAAGGATCGGCCAGTCCGCGCAGGATGGTTTCCACGCTGTCCAGCACCTGACCGGCATCCCCGGCCCCGAACAGATCCCCGCGATAGCTGAGCGTCAGCCTGAGCCTCTTGCCCGGAACGGCGGCAAGACCCATCGGGTAATGGGTGGCATCGCCGCCATGCTGGCTGTGTCTTTCGACGGTCAGCGCCGCCTCCGCGGCATCGTCATCCGCAGGGCCGGCGGGATAGTTCTCGAACACGGTCAGCGTGTCGAACAACCTTTCATGTCCGGCGATCCGTTGCAGCGTGCTCAGCGGCACATGCTGATATTCGAGAATCGCGGACAGCCGGTCATGGGTGTGGCGCAGATAGTCCGGGACAGGCAGCGCCGGATCGGGCCGCAGGCGCAGCGGCAGGGTGTTGATGAACAGCCCCACCATGCGTTCGACACCCGGCAGATCGGCGGGGCGTCCCGAAACGGTGGTACCGAAGATCACGTCACGCTGGCCGCCGCGGCGCGACAGATAGAGCCCCCAGGCCGACTGGATCAGCGCGTTCAGCGTGATCCCTAGATCGCGGGCGCGGCTTTCCAGTTCTCTGGTCGCCGTCACGTCCAGTTGCCGCGACAGGGTCACGCTGGCGGATTGGCCGCTGGCGTCGGGGGCGATCAGGGTGGGGCCTTCCACCTCGCCCAGCTGATCGCGCCAGAAACCCTGCGCCTTGTCGTCGGGACGCGAAGCGGTCCAGCGGATGTAGTCGGCATAGGGCGTCACCCGCGGCAGCTCCGCATCCGGCGCGTCGTAGAGGGCGAACAGCTCATCCAGAAAGACGGGCAGCGACCATCCATCGATTGCGATATGGTGAGTTGTTATTGCGATTTTGTGTTTGTTTTTTGTTTCGGAGATGAGTGTTACGCGGATCGGGGGGTCGTTTCTCAGGTCGAACCGGGTGTTCTGGTCGGCTT
>NZ_QNRC01000085.1 GCF_003709565.1 Paracoccus sigandri | reverse complement strand
CGCTGGCCGCGGCCGAGCGGGCGGCGGCGCAGGGCCGGGAGCCGCCGGTCCGGCCGCTGGCGCCCGATCTGGTCCGCGCCGCCCGGCAGGCCCCGCCCGGCGCGGGGATCGTGCTGGCCACCGCGCTGGACGATCCGGGCGAGGACCTGGACGCGGCGCTGGCCGCCTTGTCGGCGCGCGGTCCCTTGCGGCTGATCCTGATCGAGGACCGTTTCGAGACCGCGCCGCCCGCCCAGCCCTTGCCCTATGCCGCGCCGCAGGGGGCGGCCTTCGCGCGGTTCTCGACCCTGCCGGCCGGGCGCGCCGCCCGCGCCGCGCGGCTGTCCCGCCCCGGCATCCGGGTGCAGCGGGTCTCCTCGGACCCGGTCGCGCGCGGGGGCGGGCAATGAACCCCGACCTCTTGGCCAGCCTGCATCCGCCGCGTCTGCCGGAAAGCTTCGCCGCCGCCGGCTGGGACGATTTCCTGGCGGCTTTCGGGCTGGGGCTGCTGCTGGCGGCCCTGGTCGTCGCCCTGGCCATGCCCGCCCTGCGCCGCCGTCCCCGCCGCCCGCGCGCGGCCGAGCGCATCGCGGCCGCCGCAAAACTGCCCGCGCCGGAACGCCTGCTGGCGCTGAGCCGGCTTCTGGCCGAACGCGGCGGCGCGCTGCCCGCCGACCAGCGCGCCGCGCTCTATCGGGGCGAGGGGGGTGATCCGGCGCGGATCGAGGCGCTGATCCTTGGCAGGAAACGGGGCGCGCGATGATCGGCTTCGCCTTTCCTGTGGGCTTGCTGCTGTTGCCGCTGCCGCTGCTGGCGCGGCTGCTGCCCGCCCGCAGGCCTGCCGGGCAGGCGATGATGCTGCCCGGCGCGGTGGCCGCCGCGGCCGTCCCGGCGCCCGCGCCCCGCAGGTGGCAGGTCCTGGCGCTGGCGGCGGGGACATGGCTGTGCCTGTGCCTTGCGCTGGCCCAGCCGCAGCGGATCGTCATGGTGCCCGACCGCAGCGCCTCGGGCCGCAATATCGTGATCGCGCTGGACATGTCGGGCAGCATGGCGACGCCCGACTTCGCGCTGGAGGGGCAGACCGTCACCCGCCTGGCGGCGGTCAAGCAGGTGGCCGAGGGCTTCATCCGCGCCCGCACCGGCGACCGGATGGGGCTGGTGATCTTCGCCGACCGCGCCTATGTCGCCGCCCCGCTGACCCATGACCTGCGCGCCGTCGCCCTTGCCCTGACCGAGGCGCAGATCGGGCTGACCGGGCGCTCGACCAATATCTCGGACGGGCTGGGGCTGGCGCTGAAGCGCATCGCGGCCGAGCCGGCGGGCGCGGCCCCGCAGTCGAATGTCATCGTGCTTCTGTCGGACGGGCGCGACACCTCGGCCCGGCTGGATGCGACGCAGGTGGCGGCGCTGGCGGCGGAACGGGGTGTGCGCATTCACACCGTCGCCCTTGGCCCCGAGGATCTGGAGACCCGCCCCGCCGCCCGCGACGCGGTGGACCTTGCCACCCTGCGCGCCATCGCCACGGCGGCGGGCGGGCAGACCTTCCGGGTCCGCAGCATGGCCGACCTGCGGCGGATGGCCGAGGAACTGGACCGGCTGGAGCCCAACCCCTCGGCCCGCCCGCCGGTGGCCCAGCCGCGCCCGCTGTGGATCTGGCCCGCGACGCTGGCGCTGATGCTTGCCATGGCCGGAGGGCTGGGGGCACGGGAATGAGCGCCGTCCTGGGTCTGGTCCTGCTGCGGCCCTGGTGGCTGCTGGCGCTGCCGCCGATCGCCCTGGCGGCGATCTGGGCGCGGCGGCGGCGGCTGGCGGGGGCATGGGCCGGCGTGATCGATCCGGCGCTGATGCCCGCGCTGCGCCGCCTGGGCCTGCTGGCCGATGGCCGCCGCGACCCGCAGGCCGCGCTGCCCTTCGCGGCGGCGGCGGTTCTGGCGCTGGCGCTGTCCGGGCCGGCGCTGCCCCGGCAGGGGGCGGTGGAATATCGCGCGCTGGACCCCTTGGTGCTGGCGATGGACCTGTCGCCCTCGGTCGTGGCGGATGAGCGGGTGCTGGCGGATGCGCAGGCGGCCGCGGCCACGCTTCTGCCCTTGGCCAATGGCCGGCCGGCGGGGATGATGGTCTATGCCGCCGATGCCTATCTCGCCTCGGCCCCGACGACGGATGCAGGCAGCCTGTCGGGCCTGATCGCGGTCCTGTCGCGCGACACCATGCCGGTGGCGGGCAGCCGTCCCGACATCGCGCTGTCGATGGCGCGCGACCTGTTCGGGGCCAATGGCGGGCCGGGGCTGGGCGGCGCCGATCTGGTGCTGATCTCTGACGGCGGCGGCACCGGTCCGCGCGCCGTCGAGGAGGCCGCGCGGCTGGCCGGCGACGGCGCGCGGGTCTGGGCGCTGGTCCTGCCACGCGCGGCCGAGGGCGCGCCGCCCCCGGCGCCCGACGCCCTGGCCCG
>NZ_QNRC01000084.1 GCF_003709565.1 Paracoccus sigandri | reverse complement strand
GCGCCATGATCGGGGGCGCCCGCCGTATCCTGCCGCCGCTTGCCGCGGCGCTGCTGGCGCTGCTGGCGGCGCTGGGGCCGGGCGTGCCGCGGCAGGTGGCGCTGACCGACGCGCTGGTGGTGGTGGACATCACCCGCTCGATGAACGTGCGCGACATGGAGGGCCGGTCGCGGCTGGATTTCGCCAGGGACCGCCTGCGCGACTGGATCGCCGCGCGCCCCTGCGGCACCCGGATCGGCCTGGCGCTGTTCACCGAGCGCCGCAGCCTGACCCTGTTCGAGCCGCTGGAGATCTGCGAGGATTTCGCCGCCATCTCGCGCACGATCGAGGGGCTGGACTGGCGCATGGCCTGGGAGGGCGACAGCCTGATCTCGCGCGGGCTGGACCATGCGCTGGCCCGCGCCCGCGACATGGGCGTGGCGCTGGTCTTCGTCACCGACGGGCAGGAGGCGCCGCCCTTGCCCTATGGCGGCCCGGCCGAGTTCCGCGGCGAAAGCCCCGGCGGCGTGATCCTGGGCGTGGGCGGCGACGCGCCCGCGCCGATCCCGAAATTCGACGACCTGGGTCGCGAGGTGGGCTTCTACGCGCCGGCCGACGTGCAGCACGCCCCTGCCCGGATCGGCGCGCCGCCGCCCGATGCCTCGGAACGGCCGGGCTTCCATCCGCGCAACAACCCTTACGGCGAATCCGACCTGGAGGGGAACGAGCATCTCTCTGCCCTGCGCGCCGACTACCTGCGCAACCTGGCCGGCGGCCGGGGCCTGGGCTTCGCCCGCCTGGCCGAGGGCCCGGCCGCCATCGACCGCGCGCTGGCCGCCCATGCGCCGTCCCATGCCGCGACCGTGACCCGCAGCCTTGCACCCGTCCTGGCGCTGGCGGCGTTGCTGATCATGGTCGGATGCTGGCTGGCCGCCAGCCCCCTGCCCCGATACATGCGAAAGGAGGAATGAATGTTGGATCGCATGAAAGCCGCTCTGGTCGCGGGTCTCCTGGCCGTCCCGGCCTGGGCCCATGGCCCCACCCCGCAAGAGGCCAGCCGGCAGGTCGAGATCGCGGCCCCCGCCGAGACGGTCTGGGAGATCCTGAAGGACCCCGCCGCGCTGTCCGACTGGCACCCGCAGGTGGCATCCGCGACGCTGGAGGGCGACGGCGCGGGCGCGAAGCGCACCACCGAACTGGCGGGCGGGTCGGTCCTGGACGGCATCGACATCGTCAATGACGGGAACATGACCACCCGCTGGCGCCTGTCGGGGGAAAACCGCGAGGTGATCCCGGTCAGCTTCTATACCAACACCATCGTGGTGACGCCGAATGGCGCGGGGGCCGAGGTGCAGTGGAAGGCCAGCTTCTTCCGCGCCGACACCACCAACGAGCCCGAGGAGAGCTATAGCGACGCGGCCGCCGTCACCTTCATGGAGCAATATATCCAGGACGGGCTGAACGGGCTGAAGGAACAGGCCGAGGCGGCGGGCAGCTGATCCCGACAATGCAGGCGGACGGAAAACCGCCCCGCCTGCCCCTGCGCCGGCGAGCCTGACGGGCCGTCCCTGCACGGAATTCATAATCTTCTCGAAGATTATGAATTTTACCTTCGGCGCCAGACAGGCCATAGTGCCGACTTGCGCAAGACGGACCCAGAACCATGCAGGCCTTCCAGATCCCCCCCTCCGACAGCCTCGGGCAGCTTGAACGGCTGGCCCGCGAACGCATCCTGATCCTCGACGGGGCGATGGGCACGCAGATCCAGAACCTGGGCCTGTCGGAAGAGGATTACCGCGGCGCCGGCGGCTGCGGCTGCCGCCACCATTCCGATCACCCGCAGAAGGGCAACAACGACCTGCTGATCCTGACCCAGCCCGAGGCGCTGGAGGAGATCCATTTCAACTATGCCATGGCCGGCGCCGATATCGTCGAGACGAACACCTTTTCCGCCACCACCATCGCGCAGGCCGATTACGGCATGGAAGGCGCGGTCGACGACCTGAACACCGAGGGCGCGCGGATCGTGCGCGCGGCGCTGGACCGGGCCACCGCCATCGACGGCAAGCCGCGCTTCGTCGCCGGTGCGGTGGGGCCGACGAACCGCACCGCATCCATAAGCCCGGACGTGAACGATCCGGGCTATCGCGCCGTGACCTTCGACGACCTGCGCATCGCCTATGGCCAGCAGATCCGCGGGCTGATCCGCGGCGGGTCGGACATCATCCTGATCGAGACCATCTTCGACACGCTGAACGCCAAGGCCGCGATCTTCGCCTGTTTCGAGGCCTTCGCCGAACATGGCCGGCGGCTGCCGGTGATGATCTCGGGCACGATCACCGATGCCTCGGGGCGCACGCTGTCGGGGCAGACGCCCACCGCCTTCTGGCATTCGGTCCGCCATTCGCGGCCCTTCACCATCGGGCTGAACTGCGCGCTCGGCGCCTCGGCCATGCGGCCGCATCTGGCGGAACTGGCCGGGATCGCCCAGACCTTCACCTGCGCCTATCCCAATGCCGGCCTGCCCAACGCCTTCGGCCAGTATGACGAGGGCCCCGAGGATACCGCCATCCAGGTCGCCGACTTCGCCCGAGAGGGGCTGGTCAACGTCACCGGCGGCTGCTGCGGCACCACGCCCGA
>NZ_QNRC01000083.1 GCF_003709565.1 Paracoccus sigandri | reverse complement strand
CATGTTCGGCAGGCTCAAGGACTGGAGGCGCGTCGCGACCCGCTATGACCGATGCCCCAAGGTGTTCTTCTCAGCCATCGCCCTCGCGGCTCTCGTCATCTATTGGTTATGAATCCTGACCCTAGGCCGGATGACGCCATAAGACTGGTCGGCGTCATCCGGATTTCACACGAATACCACCTCAGGAGAACATCAATGCGTAACGGACTTCTTATTATGCTGCTGGCAATCGCCCCTTTGGCGGCCTGTGACGATTCCAGCGATTATGATGGCTGTCATGGCGCTGGCTGCTTGGTCGATAACCCCGATGATCCGAACAATTGGCCGATCTGCTCGGACGGGGCGCAGCGCCAGGACTGCCGGGACGCTCCCCTCGGTTACTGAACAGTCGTTTCTAATGCCTCCTCTGCCGATGGTTGGGGGAGGCATGACATGCGGGCAATTTCCGATTCCCACTGAGGGTGTCGCACAGGGGCGTGATCAGCAAAGATGGAAACGATCAGTTGCATGACGACGACCAGACCTTCGATTTTGACGATAAGGACATAGAAATGCTACGGAAAAAATCAGCTTCTCTTGTGCGGCGCGATTTGATTGCCCGCTACGCCATTATTGCGCTGTTCGGTGCGGGGATAAACATCGCCGCAGCCGCTCCAGTAATGGCCGAGACCACGGTAGAGTGTCATTCGAGGAATCATAAATATGATGAATGCTGGGCTGGACCGCTGAAGAAGCCACAGCTCATCCATCAAATATCGAACGCTTCGTGCATTCTGAACAAGACTTGGGGTTACAATCCCAAAAGCCAATACATCTGGGTTGCCCAAGGCTGCGCCGGAGTCTTTGCCGATGTTGCCGGTTATCATCATGGCCGTGGCGGTGGCCACGATGCAAACGCTCGTGCTTATGACGATCACGGCCATGACGTCGGTGCTGTCGTCGGCGCCGCCGTTATCGGCGCTCCTGTCGGCAGCATGACCAGTGATGAGCACAACCACCGAGGTCACGCCCACACGACCACCAACAACTATTACGAGGCCAATGTTTACAGCGGCTGTCACGGGATCGGTTGTTATGTCGACAATCCGAACGCGGACGATGAAATCGACCCCAGACCCCAATTTGATGCGCAAGGAGAGCCGAACTTTGATGAGGACGGCAACTATCAAGGCTGTCATGGCATGGGTTGCCTGGTAGACGATCCGGACGAATAATGCGACAAAGCGCCAGCCTGCGCCCTCGACCGGCTGAAGCAGGCGAAGAAATCCAGGTATTCGCGCTTGATGGTGCCGATGAAGGATTCCGCGAAGGCGTTGGCATCTGGCGCCCTGTGCGGGATCTGGATGACCCTGGCGGCCTCCGACGCCCAGACCGTATCGAAGCCGGCGCTGAACTTGGTGTCGGCGTCGCGGATCAGAAAGCGCGGCGTGACCTCTTGTTCGACGCACGACATCAGTGTGTTGCGGGCCTGCTGGTTCACCCATGCCGAGTCCGGGGCGTAGGTCGGGGCACTGCAGAACACGCGGCGGCTGCCGAGATGGATGAAAATCAGCACATAGGCCGTCAGCGGGCCACGGGCGGTGAACACGGTCTTGGTGAAGAAGTCGCAGGCGACCATGTTTTCCATATGCGCCCGCACGAAGATGGTCCACGGCAGCGCCGGCTTCTTTCTCCGCTTCTCTGGGCTCGGATGGATGCCCGCCTCGTTGAGGATGCGCTTGACCGAGTTGGCCCCGGCGTAAAGCCCCAGCTTTTTCAACTCCCCGGCGATCCGCTTGTAACCCCAGAGCAGGTTTTCCGAGCCGATGCGGATGATGACGTCGCGCAGCTCCCGCGTCAGGCGCGGCCTGCCCACGGGTTTGAAGGGACGCCCGCTGCGCGTCTGGGCAAGCCAGCGCTTGTAGATCGCGGGCCTGGCCACTTCCATGAGCCCGTCGATATCGTGGCCGAACTCGGCCCCGATGCGCAGCAGCTCGGATTTCTCGGCGGGCGACAGGATGATCCTTTACGCCGGGATGCGGGTCCGCAGAATATGGATCTGGGCCTTGAGCAGCCGCATCTGCGCGTTGTGCCGCGGCATGAAGAGCCGGGTTAGGAAGACCAGAAGGAGGGAGAACGTCGAATTCATCTTGCCGGGCTCCGCCGTGGCACTTAAGAAAATGCCGTCATGTCAATGCGATGAGACTTGCCTACATTTTGGCACCCCGCTCAGGAAGACCCAAATGCGCGCGGGACGGACGCTGGCCGTCGTGAATCCACGACGCGCCGCAGCGGACGGGTTCGTTGATCTCCGCATGAGAGCATAGGGACCACAGTCATCCGTTTCGCTGCCAGTCGCGACTGAACCAGATGACCATTCAAACCATCATCAGCGTCATACAAAACAATGGCTTAGATGGTGGAGAAGGTTGTCTTTCAGACCCATCCCCTCCGCCACTTGCAAATTGCAAAACCGAAAACAGATCCCTCGCGGGGCCTTTTTCTTTATGTGCCAAAGGGGTTTGCAGGGACCTTCCGCCCTTCGGAGACTGGCCGACTGCGCGAGATCGGTCTCCGAACGCCCGCCGTCTCTTTCCACCCGGCCCTCGCTCTGGGCGAGACGGATTCAAAATCCCCAAATATTTCAGTAAGCTGACGGGATGGCGTTGCGCCCGTGTTTCGCAGGTTCCGGCTTGTGTCGATGCAGATGGAGACGCGACACGGGCGGCGTGGTCGTTGGTATGTCTTGGGAGTTTTGCGCGAAGTCTCTGATGACAAACGCAGTTTCGGCCCCTAGCCTGGCGCGATGTCGAACGGGGCCTGGACAGATCAAGAGAAC
>NZ_QNRC01000082.1 GCF_003709565.1 Paracoccus sigandri | reverse complement strand
CTCCACAACCAGCATCCCACACTGTGCCCCCCGATAGCCTCGGAGGCATCATGACCATCAGCGTAAGGGGGTCATTTTTGGAAGCCGATTACCCCGTTACGGGGTCAATTTTGCACGCCGGTTCACACAGGGAACTGGCGCGTTCGCCTCGAGATGGCAGGCAATTTACGTGACCTAGCGCTGTTCAACATGGCCGTGGACAGCAAGTTGCGTGGTTGCGATCTCGTCAGTCTCAGGGTCCGGGATGTATTCGCTGCTGGGCGTGTCAAGGAACGAGCGTCGATGATCCAGAGCAAGACCGCGAAGCCGGTCCGGTTCGAAATCACCGAGACGACGCGGCTGTCTCTCGAGCGCTGGATCCACGACCCCGAAATGATCGGCCTGGAGTTCCTTTGGCCCAGCCGAATCCATGGCAGTCCGCATCTGTCGACGCGACAGTATGCCCGGATCGTCCTGGGATGGGTTGTATCGGTCGGACTGGAGCCTAGCGCCTACGGTACACATTCGATGCGGCGAACCAAGGTGGCGCAGATCTACAAGAAGACCGGAAACCTACGGGCGGTCCAGCTGCTGCTTGGCCATACGAAGATGGACAGCACGGTGCGCTATCTCGGTGTCGACATCGAGGATGCTTTGACGCTCTCTGAGGGGATCGACCTTTAGAAAACTAATCCGACCGGCGCATTCCGCGCTGGTCGGCCCTTTGCGGTCCTTCTTGGTGCGCGCAGCGGATGTCTGGTCCACAGCCCAAACTTGCCGATTATCCAGTTTCAGAGATTTACAGGTTGCGCTATCGGCTCCAAACAAAACGGAACCTTTATCACGGAGCGGTCGCCCATAAATCTTTCGAAAATCTGTCGCAGTAAAGGCGAAGTTTCGACTTTTTAGTTTCATCACAAAACGCCAAGTCGATGGAATCGTTAATGATCAGCCACTGCTCGCTCACTGACAATCGTACGTGCTTTTTCGCCATTTCAATTTCACGTGCAGGTGAGGTTCGGAAATAGGCCGGATCGTCAGTAGAAAATGCTACCCTGCAACCAGCGTCGATCAGCTTTCTCACTGGGTGTGTTTCGTAGCTTTGGGCAGAACCAAGAAGCACATTGCTTGACATGCAAACTTCAAATCCGATTAAGCGATCCGCAAGCTCGGACATAACAGCGGAATTATGAGCCACAGAAATTCCATGCCCAACTCGACTCAAGTTTAGAGCATTAACTGTACGAAGAACAGATTCTGCATCAAGCCACTCTCCTGTGTGTGCGGTCAAACCGAGTCCAGAGTATTCTGCAATCAAAAATGCCCCTTTAAAGTCCTTTGCGTCGAATTTTCTTTCATTTCCTGTTAGCCCGAAGCCGCGTATATGACTGCTGCCGTTGGATACAGCCATTTCGGCCACAGTAACAGCTTCGTCCGGCCCGCGATGCCGGACGCAGGTTACGATAATGGAGCTAAAGATCCCGAACTTCTCTTCTGCCTCCTCGATGGCATCCGATATAGCTGAAATTTGAGATTCAAATGGTATGCCATTTGCGATTGAATGGCCCGGTGAGAGCATGAGCTCAACATAGATGGTACCATTTCTTGCGACCGATTCGAGATAAGCAAACGCAATGTCTTTCAAGTCCTCTGCGGACCTAACTACGTGACCCACCTGATCATAAACAGACAAGAAGTCTTCGAAATTTGAGAACAGGTAGTGTTCGTGCTCCAGTCGAAGAGGAAGTGGCACGCCATGCTTCTCCGCGAGAGCTGCCGCTTGATCAGGTTTCATGGTGCCGCGCAGGTGGCAGTGCAAGTCAAAGTAGACCGGTGGCACGCCACCGATCCGAGACTCCGAATTTCGAGTTGTCATGTCGCCCTACCAATCATAGCTTGGCATGGCTAACGACTGAGCTTGAGGAGTTCAATGCAGACCCTACGCTTTCTGTCCGGGAACCCCTTCAAGATCGAAGAGGTCAAGAAGATCATGGATGCGATCAATGTTAAGGTCGTTCCAGTGGACTACAAGATCAACGAAATCCAAACAATTGATGTTCCCAAGCTGGTCCACGACAAGTGTATCAAGGCATTTCAACGTGTTCATAGGCCGATCTTCGTTGAGCATACCAGCCTGCACATTGAGTCGCTTAATGGCTTTCCTGGCGGCCTCACACAGGTCTTTTGGGACACATTGAAAGCTGAAAGTGTTGCCGATATATTTGGAAAAACAGAAAATCCAGAGGTAAGAGCCACAACTCGGATCGCATATTGCGATGGCCGCAAGGTTCACCAATTCGAAGGTGAAATTCTCGGGAAGATATCGGATACTCCACGTGGGAACAGAGATTTCCAGTGGGATTGCGTCTTTATTCCAAATGGGGAAACTGAGACATTCGCTGAGATGGGGGATCGTAAAAATGACATATCAATGCGTCGGCTTGCGCTGCAAAAATTTGCAAATTTCCTAGAGGCAAAGTCCAGATGACCGATGCGTTGAAAATCGCGATCAAGAATAGGCAGGCCATTCTGTTTGCGGGTGCAGGTGTCTCCGCTGTGTTAGGGGCTCCATCGTGGGGGCAGCTAATTGAACACATCGGTGAAGACCTTGGCTTTGAAAAGGAGGTGTTCCGCGCTTTAAGCGATAGCTACTTAACTCTTGCGGAATATTACAAGATTCAAACAGGTAGCATCGGACCTCTGAGAAGCTGGATGGATCGATGGTCTGCCCCCTGAAAAGTGGTCCTCCCTGAAGTAGGCTATTTAGCCTTAGAGAGGATTTTGGAATGCCCCAGAAGAAGCACAAGCCCGAAGAGATCGTGGCGAAGCTGCGCCAGGTCGACGTTTT
>NZ_QNRC01000081.1 GCF_003709565.1 Paracoccus sigandri | reverse complement strand
AAAACGTCGACCTGGCGCAGCTTCGCCACGATCTCTTCGGGCTTGTGCTTCTTCTGGGGCATTCCAAAATCCTCTCTAAGGCTAAATAGCCTACTTCAGGGAGGACCACTTTTCAGGGGGCAGACCAGACCTCACAGTGCTGCTTGATGCCAGCGTTGCAATGCCAATTCTTTGCGGCCTTTCATTCGGCAGTGCCAAATCAAGGTATGGGGTGGCGGCTAGTGCGCTCGTGGAAGCTTGTCGCTCTCACGGAATAAAAATATCGATACCATCCAGCTATCTCAATGAGATGGCTTTCCATGGTCAGAAAGCTTTCGAGTACCAGGCTGTGCATAGTGAGCTTCCGGAAATTGCTCGCGCGGCACTGGTGAGTTCAGGCAATGCGTACTTGAGCCATTACACCCACGTGCATCAAAGCGAAGTGGCTCAGGGGCGTGATTTGACGCTCCAAAATTTCTTGTCTTATTTTGGAATTAGGCCCGGCGCGCCAGTCCACAAGATCGAAAACAGAATGACATCACTTTTGAATGATTTTGGAATCTCCATCATTACAGATATCCCCTACGAATTGGAAATATTCAAGAGAATTGCCTTTGAGAAGCGCAATGATCCGAAGATCCTGATAGAGCATGACGCGCGCGTCTGTACTTATATAAAAGGGAATGACGATAAGGGCTACGTTCTGGCCACATGGGACAAAATTATGATTGATATCGTTGAAGGGCTGTCTCGCGTTTACGCCGACAATCCGGCCCGTGTAATTGATTTTCTCAGCATCGCGAACGGCATAAATGATGATGATGACGTGAATTACGACATGCTTACGTCACTTATCCATATGGATGAGCGAAAAAGCGCGGCGCTGGCTAGCGCCATAGAAAAACTTAAAACCGCAGAGCAAGGTTATCAGGTACGGATATTGGCCGAGCAGGCGCGCTCGACAAAAGGACCGGATTGGGAGCTGACGGCGGAAGACATCTATCCATTGCTTGACGCAGAAAGTGAAAGTACGGCATAGCAACCTGAAGTCGAGACATAGATTCCTGAGTCTGTGCTGGTCTTATGTTCGGGTGTATTTTGCGGAGTAATGTTCAGAGGGTTAGATATGCTTTCCCTTGGATGCACTTCGTAGCATGGTTGAGGGTGCCAAACCGCCCGGTTGCTGTGCCGCAGCGGGTCGCTGGCAGCCCATTGCCGTCATTCGTACAAGTCAGTTTTCGCTGCGGCGGGGCCACTCGAACCTGTCATTCGCAGCTAAGGAAAATGTGCAGGCGTCGGAAGGTCAGGATCGAGGACAGACCCGTCCCTTTGATCACACCGCAAATCGCAGAAAGCCCTCGCAATAAAAGGTGCAGAATTTTCTGACGCAGATGAAATACCTTTTTTTGGCGGTCAATTGATTGAAGACTATCACCCTCCATTCTTGCAGTTCCTTCAGCGCTTCTTTCCGAAAAGGTTTGAGGCCAGATATTCAATGGCCTCACCATTTTGGCTACCCGAGCGAAACCGCCGTTGTTCCTCGAAATCTATGGAAGGTATCATATGGATGAACTGATCCTCACGATAAAGAGGCATTAAATACTCTGGATCTAGACCACCAGGCCGCAACCCTGTGAGATTATTAGCAGCTTCGATTGCCGCGCCGATCATGATATCGGCGAGTTGGACCGCAGGACTAGACTTCGAGTCCACTTGCGTGACCTCAGTGAGCTTGAGCGGAAACCGCAGAGACGTGATTTCTGTAGCGCGGAATTCAACTTCTTCGTCGTGATCGATGTATCGCTGCAGAAGGTCGTGATAGGTCGACAGGTTCTTGGACTGATCATGCTCTACCTGATAGGCCCCATCTGCCATGACCTCCATACGAGTGATCAATGATATCAGGATCACAATGGCAATATCGGTGGAGACGCCAGGTGTGGCAATGGCTGAGAGGCAGTCGATATCTGCATACTGCGCGAGCGGTCCCAGGACTTCCGGAAGCTCACTCCAATTGGTGGCGCGGGCCGCCTCAACCAATTTCTGCAGTGACTGCGGACTCTTCTCTTTCATTGCACGTTGAAAAGTATCCATCAGGGCCGCGAACTCTTCTATTCCTAGAAGGGTCGGTCCAGCAATGTGCAGCATGGAGGCCATCGCATAGTTCTGGCCGTTCTCGTAAAAATCAATGCCGCGCACATAGTAATAGGGCTCGACCGAATAGTCTACGAACATCAACGTCAGCATAAATCGCTTGTCGGCCACATAGGTCACACAATCGAAATCGCTCATAAGGTCCCTCATCAGACCAAGCAGACGCGAGTGATTGGAGGTGCGCCGCGACAGTGCTCTATACTTGAGCTCTGTCGCCTGTATCCGTGGAAAATGCTCTTTGATCAACCGCGCGGCTTCGTCATCATCGATGGCAATAGCGCTCGCGCCCTGAAACCGCTGGTCGGCGTTGAGCAGATCAAAACCTGTATAGCCGCTTTCGTCGATTCGAAAACAAGTCATGGAAAACTCATCTGTCTCGTGGACCGACGTTGAGCTTACCATAGTTCTCGGTGATTTTGGTAGCTTAGCTTCGCAAAAGCGAGAGGCCGGTTTGTCCGCCTCGCCGACGGTGGCGGTGTGTTTCAGCAGCTTCAAGCCTGAGCGGCAGCGTTCGGGAATGCTGCATAGCGGCACCCGTAGGAGCCGACCGGCGGCTTTGGGCCGGCCTTGCCTGTCGTGGCCAGTGGCGCGCGAAGCTGCCGGTTGCTGTCCGCAGCATGTCGCTCGTGATCCCATTGCGGTCATTGATGGATGGCGCGATCGGTTCTAGGACTTGATGCAAGACCTCTGGACGAGAGGGAGAGAATATTGACTATCGTCAGACTAGGTCGTGTCTCGAATGTGGTGGAAATTCCCTCGCGGCGGGCTCCGGGCATGTGAGGTTGGCTCCAGTCAGGCCGCGAGGTCAAGAGACATCGGCACGAGTGGTTGAGAGAGGGTTTCCCATCCGTCG
>NZ_QNRC01000080.1 GCF_003709565.1 Paracoccus sigandri | reverse complement strand
ATGGATTTCGCACTCGGCGAAGAGCAGCAGGCGATTTTCGACATGGCGCGGGATTTCGGCGGCGAACGGATCGCGCCCTTCTCGCGCGAATGGGAACAGGCGGGCACGATCCCGAAGGAGCTGTGGACCGAGATCGCCGCGCTCGGCTTCGGCGGGCTTTACGTCTCCGAGGAACATGGCGGCTCGGGGCTGTCGCGGCTGGATGCGACGCTGGTCTTCGAGGCGCTGTCCATGGCCGATCCCTCGGTCGCCTCGTTCCTGTCGATCCACAACATGTGCGGCGGCATGATCGACAAGTTCGGCAGCCCCGACACGAAGCGGCGCTGGCTGCCTGGCCTGTGCAGCATGGAGACGGTGTTTTCCTATTGCCTGACCGAGCCCGGCTCGGGCTCGGACGCCGCCGCCCTGCGCAGCCGCGCCGAGCGCAGGAACGACGGCTGGACGCTGAACGGCACCAAGGCCTTCATTTCGGGCGGCGGCTATTCGGACGCCTATGTGGTCATGGTGCGCACCGGCCAGGACGGGCCGAAGGGCATCAGCACGCTGATCGTCGAGGACGGCACGCCGGGCCTGTCCTTCGGCGCGCTGGAGGACAAGATGGGCTGGCGCGCCCAGCCCACCGCGCAGGTCCAGTTCGACGATTGCCACGTCCCGGCCGAGAACCTCCTGGGCGAGGAAGGCCGCGGCTTCGCCTATGCGATGGCGGGGCTGGACGGCGGGCGGCTGAACATCGCCGCAAGCGCGCTGGGGGGCGCGCAGGGCGCGCTGGAGCGCACGCTGGCCTATATGGGCGAGCGTCGCGCCTTCGGCCAGACGCTCGACCAGTTCCAGGCGCTGCAGTTCCGGCTGGCCGAGATGGAGACCGCGCTGCAATCGGCGCGGATCTTCCTGCGCCAGGCGGCGTGGAAACTTGACAGCGGCGCTCCGGATGCCACCAAGTTCTGCGCGATGGCCAAGCTTTACGTCACCGACCGCGCCTTCGAGGTCGCCAATCAGTGCCTCCAGCTGCATGGCGGCTATGGCTATCTGGCCGATTACGGGATCGAGAAGATCGTGCGCGACCTGCGCGTCCACCAGATCCTGGAAGGCACGAACGAAATCATGCGGCTGATCGTCGGCCGCGCGCTTCTGGCCGAACGGAGCTGACATGGAAGACCTGAACATCCGCATAGGCGGCCGCGCCGGCCGCATCACCTTCACCCGCCCGCAGGTGCTGAACGCGCTGAGCCACGACATGGCCCGCGCCATCCGCGCCGCGCTGGACGAATGGCGCGACGACCCGCAGGTCGAGCTGGTCGTCATCGACGCCGAGGGCGATCGCGCCTTCTGCGCGGGCGGCGACATCGCGGCGGTCTATCGCAGCGGGCTGGCGGGCGATCACGAGGTGGGCCGCCGCTTCTTCGCCGACGAATACCGCATGAACGCGGCGATCCGCGACTATCCCAAGCCCGTCGTCGCCTTCATGCAGGGCTTCGTGATGGGCGGCGGCGTGGGCGTGGGCGGCCATGCCAGCCACCGCATCGTCGGCGACAGCACCCAGATCGCCATGCCCGAGGTCGGCATCGGCCTGATCCCCGATGTCGGCGGGACCTGGCTTCTGGCCCATGCGCCGGGCCGGATCGGCGAATACCTGGCCCTGACCGGCGCCCGGATCGGCGCGGGCGACGCGATCCATGCCGGCCTGGCCGACATCTACCTGCCCGAGGAAGAATGGCCCGACCTGATCCGGCGGCTGGAAAACACCGCCGAGCTGTCGCTGATCGAGGGCGAGGACGCCCCCTCGGCCGCGCTCCAGACGCGCGACCTGTCGGCCTTCGGCGGCGCCACCATGGCCGAGATCATCGACGCGCTGGAAAAGGCCGGCGACGGGGACACGCTGAAGGCATTGAGGCGCAATTCGCCGCTGTCGATGGCAGCCACCCTGGCGATGCTGCGGGCGGCGCGCGGCGACCGGCGGATGCAGGAATCGCTGTCGCGCGAATACCGCTATACCTATCGCGCCACCGCCGAGACCGATTTCCTGGAGGGCGTGCGCGCGCAGATCATCGACAAGGACCGCAGCCCGAAATGGACGGCCGACGCCTCGCCCGAACATGTCCGCGCCATCCTTGCGCCTCTGGGAGAGGCGGAGCTTCAATGGGAGGAATATGCATGAAGATCGCATTCATCGGCCTGGGCAACATGGGCGCGCCCATGGCCGCCAACCTGGCCCGCGCGGGCCACGAGGTCCTGGGCTTCGACACCGCCGCCCCCGCGCCCGAGGGCGTCAGCGCCGCCGCCAGCGCCGCCGAGGCCGCGCAGGGGGCCGATGTCGTCATCACCATGCTGCCCAACGGCCAGATCCTGCGCGCCGTCGCGGGTCAGGTGATCCCGGCCATGCGTCCGGGCGCGGTGTTCTGCGACTGCTCGACCGTCGACGTGGACAGCGCGCGCGCCGTGGCGGATCAGGCCCGCCAGGCCGGGCTGGGCGCGCTGGACGCGCCGGTCTCGGGCGGGATCGGCGGCGCGCAGGCCGGCACGCTGACCTTCATGGTCGGCGGCCCGGACCAGGATTTCGCCACCGCCCTGCCCCTGTTCGAGATCATGGGCCAGAAGGCCGTGCATTGCGGCGCGGCCGGGGCCGGCCAGGCCGCGAAGATCTGCAACAACATGATCCTGGGCGTGACCATGATCGCCACCTGCGAGGCCTTCGCGCTGGCCGACAAGCTGGGGCTGGACCGGCAGAAGATGTTCGACGTGGTATCGACCAGCTCGGGCTACAGCTGGTCGATGAACGCCTATTGCCCGGCGCCGGGGGTCGGCCCGAAAAGCCCGGCCGACAACGACTACAAGCCCGGCTTCGCGGCCGAGCTGATGCTGAAGGACCTGAACCTGTCGCAAGAGGCCGCCGCCTCGGCCGGGGCGCAGACGCCGATGGGGGCGCTGGCCCGGCAGCTATATGATCGATTTGTCGAAGAGGAAGGCGGCAAGGGCCGCGATTTTTCGGCAATGTTGCC
>NZ_QNRC01000008.1 GCF_003709565.1 Paracoccus sigandri | reverse complement strand
TTGTCCGAGCAATGCAAGAGCGCCGCATCGGCATTCGACTTCAGCGCCGTCTTGCGCCCGCCGCGCGGCGCGGTATCGGCGGTGATCACCAGCTTGGCGCCGCAATCATTGATCCGGTTGGCCAGCGCATCCGGCGAAAACCCTGCAAAGACAATGGAATGGATCGCCCCGATCCGGGCGCAGGCCAGCATCGCATAGGCCGCCTCGGGGATCATCGGCAAATAGATCACCACCCGGTCGCCGCGCATCACGCCCTGCGACAACAGCACATTGGCGAAGCGGTTCACCTTTTCCGACAGTTCCGCATAGGTGATGTGCTGCGCGGGATCCTTCGGGTCGTCGGGCTCGAAGATGATCGCGGTCTGGTTCGCGCGTTCCGGCAGGTGCCGGTCCACGCAGTTCACGCAGGCGTTCAGCACCCCGTCCTCGTACCACCTGATCGAGACCTGCCCCAGCGTGAAATCGGTGTTCTTGACCTTGCCGTAAGGTTCGATCCAGTCCAGCCGCAGCCCCTCGCGGCCCCAGAACCCCTCGGGATCCGAAATCGATTCGGCATAGAGACGCGCATAACCCCCGGCATCCACATGCGCATCCCCGAAACCCGAAGGAACACCACGTTTCTCAATGATTTCAACACTCATGGAAGATCCTCCTCGCAAATGCGCCGGGGGGCGCCGCGATCCTTGCGCGACAGCCCCGGCGCAGCCTCCGACCTGCATGTTAAGCATGAAACGGACCCGAGCGCAGGCAGGTTTTCGCAAGCCCCGCGGGCCGGCGGGCGGCGGTTCAGGACCCGGCCAGCGCCCGCGCGCCCTCGGCGTCGGCGGCATGGTCCAGCCCGGCCAGCTTGCGGCGCAGCCGGGCCGAGGCGCCGATGACCACCAGCCGCGTGCCCTTGTGCGACAGCCGGCCGGCCAGTTCCTCGATCATCCGCGCGCCGGTGGAATCGATCATCGGCACGCCCGCCATGTCCAGCATCAGCAGGCGCGGGTGCTGGACGATGCGGTCCAGCAGCGCCTCGATCCGCGCGACCGAGCCGAAGAAGACCGGGCCGCGCAGGTGCCAGACCATTTCGTGGGGGTCGTGGCTGTCCTGGTCCTGGCCGGGCTCGGCCCCGGTTTCGCGGGCCATGCGGGCGATGAAGATCACGCCGGCCAGCGCCATGCCCAGGATGATCCCCTCGGTCAGGTCGCGCAGGACCACGGTCAGGAAGGTCACCGCCATGGTGATCGCGTCGCCCCGGCTGATCCGGGACAGCGCGGCGATGGCGTGCCATTCGATCATCTTCCAGGCGACCAGCATCAGAAGCCCGGCCAGCCCGGCCAGCGGAATCGCCCCGGCCAGCGGCGCGGCGATCACCAAGACCGCCAGCAGCAGGCCCGCATGGATCATCCCCGAGGCCGGGCCGGAACTGCCCGCGCGCACATTGGTCGCGGTGCGGGCGATGGTGCCGGTGGTGCAGAAGCCGCCGAACAGCGCCACGCCGATATTGGCGATGCCCTGGCCGACCAGCTCGTCATCGGCGCGCATCCGCGTGCCGGCCATCTGGTCGGCGACCATCCCCGACAGCAGCGATTCGATCGCGCCCAGCAGGGTGAAGCTGGCCGCGAAGGGCAAGGCGGCCCAGACGAGCGCCGGCGACAGATCCGGCAGCTGCGGCATCGGCAGGCCCGAGGGCAGCGCGCCGAAGCGGTCGGCCACGGTCGGCGCCGGCAGCACCAGCCCGGCCAGCGTCACCACCGCGATCGCGACCAGCATCGAGGGCAGGCGCGGCGCGAAACGCTGCAGGCCCAGGATCAGCGCGATGGTCATCAGCGCGATGGCCAGGCTGGCGGGCTGCAGACTGTCGCGAGCGGCCCACAGGACCGGCAGCTTTTCCAGCAGCGGGCCGGGCTCGGGTCCCGCCAGCGTCAGGCCCAGCAGGTCGTGCAGCTGGCTGACCGCGATGATGACGGCGATGCCGGCGGTGAAGCCCAGGATCACCGGATAGGGCACATAGCGGATGGTGCCGCCAAGCCGCAGCAGGCCCAGCACCGCCAGCATCGCCCCCGATATCAGCGTGGCGAGGATCAGCCCCTCGATCCCGATCTGCGCGACGCAGGCGGCGACCAGCACGATGAAGGCCCCGGCGGGGCCGCCGATCTGGTGGCGGGTGCCGCCCATGGCGCTGACCAGGAAGCCGCCGACGATGGCCGTGACCAGCCCCCGGTCCGGGCCAACGCCGCTGGCGATGGCGATGGCCATGGACAGCGGCAGGGCCACGATCGCGACCGTCAGCCCGGCCTGGAGATCCGAGCGCGCGAATGAAAAATCGAGGAATGCCGGGCGGTAAGCCATGATCGCACCTTTCTGCGCGCGCAGCATTCCGCGCCGCGGCACCTCTTGTCAACGCCACGGTTGCGATGCAGCATCCTGCGCGCGGCACGGGAGGAAGGTGATGGATCCGGTTCGGGACAGCGACGAGAGGGCCCGCGAGACGGCGCGGGCGATGCTGGCGGCGATGCGCCATGCGACGCTGGCGGTGAACGATCCGCAGACCGGCCATCCGCATATGGCGCGGATCGCCTGCCAGGTCGACCGGGACGGCGTCCCGGTCGCGCTGATCGCCGGCATCTCGGCCCACAGCCGGGCGCTGCAGGCCGATCCGCGCGCGGCGCTGTTCGTCGAGACGGCGCAGGAAAAGGGCGATCCGATGACTTGGGCGCGGATCTCGATCCGGGTCACGGCGGCGCTTCTGCCCGAAGACGAGGAGCTGAAGGCGCGCTGGATCGCCCGCGACGCGAAGGCCAGGATCTATGCCGCGCTGCCGGATTTCCGCTTCTGGCGGCTGGCCCCCGCGGCGGGCTTCATGAATGCGGGCTTCGGCGCCGCCTTCCGGCTGACGCCCGAGGACCTGAAACCGGCGGCCTGAGACGACCGCCGGGACCAGTGCGCGCCGGGCCTTCGCCGGCTATTGCGGGCGGTCCATCCGCGCGAAGATGGCGACGCGGCCGCGCACCGGCGTGCTCCAGTTCAGGCGCAGCTGGCGGTTCGAAGCGCCCACCTGGGTCTGCACCCAGGGCATCTCGCTGACCTGCGCGCCGCTGGCGCTGGTCAGCTGGGTCTCCGCCACCACCGACTGCACCGATTTCGTCCAGCCCTGGAAGGGCAGCCCCTGCGCCACCGGGATCGTCCAGGCATTCGAGGCCGTCGCCTGGGTATGGGTCAGCATCAGCGGATTGGCGACATAGGTGTCGATTCCGTTGAACATGTTCCCCTCGAACTGGACATTGCGCATGTTGTTGTAGTCCAGATCCGCGATCGAGGTATCGACCCGGTCGATCCGCGCGACATTGCCGTAGAGCGCCTTGAAGACATTGCCCGCCACCGTCAGCCCGTGGATGAAATGGCCGCTGCCATGGGGCTTCAGCGTGATCCAGGTGAACCAGCTGGCGGTGTTGCTGCACAGGAAGGTGTTGCCGGTGATGGTCAGCCCGCCGAAGCTGAACTCGTTGCCGGTGAAATTCGGGCGGGCGCTGTGTTCGTTGGTCCATTCGATCGAGGCATTGTCGATATAGTTGCCGGTGATCGTGGTCTGGACATTGGGCTGGGTCAGCACCAGCCCGGCATAGCGCAGCCCCTCGCCCGAGCCGTCGCCCTGGAACCAGTGATTACCCGAGATGATATGCCCGCCGCCATTGGCGACCATGAAATGGGCGAAGCGCACGAAGCGGTTGTTGCGCATCTTCACGTCATTGGCGTTCACGTTGATGGCGATGGTGTTGCGCTGCTGGGCGGGCAGGTCCATCTCGTTCGACAGGAACTGGCAGCGGTCGACCAGCAGGTCCTGGCAGCCGCGCCCGATCGAGGTGATGCCGCGATCCTTCGGGCGGGTGAAATAGCAGTCGCGGATGGCGATCATCTCGCCCTGCGCGGGCAGCATGATGGTGCTGGCGAAGCCGCCGCAGTTGAAGTCCAGGTCGACGAAGTTCAGCCGCGAGATCTGCTCGACCCCCGAGAAGTCGAACAGGTAGCGGTAGCGCTGGAAGCTGTAGACCCGCGTGCCAGCGCCGCCATAGAGCGGCTGCGACAGGGTCAGCCGGCCCTGCGCCACGTTCTTCGAGCGCACATAGACCTCGCGCCCGACGCCGTTGCCGCTGACGCGGCTGCCGACCTCGATGGCGGCGATGTTCACCACGTCCGACAGGATCAGCGGCTGGTTGGGGTTGTAGGTCGCGCGGCTGGTCCAGCTGCCGGTGTTCCAGGCCGGGCCCTCGACCGCCTTGATGCTGCCGTTCATGATCACCCGCCGGTTCGAGAAGCCGACCAGGTTGGGCGCCAGCGCGGCGATGTCCAGGGGCTCGGTCAGGTCGACCCGGCGCCCGCACAGGTCCAGCGAGACATGGTCGGTATAGCCCAGCAGCGCCTGCAGCGCCTTCTTCATGCCCAGGGTCTCGTCGCCGAAGGCATCGGCATAGGTCGGGAAATCGAAGCTCTGCATGAACGAGACGCGGGTGGCGGCGGGGGTGCGCAGCGTGCCCTTGAAGCGGATCGGCGCCTCGATCCCGATATCGCCATTGATGAAGAAGGTGCCCTCGGGGACCAGGATGCCGCCGCCATTGGCGGCCTGGTCGGCGGCCAGGAAGGCCGCGCGGTCATTGGTGACGCCGTCGCCCACCGCGCCGAAGTCGCGCACGTCCACCCAGTCGATCAGCGAGGGGATGAAGGCCGAGGTGACATCCTCGATGCGGATCGATTCGATGCGGATCGCGCCGCCATTGGCGCCCACCAGGTCCAGCCCGAAATGGCCGAAGACCGGCCGCGTGCCCCAGGCCATGTTGACCCCCTGCCGGGCGCCGACGCCGACGATGGCGCTGATCTCGATGATCTCGCCGTAATTCTCCATCGCGACGGTCGGGCCGGTGGTGACGAGGCCGGTGACCTCGTTGCGCTGCCCGTCCCCGGCCCATCCGGCGATGCGCGCGCTGCAGAAGGCGCCGGCCACCGTCTTGAGCCGCGCCGAGACGCGCAGATAGACGCCGGGGATCATCGGCGTCTCGCCGCGAAAGCGCAGCCGGGTGGTGGTCTGTTCCTTCAGGATCTCGAGGCAGCTGCCGAAATCCTGGTCGCCCGGCACGATCCCGGCATTGGGCGCATTGGCCCAGCCGGGGCTGCCCGAGGTCCCGTTGCCGCTGGACCATGCCGTCAGCCCGGCATGGAACGCAGGCGGCATCAGCAGAAGCCCGTTGGTGATCGCAATGTTCATTCCCTATCTCCCCAAGCCGAACGGCGGCGGACCCCGAGACGCCCGCGACAATGGTGAAGAGATAGTTGACGAAAGGTTAAGGGGCGCTGAATCGCGCGTGCGGCGCAATGGGGACGGGCGCAACGGTGGGCGGGGTTGGAACTGGAGGAAGGGGGCTGTCCGCCCCCCATCCGGCTGGCGCCGGATTCCCCCCGAGGGTATTTTCACAACGAAGAAGGGGCCTGTTCCAGAAGCTCGCCGGCCAGGGCGCGTTCGATCAGCGCGCGGGTCTCGTCGATGCCGTAAAGGGCGATGAAGCCGCCGAAGCGCGGGCCCTGGTCGGCACCCAGAAGCACCTGGTAGAGGGCGCTGAACCAGTCGCGCAGCGGCTCGAAGCCATGTTCCTTGCCGATGGCGAAGACCATGGATTGCAGGGTCTCGGGATCGGCCGGCTGGTCCCAGGCGGCGAGGCGGCCGGCCAGGTCCTCCAGCGCGCGGCGCTCGATCTCGGTGGGGGCGCGGAAGCGGCGGCCGGGGGCCACGAAATCATTGAAATAGCGCAGCGCGAAGCCGGCCGCCTGGTCGAGGCCCGGATGCGTCTCTGGGCTGGCCTCGGGCGCATAGCGGCGGATGAAGCCCCAGAGCCCGTCCTTGCCCGTCGCGCCCGCGACCGAGGCGAGGTTCAGCAGCATCTGGAAGGGCACCACCATGTCCGATTGCGGCACCTGGCCGCCATGGATGTGCCAGACCGGGTTGGCCAGCTGCTGGTCCGGCGTCTGGCCCGGATAGGCCCGCAGCTGCTGGTGATATTCGTCGACCGCCTTGGGGATAACGTCGAAATACATCCGCTTGGCCGTCTTGGGCTTCTGATACATGAAATAGCTGAGGCTCTCGGTGGCCGCATAGGTCAGCCATTCGTCGATCGAGAGCCCGTTGCCCTTGGATTTACTGATCTTCTGGCCGTGCTGGTCGAGGAACAGCTCGTAGGTGAAATGCTCGGGTTTCCTGCCGCCCAGGATCTCGCAGATGCGGTCGTAGATCGGGGTATTGGTGCTGTGGTCCTTGCCATACATCTCGAAATCCACGTCCAGCGCCGCCCAACGGGCGCCGAAATCGGGCTTCCATTGCAGCTTCACCTGGCCGCCGGTCACGGGCAGCGTCAGTTCCTGGCCGTCCTCGTCGAAGGTGATCGTGCCGGCCTTCGCATCGACATGCTTGATCGGGACATAGAGTACCCGGCCGGTCTTCGGGCTGATCGGCAGGAAGCAGCTGTAGGTCTGCTGGCGTTCCTCGCGCAGGCTGGCCAGCATCACCTCCATGATCGCGTCGTAGTTCTCGGCCGCCTTCAGCAGCGTTTGATCGAAGCGGCCGGACTTGTAGAACTCGGTGGCGCTGATGAATTCGTACTCGAAGCCGAAGGTGTCGAGGAAGCGGCGCAGCATGGCGTTGTTATGCGCGCCGAAGCTCTCGTATTCGCCGAAGGGATCGGGGACCGAGGTCAGCGGCAATTGCAGATGCTCGCGCAGCATGTCCTGCCGGGGGACGTTGTCGGGCACCTTGCGCATCCCGTCCATGTCGTCCGAGAAGCAGATCAGCCGCGTCGGGATGTCGCTGATGATCTCGAAGGCGCGGCGGACCATCGTGGTGCGCGCGACCTCGCCGAAGGTGCCGATATGGGGCAGGCCCGAGGGGCCATAGCCGGTCTCGAACAGCACATAGCCCTTTTCGGGATCCTCCTTCTCATAGCGCTTCAGCACCCGGCGCGCCTCTTCGAACGGCCAGGCCTTCGATTGCATCGCGGCGTCGCGCAGGGTGGTCATCGCTCTTCTCCTGTTTGCAAGGCTACGACGCCTTATTGAAAGCGGGCGTGATCGTCAATAATTTGCCCTGCAGACAGACATGAGGAGCCGCCATGAGCATCGACACCCCTTCCCTTTCGCCCTGCGATGCGCTGGTGGCGGTCATGGTGGCGGTCTCGGCCTCGGACAGCGACATGCGCACGGCCGAGCTGCTGGCGATCCAGCGCATGGTCGATCACATGCCGGTCTTCGCCGAATACGACCAGGACCGGATCCGGGTGGTCAGCCAGACGGTGATCACGCTGTTCGAGGAAGAGGACGGGCTGGACGCGCTGTTCGGGCTGGTCCGCGACGCGCTGCCCGACAAGCTGTATGAGACCGCCTATGCGCTGGCCTGCGACGTGGGCGCGGCGGACGGGCGGCTCTATGACGGCGAGATCCGGATGCTGGCCGAGATCCGCGACCAGCTGGGCATCACCCGCCTGCACGCGGCCGCGATCGAGCTGTCGGCGCAGGTCCGCCACCGGGTCGTCTGAAGCGCCTCAGGCGAAACGCGACGACCAGGCCTCGATCAGCTGGTGTTGCAGCGCCTTGGCCTGCCGGGTCCAGCCGCGCACGCCGGCGGGCAGTTCCTTGCCCTCGCTTTGCGCGCGCCGGGCCGGATCGGTGCAGAGCAGCGCGAAGGCCAGCCGGCGCCCGGACGGCGCGTCGATATAGCCGGCCAGGTTCGACACGAAATTCAGCGTCCCGGTCTTGGCGCGCACCTGCGGCTGGCGCGGCGTGCCCTGCGGCAGATCCCCGGCCAGCGGGTCCTGTTTCAGCAGATCGGCCAAGCCGGGCGCGGCGCCGGCCATCAGCCGGGCCAACCCCTCAGGCGTCACCCGGCTGGCGGCCGAGAGGCCCGAGTGATCGGCCAGCGTGAAGCCCTGCCCCAGCCCCTGCGCCTGCAGCCAGGCCGTCATCGCGCCGCCCGACCCGGCCAGGTCGGCCGCGCCGCTGGCATGAAGCCCCACGACCTCGGCCGTCAGGTTGGTCGAGTGATAGAGCATCCCCCGCAGGATCTCGCTCAAGGGCGGGCTGTCGAGACGCGCGCGCTCCTCGCCCTCGGGCAGGTGGTCGATCACCTCGGGCGCGGGCAGCACCAGACCCTTGGCGCGGCACAGCGTCTGGAACACGTCGCCCGCGTAAAGCTCGGGGCGGCGGACCGGCAGCCAGCGGCTTCCCCCATTGCCAAGCGAGGCGCGCGAGACCGTCCAGTGCTCGGTCCGCTCATCCGCCGACCAGGCGAACAGCTCGGCCTGCTGGGCGGGGGCGGCGGTGACCGTATAGGCGCGCGGCGACTGGCGCGCGGCGCGGGCCTCCAGCGACATGCGCCAGTCGCCATCGGCGCGGCGCCAGTCCAGATGCACGCGGTTGAAGTTCAGGATCATCCCCGACACCGCGGGGTTGTAGGCCAGATGGTCGTCCTGCTCGGGCGCGACCTCGGCCATGCGCGGCAGCGCGCCGCCCCAGACGGCGAAACGCGCCGGGCTGGTCTCGCCCCGCGCCGCCAGGTCGCCGGCCAGCCGGGCCAGCCCGTCGGTATCCAGCAGCGGATCGCCGCCGCCGGCCAGGACCAGCATGTCGCCCGCGCGGATCACGCGGGTGCGGAAGCGATGCGCGGGCCCAAGCCGGTCCAGCGCATAAAGCGCGGTGATCGCCTTCATCGTGCTGGCCGGCGGGACCGCATCCGCGGGGGGGCCGGATTCGATCAGCGCGCCGGTCGCGACATCGGCCAGCGCGAAGCCGACGGTTCCCTCCAGCCCGGATCGCGCGATCAGCGCCTCGGGGCGCGGGACCGGGCGCCAGCGGGGCGGAAGCTCCAGCCCGCCCCCGGCAGAGGGAACCCCCTCGACCAGCGCCTGGGCTGCGGCGGGCGCGGCCAGTCCAAAGGCGGCCAGCGAGGCAAGGACATGGCGGCGGGTGAGGGTCATGGCGTTTCGCTTTCCTCTCGGTGGCCCTGCGCCCGCCGGATCGCGGTCGAGGACAGTTTCGACATCGGCATGTTGATCAGCACCCAGGCCGGCGGCGGCCGGAAGGGCAGCAGCCGCGCCTGGTTTTCCGGCAGCCGCGCCTCGGCGCCCAGGATCCGCGCCGCCCGCGCGTTTCGCGCCGCCAGCCGCGTTCCCGGCCTTGCCATCACCCCGATCGGGACCCGCGCCGCGATGTCGCGCCAGCGGTCCCAGCGGTCGAATTGCAGCAGGTTGTCCGATCCCATCAGCCAGACGAAGCGTACGCCGGGATAGAGCGCCTGCAGCGCCTCGATCGTGTCGGCGGTCATGCGCGTGCCGATCCGCGCCTCGATATCGGTGATCGCGACGGCGGGGTGGCGCATCAGTCGCCGGGCGTTCCGCATCCGCTGCGCAAGCGGTGCCGGGCCCTGCGGCTTCAGCGGGTTTCCGGGGCTGACCAGCCACCAGACCCGGTCCAGCCCCAGCCGCGCCAGCGCGACCTCGGTGATCTGGACATGGCCGTCATGGGCGGGATCGAAGGATCCTCCCAGCAGGCCGATGCGCTGGCCGGGCCGCGCGTATGGAAACCCCGATCGCATCCGGCAGACCTAATCCAACGGCGCGGCCAAGCCAACTGCCGCCACCGCATCGGCCCGTAACGGTTGCGCGAAAGCCGCCCCGCGCCGGGTTGCGGCCTTACCCCGGACCCGGCGCCGCGGCGCCGTTGACGACCGTCACCCGCCCCCGCCCGGCATGTTTGGAACGGTAGAGCGCGGCATCGGCATCGGCCAGCATGAAGTCGACCGGGACCGACCGGTCCAGCGGCGACCAGACGATGCCGATGCTGGCCGAGACCCGGCAGATGGCGGCGCCGAGATCGATGGGCCGCTCGATCCGGCGGATGATGCGGCGGGCCATGGGCGCCAGCGCCTCGGGCGAATCGACATTGTCCAGCAGCAGGACGAATTCGTCGCCGCCCACCCGCGCGGCGGTATCGTGGCTGCGGATCGCCTCGCGCAGCACCTGCGCGACATGGCGCAGCACCGCGTCGCCCGCCGCATGTCCGTGCCGGTCGTTGACCGGCTTGAAATGGTCCAGGTCCAGATGGGCCACGGCAAAGCCTTTCCGCGCCCGGCGCGAATCGCGCGGATCGGCGCTGCGCAGCAGGGCGGCGATGGCCAGCTCCAGCCCGCGCCGGTTGCGCAGCCCGGTCAGCGGATCGGTGAAGGCCTGCCGCTCGGCCGCCTCGCGCGCGGCATCCAGGTGGCGGTTGAAGCGCGACAGCTCGGACATGACGGCGCGGTTCGCCTCGTGCAGGAACAGCAGCTCCATCGCCAGTTCGGGCGGCGCGAAATCGCCGTCGTTCAGGTCCAGCTCGCCCACCGCATCGACCAGGCCGATGCCGAAGCCCAGGTTCAGCAGGAATCCCCCGCCCGCCGGCACCGCATGACCGCGCAGCGTCAGCCGGGGCCGGCCCGCGATCCGCAGGAACAGGCGTTCGTCCTCGCGGCAGGCCCGGCAGATCGCGGCGGGATCGGCATGGCTGACCCCCTGCCGCAGCAGCGTCATCGCGCCCGAGATCCGGCTGGCGCCCGCGGGCAGCAGCTTGCGCATCGTCGGCCCAGCCCCGAGGATGGTGCCGTCGGGATCGATCCACAGATGCATCGGCAGCAGCAGATCCAGCGCGCGGCCGTCCAGCCCCAGTTGCATCGCCACGCCCGGCATCACCGCGCCCCCCGCGACGCGCGGCCGCCCAGGGTGAAGTCGCGCCCGGCCGCGAAGGCGTCGTCGGGCACCTGCACCCGGATCCGCCGCCCATCGGCAAGGATCAGGCCAAGCGCGCCGTAATCGTCGGCCATCGCCCGGATCAGCCCGGCGATCACCGCCCCCCAGCCCTCGGCGCCCTCGGGCAGCGCGATCGCCAGCCAGTCGCCCTCCTCCAGCGTGACGGTCAGCGCCGGCATCCCCAGATCCGGCAGTACCATATGCGCCCGCCCCGGCAATTCCTCCAGCCGGTGCAGGAATTCCGGGAAGCTGCGCCCCGAGAACCGCAGCAGCCTGCGGATCGATTCCATGCCCGCCAGCCAGGCGCCCAGGTCCTCCAACAACTCGGCCTCGGGCTTCTCCAGCCGGGCGGCCGCCTGGCCGATCAGCGCCTGGCTGACCTCGTCGGGGCTGTCGCAGACCGTCTGGAAGCCGCGCGGATCGACCTGCGCCGCCTCGGCCACGTCGCGCCAGGCGCCGTCGCCATAGACGTCGCGCAGGAAACCCTCGATGGATCTGTTGATCAGCCCGTGCATTCCGACCTCTTCGTGCCGCGACCCTAGCCGACAGGCGTAAAGAAACCGTAAGCGGCGGGCGTCAGTCGGCCTCCCAGCCGTGGCTGCCCGGACCGGCCAGCGCGATCCGCGCGGACATCACCTCCTCGGGGCGAATCCCGGCGGCCTGGGCGAATCGCAGCACGCGCTGGTCGTCCTCCAGCAGGAAATCCAGCAGGCTCAGCGCGAAATCGGGGTCCGAGACCGCCTGCCGCAGGTCCTGCGGGCGCAGCCCCGTCATGGCCAGCAGCGCCTCGACCAGTTCGTCATCCGTCGCGATATGCGGCAATGCCCGAAGCGCCAGGTCCCGCGCCGCCTGTGGCGTATAGCTCATCTTCCCGTCCCTGCCGGAAATCCGGCAAAATGCGGATCCGGACCGCTGCCGGAAACCCTTTGTTAATGTTTTGCTGCGAAATTGACGTCACGGGAAGGGCATGTAAAGGGACGATCGGCGTCATGACGGCACGCATCCTGGTCGCGGATGGACAGGCAACGAACCGGATCACGCTGAAGGTCCGGCTTGCCGCTGCGTGCTATCAGGTGGCGACGGCGGGCACGGCCGAACGGCTGCTGGCCGAGCTGCGGGCGGTGCGGCCGGAACTGATCCTGCTGGGCGGCGCGCTGCCCGACGCGGATCCGGTGGCGCTCTGCGCCGCGCTGGCGCGGGATCGCGAGGCGGCGGGGATTCCCGTCATCATGCTGGCCGACGGCGCCCATCGGCTGGAGGGCCTGCGGGCCGGGGCGGCGGCGGTCCTCGACCCCGGCATAGACGAGCAGATGCTGCTGGCCCGCATCCGCGGCCTGCTGCGCGACGCCGAGGGCGGGGCCGAGCCCGGCCTGGCCGAGGCGGCGGCCGGCTTCGAGCATCCGCCCGACCAGGGCGCGCAGGTGACACTGGTCGCCGACAGCGCCGGCCGGGCGCTGTGCTGGAAGCATCTTCTGGGCCAGCGCCTGCCCTATCGCTTCATGATCCGCGACCCCGAGGAGGCGCTGGGGGAAGCCGCGGCCGGGCGCTGCTCGGACCTCTACCTGATCGCCGCCGATATCGAGGGCCGGGGCGACGGGCTGCGGCTTCTGTCCGAGCTGCGCTCGCGCCACGGCTCGCGCGATTCGGCCTTCGTGATCGCGACCGATTCGAAGCATGTGGACCTGAACGCGATCGCGCTGGACCTGGGCGCGGGCGATGTCCTGCCGGTCAACCTGGGCGGCGGCGGGACCGAGGCCGCGGCGCTGGCGCTCAGGGCGCAGATGTCGCGCAAGCTGCGCGGCGACCGCCGCCGGGCCGAGGCGCAGCGCAACATGCTGTGGGCGATGACCGACCCGCTGACCGGGCTCTACAACCGCCGCTATGCCCTGCCCCGGCTGGCCGAGATCGCCCAGGACGCGCGGCGCGGCGATAGCCGTTTCGCGGTGCTGATCATGGACCTGGACTGCTTCAAGCAGATCAACGACCAGCACGGACATGCCGCGGGCGATGCGGTCCTGTCCGAGGTGGCGCGGCGCCTGCACCGCACCGTGGGCGATGCCGGAACCGTCGCACGGCTTGGCGGCGAGGAGTTCCTGACGATCCTGCCCGACAGCGACGAAAGCCTGGCCTGCGCGCTGGCCGAACGGATCCGCAACATGGTCGAGGCGCGCCCGGTCCTGCTGCCCGGCCTGTCCGGCGGCGGCTCGATCCGCGTGACGCTGTCGGCCGGCGTCGCGCTGCCGGCGCCCTCGGATCGCGGGCTGGGGGCCGAGGCGATCGCCCAGCACGTGCTGGAACGCGCCGACCGCGCCCTGATCCTGGCCAAGAACCGCGGCCGCAACCGGGTGATGCTGGCCCAGCCCGAGCGCGTCGCCTGAACGGGTCCCGTGCCGGGATCCTTGCGCGACAGGCGCTGCCGGAAGGCCGCCCGTCGACGTCACCGCCTGCCCTGCGAAGATCGGGATCTGCGACCAATTACCCACGGCCGCGCTCTGGCATAAGCGGCGCGGGGCGACTAGATTGGAGCGATCCTTGGCCTTCCGGGGCGCAGCAAGACGGAGAGCCGCAATGGCAGAGCCCACATTCAGCCTCGACGAAGCAGAGCGCCCGACCAAGCAGGCCATGCTGCGCGGCGCGCGCGGGAAATGCCCCTGCTGCGGCGAGGGGGCGCTGTTTTCGCGCTATCTGAAGGTGGCCGATCACTGCCCGCATTGCAACGAGGCGCTGCATCACCAGCGCGCCGACGACGGCCCGGCCTATCTGACCATCCTGCTGGTCTCGCATCTGGGGGCGCCGCTGCTGCTGGCCTTCTACATGGCCTGGCGGCCCTCGGCCATCTCGATGATCATCGGCTTCGGCCTGGGCGCGGTGGTGCTGTCGCTGCTGCTGCTGCCGCGGATCAAGGGCGCGATGGTCGGGCTGCAATGGGCGCGCCGGATGCACGGCTTCGGCGACGCCCCGGAACCGATCGTCTCGTGACGGCAACGGGCAATGCAGCGGCGGGCGATCCCCCGATCCGCGACGCGGCGACGCTGATCCTTTTGCGCCGCCGGCCCGAGGCGACCTCGGTCCTGATGGGGATGCGAGGCGCGAAGGCGGTGTTCATGCCGTCGAAATACGTCTTTCCGGGCGGCGCCGTCGATCCCGCCGACAGCCGCGCGGCCCTGGCCCGCGCCCTGCCCGATCCGCATCGCAGCCGCCTGCTGGTCGAGCCGCGCGCCGGCATGTCGCCCGATCCCGATGCCGTGGCCGCCGCCGCCCTGCGCGAACTGGCCGAGGAGACCGGGCTGCTGATCGGCCGGAAGGACGGTCCCCGCAGCGGCTGGCCCGGCTATGCCGAGGCCGGTCTCAGCCCGGATGCGGGGGCGCTGAACTATGTCTTCCGCGCGATCACCCCGCCGGGCCGGCCGCGCCGCTTCGACGCGCATTTCTTCGCGCTGGACGCCGCCGACCTGACCGGCGATCCCGACGATTTCAGCCGCGCCTGCGACGAGCTTTCGCACCTGCACTGGGTCCCCTTGTCCGAGGCCCGCGCGCTGAACCTGCCCTTCATCACCGAGGTCGTCCTGGCCGAGATCGCCGAGCTTGCCGGCTCGGTCGCCCATGACGCGCCGCTGCCGGTGCCCGACACGGTGCCCTTCTTCGACAATCGCGGTCCTGCGCCGCGCTTCTGCCAGATCGCCTGAGCGCCCGGCCGGCCCCGGACCTGCGCGGATCGGCCGCATTCACCATGCGGCGATCCGGGGTATCAGACCAAAGCGGGGACTTTCCCCATCCCAGCCGCCGGCCTATGCTGGCAAGCCAACGGAGGACCCGCCATGATCGCAGAATTCGGCCATTTCGCCCTGATCCTGGCCTTCGCCCTGTCGCTGTTCCAGATGGTCGTGCCGATGGTGGGCGCGGCGAAGGGCTGGCAGGGCTGGATGGACAGCGCCCGCCCCGCGGCGATGGCGCAGTTCCTGCTGACCGGCCTGTCCTTCGCGGCGCTGACCGTGGCCTTCGTGACCTCGGATTTCTCGGTCAAGCTGGTCCATGACAATTCGCACAGCATGAAGCCGATGATCTACAAGATCAGCGGCGTCTGGGGCAATCACGAGGGCTCGATGCTGCTGTGGGTGCTGATCCTGGCGCTGTTCGGCGCGGCGGCGGCGGTCTGGGGCGGCAACCTGCCGCCCAGCCTGCGCGCGCGGGTGCTGGCGGTGCAGGCCTCGATCGGCGCGGCCTTCTATGCCTTCATCATCTTCACCTCGAACCCGTTCCTGCGGATGCCGAACCCGCCCTTCGACGGGCGCGACCTGAACCCGCTTCTGCAGGATCCCGGCCTCGCCTTCCATCCGCCCTTCCTCTACCTGGGCTATGTGGGCCTCTCGATGGCCTTCAGCTTCGCCGTCGCCGCGCTGATCGAGGGGCGCGTGGACGCCGCCTGGGCGCGCTGGGTGCGGCCCTGGACGCTGGCCGCCTGGGTCTTTTTGACCATCGGCATCGCGCTGGGGTCCTGGTGGGCCTATTACGAGCTGGGCTGGGGCGGCTTCTGGTTCTGGGACCCGGTCGAGAACGCCAGCTTCATGCCCTGGCTGCTGGCCGCCGCGCTGCTGCATTCCGCCATCGTCGTGGAAAAGCGCGAGGCGCTGAAAAACTGGACCATCCTTCTGGCGATCATGGCCTTCGGCTTCTCGCTGATCGGGACCTTCATCGTGCGCTCGGGCGTGCTGACCTCGGTCCACAGCTTCGCCAGCGACCCGCAGCGCGGGGTGTTCATCCTGGCCATCCTGGCGCTGTTCACCGGCGGCGCGCTGACGCTTTACGCCGCGCGCGCGGCCGAGATGACCGCCAAGGGCGTCTTCGCCCCGGTCTCGCGCGAGGGCTCGCTGGTCCTGAACAACGTGCTGCTGGCGGTCTCGGCCTTCGTGGTCTTCATCGGCACGGTCTGGCCGCTGATCGCCGAGATGCTGTGGGACCGCAAGCTCTCGGTCGGGCCGCCCTTCTTCAACAAGGCCTTCACCCCCTTCATGATCGTGCTGGCCATCGCCCTGCCGATCGGCGCGATCCTGCCCTGGAAGCGCGCCAGCCTGTCGCGGGCGCTGCGGCCGTTGCGCGGCGCGCTGGTCTTCGCCGCCGCCATCGCGCTGCTGGTCTTCGCCGTCTCGACCGGACGCTCGGCCATCGCGGTGATCGGCGCGGGGCTGGGCGCCTGGCTGATCGCGGGATCCGTGGCCGAACTGATCCACCGCACCGGCAATTCCGGCCTGTCGCGGCTGGCCCGCCTGCCGCGCGCCGACTGGGGCAAGGCGGTCGCCCATGCCGGGCTGGGCGTCACCTTCATCGGCGTCAGCCTGCTGACCGCCTGGCAGGTCGAGGACATCCGCGTCGCCCGCATCGGCGAGCCCTTCGACTTCGCCGGATATACCGTCACCCTGGCCGAGGTGAACGAGGTCGAGGGGCCGAACTACATCTCGACCATGGCCACGATGGAGGTCAGCCGCGACGGCCGCCCCGTCACCACGCTCTACCCCGAAAAGCGCGTCTATCCGGTCCAGGGGATGCCCACGACCGAGGCCGCCATCGACAGCGGTTTCTTCCGCGACCTCTACCTGGTGATCGGCGATGCGCAGTCGGATGGCGGCTGGGCGGTGCGCTCCTACCTGAAGCCCTTCGCGAACTGGATCTGGATGGGGTCGTTCCTGATGGCGCTTGGCGGGCTGATCAGCCTGACCGACCGGCGCTATCGCGTCGCCGCCGGCGCCGCCCGCCGCAGCCCCTCCGGCGCGCTTCCGGCGGAATGACGACCATGCGACGGACCGGCCTGATCCTGATCCTGCTGCTGGCGCTGTCGGCGCCCGCCTTCGCCGTGCAGCCCGACGAGGTGCTGGACGATCCCGCACTGGAAGCCCGCGCGCGGCAGATCTCGCAGAAGCTGCGCTGCCCGATCTGCCAGGGCGAGAATATCGACGAATCCAATGCCGCGATCAGCCGCGACCTGCGGCTCTATGTGCGCGAGCGGCTGGTGGCGGGCGACAGCGATGCCGAGGTGATCGACAATGTCGCCGATCGCTTCGGAGAGTTCGTCCTGTTCGAGCCGCGCGCCAGCGGCGGCAACCTGCTTCTGTGGCTGGCGGGCCCCGCCATGGCGCTGGTCGCGCTGCTGGTCGCCTGGGGCTTCCTGCGCGGCCGCGCCCGGGCCCAGCCCGCGCCCACCCCTCGCCTCAGCCAAGAGGAAAAGTCCCGCCTGGACGAGATCATGCGCGACCGGCCGGGGGAATGACGCGGGGTCGCGCTTTTCCTCGCCCGATTTTGCGGCATCATGGCGCGAAAGAGGGGGAAGACCATGGGCTTCGAGACAATCCAGTTCGGCGAGAATGACGGCGTCGCCACGCTGATCCTGAACCGGCCGCAGGTGATGAACGCGCTCAGCAGCCGGATGCGGGCCGAGATCACCACGGTGCTGACCACGCTGTCGCCCGAGACGCGCTGCGTGGTGATGACCGGCTCGGGCCGGGCCTTCTGCTCGGGGCAGGACCTGACCGACGCCGCCGCCGCATCCGACCTGGAAGGCACGCTCAGGCGCGAATACGAGCCGATGCTGCGCGCGGTGGTGGATTGCCCGGTGCCGGTGATCGCGGCGGTGAACGGCGTCGCGGCGGGCGCGGGCGCCAACCTGGCGCTGGTCGCCGATGTGGTGATCGCCGCCGAAAGCGCGCAGTTCATCCAGGCCTTCAGCCGGATCGGGCTGATCCCCGATGCGGGCGGCACATGGATGATCCCGCGCGCGGTGGGCATGGCGCGGGCGATGGGGATGATGCTGTTCGCCGATGCCATCCCCGCCCGGCAGGCGGCCGATTGGGGCCTGATCTGGCAGGCCCTGCCGGACGCGGAATTCGCCGAAGCCGTCGCCGCCCGCGCCCGGCATCTGGCGCAAGGCCCGACCGTCGCCTATCGCGGCATCCGCGAGGCGTTGCGCGCCAGTTCCGGAAACGACCTGGACGCGCAACTGGCGCTGGAGGCGCGCCTTCAGGGCCAGGCCGGGCGCAGCGCCGATTTCAGGGAAGGCGTCGCGGCCTTCCTGGAAAAGCGCCAGCCGCGCTTCCGGGGCGCCTGATCGGGATCAGCCGCGCAAGCCCGCCACCCAGTCGCGCAGGGCGGCATTGTCGGCGAAATCGTCATCGGGCCGCGCGACACTGACCGCGGCCGGCGCGGGTTCCGCCGCCCCCGTCGCCTTGCGCGCGGTCCAGGCCCGGTCGCGGAAATAATGCGCCTCGCGCGCGCCGAAATAGAAGCTGACGATGGCCCCCAGCAGCCACCACAGCGGCTCGGGCACGGTCTGCAACCCTTCCATCCGCAGCCCGAACCCCGCCGGCTCGGCCATGGCATAGACGAAAAGCCCCATCGTCCCCAGCGTCAGGATCGGCCGGGGCAGCCGGTTCAACCCGTTGACGAAACTGTCGAAGAACCCCGGCCGGACGATCTGGAACTCCTGCCCCATCTGGGCCATGGCACGGGCATAGGCCTCCTCGTTCAGCTCCATGCGGCGGGTGGCGTTCCGGGTGAAGACCTCGGCCATGCCGGTGGCAGCGCTGCCGAGGGCGGTGACGGCCGGGGCGCCGCCGATGATCCGGGAAATCAGGCCCATTTCGCAGTCCTTTCGCGATGTTCCGCCTCGGTCAGGTGATAGCGCGGGGCGATGAACTCCTCGGCGCGGGTGATCCAGCCGCCCTTCCCGCCGGCCCGCGTGCGCGCATATTTGCGGCTGGCCGGGCGCTGATCGGCCAGCGCATAGTAATAGTTGCGCCGCGCGATGCCATAGGCGTCGGCCAGATGCAGCGGCGCGGCCTCGGCCGCCTCGCGCGCGGCGGCGATGGTCTTCGGCCCGACGATCCCGTCCGCTGCCGCCGCGAATCCCATGCGCGAGACCAGCCGCTGCAGGATCTTCACCGCATTGGCGCCCGCATTCACATACATGTCGAAGGCGCTGGCCTGCACCGCTTCGGGCAATTCGGCCAGGCGCGGACGCCTGAAATAATGCTCGACGAAGATCTGCTGCGCCTGGACCCGCGTCAGCGCCTTCACGTCGCTGCTGTCGATCCGCCCGTCGCGGTTCAGGTCCAGCCCCAGCGCCCGCATCGTGCCGATGGTGACGCCGTAATTCGTGGCCCCGCCCGGATCGTCCAGGTCATTCACATAGCCACCCTCGCGCGCGACGATCTCGCGCGCTATCTCCTCGACGCTTCGCATGACGTTCCCCTTCTGCCCACCGCCCCTCCGGCGGATCGGCCAAGGGTGATGATGCCCGGTTAACCCGCCGTTAACCCGGCGCGCGTTGCCCGCCCCCAAGAAGGAACCAGCCCGCTTTCATCTTGGCAAAAATATCCTCGGGGGGAGTCCCGAAGGGACCGGGGGGCAGACAGCCCCCCGCCGCCGCCCGAGGCAAGCGACCCGCCTCTAGGAGGTCGGCTCCTGATAGACGCCGGTCGCCTTCAGCGTGTCGATGACCTCGCGCGGCATATAGGTCTCGTCATGCTTGGCCAACAGGTCGCGCGCCTCGAAACGGCCATTGCGGTAATAGCCCTTGGCGATCGTGCCCTGGCCTTCCGAGAACAGGTCCGGGCGCGGCTCGGCCCCGACATAGCTGACCTGGATCTCGGCCGCGCCGTCGGTGATGACGAAGTCGAACTCGACCCCGTCGCGCTCGACGATCGAGCCGTCCTTGACCAGCCCGCCCAGCTGGAAATACTCGTCCGGGTCGGGCGCCGCCTCGGTCACCTGGCTGGGCGAGCGATAGAGGTTGATGCCGTCCCGGAACCCGTAGCCGATCAGCCCCACCGCGATCAGCAGCGCGACCGAGGCCGCCAGAAGAACCTGGACGCGGCGCCGTTTCTTAAGCGATTTCAAGCCTGCCATTTGAAAACCTCATGCTGCCTCGAAGCGAAGCGGGCGGCGCAGGAACTGCGTGGCCTTGCCCGACACCCGCTCGGGGTTGCCCGTCGTCAGAAACCGGGACACGGTCCCGCCGCCAAGGAATTCCGGCCTGCGCTGCAGATAGTCAGCCAGGCTTTCGGCGACCAGACCGGCCTGCGAATAGACCTTCACATTCTCGCCCAGGGCGCGCTGGAATGCAGCCTCGACGAAAGGATAATGCGTGCAGCCCAGGATCGCGGCCTCGGGGTAAGGCATCCGGCGCAGCAGCGCCTCGACATGGGATGTCACCAGCGCCTCGGCCAGGATCTCGTCGCCCATCTCGATGGCGTCGACCACGCCGCCGCAGGGCTGCGCCTCGACATCGACGCCGACGGCGCGGAAGGCCAGTTCGCGCTGGAAGGCGCGGCTGGCCACGGTCGCGGGCGTGGCGAACAGCGCCACATGCTTGACCGCCACCTCGCGCGGGGGGGAATTGTCGCCCCAGCGCCGCTCGGTCAGCGCCTCGATCATCGGCACAAAGACGCCCAGGACCCGCTTGTCGGCGGGCAGCCAGGTTTCCTGCATCCGCTTCAGCGCGGCGGCCGAGGCGGTGTTGCAGGCCAGGATCACCAGGTCGCAGCCTTCCTGCCAAAGGCGCTCGACCCCGGCGCAGGTCAGATCGAAGATGTCGTCGGCCGTGCGCACGCCGTAGGGCGCATGGGCGTTGTCGCCCAGATAGATCAGCGGCAGGTCCGGCAGGCGCGCGGCAATGGCCTGATGGACCGTCAGACCACCCAGACCCGAATCGAAAACCCCAACCGCCATGCTGCCACTCCTTCTGCCGCGCGAAGCCGTTTTAGGGCGCCGCGCGGCATTTGGAAATGATCCAGATCATTCAGCGGCTTCACGGATGGGTGCCTGACCGCCGCGAAACTGCGCCAGAAGGGCGGCGCGACGATCGGCCGCATGTCGCATGGCCTCCTCCTTGACCGGCCCGAAGCCGCGGATGGCCAGCGGCAATTCGGCCAGCTCGATCGCCACCGACATGGTCGCATCGGTGACCGCGGCGAAGATCTCGCGCATGTCCGCCTCGTATTCGCGGATCAGCGCGCGTTCGCGCCGGCGCTCGGCCGCATGGCCGAAGGGGTCCAGCGGCGTGCCCCGCAGATGCCGCATGGCCGCCAGCAGGCGGAAGCCCTTCAGCATCCACGGCCCGAATTCGCGCTTCTTCGGGCGACCCTGCGCATCCCGGCCCGGCAGGATCGGCGGGGCCAGGTGGAAGGATAGCTTCACCTCGCCCTCCCATTTTTCGGCGACCTGCCCGGCTGTGGCCAGGTGCAGCCGCGCGACCTCGTATTCGTCCTTGTAGGCCAGCAGCTTGTAATATCCCCGCGCGACGGATTCGCGCAGCGACGCGGGGGCAGCATCGACCAGCTTGCGAAAGCGCCGGGCCAGGCGCTTCGACTGGTAGTCGACCAGGCGCGCGGCGCGATATTCGACCGGGTCGGGCGGAAGCTGCGTTACCTCCGCGGGTTTCGCGGCCTGTTCGGGAAAGGCCATCGCCCACCGGCCGATCCGGAAGGCGCGCTGGTTTTCCGCGATCTTGGCGCCGTTCAGGCGGATCGCCTCCAGGATCGCCTCCTCGGTCAGCGGGATCAGCCCCTGCTGCCAGGCCGCGCCCAGCACCAGCATGTTGGAATAGATCGAGTCCCCCAGCAGCCGCAGCGCCAGGTCATTGGCGTCGAAGAAAGCCAGCCTGTCGCCCAGCCGCGCCTGAAGCGACAGTTTCAGCCGGTCCGAGGGCACCTGGAAGTCGCGGAAGCGGGTGAAGTCGCCGGTGATGATCTCGTGGTCGTTGACCACCGCGCCGGTGCGGCCCTTGGTCATCAGCCCGATGGTCTTGGCCCCCGCCGTCACCACCAGGTCGCCGCCGATGATGCAGTCGGCCTCGCCCACCGCGACGCGGATGGCGCTGATGTCGCCGGGGTCGTTGGCCAGCCGCAGGTGGATATGGACCGCGCCGCCCTTCTGGGCCAGGCCCGCCATCTCCATCATGCCGGCGCCCTTGCCGTCGATATGGGCGGCCTGGGCCAGCACCGCGCCGATGGTCACGACGCCGGTGCCGCCGACGCCGGTGATGACCAGGTTATGCGTCCCGCTGATCGCGGGCAGCAAGGGCGCGGGCAGGTCGGGCAGCTCGAACGCCTCGGGCTTCGGCTTTCGCAGCTTGCCGCCCCGGACCGAGACGAAGCTGGGGCAGAAGCCGTTCACGCAGGAATAGTCCTTGTTGCAGCTGGACTGGTCGATCTGGCGCTTGCGGCCAAGTTCGGTTTCCAGCGGCACGATCGAGACGCAGTTCGACTGCACCCCGCAATCGCCGCAGCCCTCGCAGACCTCGGGATTGATCCAGATGCGGCGGTCGGGGTCGGGAAAGGCGCCCTTCTTGCGGCGGCGGCGCTTTTCGGCGGCGCAGGTCTGGATGTAGAGGATCGCGCTGACGCCGGGGGCGGTCTCCAGCTCGCGCTGGACCGCCATCATCTCGGCGCGTTCCTCGAAGCGCAGGCCCTTGGGGAATTGCGCCGGGTCGACCTCTTCCTTCCGGTCATGGACCACCACGACCGGGCTTACCCCCATGGCCAGCAATTCGCGGGCGATCTGCGGCGCGGTCAGCCCGCCCTCGTTCGGCTGGCCGCCGGTCATCGCCACGGCGTCGTTATAGAGGATCTTGTAGGTGATGTTCGTGCCCGCCGCCAGCGCAGCCCGGATCGCCAGAACCCCGGAATGATTATAGGTTCCGTCGCCAAGGTTCTGGAAAACATGCGCTCTCTTGCTGAACGGCGCTTCGCCCACCCAGTTCGCCCCCTCGGCGCCCATATGGGTGAAGCCCTCGGTCTCGCGGCCCATCCACTGCACCATGTAGTGGCAGCCGATGCCCGCATAGGCGCGGCTGCCCTCGGGCAGGCGGGTCGAGCTGTTATGCGGGCAGCCCGAGCAGAACCACGGCGTCCGGGTGGCGATTTCCGGCGCGTTGTCGTTGCGGCGCACCTCGTTCAGGCGCTCCAGCCCGGCGCGGATATGTTCGGTGCCGCGCCCCTCCTCGATCAGGATGGCGCCGATCTTCTGGGCGATCATCACCGGGTCCAGCGCATAGCGGGTGGGGAACAGTTCCTCGCCGCTGCGGTCGTGCTTCCAGCCATGCACCCGGCGGCCGCGGCGATTGTCGAAGATCGCTTCCTTCAGCTGCACCTCGATCAGCTTGCGCTTTTCCTCGACGCAGACGATAAGCTCAAGGTTTTCAGACCATTCCTGCATGGACTTCATGTCCAGAGGCCAGGTCTGCCCGACCTTGTAGGTGGTCAGGCCCAGCCGCTCGGCCTCGGCCTCGTCGATGCCCAGCAGGGTCAGTGCATGGACCAGGTCCAGCCAGTTCTTCCCCGCCGCGACGAAGCCGATCTTCGCACCCGGCTTGCCCCAGACGCGGCGGTCGATCCGGTTCGCGCGCGAGAACGCCTCGGCCGCCCACCGCTTGTGGTCGATCATCCGCGCTTCCTGCGCGACCGGCGTGTCGCCCAGCCGGATGTTCAGCCCGCCCTCGGGCATCCTGAAATCGGGGGCGACGAAGCTCAGCCGGTGCGGGTCGCCATCGACCACGGCGGTCGCCTCGACCGTGTCCTTCATCGTCTTCAGCCCGGTCCAGACGCCCGCAAACCGCGACAGGGCAAAGCCATAGAGCCCGTAATCCAGGATCTCCTGCACCCCCGCCGGCGACAGGACCGGGATATAGGCGTCGATCATCGCCCAGTCCGACTGGTGCAGCACGGTCGAGCTTTCGCCGGTATGGTCGTCGCCCATGGCCATCACCACGCCGCCATGCTTCGAACTGCCCGCCATGTTCGCGTGCCGCATCACGTCGCCGGAACGGTCCACCCCCGGCCCCTTGCCGTACCACAGCGCGAAGACGCCGTCATACCTGCCCTCGCCGCGCAGTTCGGCCTGCTGGCTGCCCCAGATGGCGGTCGCGGCCAGGTCCTCGTTCAGGCCCGGCTGGAACAGGATGTCGGCCGCCGCCAGCCGCTTGCCCTCGCGCATCATCTGCAGGTCGACCCCGCCAAGCGGGCTGCCGCGATAGCCCGTCACCAGCCCCGCCGTATTCAGCCCCGCCCGTTCGTCGCGTGCCGCCTGCATCAGCATCAGCCGTACCAGGGCTTGCGTGCCGTTCAAAAGAACGTGGGTCTTCGTTAGATCGAAACGGTCGGAAAGCGAGAATTCCTGCTTGCTCATCCTGGTCCTCCCCAAGGATTACTGGCCTTGGCGGCATTATAGGTCAGAACTATTGACTAATGAAGGAAATTCGTCGCCGCAACGCAGCATCTTGCTTGATAGCGCCTGTCAGGATAGGTTTGCAAAAAATGCATGGCTGCTATCGCAGGATTGTAACAACGATGGACTGGGACAAGCTCAGAATATTTCACGCGGTGGCCGATGCGGGCAGCCTGACCCATGCCGGCGACACGCTGCATCTGTCGCAATCCGCCGTCAGCCGCCAGATCCGCGCGCTGGAGGAATCGCTGGGAACGACGCTGTTCCACCGCCATGCGCGCGGGCTGATTCTGACCGAGCAGGGCGAACTGCTGTTCGAGGCGACCTCCTCGATGGCGCGCAAGCTGGAAGGCGCCTCGGCGCGGATCCGCGACAGCGAGGAACATGTCTTCGGCGAGCTGAAGGTGACGACCACCGTGGGCTTCGGGACGCTGTGGCTGGCGCCGCGCCTGGTCAAGCTCTACGAGAAATATCCCGACCTGAAGATCGACCTGATGCTGGAGGAACGGGTGCTGGACCTGCCCATGCGCGAGGCCGACGTGGCCATCCGCATGAAGGAGCCCAGCCAGTCCGACCTGATCCGCCGCCGACTGCTGAACATCCGCATGCGGCTTTACGCCACGCAGGAATACCTGGACCATGCCGGCACGCCGCAGGGCATCGCCGACCTGATCCCGCATCGGCTCATCTGCCAGAAGGCCAATCAACCCCAGGTTGCAGCCGGCGCGCGGCTGGTGCAGGAGCTGATGTCGCAGAACATCACCTCGACGCTGACGGTGAACAACTACCTAGGCGTGTTGCAGGGCGTTCTGGCCAATGTCGGGATCGGCGTGCTGCCCGACTATCTGACCGCCGACAATCCCCGGCTGGTCCGGGTCCTGCCCGATGTCGAATCGGGCGAAGTCCCGGTTTTCCTTGCCTATCCCGAGGAGCTGCGCCAGACCCGGCGCGTCGCCGCCTTCCGCGACTTCGTGCTGGAGGAGATCCAGGCCTATCGCCGCCAGCAGAGCGAGAACGGCACCGCCTAGCCCCGAACCCTGCAACCTTGGTCGTAGAATCCGCTGGGTTTCTACAACTTTATCGTGTAGCCATTCGGCAACTGCATGGCCGCTATGCTGCGGGCGCAGCATGAATTTTCTTGAATAGTTCTCATCCTGCACATAAATCGGGCTACGAAGGCGATGGGAAGCCTAGCAACTCATCACCTTCTACCTCCCTGTTGGACTTAGGCCGGGCTTATGCCCGGCTTTTTTTTGTTCGCGCAAGGGGATGCCGGAACGCCCCAGCCCCTTCCCATGCGCCCCGCCAGCACTTAAAAGGCGCCTGACTCCCCATGGGCAGGAAGGGCCAGACATGCAGGAACCGACGATCACCCCGGACCTGATCGCCGCGCACGGGCTGAAACCCGACGAATACGACCGCATCCTGCAGATCATCGGCCGCGAGCCAAGCTTTACCGAGCTGGGCATCTTCAGCGCGATGTGGAACGAGCATTGCTCCTACAAATCCTCGAAGAAATGGCTGCGCACCCTGCCGGTGGACGGCCCGCAGGTGATCTGCGGCCCCGGTGAAAACGCGGGCGTGGTCGATATCGGCGACGGCCAGGCCGTGGTCTTCAAGATGGAGAGCCACAACCATCCGAGCTATATCGAGCCGCACCAGGGCGCCGCGACCGGCGTCGGCGGCATCCTGCGCGACGTCTTCACCATGGGCGCCCGGCCCATCGCGGCGATGGATTCGCTGTCCTTCGGCCGGCCCGAACATCCCAAGACCGCGCATCTGGTCAAGGGCGTGGTCGAGGGGATCGGCGCCTATGGCAATGCCTTCGGCGTCCCCAATGTGGGCGGCGAGGTGCGTTTCCACCGCTCCTATGACGGCAACTGCCTGGTGAACGCCTTCGCCGCCGGCCTGGCCGATACGGACAAGATCTTCTATTCGGCGGCCTCGGGGATCGGCATGCCGGTCGTCTATCTGGGCGCCAAGACTGGCCGCGACGGCGTCGGCGGCGCGACCATGGCCAGCGCCGAATTCGACGACACGATCGAGGAAAAGCGCCCGACCGTGCAGGTCGGCGACCCCTTCACCGAGAAATGCCTGCTGGAGGCCTGCCTGGAGCTGATGCAGACCGACAGCGTGATCTCGATCCAGGACATGGGCGCGGCGGGGCTGACCTGCTCGGCCGTCGAGATGGGCGACAAGGGCGGCCTGGGGATCAAGCTGGTCCTCGACGCCGTGCCGCAGCGCGAAACCGGCATGACCGCCTACGAGATGATGCTGTCGGAGAGCCAGGAACGCATGCTGATGGTCCTGAAGCCCGAGAAGGAGGCCGAGGCCCGCGCGATCTTCGAGAAATGGGACCTCGACTTCGCCATCGTCGGCGAGACCATCGCCGAGGACCGCTTCCTGATCGTCCACGGCAACGAGGTCAAGGCCGACCTGCCGCTGTCGAAGCTCTCCTCCAGCGCGCCGGAATATGACCGGCCCTGGGTGGAAACCCCCGCCGCCGAAGCCGCGCCGGAACTGCCCGAGATCACTCCGATCAAGGCCCTGCGCGCGCTGATCGGCAGCCCCAACTACGCGCACAAGGCCTGGGTCTGGGAACAATACGACACCCAGGTCGGCGCCGACACGATCCGCCGCCCCGGCCTGGGCGCCGGCGTGGTCCGTGTCCATGGCACCCGGAAGGCGCTGGCCTTCACCAGCGACGTGACCCCCCGCTACGTCAAGGCCAACCCCTACGAGGGCGGCAAGCAGGCCGTGGCCGAGGCCTGGCGCAACCTGACCGCCGTGGGCGCCCTGCCGCTCGCCACGACCGACAACCTGAATTTCGGCAACCCCGAAAAGCCCGAGATCATGGGCCAGTTCGTCGGCGCCATCAAGGGCATCGGCGAGGCCTGCCGGGCGCTGGATTTCCCCATCGTCTCGGGCAATGTCTCGCTCTACAACGAGACCGACGGCAAGGGCATCCTGCCCACGCCCACCATCGGCGGCGTCGGCCTGATCGCGGATCTGGACGAGCTGATCGCGGGCCTGCCCGAGGAAGGCGACCTCGCCATCCTCATCGGCGAGACGCGCGGCCATCTGGGCCAATCGGCGCTGGCCGCCGAGGCCTTCGGGATCGAGGCCGGCGACACCCCGCCGGTGGATCTGGCAACCGAGCGGCTGCATGGCGAATTCCTGCGCGACAACCGCGCCCATGTGAAGGCGGCGGCGGACCTCTCGGATGGCGGGCTGGCGCTGGCGGGCTTCGAGATGGCCGAGGCCGCGGGCATCGGCTTGCGGCTGGACAGCGGCGACATCGCGCAGCTCTTCGGCGAGGACCAGGCCCGCTACCTGGTTGCCTGCGACGCGGCGGGGGCCGATGCGCTGTTGAAGGCCGCCGAGCGGGCGGGCGTTCCGGCCGCGCAGGTCGGGCTCTTCGGCGGCATGGCGGTGCAGATGGGCGACGACGCGGGCGATCTGGCGGAACTGTCGCAGCTCTACCGCAGCGCCTTCGCCGCGGCGATCAGGGGCGACATGCCCGATCACGCATGACGGTCCGCGCCCCCGCAGGCTACGGCGCCATCGTCACGGCCGCCGGGCGCGGCAGCCGCGCGGGCGGCGCGGCGCCCAAGCAATGGCGCGACCTGGCCGGGCGCAGCGTGCTGGCCCGCGCGCTGGACGCCTTCGCCGGCTTCGAACGCGTGGTGCTGGTCGTCCATGCCGAGGACATGGCCCACGCCATCGCCGAATTCGGCGGGCGCGTCACCATCGTCACCGGCGGAGAGACCCGCGCGGCCAGCGTCCGCGCCGCGCTGGACAGGCTGGAAGGCAGCCCGATCACCCATGTGCTGATCCATGACGGCGCCCGCCCCCTGATCGAGGACGCCGTCATCCAGGGCGTGATCGACGCGCTGCAATCGGGCGCCCCGGCCGCCGCGCCCGCCCTGCCCGTCACCGACGCGCTGTGGCGCGGCGAGGGCGGCCTCGTCACCGGCACCGCCGCGCGCGAGGGGCTGTTTCGCGCGCAGACCCCGCAGGGTTTCGCCTTGGCCCAAATATCCACGGCGCACCGGCTGCACCCGCAGGACGCCGCCGACGACGTGGAACTGGCCCGCAAGGCCGGCATCCCCGTTGCCATCACCGAAGGCAGCGAGACCAATCTGAAGATCACCTGGCCCGGCGATTTCGCCCGCGCCGAAAACCTGCTGGGGACTGCGATGGATATCCGTCTGGGCAATGGTTACGACGTCCACGCCTTCGGGCCGGGCGATCACGTCACGCTCTGCGGCGTGCGGGTCGCGCATGAGGCGGGGCTGATGGGCCATTCCGATGCCGATGTCGGCATGCACGCGCTGACCGACGCCATCTACGGCGCGCTGGCCCAGGGCGATATCGGCCGGCATTTCCCGCCCTCGGACCCGCAATGGAAGGGCGCCGACAGCGCCATCTTCCTGCGCCACGCCGCCGATCTTGCCCGCGCCCAGGGCTTCCGCATCGGCAATGCCGACGTGACGCTGATCTGCGAGGCGCCGAAGATCGGCCCCCATGCCCAGGCCATGCAGGACCGGCTGGCCGATATCGCCGACATCGAGCCCGGCCGGGTCAGCGTCAAGGCCACCACCTCGGAACGGCTGGGCTTCACGGGCCGGCGCGAGGGCCTCGCCGCCATCGCCACCGTCACGCTGATCAAGGGATGACGCCATGGACCGCATGATCTGCACCTTCTTCGGCATCGGCCATCTGCGCCCGGCGCCCGGCACCTGGGGCTCGGCCGCCGCCGTCCTGCTGGCGGTGCTGGCCCATGAGGCCGGGCTGGCGCTACTGGTGCCGCTCGGCTTCGTGCTGGCGACGGTCCTCGGCTTCTGGGCGGTGCCGCGGGTGCTGGCCACCTCCGCCGATCCCGACCCGTCCGAGATCGTCATCGACGAGGTCGCCGGGCAATGGCTGGCCTTGTCCTTCACGGTCATCCCGCTCTGGCGCCACGGGGTCTCGATCCTCGATGCCTGGCCGGGCTTCGTCGTGCCCTTCCTGCTGTTTCGGCTCTTCGACATCTGGAAGCCCTGGGTGATCGGCCGGGCCGACCGGCGCGGCGACGCGACCGGGCTGATGCTGGACGACCTGCTGGCGGGCTTGTTCGCCGGGCTGGTTTCGGTCATCCTCGCCGGGCTGTATCATGGCCTCCTGCAGCCGATGCTGTGACCCCGCCCTTTCGCATGGATAGCTGAGATGAGCCTTGCCGCCGAAATCCTCGAGGCCGCCCGCGCCCGCGGGGTGATGATCGCCACCGCCGAAAGCTGCACCGGCGGGCTGATCGCCGGCGCCCTGACCGAGGTGGCGGGCTCGTCCGATGCCTTCGATCGCGGCTTCGTCACCTATTCCAACGCCGCCAAGCAGCAGATGCTGGGCGTGCGGGCCGAAACCCTGGCCGCCCACGGCGCCGTCAGCGAAGCGGTCGCAGCCGAGATGGCGGCGGGCGCATTGCGCCATTCGGGCGCGGGGCTGGCGGTTTCCGTCACCGGCATCGCCGGGCCCGGCGGCTCCGAGCACAAGCCCGAGGGCCGGGTCTGCTTCGGCATCGCCCAGCCCTTCGGAGTAGAGACCGAAACCGTCGAATTCGGCGCCATCGGCCGCCACCAGGTGCGCGCCGCGACGGTCGATCACGCGCTGCGCCTGCTGCTGAGCGCGCTGCGCGGCTAGCGCCTAGCCGGCCAGCAATTCGCAGAACCGCGCCACCGCGTCCTCCGGCGTGTTCCAGGCCGTCACCAGCCGCAGCGGCACCGGATCCAACCCCTCGGCCGACTTGTCGGGCCACAGGTGATAGATCGCGCCTGCCGCCCGCAGCCGGGCATGGGCATCGGTGGGGATCGCGGCGAAGACCGCGTTCGACTGGACGGGCTGCAACAGCGCGCCCTGCGCGGCCAGGATGCCCTCGGCCAACCGGGCGGCCTTGGCATTGGCCAGCGCGCCCAGTTCCAGCCACAGCCCGTCTTCCACCAGCGCCAGCATCTGCGCCGCCAGGAAGCGCTGCTTGGAAAACACATGGCCCGACTGCTTGCGCCGGTAATCGAAATCCTCGGCGCGGGCCGGGTCGAAGAAGATCACCGCCTCGGCCGCCATCGCGCCGTTCTTGGTGCCGCCGAAGCACAGCACGTCGACGCCCGCGCGCCATGTCAGCTCGGCCGGCGCGCAGCCCAGCCCGGCCGCGGCATTGGCGAAGCGCGCGCCGTCCATGTGCAGCGCCAGCCCGGCCCCATGCGCCAGCTCGGCCAGCGCCGCCACCTGCCGGGGCGAATAGAGCGTGCCCCATTCGGTCGCATTGGTGATCGAGACCATGCCGTTCCGCCCGCCATTCAGCCCGCCGCCCGCGCCGCGGCGGATCGCCTCGGCCAGGGCATCGGGATGCAGCCGGCCGCCCTCGCCCGCCAGCGCCACCAGCTTGGCGCCGCCGGTGAAGAATTCCGGCGCGCCGCATTCGCTGGTCTGGATATGCGCGTCCTCGTGGCAATAGAGCCGCCCGTAAGGCGGGCAGAGCTGCGCGCAGACCAGCGCATTCGCCGCCGTCCCGGTCGCAACGAAGCGCACTGCGGCATCGGGCGCCTGGAACAGCTCGCGGATCGCGGATTCGGCGCGGGCGGTGACCGGATCGGCGCCATAGCCCATCATCGCGCCCTCGTTGCAGGATGCCAGCGCCGCCAGCACGGCGGGATGCGCCCCCCAGGCATTGTCCGAGGCGAAATTCATGACAGGTCCTCGACGATATGGTCTTCCCAGTCCTCCTCGGTCACCTCCAGCTCGCTGACGGTCCAGCCGCGCACGCTGACGCCGGCGCGATGGACCGATTCGCGGTCGCCCGAGATCAGGTAGTGCCAGGGATAGAGCGGCCGCCCCTCGGCCCGCAGCCGATAGGCGCAGGTGGCGGGCAGCCACCAGGCGATCTCCTTCAGCTTCTTGGGGGTCAGCACCACGCAATCGGGCACGAAGCTGTGCCGGTTCGCATAGGAGCTGCAACGGCAGCTGTCGCCGTCCAGCAACCGGCAGGCGACGCGGGTAAAGGCCAGCTCGCCCGTATCCTCGTATTCGATCTTGTTCAGGCAGCACTTGCCGCAGCCGTCGCACAGCGCCTCCCATTCCTCGGGGGTCAGGCGGTCCAGCGGCATCTCCCAGAAATGTTCGCGCATCAGGCGCCCGCCAGCACCGCGCGGGCCTGATCGGCATCGGCGGCGATCTGGGCGATCAGCGTCTCGACCGAGCTGAACTTCGCCTCGTCGCGCAGGAAGTCCACCAGCGCGACCGAGATGTGCTGGCCATAGAGATCACCGCTGAAATCGAACAGGTGCACCTCCAGGTTGGGGGCATTCCTGCCGAACATCGGCCGCACGCCCAGGCTGGCCACGCCCTGGCAGGACAGCCGGTCCGGCCCGGTCAGCACGTCGACCAGCACCGCATAGACGCCCAGCCGCGGCAGGTGCAGCCCGTCCAGCCGCATGTTGGCCGTGGGCCAGCCGAAATCGCGGCCGCGCTTGTCGCCATGGATCACCTCGCCCTCGATCCGGTGCCAATGGCCCAGCATCGCCTCGGCGTCGCGCGGCCGGCCCTCGCTCAGCGCGCGGCGGATCGCGGTCGAGCTGTATTCGCGCCCCTCGTGGCCGATCAGCGGCTGGACGGTCACGCCGAAACCCAGCGCGCCGCCCAGCTCGGCCAGGGTGGCGGCGCTGCCGGCGCGGTCCTTGCCGAAGCAGAAGTCGCGGCCGACGGTGACATGGGCGACGCCCAGCCCCTCGACCAGCACCTCGCGCGCGAAGGCCTCGGGCGACAGGCCGGCCAGGACCGGGCCGAAGGGCAGCTCGTAAAGCTGCTGGACCCCCAGCCGCGCCAGCCGGTTGGCGCGCGATTCGGCATTCATCAGCCGGAAGGGCGGCGCGTCGGGGGCGAAATACTGGCGCGGATGGGGCTCGAAGGTCAGCACGCCCAGGGGCGCGTCGGCCGCCTGCCGCGCGGCGTCGATCACCGCGCGATGGCCCAGATGCACCCCGTCGAAATTCCCCAGCGCGATGCTGGCGCCCCTGGCGCTGGCTGGCAGTCCGGTCCAATCGCGATGGATGTGCAATGCGCCCCCTCGGGGCCGGTCGCGCCCCGTCAGTCGAACTTGCGGCTTGGCGCCAGAACGACCGCCTCGCCTTTCAGAACGACCGTATCGCCGACGAGGCAGCGGGTTGCAAGCGTCACCCGGCGTTTTGCATGTTCGATCGCCTCGACCGTCACTTCGGCGCGCACCATGTCGCCGGGACGCACGGGCGCCATGAATTTCAGCGTCTGGCCCAGATAGACGGTGCCATGGCCCGGCAATTGCTCGCCGATCACGGCCGAGATCAGCCCGGCGGTCAGCATCCCATGGGCGATGCGCCCCTCGAAGATCGTGTCCTGCGCGTAATCGTCGTCCAGATGCACCGGATTGCGGTCGGTCGAGACCTCGGCGAACAGCTCGATATCGCGATCGGTCACCTGCTTCTGCAGGTAGCGGGTCATCCCGACCTCGAGATCCTCGATGACGATCGTGCCGCGCGGAAGATTGTCAAACATGTCGCGTTCCATTGGTCTTTGCCGATGTGCTGTCGGATGCTGCATAGCAGCATGAAACCCGGTACGCAAGAAAATATCTCAATCCCGGTACAAAAGTATAACATTCTTACCCTGCCGCTTTTGCGGGCAGTCCCGGAACGCAAGACGCCCGCATCGGGCGATGCGGGCGTCGGGGCGGTTCCGTGGCGGGCGATCAGCGCAGGCGGCCGATGCTGTATTCGGGATCCTGAAGGCGTGTGGCCAGCCATTCCTGCAACAGTTCCGGGTCGGGATTCTCGACATCCGGCCCCATCGCATCGGCAGCCAGGCCGCCGGTCACGAACAGCGCGTCGACCCCCTCCTGCCGGGCGCCCAGGATGTCGGTGTTGATCCCGTCGCCGACGGCCAGGTAGCGGGCGCCCTCGCCCAGGCCCAGCAGCCGCCGGGCGCGCTCATAGATCGGCGGATGCGGCTTGCCGAAATACAGCGCCGAACCGCCCTGGTCCTCGTAGAATTCGGCCAGCGCGCCGGCGCAATAGATCCGCGTCTCGCCCATGTCGACGACGATGTCGGGATTGGCGCAGAGCATCGGCAGACCCATCTGCCGGGCCAGCAGGAAGCGGGCGCGGTAATCCTCGGGGGCCTCGGTCAGCTCGTCGAAGGGGCCGGTGCAGACGATGCCCTCGGCGTCCTCCAGCGCGACGCGGGTGATCGGCGCGGCATCGGCCCATTCCGGCGGGACCAGGGTGAAGAAGCCGTCGTCCTTCTCGGGGCCGACATGCCAGACCTTGCGGCCCACGGCGCCCGCGAACATCGCGTCCTGCGCCGCGTCGCCCGAGCTGACCACCAGGTCCCAGGCGTCGCGCGGCACGCCCATGCGGTCCAGCTGCGCGATCACCAGCGCGTTCGGGCGCGGCGCATTGGTCATCAGGCAGACCTTGCCGCCCCCCTGCCGGAAGGATTGCAGCGCGGCCACGGCGGCGGGATAGGCTTGCTTGCCGTTATGCAAGCAGCCCCAGAGATCGCAGAACAGCGCGTCATATTGCGTGCCGATCTGCGACAGGCGCTCGATGATGCGGGTCATCAGGCGGCCAGCGCCGGGATGATCTGCTTCTTGCGGCTCATGATGCCGGGCAGCACGACGCTGTCGCCCGAGACCGTGGCGCCGAAGCTCTTTTCGGCCACCTGGCGCACGAAGTCGTTGGGCACCAGGAGCGTGGCTTCCTCGCGCAGGATGTCGATGATGAACAGCAGCACCTCGTCGGCGCCATCGGCGGCGGCGACGGCGGGCATGGCGGCCATCAGCGCCGGCTTGCGGTCCAGCAGCACCTGCGGCGCGGTGGTCTCCAGCACCGAGATCCGCAGCTGCTTGCCGCCCAGTTCGTATTCCTTGCTGTCCATGCGCAGCAGCGCCTCGTCGCTGAAGGCGCTGACATCGGATTTCGCCGCGAACATCTCGGCCGCGAAATCGGTGATGTTGACGCCCAGGTCGGCGGCCAGCTTCTCGGCCACGGCGCGATCATGGGGCGTGGTGGTCGGGCTGCGGAATTCCAGCGTGTCCGACAGGATGCAGGTCAGCATCGCGCCCTTGATCCCTTCGGGAGCGCGGTCCATGTCCTCGCCGATCAGGTCGTGCATGATCGTCGCGGTGCAGGCCAGCGGGCGGACGGTGATGTTGATCGGCGTGCGGGTCTTGATGCCGCCGGCCAGCAGGTGGTGGTCGATGATCTCGATCACCTCGGCCTCGTGGATCGAGGCGGGCAGCTCGGCCGGGTTGTTGGTGTCCACGATCACGCATTGCTCGCCCGCGGCCAGGTCGCCGATGATCTCGGGCTTGTCCAGCTTCCAGCGGTCCAGCATCCAGGCGGCTTCGGTATTGGGTTCGCCCTGCAGCACGGCCTTGGCGGGCGTCTTGCGGACCTCGTTCAGATACCAGGCCCAGATGATGGGCGAGCCGGTCGAATCGGTGTCGGGGGAGGTGTGGCCGAATACCTTGATCATGATGCGCCTCTGCGGGTTCGGAATTCGCGGGCGTTATAGGCGCGCGCCCCGCTGATGTCCACGCGGCCCCGCATGACGGTCCGATGACGATGCCGGAAAGCCCGGATTCGCCGCGTTTTTCGCCTCTTGATATTTCATGGTGTTTTTGTCAGAAATTGGACCGAGCCAGCTTTCCTCACCCCTCTTGTGCCAGCCGACAATGCCGCCGGGCGGCAGGGCGATGACAGGAGGTCGGGAATGACATTGGCGCAGGAATGCATCTGTATGGCGGGCGGGTGCGGCAGATGACGGGGCACAGGCATCACCGGCCCGGCGCGCCGGATCAGCGCCTGCCGCGGCTGCAGCCGACCGAGGCCGCCGTCCTGACCGTCGCGCGCCATTTCTTCCAAAGCTTCGCGCGCCCCGAGACCGAGGGCTGGCTGGCCGCCTTCGACCATGCCGCGCGGTTCTTCGGCGCAGAGGACGGCCCCCGCATCGCGATCTCGGTCCTGCAATCGGTGCAGCGGATGCGCGAGGCGCGGCGCAGCTGCTTCCATTTCTCGAATCCCGACTGCCCGCATTGCGCCGAGGTGATCGGCGAATCCGAGCGGCATTTCATCGGCGCCTTCCGCGGCATGGCCCATGGCCGGCTGAGCGAGGCCTACGGCCACGCGCTGATCCTGTGCGAGGGCCATGACGCCGACCCGCTTCTGGCCGAGATGCGCCGCCTGGCGGGGCTGCTGCTGGACCGGGACCCGCAGCCGATGGCCGCGGCGGCGGGGCTGCACTGAACGTCAGCGCCGCGCACGCAGCGCCGAGAACAGGCTGGCGGCCAGGAAGGCCAGCGCCGCGATGCAGACGATGGTCGGGCCGGTCGGCGTGTCCAGCCGCCAGGACGCGCCCAGCCCCGCCAGCGCCGCGGCGCCGCCGATCAGCCCGGCCAGCAGCGCCATCGTCTCGGGCGTGCGGCTGAAGGGACGGGCGGCGGCGGCGGGGATGATCAGCATGGCCGAGATCAGCAGCGCGCCGACCACCTTGATCGCCACCGCGACGACGATGGCCAGCGCCAGGGTCAGCACCATCTGCTCGCGCCGCGGGTCGATATCGGCGGCCGTGGCCAGGTCCGGGTTCAGCGTCGCCGTCAGCAGCGCCGACCAGCGCCAGCCCAGCATCGCCAGGACCAGCGCCGCACCGCCCCAGATCACCGCCAGGTCGGCGGGCGTGACCGCCAGGATGTCGCCGAACAGATAGGCCATCAGGTCGACCCGCACCCCCGACAGGAACGAGGCCGCGACCAGCCCGAAGGCCAGCGCCGAATGGGCCAGCACGCCCAGCAGCGTGTCCATCGCATAGCCGCGCCCGCCCAAGCCCGATACCGTCAGCGCCATGGCCAGCGCCACCGCCAGCACGCCCAGGAAGACCGAGACCGACAGCGCCAGCGCGATCGCCACCCCCAGCACCGCCGCATGGGCGGTCGCGTCGCCGAAATAGGCCATCCGCCGCCAGACCACGAAACAGCCAAGCGGCGCGGCGGCGATCGCCACGCCCAGGCCGGCCAGCGCCGCGCGCAGCAGGAAATCGTCAAGCATCCTCGTCCCCGCCGCAGCAATGCTTGTGGTCATGGTCGTGATCGTGGCTGTGGCCGTGATGGTGGTGGCGATACAGCGCCAGCGCGCCCTGCGTGCCCTCGCCGAACAAGGCCCGGTATTCGGGGGCCGAGGCGACATGGGCCGGCGCGCCCTCGCAGCAGATATGGCCGTTCAGACAGATCACCCGGTCGCTGGCGCTCATCACCACATGCAGGTCGTGGCTGACCATCAGCACCGCGCAGCCCAGGCGCTGGCGGACCTCCTCGATGCGCAGATAGAAGGCGGCCGCGCCGGGCTGGTCCAGCCCCTGCGTCGCCTCGTCCAGGATCAAGAGGTCGGGCCGCGCCAGCAGCGCGCGGGCCAGCAGCACCCGCTGGAACTGCCCGCCCGACAGCCCGTCCATCTGCCGCCCGGCCAGCTGGCCGACGCCCGCCTGTTCCAGCGCCTCGGCCGCCGCGGCCGGAGCAACGCGCCGCGGCAGGCCGAGGAACCGGCCCACGGTCATGGGCAGGGTCGGGTCGATATGCAGCCGCTGCGGCACATAGCCGATGCGCAGCCCCGGCCGCCGCCACAGCTTCCCCTGGCTGGGCCGCTGCGCGCCGATCACCACCTTCAGCAGCGTCGACTTGCCCGAACCGTTGGGGCCGACCACGGTGACGATCTCGCCCGGCGCCAGCGACAGGCCGACATCGCGCAGGATCGTGTTGCCGCCCAGCCGCACCGCCAGGTCCTCGATGCGGAACAGCGGTCCGGCGACCGCCTCTCTTGCAGCCGCGCGGCCCGCAAGCGCGCCGCCTGCCGCCCCGTCCGTCACAACCATGCCCGTCGCCGCCATGCCCGTCATCGCCATGAGTCGTTCCGCCTCTGATCCGATATTGATATGTGATAGTATAATGCTATAAGGCAGGCAATGTTACATCATAACATCGAGGCCACCATGCGCATTTTCGTCCCCGCCACCGCCCTGCCCCTGATCCTCGCCGCCGCCGCCAGCGCCGAGGTGCCCTCGGTCGCCGTGGACATCGCGCCGGTCCATTCGCTGGTCGCGCGGGTCATGGAGGGCGTCGGCGATCCTGGGCTGATCCTGCCGCCCGGCGCCTCTCCGCATGGCCATTCGATGCGCCCGTCCGAGGCGCGGATGCTGCAGAATGCCGACCTGGTGGTCTGGATCGGGGAAGACCTGACCCCCTGGCTGGCCGGTCCGGTGGCGACGCTGGCGGGCAAGGCCGAATCGCTGGAACTGCTCGAGGCCGAGGGGACGACGGTGCTGGAGTTCCGCGAAGGCGCGACCTTCGAGGCGCATGGGCACGACGAGGAGGATCATGACCACGAGGGCGACGGGCATGAGGATCATGGGCACGAGGATGATGGGCACGACCACGACCACGCGCATGACGACGGCGATGGCCACGACCATCACGGCCATGACCCCCACGCCTGGCTGGACCCGCAGAATGCCCGGCTGTGGCTGGGGGTGATCGCCGAGCGGCTGGCCGGGCTCGACCCGGAAAACGCCGAGACCTATGCCGCCAATGCCGCCGCCGGCCAGGCCGAGCTGGACGCGCTGAGCGGCCAGATCGAGGCCGCGCTGGCCCCCGTGCGCGCGGCGCCCTTCGTGGTCTTCCACGATGCCTACCAGTATTTCGAGACTCGCTTCGGCGTGACGGCGGCCGGCTCGATCTCGCTGGCGGATGCCTCGGATCCCAGCCCGGCGCGAATCGCCGAGATCCAGCGGAAGGTGGCTGAGCTGGGCGTGACCTGCGCCTTCGCCGAGCCGCAATTCAATCCCGGCCTGATCGACACGGTGTTTCGCGGAACCGAGGCGCGGATCGGCACCATGGACCCGCTGGGGTCCGCCCTGCAGCCCGGCACACAGCTCTATCCGCAGCTGCTGACCGAGATGGCCGACAGCCTGGTCGCCTGCCTGCAATAGCCGGTGACGCAAGGTCACGTTTGCCCCCGCCGTCCGCCCTGCCAGACTGCCCGCGACAACGGGAAGGAGGGGCAGATGACGATTGGCGATCCGCTGGAGCAATCGGTGCAGGACCGCATCCGCGACAGTTTCGAGCGGCAGGGGCTGATGCGGCACCTGGGGGCCGAGCTGGCCGCGATCCGGCGGGGCGAGGTGGTGATTCGCCTGCCCTTCCGGCCGGAACTGACCCAGCAGCACGGGTTCTTCCATGCCGGCGGCACCGCCTCGATCGCCGACAGCGCCGGGGGCTATGCGGGCTATACGCTGTTTCCCGAGGACAGCTCGGTCCTGACGGTCGAATTCAAGCTGAACCTGATCAACCCGGCGCGGGGCGAGTGGCTGGAGGCGGTGGGCCGCGTCGTCAAGCCGGGGCGGACGCTGACCATCTGCCAGCTGGATGTCTGGGGCGTCGGCGAGGCGCGCGTCCATGTGGCGACGGGGCTGCAGACCCTGATCTGCATGCACGGCCGCCCCGACCAGGGCGCGAAAGACTGAGCGGCGCTTGCGGTGCCCCGGCCGGCGCCCTATATTCACCCTGTCCGGTGCAAGCCGGACTATGGACATAAACGCGCTCGTAATAAGCGGATCGGACCCGGGGGCGGTACCCGGCGGCTCCACCATTCACCTTCGTTGGGGGAACATGGGGCCGAAACAGGATCGACGAACGTCTAAAGGGGTTTGCTTTGTCCCGGTGAGCTACCACCGTTATCGGTGCAAAATGTACAGTTGCCAACGACAACCGTGCTCCGGTGGCTCTGGCTGCGTAAGCAGTTCGAGTTATCGAAACCTAAGCCCTTGCGCCTAGCAGCGTAAGGCGGGGCCCGCAGGAGCCTGGCAACAGAATCCTGCACTTTTCCACATCAGCATTAAGCATCTGATTTACTTGCCCTTCTGCTGTAAATTTTTCAGCGGTTTTACATTCCCGCTGTTTTGACGTTCACGAAGTTCCCTCACGGTCGCCTGCGCGACCGCCTTGCGGTCGGCATGACGGCAGTAGCGTTCGACCATTTCGACGGACAGGCCAACCATGTCGCTGATCTGCATCGCGGTCTTTCCTTCCAGCCGGTGACGGATACAGGCATTCGCCCGCAGCCCGTGCCAGACGGCGCCTTCAAGCTCGGGAAGATCAGCCCGCACCTCGTTGAAGACCTTCCACAGCTGGTTGGTGGTGAACGGCTTCCCGGCATTGCGGCCGCGCTCTTGCAACAGGAACGGGCCGGGCCGCTTTTCCCACGTCCGCATTTCCTGTTCGAGTTCCGGCAAGATCGGACAGACGGGGAAGGCGCCGCTTTTTTTCTGACGCAGCGGGATCACATCACCGTCAACATCGTTCCAGCCGAGCCGGATCACATCGGACACCCGCTGGCCGGTATAGCGCCCCAGCACATACGCCCGCCGCAATGCCCCGGTGAAATTGTCATCGGCACATTGCAGCTGCGCCGGCGTCCACGGCTTGAAGCCTTCGCCGCCCGTGAACTTCACGACGCCATGCGTCGGGTCATGATGCAGCAGCTCGCGCGGGCCGCGCGCCCAATTGCACATGGCCTTGAGCGCATCCAGGATGTTGTTCGCGGAAGCGGGCTTCTCGGCCCCGATCTTCTCCATCAGCGCCTGGACATGCTTCGGCCGAAGATCCTCGGCCCGCAAGCTACCCCATGCCATGCGGACCCGCTTCAGATACCTGAGGTAATGCGCCTGCGTCGAGGGCGCCAGTTTGCGCGGCAGGCCGGGCCAGGCAGCGACATAGGCGTCGATGAGGCCTCCGATTGTGTCGGTCGGAACGGCATCGTTGATGCCCTGCGCCTGCTGAACCGCGGCCCAGAACGCGGGTGAATGGGGATCATCGGGCAGACGGATGCGCGGCCCGGCATGGGCGGTCCCCCTGCCCTCCTGATAATAGAAATAATCCTTGCCCTTGGACGTGACCCAATGCACGGATCTCGGCAGCTTGATCCTACGCGACATTGGAAATCCCCGCCATGAAGGGATCGGCTTGGGGGGCAGCAAGGCCGTTCAGCCGCGCCACAACCTCGGCCCAGGACCAGCGGACGGACGAACCCGCACGGATCGGCCTCGGAAGAACGCCACGCCTCACCCATTCATCAACGGTCGATTCGCTGATGCACAGTTCAGCCGCCAGCGCGGCCTTGTCGGGATAGGCAGGGGGGCGATCCCCCGCCACAGGACGGCGGGCCATTGCTCAGCCCTCAAGGGGGATAACATGGCCCCCGGAAATAGTGCTATGATTAAGCATGTCTGATTCCTCGTTGGTTTCAGTCTAGGGCCGGGGCGGGGTAGTTTGGCGACGATGCCGCTCCGGCTTACTTATCCAAACTAAGGCTTGGGCCTTGGCGTCGTAAACTATACTTGGTGGCCTAAGCGTGGGTAATTGAGTAAAAGCGCTGATTTCACTTGAAAATCTCGCTTTTTCCTGTCCCTATTTGATAGGCACATTGCACGCTGGGAGATTAACTTTCCGAGCATGACGGACTATGAATTGTGCTGTGACGCCGGGCCGCTTCCCTCTTCACCGCCGCAACGATGGTCGTGTGATCCCGGTTCAAGACCCGCCCGATCTGCTGATAGGTCATCCCCTTCTGTCGAGCGATGAAGCAAACGATTTGGCGAACGCGGACGATTTCGGCTTTTCGGGACTTCCCAGTGATCTGGTCGGCCGTAACGCCAGTGGCGGCGGCCAGCTCCTGCACGATGGCCTTGACAGTCGCACGGGGAGCATGAATCTCCTGGGCGGCGTCAACGTCCTGCGCTGTGACGAAGTGAAAATGCGCGGTCATGCCTCCGCCTCCATCAACTTGATGATCTGGCGCAGCGCGGCGCGGACATAAGAGCGTGCCTCGCGTTCGGACTGGCTGTAGCCGGTCGGGCGCTCGGTTGCGTCCAGGGCGAGGGTCAGGCAGTCGTGGATTTCGTGAAGTCTGGTGACAGGCAAAGCGCCTGTGCTATGGCAATGAACAGCCATTCGCGATCCTCCTAACAGATCGTGTTTCGGTTAGGGCCGGGAAGTGTTACCAGCACTTGTCCCGGCTCGTCTTTTATGGTTGCCTAAATCCATGACTGATGCAACAGAAAAAATGCAACCACAAAAGAGAGGCCGTCCTGCGATTGGGAAGGGAACGCCGGTGCAGGTTCGCCTGCAACCTGACCTATTGGCCTGGGTCGATGCTGAACGGGCGAAGGTGAAACCAGAGCCAACGCGGCCTGAAATGATCAGGCATATCCTTGAGAAAGTGAAAGGTCAAAAATGAGCAATATCAATACCGGAATCGTCGTTCAGTTGAGATCGGGCGGCCCTAAAATGACCGTCAGATGGGTAGAAAATGGAGAAGCTTATTGCGAATGGTTCGCAGGAGCAGATGTTAAAGGCGCCAAGTTTGCAGTTGAACAGCTCGCGCCTGTCTAACGAATGGACAGCCGAATAGGCCGGGGCGCGCCAACACCCCGGCCATGTCAGCCCCGGTTTCGCCGTGCTGACCTGCGCCACGCCCGGAAGGAATGCGAGCCGCGCCATGACGGGGTTATGGCTCAGACAAGCCGGGCACTCACCGTCTAACCCCAATCGCTTCACGGATTACCGCAGGGCGCGATCAGGCCCTATGCTTCGCCGCTTGGCTGCGCGGCAGGGATGGGAATGCGCATCGCGGTTCACTTGCGAGCACGCCAAGCCTTCATCTGGCAGGACGTTGAACAGAAGCGGGCCACGGATCGCTTGCGTGCTGGCACCAATCCCCCGCACCATTCGCACGGAGGCCGGGCGGCCTTGGCTTCCAGCCGCGCGGCGCGCTCGATGACGCGGTATTCGCGCATGTAGCAGGCATACGAGCAATAGCATGCGTCCGAGCGGCGTCCCGCCGGGATCTGCCCCCCGCATCCTTTGCAACGATCGGTGAAGTCTAGAGCCAGTTCACCGCCAGGTCGGCCGCCGCGCCCTCGTCCGCCTCCCTGAGACGGGCGATATGATTGTGATGGGACGTCGCGCAAATACGGCTGCAGTATTTGCGCTGTTCGCCCGTCAGCGGCTTGTGGCAGCGAACGCAGCGGGTCCGCTCGATCAGGGTTCCAGCCTCGATTGTCCATTCCGGTTGCCCCTCATACCAGTCGGGACGCTCGGCCCCGATGCGCTTGAACACTTCGGCCAGCAGGTCGCGGGCCATCAGGTCGGCAGACAGCCAGCCCCATCCTTGCAGGCAGAAGTCGGCGCGCAGCCCGGCCCGCAACGGACCTTCCAGGCCGAAGATCGATGCCGTCGCGCCCGACTCGAAGGTCATGCGGACCAGCGCCGCCAGGTCCCTGACCAGCGCCTGAAACCGGCCGGCGCCGACCCTGCCGCGCAAGGCATCGCGTTCCCGGTTCCTTTCCTTGCGCAGAAGCCTTTTCGCTTCGGGGGTCATGACCAGCATCATTCCGCCCAATCGATGAAGGCCAGCGCGTCCTTGACGGTGGCGGGGTCCAGCCCGGCCTCTTTCGCCGTCGCCATGGCCTGCAGCATGGTCGCGACCGCCCGCGCCTTGCCGCCGTGGTCATAGGCCTGCATCGGCCGCACCACGTCGATGGCGACGGCTGCGCCCAGCTTCTCGGTCGCTTCCTCGGCCATCAGGTTGGCGATGGGTTGCAGCACCAGCTGCGCCAGGTGGCGCTGCGCCTCGCGCACCAGCGGGCCGGTGGTCGCCGGGTTGGTCAGGCCGGGCAGGATGCCGAAGACGTTGTAGATCTCGCCCCTGGCTTCGGTCAGCAGCTTGTCGGCCAGCGTCTTGTCCAGTTGCGGCGAAAGCTGGTCCGGGGATTTGCCGATATTGGGGTTCATGCCGGCGGCCGTCGCCTGGGCCACGCCCTCGATGACAAGGGACGCCCCCCGGTTGCCCCGGAAGCTGCGCCGCATGCTGTCCATGTCGTCGGCGCTGCCCTCGGGCACGGGGATGATCTGCGATCCGATGGGCGCATCGCGGAACACGTCGCGCAGGGCCATGGTGATTTCGTCCAGGAGGGACGCCGACAGCTTGGCACGGGCCAGCGGCGCCGATCCGGCCCAGGGGGTGACGGCATCGCAGCCGATGCGGAAATGCAGCACCTCGCCGGCCAGAACAGTTTCCGAGCGGCCGCCGCCGATCTCGGGCAGGCCGACGCGATAGGCGCGCGGCTGGCCGTATCGGGTGGACAGGTCCCAATCGGTGGCCGGAACGAGCCGGTCGCGGATCAGGAACAGGCATTCGCCCCGCAAGGCCAGCGCGCGGGCGCAGATCGCCATGCTGCGCCGGTCCAGCAGGTCGGTGCCGGTCACGTCAGCCAGCGACAAGCCGCTTTCCCAGAGGATGACCGAGGCCTGCACGGCCGAGGTCAGTTCGGCCAGCCCGGAGCCGCCGGCGATCCAGGCCTCGCGCGCCGCCATCAGCGCGGCGGTATAGCCGGGCTGCGCGGCGCGGGTTTCGGTCTGTGCAGATTTGCTCACACCCCGGCGGAAGATATCCATCAGCCCCATGTCAGGCCCTCCAGCGGTTCAGGTGATAGGCCGGGCCGCGATAAGGCTGCCGGTCCTGGTGGGTTTCCCAGGCGCGCGCCTCGATCTGGGCTTGCGAATAGGCCGGCCGGGTGACGGTCGAGATTTCGAACAGATCGGCGCGGGTGATGGTGCGCAGCGTCCCGGCCGCGCGGCGCTCGATCCGCTCGCCGCCGCGGTGGACGCGGAAACCCGGCGACAGCCCCCGGATCAGGCCCGAGGCATGGGCCGCAAGGAAGTCCCGCGCCCAGCTGGTGCCGCCGTCGATCTCGGCCTCGATCTCCAGGGCGGCATCGGTATCGCGCAGTTGCAGGGTGCCGGCCGCGCGCGAGGCCAGCGGGCGGTTGAAGTCGTGACCGGCCAGCAGGTGGATATCCTCGCCCCGCTCGATCCGATCCGCGAAGGCACGGGCAGCGATGATCTCATACCGCCCGGCTGCCAGTTCGGTTTCAGCGCCATAAGGGAACGTCGCCCGAAGGCGGGTTGCCCCGCCCTCGCTGCGCAGTTCCAGCGCCCCGAGTGACGCTCCCCACAGCATCAGTCGCCGCCTTCCGCGATGCCGGTCAGGATCCGGGTCTGCAGCCCCCGCGGCACGGTGAAATCAGCCGTGACCAGCGCCGTCAGCACCAGCTGGCCCGAAGCCGCCTTGGTGTAGGGATCGCGGATCAGGTCCACGCCGCCATAGATGCCCAGATAGCCCGGCGCGATGCCCTGGACGGTCGCGGTCAGGATCGTGGACTCGGCCGGGATGACGTTGCTGATCGCCGGGCCGGCGATGTGCTTGGTCAGGCGGTCCCATTCCGAAACGGCGGTGCCGGCGATCAGCGCATCATCCAGCTCGGCCCAGATATCCGGGCCGAAGCCCAGATTGACCTGGCTGGCCGAAGTGATCGCGTTGGCCTGCATGAAGGCCACCACCTGCGCCCGGAACGCCGCCCAGGTCGCGGCCGCGCCAACGGCGGTCGAGGCGATGCCATAGGCTGCCGCGCCGGGGATGATGCCCAGAGGCTGGCCGGCCGCGCCGCTGCCATTGACCACCACCCGGTCAAGCTCGGTGCCGATCACCGCGTTCAGGTCGCGGCGAATGGCCGATTCCAGCCCCTCGCCCGCCTGTTTCAGCGCCTTGCGGCTGATCACCATCTGCGCCCCGCCCGTCTGATCGGGGTTCAGGCTGCGCTCGGTGGTCTGGTATTCCGAGGCCGCGCCCACGTTGCCCAGCTCGGTGGTCTGCCAGCCGAACACGGCGCCTGCGGTCGCAACCGGAAACTCCAGCTCGCCCGAGGTGATGTTGATGGACTGGACGCCGAGGCGCGAGGCCACCGAAGCCGGGAACAGCCGGTCGATCACCGGGCGGATGGTCTTGGGGTTGATCTGGTCGGCCGCGACGGTTTCGCCGGCGCGGGTTTCCAGCGCCGCCAGCGGAACCGGAACGCCCTGATAGCCGCCCTTGCTGCGAAGCTCCTCCACGACCTCCCTGGTCGCGCCGGTCAGCGCCCGGCCTTCGTCGAGGGCAAGCGCCACCTGACGCAGCTCGAAACGGCCGACCAGTTCGGCATATTCGCGCTCGGAGCGGGTTTCCAGTTCCTCGCCCGCCTCGCGCCGTTCGCTATCTTCCGCGATCAGCGCGGCGCGATAGCGGGTTTCGTTGGCGCGATATTCCGCGTCCATGGTCTCCATGGAGCGGGTTTCGTCCTCGGTCGGGCTTTCCTTACCGACCAGGCCCGCCAGCGCCTGCCGGATTTCCGACTGGCGACGGGCGATCTTCACAGAATCCAGCATGTGATACCTCATGTTGCTGGGGTGGGTTGTGTCGGCAGATCGGCAACGGCTTGCGCCCAGGCATCGCGCTCGGGCGACCGGATCGGCGCGGGATGGCCGCACTCGATCCGGGTTTTCTTGGTGTGGCAGGAGCTGCACCGGGTGGCGCAATTGGCCGGGTCGAAGGCCAGCTCGGGATTGCTGCGAACCGGCCTGACGTGGTCGATTTCCAGCCGGCCGCGCTTCGTGCCGCAATCGACACAGGCCCAGCCGTCCCGTTCCAAGACGATCTGGCGCAGCACCTGCCAGCGCCTGGTTTTCAGGACCGGCCGGGAAAAGCGCCGCCATTCGTCGCGCTTCACGCCCATGTCGCCCTCGCTTTCCGCACCGGCGCGGCCTTCATCCGCGCGCCCTGCGCGACCGCCAGCACCGCAGCCGCCGCCGCATCAATCCGGCCCAGGGAACGGGCTTTCGCCAGCTTGGCATTCCCGGCCGGGTCGATCAGCGTGACGGCATCCGCGAAGGCGAAGCGCAGCAGCAGCGACGGCAGCACCTTGATCTCGCCGTCGAACAGGCTGCGCCGGAACCGCTCGATATCCTCGGCCCCGTCCTTCCAGCCGAAGCCGCGCCAGATGAACGGGACACGGCCAAGCCCTGCCGCCTGCATGGCCTCGGTGAATTCGGCATGGCGGAAGCGGTCGCCGACGATGCAGGCTGGCTGGATACCGTCCAGCTGGCGCACGATCTCGGCCAGCCATGGGCCGGGCGGAACGGTATTGTCGCCCATCACGGACAACTCGCCGCGTTCCTGCATTTCGACATAGCGCCCGGCGACGGCATCGGCCGCGCCGCGATCCGCCAGCGACGGGAAGGCCGGGAAGGTGCCGAGGGCTTCCAGCCGCCCGGTTTCCGGCCAGTAGAACGCCGCCGCCGACATGGAGCGCGACCCGCCCAGATCCACGCCGAGAATGCAGGGGCCTTCCCGCGCCGGCAGATCCTCGGGCGAAACCTCGGCCGAAAGCCATTCGTCCACCGTGACCAGCACCGAGCGGTTCTCGATCGACACCCGCTCGTTGCGGTTCAGGTTGCGGAAGCTGGACAGGGCCGCGCCGCCGCGCGCGATGGCGGTGCGGGCAGCAGAGACCAGCCATTCCGGGGTCGAGCCGATGCCTTCGGACGCGCCGGGGTTCGCTTCCAGCAGCGACGGCAGATCATCGGCCGGCAGTCCGAAGGCGGGGCGATGTTCCTGGACGTAGCTGCCGGGCGGCGGTTCATCCAGCCAGCGCGAAAAGGTGTTGGTATCGTCGGGGGCCGAGGTCGAGATGATCAGCGCCCGGCCGTCGCGCTTGCCGAGGCCCGAGAGGATGGCGTTTTCGAGATTGTCGCCCTTCTCGCGTTCCCAGGCCGCGCGTTCGTCCATGATCGCCAGCGTTGGGGCGCCGCCGAGGATCGACTTGCCGTCAGCGGCGATGCAGCGCGCCAGCCCGCCGCCGTTCCCCGCGAATTCTATCTCCAGCTTGGAGCCGCGCCGGATGGTGAATTGCGCCTGGTCATCTTCCGGCAGCCCGTTGATGTAGCCCAGCACGAAATTGAAGGCGATGCGCGCCTGGTCGCGGTTGCGGGCAGCGAAGATGATCTCGCGATTCGGCTGCGGGTTCTCTTGCAGCGCGCCGACCAGCTCGGCCAGCGCGAGGCCCGCCGAAAGCGCCGTCTTGGCGTTGCCGCGCCCGATGGACAGCACGCCGACCGTCACGCCCTTGCCAAACGACCCTTTCACGAAATTCCGCTGGAAATTCGCCAGTTTGAGGGGTTTTCCGGCCTTTTTGCCTTCGGGGACGCGCAACAGCCCCAAAAACTGGATCGCGCGCATCGACGGCGATTTTCCCCGGATTTTTTCCAGAAGGGAGAGCGGAACACTCCGCCGCCGGTCCCCAGACACAGACGAATTCCGGGCATTGGGACCATCTCCGAGCAGGTCTTGCACGGCGGCTTCGGGTCCGGTGATCATGCCGGCACCTCGGGACAGCGGGCGATCCAGCCGAGACATTCCATCACCTCGTAGCAGTACCGCTTGGCGCTGCCGGGGGCGGGATGCGCGATGCCGTGATGATCAGCCAGACGTTCGGCAAGCTCACCCCAGTTGGAAACATGCTTGACGCCGACACCATGACGCCGAGCGATCCGCGCCAACCGTGTTCTGTGATTTTTCGCTCGCGTGTTTCTCGGCATAGCCTTCCTCTCTAACTTCACCGTCGCCCCCTGCTGGTTGGTGAGGGCTTGAGCTAAGGGCATAGGACGACCAGCCCCGGCACATGGCCCGGACTAGTCCCTATGCCCTGGGCGATCTTGCTGGCCGGAGCCGGGCCGTCGCTTTGGGCCGAGCCGTGCGCGTGACCTGCGCCGGATCGTCGGTTGCAGCTTTCAGGACGTGGTCACTGTCCTGGGGAACGGGCCTCAACCTTTCGGACTGCCCTTGCCTATGTTCCCGCCCCGTGGTGGGCGCTCGCGATCCAGAGCCACCGTGTGCTAACCGTCCTCTGGTCGGCCCCCGCGTATCGTCGCGCGCGGGGGAACGCGTCGCTTAGTCCTCCTCGATCAGCGTCACATCGTCGGGCAGATCGTCGTCATGACCGATCACACCGCGATCCTGCCGCGTGGCGGCAACCAGACGCTCCATGACGGCCAGTTGCTTGTGAGAGGGGCGCCAGTCCGGCCTGCGCCGCGCTCGCTGGATGGACAGCGCAAAGCCGCGCTCCCAGCCTCGGGCGTTCGCAATCACTCGCCCCCAACTGAACAGCAGGTCATCCACCTCGGCATCGCCCGTGTATGCGTGTTCGGCCCTCATGCCCGCACCCCGCGATAGCGCCCGACGATGCGGACGAAATGGGGCGACAGGGCATTCCTGTCCGTCGAACCGCGCGCATCGTAATAGGCCGCGACCTGATCCAGCAGGGCGTGGCGCAGATCATCGGGGATATCCTCGGGCTGATCGCCAAAGCCTGCGAGGTAATCGATGATGATCTCGCCGGCCGGGCGAGGCCCTGTCAGCCGCAGCGCGGGGCGCCGGCCGGTCATTACCGCGAAATCCTCAAAAGCTTCCCCGCCCGCCGTCACGCTGACGCTGGACCAGTCCAGCAGCGGCGTGATCGGAAGATGGAAGATCGAGGCACGCGGCCAGGCCGACATGCAGACGCGGATCGTCTGCGTCAGCAGGGCAATCTGGGCGTAATCCTCGGCCTCGCGGGTGACGGCTCCGCCCATCACTTCCAGATCGGCATCATCGTCCCCGAAGTCGATGCGCCCGCGCAGCTTGGCGGCAGGCAGATCGACAGCGGCGGTGGCCGGGCGGTTCAGGCGTTCGATGATCATGCCGCCCTCTCTTGGCTGATGAAGGCGCGGAAGGCGTCCTGGTCTTCGGGCGGCATGTGGGCGAACGCGGCGGCACCATAGGCTTTCAGCTCGGCCCGGCTGGCGTTCTCAGCCCAGAAATTGGCTTCGCGCATGATCTGGGCGAATGCGGCAATCGGCATCCCGGCCCGCAGGCCATGCAGGATCGCTTCCAGAAACGGCAGGCGGTCGGCCGGATCACAGCTCATCAGCGCCTCGATCAGCGCATGAGCCTTGGCTTCGCGGCGCATGTTGTGGATCATCTCAGCGGGCGCGTTTTCCGTTTTACAGTGAAGCGGATTGTTCTGGCTCCGTTCATCGGAAGTTCCGCTTTGGCTGGAAAACGGTTCTCTTTGAAGATCAGTCGCATGGGGATATTGCGGTGAAATCCTGCACCTTCCCCCTATCTTGACGCGCCGGACGCCCTTGACCCCTTATCTGGGCCGCAGATCGTGCCCGATGGCCAATCGCCCCCTTTTCATCTTCTGACGACGCCCTATGCTGGCGCCAGGCGAGAGAGGGTGACTGAATGGTGCGGCCGGGAATTGACTATGGTGGGATGATGCATCGCGCGATGCAGCGGCTGATCGCCGACGTGCTGCGGGACGTGGCCGCGAACGGCCTGCCCGGAGAGCATCATTTCTTCATCACCTTCGACACGCGGGAGGAAGGCGTCGAGATGGCCGACTGGCTGCGCGACCGCTATCCCGAGGAAATGACCATCGTCATCCAGCACTGGTTCGACAACCTGACCGTGGATGCCGACGGCTTCACCATCACGCTGAATTTCGGCAACTCGCCCGAGCCGCTGCGCATCCCCTTCGACGCGCTGCGCACCTTCGTCGACCCCTCGGTCGAGTTCGGCCTGCGTTTCGAGACGCAGGACCACGACGAGGATGACGAGGACGAGGATGAGGACGAGGCGCCCGACGACGATGGCGGCGACGGCCCCGACAGCCCGCCTCCGGGCGGCGGCGAGGTCGTGCAGCTGGACCGCTGGCGGAAATAGGCCCGTCCCCGGCGGGGCGATGTTTGTGTCAGCATACCGTTGCATACGAATTGCGAATCCGGGTCGCGGGGGCTAGAACCCGCGCAGAACCGTGAGGGAGCCATCCGAAATGACCAAGACCCGCACCGAAACCGACAGCTTCGGCCCGCTGGAGGTTGACGCCTCGAAATACTGGGGCGCGCAGACCCAGCGCTCGATCCTGAACTTCCCCATCGGCTGGGAACGCCAGCCCACAGCCATCATCCGCGCGCTTGGCGCCGTCAAGCTGGCCGCCGCCCGCATCAACATGGCCGAGGGCAAGCTGGACCCGACGATCGGCCGCGCGATGGAACAGGCCGCGACCGAGGTTTTCGAAGGCAGGTTCGACGACAATTTCCCGCTGGTCGTCTGGCAGACCGGATCCGGCACCCAGTCGAACATGAACGCCAACGAGGTGATCTCGAATCGCGCCATCGAGATCCTGGGCGGCGTGATGGGCTCGAAGGATCCGGTCCACCCGAACGACCATGTGAACATGGGCCAGAGCTCGAACGACACCTTCCCGACCGCGATGCATGTCGCCATCGGCATGATGGCCCGCGACGTGCTGCTGCCGGGGCTGGAAAAGCTGCACGGGGCGCTGGACGCCAAGGCGCAGGAATTCAAGGACATCATCAAGATCGGCCGCACCCATACCCAGGACGCGACGCCGCTGACCCTGGGCCAGGAATTCGGCGGCTATGCCCACCAGGTCGCCAAGGGGATCGAGCGCGTCAAGCTGGCCCTGACCGACATCTACGAGCTGGCGCAGGGCGGCACCGCCGTCGGCACCGGGCTGAACACCAGGAAGGGCTGGGACAAGGCCATCGCCGCGGAAATCGCGAAGATCACCGGCCTGCCCTTCGTCACCGCGCCGAACAAGTTCGAGGCGCTGGCCGCCCATGACGCGATGGTGTTCTTCTCGGGCGCGCTGAAGACAGTGGCGGCAAGCCTGTTCAAGATCGCCAACGACATGCGCCTCCTGGGCTCCGGCCCCCGCTCGGGCCTGGGCGAGCTGATCCTGCCGGAAAACGAGCCGGGCAGCTCGATCATGCCGGGCAAGGTGAACCCGACCCAGGCCGAGGCGCTGACCATGGTCTGCGCCCATGTCATGGGCAATGACGCGGCCATCGGCTTTGCCGGCAGCCAGGGCCATTTCGAGCTGAACGTCTACAACCCGATGATGTCCTACAACGTGCTGCAATCCATGCAGCTTCTGGGCGACGCGGCGGGCAGCTTCACCGACAACATGGTGGTCGGCACCCAGGCGAACATCCCGCGGATCGAGAAGCTGATGAAGGAATCGCTGATGCTGGTGACGGCGCTGGCGCCGACCATCGGCTATGACAACGCGACCAAGGTGGCCAAGACCGCGCACAAAAACGGCACCACCCTGCGCGAGGAAGCGATCGCGCTTGGCTTCGTGGATGGCGAGACCTTCGACCGCGTCGTCCGCCCCGAGGACATGATCGGGCCGAAGGATTGATCGCGGCGATCCCGCATCTGATGTTTCAGGGCGCGATGGCGGATGCCGTCGCGCTCTGGTCCCGCGCCTTCCCGGACCTGAAGGCCGAACAGCGGGGCAAGGACACGCTGCATGTCACCGTGGCCGGCCAGCCGCTGATGCTGTTCGACAGCCCGCCGGTCCATGACTTCACCTTCACCCCCGCCATCTCGCTGCTGATCACCTGCGACCATGCCGCCGAGGTCGACCGGATCGCGGGAATTCTTGCCGAGGGCGGGCATGTCTTCATGCCGCTTGATGCCTATCCCTTCTCGCCGGGCTATACTTGGATCGCCGACAGGTTCGGCGTCAGCTGGCAGATCATGCTGCCGCCCGAGGAGACGCGATGACAGGGGTGATCAATCTGCGCCAGGCGCGCAAGCGGCGCGACCGGGCCGAACGCCGCGCGACAGGCGACGCCAACGCCGCGAAATTCGGCGAGGCCAAGCCCCTGCGCGCCGCGCGCGAGGCCGAGGCATCGCGCAGCGCCCGCGCCCATCAGGCGCATCTGCTTCGGGACGATACTGCCGGGACAGCCGATGATTGACCTGCCCCCGATGACGCCGCCGCTGAAACGCTCGGTGACGATCGAGGGACATCGCACATCCGTCTCGCTGGAAGAGGCCTTCTGGCAGGAACTGGGCCGGATCGCCGCGGCGCGGGACGAGACGCGGGCGGTGCTGATCGCCCGCATCGACCGCGCCCGCCCGGCCGAGGTCGGCCTGGCCACCGCGATCCGGCTGTTCGTGCTGGCCGAACTGCAGGCCCGCTAAGGGCGCGCCTATTGCACCCGCACCCAGGTCTGGCTCTTGCACAGAAGCCCGCCCGCGACGCAGCCCGACAGGCTCATCCGGTCGCCGCCGACGCTGGCCTTGCCGTTATAGATCCGGTCGTTCGCCGGCCGCCAGACGCGGCCCTGGTAATTGCCGCCGCCGGTGGGCGCCATGTCGATGACGATCTGCCGGCCGATATTGGGCGACTGGTATTCGGCCCGGTCCTTGAAGGTCCGGGTGATGGTGCCGCAAAAGGCCGCGCCGCAGGGGGCGATGGTGACATGGGCGAAGGCGCCCTCGTCGGGCTGGGTCTGCCAGACCCCCTCGATCGGATCGGCAAGCGCCGCACCCGCCCCCAGCACGCCCGCAACCGCCGCGAACGCGCCCGCAATGATGAATTTCCGCATGATCCCTCCTCCTCAAGGATGGGGGCAATTCTGCGCGCCGGGGGGATTCTGGCAAGCGTGACGTGAGGTCCTTTCCCTTTCCGGCGCGGCATGGCAAAGGGGCGCAAGCTCTGCATCCAGACGAGGCCCGACATGATCCTCTATCCCGCCATCGACCTGAAGGACGGCAATTGCGTGCGCCTGCTGCGCGGCGAGATGGAGGCGGCGACGGTCTTCGGCACCGACCCGGCCGCCCAGGCCCGCGCCTTCCAGGATGCCGGCGCGGAATGGCTGCACCTGGTCGACCTGAACGGCGCCTTCGCCGGCCGCCCGGTCAATGCCCAGGCGGTCGAGGCGATCCTGGCCGCGATCCGCATCCCCGCCCAGCTGGGCGGCGGCATCCGCGACATGGCGACGATCGAAAGCTGGCTGGAGCGGGGCCTGGCGCGGGTGATCCTGGGCACCGTCGCGGTCGAGGATCCCGACCTGGTGCATCAGGCGGCGCTGGCCTTCCCCGGCAAGGTCGCGGTCGGCATCGACGCCCGCAAGGGCCGCGTGGCGACCCGCGGCTGGGCCACGGAAACCGATCTCGAGGCGACCGACCTGGCCCGCCGCTTCGAGGATGCCGGCGTGGCCGCGATCATCTATACCGATATCGACCGCGACGGCGCGATGGCCGGCCCGAATGTCGCCGCGACGGAATCGCTGGCCCGCGCGGTCTCCATCCCGGTCATCGCCTCGGGCGGGGTCTCCTCGATGGCGGACCTGACGGCGCTGGCCGCGACCGGGGTGATCGCCGGCGCGATCTCGGGCCGGGCGCTCTATGACGGCGCGCTGGACCTGGCCGAGGCGCTCGCCGCCCTGCGCTGAGCAACCAGCCCGCTTCTCTGTTGCCCAAATACCCCCTTCCCGGCCGCCCCCGTCGCGACCAGGACCCCCCTTCCCCGCCACCTGATCCCGCGCTAGAACCGGCCCATGCTCAAGACCCGCATCATCCCCTGTCTCGATGTCGCCGACGGCCGCGTGGTCAAGGGCGTGAATTTCGTCGACCTGGTCGACGCGGGCGACCCGGTCGAGGCGGCGCGCGCCTATGACGCGGCCGGCGCGGACGAGATCTGCTTTCTCGACATCCACGCCACGCATGAGAACCGCGGCACCATGTACGACCTCGTCACCCGCACGGCCGAGCAATGTTTCGTGCCGCTGACCGTCGGCGGGGGCGTGCGCAGCCATCGCGACGTGCGCGACCTGCTGCTGGCCGGGGCCGACAAGGTCAGCTTCAATTCCGCCGCCGTCGCCGATCCCGATGTCGTCTCCGACGCCGCCGACCGTTTCGGCAGCCAGTGCATCGTGGTGGCGATCGACGCCAAGACCGTGGCGCCCGGCGAATGGCAGATCTTCACCCATGGCGGGCGCAAGCCCACCGGCATCGACGCGGTCGAATTCGCCCGCATCGTCGCGGCGAAGGGCGCGGGCGAGATCCTGCTGACCTCGATGGACCGCGACGGCACGCGGGCCGGGTTCAACATCCCGCTGACCCGCGCCATCGCCGATGCGGTCTCCATCCCGGTCATCGCCTCGGGCGGGGTCGGCACGCTGGACCACCTGGTCGAGGGCGTGACAGAAGGCCATGCCAGCGCCGTCCTGGCCGCCTCGATCTTCCATTTCGGCACCTTCACCATCGCCGAGGCCAAGGCCCACATGGCCGCGGCCGGCATCCCGATGAGGCTGGCATGACTGCCGCGACGGAACGCGCGCTGGACCGGCTTGCCGCCACCATCGCCGCGCGCAAGGGCGCCGATCCCGACAGCAGCTGGACCGCGAAACTGCTGGCCAGGGGCCCCGAGAAATGCGCCGAGAAATTCGGCGAGGAGGCCATCGAGGCGATCATCGAGGCCACGAAGGGCGACCGCGCCAGGCTGGCCAGCGAGGCGGCGGACGTGCTCTATCACCTCCTGGTCATGCTGGCGGCGCATGACCTGACGCTGAGCGATATCGAGGCCGAACTGGAACGGCGCGAGGGCGTCTCGGGCCTGGCCGAGAAAGCGTCGCGCGGCGCCGGGGCCACGAAGCCATGATCGGGCGCCGGCAAGGGAACCCTTTTCCTTGCCCCCCGCAAACGGTTATAAGCGCGTAATTCGCGCCGCAGGACAGCATGGCGCGCCACGCAAGAACATGGCGAACACGGCAGAGGTCAGCATGAGCAACGATTCCGAAAACGGCAAGCATCACGAAGGCGACGTGGCCTTCATCCAATCCCTTGCGGAACTGCTGAATGCCAGCAATCTTTCCGACATCTCTGTCAAGCGGGAATATGGCGAACATGACCGGCTGACCGTCAGCCTGTCCAAGCACGGCAAGACCGTCGCCGTCCACGCGGCCCCCGCCGCCCAGCCCGCGCCCGCCGCCGCTGCAACCGCGCCCGCCGCGACCCCCGCCCCGGCCGGCGGCGGCGAGGACCCCGCCTCGCTGCCCGGCGCCGTCACCTCGCCCATGGTCGGCACCGCCTATCTGGCGGCCGAGCCCGGCGCCACGCCCTTCGTCCAGATCGGCCAGAAGGTCGCCGAGGGCGACACGCTGCTGATCGTCGAGGCGATGAAGACGATGAACCACATCCCCTCGCCCCGCGCCGGCACGGTCAAGCGGATCCTGGTCGATGACGGCACGCCGGTCGAATTCGGCGCGCCCCTGATGGTCGTCGAGTGAGGCGGGCATGTTCGACAAGATCCTGATCGCCAATCGCGGCGAGATCGCGCTGCGCGTGATCCGCGCCTGCCGCGAGATGGGCATCGCCTCGGTCGCGGTCCATTCCACCGCCGATGCCGATGCGATGCATGTGCGCATGGCCGACGAATCGGTCTGCATCGGCCCGCCGCCCTCGACCGCCAGCTACCTGTCGATGCCCGCCCTGATCTCGGCCTGCGAGATCACCGGCGCGCAGGCGATCCATCCCGGCTATGGCTTCCTGTCGGAAAACGCGGCCTTCGTGCAGATGCTGGAAGACCACGACATCACCTTCATCGGGCCGCGCGCGGAACATATCCGCATCATGGGCGACAAGATCACCGCCAAGGAGACGATGAAGGCGCTTGGCGTGCCCTGCGTTCCCGGCAGCGAGGGCGGCGTCGACGATGTCGACCAGGCCCGCAAGGTCGCGGCCGAGATCGGCTATCCGGTCATCATCAAGGCCACCGCCGGCGGCGGCGGGCGCGGCATGAAGGTCGCGCAGGACGAGAAGGGCCTGGAGGTCGCCTTCCGCACCGCCCGCGCCGAGGCCAAGGCCGCCTTCGGCAATCCCGACGTCTATATCGAGAAATACCTGCAGCGGCCGCGCCATATCGAGATCCAGGTCTTCGGCGACGGCAAGGGCCGCGCCGTGCATCTGGGCGAGCGCGACTGTTCGCTGCAGCGCCGCCACCAGAAGGTCTTCGAGGAGGCGCCGGGGCCCGTCATCACCGCCGAGCAGCGCAACCGCATCGGCGGGATCTGCGCCGATGCGGTGGCCAAGATCGGCTATGCGGGGGCGGGCACGATCGAATTCCTGTTCGAGGATGGCGAGTTCTATTTCATCGAGATGAACACCCGCCTGCAGGTCGAGCATCCGGTGACCGAGGCGATCTTCGATGTCGACCTGGTCCGCCAGCAGATCCTGGTCGCGGCGGGCGAGGAGATGGAGTTCCTGCAAGAGGACCTGTCGATCCGCGGCCATGCCATCGAGGTGCGCATCAATGCCGAGAAGGTGCCGGGCTTCACCCCCTGCCCCGGCCGCATCACCCAGTATCACGCGCCGGGGGGCCTGGGCGTGCGGATGGATTCGGCGCTTTACGACGGCTATTCGATCCCGCCCTATTACGACAGCCTGATCGGCAAGCTGATCGTCCACGGCCGCGACCGGCCCGAGGCGCTGGCCCGGCTGTCGCGCGCCCTGGGCGAGCTGATCGTCGATGGCGTGGATACGACCGTGCCGCTGTTCACCGCCCTGCTGCAGGAACCCGACATTCAGGCCGGGAACTACTCGATCCACTGGCTGGAACGCTGGCTGGACCAGAAATTCAGCTGAGGCAGGTCCATGCTGACGCCCGCGCAACTGCTGAACGGCTATGCGCGCGGCGTCTTTCCGATGGCCGAAAGCGCGGATGATCCGCGGCTGTTCTGGTTCGACCCGCCGATGCGCGGCGTGCTGCCGGTCGGCGGCGTCCATGCCTCGCGCTCATTGCGGCGCGAGTTGCGGCGCGGCGGCTGGTCGGCCCATATCGACGGCGATTTCGACATGGTGGTCCGGGCCTGCGCGGATCGCGATCTGACCTGGATCAACGCGCCGCTGGCCCGGCTCTATCACAGGCTGCATCTGGCCGGCCACGCCCATGCACTGGAAGTCCGCCATGACGGACAGTTCGCGGGCGGCATCTTCGGGGTCACGCTGGGGGCGGCCTTCTTCGGCGAGTCGATGGTCTCGGCGCGCAGCAACGGCTCGAAACTGGCGCTGCTCTGGACCTCGAACCAGCTGGCGCGCTGCGGCTTCACCCTGTTCGACACGCAGTTCCTGACCCCGCATCTGGCGCGGATGGGCGGCCACGAGATCCCGCGCCATGTCTATCGCCAGCAGCTGGAACGCGCCCTGCGGCGCGAGGCCGATTTCCGCGCGGTGCCGCCGCTGACCGCCGCTCAGCTCTGGCAGGAAATCACCCAGACGTCATAGCGCGCGTCGTCCAGCGCCGACAGCGCCGGCGAGGAAGCGATCATCCAGCCGCTGAACAGCGTCACATTGCGCGAGCGGTCGGTGATGGTCAGCTGCGCGAAGGCGTCCGAGCTGGGATCGTCCGCAGGATAGCGGCATTCGCCCAGCCGCACCTCCAGCCGGCCATAGCGCAGCGCCTCGCCGACGCCCAGCTCCATGTCCGTGGTCCGGCCCGAGACCTTGTCCAGCCCGCGCAGCAAGGCGCCATTGCCGCGGGCAACCTCCTGCGCGGCCAGCGGCGGCGCCAGGGCCAGAAGCGTCGCGGCCAGCAGCAGCTTGCGGATCATTCTGCGCCCCCTTCGCCGTCGCGGGACTGGCTGTCGACGAATTTCATCATCAGCTGCAGCAGGCTGACCGCGCCCTGCACATCCTCGATCTCGTCGCCGGGGGCCAGGTCGTCGAGGCTGCCACCGGGCTGGATCTGGATATAGGCGCCGCCCAGCAACCCGTCCGACTGGATCAGCGCCGCGCTGTCGGCGGGCAGGACCACCTCCTTCGGGATCGTCAGCCGCGCATCCGCCATGTAGGTCTGCGGGTTGAGCGTGACCGCGCTGACCCGGCCGATCCTGACCCCGGCCAGCCGCACCTCGGTGCCGACATCGACGCCGTCGACATCGGGAAACGAGGCGGTCAGCTCATAGCCGCCGCGCGGCAGCAGCTCGCCCCCCGCGGCCCAGGCCAGGAACCCCGCCGCCACCGCCAGGACCACCCCGCCGGCGATCAGTTCGGCCCGCTGCTCGGCAGAGGCCGTCATCTATTCGGGTTGCCAGGCGTCGTAGTCGCGGCGGGTGGCGGGTTCCGCGCGATACAGCGATCCCTCGGGGAAATAGGCCCCGGTGGTCCCGGTCAGGTTCGGCTGGTGCGGCTTTTCCCAGGCCTTGTGCGGCAGCGGCGCCTCGGTCGGCGGTTCCTTCCAGGTGTGGTGCAGCCAGCCATGCCATTCAGGGCTGACCCGGCTGGCCTCGGCCTCGCCCTTGTAGATCACCCAGCGGCGCTTGCCGTCCTTGCTCTGGTAGAAGACGTTGCCCTCGGCATCCTCGCCGACCTTGGTGCCGTTGCGCCAGGTCCAGAACTGGGTGTTGATGGTCTGGCTGTTCCACCAGGTCAGGGCGCGAAGCAGAAAATTCATGAGCCGGGCCTCGTCAATCGGATCTGCCGCAAGATATGGCCCAAACCGGCCCGAAGGTCCAGATCCGCCATGACCCTGCGAGGACAACAAATGGCGCGCATTGTCGGAAATCGCTGCAGGCGGGGGGCGATCTTCCGCACCCGGCCCGGCAAGCGCGGGCGCCCTTGGCAAAAGGGCGCCCGCGGGGGACGCCCTTCCTCGATCACGCGCACCGCGGCGTGGGGGCCGGATCAGCCCGCCGAGGCGGTTTCCTTCTTCGCGTCGGTATGGATCAGCAACGGTTTCGCGGCGGCGTTCTCGACCGCTTCCTCGTTGACGACCACTTCCTCGACGCTGTCCATGCCGGGCAGTTCGAACATGGTGTCCAGGAGGATCTCCTCCATGATCGAGCGCAGCCCGCGCGCGCCGGTCTTGCGCTTGATGGCGCGCTTGGCGATGGCGCTCAGCGCGTCCTCGGTAAAGGTCAGCTCGACCCCCTCCAGCTCGAACAGGCGCTGATACTGCTTGACCAGGGCGTTCTTCGGCTTGGTCAGGATGATGATCAGCGCTTCCTCGTCCAGGTCGGTCAGGGTCGCGATGACCGGCAGGCGGCCGACGAATTCCGGGATCAGGCCGAATTTCAGCAGGTCCTCGGGCTCCAGCTCCTTGAACAGCTCGCCCACGCCGCGGTCGTCGTTTTCCTTGACCGAGGCGCCGAAGCCCATCGCCGTGCCCTTGTTCCTCTGCGCGATGATCCGGTCCAGGCCCGCGAAGGCGCCGCCGCAGATGAACAGGATGTTCGTGGTGTCCACCTGCAGGAATTCCTGCTGCGGATGCTTGCGCCCGCCCTGCGGCGGCACCGAGGCGACCGTGCCCTCCATGATCTTCAGGAGCGCCTGCTGCACCCCCTCGCCCGAGACGTCGCGGGTGATCGAGGGATTGTCGGACTTGCGGGTGATCTTGTCGACCTCGTCGATATAGACGATGCCGCGCTGCGCGCGCTCGACATTGTATTCGCTGGCCTGCAACAGCTTCAGGATGATGTTCTCGACATCCTCGCCCACGTAGCCCGCCTCGGTCAGCGTGGTCGCGTCGGCCATGGTGAAGGGCACGTCGAGGATCCGCGCCAGGGTCTGCGCCAGAAGCGTCTTGCCGCAGCCGGTCGGGCCGATCAGCAGGATGTTCGACTTCGCCAGCTCGATATCGGATTTCGCGCCGTGGTTCAGCCGCTTGTAGTGGTTGTGGACCGCCACCGACAGCACGCGCTTGGCATGTTCCTGGCCGATGACGTAATCGTCGAGAACCCCGCAGATCTCCTTCGGGGTCGGCACGCCGTCGCCGGATTTCAGCCCGCTGGACTTGGTTTCCTCGCGGATGATGTCCATGCACAGCTCGACGCATTCATCGCAGATGAAGACGGTCGGCCCCGCGATCAGCTTGCGGACCTCATGCTGGCTCTTGCCGCAGAAGCTGCAATAGAGCGTGTTCTTGCTGTCGCCGCCGGACTGGTTTGCCATCGTCCATTTCCTTCATTGCCGTGCCGCCTTCCGGTGACACGGGCGGCGCCGGAACCCCCGCGCGCCGCAGCTTCGATCATCCGCCACGCAACCCCCGAGCCGTGGCGGACAGCGTCTGGCCATATGTTAAGGATGACGTGCTTCCGTCACAATCCCCAACGGGCCGCCACCGGCCTTATTTCTTCTCGGGCTCGGCCTTGCCGCGCGGCTCCAGAACCTCGTCGATCAGGCCCCATTCCTTCGCTTCCTCGGGCGACATGAAGCGGTCGCGCTCCAGCGCCTGCTCCACCTCGGGCAGGGTCCGGCCGGTATGCTTCACGTAGATTTCATTCAGCCGGCGCTTCAGCTTCTCGGTCTCGCGGGCATGGATCAGGATGTCGGTCGCCTGGCCCTGGAAGCCGCCCGAGGGCTGGTGGACCATCACCCGGCTGTTGGGCAGCGAATAGCGCAGCCCCGGCTCTCCCGCGGCCAGCAGAAGCGAGCCCATCGAGGCCGCCTGCCCCACCACCAGCGTCGAGACGCGCGGGCGGATATACTGCATCGTGTCGTAGATCGACAGGCCCGAGGTCACCACGCCGCCGGGGCTGTTGATATACATGCTGATGTCCTTCGAGGGGTTTTCCGCCTCGAGAAACAGCAGCTGCGCGCAGATCAGCGTCGACATGCCGTCATGGACCGGCCCCGAGACGAAGATGATCCGTTCCTTCAAGAGGCGCGAGAAGATGTCGTAGGCCCGTTCCCCGCGAGAGGTCTGTTCGACCACCATGGGAACGAGGGTATTCATGTAGAATTCTGCCGGATCGCTCATCTTCTGTCCTTGCCTGTCAGTTCCCGTCCCCGCGATTCGTCCGGGTTTGATACCTGTCTTAGCCGCGAAAGGTTGACAGAGTCTTAGTAACCGGCAAGGTCCGCCGCAAGGGATGGAACGAATTTCGCCCTTCTGGTCGAGGGTGCCAAGGCAGGAGAACGCGGTGAAACTGATCGTCGGACTGGGCAATCCGGGCGCGAAATACGAGGGAAACCGGCATAATATCGGCTTCATGGCGCTGGACCGGATCGCCGCCGATCACGGGCTGGGGCCTTGGAAGGCGCGCTTCCAGGGGCTTGTGGCCGAGGGGCGGCTGGGCACCGTGCGCGTCATGCTGCTGAAGCCGCAGACCTTCATGAACCTGTCGGGCCAGTCGGTGGGCGAGGCGATGCGCTATCTGAAGCTGACCCCCGCCGATGTCGTGGTGCTGCATGACGAGCTGGACCTGGCGCCCGGCAAATGCCGGCTGAAGCAGGGCGGCGGCCATGCCGGGCATAACGGGCTGCGCTCGCTGCACCAGCATATCGGCGCGGATTACCAGCGCCTGCGGCTGGGGATCGGCCATCCGGGGCACAAGGACCGGGTCTCGGGCTGGGTGCTGTCGGATTTCGCCAAGCCCGACCGGGACTGGCTGGAGGACCTCTTGCGCGGGATCTCGGACGGGGCGCCGATGCTGGCGGCGGGCGATGGCGCGCGTTTCCTCAATGCCGTCGCCGCCCGCGTGGCGCCGGCCCGCAACAGCGGCGAGGCGGCGCCCGCGCCGCGCGCAACGCCTGCCCCGGCCGGGAAAGCCGCGGCCGAGGATCCCCCGGAGCCGCCGCAGAGCCTTGCCGACCGGCTGCGCGCGTTGACCGAGCGGTTCAGATGAGCGGCGACGCGGTCCGCGCCGCCTTCCGCCGCCAGGCCGAGGCCTGCCGCGTGCTGGGGTCGCCGCTGACGGCGCAGCTCTGCGACCATCTGGCCGAGGCATTGCAGCCCGGCCAGGGCGCCCTCGCGCGCCGCGTGCTGGGCTGGACCGGCGATCCGGGGCCCGCGGCGGATTCGCTGCCGCTGCGGCTCTGCGGCGGCTTGCACGGGCTGGTCCTGGCCGGCCGGGCGCCCGAGCTGCGCGCGGCTTATGCGCGGGGGGAGGTCGGGGCGGAGCTGCTGCTGGAGGTCCTGGCCCGCCACGAGGACGACTTGCTGGGCTGGCTGGACAACCCGCCGCAGACCAACGAGGTCGCGCGCTCGGCCGCGATCATCGCGGCGGCGCGTTTCGCGCAGGCCCTGGCGCCGCTGCCGATCCGGGCGCTGGAGCTGGGGGCCTCGGCCGGGCTGAACCTGAACTTTCATCGCTATCACCTGGCGCCGCAGGGGGTGCAGGAGGGGGCACAGAAGGGGACAGAGAAGGGGGCGCTGCCCCCATCCGGGGCAAGGGCCCCGGATTCCCCCGGGATATTTGGGCCAGGTGAAAAGTCTGGGCGGGTGGTCCTGGCGCCGGAATGGCGGGGCGAGGTGCCGGGCGGGCGCCTGGAGGTCGCCGAGGCCGTGGGGGTCGATCTGCGGCCGGTCGATCCGGTGGCCGATGCGTTGCGGCTGACGGCCTATTGCTGGGCGGACCAGGAGGCGCGGCTGGAGCGGCTGCGCGGGGCGCTGGAGATCGCGCGGCGCCATCGGCCGAAGGTGGCGGCCGGGGATGCGGGTGCCTGGCTGGAGGCGCGGTTGGCCGAGCCCGCGCCGGGCCGGCTGGGTTTCGTCTTTCACACCGTCGCCTGGCAGTATTTCCCCGCCGCCACGCAGGCGGATTGCGAAGGCGCGATCCGGCGGGCGGGGGCGCGGGCCGGCGTCTCGGCGCCGCTGGCGCATTTCTCGATGGAGGCCGATGGCGGGCAAGGCGCCGCGCTGCGGCTGAGGCTGTGGGACGGAAAAGAGCGATGCTGGTCGCTGGGGCGGGCGGATTTCCACGGCCGCTGGATCGACTGGGCGCCCGAGCAACTGTGATCCCCTCCGCCGGAGGAAGGGGTTGGCGGATCGCCCCGGCCGGGCTAGCCTTGTCGGGAAGGAGGCGAGGATGGAGCCATCTCTGAACGTCCTTGGCGGGGAGCTGCGGCCCTGCTCGACCGCGCCGATGACCGGCTTCTTTCGCAACGGCTGTTGCGATACCGGCCCCGAGGATCGCGGCAGCCACACGGTCTGCGTCGTCGTCACCGCCGAGTTCCTGGCCATGTCCAAATATCTGGGCAACGACCTGTCCACGCCCCGGCCCGAATATGGTTTCGCGGGACTGCAGCCCGGCGACCGCTGGTGCCTTTGCGCGGCGCGGTTCCTGCAGGCGGCCCAGGAATATGCCGCGCCGCAGGTGGTCCTGGAATCCACCCATCTTCGGGCGCTGGACATCATCCCGCTGGAATTGCTGCAAGCCCATGCACTTGACCGGCAAAGTTAAGGCGCTTTCTGCGATGGCGGCGCTGCTGATGCCGCTTGCCGCAATGGGCGAGCCGTTGCGCAGCGACGACCAGGAGAGGCTTGCGGCACTGGATGCCAGCCTGGGCAGGGCGCTGCGGGCCGCCTTTGCCGGTGGCGGCGCGGATGACCTGGCCCTGTTGCGGGACGGGCTGCGCGGGACGGCGATGGCGCCCGAGGCGGCGATGGACCTCTTGCCGGGCGACTGGAACTGCCGGATGATCAAGCTGGGCCGCAACCTGCCGATCGTCGCCTATCAGCCCTTCCGCTGCCGCGCGAATGGCGATGGCGGTTTCGAGAAGCTGACCGGGTCGCAGCGGACGCGCGGCGCGCTGCACCTGGTCGAGGGACAGCTGGTCTATCTGGGCACCGGCTTCGTCGCCGGCGAGACGCCGCCCGATTATGCGGACCTGCCCGAGGCTGTGGAGCCGCAGTCCGTCCCGCAATTCATGCCGGAGATCGGCCTGGTCGAGATGGTCTCGGAAACGGCGGGACGGATCATCTTTCCGCAGCCGCACCTGGAATCCGAGACCAACCTGCTGGTCCTGACCCGCGACTGAGCGGGCCGGGGCGCCGGTCGGGCCTGCCGGTCAGGTCTGCCGGTCAGGTCTGCCGGTCAGGTCTGGATGTCGAAGCCCAGATGCTTGGCGACGGTGAAGATGTCCTTGTCGCCGCGCCCGCACATGTTCATCACGATCAGGTGGTCGGCGGGCAGGTCCGGGGCGATCTTCATCACATGGGCCAGCGCATGGCTGGGCTCGAGCGCCGGGATGATGCCTTCGGTCGCACAGCAGAGCTGGAAGGCGGCCAGCGCCTCGTCATCGGTGATCGCGACATATTCGGCGCGGCCCATGTCCTTCAGCCAGGCATGTTCCGGGCCGATGCCAGGATAGTCGAGCCCGGCGCTGATCGAATGACCTTCGAGGATCTGGCCGTCCTCATCCTGCAGCAGATAGGTGCGGTTGCCGTGCAGCACGCCCGCGCGCCCGCCCGACAGGCTGGCGCAATGTTCCATCCGGTCGTCCACGCCCTTGCCGCCGGCCTCGACCCCGATGATGCGCACCGACTGGTCGTCGAGGAAGGGGAAGAACAGCCCCATCGCGTTCGAGCCGCCGCCGATGGCCGCGATGATGGTGTCGGGCAGCCGGCCCTCGCGCGCCAGGATCTGCTCGCGCGCCTCCTTGCCGATGATCGACTGGAAGTCGCGCACCATCGCCGGATAGGGATGCGGGCCGGCGACCGTGCCGATGCAGTAGAAGGTGTCGCGCACATTGGTCACCCAGTCGCGCAGCGCGTCGTTCATCGCGTCCTTCAGCGTGCCGCGGCCCGAGGTGACCGGCACGACCTCGGCGCCCAGAAGGCGCATCCGGAAGACGTTGGGCGCCTGGCGTTCCACGTCATGGGCGCCCATGTAGACCACGCATTTCAGCCCGAAGCGGGCGCAGACCGTGGCGGTGGCGACGCCGTGCTGGCCGGCGCCGGTCTCGGCGATGATGCGGGTCTTGCCCATGCGCCGCGCCAGCAGGATCTGGCCCAGCACGTTGTTGATCTTGTGGGCGCCGGTATGGTTCAGCTCGTCGCGCTTCAGGTAGATCTTCGCGCCGCCCAGATGCTCGGTCAGCCGCTCGGCGAAATACAAGGGCGAGGGGCGGCCGACATAATGGGTCCAGAGATCGTCCATCTGCGCCCAGAATTCCGGGTCGGTCTTGGCGCGCTCGTATTCGGTCTCGAGATCCAGGATCAGCGGCATCAGCGTCTCGCTGACGAAGCGGCCGCCATAGATGCCGAAGCGGCCCTGCTCGTCGGGTCCGGTCTTGAAGCTGTTCAGCAGGTCATCGGCCATGGGATGCGCCTTCGCGGTTCGGATTTCGGGTATTTGGGCAACGAAGAAGTCTAGAGCGGTTTCTTATAGCCGATATGGCTTGGGGTGAAGCCCATGCGGTCATAGAAGCGATGCGCGTCGCCGCGGGCCTTGTTGGTGGTGAAGTGGATCAGCCGGCAGCCGGCAGCGCGGGCACGGGCCTCGGCATCGGCGACCAGGGCCTCGCCGATGCGCTGGCCGCGATGGGTCGAGGCGACGCGCACCCCCTCCAGCAGCGCGCGGCGCGCGGCCGAGAGCGACAGGCCCGAGATCAGGGTCAGCTGGTAGCAGGCGACGATCGCCGCGCCGATCCGGCCCACATAGAGGGTGTTGCCGCCCTCGGCGCGCATGGCGTCGAAGGCGGCGAGATAGGGGGCGAGATCGGCGGTTTCCCGGCCGCGGCCCAGGATGTCGTCGGCCAGCAGGGCGACCACGGCGGGCACGTCGGCGCGGGTGGCGGGCTGGAAGGCGACGGTCATGGGGCGGCCTCGCGGATGAAGTCGCGGATCAGGGCGGCGTCCTTGACGCCGGGAGCGGTCTCGACGCCGGAACTTACATCGACGCCGGGCGCGCCGGTCAGGCGGATCGCCTCGGCCACGTTGGCGGGGGTCAGCCCGCCCGCCAGAAGCCAGGGCTTCAGCCATTTGCGCCCGACCAGCAGCCGCCAGTCGAAGGCCAGCCCGTTGCCGCCCGGCAGCACCGCATCCTTTGGCGGCTTGGCATCGACCAGCAGCATGTCGGCGACCAGCGCGTAATCCCACAGCGCGTCCAGGTCCTGGGGCCCGGCGATGCCCACCGCCTTCATCACCGGCAGGCCGAAGCGCGCCTTGATCTGCGAGACGCGGGCGGGGGATTCCGCGCCGTGCAGCTGGATCAGGTCAAGCGGCGCCGCGGCCAGGGTCGCTTCGAGCAGCGCGTCACCCGGATCGACGAAGAGCCCCACGCGGGCGACGCCCGGCGGCACCTCGGCGGCCAGGGCGGCGGCCTGGGCGGGCAGGATGGCGCGCGGCGATTTCGGGAAGAAGACGAAGCCCAGATAGCGGGCGCCGGCCTCGACCGCGGCGGCGACATGGGCCGCTTCGCGCAATCCGCAGATCTTGACCTGAGCCATCGGGCCGCTCAGCGCGGCGCGGGCAGCGAGGCAGCCGCGGCGGGATCGGCCGGGGCCGCAGCGGGCGCGGATTTCGGCCGGTCGAGGATCGCCAGGACCTCGTCGCGCGGACTGGCATGGCGGTCGCGCAGGTGGCTGACCTCCTGCTCCAGCCGCTGGACCTCGGTCGAGCGGCGGCGTGCCTCGCGGCGGATATGCGCCTCGCGCAGGTATTCCCAGACCAGGCCGGCCAGCATCCCCAGCGCGAAGGCCAGGAAGATCACCAGGAACAGCGGCAGCCGCACCGACCATTGCCCGCCCAGATACTGGTCGAAATTCGCCGGAAAGGCGCTGAGCGTGACCATGTCGCGATTCGCGAGCGCGACGGCGATCAGCACGATGGCCAGCAGGATGACGAAGGACAGGCGGATGAAACGCATGGCAGACCCCTTGGGATGGCGCGTCGGGCCGGAACGGCCGCGTGGCTGGCCGCTGTTTACCCCGCTCAGGCGTCGCCGTTCAACCGGTCGCGCAGCAATTTGCCGGTCTTGAAGAAGGGCACGTGCTTTTCCTCGACTTCGACGGATTCGCCGGTGCGCGGGTTGCGGCCGGTGCGGGATTCGCGCTTCTTCACCGAGAAGGCGCCGAAGCCGCGCAGCTCGACCCGGTCGCCCCGCGCCATCGCGTCGATGATTTCCTCGAAAACCGTGTTCACGATCCGCTCGACATCCCGGCGGAACAGATGCGGATTTTCTTCGGCGATCTTCTGGATCAGTTCGGACCGGATCATCGCACTCCCCTTATGCTGCGACATTCTTGCGCGGGGCGGTCTTTCGGTCAGCCGAAACGCAGCTGCCAGCCTCGCATCCTCTTGGCCAAACGCCGAAACAACGACTTGGTTTCATAGCGATGCCAGCTTTGCCCCGCGCGCGCAAGAGGCCGCTGCTTGCGCTAGCACCGGTTTCAGGCAAGAAAAACCCCGCCCCCGGAACGAACCGGGGACGGGGCGGATCAGGGCGTGCCGGCCGCTCAGTTGTTGCGGTTCAGCGCGGCACCAAGGATATCACCCAGCGAGGCGCCCGAATCCGAGCTGCCATACTGGTCGATGGCCTCTTTCTCCTCGGCGATCTCGCGGGCCTTGATCGACAGGCCCAGGCGGCGGGTCTTGGTGTCGATGTTGGTGACGCGGGCATCGACCTTGTCGCCGACCTGGAAACGCTCGGGGCGCTGGTCCTGGCGGTCGCGGGCCAGGTCGCTGCGGCGGATGAACGACTTGACGCCGTTATATTCCACCTCGATGCCGCCATCCTCGATGGCGGTGACCTGCGCGGTCACGATGGTGCCACGCTTCACGCCGTCGACGGCTTCGGCCATGTGCTCGTTTTCCAGGGCCTTGATCGACAGCGAGATGCGCTCTTTCTCGACATCCACGTCCTGGACCACGGCTTTCACCACGTCGCCCTTGCGGAAGTCCTGGATGGCATCCTCGCCACGGGCATCCCACGAGATGTCCGAGAGGTGGACCATGCCGTCGATATCGCCGTCCAGGCCGATGAACAGACCGAATTCGGTGATGTTCTTGACCTCGCCCTCGATGACGGTGCCGCTCGGGTGGGTTTCGGCGAAGACTTCCCACGGGTTGCGCATGGTCTGCTTCAGACCCAGGCTGACCCGGCGCTTGGCCTCGTCGATCTCCAGCACCATCACATCGACTTCTTGCGAGGTCGAGACGATCTTGCCCGGATGGACGTTCTTCTTGGTCCAGCTCATTTCGCTGACATGGACCAGGCCCTCGACACCGGCTTCCAGCTCCACGAAGGCGCCGTAATCGGTGATGTTGGTCACGCGGCCCTGGTGAACCGAGCCGATCGGGAACTTGTCGCCGACGGTATCCCAGGGATCGGCCTGCAGCTGCTTCATGCCCAGGCTGATGCGGTGGCTGTCCTTGTTGATCTTGATGACCTGGACCTTGAGGGTCTCGCCGATCGACAGGATCTCGGAGGGGTGGTTGACGCGGCGCCAGGCCATGTCGGTGACGTGCAGCAGGCCGTCGACACCGCCCAGATCCACGAAGGCGCCGTATTCGGTGATGTTCTTGACGACACCGTCCACGGTCTGGCCTTCGGTCAGGTTGGCGATGACCTCGGCGCGCTGCTCGGCGCGGCTCTCTTCCAGGATGGCGCGGCGCGACACGACGATATTGCCGCGGCGGCGGTCCATCTTCAGGATCTGGAAGGGCTGCTTCAGGCCCATCAGCGGGCCGGCGTCGCGCACGGGGCGGACATCCACTTGCGAACCGGGCAGGAAGGCCACGGCACCGCCCAGATCGACGGTGAAGCCGCCCTTGACGCGGCCGAAGATGGCGCCTTCGACGCGCTCTTCATCGCCATAGGCACGCTCCAGACGATCCCAGGCCTCTTCGCGGCGGGCTTTCTCGCGGCTGATCGAGGCTTCGCCGCGGGCGTTTTCCACGCGGTCCAGATAGACCTCGACCTCGTCGCCGACGGCGATCTTGGCTTCCTCGCCGGGATTTGCGAATTCCTTCAGATCGACGCGGCCTTCCATCTTGTAGCCGACATCGATGATGGCCTGGCCCGCCTCGATGGCGATGACCTTGCCCTTGACGACCGAACCCTCTTCGGGCGTGTCGATCTCGAAGCTTTCGTTCAGGAGGGCTTCGAATTCCTCCATGGTCGCTTTAGCGCACATATATGATCAGTTTCCTTTACGTCTGTTTGACTGGCCTGACGGTTGGCTCCGCCGGTCTGTTGGGCGTCTTTCGGAACGACAAAGGGTCGAAGCGTGACGCCCGACCCGTATGCAGCGGTCTGTTGTGACCATGTCGCCCGATTGACTGGGGCGGCATATAAGCGCCCAAGGGCCATAAATCAACATTTAGTTGAATAGCGCAGCGATAATCCGGGGATGTATCCAGCTGGAAATATCGCTTGCGCCGGGGCACGGCGCGGCGTTAGCTTCCTTCCGACATATCGTCCCGGACGGACGACCATCACTCGAAAGGACCCCCGATGCTGCGCCCTGCCCTGACCGCCCTTGCCCTTCTGGCCCCCCTGCCCGCCGCCGCGGACGAGGTCGTGGTCTTCGCCGCCGCCTCGCTGAAGAACGCGCTGGACGAGATCGCCGCCGAATGGAGCGCCGAGACCGGCCACGAGGTCACGCTGTCCTATGCCGGCTCGAACGCGCTGGCCAAGCAGATCATCGAGGGCGCGCCGGCCGACCTGTTCATCTCGGCCAATGTCGAATGGATGGATGCGGTCGACCAGGAAGGCATGGTGGCCGAGGGCGCGCGCACCGACCTGCTGGGCAACCGGCTGGTGCTGATCGCCCATGGGCAAGGGGCCGAGCCGGTCGAGATCGGGCCGGGCTTCCCCCTGGACCAGCTGCTGGACGGCGAGAAGCTGGCCATGGCGCTGGTCGATTCCGTGCCGGCAGGCCAATACGGCAAGGCCGCGCTGGAAACCCTTGGCGTCTGGCAGGCGGTCGAGGCCGATGTCGCGCAATCCGACAATGTCCGCGCCGCGCTGACGCTGGTCTCGACCGGCGAGGCGCCTTATGGCATCGTCTACGCGACCGATGCCGCAGCCGAGGACAACGTGACCATCGTGGGCGACTTCCCTGCCGACAGCTATCCCGAGATCACCTATCCCGCCGGCCTGCTGACCGGCGCCGCCGACCAGGCCGACCGCGACTTCTACGAGGCGCTGTCGGGCGAATCCGCCGGGGCGATCTTCCAGGCGCATGGCTTCACGGTGCTGAACTGACCCGGTGACGGACTGGCTGACCCCGGCGGAATGGCAGGCGGTCCGCCTGTCGGTGAAGGTCTCGCTCTGGGCCGTGGCGGCCAGCCTGCCCCTGGGCGTGCTGGTCGCCTATGCGCTGGCCCGCTGGCGCTTTCCGGGACATGGACTGCTGAACGGGCTGGTGCATCTGCCGCTGGTGCTGCCGCCGGTCGTGACCGGCTATCTGCTGCTCTTGACCTTCGGGCGGCGCGGCACGGTGGGGCAGTTCCTGGACCAGTGGTTCGGCATCACCTTCGCCTTCCGCTGGACCGGCGCGGCCCTGGCCGCCGCGATCATGGCCTTCCCGCTGATGGTCCGCGCGATCCGGCTGGCGATCGAGGCGGTGGACCCGAAGCTGGAACAGGCGGCCTCGACGCTGGGGGCCTCGCGCGTCTGGGTGTTTCTGACCGTGACCCTGCCGCTGATCCTGCCCGGCATCCTGGCGGGCATGGTGCTGGCCTTCGCCAAGGCGATGGGCGAATTCGGCGCGACGATCACTTTCGTCTCGAACATCCCCGGCCAGACCCAGACCCTGCCCTCGGCCATCTATGCCTTCCTGCAGGTGCCCGGCGGCGAAGGCGCGGCGGCGCGGCTGGTGATGATCGCCATCGTGATCGCCATGGCGGCGCTGTTCCTGTCGGAATGGATCGCCCGTGCCGTCGCGCGGCGCATCGGGGGCGGCTGATGCTGTCCCTGGCCATCCGCCACCGCTTCGCGGGTTTCACGCTGGACGCCGCCTTCGACGCGCCCGCCGGGCTGACCGCGCTGTTCGGGCAATCGGGATCGGGCAAGACCACCATCATCAATGCCGTGGCCGGGCTGATGCGCCCCGACCAGGGCCGGATCGAGGCGGGCGGGCTGGTCCTGTCGGACAGCACCACCGGCCGCTTCCTGCCGCCGCATCGCCGCAGCCTGGGCTATGTCTTCCAGGAGGCGCGGCTGTTTCCGCATCTGACGGTGCGGCAGAACCTGCTTTACGGGCGCTGGTTCGCCCGCGGCCGCCAGGGCGCCGAGATGGCGCGCATCGTCGAGATGCTGGGGATCGGCCCGCTGCTGCTGCGCCGCCCCGGCGCGCTGTCGGGCGGCGAAAGGCAGCGCGTCGCGCTTGGCCGGGCGATCCTGTCCAATCCGCGCATCCTGCTGATGGACGAACCCCTTGCCGCGCTGGACGAGGCGCGCAAGGCCGAGATCCTGCCCTATCTGGAGCGGCTGCGGGACGAGACCGGGCTGCCGATCCTCTATGTCAGCCATTCCCCGGCCGAGGTAGCGCGGCTGGCCACCACCGTCGTGCTGATCGACGCGGGCCGCGTGACCGCCGCGGGCCCCGCCGGCGCGATCCTGTCCGATCCGGCCACCGCGCCGCTTCTGGGACTGCGCGAGGCCGGGGCGATCATCTCGGCCCGCGTCGAGGCGCAGGAGGGTGACGGCCTGACGCGGCTGGGGACGGCGGCGGGGCCGGTCTGGCTGCCGCAGGTGGATGCCGCGCCGGGCACCGCGCTGCGGCTGCGCATCCTGGCGCAGGACGTGATGCTGGCGCGGACCCGGCCCGAGGGGATCTCGGCGCTGAACGTGCTGGCGGTCACGATCCGCGACCTGACCCCGATCGGCGATTCCGGGATGCTGGTGCGGCTGGAGGCCGGGGGCGAGGCACTGCTGGCGCGGATCACCCGCCGCTCGGCCACGGCGCTGGGGCTGGCGCCGGGCCAGTCCCTCTATGCGGTCCTGAAGGCGGTCTCGGTCGCGCCGGGATCGGTGGGGATCGGCTCGGTTTCCTGATCCGGGCTGTGGCCCAGGGGGTGCCACGCCCCCGAGGCGCGCGAGAAATGCAGGTATTCGGGCGGGCGGAAGCCGGGCTCGTCCATCGGGGCGACATGGCGCTCGATGGTCAGCTCCGCGCCCTGGATGTCCAGCAGGCAGAATTCGTTGCGCAGATCGCCGGGCCGGGCGCAAAGCGCGGTGCCGGCCTGGATCTGCAGGATGCCGCGCCCCGCCACCGGGTCCAGGAAGGCCCCCGCCGCCCAGACATGCAGATGCCCGCTCAGCACGATCTGCGCGCCCACGCCCTCAAGCCGCGCCAGCGCCTGTTCCGCGCCGCGCGCAAGCGCCTTGTCCACCTCGGGGCGGTGCTGCAGCGGATGGTGCAGCGCCACGATGTTCACCGGCGCCTGCGCCAGCCGCGCCAGCAGGCCATCGACCATCCGGCGCGGCAGCCTGCCCCGCTGGATCGCCAGGGGATCGGCGCTGTTCACGCCCAGCACCTGCACCGCGCCGATCCGGCGCATCGGCGCCAGCTCGCGGCAGATCGCGGCGCGATAGCCGGCATAGGGCCGGAAGATCCGCCCCGGAAGGTTGAACAGCGGCAGGTCGTGATTGCCCGGCACGGCGATCCAGTCGGGACCGATCCGGCGCAGGAAATCCGCCGCCTGCCGATATTGCGCGGGCCGGGCGCGATGGGTCAGGTCGCCGGTGACGACCACCAGATCGGCCTGCGCGGTATTGATCCGCCGCAGCAGGGGCTCGACCAGCGCGGCGCGATGGAAGCCGAAATGCAGGTCCGACAGGTGCAGGATCCGGGTCATTCCGCCCCGTCGGTCTTGTTGCTGCCATCGGCGGGCAACAAGACCTGCAGCCCGTCATGCAGCACCTTCAGGTGGAACGGCGCCCGCATCAGGGTCTTTTCGCCGTCATGGGCGACCAGCTGGCGCGGCTTGTCGGTCTCGATGGTCAGCTCCTCGGTCAGGATCAGGTCGAAATCGCTGTCCTTCGCGCTGCGCCCGAAGGCCAGCCGGAAGGCCGAGCCCATCAGCGGCAGCGGGCGCTTCGCCTTGGCGACCAGCACCGCGAACTGGCCGTTGCGGATCGCCTCGGCCCCGTCCAGCCCGAAGCTTTCCAGCTGATAGGCGCTGCGGGCGACGAAGACCAGCGCGGTGCTGAAATGACGCTTTTGCCCGCCGACCCGCGCGGTCAGCCGCATCGGGCGGCGCAGGCGGCGCAGCGCGACCAGCACCGACCAATAGGCGGCAAGGCGCGACCGGCCCCAGCGGCGATAGATCCCCTCGCGCGTCTTCAGGATGTGCGGATAGGCGCCGAAGCTGACATTGTTGAGGAAGATCAGGTCGTTGATCTGCCCGACATCGACCCTGTGGACCCGCGCCTCCAGGATCGTCTCCAGCGCGTCCTCCAGTTCTTCGCCGACGCCCAGGTCGCGGGCGAAATAGTTGAAGGTGCCGCCCGGCAGGACCCCCATCACCGCATCCGTCCCGGCCAGCGCGCCCGCCACCGCCGATTGCGTGCCGTCGCCGCCCGCCGCAAGGATCAGGTCGAAGCCGTCCTCCACCGCCTGCCGCGCCAGATCGGCCAGGTTCCCGCCCTCGCCGGTGCGGCGCAGGGCGAATTCCGCCGCGCGCGGCTCAAGCGCCCCGGTCACGGCCTCGATGAATTCCGCGTCGTCCTTGCTGCCCGAGCCGCGGTTGAAGATCACGCAGACCCGAGCCTGCGACAGATCGAATATGGCGCTGTCCTGCATGATCCCCTGTCCCGGCACGCATCCGCTTTCACCGGGACAACCCGCAAGGGGGGGCCTGGGTTTCCATGCCGGGCGGCGGGCTCACAGCTGGCGGGCGGCCTCGGCCACGGTGGGGTTCAGCCCGGCGCCGCCGGCGGCGACGTATTCCTTCAGCTGCGCGCGCATCCGGGGCTCCCAGAAATCGCGCAGATGGGCGGCGACATTCTCGGCCGCCTTGTCGCCGGGCTGGGTGTTGAAGAAGGTGGCGATCTGGTTCGCCATCATCACCATTTTCTCAGGCGACATCTGTTACCTCGCAATTCAGGCGCTGGGGATGGGTGAAAAGGTCGAAGCCCTCGCCGCGCGCGAAGGCGGCAAGGGTGATGCCGGCGCCCTGGGCCAGGCGCAGCGCATGGGCGGTGGGGGCCGAGACGGCGATCAGGATGCCCGCGCCGGCCATGGCGCATTTCTGCACCATCTCGACCGAGACGCGGCTGGTCAGCACGAAGGCGCCCTCCGCCCCCGCGATCCCCTGCCGGGCCATCGCGCCGATCAGCTTGTCCAGCGCATTGTGGCGGCCGACATCCTCGCGCGCCAGCACCACGCCCTGCCCCGGCAGCAGGAAGCCCGCCGCATGGACGGCGCGGGTGCGGTCGTGCAGGGGCTGCCAGCCGCGCAGCGCCTCGGTCGCGGCCATCACCTCGACCTCGGGCAGGATCGGGCCCACGCCATGCAGGTCGGGCAGCGGGCGCAGCGCCTGATCCAGGCTGTCGATGCCGCAGAGCCCGCAGCCCACCGGGCCGGCCAGGGTGCGGCGGCGCGCGGCCAGCGCCTCGGCGCGGTCTTCGGCCAGCCAGAGCCGCGCCTCGATGCCCTGGTCATGGGCCACCGCCTCGAAATCGGCGACCTGGGCCGGGTCGGTCACGATCCCCTCGGTCAGCGAGAAGCCCAGGGCGAAATCATGGATGTCGCCGGGGCTGGCCATCATCACCGCATGGGTCGTGCCGTCATAGACCATCGCCACCGGCACTTCCTCGGGCAGCGTGCGCAGGACCGGGACGCGGCTGCCCTTGCGGACGGACAGCGCCTCGGCGGTCAGGGTCGGCGGCGGCAGGCTCAAGGCGCGCTCACTCGGCCGCGGGCAGGATCCGGCGCGAGCGTTCGGCCTGTTCGTTGTAACGCTCCTGCCATTCCGAAGGCCCGTTCGAGGGGCTGACCTGCACCGCCGTCACCTTGAATTCCGGGCAGTTCGTGGCCCAGTCCGAGAAATCGGTGGTGACGACATTGGCCTGCGTGTCCGGGTGGTGGAAGGTCGTGTAGACCACGCCCGGCGACACCCGATCGGTCAGCAGCGCCCTGAGCGTCGTCTCGCCCGAACGCGAGGCCAGCCGCACCCAGTCGCCCTGCTTGACGCCGCGAACCTCGGCATCGTGGGGGTGGATCTCCAGCACGTCCTCGGGATGCCAGGCGACGTTGTCGGTGCGCCGCGTCTGCGCGCCGACATTGTAATGCGCCAGGATCCGGCCCGTGGTCAGCAGCAGCGGATAGCGCGGACCCGAGCGTTCGTCGGTCGCCACGTATTCGGTGATCATCAGCCGTCCCTTGCCCGAGGCGAAGCCGTCGATATGCATCATCGGCGTGCCCTGGGGCGCGGCTTCGTTGCAGGGCCACTGGACCGAGCCGACCTCTTCCAGAAGCTCGTAGCTGACGCCGGCGAAGCTGGGCGTGGTGGCGGCGATCTCGTCCATGATCTGGGCGGGATGGGTATAGGTCCATTTCGCGCCCCCCATTTCCTGCAACATCGCATTGGCCAGAAGCTGGGTGATCTCCCAGTCCTCATAGCCGTTGCGGGGCGCCATCACCTTGCGCACGCGGTTGATGCGGCGTTCGGCATTGGTGAAGGTGCCGTCCTTTTCCAGGAAGCTGGAGCCCGGCAGGAAGACATGGGCGTAATTGGCGGTCTCGTTCAGGAACAGGTCATGGACGATGACGCATTCCATCGCCGCCAGCCCGGCCGCGACATGCTTGGTGTCGGGATCCGACTGCAGGATGTCCTCGCCCTGGCAATAGAGCCCCTTGAAGCTGCCCTCGACCGCCGCGTCCAGCATGTTGGGGATGCGCAGGCCGGGCTCGGGGTCGATCTCGACGCCCCAGGCCTTCTCGTAGATCTCGCGCACGTCGGGCAGCTTCACATGGCGATAGCCCGGCAGCTCGTGCGGGAAGGAGCCCATGTCGCAAGAGCCCTGCACGTTGTTCTGGCCGCGCAGCGGGTTCACGCCGACGCCCTCGCGGCCGATATTGCCGGTCAGCATGGCAAGGTTCGCGATGCCCATCACGGTGGTCGAGCCCTGGCTGTGCTCGGTCACGCCCAACCCGTAATAGATCGAGCCGTTGCCGCCGGTCGCGAACAGCCGCGCGGCCGCCCGCAGATCCGCCGCCGGCACGCCGGTCAGCATCTCGGTGGCCTCGGGGCTGTGGCGCGGCTGGCTGACGAATTCGGCATATTGCTGGAATTCGTCCCAGTCGCAGCGGGTGCGGATGAAATCCTCGTCCATCAGCCCTTCGGTCACGATCACATGGGCCATGGCGGTGACCACGGCGACATTGGTGCCGGGCCGCAGCGGCAGGTGATGGGCCGCCTCGACATGGGCCGAGCGCACGATGTCGACGCGGCGCGGATCGACCACGATCAGCTTCGCCCCCGCCCGCAGCCGCTTCTTCAGGCGGCTGGCGAAGACCGGATGGCCGTCGGTCGGGTTGGCGCCGATGATCATGACCACGTCGGAATGCATGACGCTGTCGAAATCCTGCGTCCCGGCCGAGGTGCCGAAGGCCTTGCCCAGCCCGTATCCGGTGGGCGAATGGCAGACGCGGGCGCAGGTGTCGGTATTGTTGTTCATGAAGACCGCGCGGGTCAGCTTCTGCACCAGATAGGTTTCCTCGTTGGTGCAGCGCGACGAGGTGATGACGCCCACCGAGCGGCGGCCGTATTTCTTCTGGATGCCCAGCATCCTGCCGGCCGCGAAGGCCAGCGCCTCGTCCCATTCGACCTCGCGCCAGGGCTCGTCGATGCTGTCGCGGATCATCGGCTTCAGGATCCGGTCCTTGTGGCTGGCATAGCCATAGGCGAAGCGGCCCTTGACGCAGCTGTGGCCGCGATTGGCCTTGCCGTGCTTGTAAGGCACCATGCGCACCAGCTGGTCGCCGTTCAGTTCCGCCTTGAAGCTGCAGCCGACCCCGCAATAGGCGCAGGTGGTGATGACCGAGCGTTCGGGCGTGCCCAGCTCGTAGACGGATTTCTCCTGCAGGGTCGCGGTCGGGCAGGCCTGCACGCAGGCGCCGCAACTGACGCAATCCGAGGTCAGGAAGCTGTCATCCGGTCCGCCCGCCTTGACGCGGCTGTCGAAGCCGCGCCCCTCGATGGTCAGCGCGAAGGTGCCCTGCACCTCCTCGCAGGCGCGCACGCAGCGCGAGCAGACGATGCATTTCGCGGGATCATAGGTGAAATAGGGGTTGCTCTCGTCCTTGGGGACATAGCGCGCATTGGTGCCCGCGCCCTCGCGGATGGTGAAGTGGTTGTCCAGCCGCCCGCCCTCGGGCGCCTTGTAGCGCACGTCGCGCAGGCCCACCTCGCCCGCCATGTCCTGCAATTCGCAATCGCCATTGGCGGCGCAGGTCAGGCAGTCCAGCGGGTGGTCGCTGATGTAAAGCTCCATCACCCCGCGCCGCATCCGGCGCAGCTTGTCGGACTGGGTATGGACCACCATGCCCTCGGAGACCGGCGTGGTGCAGCTTGCCGGCGTGCCGCGGCGGCCGTCGATCTCGACCAGGCACAGCCGGCAGGACCCGAAGGCCTCCATGTTGTCGCTGGCGCAGAGCTTCGGGACCATGATCCCGGCCTCGGCGGCGGCGCGCATGACCGAGGTTCCCTCGGGCACCGTCACGTCGATTCCGTCCACGGTCAGCGTGACCGGCGCGCCGGTCCGGGCGGGAGTGCCCATGTCGCGGTCGTCGCCGGGGGGGTAAGCGGGAATGATGAAGTCCTTCATTCGGCGGCCTCCTTGCGTTCGCAGGCGAAATCGTCGGGGAAATGGGTCAGCGCCGACATCACCGGGTAAGGCGTGAAGCCCCCCAGCGCGCAGAGCGAGCCCTCCTTCATGGTGGCGCAGAGATCGGTCAGCAGCTCGACCGCCTGGCCGTCGCCTTCGGCGATGCGGTCGATGGTCTCGACGCCGCGGACGGCGCCGATCCGGCAGGGGGTGCATTTGCCGCAGCTTTCGACGGCGCAGAACTCCATCGCGAACCGCGCCATCCGCAGCATGTCGGCGGTATCGTCGAACACGACCAGCCCGGCATGGCCGATCAGCCCGCCCTGGCTGTCGAACTCCTCATAGCCGATGGGCGTGTCGAATTTCTCCACCGGCATGTAGGCGCCCAGGGGCCCGCCGACCTGCACCGCCTTGACCGGCCGGCCCGAGGCGGTGCCGCCGCCGATATCGTTGACGACCTCGCCCAGGGACAGGCCGAAGGCGGTCTCGAACAGCCCGCCATGGCGGACATTGCCGGCGATCTGCAGCGTGACCGTGCCGCGAGAGCGGCCCAGCCCGAAATCGGCGTAATGCTGCGCGCCCTTCTCGAAGATGACCGGGACGGTGGCCAGCGAGATCACGTTGTTGACCACGGTCGGCCGGCCCAGGAAGCCTTCCAGCGCGGGCAGCGGCGGCTTGGCGCGGACCACGCCGCGCTTGCCTTCCAGGCTGTTCAGCAGGCTGGTCTCCTCGCCGCAGACATAGGCGCCGGCGCCCATGCGCACCTCCATGTCGAAGGCGCGGCCCGATCCCAGCACGTCCGCCCCCAGCACGCCGCGTTCGCGGGCGATGCGGATGGCGGCTTCCAGCACGCGGATCGCCACCGGATATTCGGAACGCAGATAGACATAGCCGCGCGTCGCGCCCACGCCCAGGCCGGCGATCGCCATGCCCTCGATCAGCACGAAGGGATCGCCCTCGATGATCATGCGGTCGGCGAAGGTGCCGCTGTCGCCCTCGTCGGCATTGCAGACGATGTATTTCTGCGGCGCCTCGGCCTCCATCACCGTCTTCCACTTGATGCCGGTCGGGAAACCCGCGCCGCCGCGGCCGCGCAGCCCCGAGGCGGTGACTTCCGCCACGATCTCCTGCGGGGTCATGCCGATGGCGCGGCGCAAGCCGGCCAGGCCGCCATGCGCAGCGTAGGCGTCCAGGTCCAGCGGGTCGATCAGGCCGCAGCGGGCGAAGGTCAGCCGGGTCTGGCGGGCGAAGAAGGGGATCTCCTCGACCGGGCCCAGGCTGTCCAGCTTGCCGTCCAGCAGCGCGGGCACGTCGCCCGCCGCCACCGGGCCATAGCCGATGCGCCTGCCGTCTTCCTCGATCTCGACCAGGGGCTCCAGCCAGACCATGCCGCGGGTGCCGTTGCGGATCAGCTGGACCTCGATGCCGCGGGCCTGGGCCTCGCGGGTGATCGCCTGTGCCACCTCGTCGGCCCCCAGCGCCACGGCGGCGCTGTCCATCGGAACATAGATCCTCATGGGCGCGCCTCCTCCAGCAGCCGGTCCATGCGGGCATCGTCGAGGCGGCCGACCAGCCGGTCGTCCAGCATCGCGGCAGGCGCGCAGGCGCAAAGGCCAAGGCAATAGACCGGCTCCACCGTCACCCGCCCGTCGGGGGTCGTGTCATGCCAGCCGATGCCCAGCTTCTTCAGCGTCTCCTCGGCCAGCGCATTGGCGCCCATCGACTGGCAGGCCTCGGCCCGGCAGATCTTCAGCACATGCCGCCCGGCCGGATGGTCGCGGAAGTCGTGATAGAAGCTGATGACGCCATGGACCTCGGCGCGGCCCAGGTTCAGCACATCGGCAAGAACCGGAATGGCGGCAGAGGGCACATGGCCATAGGCATCCTGCAACGCGTGCAGCATCGGCAGAAGTGGCCCCTCGAGCGCGGCAAATCCGGCGACAATCTCGCGAATCTCCTCCTCGGTCGGGGCTGGCGCATTATGGTGCATGGCTGGCCTTTCGACTTGTTCTGGTATCCCACCAAACAGCTTTCTCGATACAGAATCAATATCGACGTTCCGTTGGTCGATAGAAGTTATCTATCAGAAACCATCCGCCGCGCCTCGGCCAGAAGCGCCTCCAGGACCGGGGTGTGGGGCTCGCGATAGGGGGCGACCAGGCCGACGGCATGGCTGGGCTCGGGGCCTTCCAGCCGGATCAGCCGGATCGGCTTGCCATCGGCCAGGAAGCTGGCGATGTCCTCGGGCAGCACGGTCAGCCAGTCCCCCGCCAGCACATGCGCCGCCAGCACCACGGTCGAGTTCGATTCGACCGTCGCCTGCGGCGTGACCCCGGCGCTGGCCAGGTTGCGGTTGATGATGCGCCGGTTCTGCATGTCCGAGGTCAGCAGGCACAGCCTGCGCCCCTGCAATTCCTGCCAGCTTACGCTGTCGCGCGCCGCCAGGTCGCAATCGGCCCCGCAGACCAGCATGAACCGCTCGTCATAAAGGGGAACCGTGCTGACCTTCCCCAAAGGCTCGTTGTCCAGGTAGGAGATCCCCGCATCCACGTCCAGATCGTCGATCATCTGCAGGATCTCGACCGAGGTGCGCGACAGGATGGTGAAGCCGACATTGGGATGGTTCGCGCCGAAACGGGCGCTGATCTTGGCGGCCCAGGTCAGCGCGGTGGGGATGACGGCGATGCGCAGCCGCCCCGACAGCCCGTGGCGCGTGGCGCGCATCTCCTCGCGCAGCTGGCGGCTGTCGCCGACGATGCGGCGCGCCCAGACCAGCGCGCTCTGGCCCTCGGGCGTCAGCCCGCCATAACGCGAGCCGCGAAAGATCAGCAGCACGCCCAGCTGTTCCTCGAGCTGCTTGATGCCGGCCGAAAGCGTCGGCTGGGTAATGCCGAGCGAGGCGGCGGCGCGGCCGAAATGGCCCTCCTTGGCGACGGCCAGGAACATTTCCAGCTTGTCGATCACCGCGATCCTCCCCACCCGGTCCCCGATTGCCGATAGAACCGGCGGCGGCGCGCGGCGTCAACCGCACGCAGGCCGAAACCGCGTCAGCCGGCCGGGCGGGTCAGCCTGCCGGGCGGGCCGGGGCGGGCTGCGGGTCGTCCCAGGCGTCCTTGCGCCCCAGAAGCCGGCGCATCAGCACATAGAACAGCGGCGCGAACAGGATGCCCAGCACGGTCGAGGCGATGGTGCCGCCCATCACCGTCGAGCCGATGGCGTTGCGGCCATTCGCGCCGGCGCCGGTGGACAGCACCAGCGGCAGCACCCCCAGCGAAAACGCGATCGAGGTCATGATGATCGGCCGGAAACGCTGGCGCGCGGCCTCGACCACGGCGCGATACAGCGGCACGCCGGATTCGGACTGCTCGCGCGCGAATTCGACGATCAGGATGGCGTTCTTGCCGGTCAGCCCGATCACCGTCAGCAGGCCCACCTGGAAGAAGACGCCATTGTCGAACTGCCCCGCCCAGGCGCCCACCAGCGCCCCCAGGATGCCGATGGGCATGACCAGGATGACCGCCAGCGGGATCGACCAGCTTTCGTAAAGCGCGGCGAGGCACAGAAACACCGCCGCCAGCGACAAGGCGTAGAGCAGCATGGTCTGGTCGCCCGATTCCCGTTCCTCCAGCGACAGGCCGGTCCAGGCCACGGCATAGCCGGCGGGCAGCTGCGCGGCCAGCCGCTCGATCTCGGCCATGCCCTCGCCGCTGCTGACGCCGGGGATGGGATTGCCCTGGATCTGCATCGCCGGCACGCCGTTATAGCGCTTCATCCCCTGCGCCCCATAGGTCCAGTCGCCGGTCGCGAAATTCGAGAAGGGCACCAGCCCGCCCGAGGCATTGCGCACCCGCCATTTCTCCAGGTCGCTGGGGACCGCGCGCGAATCCGCCTCGCCCTGCACATAGACGCGCTTGATGCGGCCGCGATCGACGAAATCGTTCACATAGGACCCGGTCCAGGCGATCTGCAGCATGGTTGCGACATCGGTCGCCGTCACCCCCATCGCGCCGGCCTTGCGCCAGTCGATGTCCAGGTTGAACTGCGCCGCGTCCTCCAGCCCCGAGGGCCGGATCTGCTCGATCAGCGGGCTCTGCATGGCCATGCCCAGAAGCTGGTCGCGCGCGTCCAGCAGCTGTTCATGCGACTGCCCGCCGCGCGCCTGCAGATAGAAGTCGAAGCCCGAGACATTGCCCAGCTCGATCACCGAGGGCGGCACGATCGGGAAGACCATCGCGTCGCGGATCTGGCTCAGCGCCCCGAAGGCGCGCCCGGCGATGGCCTGCACCGACTGGTCGGGATTCGGCCGCTCCTTCCAGTCCTTCAGCCGGATGAAGGCCATGCCGGTATTCTGCCCAGAGCCGCCGAAGCTGAAGCCGGCCACGGCGAAGACCGATTCCACATTCGCGGCCTCGTCCTCCAGGAAATACTGGCGGACTTGGTCGATCACCTTCTCGGTGCGCTCGGTCGTGGCGCCGGTCGGGCCCTGGATCAGCACGAACATGATGCCCTGGTCCTCGTCGGGCAGGAAACCCTCGGGCGTGCGCAGGAACATCAGCACCATCGCCGCCCCCAGCGCGGCATAGATCAGCAGCATGCGCAGCGGGCGCCGCACCAGCCAGCCGACCGCGCCGGTATAGCCGCGCGTGGTGCCGTCGAAGCCGCGGTTGAACCAGCCAAGCGGGCCGCGCCGGATCGTATGCGCCTTGTGCTTCAGCATCGAGGCGCAGAGCGCCGGCGTCAGCGTCAGCGCCACGACGACCGACAGGCCCATGGCCGAGACGATGGTGATCGCGAATTGCTGGTAGATGACCCCGGTCGAGCCGCCGAAGAAGGCCATCGGCACGAAGACCGCCGACAGGACCAGCGCGATGCCGATCAGCGCCCCGGTGATCTGGCCCATGGACTTGCGCGTCGCCTCGCGCGGGGGCAGGCCTTCCTCCTCCATGATCCGCTCGACGTTTTCCACAACGACGATGGCATCGTCGACCAGAAGGCCGATGGCCAGCACCATCGCCAGCATGGTCAGCGTGTTGATGGTGAAGCCGAAGGCCGCCATGATCCCGAAGGTCCCCAAGAGCACGATCGGCACCGCCAGCGTCGGGATCAGCGTCGCCCGCCAGTTCTGCAGGAACAGGAACATGACCAGGCAGACCAGCACGATGGCCTCGATCAGCGTCTTGACCACCTCCTCGATCGAGATCTCGACGAAGGGCGTGGTGTCGAAGGGGATGACGTAGCTGACGCCCTCGGGGAAGAACTGGGCGAATTCCTCCATCCGCTCCTTCACCCGCTCGGCCGTGTCCAGCGCGTTGGCGCCGGGCGCCAGGCTGATCGCCATCCCCGAGGCCGGCTGGCCGTTATAGGTGCCCTCGGCGAAATAGCTTTCCGAGCCGATCTCGACCCGCGCCACGTCCTGCAGCAGCACCAGCCCGCCATTCTCCTCGGCGCGCAGCACGATCTGGCGGAAATCCTCGGGCGTGGACAGCAGCGACTGCGCCGTCACAGTCGCGTTCAGCTGCTGGCCGTCGACCGTCGGGCGGGTGCCGAAGGCGCCGGCCGAGATCTGCGTGTTCTGCGCCGAGACCGCCGCCGTCACGTCGCCCGGCGTCAGCTCGTAGGCGGCCAGCTTGGACGGGTCCAGCCAGATCCGCATCGCGTATTTCGCCCCGAAGACCTCGACGCTGCCCACCCCCTCGATCCGGCTCAGGTCGTCCACCAGGTTTGTGGTCATATAGTCGGACAGGTCGGTCTGGTCGTATTCCTCGTTGCCGATCAGGCCGACGACCATCAGGAAGCTGGCCGCCGTCTTCTCGACCCGGACGCCCTGGCGCTGCACCGGCTCGGGCAGCAGCGGCATGGCCTGGGACAGCTTGTTCTGCACCTGCACCTGCGCGATATCGGCATCGGTTCCGGTCGCGAAGGTCAGCGTCGTGGTCGATGTGCCCGCCGCGCTGGTGCTGGAGGACATGTAGCGCAGCCCGTCCAGCCCGGTCATCTGCTGCTCGATCACCTGGGTGACGGTATTGGTCACCGTCTCGGCCGAGGCGCCGGGATAGTCGGCGCTGACATTGACCGAGGGCGGCGCGATCTGCGGATATTGCGCGATCGGCAGCGACAGGATCGACAGCACGCCGATGCCCATGATGATGATCGAGATCACCCAGGCGAAAACCGGTCGGTCGATGAAGAAACGGGCCATGCTGATCGGGTCCTGGTCGGAGACGGGTTAATCGGCGGCGGCTTCGGGGGCGGGCTCGGGTTCGGCAGCATTTTCGGCGGCAGCCTCGGCCTCGGGCGGGGCGTCGCCCGCATCACCCGCATCGGCGGCGGCGGGCTCGGCCTCCTCGCCCTCGCCCTCGCCCTCGGCCGCGCCAGCGCCCGCCGCGCGTTCCTCGGGGGTGACGGCCATGCCCGGCCCGATGCGCTGCAGCCCCTCGACCACGATCCGGTCGCCATCGGCCAGCCCGTCGCTGACCACCCACATGTTGCCGCGGTCCTGCTGGATTTCCAGCAGGCGCTGCTCGATGACGTTCTGGTCGTTGACGACGAAGGCCACCGGGCGGCCGCGGCGGTCGCGGGTCACGCCTTCCTGCGGGGCCAGGACGGCATTGCGGATCTGCGCCTGCGGGATCTCGGCCTGGACATACATGCCGGGCAGCAGGAACTGGTCGGGATTGTCGAAGGCCATGCGCAGCGTGACCACGCCGGTCAGCTCGTCCACATGCGGCTCGGCCGCGGTCAGCGATCCGGTATGTTCATAGATGCTGCCATCGGCCAGGCGCAGCGTGACGGTGCGGTCCACCTCGGGCGGCAGCGCGGCCTCGGGGCCCAGGCGCCGCCAGCGCACGATCTCGGCCGCCGACTGGGTCACGTCCACATGCACCGGATCGATGCTGCGGATCACCGCCAGCGGATTGGCCTGGCTGGCCGTGACCAGCGTCCCCGCAGAGCTTTGCGCCAGGCCGATCATGCCGCCGATCGGGGCGCGGATGGTGGTCCGGTCCAGGTCGATGCGCGCCGTCAGCAATTGCGCCTCGGCCGCCTTCACCGCCGCCTCGGCGGCATCGCGCGCCGCGACGGCCGTGTCCTGCGTCTGCTCGGACGCGACCCGGCGGTCGCGCAGCGCCCCCACGCGGTCGGCCTCGCGCCGGGCGGCATCGGCCTGGGCCTCGGCCTGGGCCAGCGCCGCCTCGGCCTGCGCGACGGCGGCCTCGTAGCTGCGCGGGTCGATGTGATAGAGCGGGTCGTCCGCCGCGACCAGGCTGCCTTCCTCGAACAGCCGCTCGATCACGATGCCATTGACCTGCGGGCGCAGCTCGGCCTCGGCCGAGGCCAGGACCCGGCCCGGCAGGCTGGTCGTCAGGGTCACGTCCTCGGCCGCCAGCGTGACCACCGTCACGGCGGGCGGCGGCATCTCGGCGCCCGCGGGGTCCTGCGCCCCTGCCGAAAGCGGAAAGGCGACGGCGGTCACGGTTCCGACGAACAACAAAAATCGAGTCAGCATCGATATGCCCTCGGCCAGCAAGTCATTGATTTATATAAGCGCAGTGCCGCGCACTGCGATCGCTGCGCGTTTTCCGCCTGAACGCTAGACCGGGCTTGCAGCGGACACAACCACCGACAGCAAAAAAATGGCGGGTTCCCGCAACAGGACCGCCGGGAATGCTGCCTGTCTAGAAAGGCGGATGCAAGCCCAGGATGACCGCGCTGAGGATCAGCCCCGCCCCGCCGACCAGCAGATCGTGCAACCCGTCCCAGACGCGATGGCGCAGCGCCAGCGAAACGATGCCCAGATGCATGACCCAGCTCGCCGCGGCCTGGCCGATGATCGCCCCCGGCAGTCCGGCCAGTTCCACCCCGGCCAGGAAGCCCGCGATCTGCACCACCGCGCGCAGCACGGTCAGGATCGAGGGGCCGCGCGAATCCCCGGCGGCCAGCGCGGCCGCGGGATAGGTCATCCCCAAGACCATCGGGATCTGCGCGCAGGCGATCAGGCTGATGATCTGCCCGGCCTCGGCATAGCGCGCGTCGTAAAGCAGCGCCACCAGCATCGGCCCGGCAAGCCCCATCAGCCCGATCATCCCCATGACCAGCACCGAAAGCCCCAGCCGCATCCGCCGCACGGTGGCGAAATTCGCGGCCGAGACATGAGGCGGCGTGTCGCGATAGACCGGGATCATGGTCGAGCCGCAGATCTGCTGCGCCAGCGCCATCGGGAAACTGGCCAGGAAGAAGGCGATGTTGTAGATGCCCAGCATCTCCAGGCTGAGATACTTGCCGAGGACCACCTTGTCGCCCTGGGCCAGCACGAAGCCGCTGGCCGAGGACAGCAGGATCCACTTGCCGAAGCCGACCAGCTCATGCACCGCCGAGGGGTCCCAGCGCGGCCGCATCGCCGGGCCGGGCAGGATCGCGCGGCTGATCGCCACCTTGACGATCGCGGCCACCACCTGCCCCCAGGCCAGCGCCCAGATCGAGGGCGAGATCCACGCATAGGCGATCATGAAGACCAGCGCCACGAACTGGCTGCCGATCTCGATCGCGACGCTGGGGCCGACGCGGATATGGCGCATCGCATGTTCGACATTGGGCGCGACCAGCCCGGCGACCAGCACGCCCAACGCCACCACCGGGATCAGCTGCGCCAGTTCCGGCGCCTGGTAGAAACGCGCGACCGGCACGGCCAGCAGGCAGAGCATCGCGAAATAGATCGCGTGCAGGATCAGCTTCACCGACCAGGCGGTTTCCAGGAATTTCGGGTCGTCGCCGCGCTTGCTCTGCATGATCGAGGGGACCAGGCCCAAGTCGCTCATCATGAAGACGGCGATCACCACCATCGTCACCAGCGCCATCACCCCGAAGGCGTCGGGATAGAGCAGCCGCGTCAGGATCAGGTTGCTGGCCAGGCGCAGGCCCTGCCCGCCGACATAGCCGATGCCCGAGACGGCCGAGCCGCGCAGCACGCGGGCGGTGATGGTCGAGCCCGACAGATAGTCCTTCCAGCGTCTCATCCGTCGATCGCCCCCTGGAACAGCGCCGCCAGCTTCGCGGCCTCGCGGTCGATGTCATGACGCGCCAGCACTCGCGCCCGGCCCGCCGCGCCCATCGCCTGCAACCGGTCCGCCGGGGTCGCCGCGGCCGCGGCCATCGCCCCGGCAAGCGCCGCGGCATCGCCCGCCGGCACCAGCCAGCCGGTTTCGCCGGGCAGGACCAGTTCGGGATTGCCCGCGATCCAGGTCGCGATCACCGCCCGGCCCGCGGCCATCGCCTCCATCACCACCATCGGCAGCCCCTCGGCGAAGCTGGGCAGGACCAGCGCATGGGCATCGGCCAGCACCGCGCGCACCCCGGCCTCGTCCAGCCAGCCGGTCAGCGTGACCAGGTCGCCCACGCCATGCGCGCGGATCGCGGCCTCGATCGCCGGGCGCATCGGGCCGTCGCCGACCAGCGTCAGCCGCAGATCGGCGCCCTGCGCGCGGGCCAGCGCCACCGCCTCGGGCAGCAGGAGCTGGCCCTTCTGTTCGGCGAAACGGCCGATATTGACCAGGTGCAGCGGCCCCGGCGGCATCGGCGCGGGATCCGGGAAGCGCGCCGGCTCGATGCCGCAATGGACCACCTCGATCCGCGGCCAGTCGCCATGACCGGCCCAACGCGACAGCTGGCTGCGCCCATGCGAGGAGATCGCGACCGTGAAGGCCGCGCCGGCGATCTTCTCGCCCAGGCTCAGCGCCTCAGGCTGGTCGAATTCCTCGGGGCCATGGACGGTGAAGCTGTAGCCCGGCCCGCCAAGCGCGCGGACCAGCGCGGCCACGGCGGCGGAATTGGTGCCGAAATGGGCGTGGAGATGCTGCAGCCCAAGCGCCCTGGCCCGCCGGGCGACATGGGCCGCCTCGACCAGGTAGATCAGGTGGCGCAGCCGCCCCTGGCGCGACCGCCCGCCCATCCGCAGCGCCATCCGCAGGGCCTTGCCGAAAGCCGCGGGCCGCGACAGCGCCATGCGCGCCAGATCGCCCAGCAGCCGCCCCGCCCCGGCCTTCAGCACCAGTTCGGTCCGGTCGTATTCCGCCAGGTCCCCGGCATCGACCAGCACCGCCCGGTCGCTGCGCATGGCGAAGCGATGGACCGGCAGGCCCAGCCGCTCCAGCGCGTGGATCTCGCGCCGGATGAAGGTCACGCTGGGTTGCGGATAGGTGTTCAGAAGATAGCCGATACGCACGGGAATTCCTCAGTTTGCGGCAGGGCGCAGGGTGCGGGTGGAAGGGTCGGATGCCGCGCTCATCTGCCGCGAGTCCAGCCCGCGTCGCGTCCCCGGCCCAGCCGCACCGCGACCGAGACCGCCGCATAGACCGCAAAGCCCACCGGATCGCGCAGCGCCAGCCGCGCCGTGCCGCCGGCGCCCAGCGGCGCCTTGCCCTCATTCGCGATCAGCGCGGGCCAGCGCGCGGCGATCTCGGCCACGCCCGCATCCTGCCGCCGCCGCACCCGGACCAGCCGCGACCAGCCCTCGACCATCGGCCAGTCGTAATCGGCATCGACCCCGATCCGCTCATGGGGGGCGAATTGCAGCCGCACATAGGTATCGTCGGAAATGATCCGCGGAAACGCGCCCCAGCGCGCCCGGCCTGCCGCATTCACCGCGAAAAGCCCATAGCCGGGCGCCGCGCTGCGGGCGAAGGGAAGGCGCTGCCACAGCCGGGCATAGGCCCGCGTGACGGCACTGCGCGGGCGCGGGATGCGGGCATTGCCGCTGGCATAGGCGGGCCCCGGCGCGCCGGACAGCGCGCGCGCCAGCTGCGCCATCAGGGGCGGGCTGACCGTCACATCCGCATCCAGATAGGCGCGGATTGTGCCCGAGGCCGCCGCGTCGCCCGCGTTCAGCGCGCCGATCTTGTCGCCCTCGTCAAGCTCGATCACCTGCCAGCCCCAGCCGGCCGCCGCCGCGCGATCCGCGAAGCCGCGCGCGATCCGGGCCGTCCGGTCGCGGCAGCCATTGGCGACGACGATCGCCTCGGCCCCGCCCGGCACCGGCTCTGATCCCAGCAGCGCGGCCAGGCAATCGCCCAGCCAGGCCTCTTCATTGCTGGCCGGAATGATGACACTCAGCATGGCTTTCCCCTAGTCCCGGCCCTGCGCGACGGCCCGCCAGCGCGGATTGTCGTCATCCAGCCAGCGCAGCGTGCCCCAGCTGCCATAGCGGCTGGGCCGTTCGATGGCGTTGAAATCGTTGAAGGGATTGTCGCTGACCCGGCGCCATCCCGCGATCAGCTCGTCATAGAGCGCCTCGATCCCCGGCGCATAGTTCAGCGCCATCAGGAATTCGGTCAGTTCCTCGTCCTGCATCGAGGCGCCCAGCCCGACGACATGGGTGCCGCCCTCATACATGACCAGCTCCAGCCCGTAGCGGTCGGCAACGGCCTTGTGATAGGGGAAAAGCTCCTCGACCACCGCCCGGACCGAGCCCTCGGGCCTGCCGCTGACCGAACCGTCATGCAATTCGGCCAGCGCCGGGGCGAAGGCGCGATCAAAACGGTGGTCGCGGATATGCTGCGCGGCGGCCGGACCGCTGAGCCCCCGCGCGGCGGCCTCCTCGCTGGCGGCGATCAGGCTTTCCGCCATCCAGCCCTTGTACATCGCCACGCGTTCCGGATCGTCCATGCCGGGGCCGAAATAGCCGGTGATCGCATAGGCATCGAAGGATTCATGCGGCGCGCGCCAGCCCTGGGGATCGGCCCGGCGCCAGGCGGGGGCGTTCAGGATGTCCTCCTCCAGCCCCTGCCAGCCGGGATGGGTGCCGATCACGCGGACCAGGCGATCCCTGGCCTCGGTGCCGAACTCCTCGGTCCAGATATCGGCGATGCGGGCAGCGCGATGGGCGCCGTATTGCACCCAGGCATCGCGCGCGCCCCAGACCGCACGCGCCTGTTCGTCGGCCCAGGCGGATTGCGGGAACGAGAAATTCCACACCTCGTTGGAAAATTCGACGATGGCGCGGCGCTCGGCGGCCAGCCCGTTGCGCACGATCCGCGCATAGTCGCGCGCCAGTTCGTCGCTGGCCAGATGCGGAATGGTGAACCAGGGATCGGCGCTGGTCTGATTGGCCAGCGCCACCATCACCTCGACCGGCACGCCATGGGGGCCGGCCCAGGTCGCGTCGGTGACAAGCGGGCGGTCACGGGGATCGGAAAGCGTGGTGGTGTTCGCGTTCATCCAGGGCATGAAGCGCAATTCCTGGGCGCCCCGCAGCCGGGCCAGGAAATCCGGGTTGAAGATTTCCCCCTGCCGGGCCAGGGCCACGCGATCCTCGCGGATGACCGAGATGTCGCGGATCGGATCCTCGGGATCGGTCTGCAGGATGTTGATCTGCACCGCGCCCTCGCCGGGGGTGAAGCTGAACCAGATCACGCCGGGTTCGTGATGGACCCGCCGCGCCCGCCCCTCCAGCTCGATCCGGCCGCTGCCTTGGTAGCGCAGCTCGTAGCGCCCGGCGGCCGAGGCGGCCTGCGGCGGCAGGTCGGTCAGGATCAGCGTGGACAGGGCGGTGACGCTCTGGGGGACGGCCCTGGGCCAGCCATGGTCGTCCAGCCAGCCCTCGCCCCGCAGCTGGTCGGCCTCGAAACCGCCCCATTGGCCGGGCAGATGGCCGATCCAGGGGCGCGCGGTCTTGAACAGGTCCAGGAAGGGAAGCTCGGTCGACCAGTCGCTGATGGCGGTCAGGTTGAAGGCGATGCCCTGGCGGGTGACGCCGGCCAGCTCCGAGACCGCCTGCACCGGCGCCGCTTCGGCATCAACGGCATCAGCGGCGGGCGCCGCCTCCGGCACCACCGGCTGGGGATCGGGCGCGCGCAGGCCGCGCCAGGCCAGCCGCTGCAGCGCCACGGCCATGTCCGGCGTGAAGCCCTCCGCCTGCCCGGCGCCGCCCTGCTGCGGCCCCAGCCAGGCCGGCAGCCCGGTCGGATCGGTCCCGTTCAGGACGCCGTGCAGGACCATCGCCGCGAAGAACCGCCCGCGCCCGTTCAGCCCGCCCTCGCCGTCCAGCAGATCCGCCAGCGCCGGGATCCCCGGCACCGCGCCCGTGCCGATTTCCCGCGACAGCAGCGCGAAGGCCTGCGCCATCGGGACGGGTTCCATCCCGGCGGCCTCCGCCTCGGGCCCGCCCGCGGCGGCCTCTTGCAGCGCCGCCTGCCAGCCCTCGGGATCGCCGGCATCCGGCGCGGGCAAGGGATCGATCACATAGAGCCGGAACGCCGGATCCGCCTCCAGCGCCACCGCGCCGATCCGCGCGATCTCATCGGCCGCGCCCTCCCCTGGCGGCAGTTCCAGGACGGCGCGGTCGAAGCGCCCGCTGGCCAGCAGCCGGTCAAGCGCCGCCGGATCGCCATCCGCCGCGACCAGCTGCACCCGGATGTTCTCGCCGCTCATGACGCTGGCGGTTTCCAGCCATTTCGGCATGTCGTCCGCGAACAGCCCCGAGCCGATCAGCAGGATGTCGGCGATCAGCGCGAAGGGATTCATGCCCCGACCCCCCTCATGCACCGACCCCGGTGAAGGGATCGTGGCGCACCACCTCCCAGACGATGCGCTGGATGGTGCGGGCGGCCTCGTCCGAAAAGGCCTCGGCCGGCGAGCCGTCGGCGCGCTGCAGCCGGTGCGGCAGTCCTTCGGGGCTTCGGTGATAGAGGACCGCGTAATGGGTCAGGGCGATCACATAGCTGCCCAGGTCGTTGACATGGATCATGTCCTGGCTGCCATCCTCGGCTCGCGCGAACAGCGCCTCGCGTGTCTCCAGCCCGGCGATCTCGCCGGCCTCGGCGGCGCGCACCACCGCGGCCAGGGCCGGGCCGCCGGGAATGCGATAGATGGTGCCGACCGCCGGGTCGCTCATGGCGCGGCGCAGCAGCTCGTCGCGCCACAGCGCCCCGGCGTCACTGTCGATCCGCTCCAGCCAGCCGGCGGGATCGTCCAGCCGATGCCAGGTCTCGTAGAGATAGAGCCGCTGGTCGGGCCGCCCCTGCCGGGCAAGCCGCGCCCATTCGGCCAGGTAATGGCTGCTGGAATGCCACTTGATCGCATCTTTCAGCTCGACCATCTCGGTCAGCACCACCGCATCGTGATCGCCCCCGCCGATCGCCTGTTTCGCATCGGCGAAGGCGGGATGGGCGTTCTCGGTGTCATAGCCGGGGATCTCGTCCCGGCCCAGCCAGTGCTGGCGCAGCGAGGCCCCCCAGCCCAGTTGGCTGGCATGGCGATGCCCGGCGACCAGCTGCGCCAGCATGGCGGGCATCTCCCGCCCGACCAGGCTGTGGCCCAGGTGATAGACGTTCAGCGGCCCCTCGGGCGGCGACAGGGGCGGGAAGGCGGCGGCGAAATCGGCCTCGGCCATCTGCGGCAGGGGCGGCGGGCCGCCGCCCGACCGGCGCCGCCGGATCAGCAGCCCGGCCCCGACCCCCGCCAGCCCCAGCGCGGCGATCCCGGAAAACATGGTCAGCCTGCGGTTCACCTCGGGTCCTCCCTGCCTCGACACAAACAAATGCGGCACATGAAATATACTGTCTTTTCAAATTCCCGGCGCAAGAGGCGGCGGGCGGTTCAGCCCGTCGGCGCGGCGGGCAGCATGAAACCGGCGATCATCTGACCCTCGGCGAAGGCGAAGCGGCCCGGCAATTCGGCCCCGTTCTCGAAAGGGGGGACGGCGCGGCGAAAGCGGGCGGTCAGGGTGCCGCTGCCGGGATCGACGCGGACGGTCATCGCCTCGAAGCCGAACAGCGTCCTGCTGGCGGGATACTGGCATTTATAGGCCGCCTCCTTCGCGACGAAGATCAGCCGCGCCCAACGCAGCGGCTGGACCTGACCGGCGATCCAGGCGCATTCGTCGCTGTCGCAGATCTCGTCCAGCACGTCATGGGGCAGCGGCTGGTCGGGTTCGACATCCAGCCCCAGGCCGCGGAAGCGCGCGGCCGGGGCGGCCACGGCCAGCGCATAGTCGCGGCTATGGGTGATGCTGCCGGTGGCGCCTTCGGGCCAGATCGGCGCGCGATCCTGGCCCATCGGGATGGCGGCGCGGGGCAGGCCCGCCGCCGCAAGGGCGGCACGCGCGGCCGCGCGCCCGGCCGCGAATTCCGCCACGCGGCGCGGAATGGCGCGGGCGACGGCCGGCGCTTCGGCCGGCAGGGGCGCGGGGGCGGTGCCGATGGCCACCGCCGCATGGCCCACCTCGCCGGGAAACAGGCCCGAGATCACCCGCCCCAATCCGCTCATCCGCTCAGCCCTGGCCGCGACCGGCCCGCAGGGCGCGGCGGCGCGACATGGCGTCCGAGCGCGCGGCGGCCCGCTCGGCGGCGCCGGCCGCCTCGGCCTCGGCCGATTGCGGCTCGGCGGCCGAATTCGCCGCATCCGCCCCGTCCAGATGGCCGGCCAGCGCCTCCAGCGTGGGGAACTGGAAGATGTCGGTGATCGACAGCTTCACGCCCCCGCCAAGCGCCTGCCGGATCTCGCGATGCGCCTGCACCGCCAGCAGCGAATGGCCGCCGAGGGCGAAGAAATTGTCGCGCGCGCCGATCTGCTCGCGGTTGAGGATGCGCGACCAGACCTGCGCGATGGTCGCCTGCACGCCAATCTTCGGCGCCACGAATACATCGCTGCGCGCGGCACTCGCCTCGACCGGGGCGGGCAGCGCCTTGCGGTTCACCTTGCGGTTCGGCGTCAGCGGGAATTCCGGCAGCTTGACCACATGCGCGGGCACCATATGCGGCGGCAGCACCGTCGCCAGATGATCGGTCAGCGCGCCCGTCGCCAGCCAGCTGTCGCCGGTGACATAGGCCACCAGCCGCATGTCGCCGGGCCGGTCCTCGCGCGCCACGACCACGGCCTGGCGCACCCCGGCGAAACCCTCGGCCACGGCCTCGATCTCGCCCAGCTCGATCCGGTAGCCGCGCATCTTCACCTGATGGTCGGCGCGGCCCAGGAATTCCAGCCGCCCATCCGCCTTCCAGCGGACCAGGTCGCCGGTCCGGTACATCCGGCCCGGATGGAACGGGTTCGGCTTGAAACGCTCCTCGGTCAGGTCGTCGCGCTGCCAATAGCCGCGCGCGACGCCCGCCCCGCCGATCCACAATTCGCCCGGCGCGCCGACCGGCAGCGGCCGCATCTGCTCATCCAGCACATAGACCTGGGTATTGGCGATGGGCGTGCCGATGCTGGCCACGGGTTCCGAGGCATCCGCCGTCGCGGTGGTGGACCAGATGGTCGTCTCGGTCGGGCCATACATGTTCTCGATCCCGGCCGGGCTGGCCCTGTTCAGGTCGGCCACCAGCGAACCCGACAGCGCCTCGCCGCCGATCATCAGGTGCCGGACCTTGGCCAGGGCCGCCCGCGCGTCGTCGTTCATCGCGATCATCCGCGCCATCGAGGGCGTGCATTGCAGATGCGTCACGTCATGGCGGCGGATCTGCGCCGCGATCGAGAAATCGTCATGCGCCGGGGCCGTGCCGGCATTGGCGCGGGCCAGGAGTTCGGCCAGGGGACGCAGCCCCTCCAGAACCTGCTCGCGCGGGATGCCGTAATCGATCAGCGCGGCGATTTCGGTCACGCCGATTTCCTTCAGATGCTCGACCCTTGGCAGCATTTCCTCGACGGTGCCGAAGAGGCCGGAATCCTCGAAATAGCGGTGGAAGGCGAATTCCAGGATCGCCTCGTTCTCCTCCTCGGACAGGCTGCCCAGGTCGATCTCCATCGGGTTGGAGACGCCCTGCGGCTTCTTGAAGGCCGGGAAGGCCCAGGCATATTGCTTCACCAGCGCCGCGGCCGAGGCCAGGTAGGACTTCATCGGCCCGCGCGCCACCTCCCGCGCGGTTTCCCGGTCATCGGCCAGATAGCTGTGCAGCATCAGCGTGACGCGGTATTTCGCCGGGTCGCGGCCGCTGTCGCGCAGCGCCTGGTGATAGATGCGGATCTTCTCGCCGACCTCGTCGATGGACTGGCCCAGAAGATGGGTCAGCACATGGGCGCCCATCTCGCCGGCCTCGCGCCAGGTCGCCGGGTTGCCGGCGGTCGTCACCCAGATGTTCAGCTCCTCCGAGACCGGGCGCGGCTGGGTCAGCACATCGACCATCTTGCCGCCGGCCATCGGGAAGGCCACCTTCTCGCCCCGCCACAAGCGGCGCAGGATGTCGATGTCCTTGTACATCGCCGGCTTGTTCGCGGGGGGCGAGTTCTCGGGGCGCAGCACGAAATCCTCGGGATGCCAGCCCGAGGCGATGGCAAGCCCGGTGCGGCCGTTGGTCAGGTTGTCGATCACCGCCCATTCCTCGGCGATGCGGATCGGGTGGTGCAGCGGCGCGACGCAGGACCCTGCCCGCACCTCCAGGTTCTTCGTGACCGCCGCCACCGCCGCGCCGGTGACCGAGGGGTTCGGGTAAGGACCGCCGAAGGCGTGGAAATGCCGCTCGGGCGTCCAGACGGCGCAGAAGCCGTGTTCGTCGGCGAATTTCGCCCCCTCCAGCAGCAGCTGGTATTTCTCGCGCCCGACGCCGTCGTCATTGCCCCAGTAGAACAGGCTGAAATCCATCGGCTTGTCGCTGACCGCCGCCCCGCCCGAGACCAGCGCCCGTTCCGCATCGCCCATCAGCACCAGCCGGAAGCCGCGCGCGAGCGTCCAGAACAGCTCCAGCACCGAGATGTCGAAGGAAAGCGAGGTCACCGCCAGCCAGACCCCGGCCGGATCGTGCTGGATGCGGTCGTCCATGCCGGTGAAGAAATTGGCGACGTTGCGGTGTTCCAGCATCACGCCCTTGGGCCGCCCGGTCGAGCCCGAAGTATAGATCAGGTAAGCCAGGTCCGCGGTGGTCACGCCGCTGTCGGGATTGCCCTCGGGCGCGTCCGCCAGCCGCGCGTCCTGGTCCAGCACCAGCAGCTGCGCGCCATGCGTGGGCAGGCCCTGCGACAGCGCGCTTTCGGTGACGATCACCGGGCAGGCGCTGTCCTCGATATAGAGCGCGATGCGGTCGGCCGGATAGGCCGGGTCCAGCGGCACATAGGCGCCGCCCGCCTTCATGATCGCCAGGGTGCCGATCAGCAGATGCTCGCTGCGGCCGGTATGGATGCCGACCAGCGTGCCCGGCCCCACCCCCATCGCGCGCAGCACATGGGCGGCGCGGTTCGCCCGCGCGTTCAGGTCAGTATAGGTCAGGTGGCGATCCTCGACCGTCAGGGCGACGGCGCCGGGGGTGCGGGCGACCTGGGCTTCGAAGGCCTGATGGATGCAGATGTCGGGGAAATCGGTCTCGCTGCGGTTCCAGCCGTTGACCACCAGGTCGCGCTCGGCCTCCGGCATCGGCGGGATGTCGGCGATCGGCCCGCCCTTGGCGATGGCCGCCGCCAGATGCGCCAGCCGCGCCGCCAGCAGCCCGGCCGAGCCCGCATCCAGCCGCGAGGCGTCGTAATGCAGCCGTCCGCTTTCCGGGGCCAGGGTGACGATGCTGCCCGCGACCGGGGCGTCGCCCGCCGCCGCGACGGCGATCTGCGGCAGCGCGGGGCGGTCGATGGCCGGGTCGCGCAGGGGCAGGTCCAGCGCGAAGGCGGGATGCTTGCGGGCGCGCTCCAGCCGTTCGGCCATCTGGCGGCGCAGGTCCGCGGCATCGGCCTGCGGGTCGATCCGGGCGTCAAGTGGCACCCAGTCGGACAGATAGCCCGGCGCACGCGGCGCGGCGGGATCATGCAGCGCCAGATCGACGGCCTCGCCGCCCGCCAGCGTGCTGGCCAGCAGGGCGGTCGCGGCCAGAAGATCGCCGGCCTCGCCCGGCACCGGCAGGGCTTGCCAGTCGCCCTTGCCCTCGGCATGGTTGGCCAGGGGTAGGCTGGCGGCTGCAAATGATTTCAGCGCCTTGCGCCAGTAACCTTCACCGGGCGCCACGGATGCGACGGCCTGGGTCAGCGCCTGCGCCGCCGCCGCATCGGGCGAGGCGAGCAGCTTGCCCTGAAGCGCGGCCGGGTCGAATTCGCCGCCGTCCAGCGGCTCCAGCCCGGTCAGGCGCAGCGCGCCGTCGGCGAACATCACGGTCGCGCCCTGGCGGCAAGCGGCCAGCACCGTGCCCGGCGCGCCGTAGCCCTCGGCCGGCTCGACGCCGCGCAGGGCGATCACCCGGCCCTCGACCTCGAATTTCGCCAGGGCCAGCGGGTTCGGATAGCTGCCGTGATCCAGCCCGCGGATCAGCCGCGAAGCAACCTCGCGCGAGCCGGTGAAGTCCAGCCGCGCCGCTGCGGCGGGACGGTCGGCGCGGGCATGATAGCCGCGCAGCGACAGGTCCTGCGGCTTGCGCTGCAAGCCCGTCTCGACCTGCCCGATCACCGCGGCAAAGCTGTCGATGGCGGCCTCGAAACAGCGGGTGTTCAGGGTCAGCGTCGTCTCGTCCGTGGCCAGGTCGAACAGGCGCTGTTCCAGGATGTCGCCCTCGTCCACCCCGCCTTCCATCAGGTGCCAGGTGATCCCGTGCCGCCCGTCGCCCTGAAGGATCGCCCAGGCCGGGGTGTTCAGCCCTGCCCGGCGCGGCAGCGGGCCGTCATGGAAGTTGATCGCGCCCTTCGCGGCGCGGCTCAGCAGCGCCTCGGGGACCAGCGACAGGTTGGCGACGCTGAACAGCCAGTCATAGGCCAGATCGCCCGGATCGCGGGTCTGGGGCTGCGGCAGGACGGCGATGCCCTGCCCTTCGGCCCAGGCCGTGATGTCGGGATCGCGGGTCAGGATCGCGGCGATGGCGTGGCCTCGGTCGCGCCATTGCCCCGCACATTGGATCAGCAGGGATTCATTGCCGATGAACAGGGCGGAAAGGGTCATGTCGTCCTCTCGGTGACGGGTTTTGCAAGGCGCGCCGGCGCCGGGTCGATGCCCCGGACCAGCGCGCGGATGTCATGGGCCAGCAGGTCACGCATGTGCCTGCGCGGCCCGTTGCGGGGCGCGTTCCCGATGGCGGCACGAAGCCGGTTGATCGACAGCCCGATGGTCTGCGCCACCGTTGCCGCGATCGCGGAGGCCAATCCGTGATTCTTGCGGAAATACCGCCAGCGGCTGTCGAACCAGTAAGAGGGCGTCCGCCCCCATCCCTTCATCCCCGTCGAGACCGAGCCGATATGGGCCACGCGGCTTTCGGGGACGTAAAGCACCTGCCAGCCCGCGCGCGCGGCGCGCAGGCAGAGATCGGTTTCCTCGAAATAGAGGAAATAACCCTCGTCGAACAAGCCGATGCGGTCCAGCATGTCCTGCCGCATCATCAGGCTGGCGCCGGCGACCCAGTCCATGCGCGCAGGCGCGGCCGGGATCGGCTGCGGGACGACATGGCCGCGCAAGGCCCGCGTGATCGGTCCCAGCTGGGCGCTGCCCTCCAGTTCCGAGGCGACCGAGGGGAAGCGGAAGCAGGTCACATGCGGATCGCCCGCCTCGCCATGGATGAAGCTGCCGGCCATGCCCAGGCGCGGATCGGCCTGCAGATGGCCCAGCAGGATGCGGATCGCATCGGGGGCGGGAAAGGCGTCCGAATTCAGCAGATAGACGAAATCCGGCCGGGCGCCGCCGGGCAGGCCGGCGCGGATGCCGGCATTGTTGCCCGCCCCGAAGCCGCCATTATGGCCCGACTGGATCACCCGCACCCGGTCCCAGCCTCGATCGGCCACCGCCGCACGCAGCTTCTCCTCGGAGCCGTCGCCGCTGTCATTGTCGACGATGGTGATCGCGCCCTCGATGCCCTCCATCGCCGCGACCGCCGCCTCGGCCGAGCGCAGCGTCATGTCGGGCGTGCGCCAGTTGAGGATGACCGTCAGAACCGTCGCCATCGCCCTACTCCGCCGCCTGCGCCAGGGGCCTGTCCAGCCCGGTTTCGGCCTCGGTGATCACCTCGCGCATCCGGGCGGCCATCACCCGGACATTGGGCTCCAGCACCATGCTGTCGTGATCCCCCGGCACCTCGATCACCTGCAGCGCGGGGGCGAAGCGGGTCAGGTCGTTGTCGGGATAGACATATTCCTTCGCCGCGCTGACCCAGCGCCCGCCCGAGACCTTCCAGTGCAGGTCCAGCGGCGGCCGGAACAGCACCACGCGGCCGTCGCGTTTCTGCATGTCATAGCCCGGCAGGGCGGCGCGGAAGGCGGCCTCGATGGCGGTGTTGTGGAACTGGCCGGCGGATTCCGGCGCGGCGCCGGCGCGTTCGCGCTGCTGGCGCTTCCAGTCGGCCCGCGCCTGCATCCATTCGCGCAGATAGCCGGGACCCTTGCGGCGCAGTTCGGCCAGCTTGATCAGCGCCTTGTCCTGTCTGGTCAGCGCCGGACGCATCGGCAGCGGCGTGTCCAGCAGCACGGTCAGCGCCACCTCCTCGCCCTCGGCCTCCAGCTGGCGGGCCATTTCCCAGGCGATCAGCCCGCCGCCCGAGAAACCACCCAGCAGATAGGGACCATGCGGCTGAACCTGCTTCAACTCGGCGATGTAATCCTTTGCCGCATCGACGAAATTGTCATGCGGCTGGTCCTCGCCGAACAGCCCGCGCGCCTGCATCCCGTAAAAGGGCCTGTCGCCACCCAGAAGCTGCGCCAGGTGGCGCAGGTTCAGCACGTTGCCGAACATGCCGGCGACCAGGAAGAAGGGCCGGCGCGGCCCGCCCTCGCCCTGGTGCATCGGCACCAGATGGGTGAAGCGGCGCGCCGGGGCCCTGGGCTTCGGCGCCTCGGCGCCCTCGCCCTCCTGCGGGCCGATGCGGTCCTCGATCAGCGCGGCGCAGGCGGCGATGGTCGGCGCCTCGAACAGGACCGAGATCGGGAAATCCACCGAATAGGTCTTGCGGATCATCGCGAACAGCCGCACGGCGATCAGCGAATGGCCGCCCAGGTCGAAGAAGCTGTCCTCGACCCCGACCTGCCCGACGCCCAGCAATTCCTGCCAGAATCCGACCAGCGTGCGCTCGATCCCGTTCCGCGGCTCGACATAGTCGCTGTCCAGCTGCGGGCGCTCGAAGCCCTGGCGTTCCTCGACCTCCTCGCTGCCCTGCCCGGCCTGCTCGATCAGCTTCGGCAGCGGCATGGAACTGACCGCGACCTGCGAACTGCCCGTGGCCAGCGCGCGCAGGAAACCCTCGGCGCCCTCCTCGGGGCGGATGCCCTGCGACAGGTTGTGCTGCAGCCGCTCCTCGGCCGGGGACAGCTTGCGGTTCTCGGGCTTCGCATCGGGGAAGATCACATCGCGCCTGCCCGAGGCGGCGGCAAAATCCAAAGCGCCATCAAGGCGATGGATGGTAAAGCCGGAAATCTCGATCAGCACGCGGCCGTCGGGATCACTCAGCGTCACGTCGAAGCGCGCGAAGGGATTGTCGGCGCGGTTGTCGCCCGCATTGCGCACCCAGCTGCGGATCTCGCCCGCCAGCGGCGCATGGACCCGGACCGAGCCATAGCTGACCGGCACCCAGAGATGATCGGGCGCATAGCCCTCGATCAGCCCCATCGCCCAGCCCGTCGCCAGGTCCATCAGCGCCGGATGGATCGGCCAGCCCTGCGCCGGTTCCGCGCGGAAGGCGTCGGGCAGCGCCAGTTCCGCCAGCCCCTCGCCCCTGCCATAGGCGCGGCGGCGCAGCACCCGCCAGCGGGGGCCGAAATTCAGATGCTGTTCCTGCGGGCTCCGCAGCCCACCCGGATCGGTTTCGACATTATCACCGCAACGGTCTGAAATAGCTGCAAGGTCGATCGCATCCGCCGCGGGAACGTCGAAGCCGATCTGGGCCTGCGCGTTCAGCTCGTATCCCTTGCGGCCATCCGCGACCGCGTCGCTGCGGATCTGGACGCCGTAACCCTCGTCATTGCGGGCCAGCGACAGGCGCATCTCGCGCGCGGCATCGTCATCGACGGCCAGCGGGCGGAAGAAGAACAGGTCGCGGATCTCGAAGGGGCCGGTCTCGCCATGGGCGCGCAGGGCCTGCGCGATCACGTCCAGATAGCCGGTGCCGGGGATCAGCGCCTGCCCGTCCTTGGTGCGGTGCCCGTCCAGGATCCAGCGCCGCGTGGTCAGGCCGGTGGTGAAGACCCGGTTGCCCTCGGCATCGAATGTCGCCTTGTCCAGCAGGGGAGCGTCGACATCGGTGACGGGGGCGGGGGCGGGCGTGGCGAAGGCCTCGGCGGCCATGCCGACCTCGGCCCAGATGCCCCAGTTCACCGCCGTGACCTGCGTCTTGCCGCCCGCGCGCGACCGGGCCCAGGCGTTCAGGAATTCATTGGCCGCGACATAGTCGATCTGCCCGGCGGGCGCGATCGCGGTCGAGGTCGAGCTGAACACCACGATCCGCCCGACCGAGCCGTCGGGGAAGACCTCGTCCAGCACTTCGGTGCCGTGGACCTTGGGGGCGAAGACGTTTTCCACGCTGGCCGGGGTCTTGGCCAGGATCGGCGCGTCATCGACCACGCCGGCCGCATGGATCACCGCGTCGATGCGGCCGAAACGCGCGATCGCCCGGTCGCGGGCGGCGCTCATGTCCTGCAGGTTGCAGACATCGGCGGTCAGGCACAGCACCTCGGCCCCCGCCGCCTCCAGCCGCCGCACGCCGCGGATCCGCGCGGCAGTCGCGTCATTCGGGGCGGCATTGCGCAGCAGGGCGTCCCATTGCGACGGATCCGGCAAGGCGCGACGGCCGACCAGTACCAGCTTCGCGCCCAGATCGCGGGCCAGGCGTTCGCCCACGGTCAACCCGATGCCGCCGAAACCGCCGGTCAGCAGGCAGACCGCCCCCTGCGGCAGCGCCGGTTCCGCGGTTTCCAGCGGCAATTGCCGCCAGCCCAGCTCATAGCGGCGATCCCCGCGCAGCGCGGCCGAGAGATTGGCGGGATGGGCCAGCATTTCCTCGATCACGCGGTCGGCCAGCGCCTCCCAGGCGGCATCAACGCGGCGGCCTTCGGGCAGGGTCAGGTCCAGGCTGGCGCAGGTCACGCCGGGCAATTCGCGCGGCATCACCCGCAGCGGGCCGGCCACGGTGGCCTTCTCGGGATAGGGCAGCGCCTCGTCGCGGGTCTGCGCGGCGCCGTTGGTCAGGGCCAGCAGATGGATCGGGCGCGGCAGGTTTTCCTCGGCCATGGCCTGGGCCAGGAACATCAGGCTGTAGAAGCCCTGCTCCTGGTTGCGGTGGAAGAAGCTGGAGCCGGGGCGGAAGGTCTCGCCCGCCGTGACCAGCCAGAAATGCGCGATCCGCTGCGGGGCCAGCCCGCTTGCCACCAGCTCATGAATCAGCCGGTCGTAATCCTCGCGCCCGCGCTCGGGCGAGATGGTGAAGCTGTCCTCGCCGGTCTTCGCGAAGATGTCGCCCGCCCGCACCTCGATCACGCGATGGCCGGCGCCGCGCAGCCGGGCGATGGCGCGGGCGGCCAGCCCGGCCTCGTCGGCGAAGACCAGCCATGTGCGCGGCTCGGCCCGGTCCAGTTCGTCGGCCTCGACCTCAGCATCCGCGGCGCGGGGGCGCCAATGCGGCTGCCAGCCCCAGTTCTCGACGCCCTCGACGCGCTCGATCAGCTGTTCCTCGGGCTGCGCGACGGCACGGCCCGGCTCGATGAAATAGCTCTGGCGCTGGAAGGGATAGGTCGGCAGCGGCACGCGGTTGCGCCGCGCCTCGCCCCAGATCGGGGTCCAGTCCACGTCGGCGCCAAGCGCCCAGAGCCGCCCCAGCGTGGCGATGAACCATTCGTCGTCGGGCACGTCATGGTCGGGATGGCGCAAACTTGCCAGCACCTGGTTGGCCGGAACCCCGTTCGCCTGCGCCAGCGAGGCCAGCGCCCGGCCCGGCCCGACTTCCAGATAGACCCGGCATTTATGCTGCGCCAGATGGGCGATGCCGTCGGCGAACATGACCGAATTGCGCAGATGCGCGACCCAGTAATCGGGGCTGGTCGCCTGATCGGTGGTCAGCGGCTGGCCGGTCCGGTTCGAGATCACCGGCAGGCGCGGCGCATTCAGCGTGATGCCGCGCAGATAGTCGCCGAAACGCGACAGGATCGGCTCCAGCATCCGGCTATGGGCGGCGATGTCGATCTGGATGCGCTGCGCCTCGATCTCATCGGCAGCCAGCCGGGCCTGCAGCGCGTCCAGCGCCGATTGCGGACCGGACACCACGCAGAGATCGGGCGCATTGACCGAGGCCATGTCCAGGTCGTCGGCCCAATAGGCCTGCAGCGCCTCCGCCGAGAGCGGCACCGACAGCATCCCCCCCGGCGCGATGGTGTCCATCAACTGGCCGCGCAGATGCACCAGCCCGATGCAATCCTCGAAGCCGATCACCCCGGCCAGGCAGGCGGCGGTATTCTCGCCCATCGAATGGCCGATCAGCGCGGCGGGCTGCGCGCCCCAGCTGATCCACAGCTGCGCCAGCGCATATTCGGTGATCATGATCAGCGGCAATTGCACCGAGGGGCGCTTCAACCGCTCGGCCGCCTCGCCCTCGGCCCCCGCTTCGGGCAGCCACAGCGCGCGCAGGTCATAGTCCAGCCTGGGCGCCAGGTGGTCCAGCCCCTTGTCCATCCATTCGCGGAAGACCGGCTCGGTCTCGTAGAGATCGCGGGCCATGCCGGCATATTGCGCGCCGCCACCGGGGAACATGAAGACCAGTTCCGGGCGCTCGGGCAGGGCCTGATGGGTGAAGATGCTGAAACGGTCGCCCGCCTCCAGCTTGGCGGCGGCGTCCTCGTGGCTGGTCGCGACCAGCACGCGGCGATGCTCGAAGGCGCGGCGGCCCTGTTTCAGCGTCCAGGCCACGTCGGCCAGCGGCTGTTCGGGATGGGCGCGCAGATGGGCGGCCAGGTTGCGGCTGGCCTCGTCCAGCGCCGGTTTGTTGCGCGCCGACAGGACCAGAAGCTGGAACGGCCAGTCGCTTTCCTGCGACGCGGCGCGCTCGGGCGCTTCCTCGACCACGGCATGGGCATTGGTGCCGCCGACGCCCAGGCTGTTGACCCCGGCCCGGCGCGGCGCGCCCTTCAGGCGGGGGAAATCGCTCAGCCGGTCGTTGACGCGGAAGGGCGAGCCGTCGAAATCGATGGCCGGGTTCGGCGCCTCATATCCCAGCGAGGGCGGGATCTGGCCGTGATGCAGCGCCATGCTGACCTTGATCAGGCTGGCCACGCCCGCCGCCGTGTCGGTATGGCCGATATTGGTCTTGACGCTGCCGATGCCGCAGAAGCCGGTCTCTTGCGTGGTCTCGTTGAAGGCCTGGGTCAGCGCCGCGACCTCGATCGGGTCGCCCAGATAGGTGCCGGTGCCGTGGCATTCGACATAGCCGATGGTGTCGGCGGAAACGCCCGCGACGCCATGCGCCTCGGCCACCGCCTTCGCCTGCCCCTCGACGGAAGGCGCCAGATAGCCCGCCTTGGCCGCGCCGTCATTGTTGACCGCCGTGCCGCGCAGCACCGCCCAGACATGATCGCCGTCCGCGATCGCATCCTCCAGCCGGCGCAGCACCACGCAGCCCGCGCCCGAGCCGAAGACCGTGCCCTGCGCGCGGTGATCGAAGGCGTGGCAATGACCGTCGGGCGACAGGATCTCGCCCTCCTCGAACAGATAGCCGCGGGCATGGGGCAGCTCGATGGTCACGCCCCCGGCCAGCGCCATGTCGCATTCGCCGTTCAGAAGCGACTGGCTGGCCTGATGCACGGCGACCAGCGAGGTCGAACAGGCCGTCTGGATCGACAGGCTGGGGCCTTTCAGATCGAAGATATGGCTGACGCGGGTGGACAGGAAATCCTTGTCGTTGCCGGTATGGCGCAGCAGGAACATGCCGGTATTGCGCACCAGGTCGGGATTCGAGCAGATGTTGAAATAGAAATAGCTGCCCATGCCGCAGCCGGCGAAAACCCCGATGGGGCCGCCGAAGTTTTCCGGCACATGACCGGCATCCTCCAGCGCCTCCCAGGCGCATTCCAGGAATTGCCGGTGCTGGGGGTCCATGATCGCGGCCTCTTTCAGCGAGAGGCCGAAGAATTCGGGATCGAAACGCTCGAACCCCTCCAGCACCGAGGCGGCGGGGACGTAGTTCGGCTGGCGGATCCGCGCCGGGCTTTCGCCATTGGCCAGCAATTCCTCGACCGACAGCTTGCGGATCGATTCGATCCCGTCGCGCAGGTTGGTCCAGTAGGTGGCCACGTCCGGCGCGCCGGGCAAATGGGCCGCCATGCCGGTGATCGCAATCGCGCCTTCGGGGATCGCCACGGAATTCTTGTCGACAGTCATTAACCTACCAGCCCCTCGATGCGATTTTCGGTGCGAATTTCGGTCTTCACGGAATGCGCGGATCGAATCGGTATCATCGTTCCGGGATGATCCGGCAACGCGGCGCGAAACGCACCCCGCTGATTAGGCAGAATTTTCTCGAAATACTGCAGATTCTCGTTAACCGGCCGGTTCATATTGGCTACTGCACACATCAAAACAAATCGCAGACATAACGGGTAATTCGCATCCCGCGACAATGGAACCTGACGCTTTGGACAGGTCGGTCCCGAAAAGCCATGTCCCTGCCGCGATCATAACGGTTAACGACGGGCAAGAGAAGCCGAAGCCGGGGCTGCGGCGGGGGCTGTGACAAGCCGTCGCCGCATTGCCCGCATCAGCGGCAATCCCTGGTGGAAAGGGGCAGAACGGGGGCGCCTGATCGCCCCCGCGGAACGGCATCCTGCCCGGTTCGGACCGGCGGACTCGGTCACGCCACGAGGGAGGCGCCCCTCGTGTTGCCGCGGCGATCTGCCGCGCGGGCCGGATGCGAAAGCAGCAGGCGGCGCGCGGCAAGAGCCTGGGCTCAGTTCATTCCCAGGGCTTCCTTGTAGACCTCGAGGATGGCCTCCTGCTCGGCCACCTCGTCCTTGTCCTTCTTGCGAAGGCCGATGATGGTCTTCAGCGCCTTCTGGTCATAGCCGCGCGCCTTGCTTTCGGCATAGACTTCGCGGATCTGCTCGGCGATGTCCTTCTTCTCGGCCTCCAGCTGCTCGATCTGTTCGATGAACTGGCGAAGCTCTGCGGCGGTGACGTTGTACCTGTCTTGTTCGGCAGCCTGATCCATGATGCACCTTACCTCGGGTTTGTTTCTTTCATTCGGCGGCAGCTTGGGCCGTGTCAATCCCGCCGCCTTCACATCGGCGGGCAGCGACGGGCCGGGCATAGGCGCTCTTGTCCCAAGGATCAATCGCCGCTAGGGCAAGGCGCCACCCGCACCAACCACAGGAGCCAGCCATGAGTGTTTTCGAGATCCTGATCTGGGCCGGGGCGGCGATCACCCTGGCGGGGCTGGCGGCGCTGGTCTGGTGCATCGTCACCGTCGCGCGCGCCCGCCGGGCGGGGCTGGACGACGAGGCGCTGCGCCTGAAGATGCGCGGCGTGCTGGCGGTGAACATGGGCGCGCTGGCGGCCTCGATGCTGGGGCTGATGGCGGTGGTCGTGGGGATCCTGCTGGGCCGCTGACATATTCCGCCACTTGAATGTTGACGCATTCATCATTTCGAATATAACTCCTGCCGAACGGACAGGAGGTCACAGATGCAGCCCGAATGGATCGCCAGATTTGCCGGCGGGGTGATGATCGGCGGCGCGGCGGCGCTGTTTCTGCTGCTGAACGGCCGGGTCATGGGCGCCAGCGGCATCCTGGGCGGGCTGATCGACGGCAGCGGGCGCGCGAATGCGGCCGAGCGGCTGGCCTTCCTGGCCGGGCTGGCGGGCCTGCCGGCGCTGCTGGTCTGGACCGGGCTGGGCCGGGCCGCGGCGCCGGTCGCGGGGCCCTGGGTGCTGGTGCTGGCGGGGCTGCTGGTCGGCTTCGGCACGCGGCTGGGCAGCGGCTGCACCTCGGGGCACGGGGTCTGCGGCATCTCGCGCCTGTCGGTGCGCGGGATCGTGGCGACGCTGGTCTATCTGCTGACCGGCGGGCTGGCCGTAATGGCCGCGCGAATGCTGGGCTGGTCCGCATGAGGGGGCTGATCTTCGCCGCGCTGGCAGGCGCCCTGTTCGGGGTCGGGCTGCTGGTCTCGGGGATGACCGACCCGGCGCGGGTGCGCGGCTGGCTGGATGTCTTCGGCGCCTGGGACCCGACACTCGGCTTCGTGCTGACCGGCGCGATCCTCCCCATGGCCGCCGCCTGGCGCATCGCCGCCCGCCGGACGCGCGCCCACACCGGCAGGCCGATGCCAGCGCCCCCCGCCGCGATCATCGACGCAAGGCTTCTGGGCGGCGCGGCGATCTTCGGGCTGGGCTGGGGCCTGTCGGGCCTGTGCCCCGGCCCGGCCATGGCCTCGATCGGCTTCGGGGGCGTGCCGGTGCTGATCTTCCTGGCGGCCATGGTTGCGGGGATGGGGCTGTTCGGGCTAATCCCCCGCAGATGAGAGCATTGATCCAGCGCGTGTCCGAGGCCTCGGTCCTCGTGGAAGGCGAAACCGTCGGCAGCTGCGGGCCGGGGCTGCTGATCCTGGTCTGCGCCATGCGCGGCGACGACGAGGCGGCGGCGGAAAGACTGGCCGCCCGAACCGCCAGGCTGCGGATCTTCCGCGACGACCAGGGGCGGATGAACCGCTCGCTTCTGGATATCGGCGGGGCGGCGCTGGTGGTCAGCCAGTTCACCCTGGCCGCCGATACGCGCAGCGGCAACCGGCCCGGCTTCTCGGCCGCCGCGGCGCCCGAGGAGGGCGAGCGCCTGTATCGGCACTTCGCCGAGGCCCTGCGCGGGCAGGGCGTCACGGTGGGCCTGGGGCGCTTCGGCGCCGAGATGAAGGTGTCGCTGATCAATGACGGTCCGGTGACGATCTGGCTGGACACGGCCGAGCGCGCTTGACTTTGCGCGCCGGATGCCCCATCTGGCGCAGGTCGACGCCCGCTGCCGCGTGAGCAGCCGCGATTTTTCGCCAGAGGCCCGGCACCCTATTTCCAGTTTCCCAATCACGCGGGGAGGCAGCGGGCATCCTGTATCGCACGCCCGCACCCCTGCCACATGCCGCGCTGGCCGCGGCCCCTGCCCTGCTTTCCGATACGGGGAAGGCGGGGGATGAAAGACGCAATGGACAATAACAAACGCCCCCGCCACGCCCGTGGTGGAAAAGCCCGCCCCGCCCCCGCCGCCCTGGCCCCGAATGCCGGCCGCCGGGCGCCCGCGCGCGAACCCCTAGCCACCGGCCCCTTCGCGGATATGGGGATCGACCACCGCATCAACGCCAATATCGCCGCGATGGGCCTGACCCGGCCGACGCCGATCCAGGAACAGGGCATCCCCGCCGTGGTCCAGGGCCGCGACGTGCTGGGCCTGGCGCAGACCGGGACCGGCAAGACCGCCGCCTTCGGCCTGCCGATGCTGACCCGGCTGATCAGATACGGCAAGAAGCCCGAGCCCAGGACCTGCCGCGCGCTGATCCTGGCACCGACGCGGGAACTGGCCACCCAGATCGCCGCCAATATCGACGCCTATGCCGAGGGCACGCCGATCCGCAGCTTCCGCGTCGTCGGCGGCGCCTCGATCAACGTCCAGACCGAGCGGCTGTCGCGCGGCGTCGACGTGCTGATCGCCACGCCCGGCCGGCTGATCGACCTGATCGAGCGCCGCGCCGTGGACCTGCGCGAGACCACCTATCTGGTGCTGGACGAGGCCGACCAGATGCTGGACATCGGCTTCATCCACGCGCTACGCCGCATCGCGAAGATGCTGCCCAGGGAACGCCAGACGCTGCTCTTCTCGGCCACCATGCCGAAGCTGATGTCGGAACTGGCCGATACCTACCTGACCGATCCGGTCCGCGTCGCCGTCAACCCTCCGGGCCAGGCCGCGAAGAAGATCGAGCAGGGCGTGCATTTCGTCACCCAGGGCGACAAGGCGACGCTACTGGCGGAATACCTGGCCAGGCATCCGGGCGAACTGGCGATGGTCTTCGGCCGCACCAAGCACGGCTCGGACAAGCTGGCGCGGCTGCTGGAGAAATGGGGCTTCGCCGTCGCCGCGATCCACGGCAACAAGAGCCAGGGCCAGCGCGAGCGCGCGCTGGAGGCCTTCCGCCGGGGCGACACGCAGGTTCTGGTCGCCACCGACGTGGCGGCGCGCGGGCTGGACATCCCCGAGGTGGCGCATGTCTATAACTACGACCTGCCGAACGTGCCGGAAAACTATGTCCACCGCATCGGCCGCACCGCCCGCGCCGGCCGCGACGGCCGCGCCGTGGCCTTCTGCGCCCCGGCCGAGCTGGGCGAGCTGCGCGCCATCGAGAAGGCGATGAAGGCGCCGATCCCGGTCATCGGCGGCGAGGTGCCCGTAGCGCCGGTCGCGCCGGGCCGGGGGCAGTCCGGGCGCGGCTCGATGGGCGGCAAGCCGATGGACGGCATGGCGAACAAGCGCCCGGCGCGGCGCGCCTCTCGCCGGCCCAAGAGCCAGCGGGGCTGATCCGGGGGGCCGCGTCGGCTTTCTTGGGTATTTGGGCAACGAAGAAGCCGCAGGGATTTTCCTTGCGGCTTCTTTTGTCTTTCAGGCCGCGCGCAGGCGCAGGCGGGGCAGCGACAGGGCGGCGGCCAGCCAGGCCAGCGCGGCGCAGAGCGCGATGGCGGGGACCATGGTGGCGGCGCTGTTGTCGATGAACGGGCTGGTCACGCCGATCATCGCCGCGCCGGTCAGCATCTGGATCGTGCCCCCCAGCGAGGAGGCGAGCCCGGCGATGTCGGGATGCGGGTCCAGCGACATCACCATCGCCGTGGGCATGACCAGCCCGAGGCAGGCATTGGCCAGCAACAGCCCGACGACCACCACCGGCAGCGCGTCGATCCCCAGCGCCACCAGCCCCGACAGCAGCAGCGTCATGGCCAGGAAGCCGGTGATCGCCAGCGAGATCACCCGCTCCATCCCCAGGCGCAGCCCCAGCCTGCCGGCGAATTGCGAGGCCGAGAAGAAGCCCACCGCGTTGATCGCGAAGGCCAGCGAGAAGCCCGTCGGGCTGAGCCCGTATTGCCGCGTATAGACGAAGCTGGCCGTCGCCAGGAACACCAAGAAGCTGGACATGCCGAAGCCGCCGATCATGGTCAGCCCCATGAAGCGCCGGTCGCCCAGCAGCCGGCGCGCGCCGGCCAGCATCGGCGCCAGCCGCACCGGCTGGCGGCGGTCGGGCGGCAGCGTCTCGGGCAGCACGAACAGGATCAGCCCGAGGCTGACCAGCGAGGCCGCGCCCAAGACCGCGAAGATCTCGCGCCAGCCGCCCCAGGCCATGACCAGCGAGCCGGTCAGCGGCGCCAGCATCGGCGAGACCGAGATGACGATCATGATCGCCGCCATCATCCTGGCCGCCGCCGGGCCGGTCGCCATGTCGCGGATCACCGCGCGCGGCACCACCATCAGCGTGGCCGCGCCGAAGCCCTGCACCGCGCGGGCCGCGATCAGCGCGCCGATATTGGGCGCCAGGCTGGCCGCGACGGTCGCCGCCAGGAAGATCGACACGCCCAGCAGCAGCGGCCATTTGCGGCCGATGGCATCCGACATCGGCCCGTAGATCATCTGCGCCAGCCCGAAGGCGATGAAATAGGAGGTCAGGGTCAGCGCCGCATTGGCCTCGGTCGTGGCCAGATCGGCCGCCACTTCGGGCAGCGCGGGAAGATACATGTCGATCGCGAAGGGACCGACGGCGGAAAGAAGGCCCAGAATCAGGGCCATGCGGAACAATGGATCTCGCATCGGAATGCCTGTCAGAAGATGTGGGAAATGGCCGCGCGGAATCGCGCAGAAGGGGATGTCGCCGCCGCCAGGGCCGCGCTTCTGCCACGAAAGCATTCCTGCGGCAAGCCGTCGCAGCGGGGCACGGGCGGAAATCCGCCCTTCGCGCGATCTTGCGACGGACGCGGGGCGCGGCTATCCCGCGCGCATGGCCAAGCTCTACTTCCATTACTCGACGATGAACGCGGGCAAGAGCACCTTGCTGCTGCAGGCGTCCTACAACTATCGCGAACGCGGGATGCGCACGCTGCTGCTGACCGCCGCGCTGGACGACCGCGCGGGCATGGGCCGCATCGCCAGCCGCATCGGCATCGCCGACGAGGCGCTGACCTTCGGGGAGGGCGACGACCTTCTGGCGCTGGTCGGCGCGCAGGGCGCGGGCTGCGCCTGCATCTTCGTCGACGAGGCGCAGTTCCTGACCCGCGACCAGGTCTGGCAGCTGGCCCGCGTGGCCGACGACCTGGCCATCCCGGTCATGTGCTACGGGCTGCGCGTCGATTTCCGCGGCGAGCTGTTTCCCGGTTCGGCGGCGCTTCTGGCGCTGGCCGACGACCTGCGCGAGGTGCGCACCATCTGCCATTGCGGGCGCAAGGCGACGATGGTCATCCGCCGGGACCAGGACGGAGCGGCGATCACCGAGGGCGCGCAGGTGCAGGTGGGCGGCAACGAGACCTATGTCTCGCTCTGCCGCCGCCACTGGCGCGAGGCGGTGGGGCGACAAGCCCGCGCGTCAACCTTTCGTTGACAAATTCGCGTTAGCCTTGTGCGGCGGCCGGGCTATGCGTTGCGGCAGGACGGGCCATGCTGTAACCATCGGTGGCAAACGGGCAAGGGAACAGAAATGCGCGCCATCCTGCTTCGGCTTCTTGCGGTCCTCTGTCTGGCCGCGCCGGCACAAGCCTTCGAAACCACTGCCACCTCGGCCTGGGTCTATGATGTCGAGACCGGGACGGTGCTGATGGAAAAGAACGCCGACCAGCCGATTCCGCCCGCCTCGATGTCGAAGCTGATGACGCTCTACATGCTGTTCGAGGCGCTGGAGAACGGGCGGCTGTCGCTGGACGACACGCTGCCGGTCTCGACCAAGGCCTGGCGGATGGGCGGCTCGAAGATGTTCCTGGAGCCGCGCGACACGCCGACCGTGGACGAGCTGATCAAGGGCATCATCGTGCTGTCGGGCAACGATGCCTGCGTCGTGGTGGCCGAGCATCTGGCCGGGACCGAAGAAGCCTTCGCCCGCCAGATGACCGAGCGCGGCCGCCAGATCGGGCTGACCCATTCGGTCTTCAAGAACTCGACCGGCTGGCCCGACCCCGAACACCGCATGTCGGCCGAGGACATGGGCCTGGTCGCGCTGCGCCTGATCGAGGATTTCCCCCAGTATTACGGCGATTTCGCGTTGACCGAATTCCGTTACGGCGACCGCGTGCCCTCGAACCGCTTCAACCGCAACCCGATCCTGCGGCAGGGAATCGGCGCCGACGGGCTGAAGACCGGCCATACGCAGGAAGCCGGCTACGGGCTGGTGGGGTCCGCCGTCCAGGACGGGCGGCGGGTGATCTTCGTCATCACCGGCCTGGCCACCGAGACCGCGCGGGCCGAGGAATCCGAGCGGATCGTGAACTGGGCCTTTCGCCAGTTCACCATGAAGACGCTGGTGCCCGCCGGCGAGACCGTGGTCGAGGCGCCGGTCTGGCTGGGCACGCAGTCGCGCGTCGGGCTGACCACGGAAAACGGCGTGCGCGTGCTGGTCCCGGCGGGGGCCGAGGACCAGGTCACGGTCGAGGCGGTCTATGACAGCCCCCTGCCCGCCCCCATCGCCCAGGGCGAGGCGCTTGGCCGGCTGGTCGTCACCATCCCCGGCACGCGCGAGGCGGTCACGCCGCTGGTCGCCAATGCCTCGGTGGCGGAATCGAACTTCCTGGGCCGGATCAAGGGCGCGGTGATGCGGCTTGGCCAGAAGGCCATGCTGGCCTCCGGCATCTGATGTTCATCAGCTTCGAGGGCATCGACGGCTGCGGCAAGTCCACCCAGGCCCGACTGCTGGCCGAGAGCCTGCGCACTGACGGCCGCGACGTGCTGCTGACGCGCGAGCCCGGCGGCAGCCCCGGCGCCGAGGAGATCCGCCGCCTGCTGGTCGAGGGCGCGGGCGAGCGCTGGTCGCCCGAGACCGAATGCCTGCTGTTCACCGCCGCGCGGCGCGACCACCTGGAACGCGCGATCCGCCCGGCGCTGGCCGAGGGCCGGGTGGTCGTCACCGACCGCTTCGCCGATTCGACCCGCGTCTATCAGGGCGCGGCGCGCGGCGATCTGCGCGGGCTGGTGGACGATCTGCACCGGCTGATGATCGCGGTCGAGCCCGACCGCACCTTCGTCATCGACATCGACCCCGCCACCGCTTTGGCCCGTGGCGCCGCGCGCGGCGGCTCCGAGGATCGTTTCGAAAGCCTGGGCCTGGGCTTCCAGCAGCGGCTGGCCGACGGCTTCCGGGCGCTGGCCGGCGAATATCCCGGCCGGGTGCGGCTGATCGACGGCAGCGGCACGCCCGATGAGGTCGCGCTGCGGGTGCGCGCCGCGCTATGACCGATCCCGAGGATATTCCCGAACCCGACCGCGTGCCCGGCGCGCCCCATCCGCGCCACAGCCCGCGCGTCATCGGCCAGGACGGCGCCATCGCCGAATTCGTGGATGCCGCGCGCGGCGGGCGGCTGCATCACGGCTGGCTGCTGACCGGCCCGCGCGGCACCGGCAAGGCGACGCTGGCCTGGGCCATCGCGCGCTGGCTGCTGTCGGGCATGGCGGGCGACGACCTCTCGGTCCCCGAGGACGCGCCCGAAGCCCGCCGCGTCAGCGCGCTGTCCGAGCCGCGCCTGCAGCTGATCCGCCGCCCCTGGGACGACAAGGCCGGCCGCCTGCGCGCCGAGATCACCGTGGACGAGATCCGCAGGCTGCTGTCCTTCTTCCACCTGTCGTCGGCCGAGGGCGGCCACCGCATCGCCATCATCGACGCCGCCGACGAGTTGAACACCGCCGCCGCCAATGCCCTGCTGAAGGTGCTGGAGGAACCGCCGAAGGACGCGCTGATCCTGCTGGTCGCGCATCAGCCCGCCCGGCTGCTGCCGACGATCCGCTCGCGCTGCCGGACGCTGCGGCTGGCGCCCCTGGCCCCCGCGCAGATGACCCGGGTGCTGGCCGGCATGGGCATCGACGAGGATGCCGAGGCGCTGGCGGCGCTGTCCGACGGCTCGGTCGGCGAGGCGCTGCGGCTGGCCGGGCAGGACGGGCTGGCGCGCTATCAGCAGATCGTGGACGTCTTCGCCACCCTGCCCCGGCTGGACCGGCTGGCGGCGGCGAAACTGGCCGAGGGCGCGGCGGGCCGGGCGGGCGCCGACGGCGATCCCTTCGACCTGACCATCACGCTGCTGGACCGCTTCCTGACCCGCACCGCGCGGGCCGGGCTGATGGGCGCGCCGCTGCCCCAGGCGGCGCGCGGCGAGGGCGCGCTGATGGCGCGGATCTCGCCCGACGACCTGGCGGCGCGGGAATGGGCCGGCGCGCAGGCCCGGCTGTCGGCGCGGGCGCGCGCGGGCCGGGCGGTCAACCTTGACCCTTCCGCGCTGGTGATGGATATGCTGGTCGAGCTGGCGCATCTGCCGCCCGCCCGATCCGCCCCACCTGCCAGAAACTGATCCCCAGAAGAGCCAATCCATGACCGAAGCGGCCGCCCTTCCGCCGATTGTCGACAGCCATTGCCATCTGGATTTCCCGGATTTCGACGGCGAACATGCCGATCTGATCGCCCGCGCCCGCACCGCCGGGGTGACGCGCATGGTCACGATCTGCACCCGGCTGCGGCAGGAACCGCAGGTCCGCGCCCTGGCCGAACGCTTCGAGGGCCTGTTCTACGCCGCCGGCACCCATCCGATGAGCGTCGCCGAGGAACCCATGGCCGGCGTCGAGGAACTTGTGGCCCTCTCCGCCCATCCGAAATTCGTCGGCATCGGCGAGACCGGGCTGGACTATCACTACACCGCCGACAGCGCGGCGGCGCAGCAGGAAAGCCTGCGCATCCATATCGAGGCCGCGCGCCGCACCCGCCTGCCGCTGATCATCCATGCCCGCGACGCCGACCGCGACATGGCGCGCATCCTCTCTGATGAACATCGCGCCGGCGCCTATCCCTGCGTGCTGCATTGCTTCACCTCGGGCGCGGAACTGGCGCGGGTGGCGCTGGAGCTGGGCTTCTACCTGTCGATGTCGGGGATCGCCGCCTTCCCGCGCTCGACCGAGCTGCGCGATATCTTCGCCGCCGCCCCCGCCGACCGCATCCTAGTCGAGACCGACAGCCCCTATCTGGCCCCGCCCCCCCATCGCGGCCGCCGCAACGAGCCCGCCTATGTCGCGAAGACCGCCGAGGTCGGCGCCGGGCTGTTCGGCATGGATTACGCCGCCTTCGCACGCCAGACCTCCGAGAATTTCGACCGCCTGTTCTGGAAGGCCGCCGCGCCGCAGGGGGGGCCGGCATGATCCGCGCCACCATCCTCGGCTGCGGGTCCTCGGGGGGCGTGCCGAGGCTGGGCAACCGCTGGGGCGCCTGCGACCCGTCCAATCCGAAGAACCGCCGCCGCCGCTGCTCGCTTCTGGTCGAGCGCGCGGGTCCGCAGGGCGTCACCCAGGTGCTGATCGACAGCGGCCCCGACCTGGTGCCGCAACTGCTGGACGCCAATGTCGCGACGCTGGACGCAGTGGTCTATACCCATCCCCATGCCGATCATGTCCATGGCATCGACGACCTGCGACAGCTGGTCTTCAACGCCAGTCGCAAGATGCCGCTCTGGGCCGACCGGCAGACCGCCGACGCCCTGCTCCAGCGCTTCCGCTATGTCTTCGAGGCGCCCGAGGGCTCTCCCTATCCACCGATCTGCGATTTGCAGCTGATCGAGGGGCCGGTCACCGTGGACGGGCCCGGCGGCGCCATCACCTTCCAGCCGTTCCGCGTCCAGCATGGCGACATCACCGCGCTCGGCTTCCGCATCGGCGGGCTGGTCTACCTGCCCGACGTCTCGCAGATCCCCGAGGAGGCCTGGCCGCTGATCGAGGGCGCGCACAGCTTCATCTGCGACGCGCTGCGACCCGAACCCCATCCCAGCCATGCCCATCTGGCGCTGGCGCTGGACTGGATCGCGCGCTCGGGCTGCCAGCGGGCGATCATCACGAACATGCATATCGACATGGATTACGACCAGGTCATGGCCGCGACGCCGCCCCATGTCATCCCCGCCCATGACGGCCTGGTGCTCACGGTGCCCCTGCCGGTTTCCGCCCCCGACCCCGCCCGGACATGAGCGCGCTTTTCGACATCATCCTGCCGGTCTTCCTGGTCGTCGGCTTCGGCTATCTGGTCAGCTGGCGCGGCTGGCTGTCGGACTCCGCGGTGGACGGGCTGATGCGCTTCGCCCAGAACTTCGCGGTGCCGACGCTGCTCTTCGCCTCGATGGCCCGGCTGGACCTGGGCAGCGAGTTCCGCGCGGCGCTGCTGATCCCCTTCTATACCGGCGCCTTCGCCGCCTTCGCCGCCGGCTGGGCGGGCGCGCGCTGGCTGTTCCGGCGCAGCCTGACCGACAGCGTGGCGATCGGCTTCGCCTGCCTGTTCTCGAACTCGCTGCTGCTGGGCATCCCGATCACCGAACGCGCCTTCGGGACCGAGGCGCTGGCCGGCAACTGGGCGATCATCGCCATCCATTCGCCGCTGCTCTACACCTTCGGCATCACCGCGATGGAATTCGCGCGTGCGCATGGCAACGGCCAGGCCATCGGCCATGTCGCGCTGCGGGCGCTGACCGGGGTGCTGCGCACGCCGCTGGTGATCGGCATCCTGGCCGGGCTGGCCATGAACCTGCTGACCCATGCCGGGCTGGTCATGCCCGCGGCCTTCTGGGACGCCGCCGACATGATCGCGCGATCCGCCCTGCCCGCGGCGCTCTTTGGCCTGGGCGGCGTGCTGCTCCGCTATCGCCCGGAAGGCGACATGGCCACCATCGCCATGTGCTGCGCCATCTCGCTGGTGCTGCACCCGGCCATCGCCTTCGGGCTGGGCCACCTGTTCGGACTGGACGCCGCCGGGCTGCGCTCGGCGGTCATCACGGCGGCGATGGCGCCGGGGGTCAATGCCTATCTCTTCGCCAATATCTACGGCGCCGCCCGCCGCGTCGCCGCCTCGACGGTGCTGATCGGCACCGCCGCCTCGGTCGTCTCGATCTGGATCTGGCTGGCCATCCTGCCCTGACGAGCACCCCCAGGATCCCGCCCCCCTCCCTCGCACTCCTTCCAAATACCTTCGGGGGGTCCGGGGGGCGAAGCGCCCCCGGCGCTCGCGGGACGCAAGATCGCCGCCGCCCACAAGAAAAAGGCCCGCATCGCTGCGGGCCCTTCATAACGGATCAGGCAATCGCCCTAATGCGGCGTGATCCCCCGCAGCCTTTCCGAGCGGCGGCGCAGCAGTTCCACCGTGGTCAGCAGCGCGATCGAGAACAGCACCAGGATCGTCGCCACCGCCAGGATGGCGGGCGAGATCTGCTCGCGGATGCCGTTCCACATCTGCCGCGGGATGGTCTGCTGCTCGGGGCCGGCGATGAACAGCACCGCCACCACCTCGTCGAAGCTGGTGACGAAGGCAAACAGCGCGCCCGAGATCACGCCGGGCAGGATCAGCGGCATGGTCACCCGGAAGAAGGTCCTGCGCGGGCTGGCCCCCAGGCTTGCCGCCGCCCGGTTCAGCGACTGGTCGAAGCCGACCAGCGTGGCGGTCACGGTGATGATCACGAAAGGGATCCCCAGCGTCGCATGGGCCAGGATCACCCCCGCATAGGTGCCCGCCAGCCGCCCGCAATTCGTCGGCAGCCCGAAGATGCCCAAAAGCTCGCAGGGGTTCGAGTAGAAGAAGAACATCCCCGTCGCGGTGATGATCAGCGGCACGATCATGGGCGAGATCAGCACCGCCATGATCGCCCGGCGGAACGGCATCTCGGGGCGCGACAGGCCAAGCGCCGCCAGGGTCCCCAGCACCGTCGCCAGGATCGTCGAGAACACGCCGATGATGATCGAGTTCTTCGCCGCCTTCACCCAGTTGGCGTTGTTCCAGGCGTCCAGCCACCAGGCCATGCCATCGGCACCGGGGTTCTGCATGCCGAAGGTCAGCAGGCTGCGATACCAGCGCAGGCTGTAGCCGTCGGGATCGAAGCTGCGCATCCGCTGGGTGAAGGTGAAATAGGGCTCGGCGTTGAAGGAAAGCGGGATGATCACCACGATCGGCGCGATCAGGAAGAAGAAGATCAGCCCGCAGATCACCAGATAGGCATAGTGCCAGATCTTCTCCAGCGGGCTGGCATAGGTCGGAAGCGCCATGGCGGTTACCCCAGTTTCAGATTGTCGATGCCGACCATGCGGTCATAGACCCAGTAGAGGATCAGCACCGCCGCCAGCAGCAGCGCGGCCAGCGCCGCGGCCATCGACCAGTTCAGCGTGTCGGTCATGTGCATCGCGATCATGTTGGAAATCAGCTGCCCCGAGGACCCGCCGACCAGCGCCGGCGTGATGTAATAGCCGACGGCCAGGATGAAGACCAGCAGCGCGCCGGCCCCCAGCCCCGGCAGGGTCTGCGGGAAATAGACCCGCCGGAACGCCGTCCAGCTGGTCGCGCCCAGGCTGCGCGCGGCGCGCACATAGGACGGGTTGATGGTGCGCATCACCGAATAGAGCGGCAGGATCATGAAGGGCAGCAGGATATGGGTCATGGCGATGATCGTGCCGGTCTGGTTGTAGATCATCTGCAGCCGCTGGCTGCCACCGATCACGCCCATCCAGACCAGGATGTCGTTGATGACGCCCTGCTGCTGCAGCAGCACCATCCAGCTTGTGGTCCTGACCAGCAGCGATGTCCAGAAGGGCAAGAGCACCAGGATCATCAGAAGGTTCGACTTGCGCATCGGCAGCGTGGCCAGCAGATGCGCGATCGGAAAGCCCAGCAGGAAGGTCAGCCCGGTGATCAGCAGCGACAGCCAGAAGGTGCGCATGAACAGCATGCCATAGACCTGCTGCTGCGGCGGCACCTTCTGGATGCTGCCATCCTCGGCCCGCGTGCGGTCCATCGAGGCAAGGTAGAAATTCACCGTATAGGGGCTGGAGGCGACGCGCATGGCGTTCCACAGCCGCGGGCTGGACCAGGCCTCGTTGATCTCCAGCAGCGCCTCGCGGAAGGGCGGCTCGATCCCGCCGCGGACCTGGCGGCCGGTGGCGGTGAACAGCGACCGGGTGCCCGGCACGTCGTAATTGATCCGCGTGCCGACCACGCCGATGGTGCGCGCCTCGGCCGCGGCGGTCAGGTCCGCGGCCAGCGCCGCCCAGGCGGCCTCGTCGGGATCGGTGCCGCGCGGGTTCTCGGCGAACCAGGCCGAGATCTGCGGCATGTTCCGGGAAAACCCGTCATTGTGGAAGGACCGCTGCAACATCTGCCCGATCGGCACCACGAAGGTGATCAGGATGAAGGCCAGAAGCGGCAGCACCAGAAGGAAGGCGCGCCGCCGCGCCCGCATCTGGCTGCGCGCCAGCGCCCGCGACAGCGGCCGGCCATCGGCGGTGGTCAGCCGTCCGGTCGCCACCCCCCCGGCGGTGGTGGCAACGGCAGCGTGCGGATCGAGTGCGTCAGACATCAAGCCCCCCGGAAAGTCAGTCCCGCCGCCCGAAACCGGAACGGGCGGCGGAAGCGGTTCAGTTCGCCGCCAGCCAGCTGTTGAAGCGCTCGGTCAGCTCGGCATCGTGATCGGCCCAGAATTCCGGATCGTCCATGACCGCGGTGGTCAGGTAATCGGGATTGGTGGGCATGTGCGGCGCCATCTCGGTCTCGCCGTCCTGGTACAGCCCGACCAGCGCGGCCGAGGACTTGCGCGCCGGGCCATAGGCGATGTAGCGCGCCTGGTCGGCCAGCCGCTGCGTGTCGGTGGCGAATTTCAGATATTCGATCGCCGCCTCGGGATTGGGCGAATCCTTCGGGATGACGAACATGTCCAGGTCCATGTATTGCCCGTCCCAGATGATCTCGAAGGGCTTGCCCTCGCCCACGATCGCATCGAAGAAGCGGCCGTTATAGCCGGTGGCCATCACCACCTCGCCATCGGCCAGCAGCTGCACCGGCTGGGCGCCGGCTTCCCACCAGACGACGTCGCGCTTGATGGTGTCCAGCTTGGCGAAGGCCTGCGCCACCCCTTCCTCGGAGCCCAGCTTGTCATAGATCTCGTCGGCGGGCACCCCGTCGGCGATCAGCGCCAGATAGAGCGTGCGCTTGGGGTTCTTGGGCAGGCCGCGCTTGCCGGGGAATTTCTCCAGGTCGAAGAAATCCGCCGCCGTCGAGGGCGCCTCGCCCTCGAACTTGGTGGTGTCATAGGCGATGACGGTGCCCCAGAAGATGTTGGCCACCGCGCAATCCATCAGCGCGCCGTCGATGAAATCCTCGACCGCCGGGGTGCCGTCGGGGGCCGGCGGCAGGATCGCCGGGTCGATCTCGACCAGCGCGCCCTCGTCGCAGAGCCGGATGGCGTCGGAGACCTCGACGTCGAAGACGTCGCCGGTGACATTGCGCGCCTCGACCTGCGCCTTCAGCGGCGTGGCCGGGTTGTCGGCGGCGATCATGTTCACGCGGATGCCGGTCGCCTCGGTGAAGGGCTTGTTATAGGCCTCGACCTGGCTGATCTCGTAGGCGCCGCCCCACGACACGACATTCACCTCCTGCGCGGCGGCGGCGGTTCCCAGAACCCCCAGCGCCGTGGACAGGACCATTGTCTGCTTCACGAATTTCACGTCGATTCTCCCGTTGTCATGTTCGGCGCGATGGCCGTTCTTGTTGCTTGGTCCCGCCTGCTGCGGGACGGTGGCGGGCGGGGTCGCCCCCGCCCGCCGGCCGGCTCAGTTGGCAAGCCAGCTGTTGAAACGCTCGTTCAGCTCGGCATCGTGATCGACCCAGAAGTCGAGGTTCGAGGCCAGGGCGTTGGTCATGTTCTCTTCATAGGTCGGCAGGCTGGGACCCATGGGCACGTCGCTGCCCTCGATATTGCCCACCATCGCCGCGGCCGAGCGGCGCGGCGGGCCGTAGCTGATGAATTCGGCCGCGCGCGCCTGCGGCGCGGCCGAGGTGGTGTAGGTGATGAATTGCAGCGCATCGTCGACATTCGGCGCGCCCTTCGGGATCACCCAGCCTTCCATCTCGTAGATCTGGCCGTCCCAGACGATGTTGAACGGCTTGTTCTCGCCATGGGCGGCGTTGAAGATCCGGCCGTTGAAGGCATAGGCCATGGTCACTTCGCCATCGGCCAGAAGCTGCGGCGGCTGCGCGCCGGCCTCCCACCAGATCACGTTGTTCTTGATGGTGTCCAGCTTGGCGAAGGCGCGGTCGACGCCCTCGGGGGTGGACAGCGCGTCATAGACCTCTTCGGCGGGCACGCCATCGGCCATCAGCGCGAATTCCAGGTTGAACTTGGCGCCCTTGCGCATCGTGCGCTTGCCGGGGAAGCCTTCGGTGTCGAAGAAATCCGCGGGGGTCGAGGGCTTGGCATCGTCGGGGAACTTGCTGTCGTCATAGGCCAGGATCATCGAATAGACGTCGGTGCCGACGAAACATTCGGTGATGGCGCCGTCGATGAAATCCTCCTCGGCGGGGGTGCCGTCGGGGGCGTCGGCCAGGATCGAGGCGTCGATCTCCTCCAGCAGCCCTTCGTCGCAAAGCCGCACGGCATCGGCATATTCGACCGAGGCCACGTCGACCGAGACGTTGCCCGCCTCGACCATCGCCTTGATCGGCGTGGCCGGGTTGTCCGCATCGGCCATCGTCACCTTGATGCCGGTCTCGGCCTCGAAGGGTTTGGCATAGGCTTCCAGATGGCTGTTGCCATAGGCGCCACCCCAGGACAGCAGGTTCACATCGGCAAGCACCGGCGAGGCCAGAAGGCCGAGCGCGGTCGAGAGGGCGAGTGTCTTCTTCATTGAATGCTCCAACTGCAAGATCACGCGGCGTTTCGCCGTCATTCTTGGCCCGGCCGGTTCCGGCGCGGGCGCGGCCGGGACGGCGTCACCGCCCGGCCGGACGACCACCATGCCGCCCGGACGGCGCGACGGTGGCCGGGCGCGCGGACAGGGCCGGCGCGAAGATCATCATGAACGCAAGGCGGCGCGATTTCCATGCCCGTCCGCAAGGCCGGCACCCCGGCGCCGCGCCCCGCGCGCGATCCCGCGACGGGGCCGCCGGAATGGCACAGGGAACGGTCCTGGGTCTCAACGCGCCTTGCCTCCCTCTCGCTCAGATCGGCTCCAGCGCCCTGGCATCGGCGGGATGCCATCCGACCTTGATCTGCTGGCCGGGCTCCAGCGGGGTCTGCCCCAGCGTGTTGCGCATCTTCATCACGAAATCGTCCGAGCCCGCAACATGCAGCCGGGCCCGCAGGATGTCGCCCATATAGATGATCTCGACCACCGTCGCGTCGATCATATGCGCATTCTCGGGCATCATCGCGGGCTTGAACTCGACCCGCTCGGGGCGGATCGAGACCAGCGTCCGCTGGCCCTTCTCGGTCACGTTCACGGGCGTCGCGTCGATCAGCTCACCCGTCTCCAGCCGCACCAGCGCGCGGTCGCCCGAAAGCTCCTCCAGCGTGCCGGGCAGCTTGTTGTTCTCGCCGATGAACTGCGCCACGAAGCTGTTCTCGGGGCGCTCGTAAAGGTCGGCGGGCGGGGCAAGCTGCTGGATCCGGCCGTCGTTGAAGACCGCGACCCGGTCCGACATGGTCAGCGCCTCGCCCTGGTCATGGGTCACATAGACCACGGTGATCCCCAGCCGTTCGTGCAGGTGCTTGATCTCGAACTGCATGTGCTCGCGCAGCTGCTTGTCCAAGGCGCCCAGGGGCTCGTCCATCAGGACCAGCTTCGGGTCGAAGACCAGCGCGCGGGCCAGCGCGATCCGCTGCTGCTGGCCGCCCGAGAGCTGCGCCGGGCGGCGGTTGGCGAAGGCGCCCATCTGCACCATGTCCAGCGCCCGCTTGATGCGCTCCTCGCGCTCGGCCTTGCCCATGCCGCGCACTTCCAGCGGGAAGGACAGATTCTCGCCCACGGTCATGTGCGGAAACAGCGCGTAGTTCTGGAACACCATGCCGATGCCGCGCTTGTGCGGCGGCACCTGGTTGATCGGCCGGCGGTCCAGCAGGATCTCGCCATGGGTGGCGGTCTCGAATCCCGCCAGCATCATCAGGCAGGTGGTCTTGCCGGAACCGGAGGGTCCGAGCATCGTCAGAAACTCGCCCTTGCCGATGGAAAGATTCAGGTCTTTGACGACAAGTGTCTGGCCGTCATAACTTTTCTGTACTCGGTCAAACACCACGAAGGCATCGCCGTGAGGATCGTCCAGCAAGCAGCGCTCTCCCTGTTTTGTCTGTTCGTTGTTCAGCGCAAGGCCGAGCTTATGCGTCGTGCGAAGCCGAATGCAACACCGATTGCGACCTTTCATGTCGGGGATACGGCAAGGCCCCGAAAGCGCCGCGAAAATGGCCATGTTCCGCGGGGCGGCGCACAGAAATCACGCGGGCGCGAAAGCCCCGCCCGCCGGCCGTCGGCGCGACCGCAGGCGGAGGATATGCCGGCGCTTTCGCCGCGCGCCGCCCCCGCAAAACGCAGCGCCCCGCGCATTGCCTGCGCGGGGTGGTTGCCTTCCCGTCCGGGGGCGCCCTCAGTGGCCGGTCGCCTTCAGCACGACGCCGACGGTGCGGATCAGAATGGCGGCGTCGTTGACGAAGCTCAGATCGCGCTCGTAACGCTCGTCATACCAGGCGCGGTCGGCGAAGGACGTGTCGTTGCGCCCCGCCGTCTGCCAGAAGCCGGTGATGCCGGGGCGAACGCGATAATAGGCCTCGCATTCATACATGCCTTCCTGGCAGGGCATCATCGGACGCGGGCCGATCAGGCTCATCTCGCCTTTCAAAACGTTCCACAGCTGCGGCAGTTCGTCCAGCGAGCTGCGGCGGATGAAACGGCCCACGCGGGTGATGCGGGGATCGGCGCGCAGTTTCTGCGTGGTTTCCCATTCCTGCCGCGCCTCCTCGTTCGAGGCGAGATAGGAAGAAAGGCGCGCATCGGCATCCACGACCATGCTGCGCAATTTCCACATGCGATATTGCCTGCCATTCCGGCCGACACGCATCTGCGAATAGAACGGGCGCCCACCATCGCTCCAAACAATCAAAGCGAGAATCAATACAACCGGAGCGACAATGGGCATACCGAACAGAACAAGAAGCACATCCAGAGGGCGCTTGAACAATCGACGATAGACACTAGGCCTGCGCGGTCCGACCGAGGGGCCGGTTTGCGCCGAAGGAGTGGGAACCGTTGTAACAACTTGATTTTCGGCACTCATCATAACCCACCCGATCAACAAACCTACAATACCGTCGGCTCCTCCCCATGCCTCCGGGCCATAACCGACCCGAAGACTCCCCTGCCAGAAGCAGTCGCCATGACCATTGTTCGACGAAGGACGGAGAGTCGTCTTTACGAGATGGAAACTAGCATTTCGGCACGTTTCCGCCCATCGTTAAAACTTTAAACAAGCTTTAAAGGACCTAACTTTTCGGATAGGTAAGTGGCCCTACAGCACCCAGCGATTTACGGAATGATTTGGAATACAATCCTGGGGTGTATTTGAACCGGAAGGTTTTCCGCCGATCGCCATCAACGATTCGCGACGGCGAGAATCAGCCGGGCGGATACCGTTGCAGCAGCAATCAAAACCCTGCAGAGCGTGCAATCCGCGCCCGGCCCGATCACCGCGGCGCGCCCGGATCGGCGCCGGGCAAACCCGTGGGCGCGATCCAATCCGATCCATGGCCGCCCGAAGGACAGGCGCGGCGCCCCTGTGGCAGGATTCCGCCCGCCCCTCAGATCTGCCGTTCGGGCATCTGCACGACCAGCCCGTCCAGCGCCTCGGTCACCTTGATCTGGCAGGTCAGGCGCGAGCGTTCGGGATCGGGCTCATAGGCGAAGTCCAGCATGTCCTCCTCCATCGGGTCGCGCGGCGGCAGCTGGTCCACCCAGGCGGGATCGACATAGACATGGCAGGTCGAGCAGGCGCAGGCCCCGCCGCAATCGGCGTCGATGCCCGGAATGCCGTTGTCGCGGGCGCCCTCCATCACGGTCATGCCGGGCCTGACCTCGACCTCGTGGCGGGTGCCGTTATGCTCGATATAGGTGATTTTGGCCATGTCGCTTGCTTCCCTTTGCTTCCCTGCGAAATAGGCCATCGGCCGCGTATTGAAAAGGGGCGGCCCCGGCGGGCCGCCCCCCTCTCTGCCTGCCCTGTGGGGCTATTCCTCCTCGGCGACCGGCAGGGCGACGAAGCGCGGCTCTCCGGCGCGGCGGATCAGCACCAGCATCGACTTGCGCCCGGCCTCGCGTGCCTCGTCGATGCGGGCGTTCAGTTCCGCGACCGTGGTGACCGGCTGCTGGCCCGCCTCGGTGATGATGTCGCCGGCGGCCAGGCCCTTCTCGGCGGCCGCGCTGGCGGGATCGACCTCGTTGACGACCAGGCCCCGCATGTCGCGCGACACGCCAAGCTCCATCGCAAGCTCGGGCGTCAGCGGCGCCAGCGTCATGCCCAGGACGTCGGACGAGCCGCCGCCTTCCGCGGGCGCGCCGCCTTCGCCGCCGGTGCCCTCGGCCAGTTCGCGCCGTCCCAGCGTCACGCTCAGCACCTCGGGATTGCCGTCGCGCATCACCACGACCTCGACCGCCTCGCCCGAGGGCGCCTCGGCCACCCGGCGCACCAAGCTGCGGGTGTCCTGGACCTCGCCGCCGTCGAAGCTGGTGATGACGTCGCCGGCCCGCATTCCGGCATCCTTGGCCGGCCCGTCGGGCACGTCGGTGACCATCGCGCCCTTCTCGCTGGCCAGTCCCAGCGCCTCGGCCATGTCGGGGGTCACGTCCTGGATCTTGACGCCCAGCCAGCCGCGCCGCGTCTCGCCGAATTCGCGCAGCTGATGCACGACGGTCGAGACCACGTTCGAGGCCATCGAGAAGCCGATCCCGATCGAGCCGCCATTGGGCGACAGGATCGCGGTGTTCACGCCGATCACCTCGCCCTGGAGGTTGAACAGCGGGCCGCCGGAATTGCCGCGGTTGATCGCCGCGTCGGTCTGCAGGTAGTCGTCATAGGTGCCCGACAGTTCCCGGTTGCGGGCCGAGACGATGCCGGAACTGGCCGAGAAGCCCTGCCCCAGCGGGTTCCCCAGCGCCAGCACCCAGTCGCCCACGCGGGCGCTGTCGGAATCGCCGAACTTGACGAAGGGCAGCGCATCCTCGCTGTCGACCTTCAGCAGCGCGACATCGGTGTTCGGATCGCGGCCGACCACGGTCGCGGGCAGGCGCTTGCCGGAATAGAACTCGATCTCGATCTCGTCGGCGCCGTCGATCACGTGGTTGTTCGTCACGATGAAGCCATCGGCCGAGATCACGAAGCCCGATCCCAGCGCGTTCGAGCGTTGCGGCGGGATCCCGCGCCCGCCCGGTCCGGGTCCGGGCATCCCCGGAAAGCCGAAATCGCGGAACAGGTCGGAAAACGGGCTGCCCTCGGGGAAGGACGGCCCGCCGGTGGGCTGCGAGATGACCGAGGTGGTGGTGATGTTCACGACAGCGGGGGCGACCTGCTCGACCAGGTCGGCGAAGCTGCCGGGCATGACCTGACCGGCCGTGGCATCCGGGTTGGCGGACAGCGGCTCGTTGTTGTTCGCCGCCTCCTGTGCCTGCTGGCTGGCCTCGGGCGAGATGTCCTGGCCGGCCTGCTGCGCGCCCGCCTGACCAAGGCCCAGGGTCAAGGCGATGGCCGAAACGGTCAGAAGATGCCGGGGAAGTAGCGCTTTCATTCTTTTGTCCTCATCTGTCGGATGATCCTTTGCGACGCCTCCGCGCCGCCGGGACGCTGTGATCAGAAACGGATATGGGCATGCGTTGCAAATAAACCACGCTCTCGCTCGATGAAGTGATCGTGACTTTCGTTGCAGAACCAGCATTGCAGCCAGCATTGCAGAACGGGCGGAGCCTGTCACCTCCGCCCGCCCGGCCGATGTCAGTTGTTCTGCTCGGCCTCATCGGCCGGAGCCTCAGCCCCGCCACCACCATCACCGCCGGCGCCATCCTCGGCGCCTTCTTCCGCAGGCGGCGGCGTTTCCTCGGCAGGCGCCGGTTCCGCCGCGCCCTCGCCTTCGGCCGGCGCGGCGGCGTCGTCCTCGGTTTCGGCGGGCGGCGGCACCACGGCCGAGGGGGTTTCGGGCGGCGTCACCAGGCTCTCGGGCACCGGGGTCAGCTTCACCCCGGCCGATTCGCCAAGCGGCTTGCCTTCGCGGTCGGTGACGGTGGGCGTCACCAGGTCCTCGTCCTCGGTCCCTTCCACCTCGGCCGAGGGTTCCGGCCGGGTCGCGCGGGTGCCCGCCGGGACGGGTTCCGAGGCCGGGCTGGCACGGCTGGCGCCGTCATCGCGCAGATAGGTGAAGAACTCGCCATCCGGGCTGATGACCATCTGGCTGTTCTCGCCCCGCAGCGCCCGCTCGTAAGAGGTCATCGAGCGGGTGAAGGCGAAGAATTCCGGGTCGCGGCCGAAGGCGTCGGCATAGATCGCGTTGCGCTGCGCATCGGCCTCGCCGCGGATCACCTCGGATCGCTTGGTGGCCTCCGAGGTCAGCTCGACCACGGTCCGGTCGGCGGCGGCGCGGACGCGCTGCGCGGCCTCGCCGCCACGGGCGATCTCGTCGGCGGCCTCGCGCTGGCGCTCGGCCCGCATCCTTGCATAGGTCGCGTTCAGGTTCTGCTCGGGCAGGTCGGTGCGGGTCAGGCGCACGTCGATGATCTCGACCCCCAGCCCGGCCGAGTTCTTGCGCGCCTCGTCGCGGATCTGGTTCATCAGCGCGGTCCGGTCGTCCGACAGAACCTGGGTCGAGGGCACGGTGCCCAGCACCTCGCGGATGGCGTTCCGGACGATCGGCTCCAGCCGGCCCTGCGCGCCCTGGATGCCGCCCGCGCCCACCGCCTGGCGGAAGCGGACCACATCGGTGATGCGCCAGCGGGCGAAGGCATCGACGACCAGGCGGCGGTCGTCCAGCGGCGTGACCTCCAGCGGCGTGGTCGGCAGGCCCAGGATGCGGCCGTCGAACTTCTCGACATTGTCCAGGAAGGGCACCTTGACGCCCAGGCCGGGTTCCTCCTTGACGTCGACGACCCGGCCGATCCGCAGCACCAGCGCCTTCTCGCGCTCGTCCACGATATAGAGCGACGAGGCCGCCACCACGCCCACCACGATCAGCGCCGGGATGGCAAGGGCCGACAGGGCCATTCTTCTGCGCGCGGCCATCAGTTCGACCCTCCGTCGGTATTGCCCTGCGGCGGCGGCGTGCGGCGCAGTTGGTCAAGCGGCAGGTAGGGCACGATATTGCTGCCCTCGCCCTGCTCGGTCAGGATGATCTTGTCGACGTCGCCCAGAACCTTCTCCATCGTCTCCAGATACATGCGGCGGCGGGTCACGTCCGGCGCCTTGACATATTCCTCGTAGACCGAGTTGAAGCGCGCGGCCTCACCCTCGGCGGTGTTCACGGCCTGGGCGCGATAGGCCTCGGCCTGTTCCAGCATCGCGGCGGCTTCACCGCGGGCGCTGGCAAGGACGCGGTTGGCATAGGCGTCGGCCTCCTTCTCCAGCCGGTCGCGTTCCTGCTGGGCCGCCTGGACCTCGCGGAAGCTGTCGATCACCTCGCCCGGCGGGTCGGCGCGGTCCAGGTTGACCCGGATCACGCTGATCCCCGACTGATAGGCGTCCAGCGTGCGCTGCACGGCCTCCTGCAGGTCGTTGGCGATGGCGCCGCGGTCGCGGTTCAGGATCGGCGCCAGCTCGCTGCGCGCGATGATGTCGCGCATGGCGGATTCGGCCACGGCGCGGATCGTGTCGCCGGGATCGGCCAGGTTGAACAGGTATTTCTCGGGGTCCGAGATGTTCCAGACCACCTGGTATTCCATGTCCACGATGTTCTGGTCGCGGGTCAGCATCAGCCCGCTGTCCATCGGCCCGGCGCGGCCGGTGCCGATCTCGGTCACGCGTTCGTTGGTGACCTGCACCACCTCGGCGGTCACGACCGGCCAGGGGGCGAAGTTCAGACCCTCGGTGCCCACCGCCACGGCGCGGCCGAACAGGAACTCGACGCTCTTTTCGTTGGTCTGCACGCGATAGAAGCTGCTGAAGGCCCACAGCCCGACGGCGACCAGGCCGGCGATGGCCAGGGTCCTGCGGTTGAAGCCGAAGCCCGGCCCCAGCGGGTCGCGGCCACCGCCGCCGCCGCCGTTCGAGCCGCCGCCGCCGCGGCCGCCCATCAGGACGCGCAGCCGCTCCTGCCCCTTCTTCATCAACTCCTCGATCTCGGGCATCTGCTGATCGCCCGGACCCGGCCTGCGAGAGCCCTTGGGGGGCTGCTGATCGCCCCAGGGCCGGTTCGTCGGGCGTTTGCCGCGGTCGTCGTCATCGCCACCGCCATTGCCTCCGCCGCCCCAAGGGCCTTGATTCGCCATATGCTCGACCTTCTTTCGCGTGTGATTTCCGTTGCCTGCAAACTGGGGTCGGGGGACGAAATGTCAACCCTGCCCTGCCCGCAATGCATGGCTGAAGACTGCGACGCAGGGACGCGCCGCAGCCGCTTTGCTATTCCGCCGCCTGCCCGGCCTCCATTTCGCCCGCCTCGCGGTCGGGGCGGTGGCGGCGGGCCGGGCTGCGCATCGTGACCAGTTCCTCGGCGATGGTGGGATGGACCGCCATGGCCGCGTCGAAATCGGCCTTGGTGCAGCCCATGGTGATCGGGATCGCCGCCAGCTGGATCATCTCGCCGGCCGAGGGGCCGAAGATGTGGCAGCCCAGCACCCGGTCGTCGTTGGGGTCCACCAGCAGCTTCATCAGCACCTTCGCGTCCGAGCCCGCGAACATCGACTGCATCGGCCGGAAGGTGGCCGCATAGACATCGACCGACCCGCGCGCCGCGGCCTCTTCCTCGGTCAGCCCGATCGTGCCCAGCTCGTGCGGGCGCAGATAGACGGCGCTGGCGACCGGATCGTGGCGAACCTTGCGGGGCTTGGCGCCGAAGACGGTATCGGCGAAGCTGTGGCCCTCGCGGATGGCGACCGGGGTCAGGTTCACGCGATCCGTCACGTCGCCCACCGCGAAGATCGAGGGCACCGGGCTCTGCGACCATTCGTCGACCTCGATGGCGCCGCTGGATGTCAGCCGCAGGCCGGTATTCTCCAGCCCCAGCCCCTGCGTATAGGGCGTGCGGCCGGTGGCGAAGAAGACCGCGTCGAATTCGTCGCGGCTGCCATCGTCGAAATCGACGGCGATGCCGGTGGCGGTCCTGTCCAGCCGCGTGGGGTTCACCCTCAGCCGCAGGTCGATGCCGCAGGCGCTCAGCTGCAGGGTGGCCATGTCGCGCGCCTCGCGGTCGAAGCCGCGCAGCACCGCGTCGCCGCGATAGACCTGCACCGTGCCCACGCCCAGCCCGTTCAGGATGGTGGCGAATTCGCAGGCGACGAAGCCGCCGCCGACCAGCAGCGCCCGGCGCGGCAGTTCCTCCATCAGGAACAGGTCGTCCGAGATCAGCCCCAGCTCCTCGCCCGGAATGCCCGGTTTCGCGGGGCGTCCGCCGACGGCGATCAGGATGTGGCGGGCGGTCAGCCGGGTGCCGTCGGCCAGCTCGACCGTGTGGTGATCGGCCAGCCGGGCGCGGCTTTTATGGATGGTGACGCCCGCCTTTTCCAGGCCGGCGGTATAGATCGTCTCCAGCCGGACCAGTTCCGCGTCCAGCTTCTGGCGGAAGGCTTCCCAGCTGAAGGTCCCGGTCGCGGCGCCCTGCCAGCCATAGCCGCGCATCTCCTCGGCCATGCCGGGGCCCGATGCGGCGAAGATCATCAGCTTCTTGGGCACGCAGCCGCGGATCACGCAGGTGCCGCCCATGCGGCTTTCCTCGGCCAGGCCGACGCGGGCGCCGTATTCGCCGGCCGCGATCCGCGCCGCGCGCACCCCGCCCGAGCCGCCGCCGATCACGAAAAGGTCATAGTCGAAGCTCACAGCAGCGCCCCTTCCTCGTCCGCCAGCGCGTCGCCCTCGTCCTCGCGCGTCAGCTCGACCACGCTGCCGTCGGGGCGCCCGATGATCGCCAGGTCGCAGATGCCCAGGAACAGCCCGTGTTCGACCACGCCGGGAATGGCCGACAGCGCGCGGGCCAGCGCCGGGGCGTCGGGGATCGCCTCCAGCGCGAGATCGAGGATATGATTGCCCTCGTCGGTCACGAAAGGCCGGCCGTCGCGCTGGCGCAGCAGGATCGGCCGGCCGGAAAGCTCCAGCCGCTCCAGCGCGCGCCCGACCAGGACCTTCGTCGCCTCGAGGCCGAAGGGGATCACCTCGACCGGCAGGTGGAAGGCGCCCAGCCGGTCCACCACCTTGCCGGGATCGGCGATCACCACCATGCGGTCGCTGGCCTGGGCCACGACCTTCTCGCGCAGATGCGCGCCGCCGCCGCCCTTGATCAGGTTCAGGTCCGGGTCCACCTCGTCGGCGCCGTCGATGGTCAGGTCCAGCCAGCCGATCTCGTCCAGGCTCTCGACCCGCAGGCCCAGTCGCCCGGCCAGTTCCGCCGTCGCCTTCGAGGTCGCCGCGCAGCGCAGCGCCAGCCCCTCGGCCTTCACGCGCTCGGCCAGGACCTCGACCATGATGCTGGCGGTCGAGCCGGTGCCAAGCCCCAGCCGCATGCCGTCCCGGACCAGAGCCACCGCCGCGCGCGAGGCGGCCAGCTTGGCGGGATCGGGCTGTGATGACATGGACATGGGGGCCTCCGTTCTGCTGGGTTGACGACTTATAGGCCAAGGCGCGGCCAAGGGCGAGGGGTTGCGCGCCCCATCCGCCGCCGAACCGCCCCTCTCCGGTCAGCCCCGCGACAGGGTTTCGGGCAGGATCACGGTGAAGCGGCTGCCCTGCCCCTTGCGGCTTTCGATCTTCAGCCGGCCGCGATGGCGGTTCACGATATGCTTGACGATGGCCAGCCCCAGCCCGGTGCCGCCCTGGGCGCGCGAGCGATGCGTGTCGACGCGGTAGAAGCGTTCGGTCAGGCGCGGCAGGTGCATCTCGTCGATGCCCTCGCCGCGATCCTCGACATGGACCGCCCAGCCGGGACCGCGCAGCAGGGGTTCGTGGTCGATGCGGCGCATCCCCACCCGGACCAGCCCGCCCGAGGCGCCATATTTGATCGCGTTCTCGATCAGGTTCTGGAAGACCTGCACCAGCTGGTCGGGATCGCCCGGCAGGCGCTGGCGCTCCTCCAGCCCCTCGGTCTCGATCCGCAGGCCCGCCGCCTCGGCCTGCGGGGCCATGGTGGCGACGACCCCGCGCAACAGCAGCGGCAGATCCAAGAGCGTCGAGGGGCGGCGGCGTTCCTCGGACTGCACCCGGCTCAGCGACAGCAGGTCCTGGATCAGCCGGTTCATGCGCCCGGCCTCGCGCTCCATGATGTCCAGGAAGCGGTCGCGGGCGGCGGCGTCGTCGCGGGCCGGGCCGCGCAGGGTCTCGATGAAGCCGGTCATCGCGGTCAGCGGCGTGCGCAGTTCGTGGCTGACATTGGCGACGAAATCGCGGCGCATCTGCTCGGCCTGCTCGTCGGCGGTGCGGTCCTGCAGCACGATCATCGCGCCGCCGTCCAGCATCGCCGGCAGGGGCGAGACGGTGATTTCCGCCGCCACGTCGCGGCCGTCGGCGCCGATCACCGCGCGCAGGCGCACGGCGCCCTCGGCCGGGATCGGCAGGCCGGGATCGGGCACCGGCTCGGGATGGCGGTCGGGGGCCAGCACCCATTCCACCGCCTCCACGACAGCGGGATGGCGCACCACGGTGACGAAGGGGCGGTTCAGAAGGTCGTCGCCGAACAGCGCCTCGGCGGCAGGATTGGCGGCGATCATCCGCGCGCCGGCATCCACCACCAGCACCGGCACCGGCACGCCGTCCAGCAGGCCCGCGATGCGGCGCAGCCCCTCGCGCGTCATCCGACCGGCCGCAGCCCGGCGCGGAAGCGCGCGGCATTCGCCCGATAGCGCGCGGCCGCGGCCAGCAGGTCCTGCCGCGCCGCCTCGTCCAGCATCCGCACGACCTTGCCGGGCGCGCCCATGACCAGCGCGCCGGGCGGGATCTCCTTGCCCTCGGCGATCAGCGCGCCCGCCCCGATCAGCGCGCCCGCCCCGATATGGGCGCCGTTCAGGATCGTCGCCCCCATGCCGACCAGCGCGCCCGCGCCGATGGTGCAGCCATGCAGGATCGCGCGGTGGCCGATGGTGCAATCGGCGCCGATGGTCAGCGGCCAGCCCGGATCGGTATGGAGGACGCAGAGGTCCTGCACGTTGCTGCCGCGGCCCACCCGGATCTCCTCGTTGTCGCCGCGCAGCACCGCGCCCCACCAGACCGAGGCGCCGGCTTCCAGCACCACCCGCCCCATCAGCTGCGCATCCGGCGCGGCCCAGGCGTCATCGGCGATCTGCGGCGCGATGCCGTCCAGTTCCCAGATCATGCGCCCTGCTCCTCCATCAGGCCGCGCACGAAGGGCCCCAGCCCCGGCTGCCGTTCCCGCCGCAACCGTTCCGCGGTCAGGATGGCGCGCAGCTTCGCCTCGGTCTCGTCCAGGTCGTCGTTGACCAGCACATAGTCGTATTCCGCCCAGTGGCTGATCTCGGCGCGCGACTTCTCCATCCGCCCGGCGATGACCTGCTCGCTGTCCTGGCCGCGCGCGCGCAGCCGCCGCTCCAGTTCCGGCAGCGAGGGCGGCAGCACGAAGATCGACACCGCATGGGCGCCAAGCGCCGAGCCGCGGATCTGCTGGCCGCCCTGCCAGTCGACGTCGAACAGCGTGTCGCGGCCCTCGTTCATCGCCGCCTCGACCGGGGCGCGCGGGCTGCCATACAGGTTTCCGAACACCTCGGCATGTTCCAGCATCTGGCCCTGATCGACCAGCGCGCGGAAGGCCTCGGGCGTGGTGAAATGGTAATGCTGGCCGTCCACCTCGCCCGGACGCGGCGCCCGCGTCGTGGCCGAGACCGAGAAGCGCAGCACCGGGTCCCATTCCATCAGCCGCCGCGCCAGGGTCGATTTTCCGGCACCCGAGGGCGAGGACAGGATGATCAGAAGCCCGGTGCGCGTTTCCCGGCGCTCTGTCGGTATGCGATCCATCGGCGTATCCTCTGCGGCCTGCGTCCCGCAGCGGGATGGACCAGCCGCGCCAGCCGGTCAAGCCCCGCAAGATCCCCTGCGTCCTTAACCCTCTATTAACATACGACTCGGCATCGGCGGTCGTCGGGGTTATGGTCGGAACGGACAGGCGGCCGCGTGTATCGGCCGGCCGGTCGCGTGAACATGTGCGGGGGGTTGCGGAAACGTGTCCGAAGACGGCGGCGACGACAGGTGTCAGGCCTTGCATCACGGGGCCGAGGAAGCGCAGCTTCTGCGGATGGCGGATTACGGGCGGAACCAGCCGGCCCGGATCGTCCAGGATCTGCGCTGCTACTGGCAAAGCCTGCGGCGCGGCCACGCCGTCCCCGCCCGCGCCGATGTCGAGCCGCATGGCATCGGCCGGGCGCTGGACCATGCCTTCATCCTGGAACGGATCGCGCCGGGGGCCGCGCGCTTTCGCCTGGCCGGGCGCCACCTGATCGACCTGATGGGGATGGAGGTGCGCGGCATGCCGATCTGCGCGGTGCTGAGCCCGTCCTCGCGCGGACGATTCTCGGATGTGCTGGAAACCGTGTTCCGCGCCCCGCAGCTGGCGGAATTCCGGCTGCTGGCGCGCGCCGATTACGCGCGGCCCGAACTGACCGGCCGGATGCTGATCATGCCGCTGCGCTCGGATCTGGGCGACGTGACGCGCGCGCTCGGCTGCCTGGTCTCGGAGGGCGAGCCCGGCGCCGCGCCGCGCCGCTTCGATGTCGAGGCGGACGAGGTCCTGCCGCTGTTCGAGGGCGGCACGGTCATGACGCCCTCGCCGTCATTGTCTGTGCCGCGGCTGCGGCAGGGCTTTGGCGAAAGGCCCGCGCGGTTCGAGCGCGACCCCTGCCGCGAGGCCGCGCCGGGCAAGCCCTTCACGCCGGTGCCGACGCCGGCCGACATTCCCCAGACCCCGGCCGAACGGCGGGCGGCCTTCCGCGTCATCACCGACAACGGCGCGGCCTGAGATCGCGACCGCTCAGGCGGCCGGGACGACCCGCACCGCGCCGCCGCGCGCCGACAGCGCGATCTCGCCCGCCGCCAGCCGCAGCGCGTCCTTGCCGAAAACCTCGGCCCGCCAGCCCTTCAGCGCCGGCAGGTCGCGCTCGCCCGTGGCGATGGCGTCCAGCTCGGAGGTCGAGGCGATCAGCTTGGGCGCCACGCCCGCCGCATCGGCCTTGGCCTTCAGCAGCACGCGCAACAGGTCCGACAGCGCGGCATTGCCGGGCCGGCCCGGTTCCTCGCTTTTCGGCTGCGGCAGGTCCTTCGCCTCCAGCCCGGCCTTGACCGCCGCCAGGATGCCCGCCGCGATCTCGCCCTTGCGGGCCTCGCGCAGCAGCAGGCGCGAGCGGCCCAGATCGGCCTCGGTCGCGGGCTTGGTCGAGGCCAGCTCGATCATCGCGTCATCCTTGAACACGCGCGATCGCGGAATGTCGCGATCCTGCGCATAGGTCTCGCGGAAACGCGCCAGTTCGCGCAGGATGGCCAGGAAACGCGGCGAATTGGTGCGGGTGCGGACCTTCTGCCAGGCATCCTCGGGCCGGGTGATATAGGTCTCGGAGCTTTCCAGCACCGCGATCTCCTCGGCCAGCCAGCTTTCGCGGTCGTTGCGCTTCAGCTCGGCCGACAGGAATTCGTAGATCGCGCGCAGATGCGTCACATCGGCCAGCGCATAGGATTTTTGCGCATCCGACAGCGGCCGGCGCGACCAGTCGGTGAAGCGCGAGGACTTGTCCAGATTGGCCCGCGCGATCTTGCGCACCAGCGTCTCGTAGCCGACCTGCTCGCCGAAGCCGCAGACCATGGCCGCGACCTGGGTGTCGAACAGCGGCTGCGGGAACAGGCCCGCATCGTGGAAGAAGATCTCCAGGTCCTGCCGCGCGGCGTGAAAGACCTTGACCGTGCCTTCGTGGCGGAACAGGTCGTAAAGCGGCTCCAGCGACAGCCCGCCGGCCAGCGGATCGACCAGCACCGCCTCTCCTCCGGGCAGCGTGGGGGTCGAGGCGGGCGGCAGCGCCAGCTGGATCAGGCACAGCTTCGACCAATAGGTCCGCTCGCGCAGGAATTCCGTGTCGACGGTGACATAGGGGGCGGATTTCGCGGCCTCGCAGAACAGGGCGAGGTCTTCGGTCTTCGTGATGGTGATGATATCGGCGCTCATGCAGCTCTTTCGGATTGCGGCGGGTCATCCGCCAATCCGACCGCCATAATAGCATGATCGCGCTTTGGGAAGGGCAGTGTTGCTGCCGTAACCTTACGGAAAGCAGGAAAAGCACATGCGACCGCGCATCCCCTACAGTGGCGGGATGTCGCCCCCGGCCCGCTGCGCGTGGAAATCGGCGACGAAATCGTCCAGCCGGCCCTGGGCGATGGCGCCGCGCAACCCGGCCATCAGTTCCTGATAGTAATGCAGGTTGTGCCAGGTCAGCAGCATCCCGGAAATCATCTCCTGCGCGCGGAACACATGGTGCAGATAGGCGCGCGAATAGCCCCGGCAGGCCGGGCAGGTGCAATGCTCGTCCAGCGGGCGCGGATCGTCGGCATGGCGGGCGTTCTTGATGTTGAGCTGCCCGCGCCGGGTCCAGGCTTGCCCGGTCCGCCCCGATCGCGAGGGCAGCACGCAATCCATCATGTCCACGCCGCGCACGACGGCGCCGACGATGTCGTCGGGCTTGCCCACGCCCATCAGATAGCGCGGCTTGTCGGCCGGCAGGAAGCCGGGGGCATAGTCGAGGACGCCGAACATCGCCTCCTGCCCCTCGCCCACGGCCAGCCCGCCGATGGCATAGCCGTCGAAGCCGATCGAGGTCAGCGCCTGGGCGCTTTCCTCGCGCAATTCGCGGGTGACGCCGCCCTGCATGATGCCGAACAGCGCATGTCCCGGCCGGTCGCCGAAGGCGTCGCGCGACCGCTGCGCCCACCGCATCGACAGGCGCATGGATTGCGCCACGGTTGCCTCGTCTGCGGGCAGGGCCGGGCATTCGTCGAAGCACATCACGATGTCGGATCCCAGCAGGCGCTGGATCTCCATGCTGGTTTCAGGCGAAAGCAGGTGGCGCGAGCCGTCGATATGGCTGGCGAAGGTGACGCCTTCCTCGGTCAGCTTGCGCAGGCCCGCCAGGCTCATGACCTGGAAGCCGCCGGAATCGGTCAGGATCGGCCGGTCCCAGTTCATGAAGCGGTGCAAGCCCCCCAGCCGGGCGATGCGTTCGGCGCCGGGCCGCAGCATCAGGTGATAGGTATTGCCCAGCAGGATGTCCGCCCCGGTCTGGCGCACCGATTCCGGCAGCATCGCCTTGACCGTGGCGGCGGTGCCGACCGGCATGAAGGCGGGGGTGCGGATCTCGCCGCGCGGCGTGTGGATGGTGCCGGTGCGGGCGGCGCCGTCGGTGGCGGAAAGCGTGAAGGCGAAGCGGTCGGTCATGGCGCGTCCTGGGGGTTGGGCCGCGCGTGCTTAGCGGCTTTGGCGGGCTTGCGCAACGCGGCGCTCTGGACCCATGGGCGAGGGTGCCCTATATAACCGACGAATTGACAGGATGACGCCATGACCGAGCCCCTGATGGAAGGCGCGCCGCTGATCCGGCCGTCGAGCACCGAACACCCGCTGTACGAGCAGGTGGTCGAGGCCTGCAAGACCGTCTACGACCCCGAAATCCCGGTGAACATCTACGATCTGGGACTGATCTACACGATCGAGATCAGCGACGACAGCGAGGTGCGGGTGATCATGACGCTGACCGCGCCGGGCTGCCCGGTCGCCGGCGAGATGCCGGGCTGGGTCGCCGATGCGATCGAGCCGCTGCCGGGCGTCAGGCAGGTCGATGTCGAGATGACCTTCGAGCCGCAATGGGGCATGGACATGATGTCCGACGAGGCGCGGCTGGAACTGGGCTTCATGTAGGCTTGCCGCCGCGCGTGTGGTGAAAGCCGGGGGCTGTCTGCCCCGTCGCCGGCTGGTTCTTGAACCAGTGGCGCACCAGCCGGCGACCCCCGAGGATATTTGGGCCAAGATGAACGGGCGCCGGATCGGGTCCGGTCAGAGTGCCATGTCGTCGCGGTGGACCAGCGCGGCGCGGCCGGGATAGCCGAGGATCTCCTCGATCCGGGCCGAGCGGTGGCCGGCGATGCGCCGGGCCTCGTCGGCGGTGTAGCGGGTCAGGCCGAGGGCGAGGGTTTCGCCCGCCGGGCCGGTGATCGAGACGGGATCGCCGCGGCCGAAATGGCCGCCGACCCCGCGCACCCCCGCCGGCAAGAGCGATTTCCCGCCGCGCAGCGCCTTCATGGCGCCTTCGTCGATAACCAGGGTGCCCTTCGGCTTCATTGCCGCGATCCAGCGCTTGCGTGCCGCCTGCGGGTCGCTTTCGGGCAAAAACCAGCTGGCCCGCGCGCCCTCGGCGACGGCGGAAAGCGGGCGCATCACCGAGCCCTCGGCGATGGCCATCGCGCAGCCGCCGGCGATGGCGGTGCGCGCCGCCATCAGCTTGGTCTTCATGCCGCCCTTCGAAAGCCCCGAGACCGGATCGCCGCCCATCGCCTCGATCTCGGGCGTCAGCGCCGCGATCACCGGCAGGTGGCGCGCGGCGGGGTCGGTCTTGGGATTGGCGGTATAGAGCCCGTCCACGTCCGACAAGAGCAGCAGCTGGTCGGCGCCGCAGGTCACCGCGATCTGGGCGGCGAGGCGGTCATTGTCACCGAAGCGGATCTCGTCCGTGGCGACGGTGTCGTTCTCGTTCACGATCGGCACCACGCCGAGACCCAGCAGCGTCTGCAGCGTCGCGCGGCTGTTGAGATAGCGGCGGCGGTCGGCGCTGTCCTCCAGCGTCATCAGCACCTGCGCCGTGGTCACGCCATGCGGCGCCAGGGCTTCCTCGTAGGCGCGGGCAAGGCGGATCTGGCCGACCGCCGCCGCCGCCTGCGCCTGTTCCAGCGACAGCGTGCCCTCGGGCAGGCCCAGCACCCGGCGCCCCAGCGCGATCGAGCCCGAGGAGACCAGCGCCACGTCCGCGCCGCGACGGCGCCATTCGGCAACATCGTCGCAGAGCGCCCGCAGCCAGCCGCCGCGCAGCCCGTCCGGGCCGACCAGCAGGGCCGAGCCGATCTTGATGACCAGCCGGCGGGCATTCCTGAGCGACGGGGCCTGCTGGGAAGGGGTCAGGGCTGCCATGGCTGGTCGGGCCGTTCTTCCGCATCGGGCTTGCGCGTGGGTTCGATCCGCGACCAGAGCGCGCGCAGCACCTCGGTCACGCCGGTCTTCGCCACGCCCGACATGGTCATGACCGGCCCGCCGATCTCGGCCTCCAGCGCGGCGCGGCGTTCGGCGATGGTCTCATCATCCAGCGCGTCGATCTTGTTCAGTACCGTGACGCGCGGCTTCTCCATCAGCACCGGGGAATAGGCCGCAAGCTCGGTCAGGATGGTGCGGGCATCAGACGCGACATCCTCGGAGGTGCCGTCGACCAGGTGCAGCAGCACGTTGCTGCGCTCGACATGGCCCAGGAACTGGTCGCCGAGGCCCCTGCCCTCGCTGGCGCCCTCGATCAGGCCAGGAATGTCGGCCATGACGAATTCGCGCCCGTCCACGCCGACCACGCCCAGGTTCGGGTGCAGCGTGGTGAAGGGATAGTCGGCGATCTTGGGCCGGGCGTTCGACACGGCGGCCAGGAAGGTCGATTTCCCGGCATTGGGCAGGCCCACCAGCCCCGCATCGGCGATCAGCTTCAGCCGCAGCCAGATCGTGCGCTCGACCCCCGGCTGGCCGGGATTGGCGTTCCGGGGCGCGCGGTTGGTCGAGGTCTTGAAATGCAGGTTGCCCCAGCCGCCATTGCCGCCCCTGGCCAGCAGCACGCGCTGGCCGACCTCGGTCATGTCGGCGATGACGGTGTCCTCGTCCTCTTCCAAGATCTCGGTGCCGACCGGGACCTTCAGCACGATGTCATCGCCCGACTTGCCGGTCATCTGGCTGCCCATGCCGTGCTGGCCGGACTTGGCGAAGAAATGCTGCTGATAGCGAAAGTCGATCAGCGTGTTCAGCCCCTCCACGGCCTCGGCCCAGACATCGCCGCCGCGCCCGCCGTCGCCGCCGTCGGGGCCGCCATATTCGATGAACTTCTCGCGCCGGAAGGACACGCAGCCGGCCCCGCCCCCGCCCGAGCGGATATAGACTTTGGCCAGATCCAGAAATTTCATCGCATGGGCTCCTTTGCGCCACGCGATACGCGGATGCGGGGCGGCGCGCAAGAGCCGGGCGGGGGCCGGACGGGGATGGCAATCCGGGCCGCCCTGCCTATCTAGGAGGAAAGGAGACCGCGATGATCCATTTCGACAACAGCTATGCGCGCCTGCCCGAGGGCTTCTTCGCGCGGGTGAAGCCCACACCGGTGGCCGAGCCGCGCCTGCTGGCACTGAACGAGCCGCTGGCGGCGCGGCTGGGGCTGGACGCGGAATGGCTGCGCGGGCCCGAGGGGCTGGCGATGCTGGCCGGGAACGGCCTGCCCGAGGGGGCCGAGCCGATCGCGCAGGCCTATGCCGGGCACCAGTTCGGCGGGTTCGTGCCGCAGCTGGGCGACGGGCGCGCGGTGCTGCTGGGCGAGGTCGTGGCGCCGGACGGCGCGCGCTTCGACATCCAGCTGAAGGGCAGCGGGCCGACGCCGTTCTCGCGCCGGGGCGACGGGCGGGCCTGGCTGGGGCCGGTGCTGCGGGAATACCTGGTCAGCGAATTCATGGCGGCGATGGGGGTGCCCACGACCCGCGCGCTGGCCGCGGTGGCGACGGGCGAGACGGTCTGGCGCGAGGATGGCCTGCCCGGCGCGGTGCTGACCCGCGTGGCGGCCAGCCATATCCGCGTCGGCACCTTCCAGTATTTCGCCGTGCGCGGCCAGCAGGACGCGCTGGCGGCGCTGACCGATCACGTGATCGCACGGCATTACCCGCAGGCGAACGGCCCGCTGTCTTTCCTGGACGGCGTCGTCGCCCGCCAGGCCGAGACCATCGCGCATTGGATGGCGCTCGGCTTCATCCACGGGGTGATGAATACCGACAACATGGCCGTGTCGGGCGAGACCATCGACTATGGCCCCTGCGCCTTCATGGACGGCTATCATCCCGATACGGTGTTTTCCTCGATCGACCATGCCGGGCGCTATGCCTGGGCGCAGCAGCCGCAGATCGCGGTCTGGAACCTGGCGCAGCTGGCCACCTGCCTGATCCCGCTGATGGGCGAGCGCGAGGCGGCGATCGAGGCCGCGACGCGCGCGGTCCACGGCTTCGCGCCGCTCTACCAGGCGGCGTGGCTGCGCCGCTTCGGCGAGAAGTTGGGGCTGGCCGGAGCGGGTGCCGAGATGCAGCAGATGATCGAGGAGCTCTTGACCATCATGGCCCGGCAGCGGGCGGATTTCACCCGCGTCTTCGCCGGGCTGGCCGATGGCAGCGCCGCGGCGGAATTCGACGACCCCGCCCCCTTCGCGGCATGGGAGAAGACCTGGCGGACGCGCGATCCCGATCCGGCGCTGATGGCCCATGCCAATCCGCGGCGAATCCCCCGCAACCACCGGATCGAGGAGGCGATCGCCGCCGGCGTGGCGGGCGACATGGCGCCCTTCCAGCGGCTGTTCGCGGCCGTGACCCATCCGCGCGAGCTGCACGAAGATTGGGCAGATCTGGCGCTGGCGCCGCGCGAGGAGCAGATCGTGCGGCGGACTTTCTGCGGGACCTGAGAAAAACCGCCCCGAAGAGGGGGGCTTTGCCCCCCGCCCTCTTGCAGAGGGCGCCCCCCAAGGTATTTTCGCAGGAGTGCGAGGGGAACGACGCGACTTGCTGAGACTGGCCAGCTATAATCTGCACAAATGCCGTGGACTGACCGGCCCGCATGCCCCCGAGCGCAATCTGGCGGTCATCCGGGACCTGAAGCCCGACATCATCGCCCTGCAGGAGGTCGATTTCCGCTTCGGCGCGCGGCCCGAGGCCTTGCCGCGCGGGCTGATCCGCGAGGAGACCGGGCTGGTGCCGGCCGACCTGGCCCGGCGGACGGGCGAGAACTCGCTTGGCTGGCACGGGCAGACCATCCTGATGCGGCCCGACCTGGCCGAGCAGGCGGTGCTGCGCCGGCTGCCGCTGCCGGGGCTGGAGCCGCGCGGCGCGGTGGCGCTGCGCCTGCCGGGGCTGACGGTGATCGGGCTGCATCTGGGGCTGGCGCGCGCCTCGCGCCGCCAGCAACTGGCGCGGATCACCGCCCAGGCCTCGCGCATCGCCGAGGACCATATCGTGCTGATGGGCGATTTCAACGAATGGCGCGACGATCGCGGGCTGGAATCGCTGGCCGGTTTCCAGGTGATCGCGCCGGGCCCGTCCTATCCGGCGCCCCTGCCCCGGCTGCGCCTGGACCGGATCGCCATGAGCCGCAACCTGGAGCTGCTGGACTCCGGGGTCTTCAAGGGGGCCGGGGCGCGGGATGCGTCCGACCACCTGCCGATCTGGGCAGAGATCCGTCTGCCCTGAAATTGCGGCTTCCCGATCAGCCCCCGCCCGGCTATGCAGGCCGCGACTGAAGTTCGAAGGAGAGGCCCATGACAGCCATCATCGACATATTCGCCCGCGAGATCCTGGACAGCCGCGGCAACCCGACCGTCGAGGTCGACGTGACGCTGGAAGACGGCACGATGGGCCGGGCGGCGGTGCCCTCGGGCGCGTCCACGGGCGCCCATGAGGCGGTCGAGAAGCGCGACGGCGACAAGGCGCGCTACCTGGGCAAGGGCGTGCTGGAGGCGGTGGCCGCCGTCAATGGCGAGCTGGCCGAGAACCTGATCGGCGAGGACGCGACCGAGCAGCGCGCCATCGACGCGCTGATGATCGAGCTGGACGGCACCCCCAACAAGGCCCGGCTGGGCGCCAATGCGATCCTGGGCGTGTCGCTGGCCGTGGCCAAGGCCGCCGCGGATGCCTGCCAGCAGCCGCTTTTCCGCTATGTCGGCGGCACCTCGGCGCGGATCCTGCCGGTGCCGATGATGAACATCATCAATGGCGGCGAACATGCCGACAACCCGATCGACATCCAGGAATTCATGATCATGCCGGTCAGCGCCGGCAATATCCGCGAGGCCGTGCGGATGGGCTCCGAGGTGTTCCACACGCTGAAGAAGGAACTGTCCGCGGCGGGCCTGTCGACCGGCATCGGCGACGAGGGCGGCTTTGCGCCGAACCTGTCCAGCACCCGCGACGCGCTGGACTTCATCCTAAAGGCGGTCGAGAAGGCCGGCTACAAGCCCGGCGACGACATCATGCTGGCGCTGGACTGCGCCTCGACCGAATATTTCAAGGGCGGCAAATACGAGATGGCCGGCGAGGGCAAGTCGCTGAGCCCGGCCGAGAATGTCGACTACCTGGCCGCGCTTTGCGCCGACTATCCGATCCTGTCGATCGAGGACGGCTGTTCCGAGGACGACTGGGAGGGCTGGAAGCTGTTGACCGAGCGCCTGGGCGGATCGGTGCAGCTGGTCGGCGACGACCTGTTCGTGACCAACCCGGCGCGGCTGGCCGAGGGGATCGCCAAGGGCTGCGGCAATTCGCTGCTGGTCAAGGTCAACCAGATCGGCACGCTGTCCGAGACGCTGGACGCGGTGCGCATGGCCGACCGTGCGGGCTTCACATCGGTGATGTCGCACCGCTCGGGCGAGACCGAGGACGCCACCATCGCCGACCTGGCGGTGGCCACCAATTGCGGCCAGATCAAGACCGGCTCGCTGGCGCGGTCCGACCGGCTGGCGAAATACAACCAGCTGATCCGCATCGAGGAAATGCTGGGCGCAACCGCCGAATATGCGGGACGCAGCATCCTGCGCTGAGAGGCGCTGCCGATCACCCCGATCGCGACGCCCGCGGGTTTCCGGCCCGCGGGCGTTCTGCTGCCCGGCGGTCATTCTGCGACGCAGCGTAGCCCCTTGTCCGGCCAGCGGAATTTTCCGCCTGCCGATGCGAAACTGGCCTCGACAGACGCGGTGCCGCCGCTAAACTGTCCAGCGTCAATCAGGGCAGATGTCCCCTGGGCCCGATGGGTCGGAATGCTTCAGCGGAGGAAATAGATGACAGACAGCAAGAAGTTCGACCGCCGGTCGTTCATGGCGCGCGCGACCGTCGGCGGTGCCGCCGCGGCTGCCGGGACGGCATTGGCCGCGCCCGCCATCGCGCAGGACATGCCCAATATCAACTGGCGCCTCGCCTCATCCTTCCCGATCTCGCTCGACACGATCTATGGCGGCGCCACGGAACTGTCGCAGCGCCTGCAGGAGGCCACCGACGGCCGCTTCAGGATCCAGGTCTTCTCGGCGGGCGAGATCGTGCCCGGCCTCGACGCGATCAACGCGGCGACCGACGGCACCGTCGAATGCGCGCATTCTGTGGGCTATTACAACTGGGGCAAGGACCCGGCCTTCGCCTGCGGGGCCGACCTGCCCTTCACCTTCTCGGCCCGGTCGAAGAACGCCTACAACTACCAGGGCGGCGGGATCGAGAATTACAACGAATTCCTGGAAAAATACAACCTGATCAGCTTCCCCGGCGGCAATACCGGCACCCAGATGGGCGGCTGGTATCGCAAGGAAATCAACAGCCTGTCCGACATCCAGGGCCTGAAGATCCGCATCGCCGGCCTGGCCGGGCGGGTGCTGGAGAAGATGGGCGCGGTGCCCCAGCAGCTGGCCGGCGGCGACATCTATCCCTCGCTGGAACGCGGCACGATCGACGCGGCGGAATGGGTCGGCCCCTATGACGACGCCAAGCTGGGCTTCCACAAGGTCGCGCCCTATTACTATTATCCCGGCTTCTGGGAAGGCGGCCCGACGGTCAGCTTCTTCTTCAACAAGGGCAAGTGGGACGAGCTTCCCGATGTCTACAAGTCGCTGCTGAAGACCTGCTGCCAGGCGGTCGATTCCAACATGCTGGCGAAATACGACATGAAGAACCCGACCGCGCTGAAGGAACTGGTCGGCGAGGGGGCGCAGCTGCGTTCCTTCAACGAGGAGATCCTGACCGCCGCCTACCAGGCCTCGAACGAGGTCTATGCCGAGCTGTCGGCCCAGAACGAGTCGTTCAAGACGCAATACGAGGCGATGCTGGCCTTCCGCGACGACTGGTACCTGTATCAGCAGACGGCGGAATATACCTTCGACACCTTCATGATGATCCAGCAGCGCAACGGCGTGCTGGCGCAAAGCGAAGGCTGATCGCCCCTCGCGCCGACGGTCCCGGCCGCCGGCGCATCCCGAACCCCGAAGGCCGCCGTCGCCGCATGGCGGCCTTTTCGATTCCCCCCGCCCGGCCGGCATGGAAAAAGGCGCCGGGGATCCCTGGCGCCTTTCGCTGTGTTCGGGGCTCAGTTGCTGCCGCCCAGCCCCGGCGGCGGGCCGCCAAGGCCAAGCCCGCCGCCCAGGCCGTTGTTGCCCTGCGGCTCCTCGGTCTGGGGCGCGGCGGGGGTGCCGCCCGGCGCGGGCGTCGTCGTCGTGCCGCCCGGCGCCGCGGGACCGCCCAGGCCACCGAAGCCGCCAAGCCCGCCCAGACCGCCATTGCCGCTGGACGGGATCTGGATGCGGATATTCGAGGTATCCGCCACCGGGCCCTTGTAATGCATCACGATTTGCGGGAAGGCGATGACCACGCCGACCATGACGATCTGCAGCGCCACGAAGGGCACCGTGCCGCGATAGATGTCGGCGGTCGAGACCGCGCCGATCCGGCCGCCGGTGATCTTGTCGATATAGGATTTCCGCGGCGCCACGGATCGCAGGTAGAACAGCGCGAAGCCGACCGGCGGGGTCAGGAACGAGGTCTGCATGACCACCGCCAGGATGATCCCGAACCAGACCAGGTCGATCCCCAGCGCATTCGCCGCCGGGATCAGCAGCGGCACGATGACGAAGGACAGCTCGAAGAAATCGAGGAAGAAGGCCAGAAAGAAGATGATCGTCGCCACCGCCAGCAGGAAGCCGTATTCGCCCCCCGGCAGCGCCGTCAGCAGGTCCTTCACCCAGATATGGCCGTTGATCGAGTAATAGGTCAGCGAGAAGACCGTCGCCCCGATCAGGATGAACATCACGAAGGAGGACAGCCGCACCGTCGCCAGCAGCGCCTGGTTGACCACGTTGAAGGTCAGCCGCCGCTTGATCCCGGCCAGGATCAGCGCGCCCATCGCGCCCATCGCGCCGCCCTCGGTGGGCGTGGCGATGCCCAAAAAGATCGTGCCCAGCACCACGAAGATCAGCGCCAGCGGCGGGATCATCACGATGATGACCTGCCGCGCCAGGTTGGACAGCAGGTTCAGCCCCAGCCAGCCGTCGGCCAGCGCCATCATCAGCAGCACCAGCACCGCGATCCCCGCCGACCAGATGCCGGCATTGGCGCCCAGATCCTCGGCCAGATACCAGCGGGCGACGAAGAAGACCCCGATGGCGATGGCGAAGGCGACCAGCAGCGACACGACGCCGGATCCCAGCGTGCGCACCTCGGGCGGCAGGGCCGGCATGGATTTCGGCCGCAGGACCGACAGCACCAGCACATAGACCAGGTAAAGGCCGGTCAGCGCCAGGCCGGGCAGCAGCGCCGCGCGATACATGTCGCCGACCGAGCGGCCCAGCTGGTCGGCCAGCACGATCAGCACCAGCGAGGGCGGCAGGATCTGCGTCAGCGTCCCCGCTGCCGCGATCACGCCGGTGGCCAGCCGCCGGTCATAGCCGTAGCGCAGCATGATCGGCAGCGAGATCAGCCCCATCGAGATGACCGAGGCCGCGACCACGCCGATCGTCGCCGCCAGCAGCGCGCCGACCAGCACCACCGCCAGCGCCAGACCGCCGCGCATCGGGCCGAACAGCTGGCCCACGGTTTCCAGCAGGTCCTCGGCCATGCGCGATCGTTCCAGGACGATGCCCATGAAGGTGAAGAAGGGAATGGCCAGCAGCGTGTCGTTGCGCATGATGCCGAAGACCCTGTCCCCCAGCGCCTGCAGCAGGTTCCAGCCCAGGTTCACCTCGGTGCTGTGCGGGGTCAGGAAGACGCCGATGAAGAAGAACAGAAGGCCGTTCGCGGCCAGGGCGAAAGAGATCGGATAGCCGAACAGAAGAAAGACGGCCATCGAGACGAACATGATGGGCGCCAGGTTGTGCGCAATAAGGTCGATCACTGCTTCGCCTCGCGATTGGGGTCGGTTTTCCGGTCGTTCTCGATGATCTTGCCCGGATCCTCGACATCCAGCTGCGCGGCCAGCAATTCCGCCTCGCGCTGCGCGATTTCCTCCAGCGATTCATGGGCATGTTCGTCGGGGATCAGCCCGCGCATGACGGCGATCTTCTTGATCAGCTCGGACAGGCCCTGGACGAACAGCAGGATGAAGCCCGCCAGCAGCGCCGCCTTGGCCGGCCAGACGATCAGCCCGCCGGCATTGCTGGAGATCTCGCCCGTGCGCCAGGAACTCATCAGCGAGGGATAGATCAGCCAGATCATCAGCCCGGTGAAGGGCAGCAGGAACAGGACCGTGCCCAGAAGGTCGATCCAGTGCTGCGTCCGGCGCGACTTGCTGCCATAGATGATGTCGATGCGGACATGCTCGTTTTCCAGCAGCGTGTAGGCCGCCGCCAGCATGAAGGCCGCGCCGTAGAGATACCATTGCAGCTCCAGCCAGGCATTCGAGGAGATGCTGAAGATCTTGCGCACGATGGCATTGATCGCGCTGACGAAGACCGCCACCAGGATCAGCCAGGCCACGCTGCGCCCGATGAACGAGTTGATGCGGTCGATGCCGCTCGATAGGGCCAATAGCCCGCCCATAGGAGTTCCTCCCGTGTCATTCCTGCCGGCTTTCCACCGGTTCCCTGCGCAGCGGTATGCGGGAAGGCCCGATAGCGGTCAAGATTTTCCGTTTCGTCATGTGGAAAGGGCAAAAGCGGCCAGCATCGCGGTTTCGCAGGCCAGCCCGCAGGCGCCCAGCACGTCGCCGCTCTGCCCGCCGATCCAGCGCATCGCCTGGCGCATGACCAGCCCGGCGGCCAGCGCGCCGGCCAGCGCGGCCCAGGCCGCGCCGCCGCCCGAGGGCAGCAGCGCCAGGACCCCGAGCGCCAGCGCCACGGCAAGGGCGCCCGCCCCGGCACGGCCGGCTGTGCGGCCCAGCCCGTCGGGGCGGGCGGGGGGCAGCAGCGCCGCCGCCGCGACGATGGCCGCGCGCCCGCCCGCCGCCGCGGCGATCAGCTGCCACGGCCCCAGCACGCCGATCGCGGCGATGCGGACCCCTGTGGACAGCAGCAGCGCCATCATCCCATAGCTGCCGATATGGGAATCGCGCATGATGCGCAGCTTCTCGGCCCGGTCGCGCCCGCCCGCCGCATCGGCGAAATCGGCCAGCGCGTCCTCGTGCAGCGCGCCGGTGAACCAGACCGCCAGCGCCACCGACAGCACCGCCAGCAGCATCGGCGGGCCGGGCAGCATCAGCGGCAGCGCCGCCACCGCGCCGATCAGCGCCCCGACCAGCGGAAAGGCCCAGAGACTGTCCGACAGCGGCAGGACGCGCGGCGGCAGGGCGCGTCCAAGCGGCAGGCGGGTCAGGAAGACCAGCGCCAGCAGCAGCTGGTGCCACCTAGTCAACGCCCGCCCCGATACCGGCCTCGGCGAAGGTCGCCATGCCGTCATGGCAGGCCAGCGCGCCGCGCAGCACCATCAGCGCCACCGCCGCGCCCGAGCCCTCGCCCAGCCGCATGTCCAGCGACAGGACCGGCCGCATCCCCAGCGCGGCGATCAGGCGGCGGTGGCCGGGCTCGGCGCTTTCATGGCCGATCAGGCAATGGGCCAGCGCGCCCGCGTCGTCGCGCAGCAGCACCGAGGCCGCCGCCGTGCAGATGAAGCCGTCCAGGATCACCGGCAGGCCCAGCTGGCGCGCCCGCATCACCGCGCCGCAGATCGCCGCCTGCTCGCGCCCGCCGAAGGCGGCCAGCGTGGCCGCCGCGCTGTCCGGCCGGTGGCGCGCCAGCCCTTCGGCGACCGCGCGCAGCTTGTTTCGCAGGATCGCACCCTCGGCGCCGGTGCCGGGGCCCACCCAGTCCGCCGGCTGGCCGCCGAAGCCCGATGCTGCCTGGACCGCCGCCACGGTCGAATTGCCGATCCCCATCTCGCCCAGCAGCAGCACATCGGCGCCCGGATCGACCGCCGTGGCGCCCGCCTGCATGGCCGCCTGGACCTCGGCCGCCTCCATCGCGGCGCCAAGGGTGAAATCGCGGGTCGGGCGCTCCAGCTCCAGCGGCAGGACCGACAGCTCAGCCCCGGCCACGCGGCACAGCTGGTTGATCGCCGCCCCGCCGGCGCGGAAGTTCCGCACCATCTGCGCCGTCACCTCGGCCGGGAACGGGTTCACCCCCTGCGCGACGATGCCGTGATTGCCCGCGAAGACCAGCGCCTGCGCGCGCTCCAGCCGCGGGCGGGCGCGTCCCTGCCAGCCGGCCATGAACAGGGCCAGCTCCTCCAGCCGCCCCAGCGATCCGGGCGGCTTGGTCAGCTGGTCCTGCCGCGCCCGCGCCGCCTCGGCCGCCGCATGGTCAAATTCCCGCATCCGATCCCTCCTGCGGCGGCTTCACGCGCAGGGGCTGGCCGCAGACCGCGAACCAGACCTCGTGCGCGGCCTCGGCCACCGCCTGGTTCATCCAGCCATGTTCGTCGCGGAACCGCCGCGCCAGGGCGTTGTCGGGCACGATCCCCAGCCCCAGCTCGTTCGTCACCAGCACCACCGGATCGCGCTGCCCGCGCAGCGCCGCGACCAGTTCCGGCACATCCGCCGAACCGAGGCAGTTGGACAGCCACAGCGTCAGGCAATCGACCAGCCGCACCCCCTGCCCGTCCGTCGCCCGCAGCGCCCCCGCCAGGTCGCGCGGCGCCTCGAGGGTCGTCCAGCCCTTGCCGCGCCGCTCGCGATGCAGCCGGATCCGCGCCGACATTTCCTCGTCGAAGGCCTCGGCCGTGGCGATATAGATGCGCGGCCGGCCATGGCGCAGCGCCAGCCGCTCGGCCAGCGCCGACTTGCCCGAACGGGCGCCGCCCGTCACCACAGAGATATGTCCGCCCCCGTTCATGGCCCGCATCTGTTCCACAAGAGCGCCGCCTTGGGAAGCGGCTTCATCGCTTTACGGCGCGCCCGGAATGCGCCATTCCCACGCCATCGCCCGCCCTGCCGACAGGAGGAACCGACATGACCAAGCTGTTCGCCACGACCGCGCTGGTCGCCTCGCTTGCCCTGCCCGCCCTGGCCGTCCAGCCCGCCGAGGGCGAGCTGCTGGCGGAAAGCCAGAGCTTCGCCTTCTGGCTGCCGGATGCGGTCGGCACGCTGGACCCGGCCAGGCATGCCGGCACCGAGACCGCCGACCTGCTGCGCCAGCTGTTCGAGGGGCTGATGAACGAGGACGCAACCGGCGCCATGGTGCCGGGCGTCGCCGAAAGCCATCAGGCCAGCGAAGACGGGCTGAGCTGGACCTTCCATCTGCGCGAGGCCCGCTGGTCGAATGGCGATCCGGTGACGGCAGGCGATTTCGTCCATGCCTGGCGCCGGGTGGTGGCGCCCGCGACGCAATCGGAACATGCGCGGGTCTTCCAGCTGATGAACGTGGCGAACGCGGCCCGGATCGCGGCGGGCGACATCCCCCCCGAGGAGCTGGGCGTGTCGGCGCCGGACGACCGCACCCTGCGGGTAAGCCTGGCCGCGCCCACGCCGCATTTCCCGAAGATGCTGTCCCATCCGGCCACCTTCCCGGTGCCGCGCACCGTGATCGAGGCCGAGGGCGAGGACTGGACCCAGCCCGGCAAGCTGGTCGGCAACGGCGCCTTCACGCTGCAGGACCACGATCCGGGGGCAGAGATCACGCTGGCCAGGAACCCCGAATACTGGGACGCGGGCGGCGTGGTGATGGACAGCGTCCGCGCCGTCACCGTGAACGACATCACCGCCGCCCTGGCCCGCTATCGCGAGGGCGAGCTGGACCGCGTGCCGATCCCCGCCGGGCAATTTCCGCATCTGCGGCAGCAGTTCCCCGATCACGCGGTCGCGCTGCCGGTCGCCTGCACCTATGCCTATGTCTACAACCTCTCGGACAAGGGACCCGAGGCGCTGAAGGATGTCCGCCTGCGCCGCGCCCTGTCGCTGGCGCTGGACCGCGACCGGCTGGTCAATGACGTGCTGCAGGGCGGCCAGCGGCCCGCCGCCAGCTGGACCCATTGGGCCATCGAGGGCTTCGCGCCGCCCGAAACCGGGCCCGGCCAGGCCGAACGGACCGCCCGCGCCCGCCAGCTGCTGGCCCAGGCGGGCCGTGGCCCCGACAATCCGCTGGGGCTGGTGCTGCAATACAATACCGACGAGAACCACAAGCTGCTGGCCGTCGCCGTGCGGCAGGCCTGGAAGGAGCTGGGCGTGGACCTGGCGCTGAACAATCTCGACTGGAGGACCCATGCCGAGCGGATGGAAAGCCAGGATTTCGACATCGCCCGCTATGCCTGGTGCGCCGATTACAACGCGCCCGCGGCCTTCCTCGACTGGTTCCGCAGCGATGGCCCGAATATCGGCAAGTGGTCGAATGCCGAATACGACCGGCTGCTGGCCGAGGCGCGGACCGCCGCCGATCCCGCCCCGCTCTACGCCCGCGCCGAAGCAATCCTGGCCGAGGAGGCGCCCGCCGCCTTCCTCTATCACTATGCCCGCGCCGAGATGATCCGCCCCGCGATCCGCGGCCTGCCCACCGAAAGCGCGACCGGAAACTGGTATGCCAAGGACCTCTATCGCCTGGCGGACTGACCGGCCGATCCGGCGCGGGGCCTTTCCAAGCCGCGCCCGGACTGGTAACGGACGGGCTTCTTCGGCAGGAATGCAGGCGAGGTGCGCATGGAGCCCGTGAACATCATCGGCGCCGGTCTGGCAGGGTCCGAGGCCGCCTGGCAGGTCGCCCGCGCGGGCGTGCCCGTGATCCTGCACGAGATGCGCCCCCTCGTCGGAACCTTCGCCCACAAGACCGGCGACTGCGCCGAGATGGTCTGCTCGAACAGCTTCCGCTCGGATGACGACGTGATGAACGCGGTGGGCCAGCTGCATTGGGAGATGCGGGCGGCGGGCGGGCTGATCATGGCCATGGCCGACCGCCACCGCCTGCCCGCCGGCGGCGCGCTGGCCGTGGATCGCGAGGCCTTTTCCCAGGCCGTGACCGAGACGCTACGGGCCGAGCCGCTGATCCAGATCCGGCCGGGCGAGATCACCGACCTGCCGGCGGATGGCAACTGGATCGTGGCGACCGGGCCGCTGACCTCGGACGCGCTGGCCGGCGCGATCCGCCGGGTGACGGGGACCGAGGCGCTGGCCTTCTTCGACGCCATCGCGCCCATCGTCCATGCCGAGACCATCGACATGTCGGTGGCCTGGGAACAGAGCCGCTACGACAAGGGCGAATCTGATGCCGAGCGCCGCGCCTATATCAACTGCCCGATGACGCGCGCGCAATACGAGGCCTTCATCGACGCGCTTCTGGCCGCCGAGAAGACCGAGTTCCGCGAGGGCGAGACCGCCGGCTATTTCGACGGCTGCCTGCCCATCGAGGTCATGGCCGAACGCGGCCGCGAGACCCTGCGCCACGGCCCAATGAAGCCCGTGGGCCTGACCAATGCCCACAAGCCGCAGGAAAAGCCCCATGCGGTGGTCCAGCTGCGCCGGGACAACGCCCTGGGGACGCTGTATAATATCGTCGGCTTCCAGACCAAGATGAAATACGGCGCGCAGGCGCAGGTCTTCCGCATGATACCGGGGCTGGAAAATGCCGGCTTCGCGCGGCTGGGCGGGATCCATCGCAACAGCTTCCTGAATTCGCCGACGCTGCTGGACGACCGGATGCGGCTGCGGACACGCCCGAACCTGCGCTTTGCCGGCCAGGTCACGGGGGTCGAGGGCTATGTCGAAAGCGCCGCGATGGGCCTTCTGGCCGGGCGGATGGCGGCGGCCGAGGCCCGCGGCACGGACCTGGCGCCCCCGCCCTTCACCACGGCGATGGGCGCGCTGGTCAACCACATCACCGGCGGGGCCGAGGCGAAGACCTTCCAGCCGATGAACGTGAATTTCGGCCTGTTTCCGCCGCTGGACGATGCGCGCGGCGGCCGTCGCGGCCGCAAGGACCGCTATCCGGCCTATACGCAGCGCGCCAAGGACGATTTCACCGCATGGCTGGCGGCCCGATAAGACGCACGCGCTTCGCGCCCTCGCCCACCGGGCTGTTGCACCTGGGCCACGCCTATGCCGCGCTGGTCGCCGCGCGCGAGGCCAGCCCCGGCCAGTTCCTGCTGCGCATCGAGGATATCGACCGCGACCGCTGCAAGCCGGAATACGAGGCCGCGATCCTTCAGGACCTGGCCTGGCTGGCCCTCGACTGGCAGCAGCCCGTCCTGCGTCAGTCTGATCGGATGGCGGCCTATCGCGCCGCGCTCGACCAGCTCGCGCCGCTCTGCTATCCCTGCCGCTGCCGCCGCGGCGACATTCGCGCGGCGCTGTCGGCCCCGCAGGAAGGCGCGCTGCCCGCCGGCCCCGACGGGCTGGTCTATCCCGGCACTTGCCGCGGCCGCGCGCTGGCCGATGCCGGCCCCGAGGACGTGATCCGGCTGGACGTGGCCCGCGCCTTCGCGGCGCTGGGGCTGGACCGGATCGGCTTTCGCGACGAGGCGATCCTGCCCGGCCAGGACCATGTCCTGACCCGCGACCAGTTCCTGGAAGGCATCGGCGACGTGATCCTGTCGCGGCGCGGCATGGGCACCTCCTACCATCTGGCGGTGGTCGTCGATGACGCGGCGCAGGAAATCAGCGTGGTGACGCGCGGCAAGGACCTGTTCGATTCCACATGGATACACGTCCTTCTTCAGAAATTGCTGAACCTGCCGACGCCGCTCTGGCACCATCACCGGCTGATCCGCGACGATGCCGGAAGGCGGCTGGCCAAGCGCGACGACGCCCGCGCCATCCGCCACTACCGCGAGGCCGGCGCCGGCCCGCAGGACATCCGCCGCATGGTCGGCCTCTGATCCCTGCTTTGGTCCTCAAATATCCCGGGGGAGTCGCCGGCACGGCGACGGGGGCAGCGCCCCCTCAACCCGCCATCGGCTCCGCGATGACGACCTCGGCCCCCTCACGGATCGCGGTATAGAAACAGCTTCGCCGGTTGGTGTGGCAGGCCGGCCCGGTCTGGCGCACCAGCACCAGCAGGCAGTCGCGGTCGCAATCGACCCGCAGTTCCACCAGCTCCTGCACATGGCCCGAGCTTTCGCCCTTGACCCAGAACGCGGCCCGCGACCGCGACCAATAGGTCACCCGCCCGCTCTCCAGGCTCCGCGCGACGGCCTCGGCATTCATCCAGGCCATCATCAGCACCTCGCCGCTGGCCACGTCCTGCGCGATGGCGGGGATCAGGCCGTTGGCGTCATATTTAAGGCTTGCGGGATCGAACATCGGGTTTCCTTTCGCCAAAGCCGCCCCTATCTAGGATGGATCGCAGGCGCGGGAAAGGACCGATGGCCGATACCGATCTGATGCAGCTCTACTCGCGCCGGATCCTGGCGCTGACCACGGCCATTCCGCACCAGGGACGGCTTGCCTCACCCCAGGGCAGCGCCATGCGCCGGTCGCCGCAATGCGGCTCGTCGGTCACGGTGGATGTCGCGCTGGACGGCGGCCGGATCGCCGAATTCGCGCAAGAGGTGCGGGCCTGCGCCCTGGGCCAGGCCTCGGCCGCGGTGCTGGGCGCGGCGGTCATCGGCCGCACGCGGGACGAGATCGCCGCCGCCCGCGACCAGCTTCTGGCCATGCTGAAGCAGGACGGCCCGCCGCCCCTGGCGCCGTTCCAGGATCTGGAGACCCTGCTGCCCGCCCGCGGCTATCCCAACCGCCATGCCTCGATCCTGCTGGCATGGGAGGCCACGCTGGCCGCGATGGACGAGGCCCTGGCCGCCGCCGCCTGACCTTGCGCCCCGAAAGCCCGCCAAGAAAAAACCGGCCCTGGAAGGGGCCGGTCAAGTTGCGCGTGCAGGGGACAAGCGGGCGCACAGGCGGTGGCGCCGCATTCGCAACGCGGGGCAGAAACCGGAACAAGGCAGGGGTCAGGCCTGCAGGATCGCAGGCAGCCAGAGCGTGACAAGCGTCGTCACCGAGATGGCGGCAACACCCATGAGATCGAAGAAAAGGTCGCGGGACATGGCGGTTCTCCTGTTTGTTGCTGGTTTGTTCTCACATCGCGGCGATTCGGTAAAGAACTTTTTAAGAACATTTAACGGATTCCTGCGATGCGCGTCCGGGCCAGCCAGCAGCCCCCTCGTCTATCCCGCCGCCGCCAGCGTCCAGCCCGGCAGGGGATCGCCGTCGCGGGCAGGATCGAAGACGCGCTCGGCGCCCTCGGTCCCGCCCATGCCGACCGGCTCGTAGCTGCGGCAGATCTGCCATGCCAGCTGCCAGAAATAGGCGGCCTGCTCGCGGCTGACGCCCTTCTCGACATGCAGCCGCGGCCGCGCGGCCAGATCGACCTGGTAGAGCCCGGTCGCGACCAGCGCGGCCAGGCCATAGCCGGCGATGCCGTTGGGGTGGATGTCGTCCGTGAAAAGCCCTGCCATGTCGCGGATCCCCGGCACCGCGCCCTTCCGCAGGTCGTCATGGACCCGCGCCATCCACAGATGGCCGGGAAACAGCCAGACCCGCCAGTCCCCCGGCAGCGCGGGATAGAGCTGGCGCATCTTCCAGGACGCATAATCCGCCATGAACTTGAAGCTGCGCCCGTATTCCGGCAGGCAGGCGCGGAAATCGCCGACCGGCCCCCAGGAGGGACTGTCGGGCCAGCCATGCAGCGAGGGCCAGATCGACCACAGGATGACGTCCAGCGCGCCCTGCCCGCCATTGCCGTTCTCGATCGCATTGGCGGTGAAGCGGCACAGATAGTCCAGCGTCTCGGCCATCCATTCCGCGTCGGGGGCGTGATGGGCGCGCGGCGGCGGGCCGCCCTCGGTGATCATCAGCGTATCGAAGCGGCCGATGTCGCTGCGCGCATCGTCGCCGCCCGACAGGTCGCGGTGATGGTTCCAGCGCCAATGCAGCGGCGCGCCCGGAATGGTGGACTTGACCACATGGGTCTCGCCCCAGTCCTCGGGCCGCATCAGGGTGTTGCGGATGCTGCGCAACGCGCCGGGCCATTCGCCGGAATGCACATAGGCATCGGTCAGGCTGTGGCCGCTGTGGATGCTGCGCGAGAGCCCGGTCGAGGCGGGGCGCGGAAAGGCCGGGGCCTGCGCGCGCAATGTCCCGGCCGTCAGGGGAAGCGCCGCCAGACCGCCCAGCAGGACCGCCCTGCGCGACATCCGCGATCCTGCAATCCCGACCATCCGGCACCCCCACGCTCGTTACAACGGGGCCGAGGATGGGGCAATCCGGCGGCGGACTCAATATGCCGCCGGGGCGGGATCGCGTCATTGTCAGCCGAAACCGGCATTTGCATCGCCCCGCTTTCGGGATAGGTTCGCGGCCATGCATTCCGACCCGCTGACCGGCTTTCCCCTGCGCCCTGCCCGCATGCACGAGGCCTGCGGCCCCGCCGCCCCGGCCTTTGCCGCCATCTACGCCGCGCAGGCCGGGGGCGATCTGTTGTGGGTGCATGACACAAGGCGGCCCGGCGGGCTGAACCCGCTGGGGCTGGGCGCGTTTTTCGACCCCTCGCGCCTCCTGGTCGCGCAGGTGGACGACCAGACCGAGGCCCTGGCCGTGGCCGAGGAAGCCCTGCGCGACGGATCGCTGCCGCTGGTCGTGGTCGAGCTGGGCCAGCCGCTTGGCCTGACGCCGGGACGGCGGCTGCAGCTGGCCGCCAAGGCCGGGCAGGCCACCGGCATCTGCCTGATCGCCGCGGAACGGATGGGCAGCAATGCCGCCGAGACCCGCTGGCGCTGCGACCCGGTCTTCGACCCCGGCTTCGATCCGGGCGCGGCGGCGGGCGACTCGACTTTGCAGCGATGGGAGCTTATCAAGAACAAATCAGGAACATTGGGTGCCTGGCATGTTCGATGGGATGGAACGGCGCATCGTCTCTCTGTGGTTTCCCCGGCTGGCAAGCGACCGGGCCCTGCGGGCGCGCCCGGCTGACGGGCCCTTCGCGCTGACGCTTGCCCAGGACAATGCCGACCGCCTGCATTGCCTGAACCCGCAGGCCGAGGCGGCGGGGCTTTACCGCGGCATGACCCTTGCCGATGCCCGCGCCTTCTGTCCCGGCCTGCAAAGCCGCCCGGCCGATCCGGTGGGCGACCGGCGCTTCCTGCAGATGCTGCGCCGTTGGGCCACGCGCTATTGCCCCTGGGTCGGGCTGGAGGGCGAGGACGGGCTGGTCCTGGACATCACCGGCGCGGCGCATCTGTTCGGCGGCGAGGCGATGATGCTGGCCGACATGCGCCACAGGCTGGGCCGGGCGGGCATCGCGCTGCGGATCGGGCTGGCCGATACGCGCGGGGCGGCCTGGGCGCTGGCCCATTACCATGAGGGCCAGGCGGCGCCGGGACAGACGCTGGCGGCGCTGGCCAGGCTGCCCGTCGCCGCGCTGCGGCTGGAGGAGCGGACCGTCATCCCCCTGCAGCGGCTGGGGCTGCGCACGGTGGGCGATCTGGCCGGGGCTGCCCGCGCGCCGCTGGCCCGCCGCTTCGGGCCGGGGCTGCTGCTGCGGCTGGATCAGGCGCTTGGCCGCCAGCCGGAAGAGGTCTCGCCGCTGGCCGATCCGCCCCATTACGGCGTGCGGCTGACCCTGCCCGAGCCGGTCGGGCTGACGGCGGATGTGATGGCCGGCACGGCGCGGCTGCTGGACCGGCTCTGCGCGACGCTGGCCGCGCAGCAGGCGGGGGCGCGGGTGCTGCAGCTGACGCTGCGCCGGGTCGACCGCGACAGCCGCCAGGTCGAGCTGCGCCTGGCCCGCCCCCTGCGCGATCCCGCCCGCATCCTGCCGCTGTTCCAGCGCGCCGTCGCCGAGGTGGATGCCGGCTTCGGCATCGACCAGATGCGGCTGGCGGCCATGGTGGTCGAATCGCTGCCGGCGCGGCAGCTCAGCCATGTCGGCTCGAGGCGCGGCGACCGGCTGGCGGACCTGATCACCCGGATCGGCACGCGGATCGGGCTTGAGAACATCCGCCGCTTCCTGCCCGCCGACAGCCACATCCCCGAACGCGCCTTCCTGGTCGCGCCGGCGGCCTTTTCCGAACCCGGCACCGGCTGGGCCAGCCCGCGCCCGCGGCCCCTGCTGCTGTTTCCGCCCGAGCCCGTCACCGGCCGCGAAAGCCGCCCGCCCCGGCAGTTCCGCTGGCGCGGCGAAACCCTGGCCACCGCCCGCGCCACCGGCCCCGAACGCATCGCCCCGGAATGGTGGCTGGAGGACGAGGGCTGGCGTTCGGGCCTGCGCGACTACTGGCTGGTGGAGACCCGGCAGGGGCGCAGGCTGTGGCTGTTCTTTACGCCGCAACGGCCCGGCTGGTTCGTGCAGGGGGAATTCGCATGACCGCCCCGACAGATCCGCTGCCCGATCCGCAGCCCGATCCGCAGCCTTGCCCCCTGCCCGGCTATGCCGAGCTTTGCGTGACCAGCAATTTCACCTTCCTGACCGGCGCCTCGCATCCCCACGAACTGGTCCAGCGCGCCACCGAGCTGGGGCTGGAGGCCATCGCCATCACCGACCGCAACTCGGTGGCGGGCGTGGTCCGCGCCTGGCGGGCGCTGAAGGAGCTGGGGCGGGCGGCCAAGGAAGCCCGGCCGGTCGAGACAATCCCGCGCCTCGATCCCTCCAGCCGCCAGCCGGTGGAGCCTGCCCGGAAGGTCGCCGCCCCGCCCGGCCGCCTGCCCCGGCTGATCCCCGGCAGCCGCCTGGTGCTGCGCGACTGCCCGGTGGAATGGCTGGCCCTGCCGACCGACCGCGCCGCCTGGCACCGCCTGTCGCGGCTGCTGACGCGGGGCAAGCGGCGCGCGGGCAAGGGCGAATGCCATCTGCGCCTGGACGATCTGCAAAGGGGATGCGCGGGGATGATCCTGATCGCCCTGCCCCCCGCCGACGCCCCCCACCGGGCCGAGGACCCGGTCGCGACGCTGAGCGCGCGCTATCCGGGCCAGGTCTTCCTGGGCGCCGCGCCGCGCTATGACGGCAGCGACCAGGCGTGGTTCGATCTCTGCGCGGGGCTGGCGCGGCGGGCGGGGGCGCCGATGGTGGCGGTGGGCGACGTGCTGATGCACCGCGCCCATCGCCGCCCGCTGGCCGATGTGCTGACCTGCCTGCGCGAGGGCTGCACCATCGACCGGATCGGCACCCGCGCCCTGCCGAATGCCGAGCGCCGCCTGAAATCCCCGGCCGAGATGGCGCGGCTGTTTCATGCCCATCCCGCCGCCCTCTGCCGCACGATCCAGATCGCCGCCCGCTGCGATTTCTGCCTGTCGCAGCTGGCGCATGACTATCCCGAGGAAATCGCCGCGGGCGAGGCCCCGCAGGCGCGGCTTGAGCGGCTGGTACACAAGGGGCTGGCGCGGCGCTGCTCTCCCGAGAGCGTTCCCGAGCGCCATCGCCAGCTGGCCGAGAAGGAGCTGGCCCTGGTGGCCGAGATGGATTTTCCCGCCTATTTCCTGACCGTCCACGACATCGTGCACTATGCCCGCAGCATCGGCATCCTGTGCCAGGGGCGCGGCTCGGCGGCCAATTCGATCATCTGCTGGGCGCTTGGCATCACCGATGTCTCGCCCGACCAGATCAGCATGGTGTTCGAGCGTTTCGTGTCCCGCCACCGGGGCGAGCCGCCCGATATCGACGTCGATTTCGAACATGAACGACGCGAGGAGGTGATCCAGTGGATCTACAGGAAATACGGCCGCCACCGCGCCGGGCTTTGCGCCACGGTGATCCATTTCCGGTCCCGTGCCGCGATCCGCGAGGTGGGCAAGGTCATGGGCCTGTCGCAGGACGTGACGGCCAGCCTGTCGGGCCAGATCTGGGGCCTGTCGAATGGCGGCGCCGATCCCGGCCATATCCGCGAGCTGGGGCTGGACCCCTCGGACCGCCGCCTTGCCCGGACCATCGAGCTGATCCGCGAGATCATCGGCTTTCCCCGCCACCTGTCCCAGCATGTCGGCGGGCTGGTCATCACCCGCGGCCGGCTGGACCAGCTGTGCCCCATCGAGAATGCCGCGATGGAGGATCGCACCGTCATCGAATGGGACAAGGACGACATCGACGAGCTGAGGATCCTCAAGGTCGACGTGCTGGGGCTGGGAATGCTGTCCTGCCTGCGCCGGGCCTTCGATTTGATGCGCGAACATGAAGGGCAGGACCTGACCCTGAAGAATATCAAATGCGACGACAAGGCGACCTATGACATGCTGTGCCGCGCCGATGCGGTCGGGGTGTTCCAGGTCGAGAGCCGGGCGCAGATGAATTTCCTGCCCCGGATGCAGCCCAGGAAATTCTACGACCTGGTGATCGAGGTCGCCATCGTCCGCCCCGGCCCGATCCAGGGCGGCATGGTCCAGCCCTATCTGCGCCGCCGCCAGGGGCTGGAAGACGTCGTTTATCCCTCGGACGCGCTGGAAGGGGTGCTGTCCAAGACCCTGGGCGTGCCGCTGTTCCAGGAACAGGCGATGCGCATCGCCGTGGTGGCGGCGGGCTTCTCCGACGAAGAGGCCGACAAGCTGCGCCGCAGCCTCGCCTCGTTCCGCAACATGGGCACGGTGGACCATTTCGAGCAGAAATTCGTCGATGGCATGATCGCCAACGGCTATGAACGCGACTTCGCCGAGCGTTGCTTCGCGCAGATCAGGGGCTTTTCCGATTACGGCTTTCCCGAAAGCCATGCGGCGGCCTTCGCGCTGCTGACCTATGTGTCCTCGTGGCTGAAATGCCATCACCCGGCGGTCTTTGCCTGCGCATTGCTGAATTCGCAGCCGATGGGCTTCTACGCCCCCGCCCAGATCGTCCGCGACGCCCGCGACCACGGGGTCGAGGTCCGGCCGATCTGCGTGAATGCCAGCGGTTGGGACAACCTGCTGGAGCGGCGCGGCGACGGGCAGCTGGCCCTGCGGCTGGGCTTCCGGCAGATCAGGGGCTTCCGGCAGCAGGATGCCGAACGGATCACCGAGGCGCGCGGCAACGGCTATCCCGACCCGCAGGCGCTGTGGCTGCGCGCCAGCGCCGCCCCCGAGGTGCTGGAGCGGCTGGCCGAGGCGGATGCCTTCGCCGGGCTGGGCCTGTCGCGGCGGCAGGCGCTGTGGCAGGTCCGGGCGATCCGCGGCCAGATGCCGCTGCCGCTGTTCGGCGACCCGATCGACGGCGAAAGCATCGCCGAGCCGCAGGTCCGGCTGCCCGCCATGCAGCCGGGCGAGGAGGTGGTCGAGGATTACGTCGCCACCCGCCTGACGCTGCGCGCCCATCCGATGGAACTGCTGCGCCCCTCGATCCCCGGCCTGATGCCGCATGACCGCCTGGCCGAGGCGCCCGTCGGAGAGGTCAGCGTCTGCGGCCTGGTCATCACCCGCCAGCGCCCCGGCACCGCCTCGGGCGTGATCTTCCTGACGCTGGAGGATGAGACCGGCACCTCGAACATCGTCGTCTGGCGCGGCGTCTATCGGCGCTTTCGCCGCATGGTCATGGGCGGGCGGCTGCTGCGGGTCACCGGCCATCTGCAGCGCGAGGGGATCGTCGTGCATCTGATCGCGCGGCGGATCGAGGACCTGTCCCACCGCCTGACCGAGCTGGGCCACCCGCTGGATCAGGCCGTCTGCCTCCCCCATCCGCAGGCCGACAACGCCCCCCGCCGGCCCGCGCGCGCCCGCCATCCGCGGGAACAGGCCAAGCACCTCTTCCCCAGCCGGGATTTCCATTAGGCGAAATTATCCGGGTGGCCTGATGGCGGCCGTTCAGTCCGGTTTCGGCCGGTCGTCCCAGGCATCGCTGAGGATGCGTTCGGCATCGCCCTTGGGATCCTCGAACTGGCGGGCGCGCAGGGCCCAGACGAAGGCCACCAGCCCCGCCGCGCCGAGGCCGAGGGAGACCGGGATCAGGATCGCCAGGATTTCCATGTCGCGTCCTTACTTGCGCAGCCGCAGGGCGTTCAGCGTCACCGTGATCGAGCTGACCGACATGGCCAGCGCCGCCAGAAGCGGGGTCGCGAATCCGGCGATCGCCACGGGCACGGCGATGATATTATAGGCGATCGAGATCGCAAAGTTTTCCCGGATGCGGCGCGTCGCCGCGCGGGCGGTCAGCAGGGCATCGGCCACCGGGGCCAGGTCCTTGCCGGTCAGCACCATGTCGCTGGCCACCCGCGCCGCGTCCAGCGCCGAGGCGGGCGAGATCGAGGCATGGGCCGAGGCCAGCGCCGCGGTGTCGTTCAGCCCGTCGCCGACCATCAGCACATGCGTGCCCTGCCCGCCCAGCTCCGCCACCATCGCGGCCTTTTCCTGCGGCGCGACGCCCGCATGCCATTCGCCGATCCCCAGCCGGGCGGCGATATCGGCCACCGCCGCCGGGCGGTCGCCCGACAGCAGGATGACCCGCGCGCCGTCTTCGCGCAGCCGCGCCACGCATTCGGCGGCGCCGGGACGCAGGCTGTCGGTGAAATCCAGCCGGATCGGCGCCTGGTCGCCGATGCCCAGCCAGGTGGCGCTGGCCGCGCTGTCGCTGCTGTCCGAGGCCCCCAGCCAGTCAGCGCGTCCCAGCCGCACCGGCCGGCCCTGCCAGCGCGCCGCGACGCCGAAGCCCGGCTGTTCGCGCAGGTCGTCAAGCGCGGCGGGCGCGGTTCCGGCCAGGGCCTCGGCCAGGGCCTGCGACAGCGGATGGGCCGAGGCCAGCGCCAGGGCCAGCGCCACCGGGCGCAGGTCATGCGGCAGGACATCGCAGGACAGCAGCTTCGGCTGGCCCAGGGTCAGCGTGCCGGTCTTGTCGAAGACCACGGTATCGACATCGGCCAGCCGTTCCAGCGCCGTGCCGTCCTTGATCAGCAGCCCGCGCCGGAACAGCCGCCCCGAGGCAGTGGTGACGACCGCGGGAACGGCAAGCCCCAGCGCGCAGGGACAGGTGATGATCAGCACCGCGGCCGCGATATTGACCGCCAGCCGCAGATCGCCCGTGGCCCAGAACCAGCCCGCGAAACTGGCCGCGGCCAAGAGATGCACGGCCGGCGAATAGCCGCGCGAGGCGCGCTCGGCCAGCGAGGTATAGCGGCCGCGCGCGGATTCGGCGGCCTCGACCAGCGCGGTCAGCCGCGAAAGCGAGCTGTCGCGCCCCGCCGCCGTCACCCGCATCACCAGCGGGCCGGTCAGGTTCACCTCTCCGGCCGAGAGGGCGAGGCCCGGCGCGGCGGGAACCGGCAGCGTCTCGCCGGTCAGCAGCGCGCGGTCGATCTCGGAATGGCCCTCGATGATCTCGCCATCGGCGGGGATGCGCCCGCCGGGGCGGATGCGGATCAGGTCGCCCGGACGCAGGGTCGCGACGGGCACGATCTCCTCGGCCATGTCATGGGTGGCGAGGCCGGGGGACCTTGCGTCCCCCGGACCCCCTGCAAGGTATTTGGAAGGAGTGCGAAGCAGGGTGGCGCGCGGGACTTCCAGAGCCGACAGCTCGGCCGCGGCGGAACGGGCGATGGCGCGGGTGCGATGGTCCAGGTAGCGGCCGATCAGCAGGAAGAAGCACAGCATCACCGCCGCGTCGAAATAGGCGTGGTGGCCGGAATGGAGGGTCTCGAAGAACGAGATCGCGGTGGCCAGGATCAGTGCCAGCGAGATCGGCACGTCCATGCCCAGCCGCCGCGCCTTCAGCGCGCGCCAGGCGCTGGCGAAGAAGGGCTGGCCCGCGAAGACCACCGTCGGCAGCGCGATCGCGCCCGAGATCCAGTGGAACAGGTCGCGGGTGGCGGCCTCGGCCCCCGACCAGACCGCGACCGAGAGGATCATGATGTTCATCATCGCGAAGCCCGACACGCCGATGCGCATCAGGAGGTCGCGGCCCTGGCGGTCGGCGGCGGTGGCCGAGAGCGCGTCGGGGTCGAGCTCATGCGCCTCGTAGCCGATGGCCGCCAGGACCGCGATTAGGTCCTCGGCGGTCAGGCCCGGCGCGTCGACGGTGACGCGGCGCAGGGTCAGGTTGACGCGGGCGGCGCGCACGCCGGGCCGGGCCAGCAGCGCCCGTTCGACATCGGTGATGCAGGTGGCGCAATGCGCGGTCGGCAGCGACAGGATCAGCGTGCCGTCCGCCTGCGCCTGGCGGGTCTCGGCCAGCCTTTCGGCCAGGGGGGCGGCGTCGCAGGCCGGGCAGGCGCTGATCCGGGCGGCGGAAAGCTCGGCCATGGCGCTACCTCGCGCCGCGGACGAAATGGTCCAGCCGCTGGCGGAATTCGGTCCCGTCGGCGGCCGTCGCATTCAGGTGGATGATCCAGGCGCCGGGCTGCAGCTGCAAGGGCGTGCGGAAGGCGCCGCCCTCATGGGTCAGCGCCAGTTCCCGGTCGTCGCGCACATGGGTGGGCCGGCCGATGCTGGCCGAGAGGCTGCGGATCATCGGATGCAGGCCCTGGGCGTCGGTGATCTCCAGCGACAGGACCTGGCCGTCATGGCTTGCCCTGGCAGTCCAGCCGAGCGCCTGCTGCGCGGCGCGTTCGCGGTCGAATTTCTGCGAGGCGACATAGGAATTGGCGACCTCCAGCCCCGGAAAGGTGCCGACGGCCTTGAAGGCCATGAACAGGTTCACCGCGATGATGATTCCGAAGGCGGTCAGCGTGATCGCAAGGACATGGCGGCCGGTCAGTTCGCGTTTCATGCATCTCACTCCTTGCCGTGGAAGACCGTGGCGACCGAGGCGCGGGCCGGCTGGTCCAGGTTCTCGACGATCAGTTCGATGGGTTGGGTGGCCCTGCCCGCCAGCGCCGCGCCTGCCGGGGCGGTCAGGTAGAGCCGCCGTTCCAGCGTCTGGTCGGCGGGCACCTCGACCCGGTCGCCCTGCGCGCCCTCGATCGCCAGCAGCAGCGGTTCGGTATCCGCGCCCCTCACCGAGATCCGGTAGACGGTCGCCTCGTGTTCCTTGTTGCGCAGCCGGACCTCGTAGGTATTGCGGATCGAGCCGTCCGACAGCGTGACGAAAAGCGGGTTGCGCACCGGCGTCACGTTCAGGTCCACCGCCGAGCGCAGGAACAGCGCCACCACCAACGCCGCGCCGATCCCGGACCAGAGCGTGAAATAGAGCAGCGTGCGCGGCCGCAGCACATGTTTCAGCACCGGGCGCGGATGGGCGCCCGCCCGTTCCGCGGTCTCGTCGCTCAGCGCCAGATAGCCGACCAGGCCGCGCGGCTTGCCGATCCGGTCCATGATCTCGTCGCAGGCATCGATGCACAGCGCGCAGGTGATGCATTCCATCTGCTGGCCGTCGCGGATGTCGATGCCCATCGGGCAGACATTCACGCAGGCCATGCAGTCGATGCAGTCGCCGCGCGGATCGGGCGCGGCGCTGGCGCGGGCCGCCTTGCCGCGCGGCTCTCCGCGCCAGTCGCGATAGCCGACGGTCAGCGTGTCCTCGTCCATCATCGCGGCCTGGATGCGCGGCCAGGGGCAGGCATAGATGCAGATCTGTTCGCGCGCGAAGCCGCCGAACAGGAAGGTCGTGCCGGTCAGGATGGCGATGGTGATATAGGCGACGGGATGGGCCTGTCCCGCCAGCAGGTTGTGCAGCAGCGTCGGCGCATCGGTGAAATAGAACACCCACGCCCCGCCGGTCAGCAGCGCGATCAGCAGCCAGGCGGTCCATTTCACCGCAGTCAGGCGGATCTTCTGGGCGTTCCATCGCTGCCGGTGCAGGCGGATGCGGTTGTTGCGGTCGCCCTCGATCCAGCGTTCGACCAGGATGAACAGGTCGGTCCAGACGGTCTGCGGGCAGGCATAGCCGCACCAGACCCGCCCCAGCGCCGAGGTGAACAGGAACAGCCCCAGCCCGGCCATGACCAGCAGGCCCGCGACGAAATAGAATTCATGCGGCCAGATCTCGATCCAGAAGAAGAAGAAGCGCCGGTTGGCCAGGTCGACCAGCACCGCCTGGTCGGGCATGTTCGGCCCCCGGTCCCAGCGCAGCCAGGGCGTGACGTAATAGATCGCCAGCGTGACCGCCATGACGACCCATTTCAGCCGGCGGAACCTGCCCTGCACCCGCTTGGGAAAGATCGGCTCGCGCTTGGCATATAGGCTGGGCGGGTCCAGTTCGGGGACGGACATCGGGGAATCGCTCCTGTTTCGCGCCCCCGTTCTAGGCGCGGCCGGATCCGCCCGCCTTGACATGTGTCAAACCGGCGCCAGCGGCGATGGCGGGCGGGTCAGGCCCCGGCCGGGGCCTCCTGCCGCGGCGTCTTGCGGCTGTCGGGATGCTGGGCCGCGCCCAGGATATGGGCCGCGCCGTGGACGACATGGCTGGCCTGGCCGACGATCAGCGGATCGGGCGGCGTGACCAGCTCGGGGTCCTTGTCGGGATAGTCCAGCGTCGACAGGAAATGCCGCATGCAGTTCAGCCGGGCGCGCTTCTTGTCGTTCGACTTGACGATCACCCAGGGCGCGTCGGCGGTGTCGGTATAGAAGAACATCGCCTCCTTCGCCTCGGTATAGTCCTCCCACTTGTCGAGGCTGGCCTTGTCGATGGGCGACAGCTTCCAGCGCTTCAGCGGATCGGTCTCGCGCGACAGGAAGCGGCGGCGCTGCTCGGCCTGGGTGACGGAAAACCAGTATTTGTAGAGCCGGATGCCCGACCGGACCAGCATCCGCTCGAATTCCGGGGCCTGGCGCATGAATTCCAGGTAGTCGTTGGGCGAACAGAAGCCCATCACCCGCTCGACCCCGGCGCGGTTGTACCAGCTGCGGTCGTAGAAGACCATTTCACCGGCGGTGGGCAGATGCTGGACATAGCGCTGGAAATACCACTGGCCGCGCTCTTCCTCGGTGGGCTTGTTCAGCGCCACGACGCGGGCGAAGCGCGGGTTCAGATGTTCGTTGAAGCGCTTGATCGTGCCGCCCTTGCCGGCGGCGTCGCGCCCCTCGAACAGGATCACGAATTTCTGCCCGGTCTCCTGCGACCAGATCTGCACCTTCAGCAGTTCCGCCTGCAGGCGCGCCTTCTCGGCCTCGTAGGCGCGCCGGCCCATGCGGTTGGCATAGGGATAGCGGCCGGATTCGAAGGCCAGGCGGACGGAATCGGGCGAGGCGGTCGGGAAGGCGGCCGGTTTGCGGGCGGCGCGGGACGGGGCCGGAGCGGGATCCGCGACCGGCTGGGCCACGGGTTCGGCCACGGGTTCAGCCATGGTGGGCAGGTCCTGCAGGGCGGGGGCTTGCGTTTCGGTCATCTTCCCTCCTTAACCAATCACTCGTTCAATCCTGCCGATTCTAGCCGCGCTTTCGCCGCATGGCCTTGAGCAGGATCAAATGATGCGGCTTTTCGTCGCCTTGCGTGGCATCTAACCTGCCGCTGACAGAAGGAGACCGCCCATGCTGACCATCCACGGCGTCACCCGCTCGCGCGCCTCGCGCCTGATCTGGCTGTGCCACGAACTGGACCTGCCCTTCACCCAGAACCCGGTGATCCAGGCCTATCGCCTGCCCGATCCGCAGGCGCCGGATGCGCCCCCGAACACCCGCTCGGCCGATTTCCTGGCGCTGTCGCCGGCCGGCGCGATCCCGGTGATCGAGGATGACGGGCTGGTGCTGAGCGAATCGATGGCCTGCACGCTGTATCTGGCGCGCAGGCATGGCGCCCCGGTCGGGCCGCAGGACGCCGCCGAGGACGCGCTGATGATGCAATGGAGCTTCTACGCCACGGCCAGCATCGAGCCCGACGCGCTGACCATCCTGTTCCTGCACGCCCGCGGCGGCAGCGGCGACCCGCAGGAGGCCGCCGCCATCGACACCGCCGCCGAACGGCTGCGCCGCCCCTTCGCGGTCCTGGAGGATCACCTGGCCCGCCATGGCCACCTGGTCGGCAGCCGCTTCACCGTCGCCGACCTGAACATGGCCGAGGTGCTGCGCTATGCGCAGTCCTGGACCCCCCTGATGCAGGATTTCCCGGCGATCTGCCGCTGGCTGGAAGCCTGCCAGTCCCGCCCGGCCTTCCACAAGATGTGGCAGGCCCGCGCGGCGGAACCGGAATAGACGCCCGCGCCGGCGTCAATCTGCCGCCGAAATCCGCAAGGGGTTGCGGATCGGCCACAGCCGCGCCACAAGCCCTGCCCCACAAACCCTTGCCGCGCCCGCCCCGGACGTGAGATAGTCGCGCGCATCAGAACAAGAACGAGCAGACCCGAATGGCCGACGATCTTCTTTCCGCCGCCGACCCGAATGCCGACAGCTACTCGGCCGCCTCGATCGAGGTGCTGGAGGGGCTGGAGCCCGTCCGCAAGCGCCCCGGCATGTATATCGGCGGCACCGACGAGCGCGCGCTGCACCACCTGGTCGCGGAAATCCTCGACAACTCGATGGACGAGGCGGTGGCGGGCCATGCCAGCCGGATCGAGGTCGAGCTGCTGGCCGATTTCAGCGTGGTGATCCGCGACAACGGCCGCGGCATCCCCATCGACCCGCATCCCAAGTTCCCCGGCAAGTCGGCGCTGGAGGTGATCCTGTGCACGCTGCACGCGGGCGGCAAGTTCTCGGGCGATGCCTACCAGACCTCGGGCGGGCTGCACGGGGTCGGCGCCTCGGTCGTGAACGCGCTTTCCGACAGCATGGTCGTGCAGGTGGCCCGCAACAAGGAACTGTTCCAGCAGAGCTTTTCGCGCGGGATCCCGCTGGGGCCGGTGGAGCGCATCGGCGCCGCCCCCAACCGGCGCGGCACCACCGTCACCTTCCATGCCGACGAGGAGATCTTCGGCCATCACCGCTTCAAGCCGGCGCGGCTGTTGAAGATGGTGAAATCCAAGGCCTACCTGTTCTCGGGCGTGGAAATCCGCTGGAAATCCGAGATCGACGACGGCGAGACCCCGCGCGAGGCGACCTTCCACTTTCCCGGCGGGCTGGCCGACTATCTGGCCGAGACGCTGAGCGGCACCACCACCTATGCCGACCGGCCCTTCGCCGGCAGCGTCGATTTCCGCCGCTTCAACGCGCCGGGCAAGGTCGACTGGGCGATCAACTGGACGCCTTCGCGCGACGGCTTCATCCAGTCCTATTGCAACACCGTGCCGACGCCCGAGGGCGGCACCCACGAGGCCGGCTTCTGGTCCGCGATCCTCAAGGGCATCCGCGCCTATGGCGAGCGTGTCAGCAACAAGAAGGCCGCGCAGATCACCCGCGAGGACCTGCTGACCGGCGGCTGCGCGCTGGTCAGCTGCTTCATCCGCGAACCCGAATTCGTCGGCCAGACCAAGGACCGGCTGGCCACGACCGAGGCCGCGCGGCTGGTCGAGGGCGCGGTGCGCGACCATTTCGACAACTGGCTGGCCTCGGACACGAAATCGGCCGGTGCGATCCTGGATTTCCTGGTGCTGCGGGCCGAGGAACGGCTGCGCCGGCGGCAGGAAAAGGAAACCGCCCGCAAGACGGCCACCAAGAAGCTGCGCCTGCCGGGCAAGCTGGTCGATTGTAGCGCCACGAATCGCGACGGCACGGAACTGTTCATCGTCGAGGGCGACAGCGCGGGCGGCAGCGCCAAGATGGCGCGCGACCGCACCAACCAGGCGCTGCTGCCCCTGCGCGGCAAGATCCTGAACGTGCTGGGCGCGGCGTCCTCGAAGATGGGCGCCAACCAGGAGATCAACGATCTCTGCCAGGCGCTTGGCGTGGGCATGGGCTCTCGCTTCAATGTCGACGATCTGCGCTATGACAAGGTCATCATCATGACCGATGCCGATGTCGACGGCGCCCATATCGCCAGCCTGCTGATGACCTTCTTCTTCACCCAGATGCGGCCGCTGATCGACAAGGGGCACCTCTATCTGGCCTGCCCGCCGCTCTACCGGCTGACGCAGGGCGCGCATCGCATCTATGTCGCCGACGACGCGGAAAAGGAGCGGATGCTGGCCAAGGGTCTGGGCGGCAAGGGCAAGATCGACGTGCAGCGCTTCAAGGGCCTGGGCGAGATGGACGCCAAGGACCTGAAGGACACGACGATGAACCCCAAGACGCGCAAGCTGATCCGGGTCAGCATCGACGACGAGGATGGCGGCGAGACCGGCGACCTGGTCGAGCGCCTGATGGGCAAGAAGCCCGAGCTGCGCTTCGAATATATCCAGGAAAACGCCCGCTTCGTCGAGGAACTGGACGTCTGAACCCGCGCCTCCGCCACGGGCGGGCGGAGGCGGCTTCGCCACCGGATGATCCGCGCCGGGAACGCCTGGCGAAGGGATAGTCCGTGGCGGCAGGGCGAATCGGGAAATGCGCTGCCGGCAGCGCAAGGTCAGGCCGAACGCGAAGACGGATCGGGACATCCCGCCGCGCCGGGATAGCCCCGTCACGCGGTTGCCGCCAATCCATTGATCTTGCGGTGGTACCCGAGGCCGGACTCGAACCGGCATGCCTTGCGGCGGCGGATTTTGAATCCGCTGCGTCTACCATTCCGCCACTCGGGCCTGCCTTTCGCCTAAGGTGCGGCGAAGGGATTTGCAAGGGCCGTCATGCGCCCGAAAGCCGCGTCAGGCGCGGCCCAGCTTCTCCAGCCGGGCGGCGCGCAGCCGGGCGAAATCGTCGCCGGCGTGATAGGAGGACCGGGTCAGCGGCGTGGCCGAAACCATCAGGAAGCCCTTGCCGTAGGCCGCCTTCTCGTAGCTGGCGAATTCCTCGGGCGTGACGAAGCGGTCGACGCGGTGATGCTTGGGCGTCGGCTGCAGATACTGGCCGATGGTCATGAAGTCGATATCGGCGGCGCGCATGTCGTCCATGACCTGCAAGACGCCCTGGCGATCCTCGCCCAGCCCGACCATGATGCCGGACTTGGTGAACATGGCCGGATCCAGCTCCTTGACCTTCTGGAGCAGTCGCAGGCTGTGGAAATAGCGCGCGCCGGGCCGCACCGTCGGATAGAGGCCCGGCACGGTTTCCAGGTTGTGGTTGAAGACATCGGGCCGCGCCTCGACCACCGCCTCCAGCGAGCCGGGCTTCGACTTCAGGAAGTCGGGGGTCAGCACCTCGATGGTCGAGGCGGGCGAGCGGTGGCGGATCGCGCGGATCGTCTGGGCGAAATGTTCCGCGCCGCCGTCGTCCAGGTCGTCGCGGTCCACGCTGGTGATGACGACGTGGTTCAGGCCCAGCTTCTGGACCGCATGGGCGACGCGGCCGGGCTCGAACAGGTCCAGCGCATTGGGCTTGCCGGTGGCGACGTTGCAGAAGGTGCAGCCGCGGGTGCAGATCTCGCCCATGATCATCATGGTGGCGTGGCCCTGGCTCCAGCATTCGCCCACATTGGGGCAGCCGGCTTCCTCGCAGACGGTGGACAGGCGATGCTCGCGCAAGAGATCGCGGGTCTGCTTGTAACCTTCCGAGGTCGGCGCCTTGACGCGGATCCAGTCGGGTTTCTTTGGCTGGGCCTGATCGGGCCGGTGGGCCTTCTCGGGATGGCGCTGATCCGGAATCCTGAGGTCGCGCAAGGTCCTGTCCTTTCGGTCGCGGTTCCCTGACAGATAGACGCTTCGCGCGCTTTTGGCAACGCGGCCCGGCCATGCGGGACGCCGCATGACCGGACCCGTGGCGCGGATGCCCCCGGCCCTGGCGGAAGGCCCTAGCGGACGGCCTTGCCCGCCTTGCGCAGGCGGGCGTTGCGGGCCAGCATGTTCAGCATCTCGACCAGCGCCGAGAAGGCCATCGCCGCATAGACATAGCCCTTGGGCACATGCACGCCGAAGCCCTCGGCGATCAGCGTCGTGCCGATCAGCAGCAGGAAGGACAGCGCCAGCATGACGATGGTCGGGTTCTTCTCGATGAAATTCGCCAGCGGATCGGCGGCCAGCAGCATCACCGTCACCGCGACGACGACCGCCACCACCATGATCTCGATATGCGGGGTCATGCCGACGGCGGTGATGATGCTGTCGATGGAGAACACCAGGTCCAGGACCAGGATCTGCGCCACCACGCCGCCGAAGGTCGCGGCGACATGGCCGCCGATCGGGCTTTCCCCCTTGTCCGAGGGATCGACGTGATGGTGGATCTCCTTCGTCGCCTTCCAGACCAGGAACAGCCCGCCCGCGATCAGGATCATGTCCTTCCAGGACAGTTCGTTGCCCAGGATGGTGACCACCGGCGTGGTCAGCTGCACGATCCAGGCGACGGTCGCCAGCAGGCCCAGGCGCATGATCAGCGCCAGGCTGATGCCGATGCGGCGCGCGCGGTGACGCTGCGCGGGCGGCAGCTTGTTCGACAGAATCGAGATGAAGATCAGGTTGTCGATCCCCAGGACCACCTCCATCACCATCAGCGTGACCAGTGCGACCCAGGCGGCGGGGTCCTGAAGAAGGGCAAGGATATCCTGCATATGTCTTTCCTGTTAATGGCATTCGCGGCAGCCGGACGGCCCCGCGATCATCAGAAAGGCGCGACGCCGCCATTCGGTTCCCCCGCGCGGCGGAAGGAGCGCCGCAAGACGGCGGCCCTGCCGCCGGCAGCACCCATCCGGGGCATCGCGGGCGCGCATGGCCGGGGTGCGCGGCAGTTCAATCGCCGTCCCGCGCACCGTCCTGCGGCTGGGTCGGCGGGCCGAAGCGGTCGATCATGCGGGTGATGATCTGGTCGCGGCTCTGGCGATAGGCGGCCAGCTTGGCCTCGCGGCCCTCGGCCAGCCCGGTCGGGTCCATGATCGGCCAGTATTCGACCTCCAGGTGGTAGACGCGGGTCATCTCCAGCGCCAGCCGCTGGCTGGCCGGCGACAGCGCCACGATCAGGTCGAAGCCGCCCAGGTCGTCGCCCCAGGCCTGCATCTCCTCGAAGGAACGCGAGCGGTGGTTCGAGATGGTGACCCCGATCTCCTCGCAGACGGCGATGGCGAAGCCGTCCACCTCCATGTCGTTCTTGACCCCGGCCGACTGCACATAGGCGGCGCGGCCGTAGAACTTCTTCATGATGCCTTCCGCCATCGGGGAACGGATGGCGTTGTGATCGCAGCAGAACAGAACCGAGGAAGGAATGTCCCGCGCCATCTGTCAGCTTTGCGGGATCAGGGCGCAGATCAGGGTGAACAGGCGACGGGCGGTGTCGATGTCCAGCTCGGCCTTGCCCTCCAGCCGCTCCTGCAGGGTGCGGGCGCCCTCGTTGTGGATGCCGCGCCGGGCCATGTCGATCGCCTCGATCTGCGCGGGCGGCAGGCGCTTGACGGCCTCGAAATAGCTCTGGCAGATCTGGAAATAGTCCTTGACCACCTGCCGGAACGGCCCCAGCGACAGGTGGAACTCGACCACCTTGCCGTCGCCTTCCGTGGTCACGTCGAAGACCAGCCGCCCCTCGCGGATGGCCAGGTCCAGCACATAGGGGCCCTCGGGGGCGGGCTGGCCGTCGCGGCCGGGGATGAGGAAGCTGTTGTCCTCGATCAGGTCGAAGATGGCGACCTTGCGCTCCTGCTCCATCTCGGGGGTGGCGGGCGGGATCGCGCTGTCGTCGATCTCGATGCGTGTCAGGCGGCTCATTCAGCCCCCCTTTCGTTCAGCAGCGCCAGCCGGGCCTCGACCGAGGCGCCATGGGCCTGCAACCCCTCGGAGGCGGCCAGCCGCATGGCGGCGGGACCGATCGCGGCCAGCGCGCCCGGCGACAGTCGCGCCAGCGTGGTCCGCTTGAGGAAGTCCAGCACCGACAGCCCCGAGGAGAACCGCGCCGAGCGCGCCGTCGGCAGCACGTGGTTCGGGCCGCTGACATAGTCGCCCACGGCCTCGGGCGTATGGGCGCCCAGGAAGATCGCGCCGGCATGGAGGCATTTCGCCGCCAGCGCCTCGGGGTCGTCGACGCAAAGCTCCAGATGCTCGGGCGCGATCCGGTTCGACAGCGCGGCGGCCTCGTCCAGGTCGCGGGCGATGATGATCGTGCCATAGTCGCGCCAGCTGGCCCCGGCGATTTCCGCGCGCGGCAGGGTCGGCAGGATCCGGTCGACGGCCCCCGCGACGGCATGGGCCAGGGCCGGATCGGTGGTGATCAGGATCGACTGCGCATCGGCGTCATGCTCGGCCTGCGCCAACAGGTCCAGCGCCAGCCAGTCGGGATCCTGCGCGCCTTCGGCGATGACCAGCACCTCGGACGGGCCGGCGATCATGTCGATGCCGACGCGGCCGAAGACCTGGCGCTTGGCGGCGGCGACATAGGCGTTGCCCGGCCCGGTGATCTTGTCCACGGGCGCGATGCTGGCCGTGCCATAGGCCATCGCCGCGATCGCCTGCGCGCCGCCGACGCGATAGATCTCGTCCACGCCGGCCAGCTCGGCGGCCAGCAGCACCAGCGGATTGACCACGCCACCGGGCGTCGGCACGCAGACCACCAGCCGCCCGACCCCGGCCACCCGCGCGGGAATCGCATTCATCAGCACCGAGGACGGATAGGCCGCCTGCCCGCCCGGCACATAGAGCCCCGCCGCCGAGACCGGCGTCCAGCGCCAGCCAAGCGTGGCCCCGTCGGGATCGGTCCAGCTGGCATCCTCGGGCATCTGCCGGGCGTGATAGGCGCGGATCCGCTCGGCCGCCAGCGCCAGGGCGGCGCGATCCTCGGGGGATACGCGCGCCACCTCGGCGGCGATCTCCTCGGGCGAGAACCGCAGCCGCTCGGGCGTCAGCTCCAGCCGGTCGAACCGCGCGGTCAGTTCGCACAGCACCCTGTCGCCGCCCGCCCGCAGATCGGCGATGATCCCCGCCACGACATCGTTGACATCGGCGGAATCCTCGCGCTTGGCCGACAGCATGTCGGCGAAACGGGCCTCGAAATCGGCATCGGATGTGTTCAGCGTGACCGGCATCGTCGCTCCCCTGCAATCCCGCCTTGTTATCGCCAAGCCCGGCCCGCCTCAAGCGCCCGCAGGTCGCAGCCCTGGCCGCGCCCCCCGCCTGCCCCCTCGCACTCCTTGCAAATACCTGCGGGGGTGAATTGGCCGCAGGCCAAGAGGGGGCGGCGAGCCCCCTTCTGCCGATCCCGGCCCCCGCGCCGCCCCGCTCAATCCGGGTGACGCGGCGCCTTGCCCGAGGGCGCGACATAGGGCCGGGTCACGTCGCGCAGCTCCAGGTTGATGCATTCGACATCCGCCGCCAGCGTGCCGTCCCCCGCGAATTCCAGCAGCAGCCGCCCGGTGCCGTCCTCGCCCGGCTGCCAGGACAGCGCCAGCAGTTCCAGCACCGTCTCGCCGTCGCGGTCGATCCCGTCGCTTTGCAGCCGCAGCACGTCATGGACGATCAGCAGCGCGCGCACCCGCTCGAAGGGGCGGCCCTCCAGCCCGGCCTGGTCGGCATCCTCCCAGCGGAACCGGTTGATCAGCAGCGCCAGCCGCCGCGCCTTGACGTCATAGCCGATCTCGGTGGCGGGAAGGACCGCGTCCTGCACCAATGCGGAAAAGATGCGCAGGTCGGTCTCGTCCTCGGCCATCAGCACCAGCGGACGCGGGTCGGCATCGGCGAAACGGGCATCCTCGGCCATTCTCATTCCTCCTTGATACGTTCGATCCTGGCTCCTACGCCGCGCAGCTTGCGCACGACATGTTCATAGCCGCGATCCAGGTGATAGACGCGGCTGACGGTGGTCCTGCCCTCGGCGGCCAGCCCGGCCAGGATCAGGCTGACCGAGGCGCGCAGGTCGGTCGCCATCACCGGCGCGCCGCGCAGCTTCTCGACGCCGGTCACGGTGGCATGGCCGCCATGGACCTCGATCCGCGCGCCCATCCGGGTCAGTTCCGGGGCGTGCATGAAGCGGTTCTCGAAGATCGTCTCCTCCAAGACGCAGCTGCCCTCGGCCACGCACATCAGCGCCATGAACTGCGCCTGCAGGTCGGTCGGAAAGCCGGGAAAGGGCTCGGTCGTGACGTCGACGGCGCGGACCCGGCCGTTCCTGCGGCCGACCTTGATCCCGCGGGCGGTCTGCTCGACGCTGATCCCGGCCTCGTCCAGCTTCTCGCAGAAGGCCGAGAGCAGCTCGATCCGGCCGCCCAGGCATTCGACCTCGCCGCCGCAGATCGCCGGCGCCAGCATGTAGGTGCCCAGTTCGATCCGGTCGGTGACGACGGGATGGGTCGCGCCATGCAGCGCATCGACGCCCTGGATGGTGATGGTGCCGGTGCCCTCGCCCTCGATCTGCGCGCCCATGCGGCGCAGGCATTCGGCCAGGTCCACGATCTCGGGCTCGCGCGCGGCATTCTTCAGCACCGTGGTCCCGCGCGCCAGAGTCGCCGCCATCAGCGCGTTCTCCGTCGCGCCGACCGAGACGATGGGGAAATCGACCACAGCCCCGCGCAGCCCGCCATGAGGGGCCTTGGCATGGACATAGCCGTCGCGCAGGTCCAGCTCGGCCCCCATCGCCTCGAGGGCCTTCAGATGCAGGTCCACCGGCCGCGCGCCGATGGCGCAGCCGCCGGGCAGCGACACCTCGGCCCGCCCGTCCCGCGCCAGCATCGGCCCCAGCACCAGGATCGAGGCCCGCATCTTGCGCACGATGTCGTAATCCGCGCGATGGCTGGTCAGGTCGTGGCTGGACAGCGCCAGGACCTGGCCCTCCTGCAGGGGCGCGACCTCGGCGCCCAGGCTCTGCAGCAGCGCGGTCATGGTGCGGATATCCGACAGGCGCGGCGCATTGGTCAGCGTCAGCGGCTGGTCGGTCAGAAGCGTGGCGGGCATCAGCGCCAGGCAGGCATTCTTCGCCCCGGCGATCGGGATCTCGCCCCGAAGCGGGCCGTTTCCGTGAACGATGATCTGGTCCATCTAGCTGTCGTCCTTGCCTGTATCGCTGCCATTGTCCTCGCCGCCCGCCCGTTCGGCCCTTGCCCTGGCCTGCTGCTTGCGGCGCTGCAGATTGGCGCGCAGGGCGGCCCGCAGCCTGTCCTCGCGCCCCGCCGCCGCCTTGCCGCCAGCCGCCTTGCGGTCAGTCCCCCTGTCGCCGGGGCGGTCCCTGTCTTTCGAGCGATCCGTCATCCGAACCTGTTAGCCGCGTCGCGCGATACAGTCCAGCAGCGCGATCCCCTGCGCACCGCTTCCCGCGCGGCAGAGGCGATCGGCGCCCCGGATCCGCAGAAATTCTCGCCCCCCCTCTTGCGCAGCGTCCCGGCATTGTCTAAACGCCCCTCCACGGCGCTGTGGTAGCTCAGTGGTAGAGCACTCCCTTGGTAAGGGAGAGGTCGAGAGTTCAATCCTCTCTCACAGCACCATCCCCCCGCATTCACCCACGACCTCCTGCCGCATCTCCGCCTGGGCCTTCCCGGCGACGCATCGCAAGATCGCGGCCCTGCTAGGTTGCATTTCCGATCCCGTCTGGGCGAGGCTGCCGATGCGTCGTATAGCGGCATGGCGGCGGCAAGGCAGGCGGTCATTCCGCAGGCGCGCCGGCGGAACGAAGCGATGCAGAACGGGGCGAGGGGAATGGCACGGCAGACGGACGGCACCGACAAGGCGACACTGGATGGCGAGGGCGCGGAAGCCGCCCCGGCGCCGATGCGCGATGTGCCGGTGGACCAGCTGAACGAACAGCAGGCCGGCGACGAGATCGCCGAGCTTGCCGCCCGGATCGCCCAGGCCAACGAGGAGTATCACGGCAAGGACGCGCCCACCCTCTCGGACGCCGCCTATGACGCGATGAAGCAGCGGCTGGAGGCGCTGGAGCAGGCCTTCCCGGAACTGGCCATGCCCGACAGCCCGACCGGCAACGTCGGCACCGCGCCTTCGGAGGGATTCGGCAAGATCGCCCATGCGCAGCGGATGATGTCGCTGGGAAACGCCTTCTCGGCCGAGGAGGTGCGCGATTTCGTCGCCCGGATCCGCGGCTTCCTGAACCTTCCGCCCGAGGCGCCGCTGCGCTTCACCGCCGAGCCGAAGATCGACGGGCTGTCGCTGTCGCTGCGCTACGAGGATGGCGCGCTGGTCCAGGCGGCGACCCGCGGCGACGGCACCGTGGGCGAGAACGTCACCGCCAATGCCCGCACCATCGACGACATTCCGCAGGTCCTGGCGGGCAGGCCGCAAGGCGTGATCGAGGTACGGGGCGAGGTCTACATGAGCCACGAGGATTTCGCCCGGCTGAACGAATCGGCGAACGGCACGGGCCAGGGCCGGATCTTCGCCAATCCGCGCAATGCCGCCGCCGGATCGCTGCGCCAGCTGGACCCGACGGTGACCGCCAGCCGGCCGCTGCGCTTCTTCGCCTATGGCTGGGGCCAGCTGTCGGCGCCGCTGGCCGCGACCCAGTTCGAGGCCGTGCGGCGGCTGGCCGAGCTGGGCTTCCGGACCAATCCGCTGACGCAGCTCTGCGAGGATGCCGAGGCGATGATCGCCACCTGGGCCGCGATCGAGCAGCAGCGCGCCACGCTTGGCTATGACATCGACGGGGTGGTCTACAAGGTCGACGACCTGGGCTATCAGGCGCGGCTGGGCTTCCGCTCGACCACGCCGCGTTGGGCCTTGGCGCACAAGTTCCCGGCCGAAACCGCCTGGACCCGGCTGGAGCGGATCGAGATCCAGGTCGGCCGCACCGGCGCGCTATCGCCGGTGGCACGGCTGGAGCCGGTGACGGTGGGCGGCGTCGTGGTCTCGAACGCGACGCTGCACAACGAGGATTACATCGCCGGGCGCGACAGCAGCGGCGCGCCGATCCGCGAAGGGCGCGACATCCGCCAGGGCGACTGGGTCAAGGTCTATCGCGCCGGCGACGTGATCCCGAAGATCGCCGACGTGGACATCTCGCGCCGCGTGAACAACGCGCCCTACGACTTCCCCGCGACCTGCCCCGAATGCGGCTCTCCCGCGATCCGCGAGGAGGGCGATTCGGTCCGGCGCTGCACCGGCGGGCTGATCTGCCCGGCCCAAGCGGTCGAGAAGCTGCGCCATTTCGTCAGCCGCGCCGCCTTCGACATCGAGGGGCTGGGCGCGAAGCTGGTCGAGGAACTGTTCCGCGACGGCTGGATCAGGGAACCCGCCGACATCTTCACCCTTCAGGACCGCTACGGCCCCGGCCAGCTGACCCAGCTGAAGAACCGCGACGGCTGGGGCGAGAAAAGCGCCGCCAGCCTGTTCGCCGCCATCGAGAAGCGCCGCAGCATCCCCCTGGCCCGGCTGCTCTTCGCGCTTGGCATCCGCCATGTCGGCGAGGTCGCGGCGCAGGAACTGGCCCGCCACTACGGCTCTTGGCAGGCGCTGGCCGCGGCGCTGGACCTGGCCCGCCCCGCCGCCCTGGCCCATCGCGCCGCCGAAGCTGCCGCCCAGGCCGAACGCGAGGCCGCGGCGCGCGAAACCCGCCGCGCCCGCCTGGCCGAGGCCCGCGCGGCGGCGCTGGCCGAGACGGATCCCGGCCCCGATTCCGCCGCGGCCTGGGCCGACCTGATCGCGGCCGACGGGATCGGCCCGGTGCTGGCCATGTCGCTCTCGGACGCCTTCGCCAACGAGGCCGAGCGCGCGGCCATCGACCGGCTGGTGGCCTTCCTCGACATCCAGCCGCCCGAGGCCCGCGCCGCCGACAGCGAGATCAGCGGCAAGACGCTGGTCTTCACCGGCACGCTGGAACGGATGACCCGCGCCGAGGCCAAGGCGCGGGCCGAGGCGATGGGCGCCAAGGTCGCCGGCTCGGTCAGCGCCAAGACGGACCTGGTCATCGCGGGTCCCGGCGCGGGCTCGAAGGCGAAGAAGGCCGCCGACCTGGGCGTCGCGGTCATCGACGAGGACGAATGGATGCGGATCGCGGGCAGATGAGCGCGCCGAAGGGCAGGCCCCCGGCGCTGTTTCCGCTGTTCGCGGCGGTCGACACCCTGCCGGGCATCGGTCCCAAGGCCGCCGCCGCGCTGGCCCAGATGGGGATCGAGAAGCCGCGCGACCTGATCCTGACCCTGCCCGCCAGCGGCGTCACCCGCCGCCGGATCGAGCGCATCGCCGAGGCCCGCCCGCCCGAGACCGTCACCATCGCGCTGCAGGTGATCCGCCACCACCCGCCCACCGCGCGCGGCCGCCCCTGGCGCACCCATCTCAGCGACGGGGCGGGCGATTTGACGCTGGTCTTCTTCCATCCCCGCCCCGACTGGATCGAGAAGCAGCTGCCGGTCGGGACGCGCCGCATCGTCTCGGGCAAGGTCGAGCTGTTCGACGGCATGGCGCAGATGGTCCATCCCGACCATATCCTGCCCGAGACCGATCCCCTGCCCGAGGATTTCGAGCCGGTCTATCCGCTCAGCGCCGGGCTGACCCAGAAGGTCATGGCCAGGGCCGTGGCCGCGGCGATGGAGCGGCTGCCCGAGACCGGCGAATGGATCGACCCGCAGCTGATCGCCGATCGCGGCTGGCCGGGCTGGGCCGAGGCGCTGGCGGCGGCCCATGCGCCATCGGGGATGCGCGACCTGTCGCCCGACAGCCCGGCGCGGCAGCGGCTGGCCTATGACGAATTCCTGGCCCATCAGATGACGCTGGCGCTGGTCCGGCGCGAGAAGCGGCGGCTGAAGGGCCGGCCGAGCGCGGGCGACGGCCGGCTGCGGCGCGCGGTGCTGGACAGCCTGCCCTGGCCGCCGACCGGGGCGCAGACCCGCGCGATCGCCGAGATCGCCGAGGACATGGCCAGCGACCGGCGCATGAACCGGCTGCTGCAGGGCGATGTCGGCGCCGGCAAGACGCTGGTCGCCATGCTGGCCGCGCTGGTCGCGGTCGAGGCGGGCGGTCAGGCGGTGCTGATGGCCCCGACCGAGATCCTGGCCCGCCAGCACGCCCGCGGGCTGGAGCCCCTGGCGCGGGCGGCCGGCGTGCGGCTGGCGGCGCTGACCGGGCGCGACAAGGGCGAATTGCGCGCGCAGCTGCTGGAGGACCTGGCCGAGGGGCGGATCGACATCCTGGTCGGCACCCATGCCGTCTTCCAGAAGGACGTGCATTTTCATGACCTTCGACTGGCGATCATCGACGAACAGCATCGTTTCGGCGTCGCGCAGCGGCTGGAGCTTTCGGCCAAGGGCGAGGTGCCGCCCGACATGCTGATCATGACCGCGACGCCGATCCCGCGCTCGCTGGCGCTGACGCAATATGGCGATCTGGACCTGTCGGTGCTGGACGAAAAGCCGCCCGGACGGCAACCGGTCACGACCGTGATGATCTCGGACCAGCGGCTGGCCGAGGTCACGGCGCGGCTTCACGCGGCGCTGGCGCAGGGCGCGCGGGCCTATTGGGTCTGCCCGCTGGTCGAGGAGAGCGAAGTCAGCGACCTGACCGCCGCCGAGGCGCGGTTCGAGGCGCTGCGGGCGCAGTTCGGCGATCAGGTGCGGCTGATCCACGGCCAGATGCCGGCAGACCAACGCGACGCGACCATGGCCGATTTCGCCAGCGGCCGGGCCGCGATCCTGGTCGCCACCACGGTGATCGAGGTCGGCGTCGATGTCCCCGAAGCCACGATCATGGTGATCGAGCGCGCCGAAAGCTTCGGGCTGGCGCAGCTGCACCAGCTGCGCGGCCGGGTCGGGCGCGGCAGCGGCGCCTCGACCTGCCTGCTGATGTATCATGCGCCGCTGAACGAGACCGGCGCCCGCCGCCTGACCACGCTGCGCGACACCGAGGACGGCTTCCGCATCGCCGAGGTCGACCTGGAGATGCGCGGCGCGGGCGACGTCATCGGCACCGCGCAATCCGGCCTGCCGCGCTTCCGCATCGGCGACCTGGAACACCAGGCGGGGCTGATGGCCGTGGCCCGGCAGGACGCCCGCAACCTGCTGGAACGCGACCCGGCGCTGGACAGCCCGCGCGGCCGGGCGGTGCGCTTCCTGATGTGGCTGATGCAACAGGACCAGGCGATCCGGCTGATCTCGGTCGGCTAGGCCCGGATCGCGCCGCCCGAGGGGCGCTAGAACGTCAACCCCACGCTGAAGGATGCGCCCTCCGTGCCGATCCCGAAGCTGGCCGCGCCGAAGCTGAAGCCGATCAGCGCCCCGGCCATCGCCTGCGCGGGCGTGTGCTGGCCCGCATGGACGCGGCTATAGGCGGTCAGCCCCGCCGCGCCATAGGCGGCCGCGCCCGCCGCCGCCTCGTCCTCGAAACACTTGCCGGCCAGGTCGGCGGCGCCGAAGGCCGCGGCGGCGGAATGGCCCGAGGGGAAGCCGCGCCCCTCGCCCGAGGGCCGGCGTGCGACGGGCGCATCCTCCAGGCCCGATTTCAGCGCCAGCACCAGCGCCGCCTGCAGCAGGCCCCGGACCGCGAAATCCTCCAGCCGCGACTGGTCGGCGGCGCAGACCGCCGCCGCCAGCGGCAAACCGTATTTCATCGCCGTGCCGAAATCCTCCAGCGGATCGGCCGTGGCAACGCCTCCCGCCAGCAGCGGCAGCGCCGCCAGTCCCGCCCATCGCCGCATCGCGTTCCCTTTGCCCGGCCCGCACTATTCCTGGATGCCTTCCAGATATTCGCTCAGCGCGACAAGACGCCTCGGCGTCGGCGTCTGCAAGCCGTCGCCGGCATCGTAGAGCACGGTCGGCCCGTCCAGCAGGTCGCCGAAGGACGGCATCGGATCCTCGCCCCGGCCCATGGTATAGCCGTAGATCCGGCTCATGACCTGCGCCCTGGGGAAGCTGCCGCCATTGCGGGCCGCGATCCGGGTCAGGTCGGCAGGCGTCGCTCCGGCATCCGCGGCCGCGGGCCCGTCGCCCTTGCCCGCCGGTCCGTGGCAATCGGCGCACAGCGCCATATAGTCGTCCTGCGCGCTGGCCGCCCGCTGTTCCGGGGCGCAGGCGGCGATCAGCCCCGCCAGGCCAAGCCCGCCTGCCGCCGCCATCACTACTGCTCTCATCGCTGCCTCATCTGGTTGCTTCGGCCCATTGCCGCTTCGGGCCATGTTGCCCCGGATCGCCCCGGTCAGGCAACCGCCTGGTTCAGATGGACGATGCGGTCCATCCGGCCGGCCAGCTCATGGTTGTGGGTGGCGATCAGCGCCGCAAGGCCGGTTTCCCGCACCAGCGCCATCAGCACCTCGAAGACCCGGTCCGAGGTCTCGGGGTCCAGGTTGCCGGTCGGCTCGTCGGCCAGCAGCAGCGCCGGCTGATTGGCCAGCGCGCGGCAGAAGGCGACGCGCTGCTGCTCGCCCCCCGACAGTTCCGCCGGGCGGTGGCTGGCGCGATGGGACAGGCCGACGCGCTCCAGCAGCTCCGCCGCGCGCCGCCCCGCCGCCGGCGCGGCCACGCCATTGGCCAGCTGCGGCAGGACGATGTTCTCGGCGGCGCTGAATTCCGGCAGCAGGTGGTGGAACTGGTAGACGAAGCCCAGCTCGGCCCGGCGCGCCTCGGTGCGGGCATGGTCGGGCAGGCCGGTCATGTCGCGCCCGCCCAGGATCACCCGCCCGCCGCTGGGTTCGTCCAGCAGCCCCGCGATATGCAGCAGCGTCGACTTGCCCGCCCCCGAGGGCGCGACCAGCGCCACGACCTCGCCCCGCGCCACGGACAGCTCGATCCCGCGCAGCGCCTCGACCGGGGCCGGGCCGCCCGCGCCATAGGTCTTCGACACCCCCTCCAGCCGCAGGATCTCACTCATAGCGCAGGGCCTCCACCGGGTTCATGCGCGCGGCGCGGCGCGCGGGGAAGATGGTGACGATGAAGGACAGCGTCAGCGACAGGGCGACCGCGCGCAATATGTCCCAGGCCCGCAACTCGGCCGGCAGGCGATAGATGCCGCGCACCTCGGGCTGCCAGGCGCCGCCGCCGGTCAGCGCGTTCAGCGCCGCCATGATATTGTCGACGTTCAGCGCCAGGGCCACGCCCAGGATCACCCCGGCGATGGTCCCGATCACCCCGGTGAAGGCGCCGCACAGGAAGAACACCCGCAGCACCGCGCCCTCGGTCAGGCCCATGGTGCGCAGGATGCCGATGTCGCGGCCCTTGTTCTTGACCAGCATGATCAGCCCCGAGGTGATGTTCATCGAGGCGATCAGCACCAGCACCGACAGGATCACGAACATCACGTCATCCTCCATGTCCAGCGCCGCCAGGAACGACCCCGAGGCGTCGCGCCAGTTCCAGACCTGCGCCCCCTCGCCCGCCGCCTGCAGCAGCGGCCCGCTCCAGTCGTCGACCCGCTCGGGATCGGCCACGAAGACCTCGATCTCGTCGGCGACGCCCTCGCGGTTGAAATAGCTCTGCGCCTCCTCCATCGGCATGTAGATGCGGGTGCGGTCGATGTCATAGCGCCCGGCGCTGAAGATATAGGCGACCTCGTAGGCCTTGACCCGCAGCGACTTGCCGACCGGCGTGTTCGGCCCGTCGGGCGACACCAGCCGCAGCTTGTCGCCCAGGCCCAGGTTCAGCTCGCGCGCGATCCCGGATCCGATGGCGACGCCCTGCCCGAAATCCTCGATGCTGCCGGCCGAGGTCTGGGGATCGGCGATCCGCGGCATGGCCTTCAGCGCCTCGCCCGTGACGCCGAACACCTCGGCCACGTTCGAGCGGTCGTTGGCCGTCGCCATGACCTGCCCCTTGACCACCGGCGCGGTGCGGGTGACGCCCGGCAACTCGGCCAGCTGGGCCGCCATGGCGTCGTAATCCTGGATCTTGCCCGGCACGACATAGACATCGCCGGTCAGGTCGTTCTCGATCCGCTGCGGCGCCATGTAGACCGTCACATGGGCATTGGCGCCCAGGATCGTGTCCACGAATTCCGCCCGGAAGCCCGACCGCACCGCCAGCGTCGCGATCAGCGCCATGACCCCCAGCGCGATGCCGATCAGGCTGATCCAGGTCATCACGCTGACCCCGCCCTCGGCCCGGCGCGCGCGCAGATAGCGCCAGGCGATCATGAACTCGTATCGCGAAAACGGTCTGGGGCTGGCCATATGAAATCCCTGAACGAAACCGCGCCGAAACTGGCCGTGGCATGGCCAAAGATCAAGCCGACAATGGCGTGATCGCTTCTTCGTTGTCCAAATACCCGGAAAACCCATATTGCGGCCGGGTCCCGCGGATGCCACAAGATATGCCATGGCCCGATCCGTCACCGCCTTCACCTGCACCGCCTGCGGCGCCGCCCACAAGAAATGGGCCGGGCGCTGCGACGCCTGCGGCGCCTGGAACACCGTCATCGAGGAGGCGCCGCTGTCGCAGGGTCCCGGCCGCGGCCTGGGCGCCGCCAAGGGCCGCGCGGTGCCGCTCAGCGGGCTCTCGGCCCAGGAACCGCCGCCGCCCCGCGCCTGCTCGGGCATGGCCGAGCTGGACCGGGTCCTGGGCGGCGGGCTGGTGCCGGGCTCGGCGGTGCTGGTCGGCGGCGATCCCGGCATCGGCAAGTCGACGCTGCTGCTGCAGGGCGCGGCGGCCTTCGCGCGGGCCGGGCTGAACGCCGTCTATATCAGCGGCGAGGAAGCCAGCGCCCAGGTCCGCATGCGGGCGCAGCGGCTGGGGCTGGCGGATGCGCCGGTGCGGCTGGGCTCGGAAACCAATCTGCGCGACATCCTGACCACGCTGGACGCCGAGCGGCCCGACCTGGCGGTGATCGACTCGATCCAGACGCTGTGGTCCGACCAGGTCGATGCCGCGCCCGGCTCGGTCGGCCAGGTCCGAGCCTCGGCCCATGAACTCGTGACCTTCGCCAAGCGGCGCGGCACGGCGATCGTCCTGGTCGGCCATGTCACCAAGGACGGCCAGATCGCCGGCCCGCGGGTGGTGGAACACATGGTCGATACCGTCCTCTATTTCGAGGGCGAGCGCGGCCACCAGTTCCGCATCCTGCGCAGCGTCAAGAACCGCTTCGGCCCGGCCGACGAGATCGGCGTGTTCGAGATGACCGGGGCGGGTCTTTCCGAGGTCGCCAACCCCTCGGCGCTGTTTCTGTCCGAACGCGGCCAGCCCACCCCCGGCAGCGCGGTCTTCGCGGGGATCGAGGGCACGCGGCCGGTGCTGACCGAGGTGCAGGCGCTGGTCGCGCCCTCGACGCTGGCCAGCCCGCGCCGCACCGTCGTGGGGCTGGATTCGGGCCGCGTCTCGACCATCCTCGCGGTGCTGGAGGCGCGCTGCGGCATCCCCTTCGCGGGGCTCGACGTGTTCCTGAACGTCGCCGGCGGCATGAAGGTCGCCGAACCCGCCGCCGACCTGGCCATCGCCGGGGCGCTTCTCTCCGCGCGAGAGGACAATCCGCTGCCGCCCGAGGCGGTTCTGTTCGGCGAAATCAGCCTCTCGGGGGCGCTGCGTCCGGTGGCGCAGGCCGAAAACAGGTTGAAAGAGGCACGAAAACTTGGTTTTTCACAGGCGATTTTGCCCGAGGCCCAGAAGGCCGAGGGACTGGACGGCATGGCGCCGATGCGCGTCGCCGACCTGACGGGATTTGTGGGCGAGGTCTTCGGCGCCGGCTGAACCGCCTGAAACGAAACGATATCCGGCGCAGGGGCAACGAGCTATGGACGGATTCACGGTTATCGACGCGGTGGTGGCGGGGGTCATCATCCTTTCGGCGATTCTGGCCTGGTCGCGGGGCTTCGTGCGCGAATCGCTGGCCATCCTGGGCTGGATCGCGGCGGCGGTGCTGGCCTTCATCTTCGCGGGCGCCATGCGGCCGCTGATCGCGCAGATCCCGGTCCTGGACCGTTTTCTGGGCGACAGTTGCGAACTGGCAACGATCGCGGGCTTCGCGGTGGTCTTCGCGCTGGCGCTGGTCGTGTTCTCGATCATCACGCCGCTGTTTTCCTCGGTGGTGCAGCGCTCGGCGCTGGGGGGCATCGACCAGGGCATGGGGTTCCTCTTCGGCGTGGCGCGCGGCATCCTGCTGGTCGCCATCGCCTTCATCGTCTACGACCGGGTCATGACCAGCCAGCAGGTCGCCATGGTCGAGAATTCCCGCTCGGCCCAGGTGTTCGAGCGGATGCGCGGCCAGCTGGACGAACAGGTCCCCGACGACGCGCCGGGCTGGATCGTCAGCCGCTACGAGCAGATGGTGCGCGGCTGCGCGGCCAGCGGCGCGGCGGTCGATCCGGCGCAGGCGCCCAGCCCCCAGCCCGCCACCGAGTGAGCTATCCGGCGATCATGTCGCTTTCGTGACGAAAAACCGCCCCCGCCCGCCCGCGGGGGCGTGACTTTGCCAGCGCGGCGCACTACATAGCGGGCGATAGCCCAAAGCCATTCAGGATGCCGCAGATGCAACCGTTCCTGGCCCATCCGTTCGATTCGGACCGTCTGCACGAGGAATGCGGGGTGTTCGGAGCGATCGGCGTCGCCGATGCCGCCAGTTTCGTCGCCCTTGGCCTGCACGCGCTGCAGCATCGCGGCCAGGAAGCGGGGGGAATCATCAGCCACGATGCCGAGCAGGGCTTCAACAGCGCCCATCGCTTCGGCTACGTGCGCGACAATTTCACCAAGCCCGACGTGATGGCCACCCTGCCCGGCCCGCTGGCCATCGGCCATGTGCGCTATTCCACCGCCGGCACCAAGGCCGCCACCGCGATCCGCGACGTGCAGCCCTTCTTCGGCGAGTTCCACATGGGCGGCTGCGCCATCGCCCATAACGGCAACATCACCAATGCCGCCGCCCTGCGCCGCGAACTGATCGAGCGCGGCTCGATCTTCTCGTCCAGTTCCGACAGCGAATGCATCATCCACCTGATGGCGCGGTCGATCCAGCGCAACATCCCCGAACGGATGAAGGACGCGCTGCGCCGCATCGAGGGCGCCTTCAGCGTCATCGCCATGACCCGCACCAAGCTGATCGGCGTGCGCGACCCGCTTGGCGTGCGCCCGCTGGTGCTGGGCCGGGTGGGCGACGAGGGCTTCGTGCTGGCATCCGAGACCTGCGCGCTGGACATCATCGGCGCCGAGTTCATCCGCGAGATCGATCCGGGCGAGATGGTGGTGATCTCGAAGGGCCATATCGAAAGCTCGCGCCCCTTCGGCCCCTCGACCGGGCGGTTCTGCATCTTCGAGCATGTCTATTTCTCGCGCCCCGATTCGATCATCGGCGGCCGGTCGGTCTATGAGACCCGCCGCCAGATCGGCGTCGAGCTGGCCCGCGAGGCGCCGATCGAGGCCGACCTGGTCTGCCCGGTCCCCGACAGCGGCACGCCCGCGGCCATCGGATTTGCCCAGGAATCGGGCATTCCCTATGGGATGGGGATCATCCGCAACCAGTATATGGGCCGCACCTTCATCGAGCCGACCGAGCAGATCCGCAACATGGGCGTCAGGCTGAAGCTGAACGTGAACCGCTCGCTGATCGCCGGCAAGCGTGTGGTGCTGGTCGACGATTCGGTGGTGCGCGGCACCACCTCGCGCAAGATCAAGGACATGATCCTGGATGCCGGCGCCGCCGAGGTGCATTTCCGCATCGCCTCGCCCCCCACCGCATGGCCCTGCTTCTACGGCGTGGACACGCCCGACCGCGAGAAGCTGCTGGCCGCGCAGATGACGACCGAACAGATGCGCGACTGGATCGGCGTCGATTCGCTGGCCTTCGTGTCGCTGGACGGGCTTTACCGCGCCGTGGGCGAGGCCGGGGGCCGCAACACCAAATGCCCGCAATATTGCGATGCCTGCTTCTCGGGCGACTATCCGGTGGCGCCCTTCGACCAGCTGGAGCGCGGCTTCCGCATGAAGCCCGGTTCCGAGACGGCGGTGAACGAGGCGGCCGAATAGGCTTGCGTCCCGCGATGGCCGGGGGCGCTTCGCCCCCGTCGCCGGCTGGTTCTTGAACCAGTGGCGCACCAACCGGCGACCCCCGAGGGTATTTCGGCAACAGAGAAATCCGCTGTTCAGGGGACGATGCGTTCCAGGGGGTCGTAGAGGGCGGCGGCATGGCCCCAGACGGCTTCGGCGAGGCTGTCCGGCTTGTGGCGCAGCGTGGCCAGTTCGTGGCGCGTCACCCAGCGGAAGCGGTTCACGACGCCGTGCGGATCGGCCAGTGTGATGTCCCTGCCGGGGGCCAGCGTGGCGCGGAAATGCAGCTCGACCTGGTGGAAGCCGCTTGCGGGGTCGTGGAATTCGTTGACCAGGATCGGGGCGCCGACGGTGATGGAAAGCCCGGTCTCCTCGGCCAGTTCGCGGGCCAGGTTTTCGGGCAGGGACTGGCCCGGCTCGACCCCGCCGCCGGGCAGGCACCACAGGTCCGAGCCCTTGCCCGGCCAGGCATTCACCATCAGCAGCCGGTCGTCATGCAGGATCGCCGCGCGGACCGCCAGCCTCGGCCGCGCCAGCCTCATCGGCCGATCCGGTTCACATGGCCCATCTTGCGGCCCGGACGCGCCTCGCCCTTGCCGTAAAGGTGCATCTGCACGCCGGGCGTCGCCATCAGTTCGGGGACGCGGGCGACGTCATCGCCGATCAGGTTCTCCATCACCACATCGGCATGGCGCCGGCCATCGCCCAAGGGCAGGCCGGCCACCGCGCGGATATGCTGCTCGAACTGGTCCACCACGCAGCCCGCCTGCGTCCAGTGGCCGGAGTTGTGCACGCGGGGCGCGATCTCGTTCACGACCAGGCCCTGCGGGGTCACGAACAGCTCGACCCCCATCACGCCGACATAGTCCAGCGCATTGGCGATGCGGGCCGCGATCAGCACCGCATCGGTCGCGACCCGCGCCGGCAGGCCGCAGGGCACGGTGGTCGTCCGCAGGATGCCGCCCCGGTGGACGTTCAGCCCCGGATCATAGGCCGCGACCTGCCCGTCAGCGCCGCGCGCGATGATCACGCTGATCTCGGCCGAGAACTCCACGAAGCCTTCCAGCACCGAGGGCGCGCCGGTCCATTCCACACCGGCCGGATCCTCGATGCGGAGCTGGCCCTTGCCGTCATAGCCCAGGCGGCGGGTCTTGAGGATCGCGGGCGCGCCGATGCGGGCCAGCGCCCCGGCCAGATCCGTCTGGGCCGGCACGTCGGCGAAGGGCGCGGTGGCCAGCCCGATCTGGTTCAGGAAGGTCTTCTCGGACAGCCGGTCCTGGGACACCGCCAGCGCGCGGCGGTTCGGGCGGATCGGGCGGATCGATTCCAGCAGGTCCAGCGCCGAGGTCGGCACGTTCTCGAATTCATAGGTGATCACATCGACCGATTCGGCGAAGGCGCGCAGCGCGGCCGGGTCCTCGTAGGGGGCGGTGGTCAGCGCATGGGCCACGTCGCCCGCCGGCGCCGCGCCGGGCTCGTAGACATGGCAGCGCAGGCCCAGGCGGCTGGCCGCGACCGACAGCATCCGGCCCAGCTGGCCGCCGCCCAGGATGCCGATGGTGCGGATCTCACTCATCGCGGGGCTCCTCGGGGATCGAGGCCGACAGCGCCGCGCGCCAGCCGTCCAGCCGTTCGGCCAGCGCCGGGTCGGAGACCGCCAGGATCCCCGCCGCCATCAGCCCGGCATTGGCCGCCCCCGCCGCGCCGATGGCCATGGTCGCGACCGGATAGCCCCTGGGCATCTGCAGGATGGAATAGAGCGAATCGACCCCCGACAGGGCGCGGGTCTGCACCGGCACGCCGATCACCGGCAGCCGCGTCTTCGAGGCCATCATGCCCGGCAGATGCGCCGCCCCGCCGGCCCCGGCGATGATCACCTTCAGTCCGCGCGACACGGCCGTCCTGCCATAGTCCCACAGCCGGTCCGGGGTGCGATGGGCGCTGACGATCTTCGCCTCGTAGCCGATGCCAAGCTCGTCCAGGATGGCCGCCGCCTCGCGCATGGTCGGCCAGTCCGACTGGCTGCCCATGATGATTCCGACCGGCTTTTCCATGCTGGGGTCCCCCTCGTCTGGCTGTGCGGTGTCTTGCTGCGATCCGGCTGGATCCCGGATGGCGCCCGCAATAGCGCGCGCCGGGCCGGGCCGCAATCAGGCGATGATGTCGGGGGTCAACTCGTCCTCCAGCCGGGCGATGCGGTCCTTCAGCGCCAGCTTCTGCTTCTTCAGCCGCTGCAATGTCAGCGAAGAGGTCAGCTGCTGCGCCGAGAGCGCCGCGATGGCCTCGTCGAGGTCGCGATGCTCGCAACGCAGGGCCGTCAGCTTGGCGCGGACGATCTCTTCATGGGACATTTCGTGATGCACGTTCATCTGGCGGACCATTGCTTGACGCTTGGGCGTTGTTTTTCCTGCTTATAGCCTGTTGCGCCTGCGCTGTTAACAAAATCCTTGGGATCTTGCGCATAAGTTCGGGCGTTCACATATTGATCCTGCACGGGTCGCCGTCACGGGGCCCGGCAGGCAAGCAGTCGCTTCATGCGGAAAGGGCTGGGAATGACGAAGATATCGCTGGGGGCACATCCCTATCTGTTGGGTTTCGACCAGCTGGAACGGCTGGCCGAACGTGCCGCCAAGGGGGCCGAGGGCTATCCGCCCTACAATATCGAACATGTCGGCCCCGACGGATTCCGCATCACGCTGGCCGTGGCGGGGTTCTCGGACAGCGATCTGTCCGTCACGACCGAGGACAGGCAGCTGGTGATCCGCGGCCGCATGGCCGAAGAGGATGGCGATCGCGTCTTCCTGCATCGCGGCATCGCCGCGCGGGCCTTCCAGCGCAGCTTCGTGCTGGCCGATGGTGTCGAAGTCACCGCGGCGCAGATGGAAAACGGGCTGCTGCATGTCGACCTGACCCGCGTTCAGCCGCAGCAGGTCGTCCAGACGATACCGATCAGCCGCAAGTAAAGGGGATCACCATGAACATGAAACATGATTTCGGCGATATCCAGGACGGCAACACCGTCTATATCCGCCGCGTCGCCACCGACACCCTGCCCGAGGAGATTCGCGAGCAGGTGCCGGGGATCGACACGCTTTACGCCGTCCATGGCATCGATGGCGAACGCCTGGCGCTGGTGCGCGAGCGCAGCCTGGCCTTCATGCTGGCGCGCCAGAACGACCTGGCGCCGGTCAGCGTCCACTGAGGGCGCGCGGCGCCTTCAGCGATAGCGCATGAAGGCGAAGGCCCCTCCGTCGGGCGCCCAGCAGGGCACGTTGATCGTGCCCTGCCCGCCGAACAGATGCACGACGGGGCGGCGGTTCTCGCCCTGCGTGTCCATCAGCCACAGCGCCACGTCCATGTCGCGCGGATGGCCCTGGGTGCCGGGCGGATAGGCCAGATACAGCACATGCCGCCCGCAGGGCGAGGGATGCGGGAACCAGTTGACCGAATCGTCGCGGAAGACCGGGGCGGGATCGTCGCCCTCGGCCCCCATGCGCCAGATCTGCGCGTGGCCGGTCGCATCCGAATTGAACCAGATGAACCTGCCGCAGGCCGAGAAATCCGGCCCGTCGTGATGGGCCCTGCCCGGCGTCAGGATCCGCTCGACCTGCCGGTCCAGCCCCATGATCGCGATCCGCACCACCCGGTCGCCCCGCGCCGCCGCATAGCAGATCCGCCGCCCATGCGCGCCATGCCACCAGCTGGGGCGCGGCAGGCGCAACTCGCGCGGGCCGTCGCGGTCCAGTACATGGATGCCCGCGCCGCGGTCGTCATGGCAGGAAAAGACGATCCGCCCGTCCGGCAGGAAGCCGTGATCGTTGTTGCAGCGCTGCAATTCGCCGGTGGCGATGGGTCGCAGCGCGGGCGCGCGCGGATCGACCCGCCACAGCCTCCCCTCGCCATTGACCAGGAACCAGCCCTCGGGATGCCAGTTCGGCGCCTCGATCAGCCTTTCCGTGCGAAAGACGACCTGAACGCTGCCCGAGGCCAGGTCGAAGACCTCCAGCGAGGACCGCCACATCAGCCGCAGATGCCGCCGCCCGGCATCGCTGCGCGCAACCCTCCGGGTTCCGTGACGATCGCGATGCCGGCCCTGTCGCCATATCGGGCGACAAGCGCATCGCCGGCCAGGTCCTCGGCGACGACCAGCTCGGTCGCGCCGAAATTGCGGGCCAGCACCGCCTGCATCAGGGCCAGGCGGCCGGCACAGCCCGGCAAGGGCGGCGGATCCATCGGCAGATGCGCGATGCCCGCGGCCTCCAGCCGTCGCCGCAGCGCCTCGCGGCGCGGATCGTCCGCAGAGAGCGCGACGACATGCGCCGCCGCCTGCGCGCGCCGCGCATTGGGAGAGGTGCCCGCCAGCGGCGACGGCGCCAGGCCCTTGACCGGGCCGCCCAGATCCACCGGCCCCGCGCCCCGTGGGTCGGCGGGCCATTTGTCGGTCACCGACATGACCGCCAGCAGCGCCCCGTCCGGCCCCGCAAGGGCGATGTCGCTGCCCGGTTCGACCTGCGCGGCGAATTCCGCACCGACCTCCAGCGAGACCGGCAGCGGCCAGAACATGCCCGAGGACAGCTGCAGCCCCTCCTGCACCGCCTGGTGATCGGCCTGGGTCAGATAGCCCTTCAGCGGGAAGAAGCCGCCATTCATCAGCAGGTCCAGCCGGCGCATCTGCGGCGGATCCAGGATCCAGCGGGGCAGCCGCGCGGCATCCCGCAGCAACGCGCCCGCCATCGCTTCCGAGACGAACAGCTCGCGGATCGGCGCCTGATTCGGGCTGGGCATCGGGCTCCTCCTCCTCAAAGCGCGACCACCTGACGTGACTTCCGGCCATAGCGGTCCCGCCCCGGCCGATCAACCTGCCCTTTGGACAGGCCGATCCCGCGCGCCGCGAAAAATATCCTGCCGCGTCGGAACTTTCGCGCAGGGCGGGCGTTTGCGCCCGACACGGTCACGCTCACGGAACGTGTGCGGGCGCCGCCGCGCGCCCGAAGCCGGATTTCTGGCGGGTCGGGATGCGGCCGATCCGCCGGAAATCGGTAAGTCCCAGGCCCCCCGTCCCAGGTCCCGCGAAAGTCAGATCGCGGCCATCTGCGGCCGGGTTTCGGCAGGGGCGTCGGTTTCGTGCGCGGCCAGCCAATGCTCGGCGTCCAGCGCCGCCATGCAGCCCATCCCGGCGCTGGTCACCGCCTGGCGATAGATGTGGTCGGTCAGGTCGCCCGCCGCGAAGACGCCGGGAACCGAGGTGCGGGTGCTGCCCGGCTCGACCTTCACATAGCCGCCGTGATGCAGCTCCAGCTGGCCCTGCACCAGCTCGCTGGAGGGCGCATGGCCGATGGCGATGAACACCCCGTCGGCCGGGATCTCGCGCAGCCCTCCCTGCTTCACGTCGCGGACCACGACGCCGGTCACGCCAAGCGGGCTTTCGCTGCCCTTCACCTCGGCCAGTTCGTGATCCCAGACGACCTGCACCTTGGGATTGGCGAACAGCCGTTCCTGCAGGATCTTTTCCGCCCGCAGGCTGTCGCGGCGATGGACCAGCGTCACCTTGCTGGCGAAGCGGGTCAGAAACAGCGCCTCCTCGACGGCGGTATTGCCGCCGCCGACCACGACCACCTCGCGGCCGCGATAGAAGAAGCCGTCGCAGGTGGCGCAGGCACTGACGCCGAAGCCCTTGAACTTCTCCTCGCTGTCCAGCCCAAGCCAGCGGGCCTGCGCGCCGGTCGCCAGGATCACCGCATCCGCCGTCACCACGCGGCCGCTGTCGCATTCGGCGACGAAGGGCCGGACCTGCAGGTCAAGCCGGGTGACGTAATCGGTGACGATCTCGGCGCCCATCGCGCGGGCATGTTCCTCCATCTTCACCATCAGCTCGGGGCCCTGGATCTCGGTCTCGCCCGGCCAGTTCTCGACCTCGGTGGTGATGGTCAGCTGCCCGCCCGGCTGCAGCCCCTGGATCAGCATCGGCTTCAGCATCGCCCGCGCGCCATAGACGGCCGCCGTATAGCCCGCCGGCCCCGAGCCGACGATCAGCAGTTTCACATGGGTTCTATCGGTCATCCTGCGCCTCGATCGCTTGTCCGGGGTCTAGGTAATGATCCGGGCGCCATAGTGCAATCGGGGCAATTTCAAGAAAGAATGTTGCGCCTGCCGGGGCCGCATTGTAGTTTCCGGCAACGAAAAAGACAGGGGTCACAGGGCAGAATGGCCGGCGCAAAACTGGACGAGATCGACCGCAAGATTCTTGCCGAGCTTCAGGCCGACGGCCGAATGACCAATGTCGAGCTTGCCCGGCGGGTCGGGATCTCGGCCCCGCCCTGCCTGCGCCGGGTCCGCGCGCTGGAGGAACTGGGCTATATCCGCGGCTATCACGCCGACATCAACGCGCGCGAGCTGGGCTTCGAGGTGCAGGTCTTCGCCATGGTGCGCCTGGCCAGCCAGTCCGAGCGCGACCTGTCGGCCTTCGAGACGCTGGTCCAGGGCTGGCCGCTGGTGCGCGAATGCCACATGCTGAACGGCGAGATCGACTTCATCCTGAAATGCGTCGCGCCCGACCTGTCCAGCTTCCAACGCTTCCTGACCGACCAGCTGACCGCCGCGCCGAACGTGGCCAGCGTCAAGACCAGCCTGGTCATCCGCGGCGCCAAGGACGAGCCCGCCGTGCCCTTCGAGATCGTCGAGGACCGGGTCAACCAGCCGGGTTGACCCCGCAGCCCCCAGCTTGACAGTTCGGCGCGCCGGGTCCAATGGATCCGCATCATAACCCGCAACCGGGCGTTCCGTGGGCGCCAGACCGACGAGGAGGACGCAATGTCCCAGATTTCCCTGACCTTTCCCGATGGCAATTCGCGCGACTATCCCGCCGGCATCACCGCCGCCGAGGTCGCCGAGAGCATCGCCCCCAGCCTTGCCAAGCGCGCGATTTCCGCCAGCCTCGACGGCCGGCATGTCGACCTGGCCTGGCCCATCGAGGCCTCGGGCGCCATCGCCATCCACACCATGAAGGACGAGGCCCAGGCGCTGGAGCTGATCCGCCACGACTTCGCCCATGTCATGGCCCGCGCCGTCCAGGAGATCTGGCCCGAGGTGAAGGTCACCATCGGCCCGGTGCGCGATCACGGCTGGTTCTACGATTTCGACCGCGAGGAACCCTTCACCCCCGAGGATCTGGGCCGGATCGAGGCGAAGATGAAGCAGATCGTCGCCGCCCGCGATCCCGTCCGCACCGAGGTCTGGGACCGCGCCCGCGCCCGCGCCCACTATGAGCAGCAGAACGAGCCCTTCAAGCTGGAGCTTCTGGACCGCATCCCCGAGGGGCAGGACATCCGCATGTACTGGCACGGCGACTGGCAGGACCTGTGCCGCGGCCCGCATCTGCAGAATACCGGGCAATTGCCCGCCGACGCCTTCCGCCTGACCCATGTGGCCGGCGCCTATTGGCTGGGCGACAATACCCGGCCGATGCTGCAGCGCATCTATGGCGTGGCCTTCCGCAACCGCGACGACCTGAAGGCGCATATGACCATGCTGGAGGAGGCCGCGAAGCGCGACCACCGCAAGCTGGGCCGCGAGATGGACCTGTTCCACATGCAGGAAGAGGCGCCGGGCCAGGTCTTCTGGCATCCGAACGGCTGGAACGTCTATGTCACGCTGCAGGACTACATGCGCCGCCGCCAGCGCGCCGACGGCTATGTCGAGGTCAATACGCCGCAGGTGGTCAGCCGGAAACTGTGGGAAGAATCAGGGCATTGGGAGAACTATCAGGAAAACATGTTCATCGTCGAGGTCGATGAGGAACATGCCAAGACCAAGACCATCAACGCCCTGAAGCCGATGAACTGCCCCTGCCATGTGCAGATCTTCAACCACGGGCTGAAATCCTATCGCGACCTGCCGCTGCGCATGGCCGAATTCGGATCCTGCAACCGCTACGAGCCCTCGGGCGCGCTGCACGGGATCATGCGGGTGCGCGGCTTCACCCAGGACGACGCGCATATCTTCTGCACCGAGGAGCAGATCGAGGCCGAGACGAAGAAATTCATCGAGTTCCTGGCCGCGATCTATGCCGACCTGGGCTTCGACGACTGGAAGATCAAGCTGTCCACCCGCCCCGAAAAGCGCATCGGTTCCGACGAAAGCTGGGACCGGGCCGAGGCCGCGCTGGGGAATGCCTGTCGCGCGGCGGGGCATGACTATGAAATTTTCCCCGGCGAGGGCGCCTTTTACGGGCCGAAGCTGGAATTCGTGCTGACCGACGCCATCGGGCGCGACTGGCAATGCGGCACGCTTCAGGTGGACCCCAACCTGCCCGAACGGCTGGATGCCGAATATGTCGGCGCGGACGGCGCCAAGCACCGCCCGATCATGCTGCACCGCGCCGTGCTGGGCAGTTTCGAGCGCTTCATCGGCATCCTGATCGAAAGCCACGCCGGCAAGCTGCCCTTCTGGCTGGCGCCGCGCCAGGTGGTGGTCGCCTCGATCGTCTCGGATGCGGACGGCTATGTCGCCGAGGTGGTCGAGGCGCTGCGCGCCGCGGGCATCCGCGCCGAGGCCGACACCCGCAACGAGAAGATCAACTACAAGGTCCGCGAACATTCCGTCGCGAAAGTGCCGGCGATTCTTGCCATCGGCATGAAAGAGGTGGATGATCGCACTGTCTCACTGCGCCGGCTGGACAGCCAGGGCAGCCGGACCATGCCGCTTGCCGAAGCGGTCGAACTGCTGAAACTCGAAGCGACCCCGCCCGATCTGCGCTGAAAAGCGCCGATGTCACCGTCCCGTTACGCGTGCAGCACAGGCTGTGCGCGTTTCCCGCTTGCGTTTTCCAGCGATTCGGTCATCCTCTCATATGCGTGAGCGAAGACTTTCTACCGCCTCCCTTCCTGGGCAGCCGGACTACCGAAAGCGGGCTGCACGGCTTGGCGCAATCCTGCGCCGGGATGACTTGAAGGAGAGAACGGTTATGGCGACCGGAACGGTTAAGTGGTTCAACGCCACCAAAGGCTTTGGCTTCATCGCCCCCGACGAAGGCGGCAAGGACGTGTTCGTGCATATCTCGGCGGTGGAACGCGCCGGGCTGACGGGCCTGAAGGACAACCAGAAGATCGAATACGAGCTGCAGTCGGGCCGCGACGGCCGCGCCTCGGCCAGCGATCTGAAACTGCTCTGACCGGCGCGGGGCCCTGTGCCCCTTGCGATCGAGCGTGAAAGCGACGGCCCGTTTGCGCGGGCCGTTTTTCTTTGCCACGGGACCGTGAGTCGTTTCCCCGATCCGGGGCGCGTTGCCGGCCGGCCGCGTCATCGGGTATTTGTGCAACATGTATAACCGCCCCTTGCGCAAGAGGAATCTTCAAAGCTGATTTTGGCGCGTCACCGGGTGCTGACATGTATCCGGCCTCTGGTGCGGCCGTCGTCGTGCCGCGGGCCCGC
>NZ_QNRC01000079.1 GCF_003709565.1 Paracoccus sigandri | reverse complement strand
ACGAAAGACCATCGAACATCGGCGCTTGCAGCACCGCAAGCTCGCCGCATAACATCAACCCCAAGACGAGGCCCGCTCTCCGCTAATCTAAGCCCCGATCTGAGCCAAATGTTCTGACGACGGACAAGCAAAGCGATTCCAATAGCTTATAGATTTCAGCCCCTTACGCGACAAGCCTTTGATCATGCGCAGATATATATCGCCCCCGCATCCACCGGCTTTCGTCCGCATCCGCCTGCTAAAGCCGCGCGAAACCGACAGTCGCGGGTTGATGTGGTGTTGATGTAGCCGCAGCAAAGTTCATAATCTCTATCGACGCTTGCTGCACAACCCTATAGCGAATGCGTTTGTACACTTGTGAGTTGTATCCCACCGCGCTTAGAGTTTCACGGGACGTGACAGCAGGGGGCTGTAACGAGAAATCAGAATGCGCCGAGGGCTGTTTGTCAGAAAGTGAATTGTTTACGGTCGACGAAGAGGTCTGGCCCTCCATCGACGCCGCCGCCCCTTCCGAGGAAGGCGGCCCGATTGCGCGCAAAGGTTTCAACTATCAGGACGAGATTGCCGTCGGCTTCGTTCTGGAGATGTTGGCCAACCCCCAGCTGGTGAAGATTCATTTCGAGACACACGACGATCTGGTTCTGGTCTGGGACATCGGCGCGCCGCTACTAATCGCCGAATTCGTTCAGGTCAAGGGCGCCGAAGCAGATAAGCTCTGGTCCATCGCGGACCTGTGCCTACGCAAAAAACAAGCTGTCGGGTCGTCCATTTTCGAGAAATCGTTAGATCGCGACCAGCACGCTGAGACCGCGCGCTTCCGGATCGTAACACTACGCCCGGTGGTCTCGCTTCTGACGCCGCTGACCTATGAACGCGGCCACGAAGCTCGGGCACTGACCTGCGAGGAAATGGTCGCCTTGAAGTCGGACCTTGATGACCGAATGCCCGACGTCGTGTCCAAGCGGGGCCACGGGACTGACTATTGGCTCGACAACTGCCTCTGGGACGCGCGCCACGACGAACTGGCCGTGAAGGCTCAGAACAAGCTCCGATTGTTCGAACTCATGCAGGCAGCCGGCCGCCCGCTGCTATCGGAGCACCTTGACCTCCTTCTGGAAGAGTTGCGCAAACACGTGAAGGCGGCTGGTGATGCAAAATGGAAACCGGACAGGGAGCAGAAAATCCTGACACGCGAGGCCTTTTTGTTGCTGTGGGATAAGTGCCTGGCCAAGCTTAAGGACGGAGCCACCCAGCCCTCGGGTGGCAAGCTGGCTGAGAAGATGAACGACGCCTCCCTCATCGGTACGGTCGCCGCGATGGCGCTCGACATGCGTCTAGACTACGCCCGTGCCGTCCGGACCTCTCGCTACATGCAGCCAGACGAAGCGGGCCAGCTTCAGGGCCGCGTCAAATCTGAGGTCCAGACCCTCAGCGCCAAGCGGGCTGCCGGGACGCTCGATCTCGACGGCCCGGCATTCCACGCCCTATGCATCGACCGAATGGATGCCATCAACGCCTCCCTCCCGCCGGACCAAGGCGACCGTTCAGCCTTCCTCAAGGGCTGTATGTATGACATCGCAGACCGCTGTCTGCTGCGTTTCGATCGGACAGGGCTGTGAAGTCTCTGTCTCGCCTCGGAACCCGTCCCGCCAGTCTTCCCCTGGCAGCCGACGATGTCCTCGAATTCCACGCGGCGCGGCTGCTTTTGCTGATGCACATCTGCGGCACAGCAGGGCGGATCGACGGGCTGACAAAAATGGCTAAGCTCGACTTCTTCACCCGCTACCCAGATTTCTTCGAAGCCGCGCGGGCAGCGGTCGACCCCGAGGCCCAGACCACGTCGGCCGATCACGCCGAAGCTGTCGAGTCATCTATGGTGCGGCACCACTACGGCCCGTGGGACAAACGCTACTATCAGGTGCTGGCGCACCTCGAGGCGCGGCAGCTGATCACCGTGTCAAAGTTCAAGAACTCCTACCAGATCGCTCTATCGACCGAAGGCGCCGAAAAGGCCAAGGCTCTCGCCAAACGCCCCTCCTTCGCTACCCTCGTCGAGCGTCAGAAATCTGTGAAAAAGGCCTTCGGCCGTAAGTCGGGTACAGTGCTGAAAAACCTAATTTACAAGCTCTTCGACGAAGAAGTCGGCAAACGCCCTCTCGGACAGGTGATCACTAAATGAGCGCGCCCTTTCTTTCCATCCGCGACCTCGAGCGCCGCCTGGCAACCGGCAACGTCGAGCACCTCACATTCGTGCCCGGCGTCAACGTCTTCGTCGGGCGGCCGAACACCGGTAAGACGAAGTGGCTGCAGACGCTCGACTTCCTGCTCGGCGACACGGGAGCGAACCCCTACGAGCAGAGTGACGAAGAAGGGCTGGCCGAGAAGTATGAGGCGGCGTCCGCCACTATCTGCATCGGCGACGAAACCTTCAGGATCGAGCGGCGCTGGCGCGAGGTCGGTGCCAAAGGGAAGGTCTTCGTCGACGATGAGGGCATGCTTGCCAAGGACTTCCAGCACTGGCTGATGGAGAAGCTGGGTATCCCGCTGGTGAACTTCCCAAAGGGCAATCCGATGTCCGGCCAGACCTGGCCGGAGCTAAGCTTCCGCACCTTGTTGAGGCATATCTTCCGCCAGCAGCGGTTCTGGAGTGGTCTCGTCGATCAACAGACCGACAATGAACAGCACGCCAGCCTCTTACTATTCCTAGGTCTGGCCGAGCGGATTTACAGCGACGACTATGGCAAGCTCGTCGATCTAAAGCTCAAGTCGATGCGGCTCCGGGCGCGACGCGAGCAGTACAGCGAGACCCTCAACGATCTGGCAGTCAATCTTCTCGACTCCGAGGACGCCACCTTGGGCGTAAACGAGACCACCGTCACCGCCGCCTTGAAACGTCTCCAAGACGAAATCGAACGCCTGCAAACGCGCAAACTCGAGGTTCTGACGACTGCAAGTGACGCTAGCCTGCCGGTGTCGGATCGGTCGCGCCTCTCCGAGCTCGGGCATGCACGAGCGGCGGCGCTCGAAGAAGCGACGGAGGCGCGCCAGAAGCGTCTGGAGGCCGAGGACCGGCTGGCCGAAGTTCGGCGATATCGCGCGGACCTCGCGGCTGAGATCGAGCGGATGGGGCGGGTCGCAGACGCCAGCGAACTCCTCGCCGATCTTAAGGTCACCCATTGCCCGGCCTGCGATCAGGGGATGTCAACGGCGGCGTAAAAACCTGCCACGGGGCGGCGTAAAAGTCGGCCACCCTTGCGCGCGGCTGAGACCTCCGTGAGGGCGTAGCCCGAGCGGGGGTCTCAGCCGCGCGTTGCGATTTTCGAGGG
>NZ_QNRC01000078.1 GCF_003709565.1 Paracoccus sigandri | reverse complement strand
TCCATCTCCGCGTCAACGGCGCTGGCCTCCCGATGAGAACCGAGATCACGCCGGGGCAGGATTCCGATTGCACCGGCTATGACCTGGTGATGGCCGACAACCTGCCGCAGCCCGCCGTTCTGGTCGCCGACAGGGACTATGGCTTTGATAAAATTCGAGAAGACATCGAGAACCGCAACGCCCTGCCGATGATACCCAGGCCCGGTTCGTCACCAGCCTGACAGCCTCGATCTTGAACTACCGGCTGAACTTCCGTCTTGTCATATCTACTCTCCCGTTCCATGGTCACGATCTTATCTTCGTGTCCACGAAACCGGCAGCAGGCCACCTGCTTGCGCGAGAGCTTCTTGCGAAACACGATCTCGCCTTCCGCTGTCCCCCCGTGCAGTTGAAAGACCTATTTCGCCAGGTCCACGCCGATGATCAAGACTTCCTTCATAGCCAGTTCCTCCTCATCCTGTCCGGATCACTGTGGCACATGAGTGCCGTCAGGACGGGCTACCCAACCCATCATCAAAGCCGGTGGCGAACACATGAACAGAAAAAATGTGCGGCCAGGGCGCAAAGCCTTTATCTTGCGCCGCCTTGATTTCAGGCTGGCAGCGGCGTCGTACCCAGTGCAGGCTCAGGGGAAAATCTGGCAGACGCCGACTGAACAGGTAAGGGGCGGACCTTATGGCATACGATATCAAACTGTCAAATCTTAGGGTCGCACTGCTCGTATCCAGGCTGGAAAACCTGACCGAGGCAGCCCGCGCGCTTCACATGACACAGGGCGCGGTAAGCAAGAACGTTCTGCAATTGGAACATCAACTCGGCACTCCATTGTTCGCCCGGATGCGGGACGGCGTAGTTCCACTCGACCATAGCCGGGTGTCAACGGCGGAGTAAAACCCGGCCACGCGGCGGCGCAAAAGTCTGCCAGTTAGCGGCACAACCATCACCCAGACGCCGCAGGATCAGCGCGTCGAACTCCTGCATCCGGTGCCGGGCCGGGGCTTCGGGCGACGCCCCCTGCCCCGCCGCGCAGACCGAGGCCAGCAGCGCCTGCGACAGAGCCACCAGCAGGTTGGCGCGAAACGCGCCATTGCCCGCAAACCCTTCGGCGATACGATCGATCAGCCTGGCCATGTTCGCGTCTACCCGCCCTGAGATGGGCCGCGACAGCAGCTGTGACAGCACGGCCGAGGCCGGACGCATCTGGCGCAGAACCGCCAGCGGAAAGGAGAGCACCATCCCCTCGCTGCCCGTGCGAAATGAAAACCCGTGCACGACCTGCGCCGGGATGAAAAGGAAATCGCCATCCGCCAGCAGGGTTTCTTCATTGTCCAGCCGCACCCGCGCCTGGCCGCGCGCATCTGGAATATCTGCGCCATCTCGCGGTGCCGGTGCGGCGTGATCACCCAGTCATGCAACCGCGCCCGGTCCCAGATGCGTTCGCAATGGATCACGTCGGGAAACAGGTCAGTTTCGCCAAAGAGATTGAAGACGGGAATCTGCGCGGCATCACTTATCGGCCGTCAGCACCCCTGGCACAGATTTGAGGTTGTGATTTAAGGAGGATTTGGGTCTCGTCGGAGTGACGAAGGAACGCAGATGAGACCCAAATCCGCAAAACAGGTGGTGAAAGATATCCGCCGCAAGACGCGGCGCCACTTCTCCGCGGAGGACTGAACCGCTCCGGGTTTACCGGAGAGTTTGTGGTTCACTGATTAGGCTGCTTTTTCGGCAGCATTCAAGGTTTCGTGGAAAGCCTTCTCTGCTTCGTTCGGCGTGACGTAACCGATGGAGCTGTGCAGACGGGCGCTGCTATACCAGTCGACCCATTTCAGGGTTTTCCATTCGAACTGACCGACGGACCTCCATGGCCCGAAGAACTTGATGACCTCGGTCTTGAACAAGCCGATGATGCTTTCGGCCAGGGCATTGTCATAGGAATCCCCGACGCTACCGACCGAGGTGTCGATTCCAGCCTCTGCGAGCCGCTCGGTGTATCGGATCGACAAATACTGGCTGCCGCGGTCGCTGTAGTGGATCAGTCTGTCAGCCTCGGACGGCGCCCTTTGGCAGATGGCCTGGTTCAGGGTATCAAGGACGGTGAGCGATCAGCACGCCATTGGTCCGAGTGCGATCGCGAACGGTCGTCATCGATGTTGAGACGCGCCAACCGACGATCTTCCGGGCGAAGACGTCGATGACGAAGGCCACATACACCATGCCCTGCCAGCTGGAGACATAGGTGAAATCCGAAACCCAGAGCTGGTTCGGCATCTGCGCAACGAAGATCCGGTTCACCTTGTCATCCGGGCAAGGTTGGGCTGCATCTGGGTTGGTCGTGAGCACCTTCTTGCCGCGCATAACGCCTCGCAACCCCATGACCTTCATCAGCCGCTCCACCGTGCAACGGGCAATGTCGCGCCCTTCGCGGCGCAACTGGTGCCAGACCTTGCGCGCGCCATATCGGCCTCTGCTACCATCGAAGACCTGCTTGATCGCGGTCATGTCCTCCCGATCCTGCCTGGCCCGATCCGATGCCAGGGCGGGATCACGCTCCACAGCCTTGAAGCTGTAGAACGTCGATGGTGCGATCCCCAGAACCCGGCAGATCGGCCCGACACCAAAGACGCCACGGTGATCGTCGAGAAACGCGATCATTTGCGGAATGGGCGGTCGAGCTCCGCCGCAGCGAAATATGCGCTGGCCTTCTTCAGGATCTCATTGGCGGTGCGAAGCTCCCGCACCTCGCGTTCCAGTTCGTTCGCCATTGGGCTTGAACCAGTGGCGCCTTCAATGGCTCACTCCGGTCCTTCTCCGCGCTCGTCAGCCCGCCGCGCTCTCCGCGGTCACGCTCGGCCTGCTGGCACCAGACACGGAGACTGTGGGGGAGCAGCCAAGCTTCGGCGCGATCGCCTTGTAGGCCGCACTGTCGCTGGCGTAATCGGCCCGGTTCTCTCTGAAAAGCTGAACACCGCGTTCGCGCAGCTCGGCTGGATAGGCGGGGGTAAATCTTTGCTTCGTCATAGGGCTCATCCTTTGAGTGTTCAACTCTCCGGTAAACCCGGGGCGGTTCAAATAGTCGAGTTCGCTCATTTCAGCCGCGGATTTGTCGACCATCTCGGCGATATCGGCCCCGGCGGCAAAAGCCCGTTCGGACCCCGTGTCCACAAGGCAGCCGATATCGCGGTCGCGGTCCAGTTCCTCGGCCGCCGCGATCAGTTCTTGCGCAAGGGCGCTGTTCAGCGCGTTGAGTTGCTTGGGGCGGTTCAGGCGGATCAGCGCCACGTTCCCGTCGCGGGCAACCTCGACCAGGTCAGGCATGGGCTTTCCTCCTTTTTTCGAACCACGGCAACATTGCCGAAAAATCGCGGCCCTTGCCGCCTTCCTCTTCGACAAATCGATCATATAGCTGCCGGGCCAGCGCCCCCATCGGCGTCTGCGCCCCGGCCGAGGCGGCGGCCTCTTGCGACAGGT
>NZ_QNRC01000077.1 GCF_003709565.1 Paracoccus sigandri | reverse complement strand
CGAAAGACCATCGAACATCGGCGCTTGCAGCACCGCAAGCTCGCCGCATAACATCAACCCCAAGACGAGGCCCGCTCTCCGCTAATCTAAGCCCCGATCTGAGCCAAATGTTCTGACGACGGACACATAATTTCTGGGGTCGATAGCAGTAGTCTACAGCGGTGGACGTTTCGAAATATAGGAGGCTCACGGGTTCGAATCGGGCGAGAGATGGGGACCATCCGGACCATCTGTCGATCGATCCCTCGGGTTTGTCCTGAATGCATCAGGACAGCCGTCAACGAGCACGGCTTCACCGGGGCATTTATTCGAGCGGATTGGCATGTGGTTTCGGTTCGAACATGTGCAATCCATAGCTTGGCCCTCATGCGGATGCCCTGTAGCAAGTACACTCTGGAAAACTATGATATAGCGGCAGTTGTCCGGAAGAATTTTGACTTGTTCACCAGGCACATCGATATGCATCGCCAGGAGAGCTCATTGGAAGCATATCTGCGAATGCGAATCGGCGGTATGCGCCAAACGGGCTTCTGGCCGGACATTCTCACGCTGCCTGTGGTGGCGCGGGCTGCAGAAACTCTTGGTGGTCGCGTCTTGTTTGGACCACAAGCAAAATCAGCCCAGCTTTCCGAAGATATGTTGCATGCAGCTGGTGGCATAGGATTTGATATTATATCTGGCGGGGTAGAGACCCTCAAAACATGTCTCAACGACCTGACGCGGGAGTCGTCCGACAGCCGGAAGTTCCATCGGCGTGACTACGGAATGTTTTTGACCTGGCTGTCTTCCAGCCGCGCCGCGCCGGAGATGAAGCCGCTCAAGTCGGTGGTGCGAGCCCACATGATCGAAAATTTCCCTCTCAAATCCGGCTCGATTGTCCTTGGATCTGTTATAGCACGGCCTCGTCTGCTCAGCGTCACCGACGCTGCCAAGGAACTCAGCATGAAGCCTGGTCAACTCCTCAGGTTCCTGCGGGAAAAAGAGGGTGCATTATCAAATGGGGTGACCGAACGTCAAGGCGTGTGTGCCGATGCACTTCAATCGCTCAAGGATGAAGTAAATGACCAGATCACAGTTCGTGAGGCAACAAGTATCCTGAATTGTTCATTCGATCTTGTTCAGAAGTTAGCGGATTGTCTTATTCTTCCGTTTCATACGCGAGGGGGTGCAGCCCGCTATGTCAGTAGGAAGGATGCAATGAGACTTCTTCACGCGGTCGAATGCCTTCCTGCCATCAAGCAACACGGTAACTTCCTCACGGCCGTAAGAATTCGAGAAAATATCGCCTGCAGGGCATCGGAAATATTAAAACTGTTCATGCAGGGCGAGCTTGCGCCAGCTTACCGGGAAAGGGGGGTGAGGGGGATAAATGGCCTGCTGGTCGACATAGAACAACTTCGATCCAAAATTTCAACAAGGGACACCAAATTTGTCCTATTCCGAGATGCCTGTAGAGTCCTGCACCTGAAAAGCTCTGAACTCCATATTTTAGCTTCAATGGAGTTTGTCCGGATGAAAATCTGTCGAGATCCCGATAGCGGCTGCAGGCGCAAGGTGATTGAATCCGCAACGCTTGATGGCTTTCGAGCGCGCTTCGCAACTTTGGGTATGCTGGCTTCAGAACTGAGCCGCCGGGCGCTCTCTCTCAGGAAGGATCTGGAAATATTGGGTGTGCGCTCTATGTTTTTGGAAGATGAGTTGCCCAAAATATATGAACGGTCTAATCTTCCTGACGCCAAACTTCTGTTTACACGTTGGAGAAAGGCAGAGATAAGCGCGGGCGGCTGAGAATGCAGATAGCTCCCGTGCTGCGGCCACTATTTCTATGCTGATTTCGACAATCTGGTGTCCGAGTGTCGACCGAGTTACACAAGTTTGCCAAAGCCATGCGAGGCAATGCCTGGCCAGCTCTAGGAACTCTACTATGAGAATGGTAAGTCGGAGCAGTTTTTCATGAGTAAACTCCGGAGGCTGCGAGGAAATCGGTCGATACTCATCCTGCATCAGACCAATCTATAGCTATAAGAAGTCGCAGATATTTTAAATTGGGATCGAGGTTTCAGTGTTCTCTGGTTTGAATATTTTTGAAGCTGCAGTGATAATTGGAGGGGGCGTTGGGAAGGGTGGCGTGACGGGCCAGATCGTCGCGTCGATGGGTCGGTAAAATTTGATATTGTGTCGTGAGAACCGAAATCCGGGTTGAGCTTTGGACATGGCCTATCGACATGATGCATGAATATGGGAGAGTATTAATGAAAGAAAGGGGTGCGGTGTCGTGAATGTGTTTCCAATTGTAAATCGGTGGCATGGTCCGATAGTGCTTTTGCCAGATCGCCATGAATGCCTATAATTGGCATGAGCTTCGCATCTTGGCTTGCGATTCTCCGGATGTCGGTCACGGGAGTGGGGTAAGGTAGGGATGGATTTCATTCGGTTTTGTCGAGATGGGGTGCTTCGTTGCACCTTTTCAACCTATAATGGGGAGACGGGTGAACACATTTCGCGGCATGTTCCGTTTCAGGTGTGGGAGGATGCCGTCGATCCCAACGCTTTCCTGAAGACCCTGCACAATTATGTCTTCTTCGAGGACGGGCTGACCGTGGGCGAGCTTATGGAGAACCTGGCGCCTTGGGCGGGCACGATGGCGGGTGCGGCATCAATGGATTTTTCGGCATTTCTCGCCGAGGTCAGGCATGAGCCAACGGCGCTACAGGAGGAGGTGTCGCATATCGCGCTGCGTTATCGTATCTGTATCCGGCCAGTACCGGCGTTCAAGAAGCAGGATGAGCCGCTGAGCAAGACGAAAGACGAGCGCTATGTCTTCGCCCCTGGCCAGCCGATCCGCACCGGCCGTTTGACTATCGATGAAGGCTGGGACAGCTACGCCGTCCTCAAGCCAGAGCACCGCCACCACTACGATGGCAGCGAGAGCATTTCGCTCAACGTATCGCCGATGAACGAGTGGAAGCATTTGCCTATCCTGATAGACGAGGCGGGTGTACTCTACGACGAGACGGCCTTGGCTAGCAGTGCGGCTTACCTCGGCACGAGGAAGGCACTTACCCGTAAGGACCATCCGAACGTGGCGGCTAAAACACTCCCGAACGGACGTCGGGGTATGCATGAAATCTCGATAGATGCGCCGTGTCCGACATTTTTTGATGTCATCATTCTTGGTTTTATCTGGGAGGTCGGTTTTCATTATTCCCCCGTGAAACGTACCAGGTTCCGGAAGGAACTTCTGGAGCAGGTTGCCCGACTCGACGCAGGGGGAGCCGGAATAGAGGAAGAGAAGAAGGAGCTTAGCCGTATGAATCAGGCAAGGTTCGAGGCCGGGCTGGCGATGATCAAGAGGCTTGAGGCCTCGGCTTCCCGCTTGGGACTGCCTCTCATGGAGAACTGATTGCCGCATACGGACGGGTCGTGTCTCGAATGTGGTGGAAATTCCCTCGCGGCGGGCTCCGGGCATGTGAGGTTGGCTCCAGTCAGGCCGCGAGGTCAAGAGACATCGGCACGAGTGGTTGAGAGAGGGTTTCCCATCCGTCG
>NZ_QNRC01000076.1 GCF_003709565.1 Paracoccus sigandri | reverse complement strand
CCCCCAGCGCGATCAGGGCGTCGAACATGTCGCTGCGCCAGCTGCGGGTGCGCTCGAACCCGACATGGCGCGACAGCAGCACCAGCAGCGGCAAGCTCGCCACCACCAGCAGCAGCAACCGCAGCCGATCCAGGTAGAAGCCGAGCGACCACAGTTCCGTCGTCATCAGCATCGGCAGCGAAAAGATCAGTGCCCCGCCCGCGGCACGGCCGAAATCGCGGATCACGCGGCTGGGCGGGTGATGGGCGGACCGTCCTGATTGCGCCATGTCTCGCGTCCTATCCCTCTGCCGGGCCATGCGGGCTCCATACGATCGCGGCCCAAGCGGCAAATACCATGACATTGCTCCGGATGGGCCCCCAAGTCGGGCAATTCAGACAATCGCCCGATCCCAACCACCATAGTGCTCCTCGCTGCGCGCGCCGCGCGGCAGGCTGAGCCCGATCAACGCCATGCCCATCGCGACATCGGCTGCGGTTGCGGCGTCCGACCCGCCGCCCAGCAGGAACGGCGAGGCGCAGATCCAGGCGCCGAGCGCAACATTGAGGAAACGCACCGGGCGCACCACTTCGGCCATCGCCGTGACGGCCGGGACCATCTGTCCGGTGATTGCCGGCGAAGGCGATTGCGGTTTCATCCGGTCCGCACTCGCATCAGCCGCGCCAGCCCTCGGCCTCATAGCGCCGTCGCAGATCCGGCAATGGAGACGGGGCGGTCGCGGCCAGCGTATCCTCGACCGCCGACCGATGTTCCTCGGGAAAGCGGACGCTGAGCGCGACACCGCCGCGCCGGAAGGTTTCAGCATAGAGCGGCACGTCATCCTCGGGGATGCCCAGATCGACGAAAGCTCCGATCGCGCCGCCGGCCAGCGCCCCCCCGGCGGCGCCGGTCAGGGCGGAAATCAGCCAGCCGGCGGCCGCCATGGGACCGAAGCCGGGAACGACGACAACGCCAAGCCCCGCAAGCAGCCCCGCAACGCCCCCGACCGCCGCACCAAGTGCGGCACCGGTCGTCGTCGCCGGTGCGGGCTCGGGAACTTGATTACGCGTGCCCGTCACCGGATCGCACTCGACGCGCATATCCCGATAGTCCCGCAGTCTTTCGCCGCCCAGAACGGATGGCTCGACACCGGGCAGGGTCAGCGCCTCGATCCGCTCCACCGCGGCGGCGGCCTCATTGCAGGTTTCGTAAAGCCTGGTGATCACGGGCATGTTTTCCTTCCCTCCGGACGGAGCACCGATGACCGGCATCGGCTCGCTCCCGTTTTCGGTTGGAGGCGTGAACCAGCAAGAAGGCGGAATTGTTCCAGCATCGTCACGACACAACGCGTCTGCTGGCGCAAAAGGGCTTCGCCGGCCGCAACGCGATGGGTTTCCGGCAGGAGGCACTGTTGCACAACTCGGATGATGGGAGTCACTCTTGAAATGCGGCGACATCGCCGGAGCCGTCGAGGTTACTCGGCCCCACAGGTGCGCTCGATGTCCAGGACCGCATCTGGCCCGACGAAATCCATGCGCCGGAAGGAGCCCACCTGGCCCTGCGGGATCGGCTTCAGACGACCGTCAGGCCGACCGCAACGTTGTTGCGGGTGGCATTCGAATAGGGGCAGGTCTGATGCGCTGCCTCGACCAGTCGCTGCGCCGCCTCGCGCGCGATGCCGGGCAGGCTGATCTCAAGATCGGCCGTGATGCCGAAACCACCTTCGGAGCGCGGCCCGATGCCCACGGTCGCGGTGATCGCGGCCTCGGCGGGGAGCATCACTTTCTGCTGCTGGGCGACAAGCTTGAGCGCACCCAGAAAGCACGCGGAATAGCCCGCCGCGAAGAGCTGCTCGGGATTGGTGCCGGCGCCGCCCGCGCCGCCCAGTTCCTTCGGGATGGAGAGCGCGACCTCCAGACGGCCGTCTTCGCTGCGGGCCTGGCCTTCGCGGCCCCCGGTTGCGGTGGCTTGGGTGCGGTAGAGAACCTGGACTGACATGGTTTCTTCCTTTTGTGTTCGTCATAATAATTATCGCGACAATATTCTCGATACAGCGCGCGCCGCAGCATGTCCAGCTTTTTATTGTCGCGATAACAGATCTCGTGATAAGAAGCCTTATGACCAAGGAACTGACCCTCGAAGATCAGCTGTGCTTCTCGCTTTATGCGACATCGATGGCGATCAACCGCCTCTACAAGCCGCTGCTGGACCAGTTGGGGATCACCTATCCGCAATATCTGGTGCTGAGCGTGCTGTGGGAGGAAGACGGCCGCAGCATCAGCGCGATTGCCACCCGGCTGGACCTGGAGCCGAGCACGATCACGCCGCTGGTCAAGCGGCTGGAAGCCGCCGGGCTGGTCACACGGACCCGGCGCCAGGATGACGAGCGGGGCGTATCGGTTGCGCTGACCGCGCGCGGACGGGATCTCAGGATGGAAAGCCGCTGCCTTGGAGAGGCCCTCTTCGCCCGCTCCGGCATGGCGGCGGAGGAGATGATCGCCCTCAACCGCGAGGTCCGGCGCCTGCATCAGGCCCTGACAGGCAAGGAAAGCACATCGTAAAGGCGACCGGCGGACAGAGGGCCGCAAGGTGCTGAACACGCCGCTGCAGGCTCATCGGCGATCCGATCTGTTGTCCCGGCAACGATATGGGCCGCCAACCCCTGAAGGGAGACGGAAATCCTGGACACGGACAACACCTGGCTTGCGGCGGCCTTCCTGCTGATCGCGCTGGTCTATGCCGCGGTCGGACAGGCCGGGGCCTCGGGCTATATCGCGGCAATGGGGCTGGCGGGATTCACGCCGCTTGCCATGAAGACCACGGCGCTGGCCCTCAACCTGCTGGTCGCGTCCATCGGAACCATCATGTTCCTGCGTGCCGGGCGGCTGTCCTGGCGCAATATCTGGCCCTTTGCCATCCTGGGGTTCCCCTTCTCGCTGCTTGGCGGTGCAGTTCATCTGCCGGATCGGGTCTATTTCCCGGTCGTGGGGATCGTTCTCATCCTCTCGGCCGTCCAGATGGCGCGAACCGCGTTCCGCAGCAAACCGGCCGCATCCGAGATACCGGTTGCTCCACCATTCCTGGCGGCGCTGGCGACCGGGGCCATCATCGGCTTCGTCTCCGGCACGACCGGCACGGGTGGAGGTGTGTTCCTGGCGCCGATCATCCTTGCCATGAACTGGGGAACCGTGCGCCAGACGGCGGCCACCACAGCGGTCTACAACCTGATGAGTTCGGGCGCGGCGCTGATCGGAGCCAATGCCGCATGGGGCCATCTTCCAGCCGCCCTGCCGGTCTGGCTGGCCGCCGTTGCCGCAGGAGGATCAGTGGGAGCCTGGATCGGCAGCCGCTATCTCTCCGACCGGTGGCTTCGCGGCGTTCTTGCCACTCTGCTGCTGGTGTCCGGTGTGAAGCTGGTCTGGTAGTGCACGATGCTGGGGCCGGAGCTTGACGTGTCGGGGATCGCCGCCAGACATTCGCAGGCGACATCGTCGGCCACGTTCAGGATCCAGAACCCCCGCGCCGGGGACGACGAACAGCAACTGATCGAAAACAGAGTTGCGCTGTGATCGACCCCTTTTGGCGGGGCCTGATGCAATGCTTACAATAGGTCTACGTGGCTAAGATCAGCTGAGAAGGGCGGTGCGAAATTAGTCCACGTTAGCGGCGGCATGGTGCTGCTGCGGGCGGCGTAAAAGTCGTCCACCTTTGTCCCTTTCTGCGGCTGCAGGGAGGATGGGAGGATCTACAGCGTGG
>NZ_QNRC01000075.1 GCF_003709565.1 Paracoccus sigandri | reverse complement strand
CGCAACCGTCTCGTTTTCCTCTGCTGTTCTTGCCTGGAGCGCGGTGATGGCTGCCGCGGCGACGATGTCCTCGGTCGAGCAGCCGCGGGACAGGTCGTTGGCGGGCCGGGCCAGGCCCTGCAGGATCGGGCCGATGGCGGTCAGACCGCCGAGCCGTTCGGCGATCTTGTAGCCGATATTGCCCGAGGCGAGGTCCGGGAAGACGAAGACGTTGGGGCGACCGGTCAGCCGGCTGCCGGGGGCCTTGCGGGCGCGGATCGCCTCGTCCAGGGCGGCGTCGAACTGGATCTCGCCCTCGACCTCCAGGTCGGGCGCGGCGGCGCGGATCAGCGCCAGCGCCTCGCGGGTGCGCGCCAGGCTGGGATGCTCGGCCGAGCCGGCGGTCGAGAAGCTGAGCAGCGCGAGGCGCGGCGTCTCGGCCAGGATCCGCCGGCAGCTGGCCGCCGCCGAGAGCGCGATGGCCGCCAGCTCGCGCGCGTCGGGCGCGATCACCAGCCCGCAATCGGCGAAGATCATCCCGCCCCTGATCGGCGCCGCCGGCCCGCAGGACAGCATCAGGAAGAAGCTGCTGACGATGCCCGCATCCGGCGCCCGGCCGATCACCTGCAGGGCGGCGCGCACCGTCTCGGCGGTGGTCGCCACCGCGCCGCCCACCGTGCCGTCGGCCTGGCCCAGCCGCACCCGCATCGCCGCCTGCCGGATCGGGTCGCGCATCTCGTCCAGCGCGCGCTCGGCGGTCATGCCCTTGGCGGCGCGCATCCGGTGCCAGTGATCGGCCAGGTCCGGCAGGTCGGGCGCGTCCTGCGGATCGATCCGGCCGATGCCGGGCAGGTCGGGCCCGCCCATCAGCGTGACGCGGGCAAGGCCGGTCCCGGCCAGCTGCCGCGCCGCCTCGGCCACCCGCGGATCCCCGCCCTCGGGCAGGATGATGTGACGGTTCAGTTGCCTTGCGGTCTCGAAGATACGCTCCAGCGGCTTCATCGCGCGCCCCTTTCCATGATTGCTCTCAGCCCAGCAGATGCAGCCCGGCGACGACGAAGACCCCCAGGAACACCGTCTCGGCCACGATGAGCGCGATGGCCCCGCCGCCGACCTCCAGCATCTTTCCCAGCGAGGTCTTGATCCCCACCGCCGCGATCGAGACCAGGAGCGCCCAACGCGACAGCCCGGCGGCAAGATCGGCGACCGGCGCCGGGATCAGCCCGAAGGAGTTCAGCCCCGCCAGCGCCAGGAAACCGATGACGAAGCCCGGCAGCAGCGGCGGCGCCTTGCCGCCCCCGCCTTCGCCCCCGCCCTCGCCCGCCTCGCCGGTCAGCCCCCGCGCCCGGATCGCCAGCGAGAAGCACAGCACCACCGGCGCCAGCATCGACACCCGGATCAGCTTGACCAGCGTCGCGGTCTCGCCCGATTCCTCGCTGATGGAAAAGCCCGCGCCGACCACCTGCGCCACGTCGTGGATCGTGCCGCCCAGGAACACCCCGGAATCGCGGGCGGTGAAGCCGAAGGCATCGGCCAGCATCGGATACAGCACCATCGCCACCGTCGACAGCACCGTCACCGACAGCACCGTGAAGACCAGGTCGCGTTCGGATTTCCGGTGCCGGGGCAGCACCGCCGCGATGGCCATCGCCGCCGAGGCGCCGCAGATCGCCACCGATCCCCCGGTCAGCAGCGCGAAGCGCCAGCCCCGCCCGACCAGGCGGCTGGCCGCCAGCGCGAACAGGATGGTCAGCACCACCCCGGCCACCATCAGCGCGATCGCCGGGCCGCCCAGTTCCGCCAGCAGCTCGACCGAGATCCGCGCCCCCAGAAGCGCCACCCCCAGCCGCAGCACGCTGCGCGCGGTGAACTCGATCCCCGGCGCGGTGCGGCTACCCGGCTCGGCCAAAAAGTTCAGCGCCAGCCCCAGAAGCAGCGCCAGCAGCATCGCCGGCGCGCCGTAATGCTCGGACAGGAACTGCGCCGTCACCGCCACCAGGACCGAGACGGCCAGGCCGGGAAAGGCGTCGTTCAGCACGCGCCGCGAGGGGATCAGGGTCATCATCGTCATGGTCACCGGCCCGGAAGAGAGGGGTGCAGGAAGGGGTCCCGGCGCGGCCAGGCGCCGCGCCGGGTCTGTCAACTCCGCGCGTGGCGGATCAGGCGCCTACAGCGCGCCCTGCTGCGGGCGCATGTCGGCCGGGTCGATGCCCGCCACCGCCACCGGCTTCTTCATCGCGTCGCGGCGGAAGGGCTCGCCCAGCTCCTGGTTCAGAAGCACCTCGATGAAGGTGGTCTCGCGCTGCTTCATCTGCCGCTCGATGGCCTCGTGCAGCGCCGCGGTCAGCTCTTCCTGGCTACGGACCTGCACGCCGCGGGCGCCGCAGGCCTCGGCGATCTTCGCGTAAGAGGTGTCGCGGTCCAGTTCGGTGCCGACGAAGTTGTCGGCATACCACAGCGTCGTGTTGCGCTTTTCCGCCCCCCATTGGTAGTTGCGGAAGATCACCATGGTGATCGCCGGCCAGTCGTCGCGCCCGCAGGCGGTCATCTCGTTCATCGAGATGCCGAAGGCGCCGTCCCCGGCAAAGCCGATCACCGGCATGTCGGGGCAGCCGATCTTGGCGCCCAGGATCGCCGGGAAGCCGTAGCCGCAGGGGCCGAACAGCCCCGGCGCCAGGTATTTCCGGCCCGCCTCGAAGGTCGGATAGGCATTGCCGATCGCGCAGTTGTTGCCGATGTCGCTGCTGACGATGGCATTTTCCGGCACCGCCTGCATGATCGCCCGCCAGGCCTGGCGCGGGCTCATCAGCCCGGCGTCGCGGGCCCGCGCCTCCTGGTTCCAGACCGTGCCGGGATCGTCCTCCTCGTGGTCCAGGCTGGACAGTTCCTGCGCCCAACGCGACCGGGTCTGCGCCACCAGCTCGCGCCGCTCCTTGCGCCCGGCATCGCCCGCGGCAGGCGCCAGCTGCGCCAGGATCCCCCGCGCCACCTTGGCCGCGTCGCCCTGGATGCCCACCGTGACCTTCTTGGTCAGCCCGATCCGGTCGGCATTGATGTCGACCTGGATGATCTTCGCCTCCTTCGGCCAGTAGTCGATCCCGTAGCCCGGCAGGGTCGAGAACGGGTTGAGCCGCGTCCCCAGCGCCAGCACCACATCGGCCTTCCGGATGATCTCCATCCCCGCCTTCGAGCCGTTATATCCCAGCGGCCCCATGGCCAGCGGGTGGCTGCCGGGGAAGCTGTCATTGTGCTGGTAATTGCTGCAGACCGGCGCATCCAGCCGCTCGGCCAGCTTCACCAGGTCCGGGATCGCCCCCGACAGCACCACCCCGGCGCCCGACAGGATCACCGGGAATTTTGCCTCGCTGAGCAGCCGCGCCGCCTCGGCCACCGCCTGCTCGCCGCCCGAGGGCCGCTCGAAGGCCACCACCTGCGGCAGCTCCACGTCGATCACCTGGGTCCAGAAATCGCGCGGGATGTTGATCTGCGCCGGGGCCGAGTTGCGCCAGGCCTGCATGATCACCCGGTTCAAGACCTCGGGGATGCGGCTCGCGTCGCGGACCTCTTCCTGGTAGCAGACGCAATCGGCGAACAGCCGCATCTGCTCCATCTCCTGGAAGCCGCCCTGGCCGATGGTCCGGTTCGCCGCCTGCGGCGTGACCAGCAGAAGCGGCGTGTGGTTCCAGTAGGCGGTCTTGATCGGCGTCACGAAGCCGGTCACGCCGGGCCCGTTCTGCGCGATCGCCATCGACATCTTGCCCGTCGCCCGCGTGAACCCGTCCGCCATCAGACCGGCATTCGTCTCGTGCGCGCAGTCCCAGAAGGTGATCCCCGCCTTCGGAAAAAGATCGCTTACAGGCATCATCGCAGATCCGATGATCCCAAAGGCATGCTCGATCCCGTGCTGCTGCAAAACCTTCACAAAGGCTTCCTCAGTGGTCATTTTCATCGGC
>NZ_QNRC01000074.1 GCF_003709565.1 Paracoccus sigandri | reverse complement strand
AACGACGCCGAGCTGGAGCAGGTCCACCGGGCCACCAATCGCCGCAATCCGGGCGCGGGCGACTGGTCCACGATGCGGGTCTTCGCCTTCGACCACCGGGCGCAGCTGGAGGAGATGGAAGGCTATACGCCGGCAAGGGGCGGGGCCTTCAAGGAGCTGTGCCTGCAGGCGGCGCTGCAGGTCGCCGACGGTCAGTCTGGTTACGGCATCCTCTGCGACGACCGGATCGGGCGGCGGGCGCTGCATCGGGCCTCGGGGACCGGGCTGTGGATCGGCCGGCCCTGCGAATGGCCGGGCTCTCGGCCGCTGCAGCTGGAGCCGGAGCTGGGCCCCGATTGCGGCGCGCTGGCCGAATGGGCGCGCGAGAACGTGGTGAAGGTGCTGTGCTTCTGCCACCCGGACGACGATACTGACACCCGCGCCGCGCAGGAGGCGACGGTCGGGCGGCTGTTTGCGGCGGCGCGGCGCAACGGGCTGGAATTCCTGCTGGAGGTGATCCCCTCGAAGGTCGGGCCGGTCGATGACGACACCACGGCGACCCTGATCGGGCAGTTCTATGCCGCCGGGATCTATCCCGACTGGTGGAAGCTGGAGCCGATGCAGACCGCCGCCGCCTGGCGGAACGCCATCGCCGCGATCGAGGCGCATGACCGCCATACCCGCGGCATCGTGGTGCTGGGGCTGGATGCGCCCGAGGCGGATCTGGCCGCCAGTTTCGAGGTGGCGGCGGGGTTCGATCTGGTGCGCGGCTTCGCGGTCGGGCGGACGATCTTCGGCGCGGTGGCGCGGGACTGGCTGGCGGGCGAGGTGTCGGACGCGGAGGCCGTGGGGCGGATGGCGGAGCGGTTCTCGCGGCTCTGCGGGATCTGGGACGAGGCGCGCCGGGCGGCGGCGGAGGCGGCATGAGCGGCGGGGCGGGATTGCGTCCCGCGACGGCCGGGGGGCCAGCCCCCCATCCCTTGCGGGATTCCCCCCGGGATATTTGGACCAAGCTGAAAGAGGGCGGCCGCGTGGCGGTGATGCGCAGGAGGATGCGATGAGCGGGACAGTGCGGTTGACGGCGGCGCAGGCGATGATGCGCTGGCTGTCGGTGCAGATGACCGAAGAGGGCGAGCGGTTCATCGAGGGCTGCTGGGCGATCTTCGGCCATGGCAATGTGGCGGGGATCGGCGAGGCGCTGCACGGGATCGGCGATGCCTTCCCGACCTGGCGCGGGCAGAACGAGCAGACCATGGCCCATGCCGCGATCGCCTATGCGAAGACCATGCGGCGCCGGCGGGCGCAGGCGGTGACCAGCTCGATCGGGCCGGGGGCCACGAACATGGTCACCGCCGCCGCGCTGGCGCATGTGAACCGGCTGCCGGTGCTGTTCATTCCGGGCGATGTCTTCGCGAACCGCCGGCCCGATCCGGTGCTGCAGCAGATCGAGGATTTCGACGACGGAACCGTCAGCGCCAATGACTGCTTCCGCCCGGTCAGCCGCTATTTCGACCGCATCCAGCGCCCCGAGCAACTGCTGACCGCGCTGCCCGGCGCGCTGCGGGTGATGACCGATCCGGCGAATTGCGGGCCGGTCACGCTGGCCTTCTGCCAGGACGTGCAGGCCGAGGCTTACGACTGGCCGGAAAGCTTCTTCGAACCGAAGACCTGGCGGATCCGCCGGCCCGAGCCGGATCCCGTTGAGGTGGCCGAGGCCGTCCGGCTGATCGCCGCCGCAAGCCGCCCGGTGATCGTCGCGGGCGGCGGTGTGCTCTATTCCGGGGCCGAGGCGGAGCTGGTGGATTTCGCGACCCGCCACGGCATCCCGGTGGTGGAAACCCAGGCCGGCAAGTCGGCGCTGTCCTGGGAGCATGAGCTGAACTTCGGCTCGCCCGGCGTGACCGGATCGGCCTGCGCGAACGAGCTGGCCGCACGGGCCGACCTGGTGATCGGTGTCGGCACGCGGTTCCAGGACTTCACCACCGGCTCGTGGACGGTCTTCGCCGAGCCGGGACGCAAGCTTTTGTCGATCAACCTGGCCGGTTACGACGCGCAGAAGCATGGCGCCACGCCGGTTGTCGGCGATGCCAGGGTGGCGTTGCAGCGGATCGGGGCCGAACTGGGCGACAGGCGCTTCGACTGGCACGATCCGGCCGCGCGACGGGACTGGCATGAGGCGGTGCGCCATGTGACCGCCGCGCCGGCGGAGGGCAATGCCCTGCCCACCGACGCGCAGGTGATCGGCGCGGTGCAGCGGGTGGCGCGCGGCAATACCGTGGCGATGTGCGCCGCCGGCACCATGCCCGGCGCCCTGCAGGTGCTGTGGCAGGCCGCGCCGGGCGGCTATCACATGGAATACGGGTATTCCTGCATGGGCTACGAGGTCGCGGGCGCGATGGGCATCAAGCTGGCCGCGCCCGAGCGCGAGGTGATCTGCTTCGTGGGCGACGGCAGCTATATGATGGCCAACAGCGAGTTGGCCACGGCGGTGATGCGGCGCGTGCCCTTCACCATCGTTCTGACCGACAACCGGGGCTATGGCTGCATCAACCGCCTGCAGATCGAATGCGGCGGGGCCGAGTTCAACAACATGTACAAGGACAGCAATGTCGAGGTTCAGCCCGAGATCGACTTCGTCGCGCATGCCGCCTCGATGGGGGCCCATGCCGAGAAGGCCTCGGGCATCGCCGATCTGGAGGCGAAGATCCTCGCGGCGCGCAGCCGCGACATCCCGACGGTGATCGTCATCGACACGGATGCGGTGCCGGGGCTGGATGTCGGCGGGCACTGGTGGGACGTCGCGGTGCCCCAGGCAGGTGGACCCGAGCGGCTGCGTGAGGCCCGCGCGCGCTACGAGGCCAATTCGGCAAGGCAACGCATCTTCGACTGAGGAAAAACCATGATCCGCTACGGAACCAACCCCATCGCCTGGGCCAATGACGACGACCAGTCGATCGGCGCGCATATCCCGACCGCGCAGATCCTGCACGAGGCGGGCGAGGTGATCGGCTTTGACGGCATCGAGAACGGCCATCGCTGGCCCGACGACCCGCTGGCGCTGAAGGAGCTGCTGGGCCGCCATGGGCTGGCCTTCGTCTCGGGCTGGTATTCGACCGAATTGCTGACCCGTTCGGTCGAACAGGAAATCGCGGCGGTGCAGGGCCATCTGGCAAAGCTCAAGGCCAATGGCTGCCGCGTCTGCATCGCCTGCGAATGCTCGAACACCGTGCATGGCCGGCCCGATATGCCGGTGAACCGCCGCCCGCGCCTGACGCCCGGGGAAATGGCCGAGTTCGGCCGCAGGATCGAGGAATTCGCCGCCCATCTGGCGGGCGAGGGCATCACGCTGGCCTATCACCACCACATGGGCACCGTGGTCGAATCCCCGGGCGAGATCGACGCCTTCATGGCCGCGACCGGGCCGGCGACGCATCTGCTGTTCGATGCCGGCCATTGCGCCTTCGGCGGCGGCGACCCCGAGGCGGTGCTGCGCCGGCACGCGGGTCGCGTGGCGCATTTCCACGCCAAGAACATCCGCCGCCCGGTGACCGAGCAGGTGCGGGCCAAGGACATGAGCTTCCTGCAGGGCGTGCTGGCCGGCGCCTTCACCGTGCCCGGCGACCCCGAGGGCGCCATCGACTTCGTGCCGCTGCTGAGGATCCTGGCCGATCACGGCTATGACGGCTGGCTGGTGATCGAGGCCGAGCAGGATCCCGAGAAATACCCCCCGCTGGAATACCAGTCGCTCGGCCTGAAATCGCTGAAAGCCATGGCGCGGCAGGCCGGGCTGGACCGGGTGCGGGCCTGAGGCCGGGGGCGGGACCTTGCCGGGGGCGGCGGGGGGGGGGGGGGGGGGGGGGGGGGGGGGGGGGGGGGGGGGGGGGGGGGGGGGGGGGGGGGGGGGGGGGGGGCGGGCGCTGCCCCCCATCCCTGCGGGATTCCCCCCGGGATATTTGGGCCAAGATGAAAGGCCCGTCGGGAAAGGAGACAGGAATGAGCCCACTTCTGCGCAGACCCTTCGGCAGCCATGGCGAGGTGCATCGGATCACCCCCGCGGATGCGGGCTGGCGATATGTGGGGTTTTCGCTGTGGCGCCTGCGGGGGGGCGAAAGCGCCGCCGGGGCGACCGGCGCCGATGAGGCGATCCTGGTCATGGTCGAAGGCAAGGCCCGGATCAGCGGTGCCGGCCGGGACTGGGGCGTGCTGGGCGATCGCCTGGACGTCTTCGAGAAGACCCCGCCGCATTGCCTCTATCTGCCCGACGGCAGCGACTGGCGGGCCGAGGCCGATACCGATTGCGTGATCGCGGTTTGCTCGGCCCCCGGAAAGGGCGGGCACCCGGCGCGGCGCATCGGCCCGGACGGCATCGCCCTGACCCAGCGCGGCGAGGGCAGCAATGCCCGCTTCATCAACAATATCGCCATGGAGGCCGAGGACTGGTGCGATTCGCTCTTGGTCACCGAGGTCTTCACCCCCGCCGGCAATTGGTCGAGCTACCCGAGCCACCGCCATGACGAGGACGATTTCCCGCGCATCACCTATCTGGAGGAGACCTATTATCACCGCCTGAACCCGAAGGATGGCTGGGCGGTGCAGCGGGTCTATACCGATGACGGCAGCCTCGACGAGACAATGGCAGTGAAGGACGGCGAGGTGGTGCTGGTCCCGCGTGGGCATCACCCCTGCGGCGC
>NZ_QNRC01000073.1 GCF_003709565.1 Paracoccus sigandri | reverse complement strand
GACTTGGCCGGCAATTTTGTATTGGAGGATTTGGGCTTCATCTTCGTTCCTTCGTCACTACGACGAAGCCCAAATCCTCCTTAAATCACAACCTCAAATCTGTGCCATGGGCGCTGACGGGGGACAAACAGGATCATTTCGCCGGGTTTTATTGGATTGGCATTCATCCAGAACTCCCTATGTGCGGCTGCAGGCGTAGGAAGCCCATATGGGTTGTGGGCCCCGTCCAGGGAACTGCTATAAACCTGCAGGAAACGATCGAAGGAATCGAACATGCTGGACGGGCTGACGCTGGACCAGATGCGCGTCTTCGTGATGGTGGCCGAGACCGGCAGCTTTCGCGCGGCGGCGCTGCGGCTGTCGCGGGTGCAATCGGCGATCAGCCATGCCATCGGCAATCTGGAGGCGCAGCTTGAGGTGGAACTGTTCGATCGTTCCGGTCACAGGCCGCAGCTTACCCCCGCCGGAGCGTCGCTACTGGCCGATGTCAGGGCGCTGCTGATCAAGGTCGATGCCGTGCGCGCGCGGGCACGCGGTCTGGGTCGGGGCGTGGAACTGGAGATCACCGTGGCGCTTGATCCGCAATTCCCCTTGCCCGTCCTGGGGCGTGCGCTTGGCGCGCTTTGCGAAAGCTATCCCTCGGTTGCTTTCCGTATCCTCTCGACGCCCCTGGGGGCATCGTTCGAGGCGCTGCTGGACGGCGAATGCGCTCTCGCGATCTGCGGCACCGACCTCATCAACCCGGCGATCGAGCTGGAAACGCTGATGACGGTCAGGCGAGCCGCCGTTGCAGCGGCAAGCCACCCGCTCGCACAGGCGGACAGACCGCTCACCACGACCATGCTCGCCGATCATGTCCAGGTCGTCGGCGAAGACCTCTCGGCGCTTACGGGTCAGCGCGACTATGGGGTGGTATCGCCGTCGCGCTGGCGGGTAGCGGACAACATCACCAAGAAGACGCTGATCCTGTCGGGGATCGGCTGGGGCAGCCTGCCGCTCTGGATGATCGAGCGCGAACTCTGCGAGGGCGAGCTGGTCCGCCTTCCGATCGCCGCCTTCGCCGAGGGCGGCGAAACCACCGTGCAGACCTACCTTGCCCATCGCGTTGACCGGCCCCTCGGTCCCGCGGGCGCGGCCTTCCGCGCGGCGCTGCTGGCGGCCCTGTGGCTCGACGACCGTGACAACACGACTGGGCTGATGTGAGCGGCTCGGGCAACTATCCAATCAGATAGATCATGTTGATCCATCTTTTGCCAGTCCCGTAGATCGAGAAGCTGTGGCATCACCCTCCGACACGGACATCGCGTTCGATGGAGGCTCTGATGACCACGGGACCGAAGGCGGGACAGACAGGCTTGCGGATGGAATACGATCCGCCAGAGCCGGGCCGCGACGTCTCGTGCATCGACCTCAAGGCTCATACCGCGCGGTCGATATGGCCGATGCATTCGTGATGATCGTGCCAGAGCTTCACGCCGTCACCCTGCGCGATACGGTCGGCTTCCAGAATGCCTGGACCAGTTCAAGGAGGACGGCCAGCCCCGTAATCCGACCGGTTGCGCATCTGCAGCGCGCACGATGCTGCATCAGTTCCAATGGCGGGCCGAGGCGCTGCGCAGCGCGCGCAAGGCCGCGCCCGACACGGTTGCCGCACAGACCGGAGGAAGCGTCGCTCCGCATCGGGTCATGCCGGTCCGTGCCTCCTCCCGACAACAAAATCACAGAACGAACAGACGGAGCGCACGACAATGTCCGCAACGCATCAATCTGACGCGACCCCGCCCCGCGAAGCGGGATGGAGCGCGGTCTTCATCATCGCAGGTGCGGGCGTGGTCTCCGCCTTCCAGATCGGCAAGGCGCCGATGGCGCTTGGCGCCGTCCAGCTCGATCTGGGCCTGAGCCTTCTCGTCGTCTCCTGGTTGCTCTCGGCCTTCGCGATCATCGGCGCTCTCGTCGGGGCGCCGGTCGGGCTTGCTGCCGACCGGATCGGGACGAAACGCATGGTCGTGGGCGGGCTGGCGCTTCAGGCGCTTGGCGCGGGGCTCGGTGGCGTGTCGCCAGGCGTCGAGCTGCTGATGGTCTCGCGCGTCGTCGAGGGTCTGGGCTTCATGGCGGTTCTCGTCGCCGGACCGGCGATGATCTTCTCCACGGTCGCCCAGGGGATACAGGACCGCGCCATCGCGGTCTGGGCCACGGTGATGCCGGTCGGCATGACCACGGTGATGCTGGCCGCGCCGCTGCTGACCCTGCTCGGCTGGCGCGGCTTCTGGCTGCTCAACGCAGCGGTCCTGTTCGCCTATGCGGCGTTCTTCGTCTTCGCCATATCGGCGCCGCCTGCCGCAACCACCGAAGGCCAGCGCATCGGCGCACAGTTGCGGCAGGCGATTGCTGCGCCCGGACCATGGGCGCTCGCCACGATCTTCGCCGCCTTCTCGGCCGCCTTCTTCGTGGTCTTCGGCTTTATGCCTTCGTTGCTCACCGGGCGGTTCGGGCTGGGCCAGGAACTGGCCAGCACGGTCTCGGGTATCGCCGTGGCGGCAAGCGGGATCGGCAATCTCGCTGCCGGCTTCCTGCTTGCCTCGGGCCGCAAGCCGTTGCATGTGCTGGCGGCGGGCTTCCTCGGGGTGACACTGTTCGGCTTCGGCGTGTTGGCCGCCGATCTGTCCTGGATCGCCATCGCGCTGTTCGCGGTGCTGTTCGCGTTCATGGCCGGCCTGATCCCGGTCGCCCTCATCGACAGCGTGCCGCGCTTCGCGCCGCGCCTCGAACTGGTGGGCGCGACCATGGGCCTTGCCATGCAGGGCAACAATGTCGGGATGCTGGTCGGCCCGGCCGTCGGTGGCGCGCTGGCCGCAAGTCTTGGCTGGACGAGCGTGGCGGTCGCGATGGCATTGGTCTCGGTCGCCGCCGTCCTGCTGGCGCGCGCGACCTTCGCGGACAGGGTCGGGACCGGGCGGCAACCCGCTCGGGAAGAGGTTCAGCCATGACCGGGCAGGCGCGAACACCAAGCCCACATTGCGCGAATGACAGGGACTTGCCGCCCTGACCGTGCCGGCTGGTCTATCTTCTGACCACGGCGCAACGCCGGCTGGAGGTGGCGATCGAGCGCGAGGGATCAGGCGGGCCGACCCTCTCGCGGATCGGCTTCCTGTTGGCGCTGCCGACCGAGGTCGGGGTGCCGATGTCCGCGCTTGCCCGCGCGCTTTGCGAGGGCTTCAGCGCGGACGAGATCGCCGTGGTGGGCCGAACGCTGGCTGGAAGTGGTGCGGCAACGCCATGCGCCGCCCCCGGTCCGATAAGCTTGCGCCCGGCGGCCGTGGCGGCATCGCTGGTATTGGGTGTGCCGGTCGGCTCGATCAGCAGCAGATGGGCTTCCCTGCGGGCGACCGGGCAATGCTCGACGCCTTTCGGGACAAAGAAGATTTTCCCGGCTTTCAACTCGACCACCCGGTCGCGCAGCCGGATCTCGATCTTGCCTTGAGGGACGAGGAAGAAGTCATCGGTGTCGGGATGGGAATGCCAGCTGAATTCCCCCTCGACCTTGACCACCATTACGTCATGGCTGTTGACCGGGTCGATATCGCTCAGGTTCACTAGCAAGCAACAGCGTACTGAGCGCGTACAGCCCTGATGCAGGTGCGAGCAGGCAACTGCATACAGCCATGGCGATGGCGATGGCGAGCTGGACACGGATGCGTTTCATGTTGCGCAGCATCGTCTGGGGCGAGAGGCAAAGGCCTCGATGCTTGCCTGCGACGTCGAAGGCCGTGTAGTGTCACGGCATTCAAGAAAGATTTATTCAACTACTGCGCGAATTTGCTTCCGACCATGCTTATAGACAACGGCGATCCCTGGCTTCTCCGATCCAGCCCGGATGAGGAATCCCCAGCGAATTCAGCGCCGGTAATGACGTTGCTCGAGGGGGTTGCACCCTTGGATGCTCAATTCGGTCAATGGCCGCGCAAATCGGTCCCGGACGTGCTGCACGAACACGTGCTGGGTGCGGACGGCTTGCAGGGCTATGCGCTTGTCGATGCAGCATTGCTCCCCGATCTGGAGGTCCGCCTGGCGAGAAGCGGCCTGCCCGGCAGTTGCCTGTTCGACGGTGCGGCCTCGGGGCAGCTTGGTGCCGTCGCTCCCTGGCTGGTATCGCTGGGGAAGATGATGAACTGACCCGCAGCCTGTTCACCCGCGGCCGACCCAACCAGTCGCTATGGGATGCAGGGGCAGCGGTGTTCATCCGCTCGGACATGTCGCTCGACGATGTGCGGCATCAGCTTCGCAAGCTCACCCAGGTGCCGGACAAGGGCGGTCGCTGGGTGTTCTTGCGGTTCTGGAATCCGCTTTTCGCCCGATCTCTGCTGACATACGGATCGCCCTATACAAGAATGCGGCTTTTGGCGGCCGGTCCGATGATGATGCGCGGTGCGGATCCGGACAGTTTCCTGATCTGGTCGCTTCCCGAAGAGGCGCACGGACGAAAACCGCCCAGTCCGTTCGTTCTGCAGCCAGAGGATCACCATGCCTTGCGGCTGGCGACGATGGATGCTGTCCCCCGTCAGCGCCCATGGCACAGATTTGAGGTTGTGATTTAAGGAGGATTTGGGCTTCGTCGTAGTGACGAAGGAACGAAGATGAAGCCCAAATCCTCCAATACAAAATTGCCGGCCAAGTC
>NZ_QNRC01000072.1 GCF_003709565.1 Paracoccus sigandri | reverse complement strand
CCCCTGAACCGGCAGGCCGAACGCTACGCGAAGGAGGGCGTCGAGATCAGCCTTTCCACCCTGGCCGACCAGGTCGGGGCCTGCGCCGTCGCCCTGCAGCCGATCCACGATCTGATCCGCGCCCATGGCGCATCGACGGCGCGGACGAGCCGGCAGAAGGCACCGACCTGCGCGGCTTCTTCCGCGCCATGGCGGACAGGAGCGAGGGGCGGGAGGCCTCGTTCAGGTCAGCTTTCTGGTTTCACTCTGATCATGGACCATTCCGGCCCAGTTCACTGGCGGAGGCTGCGGCGCAGCACCCCTTCCATCCAGTCGGCAAAGGCCGTGAGGCGGCGCAGAGGCCGTGAACTGCCGGGAAACAGCAGGTGCATCGGCATCGGCTCGGCCCGATGATCGGGCATGATCTCGACCAACTCGCCCGCGGCAAGGTGATGGGCCACATCATAGGCAGGGATCTGGATCAGACCCATCCCCGCCAGCGCGCAGGCGATATAGCCTTCGGCACTGTTGGCGCTGATGCGCCATGGCACCGGGCGTGTCTGGACCCGGCCTCTGTCCCGCCATTCCCAGTCCGCCACCCGCCCGGTCGACGGTGACGCATAGGCGACCTGCCAGTGCCGGTCCAGATCGGCGGGCGCAAGCGGCGTCCCATACTGCGCCAGATAGGCCGGGCTTGCCACGTTGATCTGGGCGATCTCTCCCAGCTTTCGTGCGCGCAGGCCGGAATTGGGCAGCGGGCCGACGCGCAGCGCCAGATCCACCCGCTCGCCCACCAGGTCGACGGTGCGGTCGGTCATGCCAAGCTCGACCCGGATGCCGGGCCAGAGCGACAGGAACCCAGGCAGGGCGGGCGCCAGGATCAGCCGCCCGATCCGCCCCGGAACATCCACCCGGATGCGCCCTTCGAGCCGGCGCGAAGCGGAGCGGAACATCGCCTCCATCTCCTCACTTTCGGCCAGAAAGCCCAGGCAGCGGTCGTAAAACTCCTCCCCCTCGTTGGTCGGGGCGACCATCCGTGTCGTGCGATTCAGCAACCGGGTGCCAAGTCGAGCCTCGAGTTCGGCAATGGCGGTCGAGACGCTGGAGCGCGGCATCTGCAACGTATCCGCCGCCTTGGTGAAGCTGCGGGTTTCGATGACGCGGGTAAAGATGCGGTAAAGCTCGATCCGGTCCATTGTTCGGCATTTTCGACAGGTGAAGTCAGCATCGCCGGATTTATGGCGAAATTCCAGAACATAAATTGCGATGACAGGACATTGGAAGGAGAATGCCATGACGACCCGGACCCTCGAGGACAAGGTCATTCTGATCGCGGGCGGGGCCAAGAACCTCGGCGGCCTGCTGGCGCGGGATTTCGCGGCGCAAGGCGCGAGGGCCATCGTGATCCATTATAACAGCGCGGCCAGCGCCAAGGATGCCGAGGCGACCGTCGCGGCGGTCAGGACAGCGGGCGCGCAGGCCCTTGCGATCCAGGCCGACCTGACCACGGCGGGCGCGGTGGAGAAGCTTTTCGCCGATGCCATCGCCGCCTTCGGCCGCCCCGACATCGCCATCAACACCGTCGGAAAGGTGCTGAAGAAGCCGATCGCCGAGATCACCGAAGCCGAGTATGACGAGATGAGCGCGGTCAACGCCAAATCGGCCTTCTTCTTCCTGAAGGAGGCGGGCAAGGCGCTGAACGACAACGGGTCGATCTGCACGCTGGTCACGTCGCTTCTGGGTGCCTACACGCCCTTCTATTCCAGCTATGCGGGCACCAAGGCCCCGGTCGAACATTTCACGCGCGCGGCCTCGAAGGAATTTGGCGAGCGGGGCATTTCCGTCACCGCCATCGGCCCCGGACCGATGGATACGCCATTCTTCTATGGGCAGGAGACCCCCGAGGCACAGGCCTATCACAAGACGGCTGCCGCCCTGTCGCCATTCTCGAAAACCGGCCTCACCGACATCGAGGACATCGCACCCTGGATCCGCTTCCTCGTGACAGAGGGCTGGTGGATGACGGGCCAGACGATCCTGGTCAACGGCGGCTATACCACCAAATAATCTGTTGCGTAACGAGTGCGCGGTTGGGCGAGCAATTGCCCGACCGCAGGTAAACTTTGACGTATCTTCTGATCCTCGCCGGCAGGTGAAGGAAGTTTCATGGTGCTGTTTTTCGCGCCGCATTTTCGGAATCTGCAATCACAGTTTGAGCCAAGGCGCAAAGGTGATGTCCTGCAGATCCTCGTGTCCGCGCTGCGGTCAATCACTGACGTCTGTCACGCTGCCTTTCCGTCTCCGAGTGACCGTGCAGTGACCGCGGACATCTTCGTATATGATGACAAGATGTCCGACCCCGCCTCCGAGGTCGTCTAAGCGCCTCAGAAATATACCAAAAACGCCGCAAGGGAATGGTGGGCGGTGAGGGATTCGAACCCCCGACATCTTCGGTGTAAAGCCAGAAATTGCTTTGTCACGCCAGCGCAGCCCATGACACCGAACGGCACGATATTGCAAGATTCGCAACATCGAGAAAACGGCCATCGGGACGACAGCAATGTGCAAAAACGTCGAGGGATGGGCAATATAGTCGAATCTGGCACTGGTGACCGGATGGTGACCGCGCGCTATCGCGTTTGATTTTCGGTCTCGACAGCATGGTGACAGCGCGCCGAAGGCGTGGTATGAAAAAGCCATACCGGAAGGGAGATCCGCATATGGCAGCCGTGGAAAAGCGCACCGTCAGCCTGCCGCCTGAACATGCCGCCTTCATCGACGAACTTGTCGCGTCCGGTAGCTATGCCTCGGCCAGCGAAGTGGTCCGTGCTGGTCTGCGCGCACTGCAAGAGCGCAACGCAGCCGTCGAACGCTGGCTGCGCGAAGAGGTCGCCCCAGTCTACGACGCCATGGAGGCCGACCCGGAACGCGGTCGCACGGCGGAGGAGGTATTTGGTTCTATCCGCGAACGGCATAAAAAGGCACTCGCGGGCCGCGCGTGAGGGAACGTCGCGTCGTCTTCGCGCCGGAGGCCGCCGAGGATCTTGTCGGCCTTTACGACTGGATCGCACAGCAGGCCTCTCCGTCAGTCGCAATGGCCTATCTCGAACGGGTGGAAGCCTTTTGCCTGCGCCTCCGCATCGGATCGGAACGCGGACATCTGCGCGCTGACATCCGCCCGGGCCTGCGCATCATCGGCTTCGAGCGCCGCCTGACCATCGCCTTCGTGGTTGGCGAGGATGCGGTGACGATCCTGCGGGTCTTTGCGGCAGGCAGGAACTGGGAACAATCGCTCTGACACCGCACCACCTTTCGGCCAGCTTGCAAGGCGCAGTGGTCGGGGGCATAGTGCCAGCGGACTTGGCTCTGCGGCCTTGCCAGCTTGACCTTCCAGGAGCCGCCCGGCTTGTCCAATCCTTCCGCCATCTTTCCCCTTCTGATCGGATCCAGGGCCGACAATGTCACCGGGTTGTCTGGTCTTTAACGACCGGCAACCCCGATCATACCGCTGATCCAACCGGTCACCGCGCTGAAGGCTGCGGGTTCAAATCTACGGGAAATGACATGGCATTGTGGGAAACCCTGGCCCGCGCGCGCACCGCGTCGGGCGACGACATCATTGTGCGCCAGCGCGACGAAATCTATGAAATCCGTTATAATGGCATCGAACTGATGTCCAACCTCAACTGTCAATCGGAAACCCAGCTGGCCGTACGGTCGATGCGGCGGCTGGACTTTCAGGCGAAGCGCGTCCTGATCGGAGGGCTTGGGCTGGGCTACAGCCTGCGCGCGCTGCTTGATCTTGCCGCCACCGACACGAAGGTCACGGTCTGCGAGATCATTCCCGAGGTGGTCTCGTGGAACCGCGGGCCGTTGGCACATCTGGCAGGCAGCCCGCTTGAGGATCCGCGCAGCGCGTTGGTGATCGGTGATGTGCGGGACCATCTGGCATCGTCCAAAGGGTGCTACGACCTGATCCTGCTCGATACGGACAATGGTCCGGATTTCGTGGTCCGCCCGGAAAATGAAACTCTCTATCAGGATTGCGGCATCGCCGAGGTCGCTGAGGCGCTGACCCCCGGCGGGCTGGCTGCATTCTGGTCGGCAACCGCATCCGAGCGGTTCGAAAGAACACTGGCACGATATCCGTGGAACTGGATCCGAGAGGATATCCCACTGGTGCCGGGCCGCGTCGACGCGATGCATCACATCTACAGCTGCGCCCTGGAGGCCCGGCTACTGGGGTTGAGGCAGGCAAGCTGACGCGAATGCGAGGCATGGGCAGCGTACGAACCGCCTGCCCTCCGCCCGGCCTTGCTTGTTGCACGAAACCGCTCTCGCCGGTAGGCTGGGCCGCATTTAGAGCCCTTTCGCATTGCACGCAGATGCCATTACGCCAGACGACGGTTGCTGACCGGTCCAGTTTGCCCGCGCCATTGGGCGCGCTTGCCGATGCCTTGCCCGCCGCTTCTGCCGGTCTGATCGATGCGCTCTTCGGGCCGGATGCCCCGAAACATGTCTTCATGCTGGTGGACGCCTCGCTGCGCAGCGACATCACCGGCTTCTTCGACCTCGACAGCATCGGCCAGCCCGCCGCCTGCCTGTTCGACGGGGCAGCGACCGAAAGCGCGCAGGAGACCGCGCCCTGGCTGGTCGACCTGACGATCCCCGCGCCGGACAATCCGGGGGCGCTGTCCTTTCACCGAAAATTCTTCCAGCAGCACTGGCCGGTCGGCACCAGCCTGCTGATCCAGACCGATGCCGGCTTTGACGCGATCCGCCGTCACCTGCGCCGCTTCACCAGATTGCCGGTGCAGGACGACGGCAAGCTGCGCTTCTTCCGGTTCTGGGATCCCCGCGTCCTGCGCCCGTTTCTGGACGCCATTCAGGATGACGCCCCGCGCCTGCGCCGGATGATGCTGACGGATGACGGAACCCCGATCCACTATGTCATCCGCCACGAGGATGCCGACCTTCGGCTTTCGCCCGTCACGGAAGAACTGGCCGGCGAACCCGTCACGCCGATGCGCCTGAACTATGCGGATTTCGACCCGATTGGTCTGCCCCCTGAAAAGTGGTCCTCCCTGAAGTAGGCTATTTAGCCTTAGAGAGGATTTTGGAATGCCCCAGAAGAAGCACAAGCCCGAAGAGATCGTGGCGAAGCTGCGCCAGGTCGACGTTT
>NZ_QNRC01000071.1:0-2500 GCF_003709565.1 Paracoccus sigandri | reverse complement strand
ATCAGACCCGAAACCGAGTGATCTAGGCATGAGCAGGCTGAAGGTTGGGTAACACCAACTGGAGGGCCGAACCCACACCCGTTGAAAAGGGTCGGGATGACTTGTGCCTAGGGGTGAAAGGCCAATCAAACTCGGAGATAGCTGGTTCTCCGCGAAAGCTATTTAGGTAGCGCCTCGGACGAATGCCCACGGGGGTAGAGCACTGCATGGATGATGGGGGCCCACAGCCTTACTGAGTCTAAGCAAACTCCGAATACCGTGGAGCAATATCCGGGAGACACACGGCGGGTGCTAACGTCCGTCGTGGAGAGGGAAACAACCCTGACCAACAGCTAAGGCCCCCAATTCGTGGCTAAGTGGGAAAGCATGTGAGACTTCCAAAACAACCAGGAGGTTGGCTTAGAAGCAGCCATCCTTTAAAGATAGCGTAACAGCTCACTGGTCTAATCAAGAGGTCTTGCGGCGAAGATGTAACGGGGCTCAAGCCACGAGCCGAAGCTTTGGATGCACCTTATGGTGCGTGGTAGCGGAGCGTTCTGTGATATAGAACGCTGCCTCTTTTGCGTCCTCGGATGCAACGGAGGCAATGTTCTGACTGTGAAGCCGGGGCGTGAGCCATCCGGTGGAGTGATCAGAAGCGAGAATGTTGACATGAGTAGCGACAAACAGGGTGAGAGACCCTGTCGCCGAAAGTCCAAGGGTTCCTGCTTAAAGCTAATCTGAGCAGGGTAAGCCGGCCCCTAAGGCGAGGCCGAAAGGCGTAGTCGATGGGAACCAGGTTAATATTCCTGGGCCAGGAGATGGTGACGGATCGCAGGTGTTGTTCTTCCTTATCGGATTGGAAGGGCAGCTGAGCGGTTCCTGGAAATAGCCCTCCACAAGACCGTACCCGAAACCGACACAGGTGGACTGGTAGAGAATACCAAGGCGCTTGAGAGAACCACATTTAAGGAACTCGGCAAAATACCTCCGTAAGTTCGCGAGAAGGAGGCCCGATTGGCAGGCAACTGTCGGTCGGGGGCACAAACCAGGGGGTGGCGACTGTTTACTAAAAACACAGGGCTCTGCGAAGTCGCAAGACGACGTATAGGGTCTGACGCCTGCCCGGTGCCGGAAGGTTAAAAGGAGAGGTGCAAGCCTTGAATTGAAGCCCCGGTAAACGGCGGCCGTAACTATAACGGTCCTAAGGTAGCGAAATTCCTTGTCGGGTAAGTTCCGACCTGCACGAATGGCGTAACGACTTCCCCGCTGTCTCAAATGTGGACTCAGCGAAATTGAATTGTCTGTGAAGATGCAGACTTCCCGCGGTTAGACGGAAAGACCCCATGCACCTTTACTACAGCTTCGCACTGGCATCAGGATTGTGATGTGCAGGATAGGTGGTAGGCTTTGAAACCGGGACGCCAGTTCCGGTGGAGCCATCCTTGAGATACCACCCTTCGCACTCTTGATGTCTAACCGCGGTCCGTCATCCGGATCCGGGACCCTGCGTGGCGGGTAGTTTGACTGGGGCGGTCGCCTCCCAAAGAGTAACGGAGGCGCGCGAAGGTTGGCTCAGAGCGGTCGGAAATCGCTCGTTGAGTGCAATGGCAGAAGCCAGCCTGACTGCAAGACTGACAAGTCGAGCAGAGTCGAAAGACGGCCATAGTGATCCGGTGGTCCCGAGTGGAAGGGCCATCGCTCAACGGATAAAAGGTACGCTGGGGATAACAGGCTGATGATGCCCAAGAGTCCATATCGACGGCATCGTTTGGCACCTCGATGTCGGCTCATCTCATCCTGGGGCTGGAGCAGGTCCCAAGGGTATGGCTGTTCGCCATTTAAAGAGGTACGTGAGCTGGGTTTAGAACGTCGTGAGACAGTTCGGTCCCTATCTGCCGTGGGTGTTGGAGACTTGAGAGGAGTTGCCCCTAGTACGAGAGGACCGGGGTGAACGTTCCACTGGTGGACCTGTTGTCGTGCCAACGGCAGTGCAGGGTAGCTATGAACGGACAGGATAACCGCTGAAGGCATCTAAGCGGGAAGCCCCCCTCAAAACAAGGTCTCCCTTGAGAGCCGTGGAAGACCACCACGTCGATAGGCCGGAGATGTAAGTGCAGCAATGCATTCAGTTGACCGGTACTAATGGCTCGATAGGCTTGATTTGATCCGGAAGAAGCAAGACTTCTTCCAAAGCATCCTTGGACAACAAATATCCCCCGAAACAGAACCGGGGGACAACGCTGATCCGTTTCTTTCCCGGTCTGGTGGCCCTAGCGCGAGCAAAACACCCGATCCCATCCCGAACTCGGCCGTTAAGTGCCGCTGCGCCGATGGTACTGCGTCTCAAGACGTGGGAGAGTAGGTCACCGCCAGACCTGGAAAGAAACGGATCTCTCTGATACGAGAAAATACCGCACCGCAAACCACGCGATGCAGATCGGCGCGGGGTAGAGCAGCCCGGTAGCTCGTCAGGCTCATAACCTGAAGGTCGCAGGTTCAAATCCTGCCCCCGCAACCA
>NZ_QNRC01000070.1 GCF_003709565.1 Paracoccus sigandri | reverse complement strand
GGCACCGGAGGCCATCATCTGGCCTGCGCCGCCGCGTGGATCGGCACCGTCATCTGCACAGGCCATGGCAGAAAAGCCGATCATGCATTAAAGCTGAAACCGGACCACCCTATGGGGGCAGGCCAGACGAACCGGTCGAAGGCACCGATCTGCGCAGCTTCTTCCGCGCCATGGCGGTACAGAGCGAAGGGCGCGAAGCGGCGGTCAGGGTCAGCTTTCTGGTGAAATGCTGAAAAGGGGTGGCGGGGCTGCAATCCAGCGTTTTAAAGATACTGATGGAGAAAGAGAGCCGGTGCTGGCCTGCTGGTGTTTTTGAGCCCATTGCGGACAGTTAAACGGCGAGGGACATTGTCGGCTTGCTCCCGAAACCATCCTCCCCTTCTATGGTGACGGGCAGTCGCACATTCATCCCGCCAAAGGTTGCCCACACTTCTTTCAGCCAGACCATGACAATGTCCACGATGGCGTCATTCACGCTGAAGGGCTGATCAAACGGATCGAATAGGGGGACATCAGGTGTGACTGCCCCGTGAACGATCCGCACAGAGAAAAGAGATCGAAAGTCACTGATGGCCTTGTTGAGAACAAACAAGTCAGGCCCATCGAGATGCAGCATCACGGTGAACATTCCATCCGCATCTTGAGGCAGGTGGACGATGATCCGAATACTGCGTGTCTTTTCTGGTAGGCAGCGGTTTACTAACCGCAACATAGATACAGCGGTGTCTGTATGAGCACGGAGGACTGCGAGCAGAACCTGCTTATATTCATCTACGTCATTGACCACGGGCGTCTCCTCAAAACACGATGGACGCAGGTTCGCAGTAAGTTCGAACGGCTGCAATCGTCCGCTAAAGCTGCCGCTCCCCTGCATCCGTCATGCTGTCATGTCACGTCAGGCATATGGAGCGGCCCCCGAGGGATCTTGTCATCCCCCGCCTCCCTGATTCCGAGTGACCGCGAAGTGACCGCGGACATCTTCGGATATGGTGACAAGATGTCTGACCCCGCCTCTAAAGGCAGCTAAGCGCCTAAGAAATATGCTGAAAACCGCTCAAGGGAATGGTGGGCGGTGAGGGATTCGAACCCCCGACATCTTCGGTGTAAAGCCAGAAACTGCTTTGTCACGCCAGCGCAGCTCATGACACCGAACGGCATGAGAATGCAGGATCCGCAACATCGAGAAAACGGGCTGAGATGAGCCTCGAAGGCGCCGGGACATCCAATTTCGCGAAGTTTGGTTGAATCCAGTACTGGTGACCGGATGGTGACCGCGCGCCGCACGACTTGCCCTCCGCCCAGCCTTGCTTGTTGCACGAAACCGCTGTCGCCGGTAGGCTGAGCCGCATTTAGAGCCCTTTTGCATTGCACGCAGATGCCATTACGCCAGACGACGATTGCTGCCCGGCCCAGCCTGCCCGCGCCATTGGGTGCGCTTGCCGATGCCTTGCCCGCCGCTCCTGCCGGTCTGATCGATGCGCTTTTCGGGACGGATGCGCCGAAACATGTCTTCATGCTGGTGGACGCCTCGCTGCGCAGCGATATCACCGGCTTCTTCGACCTGGACAGTATCGGCCAGCCCGCCGCCTGCCTGTTCGACGGGGCAGCGGCCGAAAGCGCGCAGGAGACCGCGCCCTGGCTGGTCGACCTGACGATCCCCGCGCCCGACAATCCGGGAACGCTGTCCTTCCACCGACGATTCTTCCAGCAGCACTGGCCGGTCGGCACCAGCCTGCTGATCCAGACCGATGCCAGCTTTGACGCGATCCGCCGCCATCTGCGCCGCTTCACCAAATTGCCGGTCCAGGACGACGGCAAGCTGCGGTTCTTCCGGTTCTGGGATCCCCGCGTCCTGCGCCCGTTTCTGGACGCCATCCAGGATGACGCTCCGCGCCTGCGTCGGATGATGCTGACGGATGACGGAACCCCGATCCACTACCTGATCCACCACGAGGATGCCGACCTTCGGCTTTCACCCGAGATGGAAGAATTGGCGGCGGAGCCCATCACGCCGATGCGCCTGAACTATGCGGATTTCGATCCGATCGCCCGCGCACGGGCAACCGAGCGCCGCAAGCGGATGGCGGATCGGATCCGCCGGGATTTTGCCAGGGAGCTTGAACACAGGCCCCGCAAGGCGGTCGAGGCGGCGGTCAACCATGCCCTGCAGCGCTTCGGCGCCTATGGCTTCAGGATCCACGCCCATCTGCATTTCTTCGCGGCGTGGACGGTCTGCTATGGCGCCGATTTCGAGACCCGCGACCCGACGGGAAAACTGCTGGAGATCTGCCATTCGACGGGGCCCGAGATCCAGCGCTTCAAGGCGTTCAGGGAGCAGTTCGAACGCGCCTGGTCGGAGGCCGCCTAGATGTCGCCCCGCCACCAGCCGCCCTCCCCCTCCGAAGTCGCGATCCGCTCGGAACGCAGCGCCTATGCCGAGGCCATCCCACCGGGCGATGTCACCGCGCCGTGTCGCGGGCCGGTGCTGATCTGTGCCGAATACGACGATCGCTGGCGCACGCCCGTGACCATGGCGCCGCTGCGCGTCACCGACCGAGACGGGGTCGTGCTTGACGGAACGGCCCGCACCCAAGGCCTGCCCAGCTTCGGCATGCAGGATGGCGACGAGATCGACGGCGTGCGCCCGGAACTCGGCCGCTTCGACGTCAACGATGCCGCACGCGGGCCGGTCACGGTCGAGCTGGTTCCCGATCCCTCCGCCGCCAGCGAAGTCGATGCGCTGTCCCGACAAATCACCTCGGTGCTGAACGGTTTCAAATCCGAAATGGAAACCGCGCTCCTGCCCTGGATCACGGAATGGAATGAAAAGGGCATCCTGTCCATTCCCCGCGCCTACAGATCGGGACAGATGCGCGGGCTGTCCGAATGGTGGGAAGGCGAGAAGGATTTCTGGGCCTCTGTCGGGGGCTGGATCTCCAACGCCTTCAAGGCTGCCGTGAACGCCACGGTGCAGGCCGCCCAGGACCTGAAGGCCTGGTATGACGATCTGCCCTGGTATGGAAAGATCAGCCCGCTCGGCTATTGGCTTGTCCAGCAGATCGGCGATCTGTTCGAATCCGCGGTCGAGCTCTGGGAACGCCGCGAACAGATCATGGCCCTGGTCAAGGCCTTCGCGGAAGGCGCCATCAACGGCATCGAAACCGCGCTCGAGGCGCTGAAGGACCTTCCCGGCGAGGTCGGCGAACTCATCACACTTCTGGTCGACAAGAGTGCGGAATGGGTGGGCGCGCTGATCGAGATGATCCGCGAGACGGATGTCGTCGAGGAACTGTTCACCTCGATGGTCGGCATCGTCATGATGATGCCGCCGAATCTCTGGGCAGAAGCGCTTGGAACCGTCGAAGGATACCTGCTGCCCGAAGTGCTGCTGGCGATCGTCTTCGCGGTGATCGCGGCCCTCAGCGCGGGCGCCGGCAGCGCAGCGCTTGCGGCGCGCCTCGCGACCTTCGTGACCAAGGTTCGGGCGGCCCTGGTCGCCTTGGGCAAGATCGGGCCGCTGCTGCTGAAGATCTTCGGGAAACTGGACGAAATCGGCCAGTTGATCGTAAGACTTGTCAGGGCGCTGAAGCGGAAGATCGAGGAGGTTGCAAACGGAGTTACGGATAACGTAACGGCAATCGTCCGAGGCACGGCGCCGCTGCGTGAAGCTTACCGCCGAGAGGTGAGAGGGTTGGCTAGAAAAGCCGAACGTATGAGGGCTGAAGGGAAAAGCCCCGAGGAAATCGCAAGGACACTGCATGCCGACCGACGGAACCTGGGGATAAAATACAAGAACCTAACCCCACCAGAGAAACTTCAGGAAATATATGCCCGAAACTTGGAGAGGTATGGAGACGAGCTTGGGCCGACTATAGATTATCTGAGAAACGCACGAAAGAAAACGTGGGAACAAATAATCGAGAGCGCAAGTAGAGCCGGCGGAGGAGATCTGGGGCTATGAAAGTAAAACTTCAATCGAACAGCGTTTTCATGGAAGTTGGAGAACTTGACACAGAAGCAGGGACGATCTCGACGTCCAGAAAGATCGATCCTTCAATGAAAACAGACGGTATATATGAAATCATTGATGGCGATATTCTCGCGATATACCATGAAGACGGAAAAATTTACGGAAAAATTGCGAATACCACCTTTGAAATAAACGACGAGGCTTCCGCAACCATCGCTCCTGATGGATCGGAGAATATTCTCTCCATTATTCGAGACGAAAGTCCTTTCATCGAATACAGATACACCCCGAAGCCCGTCGACGAAAGCGACCCAACTCCCTTTGTAGAGAGTGAGGATGTCGACTTCTGTGTATTCTTTAGGAATATAATAAACACCCCGGAACGGCGAGAACTCTTCATATCATGATATCCCGAGAACGAGCGCCGACCGGAATCTAGGACGCGAACAATGACAACAACCTGTGTATATGAAGACGGTCAGGAACGCTGCCACATCAACAACGCATCATCAAACGCAGATTGCGAAATCTTAGCCAGGTACTTGGAAAATAAATGGGCAGCGAAGGTGCGAGAGGACTATAATGTCGGTTCCGACGCCAGATATGAAATCGAGCTAAACGGCTTCCTATTCGAACTTCGCCATCATTCAAGCCTGGGAAACTACTTGACCTCAAGGAATGGCCAAGTGAGCGTTGAGCTAAAAAATGTAATCTTGGATCTGAATAAACGGCTCGCATAGCCGCACATTATCCGCACGCTGCAATCAGCACATATTCCGCCCTGCGAATTTTCGGCCTTCCTTCTGATACGTTGATTCGTACAGCGTCGCGCCATGCCTCGCATCCAAAGGACCGCCGCTCAGACGCCTGACATGACGTGACGCTGCCCCAAGGCCACCACGGTTACGACGGTCACAGGGGGACACATCTCGTCGGCCTGCTTCGAGCGGGTGCCACGCTCATGATGAATCAGCCCGATCTGCAATCACCTGGCAACGGGGACACCTGTGAGGCGTGTGCCCCCTGTGAACATGCAACTCGGGCTCCCAACCGGAAAAAGCGAGAATAGCAGGTTTTTCGGCGCTTGCCCGAACTATCTGGTGGTCTATGCCGAGGCGGGCGAGACGCTGGTGATCCTGCGGGTCCTGCATGCCGCGCAGTAGTGGCCGTGAGGTGCAAGGGCAGCAAAGGACGGCCCTTTGCGGTCGGTCGAGCCACGCCGGTACTGCGCAGCGGCATTCCCCGAACCGGCCATTGGACACGGGATGCAGCATTTCGGGCTGCGGAGCGTCTGCGATGCGGACGGTCGATGCCCTTCGACACGGGAGCGTTTTGTCGTCCGCACATGACTGTAACGCTCGAATTGTAGCAGATAGCTGCTCAATATTCTCCAGTAAAAATTGTCCGAACAATGTCATCTTTTCGCAAAATCAGATCGATCACGTGGAGTGATGCAGCATATAGTTTTTCATTTCTTTCTGCGTCTGGATCACCGCTCTTCCCGCCGTGGAATAGATTATTTCTGACGCGCCGAACGGCTCCAATCAAATCTTGTACGGATGACACTTCCGCAGCATCCATCCAGTCGAGGTTGCCGCTGCCATCAACGATCTGGTGTTTGGGAGGAGTTAGAATAAGAGGTTTCACAACTTCAACTAGCCGAACTTGCTGCCAGAAGTCCGAACCAAGGCGCTCGTTAGCGTATCGATCCCAGACAATTTCGGCCGCGCCGGTTCGTCCTCGGCGAACGTATCCAGCCTCTTTAACTGCGAACTCCAGGCGCATCATACATTTGAATAGGATGATGCCATCATCGGCCACTTCGTTAATTTTTGAATAGTTTATCTGTTGTTCTGCCATGGGCACCCTCAGGAAGATATTCTTGAAGAAGTTGTAGACAAAGCTGAGTAGGCGAAGTGCTAGTCTGAGGTCGTGTCTCGGAACTGGTGGAAATTGGAAGGCGGCGTAATCTCCGGGTGAACTGACACCCACCCAACCGGCGGCGGCAACCGCCAGGGAGATCACGCCATGAAGCAGAATACCGACAGCTCGTC
>NZ_QNRC01000007.1 GCF_003709565.1 Paracoccus sigandri | reverse complement strand
AGCTGACACCTGGATCATCGCCGAAGCTACCAGGCCGATATGCAAACTCCTCAGTCGAAAAACGACCAAACCGCCCGCATATCCCTTCAATGATACATCAATGTCAAAAAGCAAGAGGAAAAAAATCAACCGGAGCGCCAATTCCTTAGCGCTAACCCAGCCGCTTCCTTTCCAGATTGTCTTGCGAAGCTCTGCGTTTCCGCTTCCTTCCGCCCCGTTCCGGCGTCCCCGTCGTCTCGGTGAGGCGGTATTTACGGTTCAGTGCCGGGACCCGCAAGAGGGTTTCGACGAAAATTTTCGCTGAAACGTCATGTTTTCTCTAAGCAGCTGTATTTGCTTTGCTTTTTTCGTCACCTTTCCGAAGCCGAATGCCTTTCGGGCGCCGCGTCGCGACCCGCAGCGCCAAAAGCGCCAGAATCACCGCCAGCCAGAAGCCGGGCCTGACCGGGAAAGTCTTCAGCGACCAGATCCAGTGCAGCGCCACCAGCGGGGCGGCCAGGTAGACAAGCCGGTGCAGGCGCCGCCAGGCATGGCCGCCCAGGCGGCGGATCGACCAGTCGTTCGAGGTCGCGGCCAGCGCCAGCAGCATCAGGAAGGCCGCCATGCCGAACAGCAGATAGGGGCGCTTCACCACGTCGCGCGCCATCTGCGCCCAGAGGAATCCCATGTCCATGCTGATCCAGGCCAGCAGGTGCAGCCCGGCATAGGTGAAGCACAGAAGCCCCAGCGCCCGGCGGAATCGCAGCAGGTTCACGCGGGACAGCCGCAGGACCGGGGTCACGGCCAGGCTGGCCACCAGGAAATACAGCGCCGTGCGGCCAAGGCGATGCTCGATGTCGCGAATCGGCTCGACCCCCAGCCCGCCGGTGAAGATGTCCCAGACCAGCAGGCCAAGCGGAATCAGTCCCGCCAGCCAGAGCACCCAGACCGGGACCCGGCGCAGCCAGCCGTTCAGAGCCGCCACCATCAATAGTCTTTCGCCAGATCCATCCCGGCATAGAGCGAAGCCACCTGGTCGGCATAGCCGTTGAACATCAGCGTCTCCTGCCGTCCGCCAAACAGGCCCGCGCCGATTCGCCGTTCCGTCGCCTGGGACCAGCGCGGATGGTCCACCTGCGGGTTCACATTGGCATAGAAGCCGTATTCGCGCGGCTGCATCCGCTGCCAGGTCGGCAGGGGCTGCTGGTCGGTCAGGGTGATGCGCACGATCGACTTGATCGACTTGAAGCCGTATTTCCACGGCACCACCAGCCGGATCGGCGCGCCGTTCTGGTTGGGCAGCGCGTCGTCGTAAAGCCCGGTGGCCAGGATCGTCAGCGGATGGGTGGCCTCGTCCAGGCGCAGCCCCTCGATATAGGGCCAGGACAGGATCGGATAGCGCTGGCCCGGCATTTCTTCCGGGCGCAGCAGGGTGCGGAACTCGACGAATTTCGCGCCGGACTGCACGCCCGCCCGCTCCAGGACCGAGGCCAGCGGCACGCCGATCCAGGGAATCACCATCGACCAGCCCTCGACGCAGCGCAGGCGATAGATACGCTGTTCCAGCGCGTTGTCTGGGGCCAGGTCCTCGACGCCGTATTGGCCGGGCCGATCGACCATGCCGGCGATCTCGACCGACCAGGGATCGGTGGTCAGCGATCCGGCATTGCGGGCCGGATCCTCCTTGCCGGTGCCGAATTCGTAGAAATTGTTGTAGTTGGTGATCTCTTCCAGCGTGTTCGGCTTCTCATCGGTCGAAAGGCCCGAGGGCCTGCCGCTCAGCGCAAGCGCGGGCGAGGCCGCAAGCGCGGCGCCCGCCGCGATGAAGGCCCGCCGGTTCAGGTAATCCGCCCGCGGCGTCACATCGGACCATTTCAGCTTCATCCTGCACCTCCGGCACGCGCGGGCATGATGCCACGGCTTTCCCCAAGAATAGGTTACCAGGCCCCGCCGCGTCACATCCAGGCGCGCGGTTTCACGCAATGCTGATCGAAAAGGCGGGTTTTCAGGCCTGTCCGGCGGCGATTTCGTCCAGGAAGGCCGCGCCGAAGCGGTCCAGGCGGGCCGAATCGAGGTGGCGCGACAGCGCGCCAAGATCGGCGGGCCGCGCCTCGGCGATGCGCCGGATCTGCGCGGTCGAGCAGGACAGCGGCTTTCCGGTCCCGTCCTCGCCCCGCGCCAGCCAGTTCTGCGCCTCGACCAGCCGGTCGAACAGCGCCCCTTCCGGCCGTCCCGCCAGCTTGCGCCGCATGGGGTGCATGTCCGGCACCTCGCCCGCGATCACCGCCAGGAAGTCGCGGCCATAGCTTTCCAGCTTCTTCGCCCCCACGCCGCTGACCTGCGCCATCTGGTCCAGGTCGCGGGGGCGGCGCTCGGCCATCTCGATCAGGGTGCGGTCGGGGAAGATGACATAGGCGGGCACGCGGGCGGCCTCGGCCAGCGCGCGGCGCTTGGCCTTCAGCGCCGACAGCAGCGGCTCGTCTTCTTCCGAGACCTGCGTGCGCAGCACCGTGGCGGGCTTTTCGCGCTGGGTCACGTCATGGCGCAGCGTCACCGGGGTTTCGCCGCGCAGGACCGGATGGGCGGCCTCGGTCAGGTGCAGGGCGCCGTGGCGCGCGGGGTCGGGGCGGCACAGGTCGCGGCCCATCATCTGCCGAAAGATCGCCTGCCACTGGCCCTTGCCCAGCTCGCGGCCGACGCCGAAGGTCGGCAGGCGGTCATGGCCGCGCTCGCGCACCTTTTCGGTCGGGTTGCCGGTCAGGATGTCGATCAGGTGGCCCGCGCCGAACCATTCGCCGGTCCGCACCATGGCCGACAGCGCCTTGCGCACTGCCTGGGTGGCGTCAAACAGGCGCGGCGGGCTGGCACACAGATCGCAATTGCCGCAATCCGCCGCCAGGTCCTCGCCGAAATAGCCCAGCAGCTGGCGGCGGCGGCAGCCGGTGGCCTCGGCCAGGCCCAGCAGCGCGTTCAGCCGGCCGTGATCGGCGGCCTTGCGGGCGTCCTCGGCCAGCCCCTCGTCGATCTGCGTGCGGCGCAGGCGGATGTCGTCGGGACCATAGAGCGCCAGGGCCTCGGCCGGGTCGCCGTCGCGCCCGGCGCGGCCGATCTCCTGGTAATAGCCCTCGATCGATTTCGGCAGGTCGGCATGCAGCACCCAGCGGATGTCGGGCTTGTCGATGCCCATGCCGAAGGCGATGGTGGCGACGACGATCAGCCCGTCCTCGCGCTGGAAGCGGGTCTCGACCGCGCGGCGGTGCAGCGCTTCCATGCCGGCGTGATAGGCGGCGGCGGCATGGCCGGCCTGTTCCAGCGCATCGGCCAGGGTCTCGGTCCGGGCGCGGCTGGCGCAATAGACGATGCCCGACTGGCCGCGCCGGGCGGCGACGAAATTCAGCAGCTGCTTGCGCGGGTTGTCCTTGGGCTGGAAGGCCAGCCGGATGTTCGGCCGGTCGAAGCCGCGCAGGAAGGTGGTGGGATCCCGCCCCTCGAACAGGCGGGTGACGATCTCGGCCCGCGTCTCGGCATCGGCGGTGGCGGTGAAGGCCGCCAGCGGCACGTCCAGCGCACGCTTCAGGTCGCCGATGCGCAGATAGTCGGGGCGGAAGTCGTGGCCCCACTGGCTGACGCAATGCGCCTCGTCCACGGCGATCGCGGTCACGCCGGAGCGGCGCAGCAGGTTCACCGTCCCGCCCGCGGCCAGCCGTTCCGGCGCCATGTAGAGCAGCTTCAGCCCGCCCCGCGACAGCGCCTCATAGACCGCGTCGGTTTCCTCTTGCGTATTGCCCGAGGTCAGCGCCCCCGCCGCCACCCCGGCCTCGCGTAACGCGCGCACCTGGTCGCGCATCAGCGCGATCAGCGGCGAGATGACCACCGTCACCCCCTCGCGCATCAGCGCCGGCAGCTGGAAGCACAGCGACTTGCCGCCGCCGGTGGGCATGATCGCCAGCACGTCCCGGCCGTCGGCCACGGCCTCGACGATCTCGCCCTGGCCGGGGCGGAAGCCGTCGAAGCCCCAGACCTGTCGCAGCAGTTCGGATGCCGTCGGCCGGTCCAGCATCGCGTCCCCCAGCATCACATTCCGTAGAAGAAGCCCGCATTGTTCGCCAGGGCGCGCTGCAGGATGATGATGATGATGAACAGGACCAGCGGCGCCAGGTCCAGCCCGCCGGTATTGGGAAGGATGTTGCGGATCGGGCGATAGATCGGCTCCAGCAGCCGGGTCAGGCCGTCCCACAGCTGCGCGATCAGCGGCTGGCGCAGGTTCAGGACCTGGAAGTTGATCAGCCACGACATGATGATGTGGACGATCATCAGGAACCACACCACCTGCAGGATCAGTTGCAAAGCCTGATAAAGCGTTACCATCGTGCCCTCGTTGTCGCGTCTGCGCCCCGTCCGATGGGCCCTGTATGGCGGCGCGGCGGGCCGGGCGCAACCCGGTTGCCGCCGCGTCGCTGGTTGACCTTGCCCTTGCGGCGCGCGAAGCCGGGCCAAACCGCAAGAGGAACGCCGATGTATCCGCTGCTGCGCTTCGTGAAGGAGATGGTCAAGTTCCGCAATGCCCCGCCGCTGGGACCGACGGACAGCCATGTCTCGACCCATATCTGCTGGCCCTGGGACCTGGACCCCTGGATCGAGCTGAACAACGGCCGCACCCTGACGCTCTATGACCTGGGCCGGATCCCGATGGCGCAGCGCGTCGGGCTGATCCCGGTCCTGCGGCAGCGGAAATGGGGGATCACCGTCGCCGGCAACTCGACCCGCTACCGCAAGCGCATCCGCATGTTCGACCGCTTTTCCATGGTGTCGCGCATGGTCGGCTGGGATCACCGCTTCTTCTATATGGAACAGAGCATGTGGCGGCGCGGCGAATGCTGCAACCAGATGCTGCTGCGTTCGGCGGTGACATCGGCGCAGGGCATCGTGCCGCCGGCCGAGGTCATCGCCGCGCTGGGACAGAACCCCGACAGCCCGCCCCTGCCCGGCTGGGTCGCCGCCTGGATCGAGGCCGACGCGCAGCGCCCCTGGCCCCCGGAACTGCCGCCCGAGGCAAAAGGACACTTGCCAGCCTGACCCCCCTTCTGCCTTATGGCGCCAGCGCGACGGGAAGGGGCAGGCATGAACCGCAAGCGGATCTGGGGGTGGTGGTTCTTCGACTGGGCCAGCCAGCCCTATCACACCCTGCTGCTGACCTTCGTCTTCTCGATCTATTTCGCCGAGGTCGCCAAGCGCCATTTCATCGCCCTTGGCGACAGCAGCACGCTGGCCGGGGCGAATGCGCAGGCGCTGTGGGGCTATGGGCTGGCCGTCAGCGGCGCGGTGATCGCGGTGCTGGCGCCGGTCCTGGGGGCGATCGCGGACACGTCGGGGCGGCGGATGCCGTGGATCTGGCTGTTCTCGGGCCTTTACGTGCTGGGCGCGGCCGGGCTGTGGTTCCTGATGCCCGACCAGCCCGCACTGATCCAGGCGGTCACGCTGTTCGGCATCGGCCTGATCGGGGTCGAGTTCGCGACCATCTTCACCAATGCGCTGCTGCCGGGCCTCGCGCCTCGGGACGAGATCGGCCGGCTGTCGGGCTCCGGCTATGCCTTCGGCTATCTGGGCGGGGTGGCGGCGCTGGCGATGATGCTGCTGCTGTTTCAGGAAACCCCAGGCGGCAAGACGCTGCTGGGCCTCGATCCGCTGTTCGGGCTGGATGCGGCGCAGCGCGAGGGCACCCGCTTCGTCGGTCCCTTCGTGGCGATCTGGTATGTCGTCTTCATGATCCCCTTCTTTTTGTGGGTGAAGGAGCCGCGCGGCCCGCGCCGCCCGATCCGGCTGGGCGTGGCGATGCGCGACCTGTGGCTGCTGATCCGCAGCCTGCGCCACCGCCGCAGCCTGGCCAGCTGGCTGGTCAGCTCGATGTTCTCGCGCGACGCGCTGAACGGGCTTTACGGCTTCGGCGGGGTCTATGCCGGCACGGTGCTGGGCTGGCCGGTCTTCCTGGCCGGGATCTTCGGCGTCGTCAGCGCGATCTCGGCGGCGGTGATCAGCTGGATCGGCGGCAGGTCCGACCGCCGCTGGGGGCCGAAGCCGGTCATCATCGCCTGCACGCTGATGCTGATCGGCGTCTGCACGGTCGTCGTCGGCATGGACCGCGACGCGATCTTCGGCATCCCCGTCCCGGACCAGCCGCTTCTGGCCACGCTCTACCTGCCCGACCTGGTCTTCTTCGGCTGCGGCATCCTGATCGGCGGCGCCGGGGGCGCGCTGCAGGCCGCCAGCCGCACCATGATGGTGCGCCACACCACCGAGGAACGCGCGACCGAGGGCTTCGGCCTCTATGCGCTGTCGGGCAAGGCTACCGCCTTCCTGGCCCCCTTCACCATCGCGCTGGTCACCGACCTGACCGGCAGCCAGCGCATCGGCATCTCTCCGCTGATCGTGATGTTCCTTCTGGCGCTGGTTTTGCTAATCTGGGTCAAAGCAGAGGGAGAGGCAGGGCAGTGATCCGCAACATATTGACCGCCGCGGCCATGATGCTGGGGCTTGGGCTGGGAATGGCGGGGCCGGCATCGGCCGATCCGCTGGCCAAGGATGTCTTCGGCAATTTCCGCGGCAGTTCCCAGGGACCACCCGTGTCGATCGGGTTCTACTCGCAGGGCTGCGGGCAGGGCTTCGTGCAGCTGCCCGAAACCGGGCCAAGCTGGCAGGCGATGCGACTGTCCAGGAACCGCAACTGGGGCCACCCGCAGATGATCGAGTTCCTGATCGGCCTGTCGCGCGCGGCGCAGCAGGCGGGCTGGCAGGGGCTCTATATCGGCGACATCAGCCAGCCACGCGGCGGGCCGATGCTGACCGGCCATGCCAGCCACCAGATCGGGCTGGACGCCGATATCTGGATGCTGCCGCCCTCATCGCTGACCCTGACGCCGGCGCAGCGCGAAAGCCTGTCCTCGGTCTCGATCACCAACCGGGCGGGCACGCAGCTCTCCAGCCACTGGACGCCGGGCCACATGTCGATCATGCGCGCCGCCGCCCGCGATCCGCGGGTCGAGCGTATCCTGGTCGATCCCGTCGCCAAGGTCGCCATGTGCCAGATGGAGACCGGCGACCGCCGCTGGCTGAGCAAGGTGCGGCCGATCAACAGCCACGACTATCATTTCCATGTGCGCATGTCCTGCCCGCAGGGCTCGATCTGCCGCCGGCAGGACCCGCCTCCGCCCGGCGACGGCTGCGAGGAGGCGCGCGAATGGATCCGCAACCGCATCGATCCCAGCCGCGTCAAGCCGGTGCCGCCCGATCCCGACTATCGCCATCCCCGCACCTACCGCCTGAGCGAGCTGCCTGCACAATGCCGAACCGTCGCCTCCGCGCCCTGACCGCGACGGCCATCGTGATCCTTCTTGCGGCCGGCGTCCCTGCGCCGGCCGCAACGCTGGAATATGTCGGCACCTATGTCTGGCGCGACCGCGACAGCCATTTCGGCGGCTTCTCCGGCATCGAGATCAGCCAGGACGGCAGCGGCTTTCACGCGCTGTCGGATCGCGCGCAGCTGTTCTGGGGCAGCATCGACCGCGATCCTGAGGGCCGCATCCGCGGCATGAACATCGCCGGGCGCGCGCATCTGAAGGACAGCGCCGGCACGCCGTTGAAGCCCGGCTATCAGGGCGACAGCGAGGGCATCGCCATCGGCCCCGACGGCACCATCTGGGTCAGCTTCGAGGGGCTGGACCGCATCGCCGGCTATGCCCATCCCGACGCCGCCGCCACGCGCCTGCCCCGCCCGCCCAGGATGCGAGAGCTGCGCATCAATATCGGCTTCGAATCGCTGGCGATCCTGCCCGACGGCACGCTGATGACCATGCCCGAACGCTCGCTGTCGCCCGAGGCGCCCTTTCCGGTGCTGCATTTCCGCGACGGCGAATGGAGCCAGCCCTACGCGATCCGCCGCGACGGCGACTGGCTGCCGGTCGGCTCGGATTACGGGCCGGACGGCTGGTTCTACCTGCTGGAACGCGGCTTCCACGGCGTGCTGGGCTTTTCCTCGCGCATCCGGCGGATGCAGCTGACCGATGACGGCCCGGCCGATGAGCAGATCCTGCTGGAGACGCGGCCGCTGCAATATGACAACCTGGAAGGGATCTCGGCCTGGCATGACGGGCAGGGGGTGCGGCTGACGATGATCTCGGACGACAATTTCCTGTTCGTGCAGCGCACTGAGCTGGTCGAATACCGGGTGATCGAAACGCCCCAGGCGGAGGCACGGCAAGATTGACAAGCACGGGCGGCGGGGCGTATGGCCCGCGCTGCCCCGCGCGACGGGGCCGAGTTCTTCCGCCACCTTGTAAAACGGAAATCCGAGCCATGACCCGTTACCTGCCCGGCATCATCGCCATGGCCATCATCGTGGTGGTCTCCAACATCCTGGTGCAGTTCGTCCTGGGCGACTGGCTGACCTGGGGCGCGCTGACCTATCCCTTCGCCTTCCTGGTCACCGACATCATCAACCGCGTCTACGGGCCGGGCCCCGCCCGGCGCGTGGTGCTGGCGGGATTCGTCACGGGCGTCGCCTGTTCGCTGATCGCGGTCGGGCTGGACGCGACCACGCTGCGCATCGCCCTGGGCTCGGGGACCGCCTTCCTGGTGGCGAACATGCTGGACGTCCAGGTCTTCGACATGTTGCGCAAATACCGCTGGTGGGTGGCGCCGCTGGGATCGACGCTGATCGGATCGGCGGTGGACACGATGCTGTTCTTCACCATCGCCTTTTCCACGCTGCTGCCGCCCGACGCCAATACCGGCTGGGCGAACGAGGCCGTTCCGCTGCTTGGTCAGGGCGCGGTCACTTCGCTGTGGATTTCGCTGGCAACTGCCGACTGGCTGGTCAAACTTGGTCTGGCGCTACTGGCCCTTGTGCCTTTCCGCCTCATCGTCCGCAATTTGTTGCGCACCCGGCATGAAATCTGATTGACAGATTCCCGATCTGTGGCACCCTTCTCCCATAACGGCAACTTTTTGAAAGGAGGTGGTCCAGTGTCGAGAGTGATAGTGGAGAGAGGTGTCGGAACAGTCAGGGGGGCCGTGGCCTGAGGGCAGCCCCAAGGGTCGTAAACCCTGATTGGGACCGGACGGATTTCCATCCCTAACCGGACCATCTCCTTGGATCTCGCGGGCCGCCGTATCTGGGCGGCCCGTTCCCGTTTTGCGGGCAGGATGTTGCTTTCGGGAAGCAATGCGCGGGCCGTTTACCTGATTTCAACTGGCGGAACTTCGAATACCAGACGCTGAAAAACCGCGAATGGCTCGCCCGCCTCTATGTCCCCGACTCATCGGCCGATCCGTGAACCGCCGCCCCGCAAGGCGGCGGTCTGCGATGCGGGGATGCGTCAGATCCGCTCGATGGCGATGGCGATGCCCTGACCGCCGCCGATGCACATGGTGATCAGCGCCCTGGATCCGCCGGTCCGCTCAAGCTCGTAGAGCGCCTTGACCGTCAGGATCGCGCCGGTGGCGCCGACCGGATGGCCAAGCGCGATGGCGCCGCCATTGGGGTTCACGCGCGCGGCATCCAGCCCCAGCCCCTTGTTGACCGCCAGCGCCTGAGCCGCGAAGGCCTCGTTCGATTCGATCACCTCGAAATCGCCGGCCGACAGCCCGGTCTTCGCCAGCAGCGCCTGAACCGCCGGGATCGGGCCGATGCCCATCACCTCGGGGCGGACACCGGCCACCGCATGGCCCAGGACCCGCGCGCGCGGCACCAGCCCGGCCTTCGCCGCCGCATCCGCCCGCGCCAGCACCACCGCCGCCGCGCCGTCATTGATGCCGCTGGCATTGCCCGCCGTGACCGAGCCGTCCTTCTGGAAGACCGCCTTCAGCCCGGCCAGCTTCTCCAGGCTGGTCTCCTTGGGATGCTCGTCGGTGTCGAAGGCCACCACGCCCTTGCGGGTCCTGACCTCGACCGGCACGATCTGGTCGCGGAAATGGCCCGCCGCGATGGCCGCCGCCGCGCGGCGCTGCGATTCCAGCGCGAATTCGTCCTGCGCCGCGCGGCTGATGTCATGCTCGGCCGCGACATTCTCGGCGGTGACGCCCATATGGCCGGTGCCCATCGGGCAGGTCAGCGCGCCGGTCATCATGTCCAGCATCGTCGAGTCGCCCATCTTCGCACCGAACCGGGCCGAGGGCAGCGCATAAGGCGCCCGGCTCATGCTTTCGGCACCGCCCGCGACGGCGAAATCGGCCTCGCCCAGCTGCAGCACCTGCACCGCCGAGACGATCGCCTGCGCGCCCGAGCCGCAGAGCCGGTTCACGTTCATCGCCGGCACCGTATGCGGAATGCCCGCCTCCAGCATGGCGACGCGGGACAGGTACATGTCGCGCGGCTCGGTATTGATGACATGGCCGAAGACCACCTGCCCGACCTGCTCGGGCGCGACGCCCGCGCGTTCCAGCGCGGCGCGGGTCACGGTCGCGGCCAGGTCGATCGGCGCCACCCCCGCAAGGCTGCCGCCGAAGGTCCCGATCGCGGTGCGCGCCCCCGACAGGATGACGATTTCATCTGCTGACATGTGTCCCTCCACGAATACACAGGGGGGCAGCTTACCCGCCGCACCCCCCGCCGCAACGCGCGTTAGCGCCAACCGGCACGGAAACGCCGCGTCTTGGCGCTTGCGCGCCGCGCGCCCTGCCCCGATACATGGGTGCCATGAGCAGGAAGCCGTCGCCCATGCCCCGAATCAAGCTGCGCCTCGAATATCCCAATCCGCTGGTCCTGGGACCGGGCAAGGCCGACCTGCTGGACGGGATCGACCGGCTGGGCTCGATCTCGGCCGCGGGGCGCGAGATGGGGATGAGCTATAAGCGCGCCTGGTCGCTGGTCGAGGAGATGAACGCCGCCTTCGCCCAGCCGGTGGTGGACAGCAGCCGCGGCGGCTCGGGCGGCGGCGGGGCGGTGGTGACGCAAGCGGGGCGCAAGGTGCTGGCCCATTACCGCGCGCTCGAGGCGCTGCTGCGCAACCGGGGCGCCGAGGATCTTGCGGCGCTGGCCGCCATGCTACGCGACTGATCCGCCGGACCGCAGCTGCCCCTGCCTGGTTTTCTTCGTTGCCCAAATACCCATAATCCCGGCATCACGGACAGGTGCCTCCGGCGGGGGTATTTGGGCAACGAAGAAAACCGGGGAGGAAAGCGGCATGACGATTCTGGCGATGGATCAGGGGACGACCTCGTCCCGCGCGCTGGTCTTCAGCGACGACCTGCAGGTCCTGGCCAGCGGGCAGCAGGAATTCGCCCAGCATTTCCCGCGCTCGGGCTGGGTCGAGCATGACGCGGACGATATCTGGACCACATCGGCGGCCACCGCCCGCGCCGCGATCGAGAAGGCCGGAAATCCGCGCATCGACGCCATCGGCATCACCAACCAGCGCGAGACCGCGCTGGTCTGGGACCGCAAGACCGGCCAGCCGATCCACCGCGCCATCGTCTGGCAGGACCGCCGCACCGCCGATCTCTGCGCGCAGCTGAAGGACCAGGGCCACGAGGACCTGGTCCGCGACACCACCGGTCTGCTGCTGGACCCCTATTTCAGCGCCACCAAGATCGCCTGGCTGCTGGACCATGTCGACGGCGCGCGCGAGCGGGCCGAGGCGGGCGAGCTGGCCTTCGGCACCGTGGACAGTTTCCTGATCTGGAAGCTGACCGGCGGGCGGGCGCATGTGACCGATGCCACCAATGCCGCGCGCACGATGCTTTACGACATCCGCAAGGGCCGCTGGTCGGAGGAGATGTGCCGCCTGCTGGACATTCCCCGCGCGATGCTGCCCGAGGTCCTCGACAGCGCCGCCGAATTCGGCATGACTCGCGCCGACCTGTTCGGCCGCGAGATCCCGATCCTGGGCGTGGCGGGCGACCAGCAGGCGGCGACCGTCGGCCAGGCCTGCTTCGCGCCCGGCATGCTGAAATCGACCTATGGCACCGGCTGCTTCGCGCTGCTGAACACGGGCGAGCGGGCCGTGCGCTCGGACAACCGGCTGCTGACCACCATCGCCTATCAGCTGGACGGCCAGCCCACCTATGCGCTGGAGGGCAGCATCTTCATCGCCGGCGCGGTGGTGCAATGGCTGCGCGACGGGCTGAAGATCATCCGCCAGGCGGGCGAGACCCAGGCCCTGGCCGCCCAGGCCGATGCCGGCCAGGACATCATCATGGTGCCGGCCTTCACGGGCCTCGGCGCCCCCTACTGGGCGCCCTCGGCGCGCGGCGCGATCTTCGGGCTGACCCGCAATACCGGGCCCGCCGAATTCGCCCGCGCCGCGCTGGAAAGCGTCGGCTTCCAGACCCGCGACCTGCTGGAGGCGATGCGGGCGGACTGGCCCGATGCGGGCGAGGCGGTGCTGCGCGTCGATGGCGGCATGACCGCCAGCGAACCGGCGATGCAGTTCCTGGCCGACATCCTGGGCGCACCCGTGGACCGGCCCAAAAACACCGAAACCACCGCCCAGGGCGCCGCCTGGCTGGCGGGTTTTCGCGCAGGCATCTGCCCCGGCCCGCGGGAATATGCCCGCGACTGGCAGCTTGACCGCCGTTTCCGGCCCGGCATGGACGACGGCACCCGCGATCAGCGTTATTCCGCTTGGAAACGGGCCGTCCAGGCGGTGCTTGCGGTCTGACCTGTAGCCTTTGTGATTTTATCCCCCGGCGTTTTTCCCTATTATCCGGGAAAAACGACAAGAGGGCAGGATGAACAGGTTTCTGAAACTGGCGATCGTGGCGCTGGTCGCATCCTGCGGTGGCGGCGACTACAAGGCCCCCCGCAATCTCGAAAACGCCTGCGCCATCGTGGCCGAGCGGCCGGCCTATCTGCGCGCGATGAAGCGCACCGAGGCCCGCTGGGGCGTGCCGGTCCATGTCCAGATGGCGACGATCCACCAGGAATCGAAATTCATCGGCGACGCGCGCACCCCGCATCAATACGCGCTTGGCGTCATCCCCATCGGCCGGCAGAGCAGCGCCTTCGGCTATTCGCAGGCGCTGGACGGCACCTGGGAGGAATACATGCGCGAAACCGGCAACCGCCGCGCCAAGCGCAACAACATCAACGACGCGACCGATTTCATGGGCTGGTACATGCACGGCTCGACCCAGCGGCTGGGGATCTCGAAACGCGACGCCGCCTCGCAATACCTGGCCTATCACGAGGGCCGCTCGGGCTTCGCGCGGCAGTCCTATCGCTCGAAGACCTGGCTGATGCGGGTGGCCGCCCAGGTCGGCCAGCGCTCCGAGATGTATCGCGCGCAGCTCGCCTCCTGCCGGCGGGCCTGAACCGGCCGCCCCGACGCCCGCCTTGCCTTCCCGCTCGCCCTGCTGCGATATGGCCGCAGGCAACGGCGAAACAGAGGGACGCGGGATGCAGGACGACCGGGACAGGCTGCGCGAGATGGCCGAGAACCAGCCCGAATATGCGCGCCATATCGGGGCGCGGCTGGTCTCGGCCGCGCCCGACCGGGTCGAGATGCAGATGGAGGTGACGCCGGTCCTGGCCAACCGCAACGGCGTGCTGCATGGCGGCGCGATCATGGGGCTGGCGGACAATGCCGGCGGCACCGGCACGCATCTGCACCTGCCGCCCGGCAAGGCGACCACCACGCTGGAAAGCAAGACGAACTTCATCCGCCCCGTGCGACTGGGCGATGTGGCGCGGGCGGTCTCGGTGCCGCAGCATCTGGGCGGCACGACGCAGATCTGGCAGACTACCATCACCCGCGGCGACGGCAAGGTCGCGGCCATCGTGACCCAGACCCAGATGATCATTGACTGGAAGGACTGACTGCGGCCCCATGAGGACAGTCAGTCAGGAGGGCCACCCGTGTATACCGTGATTGGTACGTCGCAAAGCCGCGCCTTGCGGGTGCTGTGGATGCTGGAAGAGCTTGGCCTGCCCTTCCGCCATATCGCCGCCCTGCCCCGTAGCGAGGGCGTCGTCGCCTTCAATCCGGCCGGCAAGGTGCCGGTGCTGATCGACGACGGCACGCCGATCACCGATTCGACCGCGATCCTGACCTATCTGGCCGACCGCCACGGCGACCTGACCCACCCGGCCGGCACCCTGGACCGCGCCCGCCAGGACAGCCTGACCCAGTTCCTGCTGGACGAATTCGACGCGGCACTGTGGCTGGCCGCCCGCCACAGCTTCGTGCTGCCCGAGGAAATGCGCCTCTCGGCCATCAAGAACACGCTACGCTGGGAATTCGAGCACAGCCAGAAGACGCTGGTCCACCGCCTGGCCGAGGGCCCGTTCCTGATGGGCGAGCGGATGACCGTGCCCGACTTCATCCTGACCCATTGCCTGATCTGGGCGCTCAGCGCGAAATTCCCGATCGCCGAGGCGCGGCTGACCGATTACCTGGAACGGATGCGGGCGCGGCCCGCCTTCCGGCGCGCCATCGCCGGCTGACCCGCTAGATCCAGACCATGTCGCGAAAGACGTGGCGCGAGATCTGGTCGCGCCGCAGCCCCATCGCCGCCAGCTCCTCGTCGCTTCTGGCCTCCAGCGCCTCGATCCGGTCGCGCCGGGAATGCGCGTCCAGATAGGCGTTCATGCCGTCCCCGAAGCGCGTCAGAAAGCCGTCGATCCGGCGCCGCGTCTCGGGCGAGAAGTGGGTAATCGTATGTGCCATCGGAAACCCTTTCGTTCGGTCGAGCGGTTTCCCCCCATGACCCGAGGATAGTCGGGAACGGCTTATGCCGCAATGCAGCGAAAGTCGTAGCCGCCCTGCGGCCGGCTCATGGCTCGTCCCGCCGCAGGCGCGCCAGTGCCGCCCGGCCTGCGAGCCGGCCGCTGGCCAGGCAGCCGGTCAGCAGATAGCCGCCGGTGGGCGCTTCCCAGTCCAGCATCTCGCCCGCCGCGAAACTGCCGGGCAGCGCGGTCAGCTCCAGCCCGGCGGTCAGCTCCGACAGGCGGATGCCGCCGGCCGAGGAAATCGCCCGCTCCAGCCCCATCGGCCCGCGATGCCGGATCGGCAGCGCCTTGGCGCGGCCCGCAAGGCCCGCTGCGTCCTGCGGCAAGGGCCGGCCCCATTCCAGCAGCAGCGCGACCTTGACCGGATCGCCCAGCACCCGGCGCAGCCAGTTCCCCAGCGACAGCCTGCCCCTCGGCCGCGCGAATCGCCCTGCCAGCGCCGCAATGTCCAGGTCAGGCGCCAGGTCCAGTTCCGCCGCCGCCCCGTCGCGGATCGCGGCGGAAACCTCATAGACGCCGCCGCCCTCGATCCCCTGCCGGGTAACGACCCATTCCCCGCGCGTCGCCGAACTGCCCGCCCGGATCGCGGCGCCCTTCACCGCCGCCCCGAAATGCCGCGCCATCGGCGCCGACCAATCGACGCGGAACCCCATGTTGGCCGGCCGCAGATCCGCGACCCCCACGCCCGCCGCACGCAGCAGCGGCACCCAGCCCGCATCCGATCCCAGCCGCGGCCAGCTCGCGCCCCCCAGCGCCAGGACCGCGACGCGCGGGCGCAACAGCCGCGCCCCCTCCGGCGTCTCGAAGCGAAAACCGCCCTCCAGCCCGCTCCAGCGCCAGCGCGTGCGCAAGGCCACCCCCTGCCCGCGCAGCCGCGCCAGCCAGGCCCGCAGCAGCGGCGAGGCCTTCATGCCCACCGGAAACACCCGCCCGGTCGAGCCGGTGAACAGCTCGACCCCCAGCCCCCGCGCCCATTCCATCACCGCGGCAGGGCCGAACGGGTCTTCTTCGTTGTCCAAATACCCATGACTGCCCCCGAACCGCGCGACGAAATCGGCCAGGGGCTCGTCCCTGGTCAGGTTCAGCCCCGACTTGCCGGCCATCAGGAATTTCCGCGCGGGCGTCGGCATCGCCTCGGCCAGGACCACCTCCGCGCCGCCCGCCGACAGGACCTCGGCGGCCATCAGCCCCGCCGGTCCCGCGCCGATCACCAGCGCCTCGGGCGCCTCGGTCATCGGCGGCCCTTGGGCATCATCGCCAGCCGGATCAGCACCCGCTCGACCAGCGCCATGGCCGGGGCCGAGGTCGAGCTGCGCAGCGCCAGGTCCGTGTCCAGCAGCTGCCGCAGCGCCTCCTCCAGCGGGCCCATGCCCCAGGCCTGCGCCTGCCGCGCCATCCGGTCGCGGCGCGGGCCGAAGACCGGCGGGCGCATCCGCGACAGGCCCGCGCCCGGCCCGCCCGGATCGGCGGCCCCCAGGTGCAGGGCGCGGAAATGGCGCAGGGCGGCGATGCACAGCGTCACCGGCGCGACGCCCTGCCCCTCGATCCGCCGCATCAGCGCGCCGAATTCGCCCGCCCGCCCCTCGGCCACGACATGCAGCAGCTCGTCCAGGTCCGCCTCGATCGTCGCCGGTGCCATCAGCGCCACCTCCGAGGGCGTCAGCGGCGCCGGATCGCCATGCTTGTAGAGCCCGATCTTCTCGATCACCTGGCGCAGGTCGCCCGGATCCAGCGCGCGGGCCAGCGCCAGCAGGTCGCGCATCGCATCGCGCGGCACCTCGCGCAGCCCGGCCTCGGACAGCCAGCGGGCGATCTCGTCCTCGCCGGGCGGGTCGTCATAGATCGGCGCGGCCACGGCCTCGCGATGGCCCTCGAACAGCTTGCGCAGCGCCGAGGATTTCGCCAGCCCGCCCGCCGTGACCACGATCACCGCATCGCCCGGCTGCCATTCCTCCAGCGCGACCCGGACCGCCTCGGCCCCGGAATCGGGCGTATCCTCGACCAGGACGACGCGCTGGCCGGGAAAGAAGCCGACCTCCTTGATCGCGTCCAGAAGCTGGGCGGGGTCCTTCTTCAGCCCGCCCCCGGCCATCCGGGTCAGGCGCATCTCCTCCTCGGCCCGCTCGCCCACCAGCGCGCGCACCGCCTCGGCCCGTTTCAGCGCCACGCGCATCGCGTCCTGGCCATAGATCAGCAGGGCCGGTCGGGACGGGTCGGGACGCGCCAGATAGCGCGCGATTTCGCCGCCCTTCAGGTTCATGTGGGCAGCTTGTCCGAGGCCGCCAGCAGCCGCGTGACCACCTGGTCGGCCAGCATATGGGCCAGCCGCTGCCGCGCATCGGCCTCGGCCGACAGGGTGGCGATGGTGGTGCCGGTCGTCGAATAGGAGGTGAAGCTGCTGACCCGCCCCTGGGTCAGCACCGCCCCCGCCCGGTCCTTCAGCGCGAAATCCGCCGTCCCGTTCAGCGAATAGCGGGTCGTCACCTCGTCGGGGGTGATCGCCTGCGCGACGACGCCGATATTCATCCGATAGTCCAGCTCGAACCGCGCATCGCTGTCGGGGCCCAGCCTCTCGGCCAGCCGGCGGTTGAAGGCGAATTCCTCGAATGTGTCGGGATCGCGCGGGCGGATCTGGCCGAACAGCCGCCGCCCCGCCCCCCCCGGCCCGTAGACCGGCGTCAGCCCGCAGGCCGACAGCGCCAGCAGCCCGGCCAGGGCCGCGCGGCGGCTCATGCCCTCAGGCGACCACATTGACGATCCGCCCCGGCACCACGATCAGCTTCTTCGGCACTGCCCCCTCCAGGAAGCGCTGCACCGTCTCGTCGGCCAGCACCAGCGCCTCGATCTGGTCCTTGGGCATGTCCTTGGCCACGCTGATCTCGGCCCGGCGCTTGCCGTTGATCTGGATCGGCAGGGTCACGCTGTCATCCTCCAGCATCGCCGGATCGGCCTGCGGCCAGGGGGCATCGACGACCATGCCGCTGCCGCCCGCCATCGCCCAGACATCCTCGGCCAGGTGCGGCACCATCGGCGCCATCAGCTGCGCCATGATCCGCAGCACCGCCCTGCGCGATTCGCCCCCCGCCGTCGACTTGCCGACGGCATTGGCCAGCTCGTAGATCTTCGCCACCGCCTTGTTGAAGGCGAAGCCCTCGATGGCGCGGGTCACGTCGGCGATGGCGCGATGCGCGGCGCGGGCAAGGCCCGGATCCTCGCCGCCCTCGGACGATTCCTCCGCCAGGCGCCAGACGCGGGACAGGAACTTGTGCGCGGCCTCGGCCCCGGCGGCGGTCCATTCCACGTCGCGCTCCGGCGGGCTGTCCGACAGCATGAACCAGCGCGCGGTATCGGCGCCGAAGCTTTCGACGATATTCACCGGATCGACGACGTTCTTCTTGGATTTCGACATCTTGGCCGAGGGCACCACCTCGACCGGCGTGCCGTCGGCCAGCTTGCCGTCCACGACATCCTCGGGCAGGTGATAGACCGGACGCCCCTTCTCGTCGCGGGTCATGTAAATCTCATGCGTGACCATGCCCTGCGTGAACAGCGCATCGAAGGGCTCCTTCGCGGCCTCGGGCAGATGGCCGGTCTTCACCATCGCGCGGGCGAAGAAGCGCGAATAGAGCAGGTGCAGGATCGCATGCTCGATACCGCCGATATACTGGTCGACGTTCATCCAGTAATCGGCATCGGCCCGGTCGGTCGGCGTCGCCGCATGGGGCGAGGTGAAGCGCGCGTAATACCACGAGCTGTCCACGAAGGTGTCCATCGTGTCGGTCTCGCGCAGGGCGGCACCGCCGCATTGCGGGCAGGTCGCGTTCCGCCAGGTCGGGTGGCGGTCCAGCGGGTTGCCGGGAATGTCGAAGCTGACATCCTGCGGCAGCAGCACCGGCAGGTTCCGCTTGGCCTCGGGGACGGTGCCGCAGGTCCCGCAATGCACCACCGGGATCGGGCAGCCCCAATAGCGCTGGCGCGAAATGCCCCAGTCGCGCAGGCGGTATTTCGTGACGCCCTCGCCATAGCCATTGGCCTCGGCATGGGCGATGGCGGCATCGACGGCGGCCTCGCCGGTCTGGTCGGGCTGGCCCGCGAAGCCGCGCACATAGGTCACGACCTCGGATTTCAGCGGCGTGAACGAGGCCTCGGCGACCAGCGCGTCGGCCTGTTCCAGCGTCATGCCGCGCTCGCCGAAGGTCGCCCGAATCGGCAACCCGTATTTCGTGGCGAATTCGTGGTCGCGCTCGTCATGGGCGGGGCTGCCGAAGATCGCGCCAGTGCCGTAATCCATCAGCACGAAATTCGCGATCCAGATCGGCAGGTGCCAGTCGCCGTCCAGCGGATGGCGCACGGTCAGGCCGGTGTCGAAGCCCATCTTCGGCGCGGTCTCGATCGCCTCCTCGGTGGTGCCGATGCGGCGGCATTCCTCGCAGAAACCGGCAACCTTCGGATCGGCCGCGGCCAGCCCGCGGACCAGCGGATGATCCGGCGACAGCGCTACGAACGAGGCACCCATCAGCGTGTCGGGCCGGGTCGTATAGACCTCGATCCGGCCGAATCCCTCGGGCGCATCGACGGTCTCGAACCTGAATTGCAGCCCGCGCGACTTGCCGATCCAGTTCGACTGCATCAGCCGCACCTTTTCCGGCCAGCCCTTCAACCCGTCCAGCGCCGCCAGCAGTTCCTCGGAATAGTCCGAGATGCGGAAGAACCACTGGGTCAGTTCCTTGCGCTCGACCGGCGCGCCGGATCGCCAGCCCTTGCCGTCGATCACCTGCTCATTGGCCAACACGGTCATGTCGACCGGATCCCAGTTCACCTGCGCCGACTTGCGGGTGATCAGCCCGGCCTCCAGAAAATCCAGGAACAGCGCCTGCTGCTGCGCCACGTAACCGTCGTCGCAGGTGGCGAATTCGCGGCTCCAGTCGATGGACAGGCCAAGCGGCTTCAACTGCTCGCGCATGGTGGCGATATTGGCATAGGTCCAGTCGCGCGGATGGCCGCCCTGTTCCATCGCGGCATTCTCGGCCGGCATCCCGAAGGCGTCCCAGCCCATCGGGTGCAGCACCGAAAACCCCTGCGCGCGCTTGAACCGCGCCACCACGTCGCCCATCGTGTAATTGCGCACATGGCCCATGTGGATGCGCCCCGAGGGATAGGGGAACATCTCCAGCACATAGTATTTCGGCCGCTCGTCGCGGGTGGCGGTGAAGCTGCCGGCATCGGCCCAGGCCTGCTGCCAACGGGATTCAAGGCTGGAGGGGTCGTAGGGCATCTGGAAGGACCTCGGGCATTCGTCTGTCGCCGCCGGGTTTATACGGCGGGGCATCAAGGGTCCAGTGGTCTGCCGCCCGTCTCGCGGCCGCCTTCATCTTGGCTGAAATATCCTCGGGGGTGAGGCCGCTTGCGGCCGAGGGGGCGGAAAGCCCCCTTTTCCGCCCTCGGCGCGCTAGAGCCGCCCGTCCTGGATGCGCAGCTGCCGGGCGCGGGTCAGGATCGCGTCCTCGACCGCGCGCACCGTGCCGGGCGCGACCGCGGCGCCGCCCGGCCCCTGCAGCGACAGCTTCAGGCTGCGCGCGTCCAGCGCCGGATCGGCGATGCGGATCGTCGCGCGATAGGACCGGCCGCCGCCCGGCGGGGTGCCATAGCCGGTGACGATCACCCCGGTGAAGGGATCGACCGACTGGATCGGCAGGAAGTTCAGCACCTCGAGGCTGGCATTCCACAGGTATTTGTTCACGCCCACCGAGGTATGCGGATTCTCGTTGTTGCGGACCAGGTCCCAGATCGTGGTGGTGCGCACCTCGGGCCGCATGTCGCTGCCGGCCGAGGGGCCCCGGTTCGCACCACCGTCACCGCCGCCACATGCGGCAAGCGCGGCGACAAGCACCGTTGCGGTCATCAGATTCGCGGCGCGTGCGGTGTTCATTCCAGCCCCCGGTATTGTCGCGTCAGCCGCAGCTTTAGCGCGGATTGCCCCGGCGCCACAAGCGCCTTGGCGGAAGCCCGCTTGGCACCCCGCGACCGCGACCGAGGGCGTGTTGCGACGAGGTGTGGCCCATGTGCATCACAGAAATGGCTAAAGAAATCAGTCAAGCGGTGATTCCGTTGCATCGGGGGGGGGAAAGGACCAAACACTTGGCCATACCCAAAGCGGCGACCCCGTTCTGGGCATGAGAGAGACAAGAGGGAAAACGACCATGAAAAAGGCTCTTTTCGCCACGACCGCCCTGGTGCTGTCGGCCGGCGTCGCCGCCGCTGACGTGACCATCTCGGGCTACGGCCGGACCGGTGTGCAATACTACGAAGACGGTGCCCTGACCGGCGGCTTCAATGACTCGCAAGTCATCAGCCGTCTGCGGATGAACATCGACGCCTCGACCTCGACCGATAACGGCGTTGACTTCGGTGCGCGCTTCCGCCTGCAGTGGGACCAGAACAACGGTTCGCGCGGCACGGATGCCTCGACCAACGCCGGCAAGCTGTATGTCACCAGCCAAGGCCTGACCGTCGAAGTCGGCAACGTCGACACCGCGCTGGACAGCGCCGGCCTGATCTACGCATCGGAACTGGGTGCGTTCGACCGTTCGGTCGGCGGCAACGCTCTGGGCGCCTTCTTCGCCTATGAATCGTCGCCCTACAGCAGCCCGAACCGCGTCGGTATCGCCGCGATCTACAGCATCGACGACCTGACCGTCCGCGCTTCGTATGTCGACCCGGATCAAACCGGCGCGTTCGAAGACAGCGCGTTCTGGGGTGAGCCGCTGGAAGAAGAATTCAGCGTCGCGATCGACTACACCTGGAACGGCGTTCTGGAACTGTCGGCTGCCGCTGCTCTGAACGCTGCCGGCTATGACGACCACGACGTGTACTTCGTCGGTGCCCGCTATGCGGTCAGCGAGCAGGCCCGCATCGGCCTGAACTACATCGACAACGGCGACGTCGGCTCGATCCCGGGCATCGTCGGCCCGAACACGGTCAGCGATTTCGGCAAGACCATCGTTCTGTATGGTGACTACACCCTGCTGGACGGCCTGACCAACATCGAAGCCTACATCGCCAACAACGATGGCGACTGGACGCAGAAAGAAACCGACAACGCGTTCGGTATCGGCGTCAACTACGACCTGGGCGGTGCCCGTCTGGGCGCGTCGCTGCAGCGCGACTATCAAGAGCGCGTGACCGCCGACATGGGTGTGCGCTTCGACTTCTGATCCCCGGATCACAGTCACAGGGAAAGAGCGGGCCTTGCGCCCGCTCTTTTCTTTTTGTCTTGTCGCCTCATGGGACTGGAGCAGATCAAAACCCGCATCGCGGCGGCCGAGGCCGCCAGTGGCCGCGACCCCGGCTCGGTCAGGCTGATCGCCGTCAGCAAGGTGCAGCCGCCCGAGCGGGTCGAGTCCGTCCTGCAGGCCGGGCAGCGGATCTTCGGCGAGAACTACGTGCAGGAGGCGCAGGGCAAATGGCCCGACTGGCGCGAGCGGTTCGAGGGCGTCGAGCTGCACATGATCGGCCCGCTGCAATCGAACAAGGCCAGGGCCGCCGTCGGGCTTTTCGACGCGATCCACACGCTGGACCGGATCTCGCTGGCGCGCAAGCTGGCGCAGCAGATCGCCGAGCAGGGCCGCAGCCCGCAGCTGTTCATCCAGGTCAATACCGGGGACGAGCCGCAGAAGGCCGGGATCCTTGCGGATGAGCTGCCGGGTTTCCTGGCATCCTGCCGCGGGCTGGGGCTGGATCCGAAGGGGCTGATGTGCATCCCGCCCGAGACCGGCGACCCGCTGCCGCATTTCCGCCTGCTGCGCCGGCTGGCGCGGGAAAACGGGCTGCAGAACCTGTCCATGGGCATGAGCGCGGATTTCGAATCCGCCATCGCCGAGGGCGCGACCCATGTCCGGGTGGGCTCGGCCATTTTCGGGGCGCGCGACTACGGCTGAGCCGTTGCGTTCCGGGTATTTGGGCAACGAAGAAGCGGCACGATGACCCTGGTTCCGGGGGCGGCGCGGCGCGCGATCCAATGCAGGTGGGGGCGGGCGAAGGCGATGCAGCCCTCGGTTCCAAAGCGGGGGCGGCGCCATTGATGCAGGAAGATGGCCGAGCCGAGGCCGGGGGTGGCCTCGGGCCAGTTCCAATCGGTGGTCAGGACCAGGTCGTAGAGCGGGTCAGGGCGGCGCAGGTTCTCGTGGCTGGCGTCGAGCGGCGCGCGGGCGTGGTGGTTATAGGCCGGGTGGCCGGGGGCGTCGCACCACAGGTCGCTGGGGCCGATGGGGCGGGCCCAGGGCGCGGGCCGCGCAAGGCGGTCGGGGCGGTACCAGAGGCCGGTGATGCGCAGGATGCCTGCGGGCGTCGCGCCGTCGCCTTCGCGCTTGGCCGCGCTGATGCCCGTCCTGCCGATGCTGCAGGGAAGCAGCCGGCCGCGGAAGCGGACGCCCTGCGGGGTCAGGACCAGGTCGTCGCGGCAGAGGCCAGGCGTCACAGCAGATGGCCCGACTTTTCGGCCTTGGTGTCCAGATAGCCGGTATTGTGGCGGTTCCGGGCGGTGATCAGCGGCACCCGCTGGGTCACGGCGATGCCGTGGCCTTCCAGCATCGCGACCTTGCGCGGATTGTTGGTCATCAGCCGCACCGCGCCGAAGCCCAGCCGTTTCAACAGCGCCGCGCCGATGCGAAAATCGCGCTCGTCATCCTCGAAGCCCAGCCGGTGGTTCGCCTCGACCGTGTCGAAGCCCTGGTTCTGCAGGTCATAGGCGCGCATCTTGTTGGCCAGCCCGATGCCGCGCCCCTCCTGGTTCAGATAGAGCAGCACCCCCTGCCCCGCCTGGCCCATCGCGTTCAGCGCCGCGTGCAGCTGCGGGCCGCAATCGCATTTCAGGCTGCCCAGCACGTCGCCGGTGAAGCAGGCCGAATGCAGCCGGGCCAGCACCGGGGCGTCGCGGGGCGGGTCGCCGATCTCGATGGCGTAATGCTCGGCGCCGCCATCGTCGGGGCGGAAGATGTGCAGGCGCGAATTCTCGGCCGCAAGCAGCGGCAGGCGGGCGGCGGCGACGGGGGCCATCGCCGCCTCTTGCGCCAGATGCGCCAGCAGCGGGCCGGGCGCCAGTTCGGTCAGGCCGGGCTGCGGGCCGAGTTGCGGGCTGGCAGGGACGACCAGCATCGCGGGCAGAAGCTGCGCCGATTTCGCCAGCCCCAGCGCTGCGCGGTGCGGGGCCGTGTCGCCGTCCCGCGCAGTAAACAGCGGCCCCTTCATCGGCACGCGCAGGTCGTCGGCCGGATCGGCCAGCGCCCGCAGCCAGCGCAGGTCGGCGTCCGGCGGCACCTGCACCCGCGCCAGCCCGTCGTCATAGGCCCGCGCCTTCAGCGTCTCGGCCCGCCTTTCGGTGATCGCCAGGACCGGCTGGCCAAGCGCCAGGATCGCCTGCAGCCGCGGCTGGGACAGGGTCTCGACCGCCGCCGCCAGCTGTCCGCCGATCATCACCGGCAGGCCCATGCGCAGGTCCGCGCGGGCGCGCGATACGGTCTCGGCAAGGGTCGGGATCAGGGTCATTTGGCCGCGCCATTTGAAACAATCTGAAACATAGCGCCCTTTCCCGACAACTCCATGTGAGAAATCCGACATGGCGCTGGACGGAACCCGGACGCCACGCCAGTCATTCACCAACAAAGCAAAGGAGGCAACATGGCCGGGTTGAAAAAGATTCTGCTGGTCGACGACGAGGAAGACCTGCGCGAGGCGCTGGCCGAGCAGCTTGTCGCCACCGACGACTTCGACGTGGTCGAGGCCGGGACCGGCGCGGCGGCGGTCGAGGCGACCAAGGGGGCGATCTACGATCTGGTGATCCTGGACGTGGGCCTGCCCGATACCGACGGGCGCGAGCTGTGCAAGAAGCTGCGCAAGCTGAACGTCAAGTGCCCGATCGTCATGCTGACCGGGCACGATACCGATGCCGACACGATCCTGGGCCTGGATTCGGGGGCGAACGACTATATCACCAAGCCGTTCAAGTTCCCGGTCCTGCTGGCCCGCCTGCGCGCGCAGCTGCGCACGCATGAACAGTCCGAGGACGCGATCTTCCAGCTTGGGCCCTATACGTTCAAACCCTCGATGAAGATGCTGATCGACCAGAAGGACCGCAAGATCCGCCTGACCGAGAAGGAAACCAACATCCTCAAGTTCCTTTACCGGGCGCAGGACGGGGTGGTGGCGCGCGACGTGCTGCTGCACGAGGTCTGGGGCTATAATGCCGGGGTGACCACGCATACGCTGGAAACCCACATCTACCGGCTGCGCCAGAAGATCGAGCCCGATCCCTCGAACGCGCGGCTTCTGGTGACGGAATCGGGCGGCTATCGGCTGGTGGCCTGAGCCACCCGCGATCCGCGACCGAAAGGCCCGGCCCCGCTGCCGGGCCTTTTTCATGGCCACGGCCCCGAATGTTCACAAGATCGTCACCGGCACCGGGCGATGAAACCACCGCCGGGCTGCCACGTTAAGGAACCGAAGCCCAGTGGTCGGTGGATGCGGCCACACCCTCCCTCCCTCTCTGACAGCCCCGGCCCCTGCGCCGGGGCTCGTCATTTGTGCCCCCGTCCGTCGCATTCCGTCAGCCGCGCCCATGCGGAGCGGTCCAGTCGGGACGCGGGCCGATGGGCACGATCCGGTGCGGATTGATCGTGTCGTGGCTGTAGTAATAGTGCCGGGTGATATGGTCCTGCCGCACGGTTTCGGCCACGCCCGGCCATTGATGCATCTCGCGCGCCCAGCCCCACAGGTTCGGGTAATCGACGATGCGCCGGCGGTTGCACTTGAAATGCGTGTGATAGACCGAATCGAAGCGCGCGACCGTGGTGAACAGGCGCCAGTCGGCCTCGGTCACGCGGTCCCCGGCCAGGTAGCGGCTGCCGGCCAGCAATTCCTCGATCCAGTCCAGGCTGTCGAACAGCGGCCCCACCGCCTTGTCATAGGCCGCCTGCGAGGTCGCGAAGCCCGCCTTGTAGACGCCGTTGTTCACCGTGTCGTAGATGCGCGCGTTCAGGTCTTCGATCCGGTCGCGCAGGTCGGGCGGGCAGAAATCGGCCTCGTTCCCCGTGATCTGGTCGAAGGCGCCGTTGAACATGCGGATGATGTCGGCGCTTTCGTTCGAGACGATGGTGCCCCGCTGCCCGTCCCACAGCACCGGCACCGTCACCCGCCCCGATACGTCGGGCTTGGCCCGCAGATAGATCTCGCGCAGGTATTGCGTGCCGAACAGCCCGTCGCCCGTGGCGCCGGGGAAATCGGTGCGGAACTCCCAGCCCTCGGACAGCATGTCGGGATGGACGGCCGAGACCCCGACATGCGGCTCCAGCCCCTTCAGGGCCCGGAAGATCAGCGTCCGGTGCGCCCAGGGACAGGCATAGGAAACATAGAGGTGATAGCGCCCGCTTTCCGCCGCGAATCCGCCTTCGCCCGTGGGGCCGGGACTGCCATCGGCGGTGATCCAGTTGCGGAACTTCGCGCTGTCGCGGACGAATTCGCCGCCGCTCGTGTCGGTGTCATACCATTCGTCCTTCCAGACGCCATTGACCAGTTGGCCCATTGCAATGCCTCCTTCGTTGCCCAGCCAACGGGGCGCGGCGCCCCGAAGTTTCACGCAATCCTAGCCGATCGCCCTAGCCGATCGCCATGTCGCGGGTCTCGGCCCGGACCAGCAGCAGCGCGGCCGCCCCGGCGACCAGCAGCGCCGCGAAGGTGCCGATGGCGACGCCGAAGCCGTGGACGAAGACCATCGCCAGCAGGCTGGGCGCCAGGATGCCGCCCAGCCGCGCCACCGCGCTGGCCGTGCCCATGCCGGTGCCGCGCAGATGGGTCGGGTAAAGCTCGGGCGTGAAGGCATAGAGCGCGCCCCATGTCCCCAGCAGCGCAAAGCTCATCAGGATCAGCGAGCCGGCGATCATCGCGGTCGATCCGGCGACGGTGAACAGGAAGCAGCCCGCCGCGCTCAGCAGCAAAAAGCCCATCAGCGTGTTGCGCCGCCCCCAGGCCTCGACCCCATGGGCGGCCAGCGCATAGCCCGGCACCTGCGCGAGGGCCAGGATCACCAGGAAGCCATAGCCGCGCACGAAGCCGAAACCCTCGGTGGCCAGCTGCCCCGGCACCCAGACGAAGACCCCGTAATAGGACAGCGAGACCAGGAACCACACCGCCAGCACGCCCATCGTGCGCGGCCGCAGCATCGGCGCGAAGATCGAGGTCTCGGCCCCCGCCGGGACCGGGGCGATGACCAGCTGCTCGCCCTCGTTCAGCGGGTCGGCGCCATTGGCCCTCAGCACCCGGTTCACCACGGCGCGGGCCTCGGCGGCGCGGCCCTTGCGGACCAGGTACATGGGCGATTCCGGCACCCACAGCCGCAGCCAGAAGCCGATCAGCGCCGGCGCCGCCGCCACGAAGAAGATCCAGCGCCAGGGTGCCTCGGCCCCCATCGAGGACGCGATCCAGGCGGTCAGCGCGATCACGATGGTGCCGATGGCCCAGAACCCCTCCAGCCAGACCAGCCAGCGGCCGCGATTGCGGGGCGGCAGGAACTCGGCCATCATCGCATAGTCCACGGGCAGGGTGCCGCCCACCGCCACGCCGGTCAGGAAACGCAGCACCAGCAGCCAGGTGAAATCCCCCGCCGCCACCGAGGCAAGGCCGAAGACCGCATCCATCGCCACCGTGCCGATCAGCACCCTGCGGCGCCCGATCCGGTCGGCAATCCGCCCGAAGCCCCAGGCGCCCACGAACATGCCCAGGAAGAACAGCGTGCCGATCTGCAGCGCCGTGACCCGCTCGACCCCGAAGCTGACCGCGACCGAGGGCGCGGCGAAGCCCACCGCGATCACCTGCATCGCATCGGCCGCCCAGACCAGCCCGAAGATCCCCAGCAGCCGCCACTGGAACCGCCCGGTCCCGCCGCGCGCCAGCGCCTCATCCACCGTCAGTTGCATGGTCCGCCCTTCCCGGAAAGCCGATGACACCCCTGCTTAGCGCCCGGCCCCGCCGAAAACCAACGGAATCGCCCCGATTTCTCCGCGCCCCGATTTTCCCCCCGCCTCGACAGCGGGCGGCCCGGCGGCTAGGTTCTGGCGCAAAGGAGCCCCGCCATGTTCACCATCGCCACCTGGAACATCAACTCGATCCGCCTGCGCGAAGGGCTGGTCGCCCGCCTGCTGCAAGAGGAATCGCCCGACATCCTGTGCCTGCAGGAATGCAAGTCCCCGGTCGAGAAGATCCCGCTCGAGGCCTTCCGCGCCCTCGGCTACAACCATATCGTCGCGCGCGGCCAGAAGGGCTATAACGGCGTCGCCATCCTGTCGCGCCTGCCGATCGAGGATGCGGGCGACCGCGACTATGCCCGGCTGGGCCATGCCCGCCATGTCGCGGCGCGGCTGGAAAACGGCGTGGTGATCCACAACATGTATGTGCCGGCCGGCGGCGACATCCCCGACCGCGAGCTGAACCCGAAATTCGGCCAGAAGCTGGATTTCGTGGCTGAGATGCGCGACGTCTTCCATGCCGACCGCCCGGAACGCTCGATCCTGGTCGGCGACCTGAACATCGCCCCGCGCGAGGACGACGTCTGGTCGCACAAGCAGCTCCTGAAGATCGTCAGCCATACGCCGATCGAGGTCGATCACCTGCTGTCGGCGCAGGATGCCGGCAAATGGGTCGACATCACCCGCAAGGACATTCCCGACGGGCTGCTCTATTCCTGGTGGAGCTATCGCGCCCGCGACTGGGACGCCGCCGACAAGGGCCGCCGGCTGGACCATGTCTGGGCCAGCCCCGACATCGCCAATGCCGGCCATGGCAGCCGCATCCTGCGCCCGGTGCGCGGCTGGGAAAAACCCAGCGACCACGTCCCGGTCTTCGCCAGCTTCGACCTCTGACCCCGCCCCTTCATCTTGGCGCAAATATCCCGGGGGGAGTCGCGGCACGCGACGGGGGGCAGCGCCCCCCTTCCGGCGACCGGCAGGCAATCCGCCCTTCCGTTCGCGCCCCGGACGCCCCATATTGCCGCCAACCGAATTCCTGCCAACTCGCTTGGGGACGACATGACCATGCTGTTCGAAGGCGCCGCCAACGCGCCGCAACCCGCCGATTTCATCAAGGACGTGACCGAAGCCGATTTCATGGCCGAAGTGGTCGAGAAATCCATGGAAGTGCCGGTCATCGTCGATTTCTGGGCGCCCTGGTGCGGCCCCTGCAAGACGCTCGGCCCCCAGCTGGAATCCGAGGTCGCCCGCCACAAGGGCCGGGTCCGCATGGCCAAGGTCAATGTCGACGAAAGCCAGATGATCGCCGCGCAGCTGCGCGTCCAGTCGATCCCGACCGTCTACGCCTTCTTCCAGGGCCGCCCGGTCGATGCCTTCCAGGGCGCGGTGCCGCAAAGCCAGATCAGGCAGTTCGTGGACAAGCTGGCGGCGCTTGGCGGCGATGACGGCGGGCTGGCCGATGCGCTGGCCGCGGCCGAGCAGATGCTGGAGGAGGGCGCGGCTTCCGATGCCGCCGAGACCTTCGCCGCGATCATCGGCGAAGAGCCCGAGAATGCCGAGGCCTGGGGCGGGCTGGTCCGCGCCCATCTGGCCGCCGGCGAGGGTGATGCCGCCGCCGAGGCGCTGTCGCAGGTCCCCGCCGCCATCTCGGGCGCGGCCCCGGTCGAGGCCGCCCGCGCCCAGCTGCAGCTGGCCCAGCAGGCCGCGAATGCCGGTCCCCTGGGCGACCTGCAGGCCCGGGTTCAGGCCGATCCGGACGACCAGCAGGCGCGGCTGGACTATGCCCAGGCGCTCTATGCCGCCGGCCGCATCGAGGAGGCGGTCGAGGTGCTGCTGGACAGTTTCCGCCGCGACCGCGACTGGAACGACGGCGCCGCCAAGGCGCAGCTGCTGACCATCTTCGACAGCCTGAAACCCACCGATCCGATCGGCCAGAAGGGCCGGCGCAGGCTGTCCTCGCTGATCTTCGCCTGATGGTTCCGCATTTCGACCTGCCGGAGCGCCTGCCGCTGTTCCCCCTGCCGGGCACGGTGCTGATGCCGCGGGCGCGCCTGCCGCTGCACATCTTCGAGCCGCGCTATCTGCAGATGCTGGAAGACACGCTGAAGACCGACCACCGGATGATCGGCATGATCCAGCCCGACGGCGCGGCGCTGGCCAGCATCGGCTGCGCGGGGCGGGTGATCGCCTTTTCCGAGGGCGATGACGGGCGGATGATGATCTCGCTCAGGGCGATCTCGCGCTTCCGGCTGCAGCAGGCCGAGGAAGGCTTCGCCCCCTATCTGCGCGGCCTGGTCGAATTCGGCGACTTCCAGCGCGACCTGGGCACGCCCGAGACCGATCCCCGGATGCAGCGCGACCGGCTGTTTTCCCTGCTGCGCCGCTACATGGAGGCGCATGAGCTGTCCACCGACTGGGAGGCTGCCGAAAAGGCCGATGACGAGGTGCTGGTCAATTCGCTGTCGATGATGCTGCCCTTTTCCAGCAGCGACAAGCAGGCGCTTCTGGAAAGCCCCACCCTTGGCGACCGGCGCGAATTGCTGGAGGGGCTGATCGAATTCGCCCTGCGCGGCGGCGACAACGAGGAGCGACTGCAATGACCCCCGACACAAAGCCCGACACGGACCCCGACACCGGTCCCACAACCGGCCCCACAACCGGCGGCGACCATCCCGGCTTCGACCGCCACATGCTGGAGGCGCTGGTCTGCCCCGTCACCCATGCCACGCTGCATTACGACGCCGCCCGGCAGGAACTGGTCTCGCGCGCGGCCGGGCTGGCCTTTCCGATCCGCGCCGGCATCCCGATCATGCTGATCGACGAGGCCCGGCAGATCAAGGCCGAGGACTAGGCCCGGCGCCGCCCTGCCATTGCGCCCTGCCATTGCAATGCCGCCGCGCGCCGCCTAACTGTGATGACCATGTCCGAGAATGCGCCGCAATTCCCGCGCTGGGTCAGCGCCATCATCCTTCTGTGCTGCCTGGCCGAGGGCCTGCTGCTGCTGGCCGACACGCTCGGCTGGGCCCAGGCACGCAACGGGGCGGTGCTTTACGGCGCCTTCTGGTCGGTGCTGATGCATGGCGGGCTGGGGGTCTTTCCCGGCCAGGGCGCGGCGATGTTTCTCACCTACGGCTTCCTTCATGCCGGGCTGCTGCACCTGGGGATGAACATGGTCTCGCTGGCCGCCGTGGCCCGAGAGCTGTGGCGGCTGATGCCGGCGCGGCTGATGGCGCTGTCCTATGCGGCAAGCCAGGTCGCGGCCGCGGCCACCTATGGCTGGATGGATCCCGCCGGCGGGCCGATGATCGGCGCCTCGGGCGCGGTCTTCGGGCTGGCGGGGGCGCTGTTCGGCTATGGCGGGATCTGGCGCTTCCGCACCGGGCGCTCGATGCGGCCGGTCTGGCGCGCGGTGGCGGTGGTGCTGGGGCTGAACGTGGCGCTGACGCTGATGATGCCGCAGATCGCCTGGCAGGCGCATCTGGGCGGCGCCGTCGCGGGGCTGCTGGTCGGGCTGGTCGCGGCCGGCTTCCGCGTCGCCAGGACCGCGCGCTGACCTAGCTGCCCGCCGCGCCGTCCCAGCCCGCCTCTGCACCGCTATCCGCCGCACCGCTATCCGCCGCGCCCTCCTGATCCGCCGTTTCCTCGGCCTCCGCCGCCTTGTCGGCAGCCACCAGCTGGCGCAGGGCGGGCCGGAAGCCTTCGGCCGCCGCATGGGCCAGCGCCACCGGGTCGGCACCGGGATTCTGGGCCAGATGCTCGGCCAGGAGGCGATGGCCCAGCCCGTAGCCGGTCGCATTGCGCAGATCGCCCTTGCCGAAGAACCAGCGCGCATGATCGTAATCGCGCCGCGCCCATTCGTTCATCGCCATGCGCGCCACCCCCGGAGCCGGGACCGTCGCGTCCCAGGGATCGGGCGCGCCGCCCAGCACCTGCAGCACGAAATGGCCGGCCAGCCCCTCGCTGACCAGCGCCTCGCCCAGGGACTTGCCATAGCCCGGCCCGTCCCAGCGGATCAGGTGGTGGAATTCATGCACCAGCGTGCGGATCAGCAGGTCGGGATCGAAGCGCGCCGGGTCCAGGGTGATCTCGACCAGCCCGGCCGAGGGCGTGCGGCCGCCGACGCCCCAGCGCGGCACGCCGCCGCCCAGAACCGGCGTCACCACCAGGTCGAAATCGGGCAGCTCGGCATGGGCCCTGGCCAGCGCCACCGCCCGGCGCGAGGCGGCGCGCAGTTCCGACAGGATCGTCGTCAGCCCATGGCGGGCGTTCAGCGGATGAAGGTGCCAGATCGTCATGTCGGGGCAGGTATAGCCGCCTCAGACCTCGGGCACCAGAACCTCGCGCTTGCCGACATGGTTGGCCGGCGAAACCACGCCCTGTTCCTCCATCTGCTCGACCAGCCGCGCGGCCTTGTTATAGCCGATGGCCAGCTTGCGCTGGATGTAGGAGGTCGAGCATTTGCGGTCCTTGGCCACGATCATCACCGCCTGGTCATAAAGCGCGTCGTCGCCGCCATCGCCGCCGCCCAGGCCCAGAACGGCGTCGATATTGTCGGCCTTCTCGTCGTCGGGGCCTTCCACGACACCGGACTGGTAGGAGGGCGGGCCGAAGGATTTCAGGTGGTTCACCACCTCCTCGACCTCCTCGTCGCTGACGAAGGGGCCGTGGATGCGGGTGATCCGCGCGCCGTTGCCCATATACAGCATGTCGCCCTGGCCCAGCAGCTGCTCGGCCCCCTGCTCGCCCAGGATGGTGCGGCTGTCGATCTTGGAGGTGACCTGGAAGGAGATCCGGGTCGGGAAGTTTGCCTTGATCGTGCCGGTGATCACGTCGACCGAAGGCCGCTGCGTCGCCATGATCAGGTGGATCCCCGAGGCCCGCGCCATCTGCGCCAGGCGCTGGATGCAGGCCTCGATCTCCTTGCCCGCGACCATCATCAGGTCGGCCATCTCGTCGACGATGACGACGATATAGGGGAAGGTCTCGGGCTGGAATTCCTCGGTCTCGAAGACCGGCTCGCCGGTATCCTCGTCGAAGCCGGTCTGGACGGTGCGCTTGAACATCTCGTTCTTCGACAGCGCCTCGCGAACGCGGCCGTTATAGCCCTCGATGTTGCGCACGCCCATCTTGGACATCTTGCGGTAACGGTCCTCCATCTCTCCGACGACCCATTTCAGCGCGACCACGGCCTTCTTGGGATCGGTGACGACAGGCGACAGCAGATGCGGGATGCCGTCATAGACCGACAGTTCCAGCATCTTCGGGTCGATCATGATCAGCCGGCATTCGTCCGGCGTCAGCTTATACAGCAGCGACAGGATCATGGTGTTGATCGCCACCGACTTGCCGGACCCCGTGGTCCCGGCGATCAGCAGGTGGGGCATCTTGGCAAGGTTCGCCACCACCGGATCGCCGCCGATATCCTTGCCAAGCGCCAGCGGCAGCGGCTGGGTGCCGTCGCCGAAGGCGCGGCTGGCCAGGATCTCGCGCAGCAGCACCTTTTCGCGCCGTGCATTGGGCAGCTCGATCCCGATCACGGTGCGGCCCGGCACGGTGGAAACCCGCGCCGACAGCGCCGACATCGAGCGCGCGATGTCGTCGGACAGCCCGATGACGCGGCTGGCCTTCAGGCCCGGTGCCGGCTCCAGCTCGTAAAGCGTGACCACCGGGCCGGGGCGGACCTCGGTGATCTGGCCCTTGACGCCGTAATCGTCCAGCACCGCCTCCAGCATCCGGGCGTTTTCCATCAGCGATTCCTGCGACATCGACGGCTGGCTGCTGGTCGCCGGCGCCGTCAGCAGCCCCAGCGGCGGCACTTCGTAATCGGCATAGGCATCGTCGAAGCGCATCTGCGGCTCGGCCTCGGCGCGGGCCTGGCGCGAGGGCGCGGCCGAGGGCTTGCGCAAGGGCGGCACCACCACGCGCCGGGTATCGGCGCCGAAGGGCGCGGGCTCGATGCGTTCCGCGTCGTGATCGTCCTCGGCGTCATCGGCCGCCGGATCGGCGGGCAGCGGGGCGCGGTCCTTGTCGCGGGCCAGGCGCGCCGCCACCGCCGCCAGGACCGAGGGCTTGCCCGCCCGGTTGCGGATCGCGTCCGAGATCCGGCCGCTGACCTCGTCGGCCGAGGGCGCGTCGCCGTCGTAATCGGCGTCACGCTCGATCAGCTCGGGCTCGGGCAGCCTGTCGTCCAGCAGTTCGGCCTCGGCATCCGCGTTGCGACGAGCGAACAGCCCGGTGATGCGCGGCGCGGAACGGGGCGCGGCAGCCGCCGTCCGCTCGGCCGGGGCGGGGACGGCGCGGCGCTGGCGCAGCTTGCGGGCGACGCCCTCGGACAGCTGCGCGCCGCGCCCGGCCAGCCGCAGGGCGATGTCGAAGGCGGTGACCAGCCCGACCAGGAAGCGCCGCCAGATGCCGCGCAGCTCGGCCCGCTCGAAGCCCAGCACGAAGGCCAGGAAGGCGACCAGCCCGGCCGCGACCAGCAGCGTCGCCAGCCGGATGCCGATCGAGGCCTTCATCGGCAGCAGGTTCAGCATCGCGCCCATCACCATGTCGCCGAAATGCCCGCCCAGCCCGTAATTCTGCTGCCAGTCCGGCCCCGGTGCCAGCGTGCTGCAATAGACCGAGGCCAGCGCCACCGCGATCGGCAGGAAGATCGCCCGCATGATGCGGTCCTCGCCCCGGTGCAGCATCAGCCGCAGGCCCCAGACCGCGGCGCCCAGGACCAGCATCCAGGACCCATAGCCGGCGATCATCATCAGCGGCGAGGCGATATAGGCGCCGATCGCGCCCAGATAGTTCTGCGCCGGTTCGTCCGTGGCCGACAGGAAGCTGGGATCGTCGGCCGACCAGCTTGACAGCAGCATCGCGACCAGGACGCCCAGAACCACCAGGCCCGCGCCCGCCAGTTCCTTGCCGCGCCGCTCCAGCGCCGCCTGCGTGTTCTGATCGAAAAGCGGATCGCGTTGCTTCGCGTGCCAGCTTGCCATGCCGTTACCCTTCCCCGAACGCTTCTTCGTCGTCATATAGCACGTCGCGCAGCCGGAGCAGCGCGGCCTCGGTCGCCTGGGGCGTGTCGACCAGCGCCACGCGGATGAAGCCCGCGCCCGGATTGACGCCCCCGACCTCGCGCGACAGATAGGCGCCCGGCAGGACCTGGATGCCCGCCTGCGCCCACAGTTTCCGGGCCGCCGCCTCGCCATCGGCGACCGGCAGCCACAGGAAGAACCCGCCCTGGACCGGGCGATAGCCGGGCACGTTGCCCAGCACCCGGTCGGCGATGCGGTATTTCTGCTGATACAGCTCGCGGCTGGTGGTGACGTGATCCTCGTCGCGCCAGGCGGCCTCGCTGACGGCCTGCGCGGGCAGGGGCAGCGGCGCCCCCGCATAGCTGCGCAGCCGCCGCATCTGGGCGACCTGCGCCACGCCCCCCGCCGCGAAGCCCGAGCGCAGCCCCGGCAGGTTCGAGCGCTTGGAGAGCGAGTTGAACATCACCACCCGGTCGGGATGGCCCATTTCCGTGGCCACCGCCAGCGCGCCCGGCGGCGGGGCGTCGCGCCAGATCTCGGAATAGCATTCGTCGGCCAGGATCAGGAAATCGTGGCGCTCGGCCAGCGCGACCAGCGTTTGCAGGTAATCCCGGTCCGCCACCGCGCCCTGCGGATTGGCGGGCGAGCAGAGATAGGCCAGCGCCACCCGGTCCAGCACCTCCGGCGGCAGGCCGGCATAATCGGGCAGATGCCCGGTTTCCGGCGTGGCGGGCACGAAGACGGGTTCGGCCTGGACGGCGGCGGCGGCCACGGCATAGACCTGATAGAAGGGGTTCGGCACCAGCACCACGGGCCGCTGCCCGTTCTTCTGTTCCGGGCACAGCGCCAGCCCGGCATTGAACAGCCCCTCGCGCGTGCCGTTCAGCGCCATGATCCGGTCCGGCGCGACATCCAGCCCGTAGCGCCGCCCCAGCCAGCCCGAGATCGCCTCCAGAAGGCCCGGCGTGCCCTCGTTCACCGGGTATTTCGCGAAATCACCGATATGGGCGGCCATGACCTCGGCCACGAAGGGCGGCATGGCATGGCGCGGCTCTCCGATGGTCATCACCACCGGATCGGCCGCACCGGGCCGAATGTCCGACAACAGCGCCCGCAGGCGCGGGAACGCGTATTCCGGCAGGTTCGAGAACCGCTCGGGGAATGCCATCTCTGCCTCGCTTTCGGGGTCTTTGCCCCGTTTATTACCCCAAACATTAGCGTCATCGGGCGCTTGCGTCCAGCCAAAGGCCGAAAAAGAGCGCCAATCAGTTGACGCCAAGCGCCGCCTCGACGGCCGAGGCCACGCGCAGCAGGTGCCGGTCGCCGCCGGTATGGCCCATCAGCATGAAGCCGCAGCCGGGACGGCCGGTCGGCAGGGTCAGCGCCGGCAGGTCCAGCAGGTTGGCGATCCGCGTGTTGCGCAGCGTCAGCAGGTTGGCGCGCACGAATTCGTCCTGGTCGTTCATCAGCCGGTCGGCGCGCGGCGGCAGGATCGGCACGGTGGGCAGGACCACCGCATCGAAGAAGGCGGTCTTGGCCGACCATTCGCGGCGCAGCCGGGCAAGGCTTTCCCAGCCGGCGACGTAATCGGGGGCGCTGACCTCGGCCCCGCCGCGGAAACGCTCCAGGATCGGGGTCCACATCAGTTCCGGCGCATCCTCGATCTGCGCGCGCCAGATGCCATAGGCTTCGGGCGCGAACAGCACCGGCGCCAGCTTCATCGCGCGGGCGACGCTCTGGTGGCTGGCGCGGGTGACGACCGCGCCGGCCTGGCCCAGCCGGTCCAGCGCGTCGTCGAAAGCCGCGACCGGGGCGTCCTCGGCATCCTGATAGGGCACATCCTCCAGCACCATCAGCCGCAGCCCGGCGGCCGAGGTCCCCTTCAGGTCGACCACCGGCTGGCCGGTCAGGACCGAGACGATCTCGGCGCAGTCCTCGACCGTGCGGGCGATGGGGCCGACCACGTCGAAGCGGCGGCACAGCGGCACCACCCCGGCCGCGGGATGGACCCCGTGGCTGGGCTTGAAGCCGGCAAGGTCGTTCCAGGCGGCCGGCACGCGGATCGAGCCGCCGGTATCCGAGCCCACCGCCGCCGCCGCCAGCCCCATCGCCACCGACACCGCCGCCCCCGAGGACGAACCCCCCGGCGCCAGCGCGGGGTCCAGCGCATTGGGCGGCGTGGCGGTGTTCGGGTTCAGCCCCAGGCCGGAAAAGGCCAGCTCGGTCATGTGGGTCTTGCCCAGGCAGATCATCCCCGCCCGGCTGGCGCGGGCCAGCGATTCCGCGTCGCGGGCGGGCACGCGGCCCTCCAGCAGGCGCGATCCGGCCTCGGTCGCGGTGCCGGCGCTGTCGATATTGTCCTTCCAGCTGATCGCCACCCCGTCCAGGATGCCGCGCCGCAGGTCGGCCTTGCCGCGGTCATGGGCCGCGACCGCCTCGGCCCGCGCGCGGTCGGCGGTCATGCGGGCATAGATGCGCCGGCCGTCGGGATGGGCGGCGGCGGCGGCCAGATAGGCCTCGGTCTGGTCCAGGGGATCCAGAAGCCCGGCCATGATCGCCCTGCCCTGCCGGGTCGCCGAGGCTTTCAGCCAGTCCATGTTCAGAAATCCACCGCGATGCCGTTCTTTTCGTAATCGCCATAGCGGACGGGTTCGGGGCCGTCGCGGCCGCCATATTCCTTCGGCAGCGGCTGGGCCTTGGCGGCGGCCTTGCGACGTTCCTCGGCCTCGGCCAGGGCGCGTTGGGCGGCGGGCGGCAGATCGGCGCGATCGGTCATGGAAAGATTCCTGAATACGGCATAAGGGTCTTGGGCAACTGTGACCCAAAGCTTTAGGCAAAGGAAAGCATTTTGGCAAAGCCCCCCGGCGATGACGCCCGCCGCGCCGCGCTGCGGTTGATTTCCGGCCTGCGCGACGGGCAGAGCCTGTCCGACCAGGCCGCCGCGCTGCGCCGGCTGGCGCCCGCCGACCAGGCCCGCGCCGCCAGGCTGGCGGCCGAGACCCTGCGCCACCGCGCCCGCGCCGACGCCGTGCTGGCCCGCTTCCTGTCGCGCCGCACCGCGCCGCAGGTCCAGGACCTGCTGCAGCTGGCCACGGTCGAGATGCTTGAGCTGGGCGGCGCGCCCCATGGCGTGGTCGATGCGGCGGTGAACCTGACGCGGGGCCTTGGCCGGAAGGGCCAGGCGGCGGCGGGCATGGTCAATGCCGTGCTGCGCAAGGTGGCCCGCGTCGAGGACTGGGACGCATTGCCGCCCCAGCGCCTGCCCGACTGGCTGCGCGCGCCCGTCGCCGCCACCTGGGGCGAAGCCGCCACGCTGGCCATCGAGGCCGCCCATCAGGCGGGCGCGCCGCTGGACCTGACGTTGAAGCCCGGCGCGGCGGTCGAGATCGAGGGCGCGCGGCCCCTGCCGACCGGCTCGCTGCGGCTGGACGGGGGCGTGCAGGTCTCGGCCCTGCCGGGATATGCCGAGGGCGCCTGGTGGGTGCAGGACGCCGCCGCCGCGCTGGCCGTGCGGCTGCTGGAGCCGCAACCGGGCGAGCGGATCGCCGATCTCTGCGCCGCGCCGGGCGGCAAGACGCTGCAGCTGGCCGCGGCCGGGGCCGAGGTCACGGCGGTCGACATCAGCAAGGCGCGGCTGGCGCGCGTGGCCGAGAACCTTGCCCGCTGCAACCTGTCGGCGCGGCTGGTCGCCGCCGATGCGCTGGACTGGCAGCCCGAGGGCGCGCTGGACGCGGTGCTGCTGGACGCGCCCTGTTCGGCCACCGGCACCATCCGCCGCCATCCCGACCTGCCCTTCCTGCGCGACGGCAGCGGCATCGCCGGGCTGGCCGAGCTGCAGGCGCGGCTGATCGACCGCGCGGTCGGGATGCTGCCCTCGGGCGGGCGGATGGTCTATGCCACCTGCTCGCTTCTGCCCGAGGAGGGCGAGGCGCAGATCGCCGCCGCGCTGGCCCGCCATCCGGACCTGCGCATCGAGCCGCCCGCCCTGCCCGGCATCGAGCCGGAATGGGTCACGCCCGAGGGGGGGCTGCGGCTGCGGCCCGATCATTGGCCGGAGCTGGGCGGGATGGACGGCTTCTTCATCGCGCGGCTGCGGAAGGCGGGGTGAGGGGAGTTTTGCGTCCCGCGACGCCGGGGGGCGCTGCCCCCCGGACCCCCCGAGGTATTTTCAAGGAGTGCGAGGGGATGGCCCATGCGTTCGTGAGTTGCGGGGTGCTGGACCTTCGGGCGCCGAGGCGCTAGTTCAGCGCCAAACCAGCCCGGAGGCCCGACATGACCCATCCGATCCCCATCAAACGCGCGCTGATCTCGGTCTCGGACAAGACCGGGCTGATCGACTTCGCCCGCAGGCTGTCGGCGCGCGGAGTCGAGATCCTGTCGACCGGCGGCAGCGCCGGGGCGCTGCGCGAGGCCGGGCTGACGGTGGTGGACGTGGCCGATGTGACCGGCTTCCCGGAAATGATGGACGGTCGGGTCAAGACCCTGCATCCGAAGGTGCATGGCGGGCTGCTGGCGCTGCGCGACAACCAGGAGCACCTGGCGGCGATGGAGGCCCATGGCATCGGGCCGATCGACCTGCTGGTGGTGAACCTCTACCCGTTCGAGGAGACGGTGGCGAAGGGCGCCGATTACGACACCTGCATCGAGAACATCGATATCGGCGGGCCGGCGATGATCCGGGCGGCGGCCAAGAACCACGGTTTCGTCAGCGTCATCGTCGATGTCGAGGATTACGACGCCCTGCTGGCCGAGCTGGACGCGAACGACGACCGCACCACGCTGGCATTCCGCCGGCGGCTGGCCCAGGTCGCCTATGCGCGGACCGCCGCCTATGACGCCGCCGTCAGCAGCTGGATGGCCGGGGCGATCGGCGAGGAAACGCCGCGTCGGCGGGCCTTCGCCGGCACGCTGGCCCAGGGGCTGCGCTATGGCGAGAACCCGCATCAGCAGGCCGCCTTCTATGTCACCGGCGAGACCCGTCCCGGCGTCGCCACCGCGCGGCAGTGGCAGGGCAAGGAGCTGTCCTACAACAACATCAACGACACCGACGCCGCCTTCGAGCTGGTGGCGGAATTCGACCCGGCGAACGGCCCGGCCTGCGCGATCATCAAGCACGCCAATCCCTGCGGCGTGGCCCGCGGCGAAACCGCCATCGAGGCCTATCGCCGCGCCTTCGACTGCGACCGGACCTCGGCCTTCGGGGGGATCGTGGCGCTGAACCAGCCCCTTGACGGCGCGACGGCCGAGGAGATCGTAAAGATCTTCACCGAGGTGGTGATCGCGCCCGATGCCGACGAGGATGCGAAGCGCATCTTCGCCGCCAAGAAGAACCTGCGCCTGCTGACCACCGGCGGGCTGCCGGATCCGGCGGCGGGCGGGCTGACCTTCCGCCAGGTCGCGGGCGGCTTTCTGGCGCAGGGCCGCGACAACGGCCATGTCGCGCGGGCCGACCTGAAGATCGTGACGGCGCGCCAGCCCTCGGAGGCGGAACTGGCCGACATGCTGTTCGCCTGGACCGTCGCCAAACATGTGAAGTCGAACGCCATCGTCTATGCCAGGGACCTGGCCACGGTGGGCATCGGCGCGGGCCAGATGAGCCGCGTGGACAGCACCCGGATCGGCCGGCGCAAGTCCGAGGACATGGCCGAGGCGCTTGGCCTGCCCCAGCCCCTGACCATCGGCGCGGCGGTGGCATCCGACGCGTTCTTCCCCTTCGCCGACGGCATCGAGGCGCTGGCCGAGGCCGGGGCGAAGGCGGTGATCCAGCCCGGCGGCTCGATGCGCGACGACGAGGTGATCGCGGCGGCCGACCGCCTGGGCCTGGCGATGGTCTTTACCGGCCAGCGGCATTTCCGGCACTGATGCAGAGCGAACTGCCCTTCGACGGCGGCCAGAAGCCCGCCCCCGAACCGGCCCGCGATCCGGCGCCGAAGCCGAAGCGTCCGCGCGCGCCGCGCAAGCCCAGGCCCCCCGAACGGGCCGACATGCGGCTGACCTTCTGGTTGGCCCTCTTGATCGTGATCGCGGACCAGGCGCTGAAATACTGGGTCGTGCATGTGCTGCGGCTGGACCGCCTGCGCGAGATCGACGTGCTGCCGCCCTGGCTGAACCTGCGCATGGCCTGGAACCAGGGGGTGAATTTCGGGCTGTTCGCCTCGGACCAGGACATCATGCGCTGGGTGCTGATCGCGGTGGCGGCGGCGATCTGCCTGTGGGTCTGGTACTGGGTCTGGCGCAGCGCGCAGGGGCTGGTGGCGCGGATCGCCGCCGGGCTGCTGATCGGCGGCGCCATCGGCAATGTGATCGACCGGCTGTGGTACGGGGCGGTGGCGGATTTCCTGAACATGTCGCTGCCGGGCTGGCAGAACCCCTACAGCTTCAACGTGGCCGACATCTCGATCTTTGCAGGCGCCGTCGGGCTGATCCTGATCCCGCAGAAACGGCCTGACGCGCCGAAATCCGGGCGCGGGTCGCGCAGGACCGGGACCGACAAGACCCGTGACGAGGCCGGCAAATCGCGCTAAGCAGGGTCAACGACAAGCTGAAGGGGCAGAGGATGCGGGCTTTCGCGCTGATGATCGGACTGGCGGCCACGACCGCGCTTTCCGCCTGCGGAGACGATCGGGGGCTGATGAACCTGCGCTCGACCAGCGACGGGCCGGACGAATTCGCGATCCTGCCGACGCGGCCGCTGTCCATGCCGCCCGACCTGGCGGTGCTGCCCGCTCCGACGCCGGGCGGCGCCAACATCACCGACCCGACGCCCATCGCCGATGCGGTCGGCGTGCTGGGCGGCAATCCGGCGCAGCTGGCCGACCAGGGCATCGCCGCCTCGGACCAGGCGCTGGTCGCCCATGCCGCGCGGCGCGGCAGCGACCCGGCGATCCGCACCGAACTGGCGCAGACCGATGCGGAACGCCGCGCCAGGAACGGCCGGCGGCCGCTGGAACGGCTGTTCGGCACCAATGTCTACATGCGCACCTATGCGCCGATGCGGATGGACGCGCAGGCCGAACAGGAACGCTGGCAGCGCGCCGGCGCGCAGACACCCAGCGCGCCGCCGCCGGCAGAGTGATCCGCCCCACCCCGCAAGCCTGTTCAAACGCGGCATCGCGCCGCGCTCACGCGAGAGTGGGTTGCGCCCGGCCTTCGCGCGCGCCAGATTTCCGGCCGAGACAGAGGAGCTTGCCGCAATGCCCCCGATCCGCCGCCCGGCCGCGCCCCGGAGCCTGACATTCGCCGCGCTGGCGCTGGCCGCCCTGCCTGCCTTTGCCGAGCCGCCCGCACCCGTCGAAACGCCCGCTTCTGTCGAAACGCCCGCCGCGGCCGACATGCCCGAGGGCGTCAGCCATTTCACCCTTCCCAACGGGCTTGAAACCGTCGTGATCCAGGACCACCGCGCCCCGGTCGTGGTGCAGATGCTGTGGTACCGGATCGGATCGGCCGACGAACAGCCCGGCAAGTCCGGCATCGCCCATTACCTGGAACACCTGATGTTCAAGGGCACCGACAAGCTGGAACCGGGCGAGCTGTCGAAGACCGTGATCGCCAATGGCGGCATGGACAACGCCTTCACCTCCTACGACTTCACCACCTATTTCCAGCGCATCGCGTCCGACCGGCTGCCGCTGATCATGGAGATGGAGGCCGACCGGATGGCCAATCTGAAGATCGGCGAGGATGACTGGCAGGCCGAGCGGCAGGTGGTGCTGGAGGAACGCGCGCAGCGGGTGGACAGCAATCCCGCCGCGCTGTTCGCCGAGGAACGCAACGCGGTGCAGTTCTACAACCACCCCTATGGCCGCCCGGTGATCGGTTGGCGCGCCGAGATGGAGGGGCTGACCCGCGAGGACGCGATCGCCTGGTATGACGCGCATTATTCGCCGCACGAAGCCGTGCTGATCCTGGCCGGCGACGTGACCCCGGAATGCGCCCGCGAACTGGCCGAGCAGTATTACGGCCCGATCCCCGCCAAGGGCGAGGCCGCGCCCCGGATCCGCCCGCAGGAGCCGCAGAAACGCAGCGCGCGGCGGATGGAGATGTCGGACCCCCGCGTCGCCCAGCCCTCGATGACCCGCAGCTGGACCGTGCCCGAGCGCAATCCCGGCGACCAGAAGCCCGCCGCCGCGCTGACCGTTCTGGCGGAACTGCTGGGCGGCTCGATGCAGACCTCGGTGCTGGGGCGCGAGCTGGCGCTGACCGGCAAGGCACTGTGGGTCAATGCGGGCTATGACGGGCTGTCGGTCGATCCGACCAGCTTCCGCATCTCGCTGGTGCCGGCGGACGGGCTGGAGCCCGAAGCGGCCGAGGCCGAGCTGGACGCCGTGCTGGCCCGCTTTGCCGAGGCCGGCCCCGACCCCGCCGACCTGGAGCGCGTCAAGACCCGCATCCGCGCCGCCCGCATCTATGCCCTCGATTCCGCGCATGGCCGCGCCTATGACTATGGCCAGGGCCTTGCCACCGGGCTGACGGTCCAGGACGTGAACGACTGGCCCGAAATCCTGGCCGCGGTCACGGTCGAGGACGTGAGCCAGGTCGCCCGCGATCTGCTGGCCGATCCGGCCCATGTGACCGGCTGGCTGTTCCCCGCCGATCCCGCCGGCGGGTCTGCGCCGCCCGCCACCCCCGCCGCATCGGCCGATCCGCCCACCGATCCGCCCACCGATCCGGCGGCGGCCGACAGCGCGGCGCAGACCCGCCCGCCCGCGCGTCCCGCCCCCCAGGACAGCAATTCCGAGGTGCAAGGATGATCCGCGCCGCCATCGCCCTGTTTTTCGCCATCCTCGCCGTTCCGGCCCATGCGATCGACATCCAGGAGGTCACCTCGCCCGGCGGCATCAAGGCCTGGCTGGTCCAGGACGACTCGATCCCCTTCGCCGCGATCAGCTTCAACTTCCGGGGCGGCGCCAGCCTCGATCCGCCCGGCAAGCGCGGCGCGATCAACCTGATGACCGCCACGCTGGAGGAAGGCGCCGGCCCGCTGGATTCGACCCAGTTCGCCCAGGCGGCCGAGGACCTGGGCGCGCGCATGTCCTTCGACGTGGGCGACGACGCGCTGACGGTTTCGCTGCGCACGCTGACCGAGAACCGCGACCAGGCCGCCGACCTCCTGGGCCAGGCGCTGACCCAGCCGCGCTTCGACGGCGATGCGGTGGACCGGGTGCGGGCGCAGGTCCAGGCCATCATCCGCGCCGAGGCCACCGATCCGCAAGCCATCGCCGCCAAGGAAATGGCCCGCCAGGCCTGGGGCGACCACCCCTATGCGACCTCAATCAACGGCACCGCCGAATCGGTGGCCGCGCTGAGCAGGCAGGACCTGGTCGCCGCCAAGAACCGCGTCCTGGCCCGCGACCGCGTGGTGGTCGGCGCGGCGGGCGACATCACCCCCGAGGAGCTGGGCCCGCTTCTGGACCGCATCCTCGGCGGGCTGCCCGCCGAAGGCACCGCCCCCCTGCCCCAGGATGCGCAGCTTCAGCTGACCGGCGGCGTCACGGTGATCGACTGGGACAGCCCGCAGACCATCGTCAGCTTCGCCGGACCCGGCCTGCATATCGACGATCCGGATTACTTCGCCGCCTTCGTGGCCGACCATATCCTGGGCGGCGGCGGCTTCAGCTCGCGCCTGATGGACGAGATCCGCGAAAAGCGCGGGCTGACCTACGGGATCGGCACGGCGCTGGCCTCGGGGCTCTACGGTCAGACATGGCAGGGCGGCATGGCCGGCTCCAACGCGACGACCGGCCAGGCGGTCGAGCTGATCCGGCAGGAATGGGACCGCATGGCCGAAGGCGTCAGCCAGCAAGAGCTGCAGGACGCCAAGACCTACCTGACCGGCGAATATCCCCTGCGCTGGGACGGCAACGGCAAGATCGCCGGCATCCTGGCCGGGATGCAGCTGGCGGGTTTTCCCATCGACTATCCCAATACCCGCAACGACCGGGTCGAGGCCGTGACCGCCGAGGATGTCCAGCGCGTGGCCGAACGCCTGCTGCGTTCCGACCAGCTGCGCTTCGTGCTGGTCGGCCGCCCCGAGGGGATCGAATCCACCGACGGCCCCGCGCAGACCGACAGCGACCAGGCCCTGCGTCGCCAGCCCGAACCCGAACCTGCATTGAACTGACCCCGCCCCTCGCACTCCTTGAAAATACCTCACAGGGGGTCCGGGGGACGTGAAGTCCCCCGGCGCTCGCGGGACGCAAGGGGCGGCGGCGATGTCGCGAATCGCTGGCGGCAGGGGCTCTCTCATGCTACATCTGGGGGGATGAACCAGCACGCCCCCAAGATACGCCCCGTCATCCGGCAACTGGACGAAGCCACCGCCAATCGCATCGCGGCGGGCGAGGTGGTGGAACGCCCCGCCTCGGCCGTCAAGGAGCTGGTGGAAAACGCGCTGGATGCCGGCGCGACCCGGATCGACATCGCCATCGAGGATGGCGGCAAGGGCCTGATCCGCGTCGCCGACAATGGCTGCGGCATGGCGCCCGAGGACCTGCCGCTGGCCATGGCCCGCCACGCCACCAGCAAGATCGACGGCAGCGACCTGCTGGCGATCCGCAGCTTCGGCTTCCGGGGCGAGGCGCTGCCCTCGCTGGGTGCCGTCGGGCGGCTGACCATCACCTCGCGCGCGGAAGGGGCCGAGGGCGCGGCGATCTCGGTCGCGGGCGGCCGGATCCAGCCCCTGCGCCCCGCCGCCGCCAATCGCGGCACGGTGGTGGAACTGCGCGACCTGTTCTTCGCCACCCCCGCCCGGCTGAAATTCCTGCGCGGCAGCCGCGCCGAGACCCAGGCCGTCGCCGAAATCACCCGCCGCCTGGCGATGGCCGAACCCTGGGTCGGCTTCACCCTGACCGCCGACGGGCGCGAGATCTTCCGCGCCGATGCCGAGCAGGGCGAGCTGTTCGACGCCTTCCAGACCCGGCTTTCGCGGGTCATGGGCCGCGACTTCACCGACAATGCGATCCCCATCGATGCAGAACGCGACGGGCTGGCCCTGACCGGCTTTGCCGCGCTGCCCACCTATTCGCGGGGCGCGGCGGTGGCGCAGCACCTTTACGTCAACGGCCGCCCGGTCCGCGACAAGCTGCTGACCGGGGCGCTCAGGGCGGGCTATATGGACGTGCTGGCCTCGGGGCGGCATCCGGCGGCGGTGCTTTACCTGAATTGCGACCCCCAGCAGGTGGACGTGAACGTCCATCCCGCCAAGGCCGAGGTGCGCTTCCGCGATCCCACCGCCGCTCGCGGGCTGGTGGTCAGCGCCCTGCGCCACGCGCTGGCAGGCGCCGGGCATCGCGCCTCCTCCACCGTCGGGACCGCGACGCTGGCGGCCTTCCGCGCCGAGCCCGCCGCCGATACAGGGCCGGCGCATCGAACCTACCAGATGGATTACCGCCCCGCGCACCCCTCGGGCGGGGCGGTCCGCGCGGCGCTGGAGGCGCAGGCGCCGATGCCGCAGATGGAGCCGGGCTTCCACGAGCCGCCCTCGGCCCGGATCGAGCCCGAGCCGCAGGCGGCGCCGCAGGACGCCCCGCTCGGCGCCGCCCGCGCCCAGATCCACGAGAATTACATCATCGCCCAGACCGAGGACGGGCTGGTCATCGTCGACCAGCACGCCGCGCATGAGCGGCTGGTCTATGAACGGCTGAAGGCCCAGGCCGAGGCCAGCGGCATCGCCAGCCAGGCCCTGCTGATCCCCGAGATCGTGGAGCTGTCCGATGCCGATGCCGCGCGCATCCTGTCCGTCGCCGGCGAACTGGCCCAGCTGGGCCTGGTGATCGAACCCTTCGGCCACGGCGCCGTCGCCCTGCGCGAGACCCCAGCCATGCTGACCCGGCTGGACGCGCCGGCGCTGATCCGCGACATCCTGGACGACCTGGCCGACCAGGGCGCCTCGGACCGGCTGCGGGGGCGGATCGACGCGGTGCTGTCCTCGATGGCCTGCCACGGCTCGGTCCGCTCGGGCCGCCGGATGAATGCCGAGGAGATGAACGCGCTTCTGCGCGAGATGGAGCGCACGCCGAAATCCGGCCAGTGCAATCACGGCCGCCCGACATGGGTGAAGCTGCGGCTGAGCGATATCGAAAGGCTGTTCGGGCGCAGCGGATGATCGTCTCGCACCGGCACCGCTATATCTTCGTCCATATTCCGAAGACCGGCGGCACCTCGCTGACCCTTGCGCTGGAAGCGCGGGTGGGGCGCGACGACATCATCCTGTCGGACACGCCGAAGGGCCGGAACCGCCGCAGGCGGGTGCAGGGCACGCCGTCCAGGGGGCGACTGTGGAAGCATTCCACGCTGGCCGACATCGAGGGGCTGGTCGATCCGGCGATCTTCGCGGACTACCTGCTGGTCGCGACGGTGCGCAATCCCTGGGCGCGGGCGGTCAGCTATCACCGCTGGCTGCGCCGGCAGGACTTCGCCAATCCGGTGGTCGAGCTGGCCCGTCGGCTGGCATTCCGCGACTTCCTGCGCCAGCCGCTGATCCGCCAGCAGATGGCGCTGCCCGCCCGCCACTATCTGTCCGACGGCGGCGGGCGGGAACATCCGGCGCTGTTCCTGCGGCTGGAACATCTGGAGCAGGACCTGCCGCGGCTGGCCGACCGGCTGGGCTTCGATCCGGGGCCGCTGCCCCATGCGAACCGGCTGGGGCGGGGCGAGGACTGGCGCGCGGCCTATGACGGCCCCAGCGCCGCGATCATCGCCGAGGCGGCGGCCGAGGACATCGCCCGCTTCGGCTATGCCTTCGACGGCTGACGGGTATCAGCGCCATTGACCGCGCCCGCGCGCGGCGCGACAAAGGGGCAGAACCCGGAGGTCGCCATGCTGCAGATCAGCCCCGACAAGATCGCCCATATCATCATCCGCGCCCGCGAATATGACAGCGGCGTCAATGCCTGGGCGCATCAGGGCAGCCGCCCGCAGCACGGCACCCGGACCGAATTGCACGACTTCATCGAATCGCTGAACGAGGACGAGCAGGCCAGCCTGGTCGCCGTCATGTGGATCGGGCGCGAGAGTTTCGAGCCGGAGGAGCTGGAGGAAGCCATCGCGACCGCCCGCGCCGAGCGCACCATCCCGACCGAGGATTACCTGATGGGCGAGCCGCGCCTCTCGGACCTGCTGGAGGCCGGGCTGGAGGCGCTGGGGATCTCGCCCGAGGATGCCCAGGACGACATCCAGAAGCCGGTCTGAGCCGGCGGGACGCGGCCTCAGTCGCCCGGCGTCACCCGGATCATCGCGCCGTTGCGTTCGTCGGTCAGCAGCATGATCGCGCCGTCGCTGGCGACCTCGACGTCGCGGACGCGGCCGATGCCCTGCAGGTGGCGGGCCTCGCCGGTGACGCGGCCATCGGCGATCTCCAGCCGCACGATGGCGCCGGCCAGGCCGGCGATCAGCGCATCGCCCTGCCAGTCGGCAAACATCGCGCCGTCATAGAAGACCATGTCGCCCGGCGCGATCACCGGGTCCCAGTAATAGACCGGCTGCTCGGTCCCCTCCATCTGGGTGACGCCCTCGCCCACGGCGGCGCCGCTGTATTCGACGCCATAGGTCACCAGCGGCCAGCCATAGTTGCGCCCCGCCTGCGGGCGGTTCAGCTCGTCCCCGCCGCGCGGGCCGTGCTCGATGGTCCACAGCGCGCCGTCCGGTCCCATCGCCGCGCCCTGGATGTTGCGATGGCCCCAGGACCAGATCTCGGGCAGGGCCTCGGCCACGCCGGGATCGCCCATCGCCGCGCCGCTTTCCGGGTCGATCCGCACCACCTTGCCGATGGTCGTGGTCACGTTCTGGGCCAGCCCGCGCGCATCGGTGACCGAGCGTTCGCCCAGGGTCACGAACAGCCCGCCGGCGCCGTCGAAGACCAGCCGCGAGCCGAAATGCTTGTCCGAGGCCCAGGCGGGCTGCTGCTGCCAGATCACCCGCGCGCCCTCGATGGCGGAGCCATCGGCCGACAGCGTGCCGGTCGCGACCGCGGTGGCGTTCTGGCGGCCGCCGCGCGGTTCGGCGAAGCTCCACCACAATTGCCGGGTCTGGGCGAAATCATCGGCGATCACCACATCCAGCAGCCCGCCCTGGCCACGCCCGTCGACCTCGGGCAGGCCCGAAAGCGGCTCGGACAGCGAGCCGTCCGCGCCGACAAGGCGCATCCGGCCGGGCCGTTCAGTGACCAGCCAGCTGCCGTCGGGCAGTTCGGCCATGCCCCAGGGATGTTCCAGCCCCTGGACCACCGGCGCGGTGTTCAGCGCCCGGTCAGGCAGGACCGGCGCGCGGGTCTGGCCCTCGAAGGCCGGGCTCTGGCCCTGGCCATGCGGCGGGGCGGCGTTGAAATCCTGCGCGGCGGCGGCCGAGGCGATCAGCCCGGTGGCGGCGAAGGCGGTCAGTCGGGCGGCGATGCGGGGGAACGGCAGGGACATGGCTGGCCTTTCGTCGGTTCGGTCGGGACGTGGGAAACGCGGGGGTCAGAAATTCCTGCGATCCTAACACGATAACCCGGCGCCGCGTTCCCCGGCGCCGATAACATCCGCGTCATGGGGCGGGCCGTGCCGCCGGCGCGGCTTCAGGCCCGCTTAAGATGGTCGCGGAAGATGGCGGCGGCGCGGCCCCAGGGTCCGTCCCCGATCCTGTCCAGCCGCTGCAGCACCGGCAGCAGCTGGGCGGCATAGTCCAACGAACTTTCGCGGGGCAGCATCGAGGGCAGGTTGTCGATCGCCATCACGTCCAGCACCGGATCCTCCGCCACGCGCAGCGCCGGTTCCTGCCATGTCGTCGTGCGGTCATAGACCTTGATCGGGGAAAAATCGCTGGTCGGATCACAGGCGACATCGCCAATGACGCTCAAGGCGCGGCCCGGCGCCACGGCCTCGGACGGCACGAAGACCGGCACGCCGGGCCCGGCCAGGATCGCGTTGACGAAGATTTCATGCGCCAGCACCTCGGGGAAGGGGCCGCCATGGGCGGTCTCGGCCAGGTCCCAGCGGGTGACGCGCAAGCCCATCGCGCTCAGCAGGTCCGAGGCGCCGGTGCCGACCCGGCCCTTCGCGCCGATGACGATGGCGCGGGGGCGCGGGCGGCCGGTGGCGTCCAGCCGGGCGCGCAGGTCGGCGGTCAGCGCGTCGCGATCCGGCCAGGCATGGACCGGCGGGCAGATCCCGCCCGACTGCTGCGCCGCCCAGCATTGCAGCGACACCGCGGCGCCCGCATAGCCCGCCCAATAGCCGAAGGCGGCAAGGCGGCGGCCGTCCTCGTCCAGCAGGTATTCCAGGTCGTAGAGCGCGCCGCCCCCGGCCTTGAAGCGGCGCAGCAGCGCCTGCCCGGCGGGCTGGCCCTTGAAGGCGTGGCCGAACATGACGTGGCGATGGCGCAGGGGCGTGCCGTCCTCGGGCAGCTCCTTCAGGCCGAAGACGATCGCGTCATCGGGGGCGGTGGTCCAGCTGCCCTCGGGCGCGATGGCGGCGCCGGTCGCGCGATAGGCATCGGTGGGGATGATCCGGCGCGGGCTGTCCTCGACCGTGACCCGGAAGCCCTGCTTCTGCAGCGCGGCCACGCCCTCGGGGGTGATGCCCGCCCGGTCCTCGTTCGGGCGGCTTTCGGCCCTTACCCACAGATGCGTCATCGCCGTCTCCGCTGTTGTCGGCTCCGTTCTAGGCCGGCGCCCGAAAGCCCGCAAGCGCGCGGAACCGTCGGCCCTTCAGGGCGTTGGACCCCGAGACCAACCTGCCAGCAGGAGGATTTCCCATGCAGATGACCCGTCGAACGGGCCTGACCATCGCCGCGGCGGCGCTTGGCGCCAGCGCCCTGCCGCGATGGGCCGCCGCCCAGAGTGCCGCCACCGCCCATCGCCATGCCGTCGAGGGCGGAGAGGTGGTGATCCATCCGGTCGATCACGCCTCGATGCTGATCGAGACGCCGGGCGGCGCCATCCTTGTCGATCCGGTCGGCGGCGCGGCGAAATACGCGAACCTGCCGCAGCCGCAGCTGATCCTGATCACCCATGAACATGGCGACCATTTCGACCTGCCGACGCTGGAGGCGCTGCCCGCCGTGCGGCTGATCGCCAATGCCTCGGTGGGCGTGAAGCTGCCGCCCGAGATGCAGGAACGCGCCACGCAGATGGCCAATGGCGAGGCGGTCGAGGTGCTGGGCATCCGCATCGAGGCGATCCCGGCCTACAACATCTCGGAGGACCGGCTGCAATATCACCCGCGCGGCCGCGACAACGGCTATGTGCTGACCATCGGCGGCAGCCGCTTCCTGATCGCCGGCGATACCGAGGACACGCCCGAGCTGCGCGCGCTGGAGGACATCCACGCCGCCTTCCTGCCGATGAACCTGCCCTATACGATGACGGTCGAGCAGGCCGCCGATGCGGTGGGCGAATTCCAGCCCCGGATCGTCTATCCCTATCACCACCGCGGCAGCGACCTGGCCGAATTCGCCCGGCTGGTGGCCGAGGCCAGCCCCGAGACGCAGGTGGTCATCGCCAACTGGTATCCCGAGGGCGAATAGCGCGTCAGAACGGGACCGGCGCCCGGAAGGTCATCTGCACGCCGCTGTCGGGATGTTTCACCCGCAGGCTTTCGGCGTGCAGCATCAGGCGCGGATGCGCGGCCGCCGCGCCGCTGGCATAAAGCGGATCGCCCAGGATCGGGTGGCCGGTTTCCGCCATGTGGACGCGCAGCTGGTGGCTGCGGCCGGTCAGCGGGAACAGCCGCACGCGGGTCTCGTCCTCGCCCGCGCGGATCACCTTCCAGTCGGTCTGCGCGGCGCGGCCTTCCTGATGGTCGACCTTCTGGCGCGGCCGGTTCGGCCAGTCCACGATCAGCGGCAGATCGACGCGGCCGGTCGTCGGCTGCAGCCGGCCGGCCACCCGCGCGACATAGGCCTTCCTGACGCGCCGCTCCTCGAACTGGCGGGCGAGGCTGCGCTGCGCGTGGGGCGTCAGGCCGAAGATGATGACGCCCGAGGTGTCCAGATCCAGCCGGTGGACCAGAAGCACGGTCGGAAAGGGGCCGCGCAGCCGCTCGATCAGGCAATCGGCCTTGTCGGGACCGCGCCCCGGCACCGAGAGCAGGCCCGAGGGCTTGTCCACCACCAGGATCTCGTGATCGGCATGGAGGATCTCGGGCGCCTCGGGCGGCGGGGCATAGGTGAAGGCGGTGGCGCTCATCTGGCGACCAGCCGGACGGCCAGCCCGGCGAACATGACCGCCGCGATCCGGTTCACCAGCCCCAGGCGGCGGCCGATGACCTGCCCGGCATGGCCCGCGACGACGCCGTAGCCCATCGTCACCAGCGTGCCGGTCAGCGCGAAGATCAGCCCCAGGCCCAGCACCTGCTGCCAGACCGGCCCCCAGACGGGATTGGTGAATTGCGGCAGGAAGGCCAGCAGGAACAGCACCGGCTTGGGGTTCAGCGCATTGGACAGGAAGCCGCGCCGGACGATGTTCCACGGCCGGGCGCTGCCGCGGGCCGAAGGGTCCACCGGCCCCGCCGTCCAGCTTTTCCAGGCCAGCCACAGAAGATAGGCCGCGCCGGCATATTTGACCGCGCGCAGCGCCTCGGGATGGGCGGCGACCACCGCGCCAAGCCCGACCGTCGCCATGGCCAGGTGCATCAGCACCCCCAGCCCGACGCCCAGCCCCGCGAAGGCGCCGGCGCGCGGGCCGCCCTGGATGCCGCAGGCGGTGGCGAAGAACACGTCCTGGCCGGGCGCGAAGTTCAGCACCAGCCCGCCGATGAGGAAGGCGGTCAGCTGCGGCAGCGGGATATTTGCCAGCGTCTCCCAGATCATGCTATCGGCTTTCCTGCGCGTATTGCGGCAATCCGTCGGTGATGTCGTAGTAGTCACCCTTGTCGGCCACGTAGATATGCCCGCTGGGGCGCAGGCCGGTCGGCGCGTCCAGCGCGCCCGGCGCGACCTCGGTCCGGTCCGAGCCGATGCGCCGCCAGAACAGCGACGATCCGCAATGCCGGCAGAAGCCGCGCTCGGCCTGCTGGGACGAGCGGAACCAGCGCAGCGCGTCGCGCTCGTCGATGCGCAGCTCCTCGGCCTCGAAGGCCGACCAGTAATGGCCCGACCAGCGTCGGCACTGGCCGCAATGGCAGACATGGAAGGGCTGGTCGGCCGCATGGCCCGCGAAGCGGACCGCGCCGCAGAGGCACTGCCCGGTGAAGTCAGAGCGTTCCGAAGACATCGTCCAGGATCCTCCCCAATCGTTCGGCATCGGTGGCGTTGAAAGCATCGGACTGGTCGCTGTCGATGTCCAGCACCCCGATCAGCCGCCCGCCGGCGCCGACGACCGGCAGCACCAGCTCGGATCGGGTCGAGCTGGCGCAGGCGATATGGCCGGGAAAGGCGTCCACGTCGGGGACGATCTGCGCCTGCCCGCTGCGCGCGGCCGCGCCGCAGACCCCGCGCGAGAAGGGGATAACCAGGCAGCCATGCCCGCCCTGATAGGGGCCGATCTTCAGCATCCGGGGCGCGGTCACGCGGTAGAAGCCGGTCCAGTCGAAGCGGTCGTCGGCATGGTGGATCTCGCAGGCCAGCGTCGCCATCAGCGCGACCTCGTCGGTCTCGCCCTCGGTCAGGGCCCGGATGCGGGCGGCAAGTGCGTCGTAATCGGTCATGCGGCTTCTCTAGCGCGGGCGGCGGCGAAGGTCAGCCAGAAAACCGTTGCCAACCCGGCCGCGACGCGGAAAAAGGGGCACGGATGCGGAACGGAGGTCCCATGCTGGGTTGGTTCGGATTGGACGGTGCCGCCGATGGCGAGGCGGATCGGGTCCTGGCGCGACTGGCCGGGGACCTGGCGGACGAGGGCTTCCGCGTCGCCGGGGCGGTGCAGGTGAATACCGACCTGGGCGCCGATTGCGCCTGCGACATGGACATCCTGGTGATCGGCGAGGAAGGCGCGCCGATCCGCATCTCGCAATCGCTGGGGGCGGGGTCCAGCGGCTGCCGGCTGGATCCGGGCGCGCTGGAGATGGCGGCGGCGCGGGTGGGCCGGCGGCTGGCCGGGGCCGAGATCCTGATCGTGCCGAAATTCGGCCGGCAGGAGGCGGTGGGGCGCGGTTTCCGCACGCTGATCGCCCATGCGGTCGCCGACGGGCTGCCGGTGATGCTGCATGTGCCGCCCGAGCAGCGCGAGGCCTTCGCCGAATTCGCCGCCGGCATGGCCGAGCGGATCGAGCCCGCCGCGCTGGCCGAATGGTGCCGCCGCGCCGCCAGGGCGGCATGAGCGGCGCCGAGATCGATGCCCGCGGGCTGCTGTGCCCGCTGCCGGTGCTGCGGCTGCGCAAGATGCTGCTGCCCCTGCCGCCGGGCAGCCGGCTGCGGCTGGTGGCCACCGACCCGGCGGCGGTGATCGACGTGCCGCATTTCTGCGAGGGCGCCGGGCATCGTCTTGTCGGGATGCGCGATCTGGCGGACGGGGCGCGGGAATTCACCGTCGAAAGGGGGCCTTCCGCCCCCTCGGGCGCAAGCGCCCTCACCCCCGAGGATATTTGAGCCAAGATGAACATGTCCCTTGCCCTGTCGCGCAAGCGCTTTGCCGACCTGACCGAGCAGGAGGTGCTGGCGCTGGCCATATCCTCGGAAGAGGATGACGCGCGGATCTATCGCCACTGGGCGGAATTCCTGCGCAGGGACTATCCGGCGACGGCCGCGGTCTTCGAGGGGGTGGGCGCCGAGGAGGACCGGCACCGGCAATTGCTGATCGAGGCCTATCGGGCGCGCTTCGGCGAGGCGATCCCGGTGATCCGGCGCGAGCATGTGGCGGGCTATTTCGGCCGCCGCCCGGCATGGATGATGCGGAACCTGTCGCTGGAGGCGATCCGCCGGGAAGCCGCGCTGATGGAGCATGACGCGGCCGAATTCTATGCCCGCGCGGCGCAGCGGACCACCGATGCGGGCACGCGCAGGCTGCTGGGCGACCTGGCCGCCGCCGAGCGCGGGCACGAGGCGCGCGCCGACCGGCTGGAGGCCGAGCACCTGACCGCCGCCGCGCGCGCCGAGGAGGATGCCGTGGCCCGGCGCGGTTTCGTGCTGACCTGGGTGCAGCCGGGGCTGGCGGGGCTGATGGACGGCTCGGTCTCGACCCTGGCGCCGATCTTCGCGACCGCCTTCGCCACGCAGGATCCCTGGACGACCTTCCTGGTCGGGCTGGCCGCCAGCCTGGGCGCCGGGATCAGCATGGGTTTCACCGAGGCGGCCTCCGACGACGGGGTGGTCTCGGGGCGCGGATCGCCCTTCAAGCGGGGCATCGCCTCGGGGGTGATGACGGCGGTGGGCGGGCTTGGCCATGCGCTGCCCTATCTGATCCCGCATTTCTGGACCGCCACGACCATCGCCTTCGTCGTCGTCTTCATCGAGCTGTGGGCGATCGCCTGGATCCAGAAGCGCTGGATGCAGACGCCGTTCTGGCGCGCGACCTTGCAAGTGGTCGTGGGCGGTGGTTTGGTCCTGGCCGTGGGGGTGCTGATCGGATCGGGCTGACCCCGCCCCTGGGGGAGATGATGCGCGCCGACGGAACCCTGGCCTGATGTGGCCGATCTTTCTGAAGACCCTGCCCTTCTTCGGGCTGATCGGGCTGGGCTGGCTGGCCGCGCGGACGCGTTTCTTCCCGCAGGAGGCCGCCGCCTGGCTGACGAAATTCGTCTTCTATTTCGCGCTGTCGGCGATGCTGTTCCGCTTCGCCGCCGGGCTGGACCTGGCGCGGCTGTTCGACCGCCGCTTCGTGATGGCCTATCTGGCGGGCTCGGTCCTGGTCTGGGTCCTGGGGCTTGTCGCGGCCCGCGCGCGCGGGCTTCCGCTGCCCGAGGCCGCGATGGAGGCGCAATGCTGCATGATCGGCAATACCGGCTTTCTGGGCGTGCCGATGCTGGTCGTGCTGCTGGGCGAGCGCGCCGTCGGCCCGGTGCTGATGGTGCTGACCATCGACATGCTGGTGTTCTCGACGCTGATCACGCTGATCGTCCATGCCTCGCGCCGGGGCGGGCTGCGCATGGCCAGCCTGCTGGGCGTATTGGGCGGGATCGTCGCCAACCCGATGATCGTCTCGATGCTGGCCGGGCTGGCCTGGGCCTGGGCGCGGCTGCCGATGCCGCAGCCGCTGGACGAGTTCCTGGCGCTGCTGGGCGCGGCCGCGACGCCCGGCGCGCTGTTCGCCATCGGCGCCAGCCTGGCCGGGCGCAAGGTGCAGCGGCTGGCGGCCTCGGTCTGGCTCAGCTTTGCCAAGCTGGTGCTGCATCCGCTGGCCGTGGGGGTGGCGGCGCTGTTCGTCTTCGGCGTCCAACCCTTCGCCGCCGGGGTGATGATCGCCGCCGCCGCGCTGCCGGTGGCGGGCAATGTCTATATCCTGGCGCAACATTTCGGGGTGGCGCAGCAGCGGGTCTCGACCGCGATCCTGATTTCCACGGCGGGCAGCATCGTGACCGTCCCGGTGGTCATGCTGCTGATCGGACAGGGATGACCATACAGGAGGAAGACATGCTGGAAGATCTGAAACATCCGCTGATCCAGGCGCCGATGGCGGGCGTCTCCACGCCCGCGCTGGCGGCGGCGGTCTGCGAGGCCGGGGGCCTGGGCTTCGTGGCGCTTGGCGCGCTGGACGCGACGGGGGCGCGGGCCGCGATCGAGCAGACCCGCGCGCTGACCGGCCGGCCCTTCGGCGTGAACCTGTTCTGCCACGCCCCCGCCCGGCGCGACCATCTGCGCGAGGGCCGCTGGCTGGCGCGGCTGGCGCCCGAATTCGCCCGCCACGGGGCCACCCCGCCCGAGGCGCTGCACGAGATCTATCAGAGCTTTCGCGTGAACGAGGCCATGCTGGCGCTGCTGCTGGATGCCCGCCCGGCCTTCGTCAGCTTCCATTTCGGCCTGCCCAATCCCCAGCAGATCGCCGCCCTGCGCGACACCGGCGCGCGGCTTCTGGCCACGGCCACCAGCGAGGCCGAGGGGCAGGCGATCCTGGATGCCGGGCTGGACGGGATCGTCGCGCAGGGCTGGCAGGCGGGCGGGCATCGCGGCATCTTCGACCCCGACGCCCCGGACGAGCGGCTGGAGACCCTGCCGCTGCTGGGCCGGCTGCGGCCGCTTGGCCTGCCGCTGATCGCCGCCGGAGGGATCATGACGCGCGAGGATGCCCGCGCCGCGACCCGCGCGGGCGCCGTGGCGGTGCAATGCGGCACCGCCTTCCTGCGCGCGCCCGAGGCCGCCAACCCCGCCGCCCATCGCGAGGCACTGTCGTCGGGGCGCACGGTGATGACGCGGGCGATCTCGGGGCGGGCGGCGCGTTGCGTCGAAAACCTGTTCACCGCCATCGACGGCGAGGAGGCGCCCGATTACCCGGTGGCCTATGACGCGGGCAAGGCGCTGAACGCCGCCGCCTTGGCGCAGGGCGAGACCGGCTATGGCGCCTTCTGGGCCGGGACCGGCGCGGCCCAGGCCGTGGCGCGGCCCGCCGCCGAAACCGTGGCCGCGATCAGCCCGTGACGAACTCTGCCCGCGCGTAGCCCTGCAGATAGAGCAGCGCGGTCAGGTCGCCGTGATTGATGCGGATCCTGGCCTGCGCCGCCACCGCGGGCTTGGCGTGAAGCGCGACGCCGGTGCCGGCCAGGTGCAGCATGTCGAGGTCGTTCGCGCCGTCGCCGACCGCGATGACCTGCTCCGGCGTCACCCCGCGCGCGGCGGCGATCTCGCGCAGCGCCTGGACCTTCGCCTCGCGGCCCAGCACCGGCAGCGCGACATGGCCGGTCAGCACGCCGTCATCGGCCAGCAGGTTGTTGGCGCGGTGTTCGTCGAAGCCCAGGATCCGCGCCACCGGCCCGGTGAAGGCGGTGAACCCGCCCGAGACCAGCGCCGCATAGCCGCCATTGGCGCGCATCGTCGCCACCAGCTCGCGCCCGCCCGGCGCCATGGTGATGCGGGTGGCCAGGACCTCGGCGATGACCGATTCGCGAAGCCCGGCCAGCAGGCCGACGCGTTCGACCAGCGCCTCGTGGAAGTTCAGCTCTCCGTTCATGGCGCGGGCGGTGATGGCGGCCACGCGCGGCCCGACGCCGGCCATGTCGGCCAGTTCGTCGATGCATTCCTGTTCGATCATGGTCGAATCCATGTCGGCCAGCAGGATCGACTTGCGCCGCCCCGCCTCGGGCTGCAGGACGAGGTCGATGCCGATCACCTGCAGGTCGGACCAGACCTGTTCGGCATCGTCGGGCAGCCGGGTAATGCGGAATTCGCCCGCCATCTGCGGCTCCAGCCAGCGCCGCCCGCTGCCGTCCCAGGCCTTCTCCAGCCCCTCCAGCAGCGATTCCTCGACATGCGAACGGCCGGGCGCGGCGATGAGCGAGACGATGAACATGAGGGTGCCTTCTTGCTGCGGGGACGCGCCGGGCCATACGCGAAACTTTTCCCTTGCGCCAGAGCGGGACGCGGATGTATGTCCCGCAGCGGGACACCCTTCCCCAACGAAGGGCTTTTAGCTGGAAGGCTGAGCTACATGACCGATCACCCGAACCCGGCCGCGCGGCCGGTGAATCCGCGTTTTTCCTCTGGCCCCTGTGCCAAGATCCCCCATTACAATCTGGACCTGCTGGCGGATGCTCCGCTTGGCCGCTCGCATCGTGCCGCCATCGGCAAGGCGAAGCTGGCCGAGGCGATCGAGCTGACCCGCGAGGTCCTGGGCGTGCCCGAAGGCTATCGCATCGGCATCGTTCCCGGCTCGGACACGGGCGCGGTCGAGATGGCGATGTGGACCATGCTGGGCGCGCGTCCCGTGGAAATGCTGGCCTGGGAAAGCTTCGGCGAAGGCTGGGTCACGGATGCGGTCAAGCAGCTGAAGCTGGACGCGACGGTGCGCAAGGCCGATTACGGCAGGATCGTCGATTTCGGCGAGGTCGATTTCGACAGCGATGTGGTCTTCACCTGGAACGGCACGACCTCGGGCGTGCGGGTGCCGAATGGCGATGCGATCCCGGCGGACCGGCAGGGGCTGACCATCTGCGACGCGACCAGCGCCGCCTTCGCGATGGAACTGCCTTTCGACAAGCTGGATGTTGTGACCTTCAGCTGGCAGAAGGTGCTGGGTGGCGAGGGCGCGCATGGGATGCTGATCCTGTCGCCCCGCGCGGTCGAGCGGCTGGAGAGCTATGTGCCGGATCGTCCGCTGCCGAAGATTTTCCGGCTGACCAAGGGCGGCAAGCTGATCGAGGGCATCTTCAAGGGCGAGACGATCAACACGCCCTCGATGCTGGCGGTCGAGGATTACCTGGTGGCGCTGAAATGGGCGCAATCGCTTGGCGGGTTGCCGGCGCTGATCGCGCGCTGCGAGGCGAATGCGGCGGCGGTGCGTGATTTCATCGCCGACAAGGACTGGATCGCCGACCTGGCCGAGGATCCGGCGACGGGCTCGACCACCTCGGTCTGCCTGAAATTCACCGATCCGGCGATCCGGGACGGCGCGGCTTTCGCCAAGGCGGTCGCCAAGCGGCTGGAGAAGGAAGGCGTGGCGCTGGATGCCGGCGCCTATCGCGACGCGCCGCCGGGCCTGCGGATCTGGTGCGGATCCACGGTCGAGGCCGGCGATGTCGCGGCGCTGATGCCCTGGATCGAATGGGCCTATCGCGCGGAACTGGCCGCGCAGGAGTGATGGGCGAAGGCCGGGGGGCTGTCTGCCCCCCGGACCCCCCGAGGATATTTTCACCAAGATGAAATGCATCCGCGAGGCTTGGCCCGGATGCGGCAGACAAGGAAGAATGACATGCCGAAGGTTCTCGTGTCCGACAAGCTGTCGGAAACCGCCGTCCAGATCTTTCGCGATCGCGGCGTCGAGGTGGACTACCTGCCCGACCTGGGCAAGGACAAGGAAAAGCTGGCCGAGGTGATCGGGCAATATGACGGGCTGGCGATCCGGTCCGCGACCAAAGTGACCGAGAAGCTGCTGGAGAAGGCGACGCGGCTGAAAGTGGTGGGCCGGGCCGGGATCGGGGTCGACAATGTCGACATCCCGGCGGCCAGCAAGAAGGGCGTGATCGTGATGAACACGCCCTTCGGCAACAGCGTGACGACCGCCGAACATGCCATCGCGATGATGTTCGCGGTCGCCCGGCAGCTGCCCGAGGCCAGCGTCTCGACCCATGCCGGCAGGTGGGAGAAGAACCGCTTCATGGGGGTGGAGCTGTTCAACAAGACGCTTGGCGTCGTGGGGGCCGGCAATATCGGCTCGATCGTGATCGACCGGGCGCTGGGGCTGCACATGAAGGTGCTGGCCTATGATCCCTTCCTGTCCGAGGACCGCGCCCGCGAGATCGGCGTCACCAAGGTCGAGTTCGAGGACCTGCTGGGCCGCGCCGATTTCATCACCTTCCACGTGCCGCTGACCGACAAGACCCGCAACATCCTGTCGCGCGAGGCCATCGCGAAGCTGAAGCCCGGCGTGCGGATCATCAACTGCGCCCGCGGCGGGCTGGTCGACGAGGAGGCCCTGGCCGAGGCGCTGAAGGACGGCCGCGTCGCCGGCGCCGCCTTCGACGTCTTCGCGGTCGAGCCGGCCACGGAAAGCCCGCTGTTCAACCTGCCCAACGTGGTGGTGACGCCGCATCTGGGCGCCTCGACCACCGAGGCGCAGGAGAACGTGGCCCTGCAGGTGGCCGAGCAGATGTCGGACTATCTGCTGACCGGGGCGGTGCAGAACGCGCTGAACATGCCCTCGGTCACCGCCGAGGAGGCCGCGGTGATGGGCCCCTGGATCAAGCTGGCCGGCCATCTGGGCGCCTTCGTGGGCCAGATGACCGACGAGCCGATCAAGGCGATCAACGTGCTTTACGACGGCGTGGTCGCCGAGATGAACCTGAACGCGCTGAACGCCTCGGTGATCGCGGGGGTGATGCAGGCCACCAACCCGGACGTGAACATGGTCTCGGCCCCGGTCATCGCGAAGGAGCGCGGCGTCCAGGTCTCGACCACGCGGCAGGACAAGGCCGGGGTCTTCGAGGGCTATATCAAGCTGACCGTGGTCACCGACACGCGCGAGCGGTCGATCGCCGGGACGGTCTTCAGCGACGGCAAGCCGCGCTTCATCCAGATCCGCGGCATCAATATCGATGCCGAGGTGGGCGAACACATGCTCTATACCCGCAACAAGGACGTGCCGGGCGTGATCGGCGCGCTGGGGGGCACGCTTGGCGACCTGGGCGTGAACATCGCGAACTTCACCCTGGGCCGCTCGGCCGCGGGGGACGATGCCATCGCGATCCTGTATCTGGACGACGCGATCAGCGACGAGGCCTTGGCGGCGCTGCAGAATACCGGCAAGTTCATCCAGGCGCGGCGCCTGAAATTCGAGATCTGACGCAGCGCCGCGCGCCGGGGCGGCCGGCGCGCGGATCACCATGGGGAAGCGGGGATGCGGCTTTACGCGATCGGCGACATTCACGGCCAGCTGGACCAGCTGCACGCCGCGCATGAGCGGGTGTTCCGCGATGGCGGCCGGGATGCGCTGATCGTCCATGTCGGCGACCTGATCGATCGCGGGCCGGACTCGCGCGGCGTCGTGGATTACCTGATGACGGGGCGGGACGACGGCCGGAACTGGGTCGTCACCCGCGGCAATCACGACCGCTTCCTGCCGAAATTCCTTGCCGATCCGGGCTGGATCGATCCCGGCCTGTCCAATCTGCTGGGATGGGTGCGGCATCCGGGGCTGGGGGCGGCGGCGACGCTGGCCTCCTACGGGCTGGACCCGGAACTGCCCGAGGCACGGCTGCATGCCGAGGCGCTGCGCGCCGTGCCCCCCGGCCACGCCCGCTTCCTGGCCGGGCTGCCGCTGTGGTTCCTGCATCCGCTGGCGCTGGTCGTCCATGCCGGGATCCGGCCCGGCGTGGACCTGCAGGACCAGGCCGAGGACGACCTGGTCTGGATCCGCAAGCCCTTCCTGGAAAGCCGCGCGGCGCATGGGCCGCTGGTCGTCCACGGCCATACCGCGCTGAGCCGTCCCACCCATCACGGCAACCGGCTGAACATCGACGGCGGCGCGGGGCATGGCCGGCCGCTGGCGGCGGTCGTCATCGAGCCGGGGGCGGTCCATCTTCTGACCGACGGGGGGCGCCAGCCCCTGCTGCCCGAGTGATGCCGATGCGCCCGTTCCTGTCCGCCGCCCTGCTGGTCGCCTTGCTGCCCGGCCTGCCCGCCAGGGGCGAGGAGGTCGGCAGGATCGGCGTCGACTGGGTCGGCAACGACATCATCGTCGAGGCGATCCAGGACCCCAAGATCGGCGGCGTGACCTGCCACCTGGCCTATTTCGAACGCTCGCTGCTGGACCGGCTGAGCCAGGGCAACTGGTTCGAGGATCCCTCGAACAGCGCCATCGAATGTTCGCGCACCGGGCCGATCGACATCGGCGCGATCCGGGTCGGGCGCGGGGGCGAGACGGTGTTCAGCGAGGGGCGGTCGCTGATCTTCAAGTCGCTGCGGGTGCGCCGGATCTATGACGCGGAAAACCGGGTCCTGGTCTATGTGGCCCATGCCAACGAGCTGGCCGAGGGATCGGCCAAGATGGCGATCTCGACCGTCGGGCTGAGCGAGGCCGAGGCGGCGACCGCCCCGGCCGAATAGCGGGATCCGGGCGCATATGCTCCGAAATGTGGCAAATGCCGCGGATCCGGTGGACAGAATCGTTGCACGGGATTAGAAGGCCTGTCAGCCCGGCATTCCGCCGTCACAGTCATGGAAGTCTCAAGCATGCAGTGTGAAAGCCGCAGCGCGAAATACAGCCTGGGTCAGGTCGTCCGCCACCGGCACCGGCCCTTCCGCGGCGTCATCTTCGATGTCGATCCGCAATTCGCCAATACGCAGGAATGGTACGATTCCATCCCCGAGGATTCGCGGCCCGCGAAGGACCAGCCCTTCTATCATCTCTATGCCGAGACCGAGGCGACCTATTACGTCGCCTATGTCTCGGAGCAGAACCTGGTTCCCGATTCCTCGGGCGAACCGCTGGACCATCCCGACGTGGTCGAGCATTTCGGCGATTTCGAGGACGGGCGCTATCCGCTGCAGGGCCAGCTGAACTGAACGGCGCCCGATCCGGCAGCGCCTGGCCGCTGCCTGCGGCGGGCTTGCCTGGGCGCGATCCTTGCGCCGGTTCCCGCTCCTGCCGGCACGATGCGCATCCTTCATGCCCGCATGGGCCGCGCCGTCGCGGGGCTAGAGCGGGCGGGCTTCCTCGCTGAAGGGGACGCTGAAGGCCAGGTAGTTGCGCTGATCCTCGCGGAAATAGCACAGCGCCTGGGTCAGGTCCTGGATCAGGTACCAGCCCCAGCCGCCTTCCGGCAGTTCCGGCTGGGTCAGCGACGGCAAGCAGCGCGGCTGCAGGCAGTCGTCGGGCAGCGAGGCGCCGTCATCGGTGATCGCGCAGCACAGGCCCGAGACATGGCGCACGATCGAGATGTGGATCGACGGCGCCCGGCGGGGATCGTCCTCGACCGAGATGCCGGCGCCATGTTCGGTGACGTTGTTCATCACCTCGGCCAGCACCAGCTCCAGCCGCGCCAGCGTGTCCTCGCCGACCTCGGCGGCGAAGCGGCGGCGGATGTCGCCAAGCGTGTCGCGCACCGCCGCCGGATGGGCGGGAAGCACGCGGTTGAACATCGGCTGGGTGCGGGCGGCGATGCGGCCCTTGGTGTCGGCATTCTGCCGTCTGGTCGAGGTCATGATGTCTGCTCCTCTGGGGGATCGGTGGGACGGATATCGAAAACGGAATCCATGCGCGTCAGGCGGAAGACGCGCTCGACATTCGGCGTCAGCCCGCGCAGGATCAGCGGCCGGTCCTCGCCCATTGCCTTGCGCACCGCGATCATCGCGCCCAGGCCCGAGCTGTCCAGGAAATCCACCGCCTGCATGTCGATGATCACCGGCTTGCGGTGGCCGCCGATCAGGCGCCGCATGCTGTCCTTGAACCGCGTCGCGACCGCGGCATCGATGCGCGCCTCGTCGACGACGATCACCAGTTCCTCGGTCGTTGCCGCGCTGCTGAGACGCATCAGCCGTTCCTTTCATGTCGCATTCCCGCCCCCTGCTTAGCCGCCAATGGTTACCATCGGGTAAGCGGCACCCGGCCCGGATAGCGAAAATTCGACCGATCGCGCGGCCCGGACCTGCCCGAAAAAGCGGCAAAGCCGCCCATCGGCGCGCCCGCACCCCCCGGCCGGGGGGCGAAACTGCGGAACTTTCGCGCAAAGCCCCGTGTTGCCCTGTGGACACGGTCGCGGCAGTTTCCGATCATCGGTCAGCGAGAACACCCGCCAAGGGGCATGGTAGCGAGGGGGATGGTGAGCCACTACAACGAGATGTACGAGCATGACCGCGTCCGCGAGCCCTATGCCAGGCTGCGCGAATGGGTCGACACGATGCCCGACGATTTCCGGCAGATGAAGCAGGCCGAGGCCGAGGCCCTGTTCCGCCGCATCGGCATCACCTTCGCCGTCTATGGCGAGGGCGGCGATCCCGACCGGCTGATCCCCTTCGACATGATGCCCCGCGTCTTCGAGCAGGCCGAGTGGCGCAAGCTGGAACGCGGCATCAAGCAGCGCGCCCGCGCGCTGAACGCCTTTTTGCGCGACGTCTATGGCCGGGCCGAGATCGTGCGCGCCGGGCGCGTCCCCGCCAGGCTGGTGTTCCGCAACGAGGCCTATGAGAAATCGGTGGTCGGCGTTGTGCCGCCGCGCGGCGTCTATTCCCACATCATCGGCATCGACCTCGTGCGCACCGGCAAGGACGAATTCTACGTGCTGGAGGACAATTGCCGCACGCCCTCGGGCGTCAGCTACATGCTGGAAAACCGCGAGATCATGATGCGGATGTTCCCGCAGCTGTTCCGCCAGAACCGGATCGAGCCGGTGGACCAGTATCCCGAACTGCTGCGCCGCACGCTGGAATCGGTAGCGCCGGCGAAATGCGACGACCGGCCGACCTGCGTGATCCTGACGCCGGGCCATTTCAACAGCGCCTATTACGAACACAGCTTCCTGGCCAACCTGATGGGGGTCGAGCTGGTCGAGGGCCAGGACCTGTTCGTGGACGGCGAATTCGTCTACATGCGCACCACGCAGGGGCCGCAGCGGGTCGACGTGATCTATCGCCGGATCGACGATCCCTTCCTCGATCCGCTGTGCTTCCGCCCCGATTCCATGCTGGGCGTGCCGGGGCTGATGGATGTCTACCGCTCGGGCGGGGTCAGCATCTGCTCGGCGCCCGGCGCGGGCGTGGCCGACGACAAGGCGATCTATACCTTCGTGCCGGAAATGATCCGCTTCTATCTGGGCGAGGAGCCGCTGCTGAACAATGTCCAGACATGGACCCTGTGGAAGGACGAGGATTACCGCCATGTCATGGCCAACCTGCCCGACCTGGTGGTGAAGGAGGTCCATGGCTCGGGCGGCTACGGGATGCTGGTCGGGCCGAAATCCACGAAGGAAGAGATCGAGAGCTTCCGCAAGAAGATCGAGGCCGATCCGGCGAATTACATCGCCCAGCCGACGCTGTCGCTGTCCACCTGCCCGACCTTCGTGGAACAGGGCATCGCGCCGCGCCATGTGGACCTGCGGCCCTTCTGCCTGTGCGGCGACCGGATCGAGCTGGTGCCGGGCGGGCTGACCCGCGTGGCGCTGCGCGAGGGCAGCCTTGTCGTGAACTCGTCGCAGGGCGGGGGCGTCAAGGACACCTGGGTCCTGTCGGAATAGGGAGGGACAGAAGATGCTCAGCCGCACCGCCTCCAACCTGTTCTGGATGGGCCGCCACCTGGAACGTGCCGAAACCGCCGCGCGCCTGCTGGACGTGGGCCAGCGCATCACCCTGCTGCCCAATACCGAGCTGGGCTATCAGAACGAGTGGAACTCGCTTCTGCAGGCCTCGGGCACCTCGATGATCTTCGCCGAGAAATACGGCGAGGCCACGCAGGAGAAGATCGCGGAATTCATCTTCTTCGACCGCGAGAACCCGTCCTCGGTCGTGTCCTGCATCGAGAAGGCCCGCGAGGCCGGCCGGATCGTGCGCACCGCGCTGACCAGCCAGGTCTGGGACGCGTTGAACGTGGCCTATCAGGAGCTGCGCAAGATCGAGCGCACGCCGCGCGCGCGCATCGACGCGGCCTCGCTGACGGATTTCACCACCGCCCATACCTCGACCGTGCGCGGGGCGATCAACGCCACGCAACTGCGCAACGACGGCTGGCATTTCATGAACCTGGGCTATGGGCTGGAGCGCGCCGACGCCACCGCCCGGCTGCTGGACGTGAAATATTTCGTGCTGCTGCCGCGGATCGAATTCGTCGGCTCGGGGCTGGACAGCTATCAGTGGCAGGTGATCCTGCGCGCGCTTTCGGCGCATCGGGCCTATCACTGGGCTTACGGCGGCGACATCACCGCCGGGCGGGTGGCGGATTTCCTGATCCTGAACGGGGAAAACCCGCGCTCGCTGATCACCTCGCTCTATGAATCGGTCTGGCAGCTGGAGGGGATCGCCAAGCGCTATGGCGACACCGTGCCCACCAATGCCCGCGACAAGGCGCGCGAGGTGCTGGCCACCTTGCAGAACCACGATATCGACATGATCTTCGACGAGGGCCTGCACGAGTTCCTGTCCTGGTTCATCCGCGAGATCGGCACGATCTCGAACCTGGTGCATCAGGACTATCTGCTGGGGAGTGCCTAGGCGATGAAGCTGCGCATCTCGCATGAGACGGTCTATGGCTATGACCACCCGATCCGCAACCTGGTCCAGAGCCTGCGGCTGACGCCCTCGGTCTTCGAGGGGCAGAAGACCCATGAATGGCTGATCGAGGTCTCGGGGGGCATCCGCGGACCGGGCTTTCGCGACGGCGCGGGCGACTGGATCGAGGGCTGGACCGTGCGCGGGCCGACAGATGAGGTCAGCGTGCGCATCTCGGGCCGGATCGAGACCCGCGACACTGCGGGCGTGCTGCGCGGCCATCGCGAGATCATCCATCCGACGACCTATCTGCGCGACACCAAGGCCACGCGGGCCGACAAGGGGCTGGAGGCGCTGGCAGCCGGGGTAAGCGAGGCGGCGGATACGCTGGACCTGGCGCATCGGCTGTCGGCGGCGGTGGGCGAGGCCATCGCCTATCGCCCCGGCGTGACCGAGATGCACACCACCGCCGCCGAGGCGCTGGCCCTGGGCGAGGGCGTCTGCCAGGACCACGCCCATGCGCTGGTCGCGGTGGCGCGGCTGCGCGAGTTGCCGGCGCGCTATGTCTCGGGCTATCTGCATTCGACCATCGACGGCGAGTCGCATGACGCCGCCCATGCCTGGGCCGAGATCCATGTCGAAGGGCTGGGCTGGGTCGGCTTCGACGCGGCCAACCGCTGCTGCCCGGACGAGCGCTATGTGCGGCTGGGATCGGGGCTGGACGCGGTGGATGCGGCGCCGATCCGCGGCGTCGCCATGGGCAACGGCGCCGAGCGGCTGGACGTCGCGGTGCAGGTCGAGGAAATCGCGCAGTAGCGGGCGGCGCGGCGCCGTCACGGCGCCGGCATTGCGTCCCGCGAGCGCCGGGGGACTTCACGTCCCCCGGACCCCCTGTGAGGTATTTTCAAGGAGTGCGAGGGGCGGGGTCAGAGGTTGAAGACCCGTTCGGGCTGGACCGTGCCGCCCTGGTAGCGGCCGATGCAGACCGGGCCCTGGGCGTCCGAGACCCAGACCGTCTCGCCCCATTCGGCCGTGCCGGTCACCTCGCCCGGATTGCCGTTGCGGATCCGGCGGGCGCCGTCCGGGGTGGCGCGCAGCATCGGCATGTCTTCGAGCGCGGCCTCCAACGGCAGGAGCCGGCTTTCCAGCCAGTCCTGCGACTCGCGGTCGATGCGGTCGAAGGGCACGGCGTCCTCGGCCTCGAAGGGGCCGGACCAGGTGCGGCGCAGATGGGCGACATGGCCGAGCGTGCCCAGCTCGCGGCCCAGGTCGCGGGCGATCGAGCGCACGTAGCCGCCCTTGCCGCAGACCATTTCCAGCCGCGCGCTGTCCGGGTCCGCCTGGATCAGCGTCAAGCTGTCGACCCAGAGCGGGCGGGCGGCCAGGTCCAGCGCCTCGCCCTCGCGCGCCAGGTCATAGGCGCGCTCGCCGTCGACCTTGACGGCGGAAAAGGCCGGCGGGACCTGCATGATCTGGCCGGTGAAACCCGGCAGCGCGGCGCGGAGCTGATCGGCCGTGGGGCGGGCGGGGCTTTCGCGCAGCACCTGGCCCGAGGCGTCGTCGGTCGTCGTCTCGGCCCCCCAGTTGACGGTGAAATCATAGCATTTCAGCGCGTCGGCGATATGGCTGACGGTCTTGGTCGCCTCGCCCAGAGCGACGGCCAGCACGCCGGTCGCATCGGGGTCCAGCGTGCCGGCATGGCCGGCCTTTTTCGCGTCCAGCGCCCAACGCACCTTGGCCACCACCGCGGTCGAGGTGACGCCCGCCGGCTTGTCCACGATCAGCCAGCCGTTGATGTCGCGGCCCTTCTTGCGTGCCATGAAAACCTCTGAGAAATCGAAGGCGGCGGGATAGCGGGCGGGGCGCCGCCCGTCAACCGTTCCCGTCAACCGTTCCCGGCGCGCGGCAAGCCTAGCCGGTGCTGTCCACCAGCCCGATGATCGGGCCCATGCTGCGGCCGAAATCGGCGCGGTTGACCGAGGGCGCATAGAGCCGCGAGATCGAGCCGTCGAAATAGAGCGCGTCGCGCACGCCCAGCCCGTCGCGGAACAGCCGCCCGAATTCGTGGAAGGTCACCGCCCGGTCGGAGATCACGAACCATGCAGTCTGCCCGTCGGGCGAGACGCCGACGCCGTTGCGGATATAGCGGCTGTCGGAATCGACCAGGAAGCGCGGATGCAGGTCGCCGTCGATCACCAGCATCGGGCCCGATTGCGTGGCCAGGCGGCAATCGGGGCGGGCCTGGGCGAAGGCGCGGCTCTCGATCACCTGGAAGGGGCGCGCGCCGCCGGTGCAGAAGACGCCGTTGGGCAACATGCCGAAATTGTCGTTGCTGCCGCCGGTGACGATGGGCGACAGCTCGTCCCCGTCGATGACCAGCAGGCCGACGGGGCGATAGTCGGGATGGAACATCCCGGCATTCATCGCGAAGCTCAGCGCCTCGCCCTGGGCCAGCTGGCGGCGGATATTGTTGAAATTGTTCAGGGGGCGGCCGTCCGGGCCGTCCTGCCACAGGCGAAGGGCGGGTTCCGCCTCAGCCTCGACCTGGCAGACCACATAGCGCTGGCCGTCATGTTCCATCCGGCCGCAGCTGTCGGCGGCGGCCGGGATCGCCATCGCGACCAGCATTCCCAGCGCGACGCCCAGCCGCCGCTGCAGCCTAGCCCTCATCGTCGTCCTCGGGTGCATCGACATCGCGGCGCACGCGTTCGTCGGCGAACATGCGGCGGGTGTCGTCCATGCGGTCGAAGGTCTCGTCCAGCTGGAAGCGCAGCTGCGGCGCGTATTTCAGCGTCAGCCCCTTGGCGACCAGGTGGCGCAGTTCGGCGGCGTTGCGGCGCAGGGCGGCCAGCGCCTCCTCGGCGCCCTGGCCGCCAAGCGGCAGCACGAAGGCGGTCGCCACCTTCAGGTCGGGCGAGGTGCGCACCTCGCCCACGGTGATCGAATGCCGGTTCAGGTCGGGGTCATGGACGTCGCCGCGCAGAAGCACGTCCGACAGCGTGCGGCGGATCAGCTCGCCCACGCGCAGCTGGCGTTGCGAGGGGCCTTGTCCATGTGAGAAGCGGTTCTGTGCCATGCGTCCCGATGTAGGGGGTCGCGGCCCGCGCCGCAACGGGATAAGAGGCAGGAAACCAAGGGGGAAGAGCGATGAGTGACTTGGCGCAGACGGAAGTGGTGGAAAAACCGGGCATCGTCGTGACGGGCGCGTCCGGGCGGATGGGGCAGATGCTGATCCGGCTGCTGCTGGACAGCGACGAGGCGCGGCTGGTCGGCGCGCTGGAGCGGCCCGGCCATGGCTGGGTCGGCAGGGATATCGGCGAGGCGATGGGCGGCCGGCCGGCGGGGGTCGCGGTCAGCGACGACCCGGTCCCGGTGATCGCGGCGGCGCAGGCGGTGATCGACTTCACCAGCCCGGTGGCGACCCTGGCCTATGCCGAGCTGACCGCGCAGGCGCGGGCCGTCCATGTGATCGGCACCACCGGCTTCGACGAGGAAGACCTGCACCAGCTGACCGCCGCCGCGCGCCATGCCCCGATCATCCGCGCCGGCAACATGAGCCTTGGCGTCAACCTGCTGGTCGGGCTGACCCGCAAGGTCGCGGCGGCCCTGGGCGAGGAATGGGACATCGAGGTGGTCGAGGCCCATCACCGCCATAAGGTCGACGCGCCTTCGGGCACGGCGCTGATGCTGGGCGAGGCGGCGGCGGAAGGCCGGGGCGCCACGCTTGGCGAATTGCGCAGCCCGGCCCGCGACGGCATCACCGAGGCGCGCTCGACCGGCAGCATCGGCTTTGCGGCGATTCGCGGCGGCGACATCGTGGGCGAGCATGACGTGATCTTCGCCGGGCAGGGCGAAAGGCTGGTGCTGCGCCACGTCGCCACCGACCGCGCGATCTTCGCCCGCGGCGCGATCCGCGCGGCGCTGTGGGGGCAGGACAAGGGCCCCGGCGAATATGACATGCACGACGTGCTGGGCCTGAACTGAGCCCAGCCGCCGCGCCGGCGGCCGGCGGCGGGGCCTACTCGTCGCCCTCGGGCAGTTTCTGGACCAGCAGCTTGTCGATGCGGCGGCCGTCCAGATCGACCACCTCGATCCGCCAGCCCTGCATCTCGATATGGGTGCCGACGGCGGGCAGCATCCCGACCGCGTCGATCACCATCCCCGCGACCGAGGCGAAGTCGGGATCCGGGCGCAGGCTGATGCCGGTCACGTCGGCGAATTCGTCGGCGGGCATCCAGCCCGCGACCAACATGCTGCCATCCTCGCGCGTGACCAGCTTCGGTTCCTCGTCGTCCTCGTCCAGGAATTCGCCGGTGATCGCCTCCAGCACGTCCATCGGCGTGACGATCCCCTCGAAATGGCCGTATTCGTCATAGACCAGCGCCATATGGGCGGGGGTGTTGCGCATCTGCTCGATCACGTCCAGCGCGGGCATCCCGTCGCGCACCACCGGCGCCTCGATGATCTGCCCGCGGATGCCTTCGTCGCCGCTGGCCGGGACGCTGTCCAGGAAGTCGCGCCAGCTGAGCACGCCGATGATCTCGTCGTCGCTGCCGTCGCGCACCGGAAGCCGCGCGCGGCCGGTCTCGCGGAAGCGGCGGGCGACATCGGCGAAGGTGTCGTCGGCCTCGACCAGCTCGACCTCGTGGCGCGGCGTCATCAGCCCGCGCGCATTGCGGTCGGCGATGCGCATGACGCCGGCGATCATCTGCGTCTCGGCCTGTTCCATCACCCCGGCCACCTGCGCCTCGGTAATGATCATGCGGATCTCCTCGTCCGAGATCCCGCGCTCGTCGCTGCCGGTCTGGCCCAGCAGCGACAGCACCAGCCTGCCCGAGCGGTCCAGGAACCACACCACCGGCGCGGCGATGGTGGCGATGCCCGCGATCAGCGGCGCGACGCGGGCGGCCACGGTCTCGGGACGGCGCAGCGCGATCTGCTTGGGCACCAGCTCGCCCAGGATCAGCGACATGTAGGTGATGGTGACGACGACACCGCCCACCGCCAGCGTCTGGGCCATGCGGGCCGAAAGCCCGGCCTCGATCAGCACCGCGGTCAGCCGCACCCCCAGCGTCGCCCCGGAAAAGGCGCCCGACAGGATGCCGACCAGGGTGATGCCGATCTGCACGCTGGACAGGAAGCGCCCCGGCTCGGCCGCAAGGCGCAGGGCGGTGCCCGCGCCGCGGCTGCCCTGGTCGGCCATGACCCGCAGCCGGGCCGGGCGCGCCGAGACGATGGCCAGCTCCGACATCGCCAGAAGCCCGTTGAACAGGGTCAGGACAAGAACGATCGCAATTTCCAGCAGCATTGATGGGTGTCCGTAAGGTCACAAAGGGTTCGTTCGAACTTTTCCTTATGCGAATACGTTCGCAAGCAGAAAAGCGACGGCCTTGATCAGCGCCCAGATCACGCCCGACACGATGACAAGCGAGAGGAGGGAGATGACGATGCCGATCAGCACCCATAACCCGTCCCGTTCCAGGATTCCCAGCGCAATCACGCTGATGGCAAGGCCCGGCAGCATATTGCCAAGCGGAACCGGCAGGATCAGCACGATCGACAGCACCAGGCACAGCCCGCCGACCCAGCGCTGCACCGCGGGGCCGGTCATGACATGCAGGCGCGGCACCAGCAGTCGCTCGGCCCGCGCCAGATAGGGGGCGGTGCGGATCATCAGCCGGCCGAAATCGGCGCGCGAGATCGAGCGTTCGGCGATGAAGCGCGGCAGTTGCGGCGGCCGGCCCAGCATCATCTGCGCGGTCAGGTAGAGCAGCGGGATCGCCAGCAGGGCCGAGGTGCCGGGGATGTTCGGCACGATATTGGGCGCCGCGAAGATCAGGAGCATCGCCCCGAAGGCGCGCGCCTTCATCAGCTCCAGCATGTCCGCGACGGAAATCCGTTCCCGCGCCGGGTCCTCGGCGATCTCGACCAGCAGGGCGGAAAGCTTGCGGCGACGCTGGCTGCCATTGGCGGCCGGGTCGGGCGCATCGTCCTGGCCGGGGCCGTCGCTCATGCCGCCGGCCCGTGCGATCCGCCGCGCCCTGCGGGACGCCCGCAGCCGATCCCCGCCCGCTTGGGGCGGGCGGGGACGGGTCGCGGTTCGGTCGTCCCTTCCGGGCGCGGCATGGTCATGTCCTGTCCTGCAGCCTCGGCTGGGCGTCGCTGCGCTCATCTTCAGTCCTAGCGGTCTTCCACATCGAATAGATGACACCGACCGACAGGATCGCGAAGGTGATCCCCAGCGACCATGCCGGCGGGAACTTCTCCCAGCCCATGGCGTCGGCGACAAACAGCTTCGAGCCGATGAAGATCAGCAGGACCGACAGCGCGTATTTCAGATAGGCGAAGCGGTGCAGGATCGCGGCCAGCGCGAAATACAGCGCCCGAAGGCCCAGGATCGCGAAGATGTTCGAGGTATAGACGATATAGGGATCGGTGGTGATCGTGAACACCGCCGGCACCGAATCGACGGCGAAGACCACGTCGGCGAATTCGATCAGCACCAGCGCCAGCAGAAGCGGCGTGGCATGGCGGCGCAGCCTGCCGGTCTTGGGGTCGGGCTCGCGGACGAAGAAGGCATGGCCGTCGATCCGGTCGGTGACGCTCAGCCGGTTGCGCAGGAAGTTCAGCAGGCGGTTGTTCTTCAGGTCCGGCTGGTGATCCGAGGACGAGAACAGCATCTTGATGCCGGTGAAGATCAGGAAGACCGCGAACAGATACAGCACCCAGTGATAGTTCTGCACGATGGTCGCGCCCAGCCCGATCATGATGCCGCGCAGCACGATGGCGCCCAGGATCCCCCAGAACAGCACCCGGTGCTGGTATTGGCGGGGAATGGCGAAGAAGCTGAAGATCAGGGCGAAGACGAAGATATTGTCCATCGCCAGCGATTTCTCGACCACGAAGGCGGTCAGGTATTGCGCCGTCGCCTCGGCACCCATCTGCCACCAGATGAAGCCGGAAAAGGCCAGCCCCAGCACGATATACATGGCCGACAGTTTCAGGCTTTCGGCGACGCCGATCTCGTGATCGTCCTTGTTCAGCACGCCCAGGTCGAACAGCAGCAGCGCGATGACCAGCGCCAAAAACATCAGCCACATCCACAGCGGCTTGTGCAGGATAGGTAGAAGCAGGAATTCCATTATGTCGTGACCTCGCAAATCAGTTCCGTGCCGAGAGGTCAATGGAAGGACAACGTTCCGGGCATGACATCGAGCACTCTCGATGCGGTCCGACATCACGACGGGTCACGTCGCCAGAGGGGCCCGGGCCGCCTGCTTCACCTAGGGGCAGCCGAGGCGATTTCAAGAAGTCCGGGGGGAAAAATTCCGGAAAAACGGCAGAAAGGCCCGCGATCCGCGTCGCGGGCCTTCATCTGGAACGCCGTGCGGCGGCGTCAGCGGATCTGCCAGACCAGCGGCTGGGTCAGGTTCCTGGGCGCGCCGGGCGGGGGTGCCGGCACCGGCGAGGCGCGCTGCACCTGCTGCAGCGCCGCCTGATCCAGTTCCGGGAAGCCCGAGGACCGCGCCAGCGACACGCCCAGCACGTTGCCGCGATCGTCGATGGAGAAGTTCACGTGGACCGTGCCCTGTTCGCCCCGCGACCGCGCGCCCCGCGGCATGCGCTTGCCGCGCTCGATCCGGGCGGTGACGCGCGCCTGCCAGCGGGCAAGCTCGGAGGGCGAGGCCGTTGCCGCGCTTCTTCCGGCACCTGCCTGCGGGGCGGCGTTGCGCGTCGCCTGCGGGGCCTCGGCGGCGGCGCGGGTCTGCTGTTGCTGCGGCTGTTCCTGGCGCGGACGCTCCCGGCGGGGTTCCTCCCGCTGGACCTCGCGGCGCGGCTCTTCGCGGCGGATCTCGCGCTTGGGACGCGGCAGCGGGCGGGCGGCGGCGATGGGAACGGCGGCTTCCTCGACCTCGGCCAGCTCCTCCTGCGGTTCCTCCGGCTCCGGTTCGGGCTCGGGTTCCGGCTCGACGATCTCTTCGGGTTCAGGCTCCGGCTCGGGTTCCGGTTCAGGTTCGACGATTTCGTCGGGCTCCGGCTCGGGCTGTTCCTCGACCTCCTCGACGTTCTGTTCCTGCTGGCCCAGCTGCGTCTCGTCAACATTGGTGACTTCGGGCAGCGGCGCCAGTTCGATCATGATCGCCGGGGGCGGCCCGTCCGAGGCGGGCACGACCGGGGTTTCGCGCAGCACCAGCGCCACCGCCCCGGCATGGGCGGCAAAGGCCGCGACCGCAGCGCCGGCCCACAGCAGGGTGCGGCCAAGGCTGGGCGGGCGCGCCAGGTCATGCGCCCATGAATGGCCGCCTTCGCGCCCGCCGCTCATGGCGCCGTTCCCTCGGCGGGCTGCGGCGCCGGGGTCTCGCCATCGCCATCGGCGGCGGCGGCCGGCTGAGAGATGGTCTCCAGCCCGACCAGCGCGATCTTCAGATAGCCGGCGCCGCGCAGCAGGTTCATCACCTCCATGAACTCGCCGTAATCGACGCCCTTGTCGGCGCGCAGGAAGATCCGCGTCTCGCGGTCGCCGCCGGTCTGCTGCTCAAGCTGCGCGGCCAACGCTTCGCGCGCGACCGGATCGTCGCCAAGCGCCAGCGTCAGGTCGGATTTCAGCGTCAGATACATCGGCGTGTCGGGCCGCTCGGTCGGTTGCGCGGTCGAGGCGGGCAGATCGACATTCACATCCACCGTGGCCAGCGGCGCGGCCACCATGAAGATGATCAGCAGGACCAGCATCACGTCGATGAAGGGCGTGACGTTGATCTCGTGGTTCTCGGCCAGGTCGTCGCCGAGATTTTCCCTGATGCCTCCGGCCATGGGCGCTTACTCCGCAGCGTTGGCATGGGCGCGCAGGTCCTGCGCGGCGGAAAGGTCGCGGAAATCCAGGTCGCGGCTGATCAGCCGCTCGACCCCGGCCGCGACATCGCCCAGCATCTGGCGATAGCCGGTGATCGAGCGGGCGAAGACGTTGTAGATGACCACGGCCGGAATGGCGGCGACCAGGCCAAGCGCGGTGGCCAGCAGCGCCTCGGCGATGCCGGGGGCGACGACGGCCAGGTTGGTGGTCTGCGCCTCGGAAATGCCGATGAAGCTGTTCATGATGCCCCAGACGGTGCCGAACAGCCCGACGAAGGGCGCGGTCGAGCCGATCGTCGCCAGCACCCCGGTGCCCTTCGAGATGCGCCGTCCGGCGGCGGCCTCGATCCGGTTCAGGGCGGAGGACACGCGTTCCTTCAGCCCGTCGCCGCCGGCATGGCCGATGGCGGCATCCGACATCGCGGCCTCTTCCTGCGCGGCGCGCAGCATCAGCGCGGCGGGACCGCCCTTGCCGGCCGCGCCCTCGACCGCTTCGTTCAGGGTGCGCGACGAGCGGACCAGTTTCAGCACCCGGCGAGCGCGCGCCTTGGCGCCGCCGATCTCCAGCGTCTTGGCCAGCCAGACCGTCCATGTGACCAGCGAGGCGAAGGCCAGCCCCAGCATCACCGCCTTCACGACGATATCGGCGGCCATGAACATGCCCCAGGGCGAGAGGTCGTGGGGCAGGTCGTCGCGGCGCTCGGGCTGGGACAGCATATGGGTGATGGCGCCGGCCGGATCCTCGAAGATCGAGGGCGCGGGCGCGGCAACAGGCTCGGCGGCGGGGGCCGCGTCCGGCGCGGCTTCGGCTGCCGGAGCGGCGGCATCGCTGCCCACGGCGGCGGGCGTGGTGTCGGCGGGGCCATCGGTCGCCGCATCTTCCGTCGCGGCGGGGGCGGTGTCGCCAGTCGCGGTTGCGGGCGTTTCGGCGGCCGGGGCCTCCGGGCTGGCCGCATCGGCAGCCGGGGCTTCGGCGGCGGGCGTTTCAGCCGCGGGCGCCGGGGTTTCGGTCGCCGGAGCTTCGGCGGCGGGCGCCTGGGCCGTGGGAGCTTCGGTCGCAGGCGTTTCGGCAACGGGCGCGCCGGTCGCCGGCGCTTCTTCCGTGGCCGGGGCTGTCGCGGCGGGGGCCTCGGTCGTGGTCTCTTGTGCCTGCGCCGCCAGCGGCGGGGCCGCGGCGAAAAGCAGCGCCGCCAGCGGCAGGGCGGTCAGCGCGCGGGGCCTGGGCGACAGCGAACGGCCGGGTTTCCGATCAGCGGGACAAGTGAGCATGATGCGACATCTTTCTGTTTGTGTCGGCTCCATCTCGATCTTCGACCGGCGCCGCACGCGCCATCAGATGGAAGAGCGTTGTCTTTCAGGCTTGCGCCACGGATCACCGAAATCGTGGCACTGGCTAATCAGCGGGCCGGACATCTCTTTCTTGAGCGTTTTTGTCAACCCCTCGCGCCCCGGCGTCAAGAGGGCAGCAGACGGCGCGGGCGAGCGGGTCAGAGGCCGGTCGCGGAGGCTGCAGGCCCGGCCGGCGGCGGCCAGCCGCCGCGATAGGTAATCAACGCAACACGTTAACGCGGCCCGGCACGGCGGGGCGCCTGGTCCGGGTCGCGGCGCGCAGGCCGATTATCGTGGAAATCATGCGGCTTGGCGGAAAGGGACCCGGCCGCATTTTCATGCAGCCAGCCCCCGGAGCGGGCATCCGGGCGCGGCGCGGCACGCCTGAAATGCGGCAACGGGCCGCGCGACGAATCACCCAGGGATGCCCGTTTCAGCTGCAAAAGCAGCAGAAATGCGCGCCATGATTGCGGCCCCCCTCAGCGGATGTTCATCAGCAGCCCGGCGGCCAGCCGGGCGCGTTCGGCCAGGCTGTCGATCTCGATATGCTCGGTCAGCGTGTGCAACCCCTTGCCGCGCACGCCGATGGAATCCAGCGTCGGCACGCCCATCGCCCCGGTGAAATTCCCGTCCGAGCCGCCGCCGGCGCTGCCGCAGCCCAGCTGGAAGCCGATATCCGCCGCCAGCCCCTTTGCCAGGTCGTAAAGCTGCATCGTGCCCGGCCCCGGCTCCCATACCGGGCGGGTGACGCCGCGCGTGACCGTGAAGGCCACGCCGTCCGCCTCGCCCTGCAGGGCCTCCATCGCCGCCACGCCGCGATCCAGGTCGGCCTGGGTCTTGGCCATGCTCAGCACCTCGGCCCGGCATTCCGAGCTGACGCAGTTCACCCACTGCCCGGCATGGATCACGCCGACCGAGAAGGTGCAGTCCTCGGTGGTCATCGCCTCGATCTCCAGGATCTTGCGGGCCATCGCGGCGATGGCGGAGCGGCCGTCCTTCAGCGCCCATCCGGCATGGCTGGGCCGGCCCTCGGTCAGCAGCTCGAACCGCGCGATGGCATAGCGCCCGATCACCGCGCCGCCGTCGGCCGAGGCCGGCTCGGGCACCAGGACGGCGCGCTGGCCGCGGGCGGCATCCTCGATCAGCCCGCGCGTGGCGGGGGTGCCGACCTCTTCGTCGGGGGTGAACAGGAAGGTCACGGGCAGCGGCGTCTGCAACCCGGCGCGCAGGATCTGCCGCATCGCCTCCAGCATGACGTAATTGCCGCCCTTCATGTCCATGATGCCGGGGCCATAGGCCAGCCGGTCCTCGACCCGGAAGGGCAGCTTCTCCAGCGTGCCGACCGGATGGACCGTGTCCATATGCCCCGAAACCAGGATGCCCGGCCTGCCCCGGTCGGGATGGGGAAAGCTGGCGCGGAGGGAATCCCCGAAGCCGCCCGTGCCCGGAATCGTCTCGACCTCGGCGCCGGCATCCGCCAGGTCGCGGGCGGCCAGCGCCATCATCCGGCTGACCGCGCCGGCGTCCCAGGTCGGGCTTTCGCATTCGATCCAGGGGCGCAGCCCTTCCAGCATGGCATCGGAATCGAAGGGCAGGTTCAGCGGGTTCATGCGGCCTCCAGCGGCAGGCGGCGTTCGACAAGCCGGGCATAGATCGAGGCGCCCACCGGCAGGATTTCCGGGTCCAGCACGAAGCCCGGATTGTGCAGCGGCACCGTGCCCGCATGGCCCAGGTTGCCATAGGCGCCGGGCACGACTTGCAGCATGTCGGCGAAATCCTCGGAGCCGGTGAAGGGCTGCACGTCGTCGGTCACGCCATCAGTGCCGACCACATCGGCGGCGGCGGCCATCCATTCGTCCGACAGCGCCGCGTCGTTCAGCAGCACGTCGAAGATCTCGCGGAACTCCACGTCGATCTGGACGCCGAAACCTGTGGCGAAACCCGCGCAGATCTCGCGCATCCGGGTCTGCATCAGGTCGCGCGCCTCGGGCGTGAAGAAGCGGATGGTGCCGGCCAGAGCGGCGGTCTCGGGCACCACGTTATAGGCGCTGCCGGCATGGATCTGCGTCACCGACAGCACCCCCCGCTCCAGCGCGGGCAGGTTGCGGCCCAGGATGGTCTGGAACTGCCCGACCAGCGCCGCAGCCACCACCAGCGCGTCGCGCGACTGCTGCGGCATGGCGGCATGGCTGCCCTTGCCGGTCACGGTGATGTCGAAGAAGGACGCGCCCGCCATCGCCGGGCCCTTGCAGATCGTCGCCCGGTTCGGCCGGCCGTCGGGCTGGTTGTGCATCCCGTAGACCTCGTCGACCGGAAAGCGCTTGAACAGCCCCTCGGCGATCATGCCGCGCGCGCCGCCCAGCCCCTCCTCGGCGGGCTGGAAGATGAACACGGCGGTGCCGTCGAAATTGCGGCTTGCGGCCAGGTATTTCGCCGCGCCCAGCAGCATCGTCGTGTGCCCGTCATGGCCGCAGGCATGCATCCGCCCCGAATTCTGCGAGGCATAGTCCAGTCCCGAGGTCTCCTGGATCGGCAGCGCGTCCATGTCGGCGCGCAGGCCGACCCGGCGGTTGCCGGGCCCGCGCCCCTTCAGGATGCCGACCACGCCGGTCTTCGCCACGCCCTCATGCACCTCGTCGAAGCCCCATTCGCGCAGCTTGTCGGCGACGATCCCGGCGGTGCGCTGTTCCTGAAAGCCGATCTCGGGATGGGCGTGCAGGTCGCGGAAGATGGTTTCAAGCTGGGGCCGGGCGGCCTCGATTTCAGGCAGGATGGGCATCTTGGCTCTCACTCATCGATCGGAAGTTCTGGAAATCCCAGTCGCGGCCGGGGGCGGCCTCGATCAGGGCGCGGGTATAGGGATGGGCGGGATGGGCCAGCACCTCGCCGGCGGGGCCGTGCTCGACCACCTCGCCGCGCTGCATGACGATCACCTCGTCGCAGATCTGGGCGGCGACGCGCAGGTCGTGGGTGATGAAGACGATGGCGATGCCCAGGTCGCGCTGCAGCTGGTCCAGCAGTTCCAGCACCTGCGCCTGCACCGACACGTCCAGGGCCGAGACCGCCTCGTCCGCGACCAGCACGTCGGGGCGCATCATCACCGCCCGCGCAATGGCGATCCGCTGGCGCTGCCCGCCCGAGAACTGGTGCGGATAGCGGCGCAGCGAATCCTCGGGCAGGCCGACCACGCCCATCAGCCGCGCCGCCTCGGCCATCGCCTCGCGGCGCGGGGTGCCATAGTTCAGCGGCCCCTCGATCAGGCTCTGCGCGATGGTCCAGCGCGGGTTCAGCGACCGCATCGGGTCCTGGAACACCACCTGTAGCCGCTTGCGATGCGGCTTCAGCCCACCGCGCGACAGGGTGGCGATGTCGGTCCCGTCCAGCTCGATCCGCCCCGATGTCGGGTCGATCAGCCGCATGATGCAGCGCGCGACGGTGGATTTGCCGCTGCCGGATTCGCCCACGATCCCCAGCGTGCGCCCGCGGGTCAGGCTGAAGCTGACATCCTTCGCCGCATGGGCCTGCGGCAGCTTGCGGAAGATCCCGCCGCCGCCATATATCTTGTTTAGTTTCGACACTCGCAAAACAATATCTTGTGTCTCCGCCCGCGGATCGCGCGGCGCCAGGCTGGGCACCGAGGCCAGCAGCTTGCGCGTATAGTCGGCCTTCGGGTGGCGCAGGATCTGCTCGACCGGGCCATGTTCGACGATTTCGCCATGTTTCATGACGCAAACCGTGTCGGCGATCTCGGCCACGACGCCCATGTCATGGGTGATGAACAGCACGGCGGTGCCGTGCTTCTGCTGCAATTCGTCGATCAGCAGCAGGATCTGCTTCTGCGTGGTGACGTCCAGCGCCGTCGTGGGCTCGTCCGCGATCAGCAGCACGGGCTCCAGCACCAGCGCCATGGCGATCATGATCCGCTGGCGCTGCCCGCCCGACAGCTGGTGCGGATAGCTGCGGAAGATCCGCGGCACGTCGGGCAGATGCACCTGCTCCATGATGTCGATGGCGCGCCTGCGGCGCTCGGCCGCCGACAGCCTGGTGTGAAGCTCCATCACCTCCATGATCTGGTCGCCGACGCGCAGCACCGGGTTCAGCGCCGTCATCGGCTCCTGGAAGATCATCGCGACGCGGGCGGCGCGCAATTCGCGCATCTGGGCCTGCGACAGCGGCAGCAGGTTCTGGCCCTGCAGCAGGATCTTGCCCCCCGCGACCTTCAGCGCCTCGGGCAGAAGGCCCATCACCGCCAGCGAGGTCACGGATTTGCCCGAACCGGATTCGCCCACGAGGCAGACCGTCTCGCCCTGCCGGATGGTGACGTCGATGCCCTTCAACACCTGCGGCACGCCGGGCGTATCGGGCAGGTTCACGGTCAGGGCCTCGGCCGACAGCGCGACCGGGGCCGCATCGAAATTGCGTGTCTTGAACAGCATCGCCCTACCCCGCCCGTTTCTTCAGCCGCGGGTCCAGCATGTCGCGCGCCGCATCGCCCAGAAGGTTGATCGACAGGATGCACAGCGACAGCATCAGCCCCGGCCACAGGATCAGTTCCGGCTTCAGGCGGAAATACTGCCGTCCCTCGGCCATGATATTGCCCCAGGTGGGGGTCTCGGTGGACACCCCCGCGCCCAGGAAGGACAGGATCGCCTCGGTCAGGATCGCCGAGGCCAGGATATAGGTGCCCTGCACGATCAGCGGCGCCAGCGTGTTCGGGACCAGGTGCCGGACCAGGATCTTGGGCATGGATGACCCCAGCGCGATGGCGGCCTCGACATAGGGTTCCTCGCGCGCGGCCAGCACCACGGCGCGGACCAGCCGCACGACGCGGGGGATCTCGGGGATGGTGATCGCCGCGATGACCGAGCCGACCGAGGGCCCGTTCAGCGCCACCAGCGCGATGGCCAGCAGGATCGAGGGGATCGCCATCAGCGCGTCCATCATCCGCATGATGATCGCATCGGCGGTGCGGAAGAAGCCGGCGACCATGCCGATGACCAGCCCCAGCGCCACCGCCACGATGGCCGTGGCGATGCCGATCGCCAGCGACAGCCGCCCGCCGATCAGCACGCGGGACAGGATGTCGCGGCCATAATTGTCGGTGCCAAGCGGGTGGCCCTCGATCGGGCCTTGCAGCCGCATCAGGGGGTTCATCGTCAGCGGGTCGTGCGGTGCCAGCCAGTTGGCCAGCAGCGTCACGATCACGATGGCCAGAAGCACCACGGCGGCGATCTTCGGGCCGATGCCGAAATGCGGCAGCCGGATCACGCTGAGCACCGGCTGCATGGCCGAGCGGGGTTCGGGTGTCTGCGCCATCAGTAGCGGATCCTCGGATCGAAGAAGGTATAGGACAGGTCGATCACCAGGTTGACCAGCACGTAAAGGAAGCTGGTCAGCAGGATCATCGCCTGGATCACCGGATAGTCGCGCGCCAGGATCGCATCGACCGTCAGGCGGCCGATGCCGGGGATGTTGAAGACCGTTTCCGTCACCACCACACCGCCGATCAGCAGCGCGAAGCCGGTGCCGATGACGGTCAGGATCGGCACGGCGGCATTCTTCAGCGCGTGGCGGAACAGCACGGTGCGTTCCGGCGCGCCCTTGGCGCGGGCGGTGCGGATATAGTCCTCGCCCAGCACCTCCAGCATGTTGGCCCGCGTCATCCGCGCGATCAGCGCGACATAGATCGTGGTCAGGGTCAGCGCCGGCAGGAAGGCGTTATACAGGAACGGCCCGATCCCGCGCGAGATCGGCGTGAAGCCCTGCACCGGGAACCAGCCCAGCTTCAGCGAGAAGATCAGGATGAAGACATAGCCGATCACGAAGACCGGCACCGAGAAGCCCAGCACCGAAAAGGCCATGACCGTGTAATCGGCGCCGCTGCGATGCTTCCAGGCGGCGATCACCCCCATCGGCACGGCCAGCGCCACCGACATCAGGATGGTCAGCACGGCGATGGACAGGGTCGGCCCGATGCGGGCGCCGATCATGCTGGTGACCGGCGTGTTCGAGATCAGCGAGGTCCCCAGGTCGCCGCGCAAAAGCTGCCCGACCCAGGTGACGAACTGGACATGCAGCGGCTGGTTCAGGCCCATCGCCTCGCGGATGCGTTCCAGCTGGGCGGGGGTGGCCATGTCGCCGGCGATGATCGCGGCCGGATCGCCGGGCGTCAGGCGCAGCAGCGCGAAGACGAAGACCGCCACAAGCAGCATCACCGGGATCACGGCGAGGATGCGGCGCAGGATGTATCCGATCATCGGACCTCCTTCGGGATGGAATGGCTGGGCCGGGCGGGGGCGGCGCGGGGCCGCCCCCGTTCAGGGATCACTCGGCCTTCTGCATGTTCCAGAAGACCGGCACCGGCGAATCGATCATGTCGGTGATCGCGGTCCGCCGCGCCTGCGGCAGCGTATACTGCCCCAGCGGCACCAGCAGCACGTTTTCCAGCGTGTGGGCCTGGATCTTCTCGGCCACTTCCTTCTGCGCATCGGCATCGGCGGCGGCGATATATTCCTCTTTCAGCGCCTCGATGGTCTCGTCGGTGGGCCAGCCGAACCAGGCATCGTCGCCGCGCCCGTTCAGCATCGGGTTCGAGATCGGGTTCGAGATCTCGGGCACCATCCAGTTGGTGATGAAGATGTTCCAGCCGCCGTCGGCGGGCGCACCCTGGCTGGCGCGGCGGGTGACCAGCGTCTGCCAGTCCATCGGCTGCATGTCCACGGTGAAGCCCACCTCGCGCAGCGCCTGCGACACGACGACCGGCTGCGTGGCCAGCGCCACCATGTCGGTGGGCGCCATCAGCACGACGGGCGTGCCGTCATAGCCGGCTTCCTCCAGCAGCGCGCGGGCCTCGTCGGCGCCGCCGCCCTGCACCAGCGTCTCGGCCCCGGTCTCGCTGCCAAGCGGCGTGCCGCAGCCCAGCACGGCGCCGCAGATCTGGTAGAATTCCGGGTTGCCGATCATCGCCGCCAGCACCGGCTCTTGCGAGATCGCCTTCAGCGCCGCCTGGCGGATCTTCGGATCGTCGAAGGGCGGGTGCAGGAAGTTCGTGCGCACCATGGTCTGCATGCCCGTCGGCTCGCGCACCTCGACCGCGACATTCGGATCGCCCTCCAGCAGCGGCACCAGGTCGACCTGCATCTGCTCGATATAGTCGATCTCGCCACCCGACAGCGCGTTCACGGCGGTCTGGATGTCGGGCATGTTCACCCATTTCACCTGGTCCACGTTCACGACCTTGCCGCCCGCCATCCAGTCGGCGGGTTCGTCGCGCGGCACGTAATCGGGGTTCTTGGCATAGGTGACGCTGATGCCGGGCTGGAACTCCTCCTGCACGAAGATGAAGGGGCCCGAGCCGGTATAGTCGGTGATCGCCTCGTCGGCGGGGGTTTCGGCCACGCGCGCGGGCATGATGAAGGGCGGCAGCGCGGATTGCTTGGACAGCACGTCCAGCATCGGCGCGAAGGGCTCCTTCAGCACCCAGGTGATGGTCTTGTCGTCCGTCGCCTCCAGGCTTTCGGTGCGGTCCATCACCACCTGCCCGCCGGCATCGTTCTGCGCCCAACGCTGCAGCGAGGCGACCGCGTCCGCCGCCGTCACCGGTTCGCCGTCATGGAAGACCAGCCCGTCGCGCAGGGTGAAGGTATAGGTCTGCTGGTCCTCGGACACCTCCCAGTCGGCCATCTGCGGCTGCGGCTGGAAATCGCTGTCCTGCGCGATCAGCACGTCATAGATCATGTAGGCGTGGTTGCGGGTGATATGGGCGGTGGTCATGATCGGGTCCAGCACCCGCAGCCCGGAATGCATGACCGCGGTCACCGTCGTCTCGGCCCAGGCCGCGCCGGCCAGCATGGTCGAGGCAAGAAGCGTCGCCGTAAGTCTGTTGAACATGGTTTCCTCTCTGTCGGTAGGTCTCGCAGTCCGATCTTGGCGTCAGTTCTGCGGGGTGGGGTTGAAGGGCGGGCCGCCCGGCTGAAGCCGGATGCCGGGGCGAAGATGTCTCCAGGGCAGGCCTGCCGGGCTGACCGGCATCGGTCCCGGCGCCAGGCAGGTCAGGATCGTTTGGGCAATATCGCTGAAATCGGCGCGGAAATGAACCGAGCTTTTCACCACCAGGATCGCCTGTTCCTCGGGCCGGATGCCCAAAAAGCCGAACATCTGGCGATCCGCCATCTGCGCCTTTTCCGAGGTGACCGCGATCCGCACCCCGCCGATGCGCAGGCAGGCCGAGGGGCCCAGCCGCAGATGCGCGCCGCCGTAATAGCCGCCGGTCGCATGGCAGGCGCCGTCTGACAGCGTCTCGACGGTGAAGCGGGCGCGGAAGGGCGCGTCGCCCGGAATGCCGGACCTGCCGCCAAGCGCAATCTCGATTTCCGCGCCCGCGCCCGCCGCATGGGCGGCAGCGGCGGCCTGCGGGTCGGCGATCAGCCCGATGGCGGCGCGTTGCGCGTCGCAGGCCACCAGCGCGCGCAACATGCCGGTGGTGTCGGAATTGCCGCCCGCGCCGGGATTGTCCTGCGTATCGGCCAGGATCACCGGTCCGCCGGCGGTCCCGGCCAGCCGCATCGCCTCGCGCACGCCCTCCTCGGGCAGGAAGCTGCGGCCGGCGAATTCGGGCTCGGCCGCGGTGACGGCGGCGGCGATCCGGTCGGCGGCGGCATCGGCGGCCTGCTGCCTGCGCCCATAAGCCACGACCGAGGGCCCGCAATCGGCGAAATCGGCGGCAGGGAAGCCCATGAACAGCGATGCCGTCTGCAAATCCGGCGCGGGCTCGGCCGCCAGCGCGTAAAGCCGCGCGCCCGGCTGGCCGAGGGTGGACTGCCAGGCGATCGGGATCAGGAAATCCAGCTGCCGGAACGCCTTGAAACAGGGCTCTCCGGCCATCAGCCGGTCCAGCTGGGCAGCGGCGCGCTGGCCCGTCTCGGCCATGTCCACATGCGGATAGGTCAGGAAACCCACCAGCGCATCGGCCTGTTCCACCATCAAGGGCGTGATGTTGCCGTGCAGGTCCAGCGCCGCGACGATGGGCACACCGGGGCCGACCACCTGCCGGACGCGGGCGATCAGCGGGCCCTCGCCATCCGGCGCGCCTTCCGCCACCATTGCGCCATGCAGGTCCAGGAACACCCCGTCCAGCGGACCCGCCGCGCGCAGCCTGTCGATGATCTCGTCCGTGATCGCACCGTAGCATTCCGCCGTCACCGGGGCCGAGGGCACCGCCCCCGCCCAGAGCAGCGGCTCCATCCGCCAGCCCGCTGCGCGGCCATGCGCGATGGCCCCGGCGATGGGCAGGTTCACGTCGCGGGCGCGCGCCATGATCTGGTCGCCGCGCGACAGGGGCAGATAGCCGCCGCCATGGGCGAAGGCCGCCAGGTCCGCCGGGCTGGGCGCGAAAGAGTTGCTTTCATGCACGAAGCCGGCCAGCGCGACGCGCAGCCCCCTTCCTGCGATTTCCAGCGACTCACCTGCCATTTTGTATTGCGTGCCGATACAGTTGCATTGATAATCGAGTTTAGGCGTGCAATTTTCGACCTGTCAACAGGGTGCATCACATGTCCTCAGCAAACCCCCGGCCGGAACTGCCGCCCGATCACGATCCGCTTTTCGTGCAGGCAATCGGCCGGGGAATGCAGGTCATGCAGGCATTCTCGGGCTCGGACCGGCCGCTGTCGCTGGCCGAGATCGCGGCGCGGGCCGGAATCACCCGCAGCGCCGCGCAGCGCGTGGTCCATACGCTGCGCCGGATGGGCTATCTGCGCAGCACCGCGGAGGGCCGCGGCTTTTTGCCCGACCTGAAGATCCTGGACCTGACCTATGACTATCTGCGGCTGAACCCGCTGCTGCGCCGCGCCAGCCCGGCCCTGCTGGAGCTGCGCCGCAATGTCCGCGAACGGGTGGACCTGTCGCTGTTCGACGGCCAGCGCATGGTCTATGCCGCCCGGATGCAGTCCAAGCGAGAGATGTATTTCGCCACGCTGGTCGGCAACACGGTGCCCACCTTCTGCACCTCGGGCGGCTGGGCGGTGATGGCGATGCTGCCCGACGACCAGGTGGACCACCTGCTGGCCCAGGCCGACCTGCGCCCGCTGACGCCGCGCACCCTGACCGATCCCGACGCGATCCGCCAGCAGGTCCGGCTGGCGCGCGAGACCGGCCACGCCCTGGCGCTGGAGCAGATCCTGATGGGCGAGATCGCGCTTGGCGTGGCGATCCCCGACGCCGAGGGACGCCCCGTCGCGGCGATCCACGTCGCCGGGTCGCTGGCCGAGTGGGAGCCCGAGGAATTCCGCCGCCGCGTCGCGCCGCTGGCCTCGGAAACCGCCCGCGCGATCATCAGCGCCTGAGGCTCATTCCTGGATCAGGCAGCAGCCGTTCAGCATCTGCGGCTGTTCGCCGTCGCGGATCAGCGTCGCGCTCAGCCCATAGGTCCGGTCCGACATCCCGTCCGAACAGATCTGCGGCGTGGCCACCAGCGTCAGCGTCTCGCCCAGCACGGCGCGGGTCGGATAGCGGAAGATGCCGGTGTCCAGGATGGCGCGCAGCTGCTGGCGCTCGGCCCCCTCGGGCGTGTCATAGACGACCTCGCCGCCCTCGGCCTTGACGCTCCAGAAGGGCTCGGTCCCGATGCAGCGGAAATGCTCGGGCAGCTCGCCCGGCTCCCAGACGTCGACGCGATAGGTCAGGTAGCGCATGGAAACCCAGCCCGACCCCTCGCCGCTGTTCACCCGGCCCCAGCCGCGCGTCTCCTCGACCACCTCGACGCCCTTCGCGTCGGGAGGCAGCGTGCCGATCACGGGCGCGCCGGCATCGGGCTGCTGGCGGATGTTCAGCACGTCGTCCATGGCCACATCGGCGACGTCGAACAGCGTCGGCAAATGGTATTCCTGCGTGGCATGGGCGGGACCGGCCAGCAGCGCGGCAAGGATCGGCAGGGCAAGGGGGCGCATGTCTTCTCCGTCATTCACATCGGGCCAGACTAGCGCGGCGGGCGGGCGGATGCATCACACGTCGGCGTGGGCCTTTCCCATCCCGCATCCGCCGGGCTAGAAGCGTGGCATGACCCAGACCGCCCCCCTGTCAGTCAGCCTGAGCGCCGACGAAGACCTGACCGCCGCGCTGGCGCGGATGCTGGCCGCGATCCTGCGGCCCGGCCAGACGGTGCTGCTGGACGGCCCGGTCGGCGCGGGCAAGACCCATTTCGCCCGCGCCCTGATCCGCGCCCGCCAGGGCGAGGCGGCCGAGGACGTGCCCAGCCCGACCTTCACCTTGGTCCAGACCTATGACGACCCGATGGGGACCGAGATCTGGCATGCCGACCTCTATCGCCTGACCGACCCGTCCGAGCTGGACGAGCTGGGCCTGGACGAGGCGCAGGAGGGCGCCATCTGCCTGATCGAATGGCCCGACCGGCTGGAGGCGCTGCCCGAGGGCGCCCTGACCGTCGCGCTGTCGCCCCTGCCCGATCCGGGCCTGCGGCGGATCACCCTGTCGGGCCGGGCGCAGGAATGGCCCGACCTGCCCCGCCTGCTGCGGCGCGCGGAATTCGTCGCGGGGGCAGGCTGGGGCGCGGCGCGGGTGCTGCCGCTGGCCGGCGATGCCTCGGCCCGGCGCTATTTCCGCCTGCAGGGCGCGCAGGGCAGCGCGGTGCTGATGGACGACCAGGGGGGCGATGGGGGCGGCGGCACCGCGCCCTTCCTTGCGATGACCGACTGGCTGCGCGGCCACGGCTTCGGCGCGCCGGAGATCCTGGCGCAGGACGCGCAGGCCGGGTTGCTGCTGGTCCAGGACCTGGGCGACGATCTGGTCGCCCGCGTGCTGGAGCGCCAGCCCGCGCAGGCCCCGGCGATCTATGCCCGGATCACCGATTTCCTTGTCCAGCTGCACCGCCAGCCGGTACCGGATTTCGTGGCGCCGCTGGACGGGTCGGCCATGGCCCAGCAGGTCGGGCTGTTCGCCGAATGGTATCCGCAGGCGGCCGGCGCAGGGGCCGCCGCAGCCGGTGACGCCGCCGCCATCGCGCCGCTGGTCGCCCGGCTTCATGCGGATCTGGCCGCGGACCAGCCCCCGGTCCTGTCGCTGCGCGATTTCCATGCCGAGAACCTGATCTGGCGCGGCGAGGACCCCCTGGGCGTGATCGACTATCAGGACGCGGTTTCCTGCCATCCGGCCTATGACCTGGTCTCGGCCCTGCAGGATGCCCGCCGCGACGTCGCCCCGCAGATCGAGGCCGATTGCATCGCCCGCTACCTGGCCGCGACCGGGCTGGAGGCCGACCGCTTCCGCGCCGCCTATGCGCTGATGGGCGCGCAGCGGAACCTGCGCATCATCGGCATCTTCACCCGGCTGTGCCTCCGCGACGGCAAGCCGCGCTATCTGGACTTCATGCCCCGCGTCTGGGGCTGCCTTGCGCGCGACCTGGCCCATCCCGCGCTTGCGCCGCTGGCCGCGATCGTCCAGGCCCTGCCCGCCCCCGGCCCGGCCGTCATCGAAAGGATCCGCCGCCAATGCCGCCCCTGATGATCTTCGCCGCCGGGCTGGGCACGCGCATGGCGCCGCTGACCGACAGATGCCCGAAACCGCTGATCCCGGTGGCGGGCCGGACCCTGCTGGACCGGGCGCTGGACATGGGCCGGCAGGCGGGCGCCAGCCGCATCGTGGTCAACACGCATTACCTGGGCGCCCAGATCGCCGATCACCTGGCGGGCAGCCAGGTGGCCATCAGCGACGAGCCCGACCTGCTGGATACCGGCGGCGGGCTGCGCAAGGCGCTGCCGCTGCTGGGGCCGGAATCGCCTTCGGGGCCGGTGATGACGCTGAACCCGGACGTGGTCTGGACCGGGCCGAACCCGCTGGCGGCGCTGCAGGCGGCCTGGCGCGACGACATGGACGCGCTGCTGGCGCTGGTCCCGCTGGACCGGGCGCGGGCGCGGGTCGGCGCGGGCGATTTCAGCCTGGACGCGCGGGGCCGGATCAGCCGCAAGGGCGATTTCGTCTATGCCGGCGCGCAGATCATCCGCCCCCAGCTGCTGGCGAACATCCCCGACCGGGCGTTCTCGCTGAACCGGCTGTGGGACCTGATGATCGCGCGGGGCAGCGCCTTCGGCATGGTCCATTCCGGCGGCTGGTGCGATGTCGGCCGCCCCGAGGCCATCGCCGAGGCCGAAACGCTGCTGACCGAAGCCCATGCCTGAGAACTCCATTCCCGACTGGCAGCCCGGCCTTTACGCCTTGCCCCCCGGCGTGGATTTCGCCGGCGAATTCGTCGCGGGCTTTCTGGAACGGATGCGCGGCCGGCCGCCCGAGGCCGTCGCCCGCGTCACCATCTATGCCAATGCCAGCCGCACCCTGACCGCGATGCAGGCGGCCTTCGATGCGCAGGCGAAGACCGGAATGCTGCTGCCGCGGATGCGCATCGTCACCGACCTGGGCACGCAGGGCGCGCGCGGCCCGCTGGCCGCGCCGCTGGCGCGCCGGCTGCAGCTGGCCCGACTGATCGCGCGCCTGCTGGAGACCCGGCCCGACCTGGCCGCCGGGCATTCGGTCCCGGCCCTGGCCCATTCGCTGGCCGACCTGATGACCGAGATGCAGACCGAGGGGCTGGACGCGCAGGCCCTTGAGCGCATCGATACCGGCGATCATGCCCGCCACTGGCAGAACGCGCTGGACTTCCTGCGCATCGCCGCCGACTTTCACCTGTCCGGCCCGCTTCTGGACCGCGCCGCCCGCCAGCGCGCCGATGCCGAAACCCTGGTCGCGGACTGGTCGCAGGGGCGGAACCTGCCCGCAGATCCGGTGATCGTCGCGGGCTCGACCGGCTCGCATGGCGCGACGCGGATGTTCATGCAGGCGGTGGCCGGTCTGCCCAATGGCGCGGTGGTGCTGCCGGGCTTCGACTGGGACCAGCCGCAGGCCATCTGGGACGGGCTGGACGAGGCCGCGCAGGATCACCCGCAATCGCGTTTCGCGCCGCTGATCCGGGCGGCAGGTGCTCCGCGACCCTGGACGGCGGCGCAGGCGCCCTCGCCCGCGCGCAATGCCCTGGTGTCGCTGGCCCTGCGCCCCGCGCCCGTCACCGACCAGTGGATCGCCGAGGGACCCAGCCTGCCCGACCTGCACGCAGCGGCGGCGGGCTTGACCCTGATCGAGGCCGACCAGCCGGGGCAGGAGGCCGAGGCCATCGCCCTGGTCATGCGCAAGGCGGCCGAAAACGACGAGGAGATTACCCTGATCGCCGCCGACAGCGCGCTGATCCGCCGCGTGGTGGCGGCGCTGGACCGCTGGCACATCCGCCCCGACGACAGCGCTGGCCGTCCCCTGCCGCTGACCGCGCCGGGGCTGTTCCTGCGCCAGATCGCCGGGCTGTTCGGCCAGCCGCTGACCATCGACAAGCTGCTGATCCTGCTCAAGCACCCGCTGACCGCGACCGGCGCGGGGGACGAGACGCGCAACAACGCCCGGCTTCAGGCCCGCGAACTGGAGCTGCGCCTGCGCGCCCATGGCCCGGCCTTCCCCGACGGCGCGGCTTTGCGCGATTGGGGCACGCGCGGTGACGCCATGCGCAAGCCCTGGGCGGAATGGGTGGCGGGCCTTCTGGACCGCATCGCCGCATTCGCCTCTGACACCGCCCCCCGCCCCCTGCCCGACCGGCTGGCCGATCTGCGCGCCCTGGCCGAGGCGCTGGCCGCCGGGCCGGGCGGCAGCCCCGAGGACTCGGAACTGTGGCGCGAGAAGCCCGGCCGCATGGCGCTGGCGGTGATCGAGCATCTGGCGGCCCATGCCGCCGAGGGCCCGGCGATGGATCCCGGCGATTTCGCCGCCCTGCTGCTGGACGAGCTGGGCGCGCAGGCCATTCGCGGCGATGCCGACGCCCATCCGCTGCTGCGCATCCGCGGCCCGCGCGAGGCGCGGATCTTCTGCCACGGCCATGTCATCCTGTCGGGGCTGAACGAGGGCGGCTGGCCGCAGGCGCTGACCCCCGACCCCTGGCTGTCGCGGCAGATGCGGCTGGCGGCCGGGCTGACCCTGCCGGAACGGGTGATCGGGCTGGCCGCGCATGACTTCCAGCAGGGCATCGCTGCGCGCCGCGTGGTGCTGACCCGCGCGAAACGCAATGCCGAGGCCGAGACGATCCCCTCGCGCTGGCTGAACCGGCTGACCAACCTGATGGCCGGCCTGCCCGAGCGCAACGGCCCCGATGCGCTGGAGGGGATGCGCAAGCGCGGCCGCGACTGGCTGGCAATGGCCGAGGCCCTGGCCCGGCCCGAGGCCCCCATGGCCCCCGCGCGCCGCCCCTCGCCCATCCCGCCCGCGCCGCCCTTCGCGGAACTGCCGGTCACCGATGTCTCGCTGCTGATCCGCGACCCCTATGCCGTCTATGCCAAGCGCGTCCTGGGCCTGCGCCCGCTCGCGCCGCTGCGCCCCCAGCCCGACGCCGCCCTGCGCGGCATGACGCTGCACGCCATCGTCGAGGCGCTTCTGAAGACCAACCCCGATGCCGCGACCCCGCCCGAGGCGCTGCGCGCCACCTTCCTGCGCATCACCGCCCAGGTGCTGGCGGATCAGGTGCCCTGGCCCTCGGCCCGCGCCTTCTGGCAGGCGCGGATGGAGCGGATCGCCGACCGGATCGTCGCCGACGAGCTGGCCCGCCTGGCCGAGGGCCGCCCGCAGGTGGTCGAGGAACGCGGCAGGCTGGCCCTGCCGGGAATGGATTTCCGGCTGACCGCCAAGCCCGACCGGATCGACCTGCTGCATGACGGGCGGGCGGTGATCTACGACTACAAGTCCGGCGCGCCGCCCACCGACAAGCAGATCGCCAGCCTCGACAAGCAGCTTGTGCTGGAGGCCGCGATGGCCCGGCGCGGCGGGTTCGACAAGATCGGCCCCGCCGACGTGGCCGCGATCCGCTATATCCAGCTTGGCGGCGAGGGGCGCACGCATGAGCGCGACTATTCCCCGCAACTGGAGCAGGAGAACTGGGACGGGTTCCTGCGCCTGATCCGCAGCTATCTGTCGGGCGAGGCGGGCTTTACCGCCTTCCGTGCCCCGGAACTGATCCGCTATGAAGGCGATTACGCGCATCTGTCGCGCTTCGGCGAATGGTCGCTGGCCGACGACACCCAGCCCGAAAAGGTCGGCGACCATGGATGAGGCGACGCGGAACCAGATCGCGGCGGCGGACCCGGCGCGCTCGACCTGGCTGACGGCGAATGCGGGCTCGGGCAAGACGCGGGTGCTGACCGACCGGGTGGCGCGGCTGCTGCTGGCGGGAACCCCGCCCGAGCGCATCCTGTGCCTGACCTATACCAAGGCCGCCGCGACCGAGATGCAGAACCGGCTGCTGAAGCGGCTTGGCGAATGGGCGATGCTGCCAGAAGCGGCGCTGCGCGCGGCGCTGGCGGCCCTGGGCGAGCCGGGCGGCGCCGACCTGGCCGAAGCGCGGCGGCTGTTCGCGCGCGCCATCGAGGCGCCGGGCGGGCTGAAGGTGCAGACCATCCACAGCTTCTGCGCGGCGCTTCTGCGGCGTTTCCCGCTGGAGGCCGGAGTGCCGATGGGATTCGCCGAACTGGACGACCGCAGCGCGCGCGCCTTGCGCGCCGAGATCGTCGAGGAAATGGCCGAAGCCGGCGATCCGGCCATCGCCGACCTGACGCTGCTGCATTCGGGCGACGACCTGGACGGCTTCCTTGCCGCGCTGAAGCCCGCCGATTTCGCCGTCCCGCCCGATGCGGCGGCGATCGGCGCGGCGCTTGGCCTGCCCGCCGGGATGGATCGCGACCGGCTGCTGGCGCAGGTCTTTACCGGCGACGAAGCCGACCTGTTCGACGCGCTGATCCCGCTGCTGGAGGCGGGCAAGAGCACGGACGCGAAACTGGCGCAAACCCTGCGGCAGGGCGACTGGCGCGATCCGGGGCTGGCGGAATTGCGGCTGCTGACGGGGGCGCTGCTGACCGGCGCCACCGCCAAGGAACCCTTCTCGGCCAAGATCGGCAGCCTGCCGACCAAGGATCTGCGTGCGGGCGCGGCCCAGCCCTTCATGGCCGACCTGGAAGACCTGATGCTGCGCGTCCAGGACACCCGTCCCTTGATGCTGGCGCTGGAATCGGTGCAAGCCACGCTGGCCCTGCACCGCTTCGGCCATGCCTTCTGCGCGCGGCTGACGCAGCGCAAGGCCGCGCATGGCTGGCTGGATTTCGACGACCTGATCCTGTTCACCGCCCGCCTGCTGGAGGAATCCAGCATGGCGCAATGGGTGCTGTGGCGTCTGGACGGCGGCATCGACCATATCCTTGTCGACGAGGCGCAGGATACCAGCCCGGAACAATGGCGCGTCATCCGCCGGCTGACCGACGAATTCACCAGCGGCGAAAGCGACCGGACCCGCACGCTGTTCGTGGTCGGCGATCCCAAGCAATCGATCTATTCCTTCCAGGGCGCCGACATTGCGGTCTTCGAGGAGATGCGGGCCCGCTTCGGCCAGGATTTCGACGCCGTGCAGCGCCCGATGCAGCAGCGCGGGCTGGCGCACAGCTTCCGCTCCTCTCCGGCGATCCTGCGGCTGGTCGATGCGGTCTTCCAGGGCGCGGCCGCGCAGGGGCTGGGCGATCCGCCGCGCCACCTGGCCTTTCGCGACGCCCTGCCCGGCCGGATCGACATCTGGCCGGCGCTGCAAGAGCCCGACAAGCCCGAGCGCGGCGACTGGACCCGCCCGGTCGATGCCCCGGCCGAAAACGCCGCCGACAGGCTGCTGGCCGAGGCGGTGGCGGCGCAGATCGCGGCGATGATCGGCACGCCCTTCCTGGACGCGAAATCCGGCCATGTCCGGTCGATCACGGCGGGCGACGTCCTGATCCTGGTGCAGCGGCGCGGCGTGCTGTTCGAGGAGCTGATCCGCGCCTGCAAGGCGACGGGCCTGCCCGTCGCCGGGGCCGACCGGCTGAAGCTGGCCGCCGAACTGGCGGTGCGCGACATCCTGGCCACGCTGTCGGTGCTGGCCACGCCCGAGGACGACCTGTCGCTGGCCGCCGCGCTGCGCTCGCCCCTGTTCGGGCTGTCCGAGGACGATCTGTTCCGCCTGGCCCATGGCCGCAGGAAGCGGGAATTCCTGATCCGGCGGCTTCGCGCCTCGGATCACGGCGGTGCGCGCGCGATCCTCAACGACCTGGCGCGGCAGGCCGATTTCATGCGGCCCTACGACCTGATCTCGCGGCTGCTGACCCGGCATGGCGGGCGGGCGGCGCTGCTGGCGCGGCTGGGCCCCGAGGCCGAGGACGGCATCGACGAGCTTCTGTCGCAGGCCCTGGCCTATGAGACGGTGGAGACGCCCTCATTGACCGGCTTCCTGGTCTGGCTGTCCTCGGACGAGGTTCAGGTCAAGCGCCAGCTGCCCGGCGGCGCCGGCGAGCTGATCCGGGTGATGACCGTGCATGGCTCGAAGGGGCTGGAAAGCCCGGTGGTGATCCTGCCCGAGACCCGCAAGCGCCGCCCCGACAACCGCGCCCGCACCGTGCGGCTGGACGACCGGCCGGTCTGGCGCGGCGCGGCCGCCACCCGCCCCGATCCGGTGGCCGAGGCCGTCGCCGCCCATGACGCGCGGCAGGCAGAGGAACGGCGGCGGCTGCTCTATGTCGCGCTGACGCGGGCGGAAAGCTGGCTGATCGCGGCGGCGGCCGGCGAGACCGGCGACGACCCGCTGGACAGCTGGCATGGCATGATCGCCGAGGGCGCGACGCGGGCCGGGCTTGACGGCGACAGGTTCGAGGTGCCGGGCATCGGCGAGGCGCTGCGGCTGGGCTTCGGCGACTGGCCGGAGACGGCGGTGCAGGCCGAGACCGCCCCGGCTGACGCGACCGCCCTGCCCGACTGGGCGCGCCGGCCCGCGCGCCCTGCCCCGGAGATGCCGCGCAGCGTGGCCGCGACGGCGCTTGGCGGCGCGAAGGCGCTGGGTGCTGCCCTGCCCGAGGGCGTCGATGCCGATCCCGCCGCCGCCATGCTGCGCGGCACGCGGCTGCATCTGCTCTTGGAACATCTGCCCGGCCTGCCCGCCGCCGACTGGCCCGAGGCCGCCCGCGCCGCCCTTGCCGGGGCCGAGGGCGGGCTGCCCGACGCGCCCGAACTGGCCGCCCTGCTGGCCGAGGCGCGCGAGGTGATCGAGGCCCCCGACCTGGCCGCCGTCATGGACCCGCCCGCCGGCGCGCAGGTGCTGCGCGAGGTGGCGCTGACCGCCCCGCTGCCCGGCATCGGCATCCTGCACGGCACGATCGACCGGCTGGTCATCGGCGATGACGGCATCCTTGCGGTGGACTACAAGTCGAACATGCAGGTCCCCGCCCGTCCCGAACAGGTGCCCGAGGGCATCCTGCGCCAGATGGCCGCCTATCGCGCGGCGCTGCGCGGCATCTGGCCCGGCCGCCCGGTCAGGGTCGCGGTGCTGTGGACGGCCAGCCGCAGCCTGATGGAGCTGCCCGACGCGATCCTCGACGCGGCGCTGGCCGCCCTTGACCCAGGCGCCCCGGCTTCATAGCTGTTGGAGACAGTCTTCCCGCCGAACCGCGGCCTTCCGCCTTTCTTCATAGGAGCATCAGCATGGCTACCGTGCCCGTCAGTGACAGCGAATTCGACGCCGAAGTGCGTCAGGCCGACACCCCCGTGATCGTGGATTTCTGGGCCGAATGGTGCGGCCCCTGCAAGCAGATCGGCCCCGCCCTGGAAGAGCTTTCGGACGAATATGCCGGCAAGGTCAAGATCGTGAAGATCAATGTCGACGAGAACCCGGAACAGGCCGCCGCCCTGGGCGTGCGCGGGATTCCGGCGCTTTTCATGTTCAAGGACGGCGAGGTGGTCTCGAACCGCATGGGCGCCGCGCCCAAGGCGGCGCTGAAAAGCTGGATCGACGAATCGGTCTGATCGCGGCCTGAAAGGAAATGCGGGGGCGGCTGCCTAGACGGGCCAGCCGCCCCTTCTCATGGCCGCCAGCATCCGCTGCGGCGCGTCCGGCGCCATCATGTCGATGCTGCTGCGGCGCAGGAACCAGTCCAGATAGGCGGCGAAATCGGGGCGGTGGCCGGGGGCGCGGGCCAGGGCCTGTTCCGCGCCCAGCTCTGCCACGTTCAGCGCGATATGGTGGAAATCGACCTGCCCGAACAGCACCGCGGGCTTGCCCAGGATGAAGCCGTCCAGCGCCACCGCGCTGTTCTGGGTGGCCACGAAGGCGCAGTCGCGCAACAGCCGCATCGTGTCGCCGCCCAGGGTCAGGTTCGGGTGGCGCGCAGCAAGGCGGTCCAGCGCGGCCATGTCCTGGGCGTCGTAGCTTTCCTTCGGATGCAGGGTCGCGACGCAGGGGCGGCCGGTGCGGGCCACGGCCTCGACCATCGCGACAGGGCTCATGGCCTGGAAGCTGCGCTGCTTGCGGATCCGGCCCTGCAGCGGGATCAGCACATGCGCGCCCCGCTGCGGATCGGGCCCCGGCAGCACGCGGCCCCGCAGGCGCAGGGCGAAATCCTCGGCCCCGGCCGGGTCGATGGCGCCGGGGTCGAAACGCGCCTTCGCCACCGGCCAGCGCCAGCGTTCGGCCACCCGCTCCAGCCGCCAGAAGGGATAGTGATAGGCCAGCCGGAAGGTCAGCGCCGCGGCATGGCTGGGCTTTTCCATGTGATAGAGCGCGTGGCCGGGCCGGCCGGGGGCCTCGGCCCGCGCCGCGTCGCCCGAGCGGTGGATCGCCACCTGCCAGCCCCGTGCCTCGACCAGGTCGCGCAACAGGTTGAGGAATTTCAGCTTTCCGGCCCGCGCGGTTTGCAGCATCGGGTCATGCAGGTAGATGTTCAGGGGCACGGGCTGGCGCATGGCGGCAGGCTAGGACGGCGGGCTTCGCGGTTCAACGGGTTGCAGAGCGGCGCCGGCCTTCATATCTGGGCGCAAGGAATGGAGGCCCTGATGGCGGAAGACAGATTTCCCGGCTGGCACGGAACGACGATCCTGGCGGTGCGGCGCGGCGGCAAGGTGGTGGTCGCGGGCGACGGACAGGTCAGCGTCGGGCAGACGGTGATGAAGGGCACGGCGCGCAAGGTGCGCCGCCTGACGCCCGGCGGGCGCGACGTGGTGGTGGGCTTCGCCGGATCGACCGCCGATGCCTTCACCCTGCTGGAGCGGCTGGAGAAGAAGCTGGAGGCCGCGCCGGGCCAGCTGCAGCGCGCCTGCGTCGACCTGGCCAAGGACTGGCGCATGGACAAGTATCTGCGCAACCTGGAGGCCATGCTGATCGTCACCGACGGGCGCGACCTGCTGGTCGTGACCGGCGCCGGCGACGTGCTGGAGCCCGAGCATGACGTGGCCGCCATCGGCTCGGGCGGGAATTTCGCGCTGGCCGCGGCGCGGGGATTGCTGGAAAGCGGGCTGGATGCGGAGGCGGTGGCGCGCAAGGCGATGGCGATCGCCGCCGATATCTGCGTCTATACCAATGGCAAGCTGACGGTCGAGACGCTGGAGGCCAAGGGGGCGGAAGGGTAAGGGGGCGCTGCCCCCTCGGCCCGTGCCGGGCCTCACCCCCGAGGTATTTGTGCAACAGAGAAAGCCAGTCGAGGCAGAAGAATGACCGATTTGACCCCGCGCGAGATCGTTTCCGAACTGGATCGCTTCATCATCGGGCAGAAGGACGCGAAGCGCGCCGTGGCCGTGGCCTTGCGCAACCGCTGGCGCAGGAAGCAGCTGGGCGACGATCTGCGCGACGAGGTCTATCCCAAGAACATCCTGATGATCGGGCCGACCGGCGTCGGCAAGACCGAGATCAGCCGGCGGCTGGCCAAGCTGGCCAATGCGCCCTTCATCAAGGTCGAGGCGACCAAGTTCACCGAGGTGGGCTATGTCGGCCGCGACGTGGAACAGATCATCCGCGACCTGACCGACGCCGCCATCGTCGAGACGCGCGAGCGGATGCGCGAGGAGGTCAAGGCCCGCGCGCATAAATCGGCCGAGGAGCGGGTGATCGAGGCCCTGGCCGGGACGGATGCGCGCGAGGGCACCCGCCAGATGTTCCGCGACAAGCTGAAGCGCGGCGAACTGGACGACACGGTGATCGAGCTGGAGGTGCAGGACAATTCCAATCCCTTCGGCATGATGGAGATTCCGGGCCAGCCCGGCGGCGCCATGGGCGGCATGATGGACCTGTCGGGGCTGATGAAGGCCTTCGGCGGCCGGCGGGTGCGGCGCAAGGTGACGGTCGCGGAAAGCTATGAGCTGCTGATCGCCGAGGAGGCCGACAAGCTGCTGGACGACGAGGCGGTGAAGGCCGCCGCGCTGGATTCGGTGCAGGAGAACGGCATCGTCTTCATCGACGAGATCGACAAGGTCTGCGCCCGCGCCGAAGCCCGCGGCGGCGATGTCAGCCGCGAGGGGGTGCAGCGCGACCTTCTGCCGCTGATCGAGGGCACCACGGTCTCGACCAAATACGGGCCGGTCAGGACCGACCATATCCTGTTCATCGCCTCGGGCGCGTTCCATGTCGCGAAACCCAGCGACCTGTTGCCGGAACTGCAGGGCCGGCTGCCGATCCGGGTCGAGCTGCGCGCCCTGACCGAGGAGGATTTCATCCGCATCCTGACCGAGACCGACAATGCCCTGACGCGCCAGTATACCGCGCTGATGGCGACCGAGAAGGTCGAGGTCGGCTTTACCGAGGACGGCATCGCCGCCCTGGCCCGGATCGCCGCCGAGGTGAACGGCGCGGTCGAGAATATCGGCGCGCGGCGCCTGTACACGGTGATCGAGCGGGTCTTCGAGGAACTGTCCTTCAGCGCCCCCGACAAGGGCGGTGAGGCGGTCAGCGTCGATGCCGCCTATGTCGAGGAGCGGCTGGGCGACCTGGCGCGCTCGACCGACCTGTCGCGCTACGTCCTTTAAGGGAACCGCGGCCCTGCTGGCGTGTTGATCCCTCGCGTCAGCAGGAGGGCCATCATGGGTTACGTCTTCGGGATCATCATCTTCGTCCTGGATGTCTGGGCGATCGCCTCGGTCATCAATACCAACGAGACCACGGGCACCAAGATCCTGTGGATCGCGCTGATCGCGATCCTGCCGGTGCTGGGGCTGATCATCTGGTATTTCATGGGGCCGAAGGCGAATTATTCGTCCTGACCGGCTATCTCCGCAGATAGACGTAATAGGCGCCCTCGCCCCCGTGGCGGTAATGGGCGGCGCTGACCTGCTGGACGACGCCCGACAGGGGCGGCACATGCAACCAGTGCGGCACCTGGTGGCGCAGCGCGCCGGGGCGGGTCGGCAGGGGGCCGTGATCGCCCCTGCCCTTGCCGGTGATGACCAGCACCAGCCGCAGGCCCGCCCCCTGGCAGGACAGGATGAAGCGGATCAGTTCCGGATGGGCGGCGGCCAGCGTCATGCCATGCAGGTCCAGCCGGGCCTCGGGGCGCAGCCTGCCCTGGCGCATCCGCTTGTGGGTCTTGTGATCCATGCGCAGCGGCGCCTCGGCCAGGCGCTCGGCCGGGGTGGGCGCGCGGCCTGGGGCCGGGCCGGGCGGCAAGGCGGTCTGGCCGATGTGGAAGGCGGGCGGCAGATCGGCGGCGAAGCGCGGGGCCGGCGCGGCGGCGGGCTTGCGTTTCGGCGCGGGTTCGGGCGGCGGGTCGGACCGGCCCTGCGGATGCAGCGGCACCGCGCTGCGTGCAACGCGGGACCAGAGCTCTTTCTCCTCGTCGGAAAGCCCGCGCTTCCGGGCCATCAGCCGGTCGCGACAAGCTGCCAGTTGGGATCGTCCTGGCCCATGCGGCGGGCGAAGGTCCAGGTGTCGCGCTGCTTGGTGGGGACGCGCGGATCGCCCTCGATCACGTTGCCCTCGGCATCGCGGGTGGCGGCGATCAGTTCGCCCAGGAAGCGGACCGAGATCTCGGCCATGCCGGTCGAGGGGTCGAATTCGGCATTGGCCAGCGAGGTTTCGCGGGTGCCCAGATATTGCGCCTCGACCTTGTGGCCCTTGGCGGCGCGCTGGTCGATCACCGACTGGAAGGCCTCGGCCACGGGCTCGGCCAGGAAGGGCCGGACCTCGGACAGGTCGCCCCGCTCGAAGGCCATCAGGATCATTTCATAGGCGGATTTCGAGCCGGTCAGGAAATCGCGCACCCCGAAAGAGGGCTCGGCGCGCTTCATCGCGGCCAGCGCCTCGGCCTGCGGGCTGCCGGGCTCGGCATGGTCGGTGATGTCGGGATCGCCTTCCTCGGCGGAACCGTCGATCACCTCGAAACGGCGGCGGTTCGGCTCGGGCGCGTCGACCTTGGGCGGCTCGTACCCGTCGCGCGTGCCCAGCACGTTGCGCAGGCGCAGGATCAGGAAGATCGCGATCCCCGCCAGGACGAGCAACTGGATCAACGCGTTGGACATTCGGGCAACCTCAATTCTATGCGCGTCTGCTGGTATATTCGGACTGGTCCATTATGTAGGGTCTGGGTCGGGCCAAGTCCAGTTGCAGTCCCGACAGGAAGGGGAATTCTCATGTGGCTTTTCTGGCTGTTTCTTGCCCTGCCCATCATCGAGATCGCGCTGTTCATCCAGGTCGGCGGAGCGATCGGGCTGTGGCCCACCCTGGCGCTGGTGCTGATCGCGGCCGTCCTTGGCCTTGCGGTGATGCGCGCGCAGGGCGCCCATGCGGTGGCCGAGCTTCAGCGCAGCATGAACGAGCTGCGCGATCCGGCCCGGCCGATGGCGCATGGCGCGCTGATCATGCTGGGCGGGCTTCTGCTGCTGATTCCCGGCTTCTTCACCGATGCGGTCGGGCTTCTGCTGCTGATTCCACCGGTGCGAGAGCTGATCATGCGGCGTATTGCCGCGCGGGTCCGGGTCAGCCATGTCTCGATGCAATCGGGCACATACAAGCAGGATCCCTATCGCCCGCCCTTCGCGGACGGGGTGATCGACGGCGACTATGTCGACGAGGACGAATTGCGCGAGCGGCAGGAGGCCGGGGACCAGCCGCCCCCACCCGATGCTCCATTGCCGCCGCCGCGCCGGGGCGGTTCGGGCTGGACACGGCATTGAGGCGCCCTGCCCGGCCTGATACAACACCAAGCGAAATCGCATTCAAAAGGGAAGAACATGGCCGAAGACAGCCAGACCAACGGCACCGCCGCCACGGCAGAGGCCCAACCGCAGCCCGTCCGGATGCAGATCCTGGCGCAATATATCCGCGACCTGTCCTTCGAGAACGCGGTCGCGCAGAAGGGCGCGCCCACGGGCGAGGTCGCACCGGAAGTCTCGGTCCAGGTCAGCCTGGACGCCCGCAAGCGCGGGACCGAGCATCAATATGAGGTGATCTCGAAATTCCGCGTCACCTCGAAGAACAAGGCCGACGAGCAGACGCTGTTCCTGGCCGAGCTGGACTATGGCGGGGTCTTCCATGTCGAGGGCGTGCCGGAAGACCAGCTGCACCCCTTCCTGATGATCGAATGCCCCCGGATGCTGTTCCCCTTCGTGCGCCGCATCATCGCCGATCTGACCCGCGACGGCGGCTTCCCGCCCTTCAACATGGATCCGATCGACTTCGTGGCGCTGTATCGCCAGGAACTGGCGCGCCGCGCCCAGGCCCAGGCGGCGGCGGCGCAGGTGCCGGCCGACCAGAAACTGTCCTGACGGCCGCCGATGGCCGCCAGACCAAGGCGCGCCTGGCAGCGGATGCTGTCGGGCCGCCGGCTCGATCTTCTCGATCCCACGCCACTCGATATCGAGATCGGCGACATAGCCCACGGGCTGGCCTTCGTCGCCCGCTGGAACGGCCAGACCCAGGGCGACTGGCCCTATTCCGTGGCCGAACACGCGCTGCTGGTCGAGAGCATCTTTTCCCGGATCGAACCCGCCGCCGGCCCGCAATGGCAATTGGCGGCGCTGCTGCACGATGCGCCGGAATATGTCATCGGCGACATGATCTCGCCGGTGAAGGCGGCGCTGGGGCAGGAATACGGCGCCATGGACGAGCGCCTGGCGGCGGCGATCCATCGCCGCTTCGGCCTGCCCGCCGCGCTGCCCGTGGCGGTCAGGAAACGCATCAAGACCGCCGACCGGATCTCGGCCCGGCTGGAGGCGGTGCAGATCGCCGGCTTCACGGAAACCGAGGCGCGCCGCCTGTTCCCGATCCCGAACGAGCATATCCTGTCGGATCTTGAAATCCGCCTGCGGCCCCCTGCCGAGGTGCGCGCGGCCTTCCTGCATCGTCACGCGGAATTGATCGCACGCATGGACGAAACCGCCCGCTGAGCCCTGCCCGGCGGGCTGGAACAAGGGGCCATCGATGCGACGGCCCCCTTAGCCGGTCAGATCAGCATGTCTTCCAGCTGCTTGCCGTTTTCCAGGTTCTCGACGATCCAGCGCGGTTTGCGGCCGCGGCCGGTCCAGGTCATGGTCGGATCGTCGGGATTGGCGTATTTCGGCGCGACGGTGCCCGCGCGGCGCGTCTTGCCGCCGGTCAGGTCGGCCAGGTTGAAGCCGTGAACGCGCGCCGCCTCTTCCACGGCGGCAAGGGCTTCGCGACGCTTGCGGTCCTCATAGGAATTGATGGCGCGATCCAGCTTGGCGCGCAGGTCGCGCATTTCCTTCAGCGACATCTTGTCAAAGTCGAGTGGCATTTTTCCATTCCATCACATTCTGGGGTATTGGTAACGGAAAAATATTATCACCATTCCTGAATTTCAACCTGCCGTTTTGTTTACTTGGGACCGCGCTTGGCAAGAATTCGCTGGAGGGTTCTGCGATGCATATGCAAACGCCGCGCGGTTTCGCTGACATTGCGGTCGCATTGCTCATAAACCCGTTGAATATGTTCCCATCTTACCCGGTCGGCCGACATCGGCTTTTCCGGCGGCGGCGGCAGAAGCTCACTGCTGGAGAGAAGGGCTGACGTGACGTCATTTGCGTCGGCGGGTTTGGAAAGATAATCGGTCGCGCCCATTTTCACCGCCGCGACCGCCGTCGCGATGGCGCCGTATCCGGTCAGCACGATGATCCGCGCATCCGCCCGCGCCTCGCGCAACGCCTCGACCACGTCCAGCCCGCTGCCATCCTCCAGCCGCAAATCGATCACCGCATAGGCGGGCGGCGTCTGGGCGATGTGGCGCATCGCCTCGGCGACGCTCAGCACCGTCTGCGGCTGGAAGCCGCGTTTCTCCATCGCCCGCGCCAGCCGCGTCACGAAGATCTCGTCATCGTCCACCAGCAGCAGCGAAGCGTCGGGTCCGATCTGTTCTGCGTAGTTTTCAGCCATGATATGCCCTCATCATGCCGGTCTAGGCGGAAACCGCCAGCGGGTCAAATGCGCTCAGGATGCCGCGCGGAGGAAACAGCCCGCGCGATCGGCCATATCCTCGAGCGACATGGCATTGGGAAAATATTCGACGGTCCGGTTTCCCGGCATGACAAGGAACGTATTGGTCATGTGATCCACCAGGTAATATTCCTTATCCTCCTCGTCATGGGCCTTGTAATAATTGCGCCAGCCCCTGTTCACGGCGGCGATCTCTTCCTCGCTGCCGGTCAGGCCGACCATTCCCTCGCCGAACTGGGCGGTAAAATCGGCCATCACCTCGGGCGTATCCCGGCGCGGATCGACGGTAATCATCACCGATTGCGTCTCCAGCCCCTGATCTTTCAGTATCTCGACGGCCAGGTCATTGCGGGCGACATCCATCGGGCAGACATCCGGGCAGAAAGTATAGCCGAAATAAAGCAGGGACGGCTTGTCGAAGACCTGGCCGTCGGTCACGCGCCGGTTTTCCTGGTCGGTCAGGGTGAAGGCGGTGCCGAAGGCCTCCATCCCGCCGCCGGCGCTGCTGCCGCGGCACTGGGCGAATTCGTCGCCCGCCGATCTCAGCGCCAGGAAGGCGCCGCCCGCCGCCAGCACCGCGACCGCCGCAAGGCTGCCCATCATCAGTATCCGCCGCTCGGCCATCCTGGTCTTCCTTCCGTGAACCGGCGAATTGATCGCGCATCGCCCCGGCGGTATCAAGGCGGCAATGTCGCAAGCAGATGAGGCGCGAATGACCCCGTCCCCCGCGCCACCCCGCGCCGTCAGCCTGTCCGAGACCCCGCAGGCCGAGCCGATCCGGATCCGCACCCTGGCGCTGCTGCGCTGGTTCGCCATCGCCGGGCAGCTGGCGGCGGTGACCGTCGCCTGGAGCATGGGCATCAGCTTCGCGATGGCGCCGGTGCTGGCGCTGATCGCGGCGGCGGCGGCGATGAACCTGTGGCTGTTCTTGCAGCCGCCCTCGCGGACCTCGCCCCGGCAGGCGCTGATCCAGCTGGGCTTCGATCTGGCGCAGATCTCGGCGCTGATGGCGCTGACCGGCGGCCTTGCCAATCCCTTCGCGCTGCTGGTGCTGGCGCCGGTGACGATCGCCGCGACCTCGCTGAACGTGCGCCAGACGCTGGCGCTGGGGCTGGCGACGATGGCGCTGATCACCCTGGCGGGCATCTTCGCGCTGCCGCTGCACGATGCCAGCGGGACCGAGCTGTCGCTGGCGCCGATCCTGGCGCTGGGGCATTGGGTGGCGCTGATGATCGGGGTGATGTTCTTCGCCGGCTATGCCCATCGCGTCACCGGAGAGCTTGCGGCGACCTCGAACGCGCTCTTCGCCACGCAGATGGCGCTGGCGCGCGAACAGCGGCTGCAGCACCTGGGCGGCGTGGTCGCCGCCGCCGCGCACGAGCTGGGCACGCCGCTTGCCACCATCAAGCTGATCGCGGCCGAGCTGGCGGACGAGTTGGCGGACCGCCCGGACCTGCAGCAGGACCTGGCCGACCTGCGCGGCTCGGCCGAGCGCTGCGGCGCGATCCTGAAATCCATGGGCCGGGCGGGCAAGGACGACCTGCTGCTGCGCGTGGCGCCGCTGCGCGTCGTGCTGGAGGACGCGGCCGAGCCCCATGCCGGGCGCGGCCGCGATGTCCGCATCATCGCCCCCGACCTGGACATCCACCGCGACCCGGCGGTGATCCACGCCCTGCGCAACCTGATCCAGAACGCGGTGGATTTCGCCGGCTCTCGCGTGGTGATCGAGGCCGTGGCCGACGCAACGCACCTGCGCGTGACCATCCGCGACGACGGGCCGGGCTATCCGCCGGCGCTGCTGGCGCGGATCGGCGACCCCTACCTGACCGGCCGCCGCGGCAGCGAAGCGCGGGGCGGCTATGAAGGCATGGGGCTGGGCCTGTTCATCGCCAAGACGCTCCTGGAACGCTCGGGCGCGGTGCTGGCCTTCAGCAATGCCCAGCCCGGCGCCGTGGTCGAGGTCTGCTGGCCGCTGGAGCGGATCCTGGCCGACAGCCGCGCCGCCCTGGGGGAAAACCCGCATCACGACCCCTGATTGTCGAATTCGCTTAACCTTCTTTTAAATCTTCCGCTCTTATGGTGGCGTAAATGGTAGAAGGGTTGTCCCGGTGGATCATCAGGGGTTCTATGTTGCGGCGCTCGCGCTGCTGGCCGGCACGGCATCGGTTCTTCTGGCCATCGCCCTGATCCGGCTCTGGGATCGCTGGCGCCGCCCCCGGCCGGGCGCGCGGCTGCTGGAATCGCCGCTGCAGCCGATGATCTTCCTGTTTCGCGACCGCAGGCTGCTGGACGCCACCGCCCCGGCCCGGCACCTTCTGGAACGGATCGGCGCGCCCGACAGCGACTGGGCGCGGCTGGCCGGCTGGATCGGTCCGCGCTTTCCGGGCCTGGACCTTGTCGGTCGCGTCGCCGCCGAAACCCGTATCGAGGTCGAGGGCGAAACCGGCGCCGGCAGCGCCCGCCTGCGGCTTCTGGCCGAGGACCTGGGCGAGGGGGTGCTGCGCATCACCCTGACCGACCCCGAGGCCGACCATGCCGGCATCGTCGTCGATTCCCTGTCCCAGCAGGCGATGGAGGAGGAGCTGGAACTGCTGCGCCGCGCCCTGGACCAGACGCCGATGCTGGTCTGGCGGCAGGATGCGCAGGACCGGATCACCTGGGCCAATGCCGCCTATCTGCGCCGGGCCGAGACCCTGTCGGAGGGCGAGCTGGGCTGGCCGCTGCCACGGCTGCTGGACAGTCCCAAGCCCGTTCCCGGCGCCGGGACCAGCACCCGCCGCGCGCCGCTGGAATCCGATGGCGTCGTCTCGTGGTATGATTGTCACAGCCATGCGGCCGGCGATCAGGTGATGATGTTCGCCCTGCCCGCCGATGCCGCCGTCCGCGCCGAACGCAGCCTGCGCGAATTCGTCCAGACCCTGACCAAGACCTTCGCCGACCTGCCCATCGGCCTGGCGATCTTCGACCGGCAGCGCAACCTGCAGCTGTTCAACCCGGCGCTGATCGACCTGACCGGCCTGCCGACGGGTTTCCTGACCGCACGCCCGACGCTGTTCGACTTCCTGGACAGGCTGCGCGAGATGCGCATGGTGCCCGAGCCCAGGGATTTCCGCAGCTGGCGCCAGCAGATGAACAACCTGGAATCCGCCGCCGCCACCGGCCACCATGTCGAGACCTGGTCGCTGCCGGGCGGGCAGACCTATCGCGTGACCGGCCGGCCGCATCCCGACGGGGCGGTGGCCTTCCTGTTCGAGGACATCACCTCGGAAATCTCGCTGACCCGCAAGTTCCGGGCCGAGCTGCTGCTGGGCACGCATGTGCTGAACGGCATCGAGGACGCGCTGGCCGTCTTTGGAACCGGCGGCCAGCTTGCGATCAGCAACGAGGCCTATGACCGGCTCTGGGGCGAGAAGAGCGCCAGCCTGCCGGAGGCGCTGCAGCTGTGGCGCAGCCGGATCGAACCGGGTCCGGGCTTTGCCGCGCTGGGGCAGGCGCTGTCGCTGCCCGAGGGCGAGCCGCAGGACCAGGGGGCGATGTCGGGACCCGACGGGCGCCTGCTGGGCTGGACCGTGACGCGGCTTGGCGGCGGGCGGCGGATGGTGCGATTCCGCGCCCCCGAGCTGCGGCAGGAGCGCGAGGCGGAAGCGGCCGGGAACGGCCATGCGCCGGCCGAAGCCCGCGCCGATCTTGCGGTGGCCGGCCAGAAGTGACCCACCCGCGGCCGAGCGATCCCCTGCCGGACCGCCGCGCGTCACCGCCGGCGCGGCGTCAGTAGTCGCGCTCGAAATAGATGCCGAGCGTGCTGTTGCCGTCGCTGCCCACCGATCCGCGCGCGCGCAGGGTATCGGTGACATCCAGGTTCAGGTTGATCGTGCTCTTGCCGTCATCGCCGACCGCGACATCGGTATAGAGGTTCTCGGACAGGTACTTGCCCGCCCGGACCTGGACATTGCCGTCATCGTCGGTGCCCACGTCCAGATCGTCCAGCCCGACCTGGTTGCGCAGGTTGCCGACGATTCCCTCGCCGCCGCGCCCGGCCAGGACCGCGATCGCGTTGGCCAGCTGCGCCGCCTGAAGCGGGCTGATATTGTCCAGCCCGCGCCGGAACAGCAGCTGCGACAGGACCTCTTCCTGCGGCAGTTCGGGCGAGGATTCGAAGGTGATCTCGGGGTCGCGGATCTCGCCGTCGATGATGATCCGCGTGGTGATGCCGTCCTGGTCGGTCTCGGCAACCAGGCGGACCACCGGGATCATGCTGCCCTGAAGCTCGACCAGCCCCTCGGTCAGGTCGAAGCGCTTGCCAAGCAGGTCCACCCGGCCGCGGATCAGTTCGAAATGGCCGATGGGAATCACGTTCCGCGTCGTGCCCTGGACCTGCAGGCTGCCGCCCATTTCCGCATCGACGCCCCGACCGCGGATGAAGATCCGGTTCGGCGCGTTGATCTGCAGGTCCAGCCGCGGCGGCGCGGCCGGCGGGGTCGAGGGCGGCGCCGCCATCCCCGCGTCGCGCGACGCCTCGCTGGGATAGGGCTCCAGCCCGGCCTTGGCCCGCGTCGCCCGCACCGGCCTGGTATCGCCCACATGGTTGATGTCGGGGATCGCCTTCGCCCCGCCAAGCCCGGTCGAGGGGATGCGGAACTCGGTCTCGCCCAGGTCGATGCGGCCCGACAGCAGCGGGCCCCCGGCCATGGCGCCCGCCAGCCGCACCTGCCCGGAAATCAGCGTTTCATACAGGTTCGGGTCGCGCGCCACGACATTGTCCAGCACCACGCCGATATCCAGCGTCCGGGCGTTCAGGTCGACCGGCCCGCTGATCGTCATCCGCCCGCCCGCCGAGATGTTGGCGCTGCCGTCCAGCTGGATGCGCCCGCCCTGCAGGCCGGCGGTCACGTCCAGCTGCTCCATGCGGATGCCCAGGCCCGGCTCGGCCAGCCCGCCATTCTGCAGCCGCACCTGGCCCGAAAGCGCCTCCAGCGAGGGCGCGCCGTTCAGCCGCAGGTCCAGCGTCACCGGACCCTCGATGCTGCGGGTGCGCAGGAAGGGATTGGCGATCCGCGCATCGGTGCTGCCGGTGATCGCCAGGTCGGCGGTCGAGAAATTCCGCGCGGCGGTCCCGGAAACCGACAGCTGCGTCGGCCCCGGCGCATTGCCGTTCAGGTCGATCACGAAATTCGGCCCGCTTTCGCGCAGCGTGCCGGTGACGGTCGCGGCGCCGGGAAATTCCGGCAGCAGCAGCCGCAGATCTGCCAGCCGCGCATCGACATTCACGCCCGATGCCGGATCGCCCTGCGCCGAGACCTGCAGCTGCGGGTTGTTCACCTGCAGCCGCTGGACCGAGATCCCGGCCTGCGACTGGCTGGCCGCCAGGTCGAAGCTGGTCTGGCCGCCCAGCAGCGGATCGACGCGCGGCTGGCCGACCGACAGCCCGCTGGCGCTGCCAGTGGCGGTGATGCGGCGCTGGCCGCCCTCGTCCACCACCGTCGCCTGCGCGTTCAGCGCCCCGCGAATGCCGTTGCCCAGGAAACGCAGGTCGCCCGCGTCCAGCCTGGCCGACAGATCGGTCGCCGCCGGGCCGACGGTGCCGGTCGCCTCGGCCGTCAGGCGCGGGTTCTCGACCTGCGCCTGCTCGATGGTGAAGACGCCGTCGCGCTCGATCCCGCGAACGGCCAGCCGGGTCTCGCCGACCAGCGCGCCGTCGACCTGCGCCTGCCCGAAGGAGAGGTCGCGGCCCAGCCCGGTCACCTCCAGCCGCCGGCTGCCGTCGCCGGTCTCGCGGAACGCGGCGTCGGCATCCAGCGAGCCGCGCCAGCCCGGCCCGAAAGAGGCCAGCGAGCGGATGTCCAGCCGCGCGATCACGTCGGTGACGCCCTCGCCATAGGTGCCCTCGGCCACGGCATCGACCTGGTCGTTGGTCAGCCGCGCGTCGCGCAATGTGATCACGCCCTGCCGTTCCTCGGCCAAGAGCTTCAGCTGGGTCGTGCCGGTCAATGCGCCGTCCACGTTCTGCTGCCCCAGCGACAGGTCCTGGCCGCTGCCGGTCAGGTCGATGAAGCGGGTCCCGTCCCGTTCGGTCAGCGCCGCCTGGGCCTGGAAGCCGCCCGACCAGCCGCGCCCCAGCACGCCCAGGTCCGGGACCGACAGCTGCGCCTGCGCATCCAGCGCGCCGGGCGCGAAACTGCCCTGGCCCGCGGCGTTCAGCTGCGGATTGGCCAGCGAGAAGGTTTCCAGCGCATAGCCGTCGGGGGTCTCGTTCGCGACCGCGCGCAGGCGGGTCTGGCCCTGAAGCGCGCCGTCGACCTCGGCGATGCCGATCTGCAGGTCGGTGGCCTCGCCCGTCACTTCCAGCCGGCGGCTGCCGCTGGGGCCGGTCAGATGGGCATTGGCGCTAAGCGCGCCGCCGAAATCCTCGCCCGCATCGGCCAGATCGGTCAGCGCGACCCGCGCCGTCACGTCGCTGGCATTGCTGTTCAGATAGCCCTCGGCCTGCAGATCCAGCCTTTCGCCATCGACCGCCAGCTCGGTCAGCTCGATGCCGGTCGAATCGCGCCGCGCATCCAGCCGGATCGTCGATTGCCCGGCCAGCAGCCCGTCCAGCTGTTCCTGCCCGACCGAGATGTCGGTGCCGTTCACCTGCAGATCGACGTCGAATTCGCGGCTGAGAACAACGTAATAGCCCGTCAGCTCGGCATCGGCGCGGCCGGTCACGGGACGGTCGGCCAGCGTGGACAGGCGCGTCAGGTCCTCGTAGCGCGCATCCATATAGGCCGAGACGGTGATGCCGCCCGACAGGCCCGACATCAGCACATAGCCCGACATCCCGTAATCCGAGCCGTCGACGGTCACTTCGGACAGCTCCAGCGCATTGCCGGGGGTGAAATTGAACCGCGTCACGCCGGTGATCGCCTCGCCCACGGCCTGGGCCATGCCGGGATCGGCGAATTCCATCCCGCGCGTGCCGAACTCGATCTGCCCGGTCACGCTGTCCAGCGCGCCCTCGGTCAGCGCGACCTCGCCGGCGCCGTCCAGGATCAGCTCGCCGAAGGACAGGTCGCCCTGGTCCAGCTCGCCGATCCGGCCGGCCAGGGTCCAGCCCTGACCCTGCGCCGCATCATATTGCAGTTCAAGACGGCCGCTTTCGACGGTCGTGTCCTCGCCAAAGGGCAGGGGGACCGGCACCTGGGTCGCGCCCGCGTCGCGGCCAAGCGTCATCAGCAGCTGCGCGCGTTGCGGGGCGTTGCGGTCGTTGGTGGCGAACTCGCCCTCGATCGACAGGGCATCGGTGGTCAGTTGCAGGACCGGCACCTCCAGCCGCCCGGTCTCGCCGCGCCAGCCCTCGGCGCGCAGGCTGGTCTGGCTGCCGAAGAAGGCGCGGTCGTCGGGCGGCAGAAGCGAGGCGACGTCGCCGCCGATCTCCAGCCTGAAGGCGGTGCCCGGCGCGCCCGAGGCATCGGCCTCGGCGGTGGCGCTGACGCTGCCAGTGATGCGGGGCTGGCCGTCGGTCGCCAGCCGGATGTCGGCGGCAAAGCCGTTCAGCGGACCCTCGCCGGTGATCTCGGCGGAAACGGCGGGCTTGTCATAGAGGTCGATCAGGTTGACCAGCAGCCCGTCCGCCGCCTCGTCCAGCGTCAGGTTCAGGTCCAACACCCTGGTTTCGTTGGAATAAGACGTGTCGAGGACGAATTCCCCCCGTGGCCCGTCGACCCGCTGGATGGTCAGCTGCGCATGGCCCTCGCCGCCATCGAGGTTCATGCTGCCGCCGAGGCTGATCGAGGCGGGCAGGCCGATCACCGGCTCGCCCAGGTCCACGCGGGCGGCGTCGATGCGTTCGATATTCACCGCCACCGGCAGGTCGGGCAGGGCGAATTCGCGCGTCTCGGCCTGCGGGCCGGCATCCTCGGTCGCAGGCAGGCGCGGGACGAGGATCTCGTTGGCGGAAAGCTCGGCGATCTCGATGCGGCCGCGCAGCAGGGCCGAGCGGGTCCACTGGATCGCGCCGTCGCGCAGCGTCAGCCAGACGCCGTCCTCGTCGGCGATGGTGATCTGCCGGAAGGTCGCGCGCGAGGAAAGCGCCCCCTGGAAACCCTCGATCACCACCTCGCGGCCCGCGCCCGACAGGTTGCGCTCCAGCAGCCGGGTCAGGAAGCCGCGGTCGTCATCGACCTGTTCCGAGATCTCGGCCGCGGTCTGCGCCCAGACCGCTACGGGCAGGAAAAGCAGGAAAAGACAGATCCAGAACTTGCGCATCAGAATGCCTGCCCCAGCCCAAGGTAAAGCTGCACGCCGTCGCCGGTATCGCCGCCGACCGGGCCGGCCACGTCGAAGCGCAGCGGGCCGATGGGCGTGTCATAGCGCACCCCGATCCCGGCGCCGGAATGGTTGGCGCTGGTCCCCGACCAGCTGCCGTCGTCCCAGACCTGGCCGAAATCGGCGAACAGCACCACGCCGATCCGCTCGCGCACCTGCATCCGCAATTCGGCGTTCAGCGTCGCGATGCTCATGCCGCCGGTCTTGATCGGGCCGTCGGGGCCGGGGATCGCCTCGGCACCCAGCGACTGGTAGGGCTGGCCGCGCACGGTCCCGCCGCCGCCGGAATAGAACAGGTAGTCGCGCGGGGTTTCCTGGATCTCGGTTCCCAGCACCGTGCCCAGCTGCGCCCGGCCCGCCAGCGTGAAGCGGTCGTCCTGACCCAGCGAGTAATAGGCGCGACCCTCGCCCAGCACCTGCGCGCCGCTGCCGGTTTCCCCGAAGCCCTTGAAGGGCACCAGGTCGCCGGACAAATAGAAGCCGCGCTTGGCGTTGTTGGGCTCGTCCCGCTTGTCCCAGGTGACGTCCATCGGCAGGGCCAGGACCTTGAAGTCGGTCCGGCCATTGGCGTCCGTCACCCGAGAGAAGCGATATTGCACGGCGATGTCGGCGACCAGCTCGTCGCTGAAGATGTGGTTGAAGCCCAGGGACAGGCCGGCGGTGTCGGCATCGTAATCCTCTTCCCGCTCGCGCTCGGCCTCCAGCAGCAGATAGGCGGTCGTGTCGGGGGTGATGGTCGCCGGGCGGTCGATGCGCAGGCTGATCCGCTCGTCCCGGCCGCTGTTGTCGGCGCCCATGTCCTTGATCCGGCCCTCGATGCGCAGCCTTTCGCCGCCGCGCAGCAGGTTGCGATGCATCCAGTAGGCCGAGACCATCGCCCCGTCGGTGGTCGAGATCTCGAAGCCCGCGCCCAGACGGCGGGGCTTCTGTTCCACCACGGTCAGGCTCATGTCCATGACGTTGCCGGGGCCCAGGGTGTCGGATTCCTCCAGCGTGATCGCGGAAAAGACCCCGCTGCGGCGCAGGCGCTTGCGGACGTCCTCGACCTTCTCGGGGTCGAAGCGCTCGCCCTCGGGGAAGCCGGCGATCTTTTCCAGCCGGCGCAGGCTGAGCCGCTCTTGCCCCGAGATATGCAGCCTGCCGAAGGTGACGGCGGGGCCGGGATCCAGCGCGATCTGGCTGTCCACGGCGTTCTGGCGGTGGTCAGCGGTGATCTGCTGGCCGGCCACCTCCGCCTTGGCATGGCCGTGATCGCGCCAGCCATCCACCCCGGCCACGGCGGCCGAGCGGATCGTGCCGGTCCCGGCGACCTCGCCCGCGGCATAGCCCGAGGGCAGGTCGGTTTCCGGTGCCACCGGCGCGATGGCCGCGCGCGAGAAGCGGAACTGCGGCCCCGGATCGACGCTGACCACGACCCTGCGCACCACGTCGGGCGCGTCCAGCGGCGCGACCTCGGCGGCCTCGACCCCGTCCAGCGCGATATTGATCAGCGCCGAGTAATATCCCTGGTCATAGAGCGTGCCCAGGATCCGGGCATAGTCGCCGCGCGCCGCGGCCAGCAGGTCCTGGCCCGTCGTGCGGTCCTCGTCCAGGGCGCTGGTCAGCAGCGATCCGTTGCGGATCTGGCGCTCAAGCCCGCCATCGTCGCCGGCGATGCGGAATTCCAGGTCGACCGGGCTGTCGGCCCTGTCGCCGCCGAACAGACCCGAAAAGGGCCACGAGGATTGCGCTAGGGCCGTGCCGGCCCCGCCAAGCGCGATCGTCGCCACACATATCGCCCGCAGATAGGTCCGCATGAAGTCCTGCCCTGACATTCTTGGTTTGCGCCAATAAGAGCAGGATCAGGGTCAGGAATCCAGCAATTGATCCGGCTTTTCACGGCACCCGCGACGGAATGCCGATCACCTGTTGCCCTCAGGACAGCGCCGCCAGGCAGCCATGCAGCGCGGCCATGTCGTCGCGGATCAGAAAGATCGGCGTGTTTTCAGGGATCTGCCGCATATAGGGCTCGGCCAGGAAGCCCGCTTCGAAGCGCTCCATCCGGTCGGCGATGCTGCGGCCGACGCTGCCGGCCAGGAACATCCCCTCCAGCGGCATGAAGCGCAGCGCCAGTTCCCGGCACAGAAGCCCGACCAGCTCGGCGAAAAGATCATAGGTGGCGACGGCGGCGGAATCGCCCGCCGCGGCGGCGGTCGCGACCTGTTCGCCGGGGATCGGGTCGGTGCCGGTCAGCGCCGCGTGCAGTCGCGACAGGCCGCGCCCGGCGAAGGTCTCCTCGGTCGAGAAGAAGCCGGCCATCGCCTCTGCGCCCACCGCCGCCTGCAGCCGCGCATGGATGTTCGAGGGCAGGAAGGTGTGGCCCTCCTCGGCCTCCAGGGCGGTGATCGTGCCGCCGGGCAGCACGCGGACGGCGCAGACGTTGAAGCCGGTGCCCAGCCCCACGACCAGCGCCTGGCCGTTATGCGGGCGATCGTCGGGCACGCGGCGCAGCACCGACACCCCGTCGCCATGCAGGGCAGGGGTGGCGTAACCCAGCGCGGTCAGGTCGTTGATCAGCCGCACCCGGTCGGCATCGGTCAGCCGCGCCAGCCGGTCCTCGTCGAAATCCCAGTCGCGGTTGGTCAGTTCGGCCTTGCCGCCGCTGACCGGCCCTGCCACCGCGATGCAGACCGAGCTGATGCGCGGCTGGTCCTGTTCCTGCAGATACTGGCGCACCACATCGTCGAAACTGGCGAAATCGTCGCCGCGGAACCGGGTCACGGTCTGCGCGTCGATCGCCTGGTTTCGCGCGATCGCAAGCCGGGCATTGGTGCCCCCCACATCGGCCAGCAACATCGCCATGAAAACCCCTCCCGCAATCGCTGTGGTCGCCCTGTTCGGTCGCTGTCATCCATAGCGCCCCTGGCGCCGCGTTTCGAGGGGTGCGCGGCCGCCGGGGGCGCATTTTCGGAACCCGACCCGCGAATGCGCGTTTTTCCCCCAGGAACGCAAGCGAAAGGTCTGACAGATGTCGATCAACGCGAAAACCCTTGCCGCGGCCCTTGCCGCAGGCACATTCATCCTGGGCGGCGCGGCACCCGCGCTGGCCGCCTCGCGCGCGGACCAGCCGGTGCAAAGCTGGTCGGCCATGGACGGCACCGATGCCCGCACGCTGCTGCGGCAGGCTCAGGATCTGCCGGTTTCCGACCTGGCGGTCGAGGACCAGCCCTATTGCGCGGCCAATGCCGAGATCCATTACACGCTGGAACATGATTTCGACGAAAACCGGATCGAGACCGACGCCCAGGCCGGGACCGAGCTGTGGGGATCCGACAGCATGGGCACCTGGACCATGGTCGCCCCACGCGAGGACGGCACAAGCTGCATCATCGCCTCGGGCATCGGCTTCGACGAGGCGCGCGATACCCGGCTCTACTACGCCTCGGCCGGGCTGGACTGATCCGGGCGCCATGACCCCGGCGCTTGCCGGGCGATGTCGCGCGCGACCTCTTCCAGCGCCGGCAGGCCGGGGGTCGCGGTTTCCTGCCGCCGGGTCATGCCGACCGCGCCCGACAGGAAACGCGCCCCGATCGGCAGTTCCGCCAGCAATCCGCGATCCAGCTCGTCCGCGACGACACCGCGAGAGATGAACCACAGCGCATCCGAGGTCAGGCAGATCCCCCGGCCCAGCGCCAGCGAGACCGTCTCGATGGCCGGGCGCAGGCCGGCAAGCCCGATCGAGGCCAGGTATTCCTCGACCTGCGGGCGGATCAGCGCCGTCGCCGGGGGCAGGATCACCGGCGATTCGGCCAGCATCCGGGGCAGGGGCCGCCCGGCCAGGGGATGGCCGGCGCGGGCGACCAGCACGATGTCTTCCTCGTAGAGGTGATCGAAGCTCAGCCCCGCCATTTCCGAGGCGCCGGGCAGGCGGCCGATCATCAGGTCGATCGCCCCTTCGCGCAGAAGCCGCATCAGGTAGAAATGCGGCCCGGTCTCGACCGCCAGCAGCGTCTGCGGGCGCAATTCGCGAAACCGCAGGACGACGCGCGGAAAGAAGCGCGTGGCCACCGTCGGCAGGGCGCCGACGCGGATCGTGCCGCCGCTGCCCGGCCGCAGCGCCGCCGCCCCCGCCTCCAGCGATTGCAGGGCGGCCTCGGCATGGCGGCGGAACAGCGCGCCCTGCTCGGTCAGGACCAGCCGCCGCCCCTGGCGCAGGAACAGCGGCTGGCCCAGCAGCGTCTCCAGCTCGGCCAGGGTGCGCGACAGGGCGGGCTGGGTGATGCCCTGCGCCCGCGCCACGCCGGACAGGCTGCCCTGCGTCGCGATATCCAGGAAGGCACGGATATGACGCAGCTTGACGGCCGGATGTATAACCGCACGGTTATTCATTTGCGCCCATTTTGCATTATTCGCCATGATCCATCTGTGGCAGATTATGAGCCGAGGGGGATCATCATGCAAGTTCTGACGCGGCCCTGGGGGGCCATGCATTACCGCATCGACGGGCCAGAGCAGGCGCCGACCGTGGTTTTCGCCAATTCGCTGGGTACCGATCTGCGGCTGTGGGACGCGCTTCTGGCGCATCTGCCGGGCTTTCGCGCGATCCGCTTCGACAAGCGCGGCCACGGGTTGTCCGACGGCACCGACACGCTGCGGATCGAGGACCTGGCCGAGGACGCCGCGGCGCTGATCGAGGCCGAGGGCAGGGGCCCCGTGGTCTTCGTCGGCCTGTCCATCGGCGGCATGATCGGCCAGAGCCTCGCCGCGCGCCGCCCCGAGCTGCTGCGCGCGCTGGTCCTGTCGAACACCGCCGCGAAGATGGGCACGCCTGATGCCTGGCGCGACCGCATCGCCGCCGTGCGCGCGGGCGGCTGCGCGGCCATCGCCGATGCAGTGATGGAACGCTGGTTCGGCCCCGCCTTCCGCGCCACCCACGCGCTGCGCCTGTGGCGCAACATGCTGGCCCGCAGCGACGCGCATGGCTATGCCGCCGCCTGCGAGGCCATCGCGCAGGCCGACCTGGCCGCCACGACCGCGACCCTGCGCCTGCCCACGCTGGCCATCGGCGGCGACCTGGACGGAGCTTCCCCGCCCGAGCAGGTCAGGGCGACCGCGAACCTGATCCCCGGCGCCGAATTCCGGCTGCTTCCCGGCACGGGCCATCTGCCCTGCGTCGAGGACCCGGCCGGATATGCCGCCATCCTGGTCCCCTTCCTGAAGGAACATGCAAGATGACCGACCGCCACGCACAGGGCATGGCCACCCGCCGCCGGGTCCTCGGCGATGCCCATGTCGACCGGGCCGAGGCCGCCAAGACCGATTTCGACGCGCCCTTCCAGGACCTGATCACCGAGGCCGCCTGGGGCCATGTCTGGTCGCGCGACACGATCAGCGCGCGGGAACGCTCGATGCTGACCATCGCGCTGCTGGCGGGCCTGGGCAACGACCACGAACTGGCCATGCATGTCCGCGCCACCGCCCATACCGGCGCCACGCCCGACGACGTGCTGGAGGCGCTGTTGCATGTCGCGATCTATGCCGGCGTGCCGCGCGCCAATCACGCGATCAGGATCGCCAAGGAAACATTCGCCGAGATGGAGGCAGAGCGATGACCCCCAGCAAGACCCTGGACGGCAACAGCCATGACAGCGGCCCGCTGTTCTTCCGCGACCGGGACTGGCACCCGGCCGCCTATACGCCGGGCTACAAGACCTCGATGACGCGCGCGCCGCACCGCGCCCTGGTGGCGCTGTCCTCGACGCTGTCCGAGCAGACCGGCCCCGCCTTCGGCCATGACATGATCGGGGAACGCGACAACAACCTGATCGTGAACTTCACCGGCCAGCCCGCCATCGGCGAACGGATCATCATGCACGGCCGCGTGCTGGACGAGAACGGCCGCGGCATCCCCGACGTGCTGGTCGAGATCTGGCAGGCCAATGCCGGCGGCCGCTATCGCCACAAGAAGGACGGCTACCTGGCGCCGCTGGACCCGAATTTCGGCGGCTGCGGGCGGACGATCTCGGGCCCGGACGGGTCCTACGAATTCCTGACCGTGCGTCCCGGCGCCTATCCCTGGCCGAACCATGTCAACAACTGGCGGCCGATGCATATCCATGTCTCGGTCTTCGGCACCGGCTTCGGCCAGCGCCTGATCACCCAGATGTATTTCGAGGGCGACCCGCTGATCGCCAAATGCCCGATCGTGAACACCATCGGCCAGCAGAAGGCGATCGAGGCGCTGGTCGCGCCGCTTGACATGAACCGCGCGATCCCGATGGATTGCCTGGCCTACAGGTTCGACATCGTCCTGCGCGGCCGCCGCCAGAGCTTCTTCGAGAACCGCAAGGAGGGGATGTGATGCAGCGCCTCGACTACCTCAAGGAATCGCCCTCGCAGACGGCGGGTCCCTATGTCCATATCGGCCTGACCCCGAACAAGCTGGGCAATGACGGCATCTATCCGGTCGACCTGGGCGAAAGCCCCGTCTCCGACGGGGCAAAGGGCAGGCCGATCACCATCATCGGCACGGTGCGCGACGGCGCCGGCATGATCCTGCGCGACGCGCTGATCGAAAGCTGGCAGGCCGACGCGGACGGCATCTTCCCCGGCCACGACCCGCGCGGGAAGGCCGATCCGAATGTCTCGGGCTGGGCGCGCATCATCGCCGATTTCGACAGCGGCGAATGGATGCTGAAGACGATCATGCCCGGCCGCGTCCCCTTCCATGACGGCCGCCCGATGGCGCCGCATGTCTCGCTCTGGGTGGTGGCGCGCGGCATCAACCTGGGCCTGCAGACCCGCATCTATTTCGAGGGCGAGGACAACGAGTCCTGCCCCGTCCTGCAGCGAATCGAACATCGCGACCGCGTCCGGACCCTGATCGCCAAAAGGACCGGCGACGGCGAATACCGCTTCGACATCGTCCTGCAGGGCGAGAACGAAACCGTCTTCTTCGACCTGTGAGGACCCGATGACCACCCCCTGCATCATCTGCGTCGCGATCACCGGCTCGCTTCCGACCAAGGCGAACAACCCGGCGGTGCCGATCACCATCGCCGAGCAGATCGAATCCACGCAAGAGGCCTTCGAGGCCGGCGCGACCATCGCCCATTGCCATGTCCGCGACGACGAGGGCAGGCCGACCTCGGACCCCGACCGCTTCGCGCGGCTGAAGGAGGGGCTGGAGAAACACTGCCCCGGCATGATCGTGCAGCTGTCGACCGGCGGGCGCTCGGGTGCGGGGCGCGAACGCGGCGGGATGCTGGGGCTGGCGCCGGACATGGCCTCGCTCTCGGTCGGCTCGAACAACTTCCCGACGCGGGTCTACGAGAGCCCGCCCGACCTGGTGGACTGGCTGGCATCCGAAATGCTGACCCATGGCGTCAAGCCGGAAATCGAGGCGTTCGATCTGTCGCATATCCTCAAGGCGCATCAGATGTGGCAGGCCGGCCAGATCGAGGACCGGCCCTATGTGCAATTCGTGATGGGCGTGAAGAACGCCATGCCCGCCGACCGCGAGGTCTTCGACTATTACGTCAAGACCGTGCATCGCCTGTTCGGCGAGGACGCGCCCTGGTGCGCGGCCGGCATCGGCCCGAACCAGATCGTCCTGAACGACTGGGCGATCTCGGCGGGCGGCCACGCCCGCACCGGGCTGGAGGACAACGTCCGCCTCGACCGCGACACGCTCGCCGCCTCGAATGCGGCGCTGGTCGGACGCACGGCCGAACTCTGCCGCAAATACGACCGCCCCGTCGCCACCTGGCAACAGGCCCGCGACATCCTCGGCCTGAGACCCGCCTGACCGCGCCGCTTCTTCGTTGCTCAAATACCCGAGGGGATTGCCAGCCCGGCGCCATTGGTTCAAGCCGGGCTGGCAATGGGGGCGAACCGCCCCCGGCCCCGCCACCAGACCAAAGGCCCGACATGCCCGCAGCCCCCGCCGACAGCGCCCTCTATCGCAGCCTTTTCGGCGATGACGAAACCGCCGCGCTGTTCACCGACAGCGCCGAGATCCGCGCCATGCTGCTGGTCGAGGGCGCGCTGGCGCAGGTGCAGGGCCAGGCCGGGCTGATCCCCGAAACCGCCGCCGCCCATATCGACCGCGCCAGCCGCGAGGTGCAGATCGACCCCGCCGCCCTGGCGCCCGAGACCGCCCGCAACGGCGTCCCCGTCCCCGCGCTTCTGGCCGCCTTCCGCAAGGCGATGCAGGCGCCCGACCATGCGCAATACCTGCATTGGGGCGCGACCAGCCAGGACATCATGGATACCGGCCTGGCCCTGCGCCTGCGCCGCGTCACGCAGATCTGGGACGACCGGCTGCAGGCCCTGGCCCGCGCGCTGGGGACGCTGGCCCGGCAACATGCCGAACTGCCGATGGCCGCGCGCAGCTATGGCCAGGCGGCGACGCCGACCAGCTTCGGGGCGGTGGTGGCGGGCTGGGGCCAGCCGGTGCTGCGCCACCGCGCGCGACTGGCGCCCGTCGCCGCTGACCTGGCGACCGTCTCGCTTGGCGGCGCGGCGGGCACGCTGTCGGCCATGGGTCCCGAGGGGCCGGCGATCCGCGCCGCGCTGGCGCAGGCGCTGGACCTTGGCGATCCCGGCGGCAGCTGGCATGCCGAACGCGACCGCATCGGCGCCTTCGCCTCGTGGATGGCGGGACTGGCCGCGACCCTGGGCAAGATGGCCGAGGACCTGATCCTGATGGCGCAATCGGGCATCAACGAGATCCGCATCGAGGGCGCGGGCGGATCCTCGACCATGCCGCAGAAGCAGAACCCGGTCGGCCCCTCGGTGCTGGTCGCGCTGGCCCGCCAGGCCGGGGCACTGGCGCAGCTGATGCAGGGCGCGGGGCTTCAACGCCAGCAGCGCGACGGGGCGGCATGGTTCACCGAATGGCTGACCCTGCCGCAGCTCTGCATCTCGACCGGGCGGGCGCTGGACCTGGCGCTGGACCTGGCCGGCCGGATCGCGCCCGACGCGCGGGCCATGGCGCGGGGGCTGCAGGACGGCGGCGGGCTGATCCATGCCGAGGCGCTGTCCTTCGCGCTGGCCCGCCACATGCCGCGCCCCGAGGCCCAGGCCAGGATCAAGGCGCTCTGCGCCGAGGCGCAGCAGGGCGGCGCGACGCTGCCCGACCTGGTCGCGCGCGACTTCCCCGACCTGGACCCCGGCCTTGCCGCCGGGCTGGGCACCGCCCCGGCCGAGGCCCGCGCCTTCGCCGATGCCGCGGACGCCTGAGCCGGCTCAGCGCAGCATCGCGCGGATTTCTGCCGCCACCCGCTGCAATTCCGGCAGGAACATCGGCACCAGGTCCTCGACCGCCTTCTGCCGCGCCGAAACGCCCACGTTCAGCGCCGCGACCACCCGGCCGCGCGCATCGGCCAGCGGCACCGCGATGGATCGCAGGCCCTGCTCGACCTCCTGGTCGATCAGCGCATGGCCCTGGGCCCGCACCCGCGCCAGTTCCGCCATGACCGCCTCGGGATCGGTCAGGGTCATCGGCGTGCGCGCCGGCAGGGGGCCGGGGCCGATCACCGCGCGGGCCTCGGCCTCGGGCAGGGCGGCCAGCAGCACGCGGCCCATCGAGGTGCAGAAGGCCGGCAGCCGCGATCCCGGCATCAGCGAGATCGACATGACCTTCCGCTGCGCCGCCCGCGCGACATAGACGATCTCGGCCCCGTCGAGGATCGAGACCGACGAGCTTTCGCCGATCCGTTCGGACAGCAGGTCCAGCGAGGGCTGGACAAGCTGCGGCAGCGGCATCCCGGCCAGGCAGGCCGTGCCCAGCCGCAAGACGCGGGGCGTCAGGGTGAAGAACTTGCCGTCGTAATCGGCATAGCCCAGATGCGCCAGCGTCAGCAGGCAGCGCCGCGCCGTCGCCCGGTCCAGCCCGGAGGCCGCCGACACCTCGGAAATCGACTGGCGCGGGCTGTCGGCGCCGAAGCTCTCGATCACCGCCAGCCCCTTGGCCAATCCGCCCATGATGTCGCGTTCGCCGATCCCCACGCCGCCCCCTTGTTGTGCGATATGTCAACAAAGTTATCTTATCGCACAATCCGCGTTGCGTGAAGCCCTTTCCCCGCCTATCCCTTGCCGGGCCGGGCGGGATTCCCGGCAGCAAGAGGATAGTCACATGGACAAGACAGTCGCAGACCTCGCCACCGCCGTGGCGGGGATCGAGGACGGCATGAGCGTGATGATCGGCGGCTTCGGCGGCGCGGGCTCGCCCATCGAGCTGGTCCACGCCCTGATCGACCGCCACCTGGCCACCGGCCATCCCAGGAACCTGACCGTCATCAACAACAATGCCGGCAACGGCCATGTCGGGCTGGCCGCGCTGATCGAGACGGGGATGGTCGCGAAGCTGATCTGCTCGTTCCCGCGCTCGGCCGATCCGGTGGTCTTCACCGAACGCTACCTGGCCGGAGAGATCGAGCTGGAGCTGGTCCCGCAAGGCACGCTGGCCGAGCGCATCCGCGCGGGCGGGGCGGGGATCCCGGCCTTCTATACGCCGACCGGCTTCGGCACCGATCTGGCCAGGGGCAAGGCGGTCGCGGAATTCGACGGGCGCAGCTATGTGCAGGAACGCTGGCTGAAGGCCGATGTGGCGCTGGTCAAGGCCGAACGGGCGGACCGGCACGGCAACCTGACCTATCGGGCGGCGGCGCGGAACTTCAATCCGCTGATGTGCATGGCGGCGACGGAAACCATCGTGCAGGCCAGCCATGTGGTCGAGGCGGGCGCGATCGATCCCGAACAGGTCGTCACCCCCGGCATCTTCGTCCAGAAGGTCGTGCGGGTCGCCAACCCGGCGCAGGAAGAGGACCTGAACCGCGCCAACGCCAGCTACCCGGAGGTCGCAGCATGAGCCTGAAACTGACCAACAACCAGATCGCCTGGCGCGCGGCGCAGGACATCGCCGACGGCGCCTATGTGAACCTCGGCATCGGCTTTCCCGAGAAGGTCGCCCAATACCAGCCGCCCGGCCGGCAGGCGATCTTCCATACCGAGAACGGCATCCTGGATTTCGGCGAATCCCCCGCGCCGGGATCCGAGGACTGGGACCTGATCAATGCCGGCAAGAAGGCGGTGACGCTGAAGCCCGGCGCGGCCTTCTTCCACCATGCCGACAGCTTCGCCATGGTGCGCGGCGGCCATCTGGACGTGGCGATCCTGGGCGCCTACGAGGTGGCCGAGAACGGCGACCTGGCGAACTGGTCCACCGGCCCCAGGGGCGTGCCCGCCGTGGGCGGCGCGATGGACCTGGTGCATGGCGCGAAAAGGGTGGCCGTGATCACCGACCATGTGACCAAGGACGGCCGGCCCAAGCTGGTGAAACGCTGCAGCCTGCCGCTGACCGGGGTGGGCTGCGTGACGCGGGTCTATACCTCGCTGGCGGTGATCGACATCGAGGGCGGCCGCTTCGTGCTGCGCGAGAAACTGCCCTCGGTCTCGCTTGAGGAATTGCAGGCGCTGACCGGCGCCGAACTGGTGGTGCCCGGCGCCATCGCCGATCTTGTCGTCCCGGAGCTGTGACATGACCGACGTCTTCATCTGCGACTATATCCGCACCCCCATCGGCCGTTTCGGCGGCGCGCTGTCCGCGGTGCGGACCGACGACCTGGGCGCGGTGCCGCTGCGCGCGCTGATGGCCCGCAATGCCAGCACCGACTGGGAGGCCGTCGACGACGTGATCTATGGCTGCGCCAACCAGGCCGGCGAGGACAACCGCAACGTCGCGCGCATGTCGGCGCTGCTGGCCGGGCTGCCGGTCGGCGTGACCGGCACGACGGTGAACCGGCTCTGCGGCTCGGGCATGGATGCGGTCATCATGGCCGCCCGCGCGATCCGGGCGGGCGAGGCCGAACTGATGATCGCCGGCGGCGTCGAGAGCATGTCGCGCGCGCCCTTCGTGATGCCCAAGGCGGAAACCGCGTTTTCCCGCCATGCCGAGATCCACGACACCACCATCGGCTGGCGCTTCGTGAACCCGGCGATGCACAAGGCTTACGGCACGGATTCCATGCCGCAGACCGGGCAGAACGTGGCGGACGACTTCGGCATCTCGCGCGAGGCGCAGGACGCGATGGCGCTGGACAGCCAGCAGAAGGCCGCGGCGGCGATTGCCAATGGCCGCCTGGCGCGGGAAATCACCCCGGTTTCCGTCCCCCAGCGCCGGGGCGATCCGCTGATCGTGGATACCGACGAACATCCCCGCGCCACCACCCCGGAGGCGCTGGCCAAGCTGCGCCCGCTATTCGCGAACGGCTCGGTCACGGCGGGCAATGCCTCGGGCGTCAATGACGGGGCGGCGGCGCTGGTCCTGGCCTCGGAAGCGGCGGCGAAGGCCCATGGGTTGACGCCCATCGCCCGCGTCCTGGGCGGCGCGACGGCGGGGGTCGAGCCGCGAATCATGGGCTTCGGCCCGGCGCCGGCGGCCCGCAAGCTGATGGCGCGGCTGAGGCTGGCGCAGTCCGATTTCGACGTGATCGAGCTGAACGAGGCCTTTGCCAGCCAGGGCCTGGCCACGCTGCGCGCGCTTGGCATCGCCGACGACGATCCGCGCGTGAACCCCAATGGCGGCGCCATCGCGCTTGGCCATCCGCTTGGCATGTCGGGCGCGCGCATCACCGGCACCGCGGCGCTGGAGATGGCGCTGAACGGCGGCAGCCGCGCGCTGGCGATGATGTGCATCGGCGTCGGCCAGGGCATCGCCATCGCGCTGGAACGGGTCTGACGCCGGACCGGCGCCGCATCGCGCGGCGCCGGCAGGGTCACGGATTCAAGGCTTGATCGCCCGCCCTCGCGGCCGCATCCTGCCCCCACGGGGATGCGTCACATGACAAGGAGAGGGACGATGAGCAAGCGCGACGACCTGATCGCCAAATATGCCGCCGACATCAGGGACAAGCTGGGCGAGGAGCCCGACATGGACCTGCTGACCAAGGTCACCATCGGCTGCGGCCCCTCGATCTACAGCGCCGACGCCGAAACCGTGGCCTCGTCCGACCAGGCCGAGCTGGACCGGATCCGCAGCAATTACCTGGTCAGGAAGCTGGGCCTTGGCGACGGGCCGGAACTGGCCCAGGCCATCGACGCGGTGGTCGAGAAATACGGCCGCTCGAACCGCAACAAGTATCGCGCCGTGGTCTATTACCTGCTCTGCCGCCATTTCGGCAAGGAAGCCGCCTATTCCTAAGCGCCGCCAGCCAGCCTATTGACGCTGGCCGATCATGGCCTTGATGGCCATGACATGGCCGGCATCGGCGGCCAGGCAATCGCCGGCCAGTTCCTGCGCCGCCGCCAGCAGCGCGGGCGCGGGAACCAGGCGGTCCACCAGCCCCCAGGCCAGCGCCTCGGTCGCCGGGATCTTCTGGCCCGCCATCAGGATCATCTTCGCCCGCGCCGCGCCGACCAGCTGCGTCAGCCGGCGCGGATCGCTGGGTTGGGGCAGAAAGCCCAGCTTCATCACCGGATAGAAGAAATTCGCCTCGGGCACCGCCAGCCGCAGGTCGCAGGCCAGCACCATGCCGAAGGCGCCCCCGGCCAGCGTGCCGTTCAGCGCCGCGATGGTCAGGCAGGGCATGGTCGCGACCCGCGCCGACAGCCGCTCCCATTCCGGCGAGGTTGCCAGCCCCGCCTGCGCCTCGGCCAGGTCGGCCCCGGCCGAAAACACCTTGCCCGCGCCGGTCAGGATCACCGCCTTCAGATCCTCGCGCCCGGCCAGGTCGTCCAGCTGTCCGGTCAGCTCGCGCAGCATCGCCTCGGTCAGCGAATTCGCCTTGTCGGGACGGTTCAGCACCAGCTGGGCCAGGTGAGCATGAATTCGCACATCGATCACGGGGTCGTACCTTTCACTTGTCGGGCCATTATGCGAGAAGAGTTCCTATTTGAGCGAATTCCGAAAGGTATCCGGCATGTTCAGAACCCTTGCAACCTCGACCGTGGCGCTGATTGCCGGTGCCGCCCCTCTTTTCGCCGAGGTGACGCCGGCGCAAGTCTGGGAAAACCTTACAAGTTATTACGACAAGATCGGCTATGAGGTCGTCGTCGGCACGCAAGAGGATGGCGGGGATACCCTGACCCTTGGCGATGTCGTGGTGAAATCCCCCGAAAGCGAGGATTACACGGTCAGCGTCAACATGCCGAAGATCACGCTGAGCCGCACCGGCGACGCGAAGGTCCGCACCGTCTTCGACGGCGATATCGACGTCGATTTCACCACCGCGGTCCCCGAGGGCGAGGATATCGACTTCGACATGACCATCTCGATGCCCGGCAACGAGATGGTGACTTCGGGCACGCCCGAGGACCTGCTGCACGAATTCAACTATCCCAGCATGGTCATGGCGCTGAACCTGCCGCAGGCCGAAACCGACGGGGACACCGCGCCGGTCACCGTGACCATGACCGACATCAAGGGCACCCAGACCACCAAGGTCTCGGACGGGACCGAATCGGTCTATGATATGACCGCCGCCAGCCTGGCCGTCGCCATGGCGATGAACGAGCCCGCGGCCGAGGACGGCACGCCGCGCGACGGCAGGATGACCGCCGCCTTCGACATCGCCGACCTGGTGATGAGCGGCAGCATGACCACGCCCGAAGGCGAGATGGACCTGACCAACGACATCGCCGGGGCGCTGAATGCCGGCATGGTGACGGATGGCAAGTTCGTCATGGGCCCGATGACCGGCACTTTCGACTTCACCGCCACCGACGAGGCCGGCGGTCCGCGCAACGGCGCCGGCACCTTCAGCGCCGAGAACGGCGAGCTGGTGGTGGCCATGTCGAAGGAGGGCGTCTCCTACGAGGGCAAGAGCGGCCGCACCGAGGCCGAGATGACCGTCGCCGACCTGCCCTTCCCGATCAGCTATGCGCTGGACGGCGCCTCGGGCGCGGTAAGCTTCCCGGTCGCGAAATCGGATCAGCCGCAGCCCTTCAAGTTCGCCTATGAGATCGCCGGCCTGACCCTGGCCGACGGCATCTGGGACCTGTTCGACGAGGGCGGGCAGCTGCCGCGCGACCCGGCCATGCTGGCCATCGACCTGGAGGGCGAGGCGCTGGTCAGCCAGGACCTGTTCGACCCTGCCTTCGGCCAGATGGCCGCAGAGGGCGAGGATGCGGCCATGGCGGACGAGGACATGCCCTTCCTGCCGCAGAACGTGAAGATCAACCGTGTCGCGCTGGATGCGGTCGGCGCCACGGCCGATGTCACCGGCCAGCTGGACCTGTCCGACAATCCGCAGGAACCCGTGGGCGAGATCAACGGCAGCTTCTCGGGCGTCAACGGCCTCTTGGACAAGCTGATCGCCATGGGTCTGGTGCCGCAGGAACAGGCGATGGGCGTGCGCATGATGCTGGCCATGTTCGCCAAGCCGGTTGACGGCGATCCCGACCGGCTGGAAACCAAGCTGGAATTCCGCGAAGGCGGCTCGATCTTCGCCAACGGCCAGCAGGTCAAGTAAGGCCCGACGGCAAGGCCGGGGCCGGGGGATTTCCCGGCCCTTTTCATTTGCGCCGCGCGTGGAAGTTTCTACCATGGCGCGAAGTTCGAAGGGCAAGCCATGGACGGCGGCAATCACGTGACGGACAAGGCCGACAATCTGCAATCCCTGGCCGAGGCGCTGGTCTCGGCCGCGCGGCGGGCGGGGGCCGACCAGGCCGACGCGCTGGCGATGCGCGGCCATTCGGTCAGCATCGACGTGCGGGCGGGCGGGCTGGAACAGGCCGACAGCGCCGAGGGGATCGAGATCGGGCTGCGCGTGCTGATCGGCGGGCGGCAGGCCTGCGTTTCGGCCAGCGACCACAGCATCCGCACCATCGGCGAAATGGCCGCCCGCGCCGTCGCCATGGCGCGCGAGGCGCCGGTGGACGACGCGCTGGGGCTGGCCGAGCCCGACCAGCTGGGCCCGCTGCGCGATGCCGCGGGGCTGGACATCGCCGACGACCTGCCCGACCCGGCCCCCGCCGCGCTGCAGGACCTGGCGCTGAGGGCCGAGGCCGCCGCGCTGTCGCGCCCCGGCATCTCGCAGGTCGAAGCCGCCAATGCCGCCTTCAGTCGCCGCCATCTGTGGCTGGCGGCCTCGAACGGGTTTTCCGGCGGCTACGGGCGCACCACGCATGTGATCTCGGCCGTGGCGATCACCGGCGAGGGGCTGGGGATGGAGCGCGACTATGCCGCCGAGGCCCGCGTCTGGGCCGAGGACCTGCCGTACCCCGAGGAGATCGGCCTGCTGGCCGCCGACCGCACCCTGGCCCGCGCCGGATCGCGCAAGCCGCCCACCGGGGCCTTCCCGATCCTGTTCGACCGCCGCGTCTCGGCCTCGCTGATCGGCCATCTTCTGGGCGCGGTGAACGGCGCGGCCGTGGCGCGCGGCGCAAGCTGGCTGCGCAAGGCGCTGGGGGAACCCGTGCTGCCCGCCGGCATGGACCTGATCGAGGACCCGCTGAAGCCGCGCTACCCCTCGTCGCGCCCCTTCGACGCCGAGGGGCTGCAGACCCGCCGCCGGGCCATCGTCAAGGACGGCGTGCTGCAGGGCTGGACGCTGGACCTCGCGACGGGACGCAAGCTGGGCATGGACAGTACCGCATCGGCGGCGCGAGGGCTGGCCTCGGCGCCCTCGCCCACGACCAGCAATGTCGTGCTGACGCCGGGGGCGCAAAGCCGCGACCAGATCATCGCCGACATGGGGCGCGGGCTGGTCGTGACCTCGATGCTGGGCGCCTCGATCAACGACACGACCGGGGATTATTCGCGCGGCGCCGCCGGGTTCTGGGTGGAAAACGGCCAGATCGCCTATCCGGTCAACGAATGCACCATCGCCGGCAACCTGCGCGACATGCTGATGACGCTGCGCGCCGCCGATGACGCGCTGCCCTGGCGCGCGGCCGAGGTGCCCAGCCTGCTGGTCGAGGGAATGACCGTTGCCGGCGCCTGAGGCCGATCTGCAACTGCTGGAGGATGCCGCCCGCAAAGCCGGCCGGATCGCGCTGAAATACTGGCGCCACGCCCCCCGCGCCTGGGACAAGGGCGACGGCGCCGGCCCGGTCAGCGAGGCCGACCTGGCCGTGAACGAGGCGCTGCAGGCGCAGCTGATGGGTGCGCGGCCCGATTACGGCTGGCTGTCCGAAGAAAGCGAGGCCGATCCCTCGCGGCTGGATGCGCGGCGCTGCTTCATCATCGACCCGATCGACGGCACCCGCGCCTTCATCGACGGGCAGGACCATTTCTCGCATTCGCTGGCCGTGGCCGAGGGCGACCGGATCGTCGCGGCGGCGGTCTATCTGCCGGCGCGCGACCTGTGCTATACCGCCTCCGCCGACGGCCCCGCGCTGATGAACGGCCAGCCCATCGCGCCAAGCGGCGCCGATATCGACGGCGCCCGCGTGCTGACCTATCGCGCCGCGACCGAGCCCGGCCATTGGCGCGGCGGCCGGCTGCCGCCCTTCCAGCGCGATTTCCGCCCCTCGCTTGCCTGGCGGCTGTGCCTGGCCGCGCAGGGCCGGTTCGACGCGGCGCTGTCGCTGCGGGCGGTCTGGGAATGGGACATCGCGGCGGGCAGCCTGATCGCGGAACGCGCCGGCGCGGTGGTCTCGGACCGGCGCGGCGGGCGGATGCGCTTCAACGGCCCGCGCGCGATGATCGACGGGCTGATCGTCGCGGGCTCGCATCTGCACCGGCAATTGCTGGACGCGCTGGAGCCCTGAGCCGGCGGCTTGGCTTTACATTCACGACATGCGATATGTCTGCCGCATCCGGCGGCCGGGACCGATTCACGCTGTTTTCACGCCAGGGCGGGATAACCGATTCCAGCGGCACGGAAAACAGGCCAGCCTGTCACTCCGACGCGGAAAGCCGACAGGAAAAAAAGGAGCCATACCGTGTCGAAACAGCACAAGGCCAGGCCAGGCCAGGATGTCATCGCCGCCCTTGGACTTTCGGCTGCGGGACCGTGGGGTGTCCAGAAAGAGACGGTCCTTCGCAACCTCAAGCCCTCGGGGCAGGTGTCCGAAGGGCGGTCGGAGGCCGGGGTTCCCCCCTCGGCCGAGGACCGCCCGACCCTGGCCGCCTTCCGGCGGCTGGAGCGGGAAAACGAACTGCTGATCGGCCATGCCGAAGCCCTCGCCTCGGCGCTGGGGGCCTGCCCGAACTGCTGGGGCACCATCGCCGATTGCGAGGATTGCTGCGGCACCGGCCGGCCCGGCGCCTTTCCCCCCGACCGCGCCGGCTTCGATCATTTCGTGCTGCCGGTCGTCATGCGGCTGCTGAATGACGGCTGGCAGTCCGACACGATCGTCAGGGCGGCGCAGCAGCGCGCCGCCGGTTCCCAGTAGATGCGTTTCCTCCCTGCCCGGTGACGGGCTTCCTCGGGCGGGTGGTCCCTTGGCCATCCGCCTTTTTTTCGGCCTAGAACAGCGCGAAGGGGTCGGCGGGGGCGCGGTTGCGGGTGGCGATGGTCTGGCCCGGACCCGACAGCGTCGCGATCTGCCCGGCCAGCTGGCCGATCGCCTGCGACAGCGCCTGCGCCACCGCGCCCGGCTGGTCCGAGGCCAGCGGCACCGAGATGTCGAAGCTGCGCGCATGGTTCGCCCCGCCGGTGCCGTAGCCTTCATCCGAGACGAAATAGCGCCCGGTCAGCCGGAACACCCCGTCGGCCTGCGCCAGGGCCTTTTCCACCCGCACCTCCAGCCGCCGCTGCGGCGGCTCGGCCAGCGGCCAGGGCTCTCCGATCACGGTGGCGCCGGAGATGTCTGAAATCGCCCGCGCAAGGGCCAGGGTGAAGCCGCGCTGCGGGTTGTCGGCCCACAGGTTGTCGGGATTGGACCTGACCGCGCCATCCGCGGTCTGCCAGGCGACCTCCTGCCCCGAGGCATATTCGGGCAACGACACGTCCTTCAGCTCTGCCGTGCCAAGCCGGTTCGGCACCTGCGCCCCCGAGGCGGGCGGGTCGATCAGGAAGCGGCCGGTCTTTTCGGGATTGGAACAAGCGGCCATCGCCAGCAGCACAAGCGGGGCCACAAGGTATCGGGCAATCGTCGTCATGGCTTATCGTCCCAGGATGAAGGCGCGGGGGTTGCGTTCGATCATCCGGGCCAGCGACCCGAACGCCTCGCTGGCGCGGCGCAATTCGCGCATCATGTTGATGGTTTCGGCATTGAAGGCCGAACGGTCGCCATAGGCCGCCAGGACCGCATCGGCACGCGCGGCGGTGGCCTGCAGCCGCTGGATCAGCTGCGGCAGCTCCTGCACCGATCTCGCGATCTCATCGGCGGCGGTGCTGGCCGAATCCAGCGCGTTGTTCAGGCTGCCCGCCGCATTGCCGTCGCGCAGGTCGTTCAGCAGGCCCGAGGCCGCCTGCAGCGTGTCCGACAGGTTGCGCGGCAGCTGTTCGGCATCCTCGCTGCCCAGCATGGCGCGCAGGTCGGTCAGGATGCCCTCGGCCTGGGTGCTGATGGCGGCGAAATCGACCTCGTTCACGCGGGCGGCGGCGGCGTCGATTTCCTCGACCATCTCGGGCACGTCGGCGGCGGCCAGGCGCACCGCCTCGGCGGCGGCGGCGGCCTCGTCGACCATGCGGCCGATATTGGCGGCGGTCCCGGCCTCGCGCAGCTCGGTCGTCATGGCGCCGACATCGGAGATCGCCACCCGCGCCTCGTCGATGGTCTCGCTGATCTTGCCGGGCAGGGCCTGGGTTTCCTGAGAGCCGGCCAGGGCGGTGATGCTGTTCATCATGTCGGTCGCCGATTGCAGCGCCTCCTCGATGGGCAGGCTGCCGATACGGCCGATGAAGCCCTGCGCGGTGGCCCGGAAATCCTCGACATCGCCGGGCACGGTCGGCATCACCGGCAGCGCGTCGGGCGGCGTCTGGATGGCGGCGGGATCGGCATCGGGGATATTGACCATCTCGATCATCAGCGAGGTGCCCAGGAAGCCGGCCGAGGCGACCCGCGCCCGCACCCCGTCCGCAACCGCCTGTTCGAGAAAGCGCAGCGCGTCCTCGGGCGTCGATCCGGCGGGCAGGCCAAGCCGCTCGGGCGAGATGGCGATGGTCACGCGCTGCTGCAACACCGGGTCGTCGGCCTGGTCGTCGATGGAGACCGACAGGTCGGTGACCTGGCCCACGCGCAGGCCCTGGTATTGCACGTCGGCGCCCTTGGCCAGGCCGCGCACGGAATCGCCGATCAGCAGGCTCATCCGCAGGGGCTCGCCCTCGTCCGAGGGGAAGATGTTGTTGCGCGCGCTGGCCTCGTCGGGCTGGACAGTGAATTCATGGCCCGGCTGCAGCGGGCTGCCGCCGCTGACCAGCGTCTCGAAGGCGATCCCGCCCTGCAGCACCGAGGCCAGCGAGTTCACGTTGAAGGACAGGCCCTGCGCCCCCAGCGACAGCGAAAAGCCCGACGTGTCCCAGAAGGCCGTGGCGGTGGTCAGCTTGCCGTCGTGAGGCGCCTCGATGAAGGCATCGGCCAGCACCCGGTCGTCCTGGTCCGAGATGCGGATATTCTCGATCCGGCCCACCTGCACGCCGCGATGCAGGATCGGCGCGCCCTCGGACAGCCCGTCGCCGGTTTCCATCGACAGCCGCACCCAGGTGCCCGGCGCGTCGCTGCGGATCAGCGGCGGGCGGTTCAGCCCGACGAAATGCCGCTGCGGCTGGCTGACCTCGGCGTCCCAATAGCCCTCGACGAAGGCGCCGGTCAGCACCGTGTCCAGCCGGGTCACGCCCTGCGCGCTGACCTGCGGGCGGACGATCCAGAAGCTGGCCTCCTCGTCGATATATTGCGCGACATCCTTGTCCACGCGCATCTCGACCACCACGCGGGACAGGTCGCTGGTGAAGCGGACGGCCTCGACCCGGCCGACCGAGATCTCGCGGAAGCGCAGCACGGTTTCGCCGGGATTGATGCCGGTGGCATCGGCGAATTCGACCTCGATCAGCGCGCCGCGCCCGGTATAGGCGTTCCAGGCGATGCCCAGCGTCACGATCAGGGCGATGATCGGCACCAGCCAGATCAGGTTGACCCCGGCCTGCGCCGCCCGGACGGCGGTCTTGCGCACGGGGCTGGCCGGTTTCATCGGCGGCGGCGGCGTATCACTCATCGTCGTTCAGCGTTCCCTGCCCGTTGTCCCGGCACCGGCTTCGCGCCGTTCACTTGACCCGCCGCCGAAGCGGCAGGCCGCGCCAGATCAGTCTTGGATCGAAACTTTGCGCGGAAAGCATGGTGAAGGCAACCGACAGCGCGAAGGAAACCGCCGCCGGGCCGGGATGGATCGAGGCGACGAAGCCCAGCTGCACCAGCGCCGACAGGATCGCCACCACGAAGACGTCGATCATCGACCAGCGGCCGATGAATTCGACCACCTCGTAGACCTTCAGCCGGGTATGCGCCTGATCCACCGTCGCCGGCCGCCCCGCCACCATCGCCAGCCAGGCGATGGCGATGAACTTGCCGACCGGCACGATGACCGAGGCGACGAAGACGATCGCCGCGATGTCGTAGCTGCCATGCTTGATCAGGTCGATCACGCCTTCCATGATCGTCGCCTCGGCGCTGCCCATCAGCCCGGCGAAGGTCTCGGTCCGCATCATCGGGAAGACATTGGCGGGGATATACATGATCAGCCCGGCGAACCACCACGCCCAGACCGCCTGCAATCCGCGCCGGTCGGGCGGCACCAGCCGGGCGTGGCAGCGGCTGCAGCGGTGCTGATCCTCGGGCCAGACGCGGCCGCAGCTGCGGCAGCCGATCAGCCCGGCGCGATGGGCGGTCATCACCGGCCCGTCATGCGTCCCCTCGTCAGGCGCGGCGTCGAGGGGCGCGCTCATGCCCGCCCCTCGACCATCTCGCGGCCGTCGGTCGGCAGGCCCGCGTCCTCTATCGCGTCCCAGATCGTCGTCTGGCACATGAACCCGCGCGAGGCGAGGTTGACCAGGATCAGCCCGCAGAAGGCCCAGAAGGCCGGGCCAAGGCTGATCGTCGCCAGGCCCGCCACCTTGACCAGCGCGACCGAGGTGCCGATCACGAAGATCTCGGCCATGGACCAGGGGCGCAGCTGCTCGGACAGGCGGAAGGCATCGGCGGCATGGCGATAGGGCCGGCGCCCCTGCGCCAGCGGCACCAGCGTATAGACCATCAGGAAGGCCCGCAGCACCGGCAGCCCGACGATCATCACCAGCACCGCCAGCACCAGCGGCAGAAGCACGCCGTCGGCGAAGGCCAGCGCGACGCCGAAAAGCGAGGTGGCGTTGCCGAAGCCCATGCGCGAGATTTCCAGGAAGGGAAAGAAGATCGCCCCCACCATCAGCACCATCGAGGTGAAGGACAGCGCGATCAGCTGCACGAAGGCCCCGGCGCGCGGCTTGGCCAGGACCGAGCCGCAGCGGATGCAGCGCGCGGTCTCGCCTGAGGTCAGCTCCAGCTCGACATGCAGCGCATCGCAGCGCGGGCAGGCGATCAGCCCGGCGCCGGAATCCAGATCATATTGGCCTTCGCGCATCATCATTCGCACCATATGCGGCTTTTCGGGGCTGGCAAGCGCGCAGCTGCGGCCAGGACGGGCCTAGTGCCGGGCGCCGCCCCGCGCGGCCGAGGTCAGCACCACGTTGCGCACATCGCCCGGCGCCGCACTCTGGGCGGCCTCGACCCGGAAGGGCAGGCGCAGCACGAAGGTGTCGCCCTCGACCCCCGAGAAGGCGTCGCCTTCCAGCTGCGTGGAAAAGGCCTCGATCAGCTGGCTGCCAAGCCCGGTGCCCTCGGATTGCTGCTCGCAGGCGCCAAGCGAATTGACGATCTCCAGCACGGCGCGGCCCGGCTCGGTCGATTTCAGGGACACCCGCACCCAGGGCTGATCGTCGCCCGGCGCGATCCCGGCATATTTCAGCGCATTGGTGAAGGCCTCGGTCGCCAGCAGCGACAAGGGCACCGCCTGGTCGGGCAGCAGCGTCAGCGGCTGAAGCTGCGTGTCGATGCGCAGCCCCGCGCCCGGCCCCAGCGAGGCATTGGCCATCTGGTTGATGATGTCGCCGATCAGCCGGTCGGCCTGCACCGCGTCCAGATGCTCGGCCTGGTAGAGGTTGCGATAGATCGTCGCCAGCGCCGCCACCCGGTCCTGGACCGAGCGCAGCACCCGCTTGGCATCGGGATCGTCGATCACCCGGCTTTGCATGTTGATGATCGAGGCGATCAGCTGCAGGTTGTTCTTGACCCGGTGATGGACCTCTTTCAGCAGCACGGTCTTTTCGGCGACGGCGGCCTCCATCGCTTCTTCGTCGCGGATCAGGATCCGGGCCATGTTGTGGAAGGTCTGGCTGACATCGGCGATCTCGGTCGGGGCGCCTTCCAGCACCGGGGGCGGGCTGGCGCGGCTGCCGATGGCGAAGCGGCGCATCTGGCCGCGCAATTCGCGGATATGGCGCAGAACCAGGCGAAAGACCGCGAAATAGGCCACGGCCAGGGACACCAGCCACAGCGCGATGGGCAAGAGGAAGGCGCCGAAGCGCGACAGTTGCAAGCCGCCGAAGCCCACCGTCCGCGGGCTCCAGCTGCCGATGGCATAGACCAGGCCGGGCACCACCGGCACCACCGCGAAGACGCGCGATTCGCCGTTGTTCGAGCTATCGCGGAAGGTGGTCTCGGTTCGCGACAGCAGGCTGGACAGTTCCGCCCCGCGCGGCAGGAAGGCGCTGGCTTCCTCGGCGGATTCCGCGTCCGAGGTCACGATCTCGCCGCGATGGCTGAAGGTGACGATGCGCGCGCCATCGGTGCCCTGATACATCGCATGGGTCGAGCGCAGCAGCTCCTGGGTCAGCGAAATCGCGACATAGCCCAGCAATTCGCGGTCGCGATAGAGCGGCTGGATCACCGACACGACCGGCCGGCGGCTGATCAGCCCGCGATCGATCGAGGTGACCAGCGTGCCGGGCGAGGCGCTGAACGCCTCGTAGGCGGGCGATGTGCGCACATCCACCACCTCCTGCCCGTTGCGGCTGGAGGTGCAGGTGGCAAGCCCGTCCGAGGGGACGAAGAGCGCGGCGACATAGGTGGCGCTGCGTTCGATGAAGTTGCGCATCAGGTCGGAACAGGCGCGCGGGTCGTCAAGCGCCTCCAGCACCGCGGGACCCAGCGCATCCGCCGATCCCAGCGCGCTTTGCAGCAGCGCGCGTTCGCCCGCGGCGGCCGAGGCGGTCCGGCCCAGCAGCGCGATCTCGGCGCTGCGTTCGGCCTCTTGCGACAGGTTCAGGTTCTGGATCAGCGAGATCATCCCGATGGGCAGGATCGCCACCGACAGAAGCGCAGCCAGGCGGAAGCCAAGGCCCTTGGTGAAGTCCAGCCTGTCGCCCAGCCTGCGCAGCATGAAACCCTCTTGGACGGCGTTCGGGCCCGCCTAGCGCATGACCGTCTGGCTTGCCGACATCACAGCTAGCGTGGCCTGGTCGGTCATGTCCAGATCGTCGGCACCGGAAAGATCAAGCAGTTCAGCCAGTTTCCGCCGGCCGCGATTGGCGCGGGACTTGACCGTGCCGACCGCGACGCCGGTCATCTCGGCCGCCTGCTCGTAGGAAAAGCCCGACGCGCCGACCAAAATCAGCGCCTCGCGCTGCTCGTCCGGCAGCTGCTCGAAGGCGGCGCGGAAATCCTTCAGGGCAAGGCGGCCGTCATGGTCGGGCCGCGTCGCCTGGCGCGAGGCATGGATGCCGTCGGTATCGGCCACCTCGCGCTTGGTCTTGCGCCGCGCGGAATAGAAGGTGTTGCGCAGGATGGTGAACAGCCAGGCCCGCAGATTGGTGCCCGCCTGGAATTTATCCATGTTCGTCCAGGCCTTGACGATGGTGTCCTGCACCAGGTCGTCGGCCGAGGCGCCCTCGCGGGTCAGCGACAGCGCAAAGGCGCGCAGGGCCGGCAGGTGATCCACCAGCTGGTCGCGCGGTTCACGGTCATCCGCAGCCGGGGGCTGGTCGGCATGGCGCTTGGCAGCCTGCTTCATACACTCAGTCCTGCTTCTTCAGCTTGTCGAGCAATTCGAGAAAGCGGTCCGGAATCTCGCTGGTTGCGTCCTGCTCGTAGACGCGCTTCAGATTCTCGTCGATCTGCTTTTCTATCGCCGCCTTTCGACGGTCATCCCGCTTTGTGGTCATACTTTTGTTAGTCCCGGCAATCTTGTGCGCACGCGGACCAACCTGTAGGGGTTGGATATGGTTCCACGCAATATGCGAAATTCGAGGACTTGATCATGGCAACCGCCGATTTGGCCACTTCCATCGGCCGCGAGCTTCCCTTCCTGCGCCGCTACGCGCGCGCGCTGACCGGCAGCCAGAGCGCGGGCGACAACTATGCCGCCGCCACGCTGGAGGCGATCTTGTCCGACCGTTCGGTCCTGGACGCCGAGGACGAGACGCGCATCGGCCTGTTCCGCACCTTCCACGCCATCTGGCAAAGCTCGGGCCAGCCGGTCGAGCAGGGCGAGCTGAGCACGCGCGAGAAGCGTGCCCAGGACCACCTGCGCGCGCTGACCCCGAATTCGCGCGAGGCGCTGCTGCTGCGCACCATTGAGGAGCTGCGCTACGACCAGATCGCCCGCGTGATGCAGCTGGACCAGGCCGAGGCCGAGGAACTGGTGCAGATCGCCCTGGCCGAGATGGGCGCCGCCCTGCGCGGCAAGATCATGGTGATCGAGGACGAGATGATCATCGCCATGGACCTGAAGGGCATCGTGCAGGCGATGGGCCACGAGGTCACCGGCGTCGCGCGCACCCATAGCCAGGCGATCGAGCTGGCGGGCAAGGCGCGCCCCGACCTGATCCTGGCCGATATCCAGCTTGCCGACGGCTCGTCGGGCATCGATGCGGTCAACGAGTTGCTGCGCGAGCTGGGCGACGTGCCGGTGATCTTCATCACCGCCTTCCCCGAGCGCCTGCTGACCGGCGACCGCCCGGAGCCGGCCTTCCTGATCTCGAAGCCCTATAACGAGGAGCAGGTCCGCTCGGCCGTGTCGCAGGCGATGTTCTTCGCCTCGACCGAGGGGCTGGAAGCCTAGGCCTTCGATCCGCCAACCGCCTGCCGCGCCTTGCGCGCGGCGGCGATGCGCTTGCGGCGCGCCAGTTCCACATTGACCAGCGCCCCCAGCAGCACCGAAAACCCGCCCATGTAGAACCACATCAGCAGCGCCACGACCGCGCCGATGGACCCGTAGATGCGGTTATAGCTGTTGAAGCTGCTGAGATAGGCCGAGAAGGCCAGCGACCCCGCCGCCCACAAGAGCGCCGCGAACAGCGATCCCCAGGTGAAGACCGGGGTGCGCGGCGCCTTCACGTTCGGCCCATAGCGGTAGAGGATGCCGATGCCGACGATCACCAGCAGGAACATCCCCGCCCAGGGCAGGCCCGCCAGCAGCCAGGCGCGCACCGGGCCGATCACCATGAAGTTCAGCGCCAGCGGCACCAGCACGATGGTCGCCAGCCCGGCCAGCGACACGCCGACGATGGCCAGCGTCAGCAGATAGGCCAGCACGAAGCCGAAGATGGTCGAATGCGCCCGGACCCCGTGGGCGGCGTTCAGCCCGCGGATCAGCGCCTCGACCCCGGCCCGCGCGGCGATGGTGGCGATCATGAAGGACACGAAGGAGGCCCAGCCGATCGAGGTGCGCCCGGCCGAGGTCAGGTCGTCGATCTGCCGGTCGATGATCTCGGCCGCGCCCTGCGGCAGGAATTCATGCGCGACCTGGACATAGGCCATGATGACCTGCGGATCGAACCACAGGCTCCACAGCGCAATGATCGCCGCCAGTCCCGGAAAGACCGCGAACATGGCATAGAAGGCCACGCCCGCAGCAATCAGCGTCATGTGGGTCTTGTCCAGCCGCTCGAAGACCGAGGCCCAGAAGCTCCACAGATCGCGGAAATAGGTCAGCATCGCGCCGTCTTCCCGTCCGAGGCGGTGGGGCGCGCCGATCTCATGCGCGATACCGCGCCCAGACCGATTCCTCGCCCAGCTTGGCGACGAATTCGGCATGGGCGGCGGCCTCGGCCTCGGTCAGGCGCGGCGGCAGCGGCGCGGGGCGGGCGCCGCGGGGGGCGTGCCCCGTGCTGCGCGCAGGACCGGCAGTGCCGTCCTGGCCCGGCTGGTCCAGAACCAGATCCGGCTGGCGGCCGCCGATCAGTTCCAGATAGACCTCGGCCAGAAGCTCGCTGTCCAGGAGCGCACCGTGAAGCTCGCGCCCCGAATTGTCGACGCCGAAACGGCGGCAGAGCGCGTCCAGCGACGCCGGCGCGCCGGGGAATTTCTCGCGCGCAAGCGCCAGCGTGTCCAGGGCGCGCGACCAGGGCAGCACCGGATAGCCCGCGCGCTTCAATTCGGCATTGAGGAATTTCATGTCGAAGCTGGCATTATGGATCACCAGCCGGGCGTCATCGGCGATGAAATCCACGAAATCCTGCACGATCTGGGCGAATTTCGGCTTGTCGCGCAGGAAATCGTCGCCAAGGCCGTGAACCTCGAAAGCCTCCTGCGGCATCGGGCGTTCGGGGTTGATGTAGACGTGGAAGGTCCGGCCGGTGGGCAGGTGGTTCATCAGCTCCAACGCGCCGATCTCGACGATGCGGTCGTCCTTTTCGGCGTCGAAGCCGGTGGTTTCGGTGTCCAGAACGATCTCACGCATGTTTCGTCACCTCCTGGCAGATCCGCGCGACGGCGGCGCGGGCGATATCAAGACTGTCGGTCGGGATGATCCAGTCGGCGCGGGCGCGCTTTTCTGCATCCGGCATCTGCCGCGACAGGATCATCTGCAGCGTCTCCGGCGTCATGCCCGGCCGCGCCAGCACCCGCGCGCGCTGGGTCCGGGCATCGGTCGAGACCACTGCGACGCCGTCCATCTCATCCGCGCCGCCCGCCTCGAACAGCAGCGGGATGTCGAAGACCAGCAGGGGCCGGTCGCGGTGGCACTGGGCGAAAGCCGCGCGGTCCCGCGCGACAAGCGGGTGGACGATGGCCTCCAGCCGCGACAGCGCCTGAGGGTTCCCGGCTAGCGCGGCCTTCAACGCCGCACGGTCGATGCCGCCACCTTTCAGCGCCTGCGGGAAGGCGTCCCCCACCGGCCCGACCGCGGCGCCGCCGGGCGCGTAGAGGCGATGGACGGCCTCGTCGGCATCCCAGACCGGATGGCCCAGATCGCGAAACATCGCCGCCGTGGTCGACTTGCCCATGCCGATGCTGCCGGTGAGGCCCAGCCGATAGCTCATGCCAATGCGGCCTTCCGGGTATCGTCATCGACCTCGGGCCGCTGGCCGAACCAGCGCTCGAATCCCGGCGCGGCCTGATGCAGCAGCATGCCCAGCCCGTCCACGACATGGCAGCCGCGCTGCTGCGCCTCGGCCAGGAAGGGGGTCGTCAGCGGCGTATAGACCAGGTCGGTGACAAGCGCGCCCGAGGACAGCGCGTCCAGCGGCACCCGCAGCGGCTGCTTGCCTTCCATCCCCATCGAGGTCGCGTTGACCACGGTCGCCGCGCCTTCCAGCATGTTGCCGGCCTGGGCCCAGTCATAGACCACGACGCGGGCGCCGAATTCCGACCGGATCTGCTCGGACCGGATCTTGGTGCGGTTGGTGATGCGCAGTTCCGGCACGCCGCCGTCCAGAAGCGAGGCCACCACGGCCCGCGCCGCCCCGCCAGCACCGATCACCGCCGCTGGACCGGCCTGGGGCTGCCAGTCGGGCGCGTGCTGGCGCAGATTGGCGATGAAGCCGTAACCGTCGGTATTGTCGGCATGAATCTTGCCGTCCGGCCGGAAGATCAGCGTGTTCGCCGCCCCGATCAGCGCCGCGCGGTCGGTGACGATATCGGCCAGCGTCAGCGCGGCTTCCTTGTGCGGAATGGTGACGTTCACGCCGACGAAACCCATCCGGGGCAGGGCCCGCAGGACCTCGGCCAGATGTTCGGGCATCACCGGGATCGGGACGTAATGACCCTTGATGCCATAGCGCCGCAACCAGAAGCCATGGATGAGGGGCGAGCGGCTGTGCGCGATGGGCATCCCGATCACTCCGGCCAGCGGGATCGAGGGCTGAGGCGTTTCGTCGGACATCTGCGTCTGTTTCTGCTGAATTTCCCTGAGACTGCAGACTAGGACGGCTGCCGGGCAGAGGAAAGCCATCAGGCCGGGTTTTACGCTATTTCCGGCCCTGTGGATGAGTCCGGGGACAACTGCGAGGGCGAATCCGTGGGTAAGCCGGCGCCGGGCGGCAGAGTGCGCGGATAGGCCCGGAACGGGCCGTGAACGGCAGCGGGTCGTCCACAGGTGCACAGCCGGGCTGCCGGAGATCGCGCATCTGTGGACAGAACCGGTCGGTACAGAATTTCCACAGAGTTATCCACAAATCACATCATTGATATTAAATGATTTTTGCTTGTTAACCTCGGTTAATCCCGATCTTGTCCACAGCAGCCCGGACTGGGGATCGAAATCGGGAAAGCCCGGTAATCCCTTTGTCCACAGGCCCTACTGCAACAACATTCCTTTCTATCTATCTTTATTTTAGAAGCAGCGGGACTGGAGATCCTGCGATGACCGACCTGCTGGCGACGATCTATCTTTACGTGAAGGCCTTTCATGTGATGGCCGTCCTGTCCTGGATGGCGGGGCTGTTCTATCTGCCGCGGCTGTTCGTCTATCACGCCGAACGCGGCATGGCGGGCGGCGAGCCCACCGACAGCTTTGCGGTCATGGAGGAAAAACTGCTGCGCATCATCATGCGCCCGGCGATGATCGCGACCTGGATCAGCGGGCTGATGCTGGTCCTGACGCCGGGGATCGTCGACTGGTCGATGACCTGGCCCTGGGTGAAGGCGGCATGCGTGATCGCGATGAGCGGCTTCCATGGCTGGTGTGCGGCGCAGCGGCGCGCATTGGCGGCGGGACGGTCGCTTAGCGGACGGCGCTATCGGATGATGAACGAGGTGCCGACCCTGCTGATGGTCGGCATCGTCCTGGCGGTGATCGTCAAATTCTGACGGAAAGATTGACTCGGGCCGGATTCATGCCTATCTGGCCTGCAAACCCGGCCGTCCGGTGCGGGATTCTCCATGACATGACATTTGTGCCGCCATCAGCGGCCGATCGGTGACGAAATGAGCGAAGAGCGCCTTAACCTGTCCGAACTCAAGGCCAAGAGCCCGGCAGACCTGCTGTCCATGGCCGAGGAATGGGAGATCGAGAACGCCTCGACCATGCGCAAGGGCGAGATGATGTTCTCGATCCTGAAGGAACATGCCGAAGAGGGCTGGGATATCGGCGGCGAGGGCGTGCTGGAAGTGGTCCAGGACGGTTTCGGCTTCCTGCGCTCGACCGAGGCGAACTATCTGCCCGGTCCCGACGACATCTATGTCAGCCCCGACATGATCCGCCAGCATTCCCTGCGCACCGGCGACACGGTCGAGGGCGTGATCCGCGCGCCGGGCGAGAACGAGCGTTACTTCGCGCTGACCAAGGTCGAGCGGATCAATTTCGAGGAGCCCGAGAAGGCCCGCCACAAGGTTGCCTTCGACAACCTGACGCCGCTTTACCCGAACGAGCGGCTGAAGATGGAGATCGAGGATCCGACGATCAAGGACCGCTCGGCCCGGATCATCGACCTGGTGGCGCCGATCGGCAAGGGCCAGCGGTCGCTGATCGTGGCGCCGCCGCGGACCGGCAAGACCGTGCTGCTGCAGAACATCGCCCATTCGATCGAGAAGAACCATCCGGAATGCTATCTGATCGTGCTGCTGATCGACGAGCGGCCCGAGGAAGTCACCGACATGCAGCGCAGCGTGCGCGGCGAGGTGATCTCCTCGACCTTCGACGAGCCGGCCAGCCGACACGTCGCGGTCAGCGAGATGGTGATCGAGAAGGCCAAGCGCCTGGTCGAGCATAAACGAGATGTAGTTATACTTCTGGATTCGATCACCAGACTTGGTAGGGCCTTCAATACCGTGGTGCCAAGCTCGGGCAAGGTGCTGACGGGTGGTGTCGATGCGAATGCATTGCAGCGTCCGAAGCGGTTCTTCGGCGCGGCGCGGAACATCGAGGAGGGCGGGTCGCTGACCATCATCGCGACGGCGCTGATCGATACCGGCTCGCGCATGGACGAGGTGATCTTCGAGGAATTCAAGGGCACCGGCAACAGCGAGATCGTCTTGGACCGGAAGGTCGCGGACAAGCGCGTCTTCCCGGCGATGGATATCCTGAAGTCCGGCACCCGGAAGGAAGAACTTCTGGTGGAATCTCGCGATCTGCAGAAGACCTACCTGCTGCGCCGGATCCTGAATCCGATGGGAACGACAGATGCGATCGAGTTCCTGATCTCGAAACTGAAGCAGACGAAGACGAATTCCGAGTTCTTCGACTCGATGAACGCCTGACGGGGCTGTCATGGACCTTATCTTCGCGGAAGCCTCCCCGCCCGGGCGGGGGGGCGTTTCCGTCATCAGGCTGAGCGGTGAGGGCGCTCGGGCAATGCTGGAGCGGTTTGCGGGGAATGTTCCCCAGCCGCGTCGGGCGGTGTTGCGTGTGCTGCGGGACGGTGCCGAGGAACTGGACCAGGCGCTGGTGATCTGGTTCGACGCCGGCCGCAGTTTTACGGGCGAGGAAGTGGCCGAACTGCAGCTTCATGGCGCGCCGGTGATCGTGCGGCGGGTGAAGACGGCGCTGGAAGCTGCCGGATGCCGGATGGCCGAAGCCGGAGAGTTCACGCGCCGGGCCTATATGAACGGGCGCATGGATCTTGCGGAGGTAGAGGGTCTTGGCGATCTGCTGGAAGCCGAGACCGAGGCACAGAGGAAACTCGCGCTGAAAAATGCCAGCGGCGCCCTGGGCAAGAAGGCCGAGCGATGGCGCGAATTGCTGATTCGCGCAGGCGCATTGGTGGAAGTCAGCGTCGATTTCGCCGATGAAGAGGTTCCCGAGGACATTCCCGATGAGGTCTATCAGATTCTTGCGCAGCTTCGCGAGGAACTGGACGGCGAAATCGGCGGATTTCCGGCGGCCGAGCGTCTGCGGAAGGGGTTCGAGGTCGCCGTCATCGGACCGCCAAATGCCGGGAAATCCAGCCTGATCAACCGGATTGCCAGGCGCGAGGTCGCGCTTGTGTCGGAGATCGCCGGCACGACGCGGGATGTGATCGAGTTGCGGATCGACCTGAACGGCATCGCCGTGACCTTTCTGGACACCGCCGGTCTGCGGGATGCGAGCGACCGGATTGAAGCCATGGGCATCAACCGGGCACGCCAGAGGGCGATTGAGGCCGATCTGCGGCTTCATGTGTCGCCCGTTGGCGAGATCGATAGCTCTCTTTGGGTGGATGGAGACATATCCGTCGGCACCAAGGCCGATCTTGGGGCCAGGGAAGCCGGCATGGCGGTTTCATCGCTGACCGGCGAGGGAATCGATCTTCTGCTGCAGGCGCTGTATGGACGGCTGTCGCAGCGTATCGCCGGTGCCGGGTTGATCAGTCATGAACGGCAGCTTCGGGCCATCACGGATGCGCGGGATTCCCTGGAAAGTCCTGATGGGCTGCCGCCCGAGATACTGGCTGAAGCGATCAGGCAGGCCGCGGTTTCACTGGACAGATTGCTTGGCAGAATCGGTGCGGAAGAGTATCTGGAGGTGATCTTTGGCTCATTCTGCATTGGGAAATAGGGAGTGTTTCACGTGAAACATTTCGATGTGGTCGTCATTGGCGGCGGACATGCTGGTCTTGAAGCGGCCACGGCCGCCGCTCGCATGGGTGCTTCCACTGCGCTGATAACCATGCGGCGAGAGGATATCGGCACGCTTTCCTGCAATCCTGCGATCGGCGGTCTTGGGAAGGGCCATCTGGTCCGAGAGATCGACGCCCTGGATGGCGTGATGGGGCGCATTGCGGATCGGGCCGGGATCCAGTTCAGGCTTCTGAATCGCAGGAAAGGCCCGGCGGTTCAGGGACCCCGTGCGCAGATGGATCGCAGCCTCTATCGGCGAGAAGCTTACAAACATGCTTCCGAGACGAAGAATCTTCATCTGCTGTTCGGAGAGGTTTGTCAGCTGAAAGGCGGGGCATCCTGGGTGGATGGGGTCGTGCTTTCCGACGGGCAAGAGATCCAGGCCTCGTCGATTGTCCTGACCACTGGCACCTTCCTGAATGGGGTCATACATATCGGCGATGTCAGTCGGAAGGCGGGGCGCTGGGGAGACAACGCCTCGACGCAGCTGGCTGATTCGCTGATGCGGTTCGACTTGCCGTTGGGGCGATTGAAGACCGGAACCCCCCCGCGACTGGATGGGCGCACCATTGCCTGGGACAGGCTCGAATCGCAGCCGGGAGACGCGGAACCGGTTCTGTTTTCCTATCTGACCCGTTCGGTGACCACGCCCCAGATTTCCTGCGGGATTGCGTATACGAATGCAACGACGCATGACATAATCACGAAGAACATACATCGATCCGCAATGTATGGCGGACATATTTCCGGACGCGGACCACGCTACTGTCCTTCGATCGAGGACAAGGTCGTGCGTTTTGCCGAGAAGGAGTCCCACCAGATTTTCCTTGAACCTGAAGGGCTTGAGGACAACACGGTATATCCGAACGGCATATCGACCTCATTGCCCGAGGAGGTGCAGCTTGAGTATGTTCGGTCCATTTCTGGCCTGGAACAGGCGGTGATCACGCAACCTGGTTATGCGGTTGAATATGATTATGTGGATCCGCGCGCGCTGGATTCCAGCCTGAAGGTCAGGAATGTCGACGGGCTTTTTCTTGCCGGACAGATCAACGGCACCACGGGTTACGAGGAAGCCGGTGCGCAAGGCCTGGTGGCCGGGGTCAATGCGGCGCTTATGGCCCAGGGGCGGCCGGCATTTCAGTTCAGCAGGACCAGCAGCTATATTGGGGTGATGATCGATGATCTGACCTCGCGCGGCGTCACGGAACCATATCGCATGTTCACCTCTCGAGCGGAATTTCGTTTGACCCTGAGGGCGGATAATGCCGATCGACGTCTTACACAGCTGGGCATCGATCTTGGTTGCGTCGGTGATCGCAGGCGAGAGGCATTCGAAGTGAAGATGGAGCGCTACGACAGGGCGCGCCAACTAGTGGATTCCATCGATTTTACCCCGACGGAACTGCAGCGCGCAGGTATCCCGGTGCGGCAGGACGGCCAGCGTCGCAGCGTCTTTGCGCTGATGGGAATCCAGAATTTCGATCGCCAGCTGGCAATCGCCTTGACCCCGGAACTTGAGGCGATTGATCCCGAAACGTTCCAGCAGGTCGCGAATGATGCCCTCTATGACCAGTATGCCGACAGGCAGAAGCGGGATGCGGAACTTCTGCGATTGGATGAAGCCATCGAATTGCCCGCAGATCTCGATTATGGCTCCATATCCGGCCTTTCCGGAGAGCTGCGCGGCAAACTTTCTGCGGCGAAGCCATCGACATTGGCTGCAGCGGCTCGAATCGAGGGGATGACCCCCGCAGCGCTGACGCTGATCCTGGCCATGTCGCGCGGTGGAAAGCGGAAAAGGGCATGAATGTTTCACGTGAAACAGCAGAGCGTTTTACCCTGTACGAAACATTGCTGAGGCGCTGGAACCCCAAGATAAACCTCGTTTCGCCTGCGACTCTACCAGATCTGCGCACCCGTCATATCGATGACTGCCTTCAACTGGTGCGATTGGCCGATCCTCAAGGCGGGGAATGGGTCGATCTCGGCAGCGGCGGCGGGTTGCCGGGCCTGGTCGTGGCCATTGCCTGCGCGGATCGCCCCGTCACCGTCAAGCTCGTCGAAAGCGACCAGCGCAAGGCTGCCTTCCTGCGCACCGTGATCCGGGAACTGGACCTGCCACGCGCAAGCGTTCTTTGCGCGCGTATCGAAGGCATCAAATCGCTGAATGCCGCTTATGTCAGCGCGCGGGCACTTGCCCCGCTTCCTCGCCTCATGGCATATCTGGATCATCATCTGGCGGCGGACGGGCAGGCTTGGTTGCTGAAGGGCGCACAATGGCAAAGCGAGGTCGAAGAAGCCCGCCGCCACTGGAAATTCGACCTTTTCAGCTATCCCAGCGAAACGCAGCACGGCGCGGCGATACTCAGGATTAGCAGGCTTTCGCATGAGTGACCTCCATATCGTGGCCATTGCCAACCAGAAGGGTGGCGTTGGCAAGACGACGACAGCGATCAACCTTGGCGCCGCACTGGCCCAGGCGGGTCATCCGACGGTGCTGGTCGATCTCGACGCGCAGGGCAACGCCTCGACCGGCCTGGGCATCGACGCCGATCAGCGGGTCAAGACCACCTTCGATCTTCTGGCGGGATCGGAAGATCTCGAGGATGTCGCGATCGATACCGATGTGCCGAACCTGCGGATCGTGCCCGCGACATCCGATCTCTCCTCCGCCGAGATCGAGCTTTCGCAGGTCGCCGACCGCGTCCGGCTGTTGCGCAAGAAGCTTCGGAAGACCGTGCCGGGAACGATCATCCTGATCGATTGCCCGCCGGCCCTGGGCCTGCTGACGGTGAATGCCATGGTCGCCGCGGACAGTGTCCTGGTGCCGCTTCAGGCGGAATTTCTGGCGCTGGAGGGGCTTTCCCAGCTTCTGACCACCGTGCGCCAGGTTCGCCAGACGGCCAACCCGGATCTTCGGGTCAATGGCGTTCTGCTGACCATGGCCGACGCCCGGACGACATTGTCGCAGCAGGTCGAGGCCGATGCCCGCGCCACCCTGGGCGATCTTGTCTATCCGACTGTAATTCCACGCAATGTTCGGGTGTCCGAGGCGCCGTCTCATGCCCAGCCGGTGCTGAATTACGATCCCAGCTCGAAGGGCAGCGCGGCATATCGGCAATTCGCGACCGAATTTGCCGCCCGACTGAAACTGATCCCGGAGGCCGCCTGATGTCCGACAACAAGATTGCAAAACGCGGCCTCGGCCGTGGCCTTTCCGCGCTCATGGCCGATGTCGACCTGGCGACGCCGACGCCCAGCAGCCGCGACCGGACCATGATCCCGATCGAGCAGATCACCGCCAATCCCGACCAGCCGCGCCGCAGCTTCGATCCGGCGGCGCTTCAGGAACTGGCCGATTCGCTGAAGAATCGCGGCGTGCTGCAGCCGCTGATCGTCCGTCCGCATCCGCGGGACGACGGGCTCTACCAGATCGTCGCGGGCGAGCGGCGCTGGCGTGCCGCGCAGATGGCGCAGCTGCACGAGCTTCCGGTCATCATCCGCGAACTGGACGATACCGAGGTCCTGGAAGTCGCGATCATCGAGAACATCCAGCGCGCCGACCTGAACGCGATCGAGGAGGCCGCCTCGTTCCGCCAGCTGATGGACAAGTTCGGCCATACCCAGGAACGCTTGGCCGAGGCCCTGAACAAGAGCCGCAGCCATATCGCCAACCTGCTGCGGCTTCTGTCGCTGCCCGACCAGGTGCAGGACTGGGTGAAGGAGGGCAGGCTGACCGCCGGTCACGCGCGGGCGCTGATCACCGCGCCCAATGCCGCGCAGCTGGCGCGCCGGGTCATCGACAAGGGCATGTCGGTTCGCGAGACCGAGGACATGGTGCGCAAGCAGGCGCAGCCGGAAGCCGCGCGGCCGAAATCCAGCAGCCGCAGCAGCGAGAAGGATGCCGATACGCGGGCATTGGAGGCCGACCTTTCGGCCCATCTGCGGATGAAGGTCAGCATCAGCCATGTCGGGACCGATGGCGGCCACCTGACGATCACCTACAAGGACCTGGATCAGCTGGACCGGCTGTGCCAGATCCTCGGCGGCGACCGCTGAGGGCACCGGGCAGGGCGCTCAGGTCTCGGGCCGGGTGACCAGGAAGACGGCGACGGCGGCGCAGATCCCGGCCTGCACGGCCACGATCCACGGGGCGATGCCAAGCCACAGGGCCAGGGCGACGCCAACGCTCATGGCACTGACGGCCCAGACCTTCGCCAGGCGGCTGACCGCGCCGCGTTCCTGCCATTCGCGGACGTGATGGCCATAGACCGGGTGATCCAGGATCCTCTGCCGCAGTTGCGGGGAAGAGCGCGCGAAGGCCCAGGCCGCGACCAGCAGGAAGGGGACCGTGGGCATGACCGGCAGGAAGGCACCGATGATGCCAAGGACAAGCGAGGCGGAGCCGACAAGATAAAGGACAAGCCGCATGTCAGGCCGCCAGCTCGCGCAGGATGGCATTCAGCAGCGGGCGGCCGCTGTCGGTGGCGATAATGCGCCCGTCGCGGCGCCGGATCATGCCAAGTTCTTCAAGTTCCGTCATTTTTTCTCGGTCCGGTCCCAGGCCCGCCAGCCGTGCATAGCGCGCCTCGTCCATGCCCTCGCTCAGCCGCATCGACATCAGCAGATATTCCGTCGCCATCTCGTCCTGCGCTAGGACGTCGCGCAGCGATTCGCCGCTTCCCTTGCGCTCGACCGCCTCCAGCCAGGCGCCGGGCGCGCGATATGCTTCGGTCGCGACGCGGCCTTCCGGCAGGGTCATGCGCCCATGGGCGCCGGGACCGACCGCCGTCCAATCCCCCTGGCGCCAATAGACCAGGTTGTGGCGGCTCTCGCTTCCCGGCCGCGCGTGGTTCGAGATCTCATAGCCCGCCATTCCGAAACCGGCACAAATATCCTGTGTTTCCAGATACATATCCGCAGAGACATCTTCGTCCGGCAGGTCGCGCAGCTTGCCGGCGGCGGCGCGGGCGCCGAAGGCCGTCTCCGGCTCGATCGTCAGCTGGTAGAGCGACAGGTGATCGACCGCCATGTTCAGGGCCTCGCGCAGCTCATTGCGCCAGTCGCCGGCCGTTTGCCCCTGGCGCGCATAGATCAGGTCGAAGCTGACGCGGTCGAAACAACTGCGCGCCACGTCGAATGCCGCCCGCGCCTCGGCCACGGAATGCATCCGTCCCAGCCGCCGCAGGTCCTCGTCCTTCAGCGCCTGCACGCCCATCGACAGCCGGTTGATCCCGGCATCGGCATAGGCGCGAAACCGGCCCTGTTCGACGCTGGTCGGGTTCGCCTCCAGCGTGATCTCGATGTCATTCGCAAAGCCCCAGGCCGCCCGCGCCGCGCGCAGGACCTGGTCCACCGTCTCGGGCGCCATCAGCGACGGGGTGCCGCCGCCGAAGAAGATGCTGCCCAGGTGGCGGCCGGGCAGTTCCGCGCCCAGCCGGGCGATCTCGGCGCTCAGCGCGGCGGCCCAACGCGGCTGGTCCACCGTGGCGACCACATGGCTGTTGAAGTCGCAATAGGGGCATTTGGCCGCGCAGAACGGCCAATGGACGTAAAGCCCGAAGCCGCCCTGGCGCCAGTCCGCCGCCACGTCCTCGATTGCCAGATTGGTGCCGGTCATTCCCGCATCGCTGTGACTTCGATCTCGACCTTCATCTCGGGGCGGATCAGCCCGGCCACCACCATCGTCGCGGCGGGCCTGACCTCTCCCAGCGCCTCGCCCAGAACCGGGGTGATCGCCTCGACATAGATGGGGTCGGTGACGGTATATTGCACCCGCACGATGTCGTCAGGCCCGAAGCCGGCCTGATCCAGCACCGCGAAGATCGTCGCGAAACAGTTCCGCGCCTGCCGGGCCACGTCCTCGGGCATGGTCATGCTGGCATAGTCATAGCCGGTCACGCCCGAGACGAAGCACCAGTTGCCCTTCACCACGGCCCGGCTATAGCCCATCGCCGCCTCGAAGGGCGATCCGGTCGATATCCTACGCAAAGCAGCCCTCGATCAGTTTCGCCACGGCCAGCGCCCGGTGGCTGAGCGAGTTCTTCATCGCGGCCGGCATTTCGCCCAGCGTCAGCTGATGGCCGTCGGGCATGAAGATCGGGTCGTAGCCATGGCCTTCCGCCCCGCGCGGAGGCCAGACGACGCGGCCGGGCAGCACGCCCTCGAAGACCTCGTCATGGCCGTCGGGCCACATCAGCACCAGCGTGCAGCGGAACTGGGCGCTGCGCGGCTCGGGCGCGGCCCGTTCCTCCAGCTCGCGCCAGGTGCGCTCCATCGCCATGCCGAAATCGCGGCCATTGCCGGTCTCGGCCCAGTCGGCGGTATAGACGCCCGGCGCGCCACCCAGCGCATCGACCGAGATGCCGCTGTCATCGGCCAGCACCGGCAGGCCCGTCGCGGCCACCGCGGCGCGCGCCTTGATCCGCGCATTTCCAAGGAAGTTGTCTTCCGTTTCAACGGGTTCCGCCAATCCGGCCTCGGCGGCGCCGATCACATCGACGCCATAAGGGGCCAGCAGGGCGCGCATCTCGGACAGCTTGCCGGCGTTATGGGTGGCGACCAGCAGCCGCTTGTCGGCAAAGCGCCGCCTCATGCCACGGCCGCCTTCTGCGCGGCGACCAGCTCGGCCATGCCCGCCTCGGCCAGGTCCAGCAGCTTCGCCATCTCCTCGCGCGAGAAGGTCGCGCCCTCGGCCGACATCTGCACCTCGATCAGCCGCCCGGCGCCGGTCAGGACGAAGTTCCCGTCGGTGCCGGCCTCGCTGTCCTCGGCATAGTCCAGGTCCAGCACAGGCTGGCCGGCATAGATGCCGCAGCTGACCGCCGCGACGTGATCCAGGATCGGGTCGCTGGTCACGATGCCCGCCTTCAGCAGCTTGCCGACGGCCAGGCGCAGCGCCACCCAGCCGCCGGTGATCGCCGCGCAGCGCGTGCCGCCATCGGCCTGGATCACGTCGCAATCGATGGTGATCTGCCGCTCGCCCAGGGCCACCCGGTCGACGCCGGCGCGCAGGCTGCGGCCGATCAGGCGCTGGATTTCCTGGGTGCGGCCCGACTGGCGACCCTGCGCGGCCTCGCGCCGGTTGCGGGTATTGGTGGCGCGCGGCAGCATTCCGTATTCCGCCGTGACCCAGCCCAGCCCGGTTCCCTTCAGGAAGCGCGGCGGGTTTTCCTCGATGGTGGCGCTGCACAGCACATGGGTGTTGCCGCAACGGATCAGGCAAGAGCCTTCCGCATGGCCCATCACCCCGGTTTCAATTGAAATCGGGCGCATTTGGCTTAAATTCCTGCCTGAAGGGCGCATGGTCGATCCTTTCGCTGAAGATTGGCTGCCAAATACAGGCCCGCCGCCCCAACACGCAACCCCGCGAGGGACATGAGCCAGGAATCGCTGCTGTCAGAGCTGAACGACCGATCCCGCGAAGTCTTTCGCCGCGTCGTCGAAACCTATCTGGAAACCGGAGAGCCTGTCGGCTCGCGGACCCTGACGCGGGCGCTCTCGGAACGCGTCAGCGCGGCCACCGTGCGCAACGTGATGCAGGACCTCGAATTCATGGGGCTTCTGGACAGCCCGCATATCTCGGCCGGGCGGCTGCCCTCGCAGCTGGGGCTGCGGCTGTTCGTGGACGGGATGATGGAGATCGACGCGGTCGCGCCCACCGACCGCGAGATGATCGACCAGACCGTCGGCAATGACAGCCGCGACACGAGCGCGCTTCTGGACCGGATCAGCACCGCGCTCAGTTCGATCACGCATGGCGCCTCGCTGGTGCTGATGCCCAAGCACGAGGCGCCCGTGCGCCATATCGAATTCGTCAGCCTTGCCCCCGACCGGGCGCTGGTGGTGCTGGTCTTCGCCGATGGCCATGTCGAGAATCGCCTGTTCACCCCGCCGCCGGGCCAGACGCCTTCCTCGATGCGCGAGGCGGGGAACTTCCTCAACGCCATGGCCGAGGGCCGCACCCTGGCCGAGCTGCGCGGCCATATCAGCCGCGAGATGGCCGCCCGCCGGGCCGAGCTGGACGCGCTGGCCGCCGACCTGGTCGAATCCGGGCTGGCGCTGTGGGACGACGGCCAGACCGATCCGCGCCTGATCGTGCGCGGGCGGGCGAACCTTCTGGACAGCGAGGCCGCCGACCTGGACCGCATCCGCGTGCTGTTCGACGACCTGGAACGCAAGCGCGACATCGTCGAATTCCTGGAACTGGCCGAGCAGGGCGAGGGCGTGCGGATCTTTATCGGTTCCGAAAACAAGCTTTTTTCACTTTCGGGTTCCGCTCTGGTGGTTTCACCCTATATGAATGCCGACCGGAAGATTGTTGGCGCGGTGGGCGTCATCGGACCGACGCGCCTGAACTATGGGCGGATCGTGCCGATCGTCGACTACACGGCGCAGCTGGTCGGGCGGGTGCTGTCCGGCCGGAAAGGATGAGTTGAGATGACCGAGCAGAACGAACAGCCGATCGAGGAATTCCTGGAGGACCCGCTGGCGGATCCCGAGGACGAGATCGCCCGCATCAGCGCCGAGCGCGACGAGTTTCGCGACAAGTTCATGCGCGCGCTGGCCGATGCCGAAAACGCCCGCAAGCGTGCCGAAAAGGACCGCCGCGACGCCGAGCAATATGGCGGCTCGCGCCTGGCCCGCGACCTGCTGCCCGTCCATGATGCGCTGACCCGCGCCCTGGATGCCGCCGGAGAGGAGCAGCGCACCACCGCCGCCGCGCTGATCGAGGGGGTCGAGCTGACCCTGCGAGAGCTGTCGAACGTCTTCGGCAAGCATGGAATCACCGTCATCCGGCCGCAGCAGGGCGACAAGTTCGATCCGCAATTCCACGAGGCGATGTTCGAAGCGGCCGTTCCCGGCACCGTCGCGGGCGAAATCATCCAGGTGATGGAGAACGGCTTCCGCCTGCATGACCGCCTGCTGCGCCCAGCAAAAGTGGGCGTTTCCTCGACTCCGGCGGCCTGAGCCGTCCCGGCGCCCCACCGTGCCGGCGGGGCGCTACAACCTTCCGCTGACTTGTTCCCCGGCCCCGTCCGCGCGACGCTTGTTTCCGTTCGGTCTATCGGAGGAAGGGACCATGGCGAATACAGATGGGGTGAAGATTCACCCCGCCGTCGATAACGGCATCAAAGCGGGCAATCCGAGTTTCACCGGCGGGGTCCTGACCTGTCATTGCGCGTCGGATCCGGTCAAGGTTCGCGTCGGTGCCCAGACCGCCCATAACCATGTCTGCGGCTGCACCAAGTGCTGGAAGCCCGATGGGGCCATCTTCAGCCAGGTCGCTGTCGTGTCCCGCGACGCGATCGAGGTGCTGGAAAATGGCGACAAGCTGGAGATCGTGAACCGCGAGGCGCCGATCCAGCGCTATCGCTGCACGGGCTGCGGCGTGCATATGTACGGCCGGATCGAGAACAAGGACCATCCGTTCTACGGGCTGGATTTCGTGCATACCGAACTGTCGTCCGAGGATGGCTGGTCAGCGCCGGAATTCGCGGCCTTCGTCAGCTCGATCATCGAATCCGGCGTCGATCCGTCGCGGATGGACGGTATCCGGTCGCGCCTGCGCGAGCTTGGGCTGGAACCCTATGACGCCCTGTCGCCACCGCTGATGGATGCCATCGCCACCCATGTGGCGAAGAAATCCGGCGCGCTGGCCGCCTGAGGGGCGGCGGCGTATTGACGCTGAAGAACCTGCCGGGGGGCCGTTGAATTCGGCCCCTTCGGCCATCATTGAAGCCCGATCGGAAGGACAGGAGAGTAACGATGAGAACCCGCGCCGCCGTGGCCCTCGAGGCCGGCAAACCGCTGGAAGTGATGGAGGTCAACCTTGACGGCCCGAAGGCCGGCGAGGTCATGGTCGAGATCAAGGCCACTGGCATCTGCCACACGGACGAATTCACCCGCTCGGGCGCCGATCCCGAGGGCCTGTTCCCCGCGATCCTGGGCCATGAGGGCGCCGGCGTGGTGGTCGAGGTCGGCCCCGGCGTCACCAGCGTCAAGCCGGGCGATCACGTGATCCCGCTCTATACGCCGGAATGCCGCGAATGCGCCTCCTGCCTGTCGGGCAAAACCAATCTCTGCACCCGGATCCGCGCCACGCAAGGCGCCGGGCTGATGCCCGACGGGACCAGCCGCTTCAGCCTGCCCGACGGCACGCCGATCCATCACTACATGGGCTGCTCCACGTTCTCGAACTTCACCGTGCTGCCGGAAATCGCCGTGGCCAAGGTCCGCGAGGACGCGCCCTTCGACAAGATCTGCTATATCGGCTGCGGCGTGACCACAGGGATTGGTGCCGTCATCAACACCGCGAAGGTGGAAATCGGCGCGAAGGCGGTGGTCTTCGGCCTGGGCGGGATCGGCCTGAACGTGATCCAGGGCCTGCGCCTGGCGGGCGCCGACATGATCATCGGCGTGGACCTGAACGACGACAAGAAGCCGATGGCCGAGCATTTCGGCATGACCCATTTCATCAATCCGAAGAATGTCGAGAATGTCGTCCAGGAAATCGTCGAGATGACGAAGACCCCCTTCGACCAGATCGGCGGCGCGGATTACAGCTTCGACGCGACCGGCAGCACCAAGGTGATGCGCGACGCGCTGGAATGCACCCATCGCGGCTGGGGCCAGTCGGTGATCATCGGCGTGGCGGCGGCGGGGGCCGAGATCAGCACCCGCCCGTTCCAGCTGGTGACCGGCCGGGTCTGGAAGGGCACCGCCTTCGGCGGCGCGCGCGGGCGCACCGACGTTCCGAAGATCGTCGACTGGTACATGGAGGGCAAGATCGAGATCGACCCGATGATCACCCACACCATGCCCCTGGACGACATCAACAAGGGGTTCGACCTGATGCATCACGGCGAATCCATCCGCTCGGTCGTCCTTTACTGATCCTTCATGGCTGCTTAGGTAAAAGAACGGCGGGGCCGCGGGCTCCGCCGTCGCCATGAGAAGAAGGAGAGCAGGGCATGCGCCATCACTGGCTGGACGACGATGACGACGACGATGATGACGACCGTCCGCAGAAGGGCGACAAGGATGGCGGGCTGGGCCTTCCCGAAGGCGACAAGATCGGCAAGCTCTATTTCAAGTCGCGCACGGTGATCGTCGCCGGCGCCATCACCGACAAGCTGGCGCAGCGCACCGTGGCCCATCTGCTGGCCCTGGCCGAGGACAGCGACGCGCCGATCAACATGCTGATCTCCTCGCCCGGCGGCCATGTCGAATCCGGCGACATGATCCATGACGTGATCAAGTTCATCCGCCCGACCGTGCGCACCATCGGCTCGGGCTGGGTGGCCTCGGCGGGCGCGCTGATCTTCATCGGCGCCGAGAAGGAGAACCGCTTCTGCCTGCCCAATACCCGCTTCCTGATCCACCAGCCCTCGGGCGGGATCGGCGGCACCTCCTCCGACATGATGATCCAGGCGGAACAGGTGCGGCTGATGCGCGACCGGCTGAACCAGATCTTCGCCGAGGCCACCGGCCAGACGGTCGAGCGGATCGAGCAGGACACCCAGCGCGACTTCTGGCTGAATACGCAAGAGGCCCTGGATTACGGCCTGCTGGGCAAGGTCATCCGCTCCGTGGATGAGCTGAAATGACGGCTGGCGGGGTGGTGATTCGCCCCGCGACCGCCGGTGATCACGACGCGATCTGGAAGATCCTCCAGCCGGTCTATCGCGCGGGGCAGACCTATTGCATCCCGCGCGACATCACGCGGGACGAGGCCCTGGCGGACTGGTTCGCGCGTCCCTTCACGGTGTTCGTGGCAGAGATCGGCGGCCGGGTCCTGGGAACCAGCCATGTCGGCGCGAATCGCCCGGCGGGGGGCTCGCATGTCGCCAACGCCTCTTTCGCGACCCATGTGCAGGCGCGGGGGCGCGGCGTGGCACGGGCGCTGGTCGAGCATGCGAAAAGCTGGGCGCGCGGCCAGGGTTTCCGGGCGATGCAGTTCAATTTCGTCGTCTCGACCAACGAGGATGCCGTCCATTTGTGGCAGAAAGCCGGATTTGCCATTGTCGGCCGCCTGCCGGCTGCCTTTGATCACCCCGAACACGGGCCGGTCGATGCGCTGGTCATGTTTACCGATCTGACCAGGAGGGATTCCGAATGACGCAAAGCTATGAAACCGTTTCCGAAAATCGCAGCTTCGGCGGCACGCAGGGCGTCTATCGCCACCGCTCGCAGGCGACGGGGACCGACATGACCTTCGCGATCTTCCTGCCCGAAGCGGCGCAGCATGGCCGCGTGCCGGTGCTGTGGTATCTGTCCGGCCTGACCTGCACGCATGAAAACGCCATGACCAAGGCCGGCGCGCAGGAATGGTGCGCCGAGGCGGGCATCGCCATCGTCTTCCCCGACACCTCGCCCCGCGGCGAGGGCGTGGCCGACGACGACGCCTATGACCTGGGGCAGGGCGCCGGCTTCTATGTCGATGCCACGCAGGACCCGTGGAAGCCGCATTTCCAGATGTGGCACTATATCGTCCACGAACTGCCCGAGCTGATCGGCGACAATTTCGCCATCGACCGCGACGCGATGGGCATCACCGGCCATTCGATGGGCGGCCACGGCGCGCTGACCATCGCCATGACCCACCCCGAGCGCTATCGCTCGGTCTCGGCCTTTTCCCCGATCGCCCATCCCAGCGAATCGGACTGGGGCCGCAAGCAGCTGGGTGCCTATCTGGGCGAGGATCGCGCGGCCTGGACGGCCCATGATTCGACGCTGCTGATGCGTGAACGCGGCTATCCGGGCGAGGTGCTGATCGACCAGGGCAGCAAGGACCAGTTCCTGGACCTGCTGAAGCCCGAATCGCTGGCCCATGCGATGATGGAGCGCCGCCAGCCCGGCCAGTTCCGGATGCAGCCGGGCTATGACCACAGCTATTTCTTCGTGCAGACCTTCATGGGCGACCATGTGATGTGGCACGCCGAACGGCTGGCCTGACCGCCCCCCATCCCGCGACCGGGCTTCTTCGTTGCCCAAATACCCGAAAAATCGCCGCGCCTCAGCGCGGCGACTTGATGAAGGCGCGCACCGGCTTGCCCTCGGCCAGGCAGCCCAGGAAGGTCGCGGCCGTGTCCAGCGCCTCGCGGATGGTCACGTCCATGTCCAGATAGCGATAGGTGCCCAGCCGGCCGACGAAGGTCACGCCCTCGGTCGTCTCGGCCAGCGCGATATAGTCCTCCAGCAGCGCCTTCTCGCGCACCAGCCGGATCGGGTAATAGGGGATGTCGTCCGGCCCCGCCTCGCGGCTGTATTCGCGATAGCAGACGCTGTCCTCGTGATCTTCCCAGGGGCTGAAATGCTTGTGCTCGGTGATGCGGGTCCAGGGCACGTCGCGGTCGCCGTAATTCATCACCGCGCAGCCCTGATAGTCGCCCTCATAGGTGAAACGCTCGAAATCCAGCGTGCGATAGCCCAGCCGGCCCAGCTGATAGTCGAAGAACCCGTCCAGCGGGCCCGACCAGAAGACATGGTCCGCGGCCTCGCGCATCTCGGGGCGATAGGGCGTGTTCAGCTCCACCGTGATGCCGGGATGGTCCAGGATCGCCTCGATCATCGGGGTATAGCCGTCGCGCGGCATCCCCTGGAACCGGTGGAAGAAATAGTTGTCGTCATAGTTGAAGCGCACCGGCAGCCGCTTCAGGATCGAGGCCGGCAGCTCGGTGGGCGAACAGCCCCATTGCTTCTCGGTATAGCCCTTGAAGAAGGCCTCGTAGAGATCGCGGCCGACGAAGCGCAGCGCCTGCTCCTCGAAGCTTTGCGGGTCGGTGATGCTGGTGTCGGCCTGGTCGGCGATGAAGTCGCGGGCCTCGTCGGGGCGCATGGTCGTGCCGAAGAACTGGTTGATCGTCAGCAGGTTGATGGGCAGCGAATAGACCGCGCCCCGCGCCGTGGTCTTGACGCGGTTCTGGAAGGGCAGGAACTCGGTGAAACCGTTCACATAGGACCAGACTTCCTCGTCGTCGGTATGGAAGATATGCGGGCCATAGACATGCATCATCACGCCGGTCTCCTCGTCCCGCCGCGTGTGGCAATTGCCGCCGATATGGTCGCGCGCGTCGATGATGCGGCAGCGATGGCCCGCCTCGGCCAGCTTGCGTCCGATTACCGCGCCGGAAAGCCCGGCCCCCACCAAGAGAAATTGCATCAGCTTCTGCCCGATATCTGCGGCCCGCCGGGCCCCGTCCTCATTGTCGCGGGACCCTAGCCACAGCCTTGCGACTTGCACAAGACGAAGGCGGCCCGCCCGGTCCCTATTGGCCGTTTTCGGCGATTTTCAGCACTTCCGCATGGCTCCGGTCCAGCCGCCGCGCCAGGCCGTCGCGGATGGCAAGGTCCAGAAGGTGGCGGAACCGGGCCGCGTCGCTGCCATAGTCGCGCGCCTTGCGGCGCCATTTCACCAGCAGCAGCGGCACCAGCGGCCAGAACCACGGCCCCGCCGCGACGCGATAGGCGATCAGCGCGTTGCGATACATGTAATAGACCTTCCACAGCGGCCGCAGAACCAGCCCGCCGGCCGCCTGCCGCGCCTGGGTGTCATGTTCGAACCGGACCTTGGGCGCGAAGGCGATCCGCAGCCCCCGCCGCCGCATGGTCAGCGTATAGAGCTGGTCGTCGCCATAGATGAACAGCCGCTCGTCCGGCAGGCCGGCGCGGCGGACCGCCTTCCGCGACAGGAACAGCCCGACGAAAGAGGACATGTCCACCTCGGTCACCGGCGCGTCGGGGCGATAGGCCTGGTCTTGCAGGTGGAAGCCGCCCCGCCCCTTGCCGCGCAGCGTGCGGGCGAATTCGCGCAGGTGCCAGAAGGGGTTGCGATAGGGGCGGTTCATCTCGCAGATCTCACCCGAGGGGGTGAAGACCGCCGCCCCCACCGCGTCCCATTCCGCGCGATCCATCGCCCGGAAAGCAGCCAGCGCGCCCGTTGCCGGGCGGCCGTCATCGTCCATCACCACCATCCAGTCGGGGTCCAGCCGCTGGCCGACCTCTTGCAGGGCATGGGAGAACCCGCCCGCCCCGCCCAGGTTCTGCGCGCTGCGGCGAAAGGACAGGCGCGGCCCCGCCTGCGCCGACAGCCATTCCGCCGTGCCGTCATCCGAGGCATTGTCGAAAACGAAGATGTGATCGACCGGCTCGTCCAGAAGCCGGGCCACCGTCAGCCGCAGCTGCTCCAGCCGGTTATGGGTTACGACGATGGCAGCGATATGCAGATCGTCATCACCATGCGCAATGGCCGCCATTAGTCAGGCAAGCGCGACACGACAGTCAGCCCCTGTTCTTTCATCCTCTTGCGGAAATGCCGGAAGCGTTGACGATATCTGGTTTTCATCAGGGTGATCTTGCCGTCATCCAGCATTTTTTCCAGCGTTTTTGCCAGACCGAGTTCTGTGAACTGGCTGATCGATAATGCGGGAAGTGCGAAATAATCGGTCAATTCGCCTACGCGATTGTCTTCCTTCAGGAATATCGTCGGAAGGCCTGCTTGCAATGCGGCAACCCCCCCGTGGAAACGGTCGCCGATAAAGACATCGTGGCGCAATGCGCTCTGCCTCCAGGCTCCAGATTCGTTGAAATAATAATAGTTGCGGAACGACACAGGCCTCTTGTAGCGTTCTGTAAGCCACGCATTCATGAACCCACTGTCGAACTGCGAATTTCCGTCGCTGTAGATGCAGGGTCTATGCCTCAAGCCGGGGTATCTGATGAACTCATCCTGCATCACGTAGGATGCGTCCGTGCCGGCGAGGGCCCTCACCAGATCTGTGCCGCGGCGCACGATATTGCCTTGCTTGATGGCAAGATGACCCGCAGTCATCACGCTGGCATTAGCACCCTTTTGGCGCGCGGCCGTGGGGTCGAGAAGCATGATGGATTGCGGATAGACATAAAGGCTGGGGCAGCCCAGCACCTCGGCCTTCTTGAAGCCGTGCTTGTGCAGCCAGCCGCAGGTTTCCTCGCCGCGGACACCAAAGAGAGCGGCTCGCTCGTTGATGACGCCGATCGTATCGACACTGCCTCTGCGGATCGCAGACAGTTCGTGCCGTCCCTGCAATCCGGCGCCCAGCACGATGAAGGGAACCCGCCCGTCCAGGGCGACAAGAGCGTGCCCCAGATTCTCGACACTGTGGTCCGGCCGGATGAAATTCGCCATCGAGATGACAATCATGTCAAACAGCTCGGCCATGCGATCGGCAAAGGCGTCGCCCAAGTGCTTGTGAAGCTTTCCGATATTGCCATAGGCCGATCCCAGCGGATCGCGTTTGAACAGCTTGGCCGGTGCCTCGGCATGGATGATGTTGCCCCGGTTTCCGGTCAGCTCATGCGAAGTCAACAGGCCCTGGATGCTGTGCATGGTGGCTGGCTGAACGCCAAGCACATGCGGAAGATCCATCGCGGGCCGATGAGCCGCAAGCCCCGGCGCATGGAAAAGGATCCGCGTGTTCTGCTTTGGCAGATCTGATTGCATGAGTTGAGACCTTTGACATGGAGTGTGAGCGCCCATAGCACTTCTTGATTTCGGAAGATGTCAGGCTGAGCCACTTATTGTGGCAGTCTGCGCCCTATCGCCGATCTTGCCTGCCAGATCCAGTAGCTGCTTCTGGTCGGCAATCGGAGTCGCGACCTTCCCGACGTTGCCGCGCACATCAAAACCGCAAATCGATTCCATCCAGTCGATATCCTCTTCATGGCGTTCCAGATGCCGCTCGATCAACTCCGGGGAAAATCCGAACTTCGTGTCGCCCTTGCCCTGCAGCTTCGTAAGAAGTTCAGCCCGCATACGATGCTGCATGGCCGGGGGCAGCAACGGTGCAGTGAAGCGATTGAAGGCGTAGACTGCAGCAAGTACTTCTGCGGTCAGCGACTCATTCTTCATCTTGACCGGCCGCCCTGGCCTGTCGACGCCTAGGACAGCGGCGAAATCTGATACGATATCCCCGTTTTTCAGATCTTTGCGATCGAAGCGCCGCCAGACGATATCCTCGGGCCCGAACAGGTTCCGGACCTTTTCGAACCGCTTGCGATAGTCCGGCGCAGGAATCACGAAGCGTCGCTGCCCGGTCTTGATGCGTTGCTGGAACTGGCTTGCGGCCAGCGAGGCGAGGGGACGGACATAGGCGATGGCGACGACACGGTCGAAGGTGTCTCGCAGCGCAGCAACCATCTGAGCGAACTCCGCCTCATTCAGGCGATCGATCATGATCTCGCCCGACAGTATCAGGCTGCTGTTGCAGGCCAGCGCCTTGCTGACTTGCCGCTTGGCTTGCGAGATCGGGTCGTGTTGCAGTAACCTTTTCTTCTTGTTGCGCCATTTCAATTCAGGCAGGGACTCGGGGCTGTTCGAAAAGGCCATGCACAGGGCGGGTCCATGATTACTGCTCCGCAGCTTTGCATAGGCGAGGCTTGGCGCCTCATATCCTTGGAACGCCTCCTGGATCGAGCTTGACCCAGTCTTAGGCATTCCCAGATGAAGATAGCATGTTTTCATGCGCTCACATTGCGTAGATGGACAAAATGCTGGTCGGTATCGAGAACTTCTCGTGATGCCCGTACCTAGCCCAAAGCTTCGATCTTGGCCAGTTGCCACTCATGGCTCGTCTGGATGGACCCCTCGCTTGACGCCCCCGACCAGCCCGCGCTAGACGAGGCGGGATTTCCTGACTGTGCCGGTGGCTGACTTGGACGCGACGAAGACCCTCTATCTGCATATCGGCCATTACAAGACCGGCTCATCCGCGCTTCAGGACTATTGCAGCCGCCATGCCGACGATCTGCGGCAGCAGGGCTATCTGTATCCCGACGCTGGCAGGCCCTTGCGCAATCCGACCAATCACGGGCACCTGTCGCTGTCGGTCGCGCGGCAGCACGGTTTCGTGCCCCCGCCCTGGTATGGCGAGGATGTCGCGGCCGACGACGCCTATGCCGCGCTTGCCGCCGAGATCGAGGCCGCGCCCGAGACGAAGATCGTCATCTCCAGCGAGGAATTCGTCCAGCTTGCCCTTCGCAAGGACCCCGCCGCCGCGATTGGCGATCTTGCGCGGCGGTTGTCGGCCTGGGACACGCGGATCGTCTTCTACCTGCGCGAGCCGCTGTCGCTGCTGAAATCCTGGTATAACGAGGTCAACAAGGGGCCGGTCGGCACGCGGAACTTTCCAAGCTTCTTCAATGGGATGAATGAGAATTTCCTGTCGCAGCAGGCGATCTGGACGCGGTTTGCCGATGTCTTCGGTCACGAGAACATGATTACCCTGTCCTATGGCGAGGTCGGCCTGGCCCATATCGAGGGCTTTCTGAAAGCCGTCGGCTGTGCGCATGAGCCAGCCCAGCCGCAGGAACTGGTGCAGGCTGCCCAGCCCATCGAGACGCTGGAAAGACGCCGGCTGGCCAAGGCGGCGGTGGATTTCGGCATGGCCAGCTTTTCCCACATCAAGGATATCGGGGCGTTTCAGGAAAAGGCCGCGCGGATCTCGCGCGATTTCGACGAGGTCGCGGGCAGGGCGGGCCTTGCGGTTCGCAGCAAGCTGACCTCTGCCGCGGTGATCGCGCATTATGCCCGCCTGCTGGCGCCGCTGCTGCCCGACGGCCGCGTGAACCAGAAGGAGGTGGACAACCTGCGCGACATGGCCTTCGCTGTGGAAGAGCGCGATCCCCTGCTGGCGCGGGAACTGATGGAAACCGCGCATATGCTGCGGCCCGACGGCAAGCGGATCAAGGCGCGGCTCGAGGAATATCGCGCGAAGCTGGGGGTGAACCCGTAACCCCGTGCCGACGTTGAATTTCAGTGGTAGCTGGTTGCCGTGGTTGGACGTATTTGTATTGTTTATCTGACTCGAGGATGACATCGGTCATGACAGCACCCGCATCCGCCCGTCCGGTCGCCGAGACGGAAATCAAGCGGCTGGAACGCGAGCAGGCAGAGATCGTCTCGATCTATCGCCGCCTGTTTCCCGACGACGACCTGGAGATCGTGTTCTGGCAATGCGACAGTCCGGTCTGGTCGGCGCCATCGGTCCGCGACGGACGGATGACCTTCCATCCCCATCACCTGTCGCCCGAATACCTGGGCAGGCTGCGCCTTTCCTCGGGGCAGGCGGGGGCGCGGTTCCGCACGATCAACATCTCGATCCCGCGGGCGCCGACGCCGGGCGAGGTCAGGAATGCCGACGCGCCCTGGCAGCCGGTGCGCAGGCTGGGGCCGCTGTTCAACGCCTGGCCGATGGCCTATGAACATATCCGCTACCAGGCGGAGATGCGGCGCAAGCGGCTGTGCCGCCAGCGCCACAGCCACCAGTCGCTGGCGCGCGGCGCGGGGTCGGTCGCGCTGCCGCCGCCCGACGAGGGCGGCCCCGATACCTCCAGGCGCCCGGCGATCCTGATCGGCTTTCACTGGCTGGAGGTCGGCGGCGCCGAGAAGCTGGCCTTCGACTGCGTGGACTGGGCGCTGGCCGCCGGGCTGCGGGTGATCGTCGTGGCCTCGGTGCCCTCGCTGCAGCGGCTGGCCGACCGGCTGCCGGATCATCCCGACGTCAGCTTCATCCGGCTGGACCGCTATCTGGCGCATGACCTGTGGCCGCAATTCATCGAGCGGCTGGCGCGGGCCGAAAACATCCGCCTGATCCACGTCCATCATTGCGTGCCGCTCTATGCCGCGCTGGCGCATCTGCGGGTGACGGCGCCCTGGCTGAAGGTCGTGGATTCGACCCATATCGTCGAACATCCCGATGGCGGCTATCCGCGCGTCTCGGGGGTCTGGTCGAACTATATCGACCATCACCACGTCATCAGCCGCGAACTGGTGGACTATTATCGCGACGTGTTCCACGTCATGCACAAGGTCGTACTGGGCCGGATGCTGCCGCGCGCGGACCAGTTGGAACTGCCGGCGCTGAACATGAAGCCCGGCCAGAAGCAGCTGCGCGTGGCCTTCATCGGCCGGATGTATTACCAGAAGCGCCCGGTCGTGATGGTCGAGACGCTGCGCGCCCTGGCCCGCTGGGCGGGCCGCAACGGGATCGAGTTCAAGGCGACCGTGGTGGGCGAGGGGCCCTTCGCCGACACCGTGGCCGGGCTGGTCAAGCGCCGCGGCCTTGCCGACCAGGTCACGCTGGAAGCCGCCAATGCCGACATTCCGGGGCTGCTGGGAAATTCCGACATCCTGCTTCTGCCCTCGAACAATGAGGGCCTGGCGCTGGTCTGCTACGAGGCGATCCAGCATGGCTGCATCCCGCTGTCGACCGATGTGGGCTCTCAGGCGGAACTCGTGCCCCCCGACCTGCTGCTGAGGCTGGAGCCCTTCGGCTCGGTCCGGGATGCGGTTTCGGCGGTCGACCGCCTGTGGCGCGACCCCGGCTTCCTTGCACGTCAGCAGACGGAATTGCATGAACGGTTCCGACACATCGCTTCCGATCCGACTGCCGAGGACATCCTGATGCCGATCTATCGCGCCGCTGCCGAAGGCGAGACCGCCTGACATGACTGCCCTTACGACGACTGCCGCGGTCATTGTCACCTTCAACCGCTCGGACAAGCTGATGCGCGTCCTGGACGCGCTGGACCAGCAGACGCAGAAACCCGACCTGGTCTTCGTGGTCGACAATGCCTCGACCGACGACACGCAGGCGCTGGTCCAGACCCGCGCGGCGCAGATGCCCAGCCTGCGCTATGTGCGGCTGCCGAAGAATGTCGGCGGGGCCGGGGGGTTCCACGAGGGCATGAAGGTCGCCTATGCGGCGGGGGCGAACTATCTGTGGATCTCGGACGACGACGCCTATCCGCAGCCCGACGCGCTGGAGCGGCTGCTGGACGCGATCCAGCAATTCGAGGCCGAGAACGTCTGGCGCCCCAGCTTCGCCTGTTCGCGGGTGGAATGGATCGACGGCTCGCTATGCGAGATGAACACCCCCCGCCCGGTCTGGGACTGGGCGCGGTTCGTGCAGCCCGGAAAGGCCTGGGCGCTGGTCGATTCCTGTTCCTTCGTCTCGGTGCTGGTGCCGCGATGGGCGATCGAGAAGCACGGGCTGCCGATCTCGGATTACTTCATCTGGTTCGACGATGCCGAATATACGCGGCGGCTGGCGAAGTCCTATCCCGGCATCTTCGTGCCCGAAAGCCGCGTCATCCACGACACGCCGGAAAACAAGGGCGTGAACTACAGCCTCGTGACCTCGAAAAGCCTGTGGAAGTTCAAGTATGGCGCCCGCAACGAGACCTCGTTCCGCAGCCGCGAACAGGGGCTGGTGGGCGTGCTGAGCTTCGCCTGGGGGGTGCGCGCGCAGATGAAGGCCGGCAACGTCCCCTGGTCGATCCGCCGCCAGATCTACCAGGCGATCCTGCGCGGCTGGAGCTTCCGCCCCGCCATCCCGAAGGCCCCGGCCGGCTGAGGGGGGCTAGATCCGGTCGGCGGTCAGCGGCAGCTGCCAGGGGCGCAGGTCCGCCTGCAGCCAGGTGCCGTGGGCGGCGTTGGGAAAGACGATCCAGTCCTCGCCGAAGCGGTCCGCATGGTCGGCGGCCAGCCGGTGCTGGTTTTCCAGCGACTGGCCGGCGAAGGCGCCGTCGAAATCGTGCAGCGTGTCGCCCAGTTGCAGGATGATGCGGAAGCGGCTGGCGATGGCGGCGCGGCGCTCGGCCTTGGGCGGGCCGAACAGCATCACCTGGTCGGCAACGACCTGCGGCAGGCCCAGCCGCGACAAGGTGGCGATGGTGGCGAACTTGTTCTCGTCGAAGCGGTCCGAGACGTAGAAGATCGTCACCCCCAGCCGGTCGGCCAGCGTGAAGAAATCCACGGCGCCGGGGATCAGGCCCGGCTCGCCTTCGCGTTCCCAGCGTTTCCAGTGGGAAATATCCGTGAAATCATGACCTTCCGCCATCACATGGGCCATGATCGCGGTATTGTCCAGGATCGTCTCGTCGATGTCCGAGACCACTGCCAGCCCCTCTCCGCCGCCATTGACCTTGACCGCGTCGCGCAGCCGCAGCGTGGCCAGCGCATAGCATTGACGCTGCAGCGCGCCCACCTCGGCCGAGCGTTGCTGGTAACGGATCGCCACCGCATGTTCCCGGTTGCGGCTGTTCTGGTCGGTCATGGATTTTCCCCTTCGCGCAGGCCGCAAGCTAGGGCCCGCGCGGGGCAAGGTCAAACGGGCGGGATCACCATTCCTCGATGACGGTTTCGGCATCCCAGGCGGTCAGCGGCGCCTCGGACCAGGTGCCGTAGCTGGCATTGGGGAAGACGATCCATTCGGTGCCCCATTTCGCGGCTTCCTCGGCGACGGTGGCCTTCTGGTCGTCCAGCGGGGTGTTGCGGAAACGGCCGTCGAAATCATGCAGCGTATCGCCCAGCAGCAGGACGATCTGGTGGTCGGCAGCGACGATCTCGCGCCGTTCGACCTTGGGCGGGCCCAGCAGCAACACGGTTTCCGGGCTGACCTGCGGCAGGCCCAGATCGGTCAGCGTGGCCAGCGTGTGATCCTTCTGTTCGTCCGCCCGGTCCGAGACATAGCGGATCGCCACGCCAAGGCTGTCGGCGTGGTCCAGGAATTCCTTCGCGCCGGGGATCAGCGCGGGCTTGCCGTCGCGTTCCCACGGAAGCCAGGTGTCCCAGGCGTCATAGACATGGCAATTGGCCAGGTCGCGCGCCAGCAGGGCGGTGTTGTCGATCACCGTCTCGTCCAGGTCGGTGACGACGGCCAGTTTCGAGGGATCCTCGGCCGCCGCGACGGCGGCATCCAGCTTCTCGGTGGCGATGTTGTAGGCCTGCAATTGCAGCGCCCGGATCTCGGCCGATTGCTGCTGGAAGCGCAGGCCCATGGCGAATTCGGCCACCGGGCAGTCGGTGGCGGCCTCGGCCTCCTGCGCCAGCGCGGCCGGCGCGATCATCGCCGAGGCGGCAAGCCCCAGCAGGACCGGGCCGGGACGAAGACATCTTGTCATGGAATTCTCCCTGTTCTGCGGATTGGCGGATTGGCGCCCGCCTGCCGAGGCTAGAAAGGGTTGATTGATCCGTCAAACAAAATCAGGCCGCCACCGGCAGCCGCGACGGCGCCTCGCGCACCGGCAGGTGGATCAAGGCGCTGAAGGCGCCGACGCCCACGCCGACCCACCAGACCAGCATGTAGTCGCCATGCGCGTCATACAGCCTGCCGCCCAGCCAGACGCCCAGGAAAGAGCCGATCTGGTGCGACAGGAAGACGAAGCCGTAAAGCGTGCCCATGTAGCGCAGCCCGTAGATATAGGCGACCAGCCCCGAGGTCAGCGGCACCGTGGCCAGCCACAGCCCGCCCATCACCAGCGAGAAGACCACCACCGAGGCCGGGGTGATCGGCATCAGGATGAAGGCGGCCGAGGCGACGGTGCGCAGCGTATAGATCCCGGCCAGCAGGTATTTCTTGGTATAGCGCTTGCCCAGCCAGCCCGCGAGGATCGACCCGGCGATATTGGCCAGCCCGATCAGCGATATCGCGACCGCCCCCAGCGCCGAGGTCGTGGTGATCCCCAGCGCGGCCAGGGTGCCCACCGGATTGATCGGGCCGCACATCTCGGTGATCATCGCGGGGAAATGCGCGGTGATGAAACCCAGCTGATAGCCGCAGGAAAAGAAGCCCATGAAGATCATCATGAAGGACGGATCGCGGAAGGCGCGCGACAACACGCTGCCCATGCTTTCCTCCAGCACGCTGGGGCGGACCGGCTTGCCCGAGCCCAGCATCGGCAGGAAGGCCAGGCAGGCCAGCACGATCACGCCGAAGATGATGAACACCGCCTGCCAGCTGTAGAAGCCCAGCAGGATCTCGGCCAGGGGGGCGCCGAAGACCTGCCCGGCGGAACCGGCGGCGGTGGCGATCCCCAAGGCCAGGCTGCGGTTCTCGTCGCTGGCGGCGCGGCCGACCACGGCCAGGATGACGCCGAAGCCGGTCCCGGCGATGCCGAAGCCGACCATCACCTCCAAGAGTTGCATCGTGGCCGGGCTGGTGGCGAAGGCGGTCAGGACCAGCCCGGCGGAATAGAGGATCGCCCCCAGGATGATCGCCCACCTGTCGCCCCAGCGTTCCGCCAGGGCGCCGAAGATCGGCTGGCCGATGCCCCAAGCAAGGTTCTGGATCGCGATGGCCAGGCTGAACTCGGCCCGCGGCCAGCCGAATTCCTGGGCGATCGGGATCTGGAACACGCCAAAGCTGGCCCGCAGCGCGAAATTGATCAGCAGGATCAGAGAGCCCCCGATCAGGATCGGGGTGAAGAGGCGGGCATGGGACTGCATGGCGGGACCTGTGCGGAAATATCTCGCCGCCAGCATTGGCAAGGCCGGGCCTGGGGATCAAGCCCGGTTCTGGTGATGGAACGCATCAGCCGCGTTGATGGAAGGCGGGGCTTCCTTCAGTCCCCGCGATCAGTTGCGGCGCGAGATCTCGTTGTTGATCGAGAAGCGCGACGAGGGGATCGAGCCGCCCTTCTGCATCTCGCCCAGGATCACGGTCGTCTTCTGGCCGCTGTCGTCGGTCACGACCCATTGCCGCAGTTCCGTCGGCGAGGTGAAGACCATCTGGATATTGCCGTATTCGGGATGCTGCGGGTCCTGCGCGGTCACGACGGTGGCGTTCTGCGTCTCGGTATGGGCGGTGACCATGTTGGCGCGGCCCAGGTCGACATTGGGGGCCAGGATGATCGACAGCGGCGTCTGCGACAGCGGATATTGCTGCGGCCCGCCGCTGGACTTGCCGTCGAAGATGGCGACATTGCCGCCCGAGGCCATGACCAGCGTATTGTCGTTGGCATATTCGAAGCGGACCCGTCCGGGCCGCTGGATATAGACCGTCCCGGTCGAGATCGTGCCGTCCGGGTTCACCTGCGTGAAGGCCGAGGTGACGGTGGTCAGGCTGTTGAGATAGCGCGAGATCTCGTTCAGCGAGATCTTTTCGGCCAGCGCCGGCAGGGCGAGGCTGATGAGCAGGGCGGGCGCAAGGGCGAGAGAGCGTATGTTCATGGCTCCGATCATAGCGGTTTCATGCCGTCATGCACATCACAAGCAGCGGACGATCAGGGCGGCCAACGCTCGCATTGCCGTGACGGTTCCGGCGACGTGACGTTACAGCGGCCGGCCCGCCAGCAGCCGCGGCATCGGGTCCAGCGACAGTCCCGCCGCCTGCCGCATGAAGCCGCGCCGCAGCGCCGGGATGGCGCTGACGATGCCCATGCCCAGGCCGCGCGCACCGGCCAGCAGCGGATTGTCGCTGGCGAAAAGCCGGTTCACCGTGTCCATTCCCAGGGCCAGGCTGGTCGAATCGAAGCGCCGCCAGATCTGATAGCGTTCCAGCACCAGATCGGAACCGATATCCTCGCCCCGGCGGGCGGCCTCGACCAGAACCTCGGCCAGCGCGGCCACGTCGCGCAGCCCCAGGTTCAGCCCCTGGCCCGCGATCGGATGCACCCCATGCGCCGCGTCGCCCACCAGCGCCACGCGCGGCGCGACATAGCTTTCGGCCAGGCTCAGCGACAGCGGATAGGAGAAGCGCGGGCCGGCCAGCCGGATCCCGCCCAGGAAATCGCCGAAGCGGGGGCGCAGCACCTCGAGGAAGGCGGCGTCGTCCAGGGCGGCGATGGCCTGGGCGTTGTCATGGGTCTCGGACCAGACGATATTGCTGCGATTGCCGCGCAGGGGCAGGATCGCCAGCGGGCCGGTGGCCATGAAATACTGATGCGCGATGCCGTGATGCGGCAGGTCGTGGTCGATCGAGGCGACCAGCGCCGTCTGGCCGTAATCCCAGCCGCGCCGCTCGATCCCCGCCCGCGCCGCCACACCCGACCCGCGCCCGTCCGCGCCGACCAGCAGCCGCGCGGTGATCCGCTGGCCGTCGGAGAGGGTCGCGGTGATGCCCGCCGGCCCCGGTTCCTGCGCCGTCACCGCCAGCCCCGGCAGATGCCGCACCCGGTCGGCCATCGCCGCCAGCAGCGCCCGATAGAGGAAACGGTCCTCCAGCATCCAGCCGACCGGGCCTTCCTCGATCTCGGCGCTGTCGAAATGCAGGAAACAGGGCGCGGCGCCTTCGCCGGGCCGCCCCTGCGAGGCCTTGACCTCCAGGATCGGCTGGCTTTCGGGGGCCAGCTCCTCCCACAGCCCCAGCGCTTTCAGCAGCCGCTGCGAGGCCAGCGCCAGCGCATAGGCGCGGCCGTCGAAATCGTCGCCCGCGCGCGTCCGGGCGGGCTGGGCATCGGCGACGGCCACCGACAACCCGGCACCGGCCAGCGCCAGGGCCAGCGTGGGGCCGTTTAGCCCGCCGCCCGCGATCAGGACATCGACATCCGGTTTCATCGGCCCCCGTCCTTCATGGCTGGCTTCCTGATTGGCTTCCTGGCTGGTCATGGCCGCGATCATGCCGGGGGGGCGCGCCAAAGGCAATGCGGCGCGCGGCCTCAGCGGTCGCGGTCGGCGATCTCGGCGGCAATCTCGGCGGCAAGGATCGCCGCCAGCCCGCTCTGCAGGTCGGGATGGCGCAGGGTCACGCCCAGATCCCGGAGCATCCGCCGGTTCGAGACCCGCTTGCTGTCGGCATAGAAGGACCGGGCCATCGGGGTCATCTCTGCCTGGTCGAAATCCTCGACCGGCGGGGCGGGCACGCCCAGCATCCGGGCGGCCAGCGCGATCACGTCCTGCGGCGGCGCCGGTTCGTTGTCGCACAGGTTGTAGATCGCCCCCGGCTTGGGCGCGTCGATCGAGGCCAGAAGCGCCTGGGCGATATCCTCGACATGGATGCGCGAGAAGACCTGGCCCGGCTTGACGATCCGCCGCGCGCTGCCCTCGCGCAGCTTGCGGAAGGGGCCGCGGCCGGGGCCATAGATCCCGGCCAGCCGGAAGATGTGCAGGGGCAGGTCCCGCGCCTCCGCCAGCGCCTGCCAGGCGGCCTCGGCGGCGACCCGCGCCTGGCCGCGCCGGGTCGAGGGGTCCAGCGGGCTGTCCTCGTCCACCCAGCCGCCCTGGCGGTCGCCATAGATCCCGGTCGTGGACAGATAGCCCAGCCAGCGCGGCGCGGCCCGGCCGATATCCTCGGCGAAGGCGGCCAGCACCGGATCGCCCGATGCGTCCGGCGCGACCGAGACCAGGATCGCATCCGCCCGCGCGATGGCCTGGCGGACGCGATCCTCCTCGCCCGGCCAGATCAGCGGCGTGGCCCCGGCCGCGCGGACCCGGTCGGGATGGTCGCGGGTGGTGCCGGTGACGCGCCAGCCCTCGGCCCGCAACAGGGGCGTCAGCCAGCCGGCGGAATAGCCATGACCGAAAACAAGCATCTCCATGCGGGCAACCTAGTCGCGCCCGCGCGGACATGCCAGACGCTTGCCTGATCTGCGGCGGGGTGCCACTTTCGGATCGACGAACAAGGACCACAGCATGACCCAACATTCCCGCTTCCTGCCGGTCGAATCGCCCCCGACGGCGGCAAGGGAGCAGTTCACCGATCCCGCCGAGGCCGTGGCCCGGCTGCGCAGCCTCTATGACGAGGCGGCGGATTTCCTGCTGCATCATTTCACCCGGCTGCTGAAGGGGGAAAAGCCGCGCGCGCGCTATCGCGCCTTCTACCCCGAGCTGCGGCTGACCATCGCCAGCCATACCAAGATCGATTCGCGCCTGTCCTTCGGCCATGTGGCCAGCCCCGGCAGCTATGCCGCGACCATCACCCGGCCCGACCTGTTCGAGAATTACCTGATCGAGCAGATCGGCCTTCTGGTGAAGAACCACGGCGTGCCGCTGACGGTGGGGGTCAGCGAAACCCCGATGCCGGTGCATTTCGCCGTCGCCGCGCAAAGCGACCTGGCCGTGCCGCAGGAAGGCGTGCTGGATTTCTCGCTGCGCGACGTCTTCGACGTGCCGGACCTGAACACGGTGAACGACGACATCGTCAACGGCATGGCCGTGCCGCTGCCCGACGGCACGCAGCACCTGGCGGCCTTCACGGCGCAGCGCATCGATTACTCGCTGGCGCGGCTGGCCCATTACACCGCCACCGCCGCCGAGCATTTCCAGAATTTCGTCCTGTTCACCAACTATCAGTTCTATGTCGACGAGTTCGAGGCCTTCGCCCGCCGCGCGCTGGCCGAGCCGGCCCTGGGCTACAGCTCTTTCGTGGCGCCCGGCAACCAGGAGATCACCACCTCGGACGGCCGGATCGTGGCGCTGTCGAAGATGCCGCAGATGCCCGCCTATCACCTGAAACGCGCCAACGGGCAGGGGATCACGCTGGTCAATATCGGCGTCGGGCCCTCGAACGCGAAGACGGCGACCGACCATATCGCGGTGCTGCGCCCCCATGCCTGGCTGATGGTCGGCCATTGCGCGGGGCTGAGAAACAGCCAGAGCCTTGGCGATTTCGTCCTGGCGCATGCCTATCTGCGCGAGGATCACGTCCTGGACGACGACCTGCCGGTCTGGGTGCCGATCCCGCCGCTGGCCGAGGTCCAGGTGGCCCTGCAGGAGGCCGTGGCCGAGGTCACGCAGCTGGACGGCTACGAGCTGAAGCGGATCATGCGCACCGGCACCGTCGCCACCATCGACAACCGCAACTGGGAATTGCGCGACCAGTCCGGCCCGGTGCATCGCCTGTCGCTGTCGCGCGCCGTCGCGCTGGACATGGAAAGCGCCACCATCGCCGCCAACGGTTTCCGCTTCCGGGTGCCCTATGGCACGCTTCTGTGCGTGTCCGACAAGCCGCTGCACGGCGAATTGAAGCTGCCCGGCATGGCGACGGATTTCTATCGCACGCAGGTCGCCAATCACCTGCTGATCGGCATCCGCGCGATGGAGAAGCTGCGCGAGATGCCGCTGGAGCGGATTCACTCGCGAAAACTGCGTTCTTTCAGCGAAACGGCCTTCCTTTGACCCCATTTAACCCTACGTCAACCGCCCCGGTGATGCCGGTTTTCGCGCAATCCGCGAAAAAGGCTTGATTCGTCGGTCAAAACCGTGTGTAGCAGGCGTTATGCCGCAAAAGGCGCAATTTGTGGGCCCCAAGGATAAGGGCAAGAGGAGACAGAACATGGCTACGGCTTCCGCCAAACCGATGACCAAGACCCAACTCGTCGCCACGCTGGCCGAAGAACTGGGCTCGGACAAGAAATCGGCCTCTGCGGCTCTGGATGCGATCGCCGCCGTCGTCACCCGCGAAGTCGCCAATGGCGGCGCGGTGACCCTGCCCGGCATCGGCAAGATCGCCTGCCGCGCGCGCCCCGAGCGTCAGGTGCGCAACCCGCAAACCCAGGAAATGATGACCAAGCCTGCCGACAAGCAGGTCAAGGTGACCGTTGCCAAGGCACTGAAGGACAGCGTCAACAGCTGATCCCCGAGGTTCCTCGGGCATGAAAGGCCGCGCCCTCGGGTGCGGCCTTTTTGCTGAAACCGCGCGCAAGGCGCTTTTCGCCGCGGCACGGCTCTGCTAGCCGTCTTGCATTCTCTGCAATCTGGGGCCGGGGCATGGATATTCGCGCGATCCTGATGGGGCTGCTTTTCGCGGTCATGTGGGCCTCGGCCTTCACCTCGACGCGGATGATCGTGACCGAGGCGCCGCCGCTGATGTCGCTGGCGCTGCGCTTCGCGCTGTCGGGCGGGATCGGGGTGGCCATCGCGCTGGCCATGGGCCAGACATGGCGCAACCTGACCAGCAGCCAGTGGCGCGCGGTGGTCATGCTGGGCCTGTGCCAGAACGCGCTTTACCTGGGGCTGAACTGGGTCGCGATGCAGTGGATCGAGGCCGGGCTGGCCTCGATCATCGCCGCGACCATGCCGCTGATGGTGGCCTTCCTGGGCTGGATCTTCATGGGCGAAAGGCTGCGCCGCATGGGCGTCGCGGGACTGTTCCTGGGCCTTGTCGGCGTCGCCATCATCATGGGCGCGCGGCTGCAGGGCGGCAGCGATCCCCTGGGCATCGCGCTGTGCTTCGTCGCAGCGCTGGCCTTGGCGGTCGCGACGCTGACCGTGCGCGGGGCCAGTTCGGGCGGAAACGTCATGATGGTGGTCGGGCTGCAGATGCTGGTCGGCTCGCTGACCCTCGGCATCGTCGCGCCCTTCCTGGAAACCTGGCAGGTCACGCCCAGCCCGCGCCTTTTCTGGGCCTTCCTCTATACGGTGCTGGTGCCGGGGATCGCGGCGACCTGGGTCTGGTTCCTGCTGGTCGGCCGCATCGGCGCGGTCCGGGCCGCGACCTTCCACTTCCTGACACCGTTCTTCGGCGTCGCCACCGGCGCGTTGCTGCTGGGCGAACGGCTTGGCGCCGGCGACGTGATCGGGGTCGGCATCATCATGGCGGGGATCCTTGCGGTGCAGCTGTCCAAGGCCCCCGCCGCGCCGGTCAAGCGTCCGCCGCCGAGCTGAGCTGCCGCTGTTCGGCGGCGTGCAGCTTGCGCACGGCCTCGCGATCCTGGCAGCGCGCCACCCATGCCTTGATGGCCTCGGTCGCGGGCAGCTGGTCGCCGAACCAGGCGAAGGGGCTGGAACACAGCAGGTCGGCGGCGCTGAACGTGTCGCCCAGCAGATAGGGCTGCCGGCGCAGCACCTCGTCCAGGCGCTGGATCGCGGTGTCGTAGTCGCGCAGCGAGGCCTGGATGGCGGGATGATCGACCTGCGCCCAGCCGAGGATCGCCACCGGCTCGAACACGCCCTGGTACCAGGACAGCCAGGACAGATAGCGTCCGCGCTGCGGATCGCCGACCGGGCGGCCCAGCCCGCTTTCGGGGAAGCGATCGGTCAGATAGAGGATGATCGCGCCGCGTTCGCGGACCAGGTCATCGCCATCGACCAGGTAGGGCACCTTGCCCTCGGGATGCGGGTTGCGGGGATCGCGGCCGCCCGACCCGTCCTGCCGGGGGATCTGGACCTCGACGATCTCGACCTTGTCGCCGATTCCCATTTCCTCGATCAGTTGCGCCACCGTGGTCGAGCGGCTCATCGGTGCGTGGTAAAGCGTCAGCATGGCTTGCCTCCTTGGCTGCGGATGGCCAAGGTCTAGCGCCAGCCTGCTGACAGAAAGAGACAGCATGTCCCGCACCGACCGCCTGATGCGCCTGATGGACGCGATGCGCCGCCTGCCCGCCCCGGTCACCGCCGCCCGGCTGGCCGAGGAAACCGGCGTCTCGCAGCGCCAGCTCTACCGCGACATCGCCACGCTGCGGGCGGGCGGGGCGCTGATCGATGGCGAGGCCGGGCTGGGCTATACGCTGACCGAGGATCCGGCCCTGCCGCCGCAGAGCTTCTCGCGCCTGGAGATTGAGGCGCTGCGGCTGGCGGTCGAGGCGCTGGGGCGGATCGGCGACGACGAACTGACCGAGGCCGGGCGCGACGCGCTGGCGCGGATCGTGGCGACGCTGCCGGAACGGCAGTCGCGCCAGGCGCTGCACGCCATCATGCGCAGCTTCCAGCTGGGACCGGACCGGGCGCCGCCGCGCGTGGACCTGGGCGCGATCCGGCAGGCCTGCTGGGACGAGGAGGCGCTGCGGATCGACTATCACGACCTGAAGGGCGCGCGCACGCGACGGGTGATCTGGCCCCTGGGCCTGTCCTATTCCGAACATACGCTGATGCTGCTGGCCCATTGCCGGCTGCGGATGGATTTCCGGGTCTTTCACGTCAACCGGATCGAGGCGCTGGAGCGGACCGGCGATAGCTTCCGGCCGCATCGCGTGCCGCTGGTGCGCGAATATGCGCAGTCGCGGCGGCACCAGGAACTCCATGAGCCCCGGCTGCGGTGATTGCCACAAGATCTTGTTTAGGTGCGGTGCATAGAAAACAACATCTGCGACGACGGTGGGACCCGGCCCTGCGGCCGGTCGCCTCGGAACCGGCCGCCGCCCGCAGCGCAGGGATGCAGCGGCACAGCAAAAAGGCCGGCGCGCGCGAGGCGGCCGGCCCGGTCTGGCGTGGATCCGAAGATCAGAAGCTGAAGTTCACACCGACCTTGATGTTGTGATGCTCGGGCGTGGCGCGGGTGGTCGTGCCGTCGCCGAAGGTGATGTCGGTCTTGCCGAAGTTGCGATACTGCCATTCGGCGAACAGCGCCAGGTTCTCGCGCAGCTTGCGCTCGACGCCCAGACCTAGCGAATAGCCGTTATCGCTATAGCCCTGGGTGTCGTCGTCCAGCGAATAGTCGAAGTCGCCGCGCACGAAGCCGGCGGTGCCGTAGACCATCGTCTGCGGGTTCACGATATAGCCGGTCTTGAGCTGCAGGCCGACGAGATAGTTGACCTCGGACGCGACTTCGCGGCTTGCGCCAGCGAAGGTGACGGTATCAGTGGCGTCGACGCTGCCGCCCTCGACCCACAGTTCGGGACCGAAGACCCAGTTGTTGCGCTGCCAGCGATAGCCGGCGTGCAGGCCGGCATTGACGCCCTTCACATCGACCTGGCCCAGGGCGGAGGAATCGTTCAGCCCGATCTCGTCATCGCCGCCGAAGGCATAGCCGACCGAGCCGCCGACATAGCCGCCCGCCCAGTTGGCCACGGGGGCTTCGGGGGCGACGATCACCGGCGGTTCGGTGACCGGAGCGACAAAGCCGCCTGCGAAGGAGGCACCGGCCATGGCGACAATGGCTGCGGCGGAAGCGGTGAGGGTTTTCGTGAACGGCATGTGTCACTCCTTGGGATCGATGTCCCGGCCCGGCATTCCTCCCAGAATCACCCAGAGCCCGACATGTAACATGATGTAGACTAATTAAACTTTTCGCGTCAATCAGGCAACGCGCAGCATCAGATAGCATTGACACTACACCATTTCCAGCCGGAATAGCGGCAAATCTACAACAGCGGATTCACAAGCGGTTCAGTCCGGTCAGATGTCCAGGTTCTCGACGCTCAGCGCGTTCTGCTGGATGAATTCGCGGCGCGGCTCGACCACGTCGCCCATCAGCTTGGTGAACAGGTCCTCGGCCTCGGCCACGTCCTCGATGCGGACCTGCAGCATGGTGCGCGCCACCGGGTCCAGCGTGGTTTCCCACAGCTGTTCGGGATTCATCTCGCCCAGGCCCTTGTAGCGTTGCAGCGACAGGCCCTTCTCGCCCTCCAGGAAGATCGCCGCCAGCAGGCTCAGCGGGCCGTAGATCGGGACCTCGCGGTCCTTGCGGACCAGCCGGGCGGGGCTGCCATAAACCTCTTGCAGCGAGGCGGTCATCTCGCCCAGGCGGCGGCTTTCGCCGCTGCGCAGCATCTGGCCGTCCAGGGTGCGCGTCTCCTCGACCCCGCGCAGCAGGCGCGACAGGCGGATGCCGCCGTCCTGGGTCGGGCGGCCGGACCAGCCGCGCTCGTATTCCTCGGCCACCAGGTCCAGGCGCAGGGCGACGGCATCGGCCGCGGCCTGGGCATCGGCATCGATCCGGCCGGGCAGCAGCGCGCCGGCGATGGCCACCTGTTCGGTGATATGGGGCGGGTAATGGGTCGGATAGGCGCGCAGGATGCGGCGCGCGATGCGGGCCTCCTCGACCACGCGGGCCAGGTCGTTGCCCAGGATCTCCTCGCCCGAGCCAAGGCGCAGCGTCGCGCCCTCGACCCCCTGCTGGACCAGGTAATCCTCCAGCGCGGCCTCGTTCTTCAGATAGACCTCGGACCGGCCGCGCCCGACCTTGTAGAGCGGCGGCTGCGCGATATAGAGATGCCCGGCCTCGATCAGCTCGGGCATCTGCCGGAAGAAGAAGGTCAGCAGCAGCGTGCGGATATGGGCGCCGTCGACATCGGCATCGGTCATGATGACGATCTTGTGGTAGCGCAGCTTGGACAGGTCGAATTCGTCGCGTCCGATGCCGGTCCCCAGCGCGGTGATCAGCGTGCCCACGGTTTCCGAGGACAGCATCCGGTCGAACCGCGCCCGTTCCACGTTCAGGATCTTGCCGCGCAGGGGCAGCACCGCCTGGTTCTTGCGCGACCGGCCCTGCTTGGCCGAGCCGCCGGCCGAATCGCCCTCGACGATGAACAGCTCGGACAGGGCTGGGTCCTTCTCCTGGCAGTCGGCCAGCTTGCCGGGCAGGCTGGCCACGTCCATGGCGGTCTTGCGCCGCGTCAGCTCGCGCGCCTTGCGGGCGGCCTCGCGGGCCAGCGCGGCCTCGATGATCTTGCCGACGATCTGGCGCGCCTCGGCCGGGTTTTCCTCGAACCATTCGGCCAGCTTCTCGCCCACCAGCCCCTCGACCGCCGGGCGCACCTCGGAACTGACCAGCTTGTCCTTGGTCTGGCTGGAGAATTTCGGGTCGGGCACCTTCACCGACAGCACGCAGGTCAGCCCCTCGCGCGCGTCGTCGCCGGTGAAATCGACCTTCTCCTTCTTCGCGATCCCCGAGCTTTGGGCATAGTTGTTGATGACCCGCGTCAGCGCACCCCGGAAGCCCGCCAGGTGGGTGCCGCCGTCGCGCTGCGGGATGTTGTTGGTGAAGGGCAGCACGGTTTCGTGGTAGCTGTCGTTCCACCACATCGCGACCTCGACCCCGATGCCGTTCTTTTCGCCGGTCATGAAGATCGGCTCGGACATCACCGCAGCCTTGGAGCGGTCCAGGTATTTCACGAATTCCCGCACGCCGCCCTCATAGAACAGCTCGGTCCGCTGGACCTCGGCGTGGCGCTCGTCCTCCAGGATGATGCGCACGCCGCTGTTCAGGAAGGCCAGCTCGCGCAGGCGGTTTTCCAGCGTCTTGAAGACATAGTCCAGGTTGCTGAAGGTGCCGGCCGTCTCGGATGTCTTGGCCGAGGCCAGGAAGCGCACCTCGGTCCCCTTCTCGCCCGGCGCGGCGTCGCCGGTGACGCGCAGATGCTCGACCACGTCGCCATGTTCGAAACGGGCGTAATGTTCCTTGCCATTGCGCCAGATGCGCAGCTCCAGCCAGTCCGACAGCGCGTTCACGACCGAGACGCCGACGCCGTGCAACCCGCCCGAGACCTTGTAGGAATTGCTGTCGAACTTCCCGCCCGCATGCAGCTGGGTCATGATGACCTCGGCCGCGGAAACGCCCTCGGTCGGATGCATGTCGACCGGGATGCCGCGGCCGTTGTCGCGCACCGAGACGCTGCTGTCGGCATGGATCTTCACATGGACATAGTCGGCATGGCCGGCCAGCGCCTCGTCGATGCCGTTGTCCACGACCTCATAGACCATGTGATGCAGGCCCGAGCCGTCGTCGGTATCGCCGATATACATGCCGGGCCGTTTGCGGACGGCTTCCAACCCTTTGAGAACCTTGATGGAATCCGCGCCGTATTCTGCGGGCTGAGGGGTGGTGTCGGTCATGTGTGAAATTGTCCTGTTCGTCTGTCGCCGATATAAGCCCTCCGGCAGGCAAAGTCACGGGAAAGCCCGGCTTTTTCTGCGTTTTAGGCGGGTTTCAGAGCATCTCTTGCGCCTGCGAGGCAATCCCGTCCGGTTTTGCTACCCGAAGCCGCCGGGCGCGGGTGCCGAAGGCCTCGAAAAGCTCGGGCCCGGTGCCGGTCAGAAGGCTCTGGGCGGGCAGGGCGGCGATCCGGTCGTAAAGCGCCGCGCGCCGGTCGGCGTCCAGATGGGCGGCGACCTCGTCCAGCAGCAGGACCACCGGCTGGTCGGACAGCGCGCGGGCATTGGCCAGCACCAGCGACAGAAGCAGCGCCTTCTGCTCTCCGGTCGAGGACAGGGCGGCGGGCATGTCCTGCGGCCCCCAATGCGCGCCCAGGTCGGCGCGGTGCGGGCCGGTCAGGCTGCGCCCGGCGGCCAGGTCGCGGCCCCGCATCGCCGCCAGCCGCGCGGCGATGCTGTCCGGCTCGGGGTCGTCGGCATGGCCCTCGCCGGGCAGCAGCGCCAGCCGCGCGGCGGGAAAGCCGCCGGTCTCGTCCTGGGCGGCGGCGATCCGGGCGATGGCCTCCAGCCGGTTGCGGGTCAGCGCCGCGCCCGCCTCGGCCATCTGCGCTTCCAGCGCGCGATACCAGCCGGGATCGGCGACCTGGTCCTTCAGCAGGCGGTTCCTTTCGCGCATCGCCTTGTCATAGGCCAGCGCGGTCTCGGCATGGTCGGGCAGCAGGCTCAGCGTCACGCGGTCCAGGAAGCGGCGGCGGGTTTCCGGCGCGTCGGTCCACAGCCGGTCCATCGCAGGCACCAGCCAGATCACCCGCAAGAGCCGCCCCAGCGCCGTCTGCGGCACCGCCTTGGCGTCGATCGTCACCTGCCGCGCCTGGCCCGGCGGGGCGGTCGTCTCGACATCCCGGTCGCCGATCGCGGCGCGGATGCGCCAGCCCGCGCCCTTGCCCTGCCGCGCCTGGTCGGGCGCGGCGGCGGCGCGCAGCCCGCGTCCCGGCGCCAGCATCGAGACCGCTTCCAGGATGTTGGTCTTGCCCGATCCGTTCGGGCCGAAGATCGCCAGTGGATCTGCGTCCAGTGCCAGATCGAGGCGCGGCCAGGATCGGAACTGGGCCAGCGAAAGCCGGGTCAGGCTCACACGCGCATCGGCATGACGACATAGACCGCGCTGTCATCGCTGCCTTCGCGGATCAGCGCGGCATCGCCCGAGCCGTTGAACATGAAGACCGCATTGTCGCGGTCCACCTGGCTGGCGATTTCCTGCAGGTATTTGGCGTTGAAGCCGATTTCCAGCGGATCGTCGGCATAGGCCACGATCAGCTCCTCCTCGGCGGCGCCGGCGTCGGGGGCGTTCACGGACAGCACCAGCCGGTCGCTGTCCAGCGCCAGCTTGACCGCGCGCGAGCGTTCGCTGCTGACCGTGGCCACCCGGTCCACGGCGCGGGCGAAGTCGCTGGCGTCCACCTCCAGCTTGCGGGCGTTGTTCACCGGGATCACGCGCGAATAGTCGGGGAAGGTGCCGTCGATGACCTTCGAGGTCAGGGTGATCTCGGGCGTGGCGAAGCGCACCTTGGTCTCGCTGATCGAAACGGCGATGTCCGCGTCGTCCTCGTCCAGCAGCTTGCGCAGCTCGGCCACGGTCTTGCGCGGCACGATCACGCCGGGCATGTCCTCGGCCCCGGCCGGAAGCGGCGCGTCGATCCGCGCCAGCCGGTGGCCGTCGGTGGCCACGCAGCGCAGCACCGGCCCGCCATCGGCGGCCTGCGCCACATGCATGTAGACGCCGTTCAGGTAATAGCGCGTCTCCTCGGTCGAGATGGCGAATTTCGACTTGTCGAACAGCCGCCGCAGCACGCCCGCGGGGGCGGTGAAATTGGCGCCGTATTCGCTGGTGGCCATGACCGGGAAATCCTCGCGCGGCAGCGTCGCCAGGCTGAAGCTGGACCGGCCGGCCTGCACCGACAGCCGCCCCGTCGCCTCGTCCGAGGTCAGGTTGACCAGCGCCCCGTCGGGCAGCTTGCGGGCGATCTCGTTCAGCATCATGGCGCTGACGGTGGTGGCGCCGGGCCGTTCGACCTGGGCCACGGCGCGGTCGACGACCTCGGTATCCAGGTCGGTGGCGCGGAAGCTGACGCCGTCGGGCGCGGCCTCGATCAGCACATTGGCAAGGATCGGAATGGTGTTGCGACGCTCGACAACGGATTGGGCCTGCGAGACGGCTTTGACCAGAACGGCGCGCTCGATCGAGAATTTCATCGCTTTTCCCTGTCCCTATGGCCATTCAGGCCCCTGCGTCGGACCTGTTTTGTAACCCCGACGCGGCGGGGTCACAAGGTTTTCCTGACAGGCGCGCAGAGGGGGCGCGGTGGCGGGCGCTCAGGCCTCCAGCAGCCGCTTCAGCAGCGCGATATCCTCGGCCAGCGCGTGATCCGCGGCCGCCAGCTCCTCGATCTTGCGCACGCCGTGCATGATCGTGGTGTGGTCGCGCCCGCCGAAGCGGCGGCCGATCTCGGGCAGGGACCGGCTGGTCAGCTGCTTGGACAGATACATGGCGATCTGGCGCGGGCGGGCGACGGTGCGGGCGCGTTTCGGCCCCATCATGTCGGCCAGCCGGATGTTGTAATGCTCGGCCACCTTGCGCTGGATGTCGTCGATGGAAATCTTGCGGTCATTGGTGCGCAGGATGTCGGCCAGGCATTCCTGCGCCACGTCCAGCGTGATTTCCCGGCGCAAGAGGCTGGCATGGGCGAACAGCCGCTGCAGCGCGCCCTCCAGCACGCGGACATTGGTGGTGATCCGGTGGGCCAGGAATTCCAGCACGCCCGGCCCCATCTCCAGGTCGGGATGCTGGGCGCGGAAAGCCTCGGTCTTGGATTGCAGGATGCCCAGGCGCAGCTCGTAGGTGGTCGGGTGCAGATCCACGATCAGCCCGCAGCTGAGGCGCGACTTGATGCGTTCCTCCAGCCCCTTGATCTCGGCCGGGGCCCGGTCGGCGGAAATGACGATCTGCTTGCCCTGATCGACCAGCGCGTTGAAAGTGTGGAAGAATTCTTCCTGCGTGCTGTCCTTGCCGGCGATGAACTGCACGTCGTCGACCATCAGCATGTTCACGTTGCGGAACATGCCCTTGAAATCCATGATCGTGCTTTCGCGCAGCGCCTGCACGAAGCGGTACATGAACTGCTCGGCCGACAGGTAGAGAACCTCGGCCGCCGGGTGGCGGGACTGATAGTCATGGGCGATGGCGTGCATCAGGTGGGTCTTGCCCAGGCCCACGCCGCCATAGAGGAACAGCGGGTTGAAGCCCACAGGGCCGCCCTCGGCCACGCGGCGGGCGGCGGCATGGGCCAGCTCGTTGGGCTTGCCGACGACGAAATTGCCGAAGGTGAAGCGCGGATCCAGCGGCGCCCCCAGGTCGGGCCGCGATCCGCCCGTGCGGGCGCGGGCGGCGGGCCGGGCAGGGGCGCTGTCGGCGGACGCGGCATTGGCGGCGGCGGCGGGCCGCTTGCCGCCGACATCGAAGCGCAGGCGTTCGACCGGAGAGCCCTGCCGCGACAGCTCGACCAGGATGTCGTCGGCGAAATGGCGGTTCACCCAGTCCGAGATGAAGCGCGTCGGGCTGGCGAAGCTGGCCACGCCGTCTTCCAGCGCGGTCAGCTGCAGCGGCTTGATCCAGTGGTTGAAGTTATTCGGACCGACGGTCTTTTCCAGCTTCGCACATGCCTGCCCCCAGATTTTTTCCATCATCATCCGACCTGTCATTCCTGTCCCCATCCCCGCCGATTTGCCGGCGGGCCAGATGCGTCACCTCTTCCCTGGGGACCGGAACGAACAACAGGCCATTCCTGCGGTCGGGAAGACCACATGAATGGGCGTATGGCCCGTACCAACCAATAGACGGGACCCGGCAGAGACCGGTGGCAGCCGGCCGTCGCGGATCCCTGGGCAGCAGAGGATGACCCCCCGATCTCCGCCCGGTCGCGTCTTGCTTCCTATCTGAGATTCGGTCCAGGACGCGACCTGTCCCCCAAGGCGATGTGAATCGCAGGAAGAAGTTAGCAACAGCCGCATGAGCGGCGCAACCGAACTATGCGCTTGACAGGGGCTTTGCCGAGCCGAATCTGCGAGGTCTTTGACTCGACAGAAAAATTTTCGGATGGCCCTGAAAATTAAGGATTATTAACGCCACGTTAACAAGTTTCGCAGGCGCAGAAAAAGCAGATCGGGCGCAAGCCGGAAGCTTGCGCCCGATCTGAGATTGATGCCCTTAGCGGGCCGGATTGCAGCGATTTCCGAACCCCGGAGGGTGCGGCATCAGGCCGCCGACAGCGCCTTGACGCGCGACGACAGGCGCGAGATTTTCCGCGCTGCAGTATTCTTGTGGACGACGCCCTTGGTCACGCCGCGCATCAGTTCGGGCTGGGCGTTCTTCAGGGCTTCGCGGGCGGCGTCGGCATTGCCGCTGGCGATGGCTTCCTCGACCTTGCGCAGGAAGGTGCGGATGCGCGAGCGACGGGCCTTGTTCACGTCGGTGCGGCGCAGGGTCTGGCGCGCGCGTTTCTTGGACTGGGGCGTATTGGCCATGGATCGGGTCCTATCGAGTCTTCAGCGTTTCGTTCGCGCAAAAGACCCATGGCGCCACTTCCCTTCGGAAACGGTCATGATTCTTGCCTAAGCGGGCCCACGCGCATGTAAGCGAGGGCCTATAGGCCAGGAATCGGCAAAAGGAAAGCCCGAATCAGCGGTCGCGGAACTGCGGCTCGCGTTTTTCCAGGAAGGCCGCCATGCCTTCCTTCTGGTCCTCGGTCGAGAACAGCGCGTGGAAGTTGCGCCGCTCGAACAGGATGCCCTCGGCCATGGTCGTCTCATAGGCGCGGTTCACCGCCTCTTTCGCGGCCTTGACCGAGACCTGGGATTTCTCGGCGATCTTGCGGGCGGCGGCCATCGCCTCGGGGATCAGCTTCGCGGTCGGCACCACCCGGCTGACCAGGCCCGAGCGCTCGGCCTCGGCCGCGTCCATGAAGCGGCCGGTCAGGTGCATGTCCATCGCCTTGGACTTGCCCACGAAGCGGGTCAGGCGCTGGGTGCCGCCGATGCCGGCGATGACGCCCAGGTTGATCTCGGGCTGGCCGAACTTGGCGTTCTCGGCGGCGATGATGAAATCGCAGATCATCGCCAACTCGCAGCCACCGCCAAGCGCATAGCCGCTGACCGCCGCGATGATCGGCTTGCGGATGCCCTCGATCACCTTGATCTCGGTGCCGAACATGTCCTGGCTGTAGACGTCGACGAAGCTTTTCTGCGACATCTCCTTGATGTCGGCCCCGGCGGCGAAGGCCTTCTCGCTGCCGGTCAGCACGATGGCGCGCACCTTGTCGTTGCGGTCGGCATCGGTCAGCGCGCCCGCCAGTTCCCGCACCAGGGCCGAGTTCAGGGCGTTTAGCGCCTCGGGGCGGTTGAGGCGGATCAGCGCGACCTCGTCCTCGATCTCGACGATGATGGTTTCGTAGGCCATGGACAGGACCCCTTGCTAAGAACCGTTGCCGCGATTCCTAGCAGCAAGGGCGCAGGAAAGCCAAGGCCGGCCTTATCGCTGGCAGACCGGGCAGAAGAAGCTGGAGCGTCCCGATTGCACGATGCGGCGGATGGCGCCGCTGCAGCCCGGCGCGGGGCAGGGCTGGCCCTCGCGGTCATAGACGCGGAAGCTGTGCTGGAAATATCCCAGCTCGCCGCTGGCCTGCCGGTGGTCGCGCAAGCTGGATCCGCCCGCGGCGATGGCGTCGGACAGCACGTCGCGGACATGGCCAGCCAGCGCCGCCAGCCGTGCCGCGCCGATGCGGCCGGCGGCCCGGCGCGGATCGATGCCGGCGCGGTGCAGCGCCTCGCTGACATAGATGTTGCCCAGCCCGGCGACGATGCGCTGGTCCAGGAGCGCCTGTTTCACTGGAACGCGGCGGTTCGCGAAGCGCAGCGCCAGATAGGCGGGGGTGAAGGCATCGTCGAAGGGCTCGGGCCCCAGATGGTCCAGCAGCGGATGGGACGCGCCCTCGCGGATCAGGTCGACCATGCCGAAGCGGCGGGCGTCGTTGAAGGTGATGGTCGTGCCGGCCTCGGTCGTCAGCACGACATGATCGTGACGCGCCAGGACCGAGGGGTCGCGGTGAAAGCCCGCCAGCCCCGCGCCCTCGACCAGCATCCGCCCGGACATGCCCAGATGCATCAGCACCGTGCCGCCGCGATCCAGGTCCGCCAGCAGGTATTTCGACCGCCGGCGCAGCGCCGTCACCCTGGCGCCGGTCAGCACCTGCACCAGGTCGGGCGGCAGCGGCCAGCGCAGGTCGGGGCGACGGGCCTCGGCCCGCAGGATCCGCTGGCCCTCCAGATGCGGCTGAAGGCCGCGTCGGACGGTTTCGACTTCCGGCAGTTCTGGCAATCCGGTTCCTTTCGCTGCATTGTGCGCGCGGCGCGCCGGACTTATCTGGCCCCAGAGAACAGAAACGGCAAGCGCGATGAGCGAGAAGAAACAGACCCATTTCGGTTTCCGGACCGTGGACGAGGACGACAAGGCCGGTCTGGTCCATGGCGTCTTTTCCAGCGTGGCCTCGCGCTATGACCTGATGAACGACCTGATGAGCGCGGGCATCCACCGGGTCTGGAAGAACGCGATGATGGACTGGCTGGCGCCGCGCGACGGCCAGCACCTGCTGGACGTGGCGGGCGGCACGGGCGACATCGCCTTCCGCTTCCTGGACCGCGCGCCGGGCGCCCGCGTCACCGTCTGCGACATGACCGAACAGATGCTGGTCGAGGGCCGCAAGCGTGCCGAGGCCGCCGAGAAGGCCGACCGGCTGGCCTGGGTCACAGGCGACGCGATGGCGCTGCCCTTCGCCGACGACAGCTTCGACCGCTACACGATCAGCTTCGGCATCCGCAATGTCACCCGCGTCGCCGACGCGCTGGCCGAGGCCTATCGCGTGCTGCGTCCCGGCGGGCGGCTGCTGGTGCTGGAATTCAGCCAGATCCCGGTGCCGGCGATGCAATGGGCCTATGACCGTTATTCCTTCAACGTCATCCCGGCGATGGGCCAGGCGGTGACGGGCGACCGCGACAGCTATCAATATCTGGTCGAATCGATCCGCAAGTTCCCCGATCAGGAGAGCTTTGCCCAGATGATCCGCGATGTCGGTTTCGGCCGGGTGCAATGGCGCAACCTGTCGATGGGCATCGCCGCGCTGCATTCGGGCTGGAAGCTGTAGATGCGCGGCCCGCACAATGTCCTGCGCCTGATCCGCACCGGCGCGACCTTCGAACGATCCGGCGCGATGGGCGTCGCGCTGGACGCGCTGGACGCGCCGCCGCGCCTGCGGCTGGCGGCGCGGGTGCTGGGCTGGCCGTTCCGCTGGCTGGGCTACCGGGGCGATCCGGCGCTGCCGCCGGTCACGCGGGCGATCACCGCGCTGGGGCCGGCCTATATCAAGTTCGGCCAGATCCTTTCCACCCGCGCCGATGTCGTCGGCACCGAACTGGCCGACCAGCTGCGCATGTTGCAGGACCGGCTGCCGCCCTTCCCGACCGACCAGGCCAAGCGGATCATCGGGGCGGAGCTGGGCCACCCGGTCGACATGATCTTCTCGGAATTTTCCGAACCCGTGGCGGCGGCCTCGATCGCCCAGGTCCACCGGGCGCGGATCCGCGAGACCGGGCAGGAGGTGGCCGTCAAGGTCGTCCGCCCCGGCATCGAGGGCGCCTTTCGCCGCGACATCGACGCCTTCCATTTCGCCGCCGGCATCATCGAGGCGCTGTCCCCCGCGACCCGCCGGCTGCGGCCGCGCGACGTGGTCAGCCATTTCGAATCGGTGGTGAACGGAGAGCTGGATTTCCGGCTGGAGGCCGCCTCGGCCTCGGAATTCGCGGAAAACACGAAAGGCGACGAGGGCTTCGCGATTCCCGCGCCGCATTGGGACCTGTCCTCGCGCCGGGTGCTGACCGCCGACTGGGCCGAGGGGCTGCCGCTTGGCGACCGCGAGGCGCTGATCGCCGCCGGCCATGACGTCACCCACCTGGCCCGCCGGGTGATCCAGCTGTTCCTGCAGCACGCGCTGCGCGACGGCTTCTTCCATGCCGACATGCATCACGGCAACCTGAAGGTCGCGGCGAATGGCGACATCCTGGCCTATGACTTCGGCATCATGGGCGAGATCGACGCCTATACCCGCCGCGTCTATGCCGAGATCCTGATGGGCTTCATCCGCCGCGACTATCGCCGCGTGGCGCGGGTGCATTTCGAGGCGGGCTATGTCCCCCGCGACCGCGACGAGGCCGCCTTCGCCCGTGCCCTGCGCGCGGTCGGAGAGCCGATCTTCGGCGCCGATGCCAGCAAGATCTCGATGGCGAACCTGCTGGCCTACCTGTTCGAGGTGACCGAGCGTTTCGGGATGCAGACCCGGACCGAGCTGATCCTGCTGCAGCGCACCATGGTCGTGGTCGAGGGCGTCGCGCGCTCGCTGGATCCGCAGCTGAACATGTGGCAGGCCGCCAAGCCGGTCGTCACCGACTATATCAAGAGCAGCCTGGGCCCGAAGGCGATGGCGCGCGACGCGACCGAGATCGTCCAGACCCTGGGCCGATATGGCCCGCTGCTGCCGCGCATCGTCGAGGACATGCTGTGGCGGCGCGCTCATCCCGACGCGCAGCAGCCGCCCGTTCCGCGCCGCATCCGCTGGCTGCCCGCGATGGCGGCAGGGCTGGCGGGGCTCTGCCTGGGGGGCGGGCTGGCCTGGCTGGCGGGCTGATCGCGCGGGCGTGATTGTTCAACAGCGTCGAACAAAGTGCGCGACAAAACCTGCCTAATACTTGCCACAGCGCGGTCATATTTCCTGTTCACGAAACGCAGCGATGCGTTTGCAGAACAAGGAACAAGACCATGAAAAAGATCGCTTTTGCCCTGACCGCCCTGGGCCTTGTCGCCGGTGTGGCGCAGGCCGATTCCTTCCGCGAAACGATGGATCGCCACGACAACGCCCCGGTTTTCGCCACCGCCGACCAGACCGTCGAGCTGCCCGCCAGCCGCGTCTATGGCAGCAAGGACCTGGTGAACATGAACCTGTCGCCCAATGACAAGGTGACCGTCACGCGCTTTCCCTCCAGCGGCGTGATCGACGCGCCCAGCCGCGACTGAGGCCGCGGCCGCGGGGGATGCCGCCAGACCTGCGGCATCCCTGCACCCATTCCGGGTGGCCCTTGCGTCCGCCCGGTTTTCCTTTCCCGCGAACTGGCGCATCCTGTCGCCGATCCGGCGGGCCTTGCGGCCGGCCTGAACATCCGGGCAACGAAAGACGACATGGATATCGCGGTCCTGCGCACATTCCTCTGCATTCTGGACGAGGGCAGCTTTGCCGGCGCCGCGCGGCGCATGGGCATATCGAAAAGCCTGTGCAGCAAGCATATCGCGGATCTGGAGGCCGATCTGGGCACGCGCCTGCTGGTGCGGACCACGCGGGCGGTGACGCCGACGACCCTGGGCCTGGCCTATGCCGAGAAGATCCGCGAGGTGCTGCGCCTGCTGGACAGCGCCAACGAAAGCCTGCGCTGCGCCATCGGCCATCCGTCGGGGCCGCTGAAGATCGGCTCTCCGATCTTCTACACGCTGAAGATCCTGCAGCCCCATATCCTGCGCTTCATGGAGCAGTTCCCGGACATCCAGCTGGAGATCGTGCTGGACGACGGCAATGCCGACCTGATCGGCGACGGGTTCGACGCCGTCATCCGCATCGGCCAGCTGGGCGATTCCACGCTGCTGGCGCGCAAGCTGCACGAGGTCGGCGTGCATATGGTGGCGACGCCCGACTATCTGGCGGAAAACGGCGTGCCGCTGCGGCCCGCCGACCTGACCGCGCATAAATGCCTGCATTACACCAATCTGCGCGGCTCGGGCACATGGCCGCTGCGCCGCGACGGCGAGGTGATCTATCAGAAGATCCAGCCCGCCTTTTCGACCAACAACAGCGACATGCTGCGGTCGCTTGCGGTCAATGGCAAGGGCATCGCGCTGCTGCCGGATTTCGTGGTCGAGGACGACATCGCCTCGGGCCTTCTGGTGCCGGTGATGGGCGATTTCGCGCTGCCGGACATTCCGGTCAGCCTGGTCTATCCCTCGCGCAAGCTGATGACGGCGGCGATGCGCAACTTCGTGGATTTCCTGACCGGGCTGAAGCTGGACTGAAGCCGGACCGAGCCGGTCAGCCCAGCAGCTGGCCCAGGATCTCGGTCAGCTCGGCCGGGCGGATCGGCTTGGCCAGGATCGGCACGCCAAGCGCGGCGCAGCCGCGATTGACGCTTGCGTCGCGATGGGCGGTGACCATGACCGCCGGAACCTCGCGGCCCGCCCGTTCGCGCAGGGCGCGGATCGCGGTCAGGCCGGTATCGCCGTTTTCCAGGCTGTAATCGGCGACGATCACGTCGGGGGGTTCCTCGCCCATCGTCGCCAGGGCCTCGTCGGTGCCGCCCGACAGGCGCGCGACCATGCCCAGCCGGTCGCGCAGGATCATCTCGTATCCGTGCCGCATCCCGGCATCGTTCTCGACCACCAGCGCGACGCGGCCGCGCAACGCCAGGATCGCGGCGTCGGGCGGATCCTTGCGGCGCGGTTCGGTCCGCGCCTCGACCAGCGGCAGGCCGACGCGGAAGACCGTGCCGCGCATCGCCTCGGATTCCAGCCGGATCGGGTGGCCCAGCTTGTTGCAGGCGCGGCGCACGATGGACAGGCCCAGCCCCATGCCGGGCGTCGCCGTGTCGTGGTTGAGGCGCTGGAACTCGTCGAAGATGCGGTTGCGGTCCACGGCCGGAATGCCGACGCCGGTGTCGTAGACATGCAGCCAGCCCATCGGGCCGCGCTTGCGGATGCCGACCAGGACGCCGCCACGGTTACTGTACTTGATCGCGTTCGAGATCAGGTTCTGCGCGATCCGGCGCAGAAAGACCGGATCGCTTTCCACCACCGCATGGGTGGGCACGAAGCTGAGGCGCAACCCCTTCGCCTCGGCCACCGGGGCGAATTCGATGGCCAGGCGGCGGAACAGGTCGTTGACCTGAACCGGCTGGCGGTGGAACTCGATCCGCTGGCTGTCCAGCCGCGAGATATCCAGCACGGCGTGCATCAACTGCTCGACCGATTCGAAGGCGCCCGACAGGCGTTGCGCCAGCTCCTGCTGATTTTCGTCCAGCTGCGTGTCCGACAGGGCCGACAGGAACAGCCGCGCCGCGGAAAGCGGCTGCAGCAGGTCGTGGCTGGCCGCGCGCAGGAAGCGGGTCTTCGAGCGGTTGGCCTCTTCGGCGCTGGCGCGGGCCACGGCCAGCTCGCGGTTGCGCTGCGACAGGTCGGCCATCGCCTTTTCCAGCTGCCGCGTGCGGGCCAGGACCTCCTGCTCCAGCGCGACGGCGGCCTGGAACATCGACCAGGCCGAGCCGCGGGTCTCCTCCAGCCGGTCGATGCGGTCGATCAGGACGCTGTTGATGCGCAGAAGCTTCTCGACCTTGCGCTGGGGCAGGTCGTCGTCACGCAACATGCGCGCCATCCCCCCGTTCCTGCACGGCCGGAGGCATGAAGGCGATTCCCACGAAGGTCTGGTTTACATGCATGCCGCTGTGCTGTTCGCCATAGGTGCTGAAACCGGCCACCCGATACCGCGTGAACATGTCCGACATCGTATCGGTCAGGCCGGCGCGTTCAAGGGCCAGCCGCCGCAGGATGCAGTCGAAGCCCAGCACCATCAGCGGCGGGCAGGGCAGCGAATCCATCGCCTCGGCGAAGCCCTGGGTCATGTCCTCGGCCCGTCCCAGGGTCAGCACCGTGCCCGGATCGATCGCCGACATCAGCGACAGCCCGCCATCCTCGGTCAGCGCGCTGATGGCGCGGACATGGTGCCGGCGGCCCATGCGCAGCAGCAGCGGGTGCTGGGCGAATTCCGTGGGCGTCAGCCGCGCCCGCTCGATGCCGGTCAGGCGCGCATATTCGTCGGCGGCGGGTTCGGCGTTCAGCTCTAGGATGCGGCGCTTCTCGGGGATCGCGGCGGTGACGACGGCGCGGGTCTGGGTGGGGCTGAAATGGGCGAAGGTGACTTCGCTGACCGCCAGGTCGGTCTCGACCAGGACGAAGACGGCGATGTCGTCGCGGGCCTCGCCCTGGGCCAGCAGGGTGGTGCGGCGAAAATCCAGCCCGTCCCCGGCCGAGCCGCCCAGCACCGGCACCGAGGGCAGCGCCGCGTCGATGGTGGCGACCAGCGCGTCCTCCTGCCCGGCCATGCCGTCGACCAGAAGCAGGCCGAACAGCGACCGGCGCGGATCGGGTCCGAAGGCCGCGTGATGGCGGCGCAGCGCCGCCATCCAGTCCGAGACCGGCAGCGTTCCCAGGTCGGGCAGCACCAGCGCGCTGGCCCGGAAGCTGGCGCGCGGAAAGCCGATCGCGACCATGCTGCCGGCGGTATAGCCATCGGGCCCGATCTCTCCGGCCGAGGAACAGCCGGCCACCGCGCAATCCGGCCCCAGCGCGGCGGAAAGGCGCGCGCCCACCGGGCCAAGCCGGTCGCCCCGGCCGCCGAACAGCAAGACCAGCGTCGGCGCCGAGGGTTCCAGCGTGGCCAGCAGCCGCTCGGCCAGGTCGGGCGCGTCGCAATCGGCCTGCACCGCCACGGGACCCGGAAGGGCGGCCGGGGCGGCGTCCATCAGCCGGCCTCGAACAGCCGGATCGTGTTCGCCAGCAGCACGGCCTGGGTGCGGCGGCGGGCGTTGATCTTGGACATGATCGCGGTGATGTGGGTCTTCACCGTGGCCTCGGCGATGGACAGCTCGTAGCTGATCTCCTTGTTCGCCTTGCCCTGGCAGATCAGCCGCAGGATCTTCATCTGCTGCGGCGTCAGCGTGGCGAAGCGGCGGGCCAGTTCGGCGCGGGCCTCGTCCTCGGCCTGGGCCTGTTCGGGCTCGTAACCCTCGGGGGTGACGAATTCGCCCTCCCACATGCGGCGCAGGCTGTCCACCAGCGCCTCGCGGCTGAGCGACTTGCTGATATAGCCCTGCGCCCCCGCCGCCATCGCGGCCGAGATCATCGCGGCCTCCAGATCGGCCGAGATCATGGTGATCGGCACCTCGGGCAGCTGCCGGCGCAGCGTCACGATGCCTTCGGCGCCGCGCGCGTCCGGCAGGTTCAGGTCCAGGATCACCGCGTCGGGCGCCCCCTGCGCGCGGATCTGTTCGATCGCCGCGCCAAGGCTGCGGGCGGTGCGGACATTCTTCAACCCGAAGCTGATCTTCAGCGTCAGTGCCAGGGCATCGCACATCAGCGGATGGTCGTCGACGATCAGGATCTCGCGGACCCGGTCCGCACTTGGCCGGGGCGTGGACGACGGCTTGGCCTGCACGGCTGCGGCTGTCATTTCTATTCCTCCCGTGAGCTTGTGGATGGCGGCCTCCTCCTGCCGCCTGGTCCTGGGGGCGATTGTAGGAGGGGGGCCGGGCAAAGCAAGCCCCGTCGCGGGATCCTGCAACCTTGGACCGTCATTCCCCGCCGAAAATGCGGTCCTGGCGGGCATCCCCGCCCGCGGGCGCCGCATTCCGGCAGCCGCGCGGCGCCGATGACGCGGCCGCCGATTCGCCGTGGCGGATCATTTCCTGATGCGGCGATAGATGAACTCGGCCGTATCGCCGGTCGCGTCCTCCTCGGCCTGGGCGACCAGCCCGGCATGAAGCGGCGATTTCGAGCAGACCGGATCGGTCGCCCGCGCATCGCCGGCCAGCGCCATCGCCTGGCAGCGGCAGCCGCCGAAATCGACGGTCTTGCGCTCGCAGCTGCGGCAGGGCTCGGGCATCCATTCGGTGCCGCGAAAGGCGTTGAAGGACTCCGACAGGTGCCAGATGTCGGACAGCGAGCGTTCGCGGACATTCTCGAAGCGCATCCACTTGATCGAGGGCGCGGCATGGCAGGGCAGCACCGTCCCGTCGGGCGAGACGTTCAGCCCGGTCGAGCCCCAGCCGCCCATGCAGGCCTTGGGATAGATCGCGTGGTGGTCGGCGGGCACATAGTCGATCACCATCCGCCCGCGCAGCCGGAGGCGCGATTCGTTGACCACGGCCCGCGCGAAGGCGGCCTGTTCGCGGGTGGGCATCAGCGCCTTGCGGTTCAGGTCGGCCCAGCCGTGGAACTGCACGGTCGCCACCTCGATCCGCCGCGCGCCAAGCGTCTCGGCCAGGTCGATCATGTCTGGCAGGCGCTCCATGTTCTGGCGGTGGACGACGGCATTGATGGTCAGCGGAAAGCCGATCTCGGCCACCCAAGCTGCGAAGCCCATCTTCTTGTCCCAGGACCCCGGATGGCCGCTGATCCGGTCGGCCATGTCGGGCCGGATGCCCTGCAAGGACAGCTGCACGTGATCGACGCCGGCGCGGTCCAGCTCCTCCAGCCTTTCGCGGGTGATGCCGATCCCCGAGGTGATCAGGTTCACATAGAGCCCCGCATCCCGCGCCGCTTCGACGATCTGCGCTAGGTCGCGGCGCACGCCGGGTTCCCCGCCCGAGACATGGACCTGCAGCACGCCCAGGTCGGCGGCCTGCCGGAAGACGCGGGCCCAGTCCTCGGCCGGCATCTCGCCCTGCGCGCGCACCAGCTCCAGCGGGTTCGAGCAATAGGGGCAGGCCAGCGGGCAGCGATGGGTGATCTCGGCCAGCATGGCCATGGGCAGGCCGGGCGTGACCGGGTTGCCGTCGATGTCGCGGGGCTGCGGGGAAACCGGCTGGTCCTTCATGGCTGCTTCCTCAGGAAAACCATGCGGCGCTCGATCAGGCCGGTCAGGAAATCGCGCACGTCGCCGGCGATCTGGTCCCGGGGCGCGTGATAGCGCGCGGCCAGGTCGCTGACGATCGCCGCCATGCTGCGGTTGCCGTCCAGTTCCGACAGGATCGCATCGCCGATCGGGTCAAGCTGCAAGGCGCGCTCGGGGGCCTGCAGGACGCGGATGCCGCGCACCCGGTCATCGGCCAGCCGCACGCCGCGCGGCAGATAGGGGATGTCGTCCGACCCGATCAGCGGCGCGGGCCGGGCCGTCGGTTGCGGCCTGGATTGCGCGGTCGCTGGCCGGGGGATGGCTGGCTGGACGGTCATGGCAGCAGCCCCTCTCCGGGACGCCAGGCGCCGGGCGGGATGTTGCCCTCGACATAGCCGTGCCACAGCGCGTCCAGCTGCGCCCACAGCACGTCGGTCTTGAAGACCAGCGCCGCCGCCGCCGCGTCCTGCTTTTCCCTCGTGTCGGCATGGGTCAGCACATAGTCCAGCCCGAAGGCCACGTCCTCGGGCGCCTCGGTCAGGCGCTTGCGGAAATAGGCCAGGCTGGTGTCGTCGGCGAAATCGTAATGGGCCAGCAGGCCCTCGATCCGCTGCGCATGGATCTTCGGCGCGAACAGCTCGGTCAGGCTGGCGGCGACGGCATCCAGCAGCGGCATGTCGCGCACGAAGCGGACATAGGCATCGACCGCGAAGCGGGTGGCCGGCATGATGCCCCTGCCGCTGGCGACATAGTCGGGATCCAGCCCCACCGCGCGGGCAAGGGCCAGCCAGCGGCGGATCCCGCCGCCTTCCTCGGTACCGCCGTCATGGTCCTCGATCCGCTTGCGCCAGTGGCGGCGCAGGTCGGGATCCTCGACGCGCGACATGAAGGCGGCGTCCTTCATCGGGATGCGCGACTGGTACATCCAGCGATTGATGACCCAGGCCCGCACCTCGTCGGGGCTGCATTCCCCGCCATGCAGCCGCGCGTGGAACGGGTGGCGGTCGTGATAGCGTTCCGCCCCGATGGCGCGCAGCCTGGCCTCGAAATCCTCGCGGGACTGTTTTTCGCGGGACTGGGCGGCGTTGACGATGTCTTTCACAGCTCGATCTCCATTCCGTCGCGGCCGACATGCCAGCCCTTCGCCCCGGCCTCGGCGGCTTCGGGGCTTTCCGGGTCGCACAGCGGGTTCGAATTGTTCAGATGCACCAGCACGCGACGGTCCACGTCGATATCCTCCAGCATCTCCAGCGTTTCGCTGACCGGCATATGGCCCATGCGGCGCCCGGTCTTGGCGCCAAGCCCCATGCGGATCATCTCGTCATCCGACCACAATGTGCCGTCGAACAGCAGCGCGTCGGCACCCGCGATGCGGTCCTTCAGCCAGCCCGGCATCTCGGCGCAGCCGGGGATATAGAGCGCGCGCCGCCCCTTTGCCGTCAGCTCCACCCCGACGGTGGTCTCGCCCAGCAGGCCGGTCTCGACCACCTCGCCCTCCTGATACAGCGGCACCTTGCCCGGCACGGCGAACAGGGTGGCCTGCAGGCCGGGGGCCAGTTCGACCGGCCGGTCCAGCGCGACGGCCAGGCGCGGCACCAGATCGGCGCGGACCGCGCCCAGCATCGGGTTGGCGGCCAGCGCGTCGTGGATGGCCTGCGTGGCGAACAGCTCGAACGGCTGACTTTCGCGCAATGTCAGCAGCCCGGCCACATGGTCGATATCGCCATTCGTCAGCAGGACCGAGCGCAGCGGCAACTGCCGCAGCCCGGTCGGGTGCAGCGCCGGGGTCGCGGCCAGCTGCTGGCGGATATCGGGCGAGGCGTTCAGGATCGCCCAGCTTTCGCCATCCGCGCTGACCGCGATCGAACTCTGGCTCATCGCCGGGATGCGCCCCGCCCGCGCCGCGTCGCAATTCGAACAGCCGCAATTCCACTGCGGCAAACCGCCGCCAGCCGCCGCGCCCAGCAGGATGATCCGCATCAATTCCCCGATTCACATGCCGTTTCAGACGAAAAACCCCGTCCGAGACCGTCGGACGGGGTCTTCAACCCATTCATGTCCTGAGGGAATCAGAACAGAACCGGTTCGTCCTCGGCCGGTGCGTACATGTTGATTTCCATGCCGCAGGCGATTTCCTTAAGGGTCGGTTTGGTCCAAGCCATGCAATTCCTCCTCCAGGCCATGGGCGTCGCCGTGGCGACTGGTAATCAATGTAGATCACGACGGGGTTGGGTCAACCCGACAAAGGTCGCAATCCTCGGGACATTTTCCCTGCCATTCGCCGGGCCCAACGCCCTGAAATGCCGATGTTTCACGCGATTCGGCCGGTTCGGGCGGCAAGGCGGTCGCGGGTCAAATCATTGCGATGCCGTCTTTCGAATCACGCGGCAGGGCCGGCGCGGGGCTTTCGCCCGGCCAGGACGGGATTGGCACAGGGGATTCGGCAGCTTAGGGTTGAACCGATGATGCGGCCGCGCCGGGGCGTTTCGTCACGGCGGGACGGCCGTTCCGCAGCGGCCGGGGTCCGCGAATATCGAAAGCGCTTTCAAGGCAGGGCGCGGAAGCATGGGATCGGATGGAGATGGTCAGGAGATCCATATTTTCACGGAAAACATTGGAAATTATGGTGCTTTCCGGATGAAGTCCGGCTTTGGCAAAAACCAGGACGCGGCGCCGGTCGGACCAGTTTCCGGCGCATTGATGATAAGCGTTTGACAGATGGTCGGCGCGTGTGTTGTTATCGCTAACTGCCGGGGCCCTGCGCCGAATCCGGCACATCGAGGGAGGAAGACGTGAGGACCATTCTCTATCTGACCGCCACGGCGCTGTCGGCGGCGGCCCTGTCGGCGGGCGGCGCCGCGGCCCAGCTTGTGATCGAGCCGGGCAGCGACGACCGGATCAACTGGCAGAGCCTCGAGGATTTCAAGGCCGCCCATCCCGATCTGGAGGGGCAATCCTTCACTCTGCTGGGCCCCTGGCTGGGTGCCGACCAGGAGCTGTTCACCTCGGTCATCGCCTATTTCCAGGATGCGACCGGCGCCCGCGTCAACTATTCCGGCTCGGACAGTTTCGAGCAGCAGATCGTCATCGACAGCGAGGCGGGATCGCCCCCCGACATGGCGGTCTTTCCCCAGCCGGGGCTTGCCGCCGACCTGGCCGAGAAGGGCCATCTGAAGCCCCTGGGCGAGGACACCGCGGAATGGCTGCGCGACAATTACGCGGCGGGCGAAAGCTGGGCGGCGCTGGGGACCTATGCCGGCCCCGACGGCGAACAGGCGCTCTATGCCTTTCCCTACAAGGCCGACGTGAAGTCGCTGGTCTGGTACGTCCCCGAGAATTTCGAGGATGCCGGCTATGAGATCCCCGAAACCTATGAGGATCTGAAGGCGCTGACCGAACAGATCGCCGAGGATGGCGAGACGCCCTGGTGCATCGGGCTGGGTTCGGGCGGGGCGACGGGCTGGCCCGCGACCGACTGGGTCGAGGACCTGATGCTGCGCATGAACAGCCCCGAGGATTACGACGCCTGGACCACCAACGAGTTGCCCTTCAACGATCCCAAGGTGGTCGCCGCGATCGAGGAATTCGGCTGGTTCGCCGGCAATGACGATTTCGTGGCCGGCGGCACGCGCGGGGTGTCCTCGACCGATTTCCGCGACAGCCCCAAGGGTTTGTTCGACAGCCCGCCGGCTTGCTACATGCATCGCCAGGCCAGCTTCATCCCGTCCTTCTTCCCCGGCGGCACGGTGATCGGCGAGGATGCGGATTTCTTCTATTTCCCCGCCCCGGCCGAGGGCGACCTGGGCCAGCCCGTGCTGGGCGGCGGCACGCTGTTCGCGCTTCTGTCCGACAATGCCGCCGCGGCCGCCTTCGTCGAATTCCTCAAGACCCCGGCCGCGCATGAGATCTGGATGGCGCAGAAGGGTTTCGTGACCCCCCATTCCGGCGTCAATCCCGAGGCTTACGGGGACGAGACGCTGAAGAAGATGGGCCAGATCCTGCTGGATGCGACGACCTTCCGCTTCGACGGCTCGGACCTGATGCCGGGCGCGATCGGCGCGGGGGCGTTCTGGACCGGCATGGTCGATTTCGTCGGCGGCAGGCCGGCGCAACAGGTGGCCGACCGGATCCAGCAGACCTGGTCGACGCTGAACTGACGCCGCAAAGGCGCGGACCGGGCGCGACGGAAACAACACCGGCGCGTCCGAAACAACAACGGGGGACAAAGGGATGGACCTGTTCTGGCTGGCCGTCAGCACGATCGCCGTGGGCGTCTTCGGCTGCGTGGCCTGGTTCTGGGGATCGAACATGATCCTGGACCGGATCTGGCCGCCGCGCGGCCCCAATGCCGGCGACAATATCCGCAAGGCGAACCAGGTCCGGCCCTGGCTGTTCCTGGGACCGGCGATCCTGTTCCTGACGCTCTACCTGGTCTATCCGGTGATCGACAGCTTCTGGCGGTCGCTGCACAATGCCAATGGCAGCCGCTTCGTCGGCGGGGCGAATTACAGCTGGCTGCTGGGCGACGGCAAGTTCCGCGAATCGATGCGCAACAACATGTTGTGGCTGCTGGTCGTGCCGGCGCTGTCCACGCTGTTCGGGCTGATCGCCGCGCAGCTGACCGACCGGATCAGATGGGGCAATATCGGCAAGTCGCTGATCTTCATGCCGATGGCGATCAGCTTCGTCGGCGCGGGGGTGATCTGGAAGTTCATCTACGAATACCGCGCCGCAGGCGAGACCCAGATCGGCCTGCTGAACTGGATCGTGACCAGCCTTGGCGGCCAGCCGCAGATCTGGCTGACCCTGCCGGTCTGGAACAACTTCTTCCTGATGCTGGTGCTGGTCTGGATCCAGACCGGCTTTGCCATGGTGATCCTGTCGGCCGCACTGCGCGGCATCCCCGAGGAAACCATCGAGGCCGCGATCCTGGACGGCGCCTCGCCCTGGCAGGTGTTCTTCAAGATCAAGGTGCCGCAGATCATGGGCACCATCGCCGTGGTCTGGACCACCATCACCATCGTGGTGCTGAAGGTCTTCGACATCGTCTTCGTGATGACCAACGGCCAATGGGGCACGCAGGTGCTGGCGAACCTGATGTATGACTGGATGTTCCGCGGCACGCCCGATTACGGGCGCGGCTCGGCCATCGCCATCGTGCTGATGATCCTGGTGACGCCGATCATGATCTGGAACATCCGCAACGCGCGCAGGGAGGCAGGCTGATGGAGGGCATGGCTGGACAGAAATCCACGCTGGTCTGGGCGGTCAACATCTCGGCCTTCCTTCTGGTGCTGCTGTGGACGATCCCGACGCTGGGGCTGCTGGTCTCGTCCTTCCGCGACCGCGACCAGATCGCCTCCAGCGGCTGGTGGCAGTCCTTCTCGGCGTCGGAACAGACCGGCTTCGTGCGGACCGGAACCGACGCGGATGCGGTGCAGCGCGACGGGCTTTACGTCATCGAGGGCAATGTGCTGGCCGAGGGCCAGTCACTGGTCGCCTGGGGCACCCGCGCCCGCGATCCCGGCGCCCATCAGCCGGGCGAGACGGTCGAGACCAGCGACGGCTGGCAGCTGACCGTGGCCGAGGACGGCGCCTATGTGCTGACCTCGCCCACCCCCTTCGAGATGCGGCGCGGCGAGCGGATCTTCCTGACCACCAAGGCGCCGCCGAAATTCACCGCCGCCAATTACCAGCGCGTGCTGACCGCCGAGGGGCTGGGCCGGGCCTTCATGAACACGCTGACGGTGACGATCCCGGCCACGGTGATCCCGATCCTGATCGCCGCCTTCGCCGCCTATGCCCTGGCCTGGATGCGCTTTCCGGGCCGGGCGCTGCTGACCGCGGCGGTGGTCGGGCTCTTGGTCGTGCCCTTGCAGGTGGCGCTGATCCCGCTCTTGCGGATGCACAACGAGATCGGCATCGGCAAGGGCTATCTGGGCATCTGGCTGGCCCATACCGGCTTCGGCCTGCCGCTGGCGATCTATCTGCTTCGGAACTACATGATCGGCCTGCCGCGCGAGGTGATCGAAAGCGCCCGCGTCGATGGCGCGACCGAGTTCCAAATCTTCCGGCGCATCATCCTGCCGCTGTCCTTCCCGGCGCTGGCCAGTTTCGCGATCTTCCAGTTCCTGTGGGTGTGGAACGACCTGCTGGTGGCGACCGTTTTCCTGGGCAACACGCGCGAACAGCTGGTCATGACCGGCGTGCTGCGCGAGCTGATGGGATCGAAGGGTGGCGAATGGGAAATCCTTGCGACATCGGCCTTCATCTCGATTGCCGTGCCGCTGGCGGTGTTCTTCGCAATGCAGAAATACCTGGTCCGGGGACTGCTGGCCGGGTCCGTGAAAGGTGGATGAATTGAACGGAAAGACAGTGGAATGGTGGAAGGGCGGAGTCATCTATCAGATCTATCCGCGCAGCTTCCAGGATACGACCGGGGACGGGATCGGCGATCTTGCCGGTATCGCGCAGCGCCTGCCCTATGTCGCCTCGCTGGGGGTGGATGCGGTCTGGATCTCGCCCTTCTTCAGCTCTCCGATGAAGGATTTCGGCTATGATGTCAGCGATTACCGCGGCATCGATCCGATCTTCGGGACGATGGAGGATTTCGACTGGCTGGTCGAGCGCGCCCACGAGCTGGGGCTGAAGGTGATGATCGACCTGGTGATGTCGCATACCTCGGACCAGCACCCGTGGTTCCGCGAAAGCCGCGCCTGCCGCGACAATCCGAAATCCGACTGGTATGTCTGGTCCGATCCCAAGCCCGACGGCACCGCGCCGACCAACTGGCTGTCGATCTTCGGCGGCAGCGCCTGGCAATGGGACGCGCGGCGCGAACAGTATTACCTGCACAACTTCCTGGCCCAGCAGCCGGACCTGAACTTCCACAACCCCGAAGTGCAGGACGCGCTGCTGGAGATGGCGAAATTCTGGCTGGAAAAGGGCGTGGATGGCTTCCGGCTGGACACGATCAACTTCTATTTCCACGACGCCCAGCTGCGCGACAACCCGCCGCTTGCGCCCGATCTGCGCAAGGCCGACACCGCGCCCGCCGTGAACCCCTACAATCACCAAAGCCACCGCTACGACAAGTCGCAGCCGGAGAACCTGGCCTTCCTGGAACGTTTCGCGCAGGTGATCCGCCCCTACGGCGCCGCCGTGGTGGGCGAGATCGGCGACAGCGAGCGCGGGCTGGAGCTGCTGGAGGAATATACCGGCGTGCCCGGCCGGATCGAGATGTCCTATGTCTTCGACTTCCTGTCGGGCGACGGCCTTCCCGCGGAACGCTTCCTGGAGGTGTTCGAGCGGCTGGACCAGGTGGCGCCGAATGCCTGGCCCTGCTGGGCGATGTCGAACCACGACGTGGTGCGCCATATCAGCCGCTGGAACCTGTCCGACCAGGCGGCCAAGGCCTATGCGACGGTGCTGCTGTGCCTGCGCGGCTCGGTCTGTCTCTACCAGGGCGAGGAGCTGGGCCTGCCCGAGGCCGAGCTGAACTTCGAGGATCTGCGCGACCCTTACGGCATCGAGTTCTGGCCCGAATTCAAGGGCCGCGACGGCTGCCGGACGCCGATGGTCTGGGACATGGGCGTCAATGGCGGTTTCTCGACCAGCCAGCCCTGGCTGCCGGTGCCGCACAGCCATCTGCAGCGCACCGTCGTCGGGCAAGAGGCCGATGCGCAATCGGTGCTGCACCATTATCGCTGGGCCATCGGGCTGCGCCGCAAGCACAGCGCGTTGCGCGGCGGCAGGCAGTTCGGGATGCAGGCGGATGGCCCGGTCCTCAGCTTCCGCCGCCAGGACGAGGCGCAGTGCCTGCTGATCCGCGCCAACCTGTCCGAGGAGGAGGCGGGCGGGCTGAACCCGTGGCAGGTCCAGATCATCGAGGGATAGCGAGAGGGAGGAGGCTGCAACATGGCCGATCTGAAACTGACGGGCGTCGCCAAGTCCTATGGCGACGTGCAGGTGCTGAGTGACATCGACCTCGATATCCGGTCGGGCGAGTTCATCGTGTTCGTCGGCCCCTCGGGTTGCGGCAAGTCCACGCTTCTGCGGATGATCGCGGGGCTTGAACAGATCTCGGGCGGGGTGCTGGAAATCGCCGGGCAGCGGATGAACGACATCCCGCCCAGCCAGCGCGGCATCGCCATGGTGTTCCAGTCCTACGCGCTCTATCCGCATATGACGGTGCGCGACAACATGGCCTTCGCGCTGAAGATCGCCGGCAAGTCGAGATCCGAGATCCGCGAGGCCACCGACCGCGCCGGCCGGATGCTGCAGCTGACGCCCTATCTGGACCGGCTGCCCAAGGCGCTGTCGGGCGGCCAGCGCCAGCGCGTGGCCATCGGCCGGGCCATCGTCCGCGACCCGCAAGTCTATCTGTTCGACGAGCCGCTGTCGAACCTGGACGCCGCTTTGCGCGTGGCGACGCGGATCGAGATCGCGCAGCTGAAGGCCTCGATGCCCGACCGCACGATGATCTATGTCACCCACGACCAGACCGAGGCGATGACCCTGGCCGACCGCATCGTGGTGCTGGCCGGCGGCGGCATCGCGCAGGTCGGCGCGCCGCTGGAGCTGTATGAGCGCCCGATCAACGAATTCGTGGCGCAGTTCATCGGCAGCCCGGCGATGAACCTGCTGCCCGGCAAGGTCGCGCAGACCGGCGCCGAGACGGTGGTGGCGCTGGACGGCGGCGGCGTGGCGCATGTGGGGATCCCGACCCGGCACGAGGATCAGGGCATGGCGGTCAATGTCGGCATCCGCCCCGAGGACATGCGCGAGACCGAGGGCGAGGCGATCTTCGAGGGCGTGGTGGACCTGACCGAGGCCCTGGGCGAGGTCACGCTGCTCTATTTCGGCACGCGGGACAGGCCCGTGCCGGTCATCGCCAAGCTGCCCGGCATCCACCCGGCGCTGGACGGCCGCCGGGTGCGGCTGACCGCCGATCCGCAGGCGCTGCACCTGTTTCATCAGGGCCAGTCGCTGCTGTATCGCGAGGGGGTGGAGCTGCCGCCCTACCAGCCCCGCGCGGCGATCCCGGCATAAGCAGCGATCCCTCGGCCCGGGGCTGCGCCGGATCGTCGCCCTTCGACCAAAGTCGTAAACCGCCGCCGGCCTTTCCTGATATACTCGCCCCACCGGGAGAGGAATCATGACGCAACGCAGCCACGCGGATCTGGTGGCCGAGCAGTCGCAGTCGAAATCCGCGACATCGGCCCTTGCCGCATCCTGGCGACGCTCCATGCTGAAGCACGGGCTGGACCCTGCCGACCGGCGGCGGCCGGAACGGGTCGGCCGCGCCGAACTGGCGCAGCGGCGCGAGGCGATGGCGCATTTCCTGCGCGTGGCCGGGCCGCAGCTGGACCAACTCTACAGCCTGGTCGCGCTGCCGGGCTGCAACGTGCTGCTGACCGATGCCGATGGCGTGGTGCTGGACCAGCGGGTCGGCGACGGCGATGCCGCGCAGTTCCGCGACTGGGGGCTGTGGCAGGGCGCCGACTGGTCCGAGGCGGCGCAGGGCACCAACGGCATCGGCACCTGCCTGGCCGAGGGCCGGCAGGTCACCATCCATCGCGACGAACATTTCCACACCCGCAATACCGGCCTGTCCTGCATGGACGCGCCGATCTGGGGCCCGGACGGTCGACTTCTGGCGGCGCTGGACGTCAGCTCGGCCCGCGCCGACCAGACCGGGCGCTACAACCGGCTGATCTCGGCCCAGGTCGGCCAGACCGCCCGCGCGATCGAGGCGATGTTCTTCCGCGCCAGCTTCCCCGAGGCGCGGATCGTGGTGGCGATGGACGACCATCCCGAGGCGACGATGCTGCTGGCGGTGGACAGGGACGACATCGCCATCGGCGCCACCCGCGCCGCTCGCCGTGCGCTGGGGCTGGAACGCGAAGGCGCGATCCGCCCGCGGCCTGCCGCCGACCTGCTGGGCCGCGACGACGACCTGGCGGGGTTCGAGCGGGCCGAACGCGCCGCCGTCAGCCGGGCGCTGGCGCGGGCCGGGGGCAATGTCTCGGCCGCCGCGCGGGCCCTGGGGGTGGGGCGTGCGACGCTCTATCGGCGGATGGGCCGGCTGGGGCTGAACGCGAAATGATCGCCGACCTGTCTCGCTGCCGAGACAGGTCCCGCGGGGTCGACCAAAGGAGGCGTTGATTCGAATCCGGGGTCGGCCAAGCTTTACCGCAGCCCGGTCGGGGAGAGACCGGCGGACAATGTCAGAGGAGGAAGACGATGCCGAACGACCAGACGCATGAATTCAAGGGTGTCGGCGTGATGCCCTTCGCCCGTCGCTACGACAATTTCATCGGCGGCCAGTGGGTCGCGCCGAAATCGGGCAAATATTTCACCAACACCACCCCGATCACCGGCGGCGAGATCGGCGAGATCGCCCGCTCGAATGCCGACGACATCGAGGCCGCGCTGGATGCCGCCCATGCCGTCAAGGACCGCTGGGGCCAGACCTCGCCCGCGGAACGGTCCGGCATCCTGCTGAAGATCGCCGACCGGATGGAGCAGAACCTGGAACTGCTGGCCAGCGCCGAGACCTGGGACAACGGCAAGCCGATCCGCGAGACCATGGCCGCCGACCTGCCGCTGGCCATCGACCATTTCCGCTATTTCGCGGGCGTGCTGCGCGGCCAGGAGGGCTCGCTGTCGGAAATCGACCACGACACCGTGGCCTATCACTTCCACGAGCCGCTTGGCGTCGTGGGCCAGATCATCCCCTGGAACTTCCCGCTGCTGATGGCCTGCTGGAAGCTGGCCCCGGCGCTGGCCGCCGGCAATTGCGTGGTGCTGAAACCGGCCGAGCAGACCCCGGCCGGGATCATGGTCTGGGCCGACCTGGTGGGCGATCTCTTGCCGCCGGGCGTGCTGAACATCGTCAACGGCTTCGGGCTGGAGGCCGGCAAGCCCCTGGCCTCGAACCCGCGCATCGCCAAGATCGCCTTCACCGGCGAGACGACGACCGGCCGGCTGATCATGCAATATGCCTCGGAAAACCTGATCCCGGTGACGCTGGAACTGGGCGGCAAGTCCCCGAACATCTTCTTCGAGGATGTCGCGCGCGAGGATGACGATTTCCTCGACAAGGCGATCGAGGGCTTCGTGATGTTCGCGCTGAACCAGGGCGAGGTCTGCACCTGCCCGTCGCGCGCGCTGATCCATGAATCGATCTATGACCGCTTCATGGACCGCGCGCTGGCCCGCGTGAAGGCGATCAAGCAGGGCGACCCGCGCGATGCCGCGACGATGATCGGCGCGCAGGCCAGTTCCGAGCAGAAGGAGAAGATCCTCTCCTATTTCGACATCGGCCGCAAGGAAGGCGCCGAGGTGCTGACCGGCGGCAAGTCGGCCGATCTGGGCGGCGAATTGTCCAGCGGCTATTACATCGAGCCGACGGTGCTGCGCGGCAACAACAAGATGCGCGTCTTCCAGGAGGAGATCTTCGGCCCGGTCGTGTCGGTGACCACCTTCAAGGACCAGGACGAGGCGCTGTCGATCGCCAATGACACGCTCTACGGCCTGGGCGCCGGCGTCTGGTCGCGCGATGCCAATACCTGCTACCGCTTCGGCCGGGCGATCAAGGCGGGCCGCGTCTGGACCAACTGCTATCACGCCTATCCGGCCCATGCGGCCTTCGGCGGCTACAAGCAGTCGGGCATCGGCCGCGAGACCCACAAGATGATGCTGGACCACTATCAGCAGACCAAGAACATGCTGGTCAGCTACAGCCCGAAGAAGCTGGGCTTCTTCTGAGCCCGGCGGGGGGCTTCGCGCCCCCCGCACCCCCCGCGGGGTATTTTCGCAACGAAGAAACGCATGTTCGGCTTCTTCGTTGTCAAAATACCCGAAAGAGACGCCCGCAGGGCCGGGCCGCAGCCGGAAAGGAAGCGCAGGATGTCCACCGTCACCGCCACGCCCGAGGCGCTGAAGCTGCTGGCCGAGATCGTCGCCGATCACGGCCCGGTGCTGTTCCACCAGTCGGGCGGCTGCTGCGACGGCTCGTCGCCGATGTGCTATCCGCAGGGCGATTTCCGGGTCAGCGAGCGCGACGTGAAGCTGGGAGAGATTGGCGGCGCGCCCTTCTACATCTCGGCCAGCCAGTACGAGACCTGGAAACATACCGACCTGGTCATCGACGTGGTGCCGGGGCGCGGCGGCATGTTCAGCCTGGACAACGGGCGCGAGAAACGCTTCCTGGTCCGCTCGGAGATCTGTTCCATTTGAATGTCCCCGCCGATTGTGAGCCGCCCGGATTTCGCCTATAAGCACCGGCATTCGCGGAGGGCATCACATGGAATACAGCATCTTCATCGACGGCGAGGCCGGAACCACGGGTCTGCAGATCCGCGAGCGTCTGGAATCGCGCGAGGAGATCCGCCTGATCCAGGTCGACCCCGCCCGCCGCAAGGATGCCGATGCGCGCCGCGAGGCCTTTGCCGAGGCGGATCTCGCGATCCTCTGCCTGCCCGACGAAGCCGCGCGCGAGGCGGTCGAGCTGGCGCGGGGCCTCGATGTGCGGCTGATCGACGCCTCGACCGCGCATCGGGTGGACGAGCGCTGGACCTTCGGCTTTCCCGAACTGGCCGCCGATCAGCGCGACCGGATCGCCTCGGCGCGGCTGGTCAGCAATCCGGGCTGCTATTCCACCGGCGCGATCGCCATGATCGCGCCGCTGATCGCCGCCGGCCTGGTCGACGAGGACGAATACCTGGCGATCAATGCCGTCAGCGGCTATAGCGGCGGCGGCAAGGCGCTGATCGCGGAATACGAGGATGGCGGGGCGCCGGACCATTTCGTCTATGGCCTGAACCAGCGCCACAAGCATATCCCCGAGATCATGGTCCATACCGGCTTGCGCGTGCAGCCGATCTTCGCGCCCTCGGTCGGCAATTTCGCGCAGGGCATGGCGGTGCAATTGCCGCTGCACCTGGACGAGCAGCGCACCACCGCCGCGCTGTTCGAGGCGCTGGCCGATCACTATGCCGGCCAGCAATTCGTCGAGGTCGTGGAGGCCGGGGAAATCGGCGCCCGGATCGTGCCGACCGACCTGAACGGGACCAACATGATGCGCATCAGCGTGCATGGCGATGACGACAATGGCTGCGCCACGGTCGTCGCGGTGCTGGACAACCTGGGCAAGGGGGCCTCGGGCGCCGCGGTCCAGAACCTTAACATCATGCTGGACCTGGACGAGGAGGCGGGGCTGTAATTCGGCCACGGCGGCGCTAAAGCCGCTCACGCCTTGTTGACCCGGCGGCCGGAATGATGCCTTTTCGGCCTGCCATTTTTCATTTGCAGGTTTCCATGCCGGTCATCCGTTTCAATCCCGCCATCGACAGCGGTATCGTCGATATTCCGATCATGATCGATGCGATCGTCCTTTACGCCTCGCTGGACCGGGTCATGCCCTCGCGGGTCGAGATGTCGTTCGGCCGGCTGGATTTCATCCTGGTGGGCAGCGGTTTCCAGACGCGCAGCACGTCCTATGGGCCTTATCTCAGCCATGGCCGGATCGATCAGGTCATCGTCAATATCGATGGCGAGTTCGGCATGTCGATGAGGCAGATGGATCTGCCCGTCCAGCAGATGCTGGATGCCTATATCGCCGAGGCGCTGGGAACCGACAACGCGGCGGTCGAGGATCTGCTGCTGACGAAATCCTATACCTATTACGGCAATGCCAATGCCGACCTGCTGCCGCAGGGGGTGCGCAATGCCGACGGGATCGAGCTGAATTTCCGCGGCGACGACCTGATGTATCTGCGCGGCGGCAACGACCATGTCTTCACCGGTGACGGCAATGACACCGTTCATGGCGGGATCGGGAACGACACGATCATCGGCGGGCGCGGCGACGACCGCCTTTACGGCAATGCGGGCAATGACGATCTGCGCGGCGGCAATGGCCGCGACCTGCTGGATGGCGGCATGGGCCATGACCGGCTGAATGGCGGCGCGGGCAGCGACACGCTGCGGGGCGGCGCCGGCGACGATACGCTGAACGGGGCGCAGGGCGACGATCTTCTGCAGGGCGGCGCCGGCCGCGACCTGCTGGCCGGCGGGGCGGGCGACGACCGGCTGAACGGCGCCGCCGGAGCCGACACGCTGCAGGGTGGCGCCGGAAACGACATGCTGTTCGGCGGGGCCGGCGCGGACCGGCTGATCGGCGGTCCGGGCGATGACACGCTGACCGGCGGCGCGGGCGCCGATACGCTGACGGGGGGCGCCGGCGCGGATGTCTTCGTCTTCGCGAAGCGCTCCTCGGTCGGGCTCCAGCGCGACACGATCACCGATTTCGGCAATGGCGCGGACCGGATCGATCTGCGCGCGCTGTTCTCGCAGCCGGCGGAATTCATTGGAAACGAACGCTTTTCCGGCAATGGCCCCGAGGTGCGCCAGGTCGATTCGCTGCTGGTCATCGACAGCAATGGCGATGGTCTGGCGGATCATTCGATCGCCATTCGCAACGGCGCCGTGATCGACGCCTTCGATCTGCTGATGTAGAAGCGCCCTCCGGGTTGACCGGATATTGCGGCAGGTTCGCAAAAATTTACCACTTCTTCATGATTATCGCTTTTATTGGCCCTGAAACGCGCCATATTTTGCGGTCATGCTATATGTGACCGACAAGATAATCATAGAGGAGTGGGAACTGTCCGAGCAGTTTACCCGGTCGCAGGGACCGGGCGGTCAAAATGTGAACAAGGTGGAAACCGCGGTCGAATTGCGGTTCGAGGCCGCGCGCTCGCCCAATCTGCCCGATCCGGTCAAGCGCCGGCTGCAGCGGCTGGCGGGGCGGCGCTGGACCCAGGACGGGGCGGTGGTGATCCTTGCGCAGGAAACGCGCAGCCAGGCCCGCAACCGGGAACTGGCGCGGGAACGGCTGGCCGATCTGGTCCGGCGCGCCTCGGTGCCGGTCAAGCCGCGGATCGCGACGCGGCCCACGGCGGGCAGCCAGCGGCGGCGGCTGAAGGCCAAGGCGGTCCGCGCCGGGGTCAAGTCGATGCGCGGCCGGGTGGAGGTCGAGGAATGAACGTCCTGCGCAGATCGCTTGGGATGCTGATCGGCAAGCGGCCGCCCGCGATGCAGGTCGCGGCGCTGTGCCTGGACCCCGAGACCGGCAAGGTGCTGCTGATCACCAGCCGGGGCACCGGCCGCTGGATCATCCCCAAGGGCTGGCCGATGGAGGGCAGGACGCTGCCCGCCGCCGCCGCGCTGGAGGCCTGGGAGGAGGCCGGGGCCGAGGGCCGGATCGGCCGCGAGGAGATCGGCCGCTACAGCTATGACAAGGACCAGGACAGCGGCTTCGCCGTGCCGGTCGAGGTGCGGGTCTACCCGCTGCATGTCACCCGCCTGTCGGGCGATTTCCCCGAATCCGCGCAGCGCAAGCGGCGCTGGTTCACGCCCCGGGATGCCATCCGCATGGTGGCCGAACCGGGCCTGAAGGCCCTGCTGCGCGGCCTGCCGAAAGCGGAGGTCTAGGCCCCATGCCGCAACCAGCACGGGATCGCGGCGCATGAAGCTGCCTGGGCGTGACTATCGCGTTCTGGACAAGGATCTTGGCAGCATCACCCATGTCGAAAGCGCGCAGGTCCATGCGATCCGGCCGGTGCTGCAGCTGGGCGCCGGGATCCTGCTGCTGGTCGCGCTGGTCATCCTGGCGATCGGGCTGACCGGGCGCGAGCCCGGCTTGATCGGCATCGGCGCGGCGCTGGTGGTGGCGGGCTGGCTGGGCCTGGCCATCGGCGCGAACGACATCGCGAACTCGCTGGGTCCGGCGGTGGGCTCGGGCGCGATCGGGCTGACCGGCGGGCTGGCGCTGGTCGCGCTGGCCGAGGTCGCGGGCGCGGTCCTGGCCGGCAGCCCCGTCACCGCGCGGCTGGCCGAGGGGATCTTCGACACCGCGCAGCTGGCCTCGGGTGTCCAGGCGCAGCTGGTGATGCTGTCGGCGCTGATCGCGGCGGCGATGTGGATCACCATCGCGACCGGGGCGCGCCTGCCGGTCAGCACCTCGCATTCCATCGTCGGCGCCATCGCCGGGGCGGGGATCGCCGCGCTGGGGGCGCATGCGGTCGACTGGGTCTCGCTTGCGGTCATCGCCTCGGCCTGGGTGCTGACCCCCCTGGCCTCGGCCGTGCTGGCGGGGGGGATCCTTGCCTTCGTGCAGCGCAAGATCCGCGATGCCGAAGATCGCGGCGCCGCCGCCCGCCGCTGGGTGCCGGCGCTGATCGGCACGATGGTGGGCCTGTTCATCACCTATCTGCTGCTGCTGCTGTGGCCGGGCTCGCCCCTGTGGCTGGACCTGCTGCCGGGGCTGGGGGCGGGCCTTCTGGCCGGATGGGCGACGCGGCGCCAGGTCGAGGTCGAGCTTGCCCACGCCGGCGACAGGCCCGGCATGAAGCAGCTGTTCCGCCCGGCGCTGCTGTTCGCGGCGGTGATGATGGCCTTCGCGCATGGCGCGGGCGATGCGGGCAACGTCGCCGGCCCGCTGCTGGTGATCCTGCGCGCGGCCGAGACCGGCGGCGCGGCGGGCGTGCCGGTGCTGCTGCTGCTGGGCGCGGGGGCCTCGATCGCGCTTGGCGCGGTGCTGTTCGGGCGGCGGCTGGTGGTCATGGTCGGCAGCGGCATCACCCGGCTGAACCCGGTCCGGGCCTTCTGCATCACGCTGGCCACGGCGATGATCGTGCTGGCCGCCTCGGGGGTAGGGCTGCCGGTCTCGACCACCCATGTCGCGGTCGGCGGGGTCTTCGGCGTCGGTTTCGTGCGCGAATGGCTGGACCGGCGCCAGAAGCGCGCCCGGATGCAGCTGCCCGCCGAAGAGGTCCGCCGCCGCGTCCTGATCCGCCGCAGCCATGTCGCCACGATCAGCGTGGCCTGGCTGGTGACCGTGCCGCTGACCGCAGGTCTTGGCGCGCTGTGCTGCCGGCTGGTGATGCGGGCGGCGGGGGCCTGAGCGCGTCTTTCAGACCACGACCTCCTGCGCGGCCTGGGCGCCGACGCCGAAGACCCGCTTGTAGCGTTCGACCTCTGCCGCCGGTCCCATCGCCTTGGCCGGGTTGTCCGACAGCTTGACCGTCGGGCGGCCATCGGCGGAAACCGCCTTGCAGACCAGGCTGAAGGGCGCCAGCCCGTCCCCCGGCACCAGGCCGCGGAAGTCGTTGGTCAGCAGCGTGCCCCAGCCGAAGCTGACCTTCACCCGGCCGTGGAAGCGGTGATGCAGCTCGATGATCTTCTCGACGTCCAGCCCGTCCGAGAAGATGACCAGCTTGCGGCGCGGATCCTCGCCGCGGTCCTGCCACCAGCGGATCGCGGTCTCGGCCCCCGCCGCCGGATCGCCGCTGTCGATGCGGATCCCGGTCCAGCCCGCCAGCCAGTCCGGCGCATGTTCCAGGAAGCCGGCCGTGCCATAGGTGTCGGGCAGGATCATGCGCAGCATCCCGTCATGTTCCTCGTGCCAGTCGGCCAGCACCTCGTAGGGGGCCTGGCGCAGCTGCGCGTCGCTGTCGGCCAGCGCGGCATAGACCATCGGCAGCTCGTGGGCATTGGTGCCGATGGCCTCGATGTCGCGGCGCATGGCGATCAGGCAGTTCGAGGTGCCGGTGAAGCGGTCGCCCAGCCCCTCGATCATCGCCTGCACGGCCCAGTCCTGCCACAGGAAGCTGTGCCGCCGCCGCGTGCCGAAATCGGCGATGCGCAGGTCGGGCAATTCGCGCAGCGCCTCGATCTTTTCCCACAGCCGGGTCATGGCGCGGGCATAGAGGACCTGCAGCTCGAACCGGCCCAGCTCTTTCAGCACCGCGCGCGAGCGCAGCTCCATCAGGATGGCCAGGGCCGGGATCTCCCACAGCATGACCTCGGGCCAGGGGCCCTCGAAGGTCAGCTCGTACTGGCCGTCGCGCTTTTCCAGCTGATATGGCGGCAGGCGCAGGTTTTCCAGGAACTCCATGAAATCCGGGCGGAACATCTGGCGCTTGCCATAGAAGGTGTTGCCGCGCATCCAGGTGCTTTCGCCGCGCGCCAGCGACAGCCCGCGCACATGGTCCAGCTGTTCGCGCAGCTCGCCCTCGTCGATCAGCTCGGCCAGGCGGATCTTCGTCGTGCGGTTGATCAGGCTGAAGCGCACCACCGTGTCGGGCCGGTTGCGGAACACCGACTGGCACATCAGCAGCTTGTAGAAATCGGTGTCGATCAGCGAGCGGACGATCGGGTCGATCTTCCATTTGTGGTTGTAGACGCGCGTGGCGATATCGACCATCGGGCTTACTCCAGGATGACGCCGGCGGCGCGCATCTCGGCGCGGGCACGGTCGCGGCTGCCGTCCAGGTCGATGGCACGGGTCGCTGATTCTATGACGGTGGCCTGAAAGCCCAGCCTTGCGGCGTCGATGGCGCTGTAGGCGACGCAGAAGTCATGGGCCAGGCCGACCAGGCTCAGGTGGGTCAACCCGCGCTCGCGCAGATAGCCGGCAAGGCCGGTGGGCGTTTCGTGATCGTTCTCGTAAAAGGCCGAGTAGCTGTCGATCTGCGGCCGAAACCCCTTGCGGATGACCAGGTCGGCGCGGCCGAGGTCGAGGCCGGGGTGGAAATCCGCGCCCGGCGTCCCGATCACGCAATGGGCCGGCCACAGGACCTGCGGCCCATAGGGCATCCGGGTTTCCCTGAAGGGCGCGGCGCCGGGATGGTTGTCGGCGAAGCTGGCATGGTCGGAGGGATGCCAGTCCTGGGTCAGCACCACGGCGTCGAATTCGCCCATCAGCGCATTGACCGGCTGGACGATCTGATCCCCGCCCGCCACGGCCAGCGCGCCGCCGGGACAGAAATCGTTCTGCATGTCGATCACGATAAGCGCCCGCGGCATCGGTCTTTCTCCTGCATGTCCCCCAATGGGTAGAAACTGCGGGCAGTCGGGTCAATGCCCCGTGATCTTCGGCGTGATCCTTGGCGCGATCTTCGGCCGGCCTACGGCGCCCGTCTTGCAAGGCCGGGCTTTGCTGGCTATGGCCCGCTCATGCTGACCGTTGCCGCGCTTTACCACTTCACCCGTTTCCCGGATCCCGCCGCCCTGAAGGGGCCGCTGGCGCGGGTCGCCTGCGCGAACGGGGTGCGCGGCACGCTGCTGCTGGCGCCCGAGGGGATCAACGGCACGATCGCCGGCACACGGGCGGGCATCGATGCGGTCCTGGCCCATATCCGCGGCCTGCCGGGCTGCGCCGGGCTGGAATGGAAGGAAAGCGCGGCCGAGACCATGCCCTTCGGCCGCATGAAGGTGCGCCTGAAGCGCGAGATCGTGACCATGGGCCAGCCCGATGTCGATCCGCGCGCCGCCGTGGGCCATTATGTGGCGCCGCAGGACTGGAACGAACTGATCCGCGCGCCCGACGTGGCGGTGATCGACACCCGCAACGATTACGAGGTGGCCATCGGCAGCTTCGCGGGCGCCGTCGATCCGGGCACGCGGTCCTTCCGCGATTTCCCGGCATGGTGGCAGCAGAACGCCCATCGCTTCCAGGGCAAGCGGATCGCGATGTTCTGCACCGGTGGCATCCGCTGCGAGAAATCCACCAACTACCTGCTGTCGCAGGGCGTCGAGGAGGTGTTCCACCTCAAGGGCGGCATCCTGAAATACCTGGAGGACGTGCCGGAAGGGGACAGCCTCTGGCAGGGCGAATGCTTCGTCTTCGACCAGCGCGTCAGCCTGACCCATGGGTTGAGGCAGGGCCGGCACGGGCTGTGCCACGCCTGCCGCCGCCCGCTGGCGCCCGAGGATCGCGACCGGCCCGAATTCGAGGACGGCGTCAGCTGTCATCGCTGCCTTGCGGAATACGACAACGCCGACCGTGCGCGATTCCGCGAGCGCCAGCGCCAGTTCGACCTGGCCGCGGATCGCGGCACCAACTGAAGCCCGCGGTGAATCCGGGGGTTTTGCACCCGTCGCCGGTTGGTTCTTGAACCAATGGCGCACCAACCCGCGACCCCCCGCAGGATATTTGAACCAAGATGAAGACAGCCGCTTTCATCTTGGCAGAAATATCCCGGGGGAGCCGCCGCAGGCGGCGGGGGCAGCGCCCCCTATTTCGTGGCGCCCAGCCCTCCGGCAGAGATCGCCGCCATGTTCAGGATGTCGTTCACCGTCGAGGTGGTCGAGCAGATCTGGATCGATTGCGGCACGCCGGTCAGGATCGGGCCGATCACCGTGGCGCCCGCCATTTCCTGCAGGAGCTTGACCGAGATCGAGGCCGAATGCCGCGCGGGGACCACCAGCACATTGGCCGGGCCGGTCAGGCGGCTGAAGGGATAGCGCGCCGCCGATTCCGGGTTCAGCGCGACATCCACGGTCATCTCGCCCTCGTATTCGAAATCGACGCCGCGCCGGTCCAGGACCTTGGGCGCCTCGGCCATCTTGATCGCGCGCTCGCTGACCGGATAGCCGAAATTCGAGAAGGACAGGAAGGCCACCCGCGGATCCAGCCCCAGCCCGCGCGCCACGGCGGCGCCATGGGTGGCGATGTCGGCCAGGTCCTCGGGTTCGGGCCATTCATGGACCAGCGTGTCGCCGATCAGCACGATGCGGCCCTTCAGCAGCACGCCGGTGATGCCCACCGCGCCGTCCTGGGGGCGCAGGTCGAAGACCTGGCCGACCTGGGCCAGCACATGGGCGTTCTTGCGCGTGGCGCCGGTGACCAGCCCGTCGCCATGGCCATGGGCCAGCATCAGCGAGGCGAAGACATGGCGGTCGCGATTGGCCAGCTTGTGGGCGTCCTCGCGGTCCACCCCCCGGCGCTGCAGCCGGGCATAGAGATATTCGTGATAGGCATCCAGGTGACGCGAATTGGCCGCGTTCACGACGGTGATCTCGCGCACCGCGTCGCCCAGGCCCGCGGCCTCCAGCTTTTCCTTCACGTCATGTTCGCGGCCCACCACCAGCGCCTGGCCCATGCCGCCGCGCTGCCAGGCCACGGCCGCGCGCAGCACGCGCGGATCGTCGCCTTCCGCGAAGATCATCCGCGCCTGGGCCTGGCGCGCGCGGGCGTGGATGCCCTGCAGGATCGCCGCCGTCGGGTCCATCCGCGCCTTCAGCGACTGGACATAGCCCTCCATGTCGATGATCGGGCGGCGGGCGACGCCGGTCTCCATCCCGGCCCGTGCCACGGCGGGCGGGACGACATGGATCAGCCGCGGGTCGAAGGGCGTCGGGATGATGTAGTCGCGGCCGAATTGCAGCTTGCGGCCATAGGCGACGGCGACCTCGTCGGGGACGTCCTCGCGCGCCAGCTCGGCCAGCGCGCGGGCGCAGGCGATCTTCATCTCGTCGTTGATGGCGCGGGCATGGATGTCCAGCGCGCCCCGGAACAGATAGGGAAAGCCCAGCACGTTGTTGACCTGGTTGGGATAGTCGCTGCGCCCGGTCGCGACGATCGCGTCGGGGCGGACTGCATGGGCCTCCTCGGGGGTGATCTCGGGGTCGGGGTTGGCCATCGCGAAGATCACCGGGTTGTCGGCCATGGACTGGACCATCTCGGGCGTCACCGCGCCCTTGGCCGAGACGCCCAGGAACACGTCGGCGCCGCGCATCGCGTCTTCCAGCGTGCGGGCCTCGGTCGCCACCGCATGGGCCGATTTCCACTGGTTCATGCCCTCGGTCCGGCCCTGCCAGATCACGCCCTTCGTGTCGCACATGATGCAGTTCTCGTGCCGCACGCCCATGGATTTCAGCAGTTCCAGGCAGGCGATGCCTGCCGCGCCGGCGCCGTTGAGGACGATCTTCACCTCCTCGATCTTCTTGCCCGACAGTTCCAGCGCGTTCAGCAGACCCGCCGCGCAGATCACCGCCGTGCCGTGCTGGTCGTCGTGGAAGACCGGGATGTCCATCACCTCTTTCAGGCGCTGCTCGATGATGAAGCATTCGGGCGCCTTGATGTCTTCCAGGTTGACGCCGCCGAAGGTCGGGCCCATCAGCCGGACGGCCTGGATGATTTCCTCGGGATCCTCGGTGTCCAGCTCGATGTCGATGGCGTTCACGTCGGCGAAGCGCTTGAACAGCACCGCCTTGCCCTCCATCACCGGCTTCGAGGCCAGCGCGCCCAGGTTGCCGAGCCCGAGGATCGCCGTGCCGTTCGAGACCACCGCGACCATGTTGCCCTTGGTGGTGTAGTCATAGGCGGTTCCGGGCTGGTCGGCGATGGCCTGGACAGGCACCGCGACGCCGGGCGAATAGGCCAGCGACAGGTCGCGCTGCGTCGCCATCGGGGTCGAGGCGACGATGTCGTATTTGCCCGGCCGGGGCTCCATGTGATAGGCCAGCGCCTCTTCCGGGGTGATGCGGGCGCTGCGGCTGGTCTTTTCGGTCATGGGCTCCTCCGGGCATTGGCACTGGCGCTGATTAACGCGGCGGCAGCGGCGGCTCAACGCGAAAGAAAGCTGCGGGAGAGAAGTTCTGCGTAAAACAGTATTGCGCGGCTGGGGGAAATCGCCTTCGGCAAAGCGTTCGGGCGCGATTTGAGGGACGGGCGGGGGCGTCCCGCCCCCGTCGCCGTTCCGGCGACTCCCCCCTGGGGGTATTTGCGCAACGAAGAAGCGGCGGGGCGGGCGGGGTTCAGATGGTGACCTTCACGAAGCTTTCGCGCAGGGCGGCGGACCAGGCGGCGCTCATCCGCATGAAATCGGCATCGCCGTCCAGGATGCGGCGGCGCGCGGTGATCGCGCAGGCATCCTTTTCGATGATCGCCAGGTCCAGCGGCATGCCGACCGACAGGTTCGAGCGCAGCGTCGAATCCATCGACAGCAGCACCGCCTTCTGCGCATCGGCAAGGCTGGTCGCGGGCGTCACCACCCGGTCGAGGATCGGCTTGCCGTATTTGTGCTCGCCGATCTGCAGGAAGGGCGTGTCCTCGGTCGCCTCGATGAAATTGCCCTCGGGATAGATCAGGAACATGCGCATGTCGCCGCCCTTGCGCTGGCCGGCGACGATCATGCTGGCCGAGGCCTGCTGCGTGAGGTCGCGGCATTGTTCGATGATCTCGCGCCGGGTGCGCGACAGCGTGTCGCCGATGATCGTGGCGACCTGCAGCATGGTGGGCGCCAGCATGATCGAGGTCGTCTCGTCGGCCATCTCGTCCGTGATGGCCTCGTCCAGCCGGGCCAGCGTCGTCTGCGTCACCGACAGCGAGCCGGCGGTCATGACGACCACGACGCGCTCGCCCGGTTCCTCGAAGAAATACATCTTGCGATAGCAGGCGATGTTGTCCAGCCCGGCATTGGTCCGGGTATCGGACAAGAGCACCAGGCCGGCATTCAGTTTCAGACCGACGCAATAGGTCATCCGAGGGGCTTTCCGCGTTCCATTCTGCGGGCATCCTAGGCAGGGCGGCGGGGCGCTGCAATCTCTGCCTTGGCCGGGGCGGCGGCTTTGCCTGCGAAGCGGGCATTGCGGACACCGGTCGAAGGGCGCGCGGCGGGGGCGGATTCGGTATCGCCATTCGCGGCGGGCGGGCGCATGATCCGGGCCGAAGCGGTTCTCACGACAGAAGAAAGGTGTTCGCCATGGTCCCGATCCTTCCGATGACCCGGCGCGGGTTCCTGTCCTCGGGCGCGGCGGGGCTGACGCTTGCGGTGCTGCATCCGTTCTCGGCCCGCGTCTCGGCGGGGCAGGCGCATCTGCGGATCATGGAGACGACCGACCTGCATGTGCATGTCTGGCCCTATGACTATTACGCCGACAAGGCGGTGGATACGGTCGGGCTGTCGCGCACCGCCGCGCTGGTCGAGGCGGTGCGGGCCGAGGCCGCGAATTCCATCCTGCTGGACAATGGCGATTTCCTGCAGGGCAACCCGATGGGCGATTTCATCGCCTATGAGCGCGGCATGGAGGAGGGCCAGGCCCATCCGGTGATAACGGCGATGAATGCCGTCGGGATCGAGGCCGGCACGCTTGGCAATCACGAATTCAACTATGGCCTGGATTTCCTGCAGGCCGCGCTGGCCGGGGCGGGCTTCCCGCTGGTCTGTGCCAATGTCGCGGTGACCGAGGGCCAGGATCCCGCGCAGGACGAGACGCTGCTGCCGCCCTATGTGATCCTGGAGCGCGAGCTGACCGACGGCGCGGGCCAGGCGCATCCGATCCGCATCGGCGTGATCGGCTTCGTGCCGCCGCAGATCATGCAATGGGACCGCCAGCATCTCGAGGGCAAGGTGATCGCCCGCGACATCCTGGCCTCGGCGCGGGCCTGGCTGCCGAAGCTGCGGGCCGAGGGGGCCGACCTGGTCATCGCCCTGTGCCATTCCGGCATCGGCGCGGCCAGCCACGAGGAGGGCATGGAGAACGCCGCCATCCCGCTGGCCGGGGTCGAGGGCATCGATGTGATCCTGGCCGGCCATGCGCATCTAGTCTTTCCCGGCCCCGATTACGAGGGCGCCGAGGGCGTCGATGTCGCGGCGGGCACGATCGGCGGCAACCCCGGCGTGATGGCGGGGTTCTGGGGATCGCATATGGGGCTGGTCGACCTGCTGCTGGAGCGGCGGGGCGACGGCTGGGCGATCCTTGGCCATACCTCCGAGGCGCGTCCGATCCATGAACGCGACGCGGATGGCAATATCGTGGCGCTGGTCGAGGGCGTCGAGGCCGTCGAGCAGAGCGTCGCGGCCGAGCACCAGGCGACGCTGGACTACGTTCGCCGCGCCGTGGGCCGGACGGCGGCGCCGCTCTACAGCTATTTCGCGCTGGTGGCGGACGATCCTTCCGTGCAGATCGTCTCGCAGGCGCAGGAATGGTATGTGCGGCAGATGATGACCGGCACCCCGCATGAGGGGCTGCCGATCCTGTCGGCGGCCGCGCCCTTCAAGGCCGGCGGGCGGGGCGGGCCGGATTACTATACCGACGTGCCGGCGGGCGACATCGCGATCAGGAACGTGGCGGATCTGTATCTTTATCCGAACACGATCCGCGCGGTGAAGGTGACAGGCGCGGAGGTCAGGGACTGGCTGGAGCGCAGCGCCGGCGCCTTCAACCGGATCACGCCGGGAGAGCCCGACCAGATGCTGCTGGACCCGGCCTTTCCCAGCTACAATTTCGACGTGATCGACGGGGTCAGCTATCGGATCGACCTGTCGCAGCCCTCGAAATACGACCGCGACGGGGCGGTGGTGGCGCCCGAGGCGAGCCGCATCGTGGACCTGGCCTTCGACGGCCGGCCCATCGACCCGGATGCCGAATTCATCGTCGCCACCAACAATTACCGCGCCGAGGGCGGCGGCAGCTTTCCGGGCAATGACGGCTCGACCGTTGTGTTCGAGGGGCCGGACACCAATCGCGACATCATCGTGCGCTATATCGTCGAACAGGGGACCATCGACCCCAAGGCGGACGGCAACTGGTCCTTCGCGCCGCTGCAGGGCGCGACGGTGCTGTTCGATACCGGCCCGGCGGCGGCCCGCTGGCTGGACGACCTGTCCGGGCTGGCGATCGAGCCGGCGGGCGAGGGCGCGGACGGCTTCGCGCGGTTCCGCATCACGCTCTAGGCCGGTGCGCGCCCAGGAAGGGGCCGTCGCCCGCCGCGTCGATGCGGGCGATGGCGGGGGCAATGTCCTCGTGGATGACGGACATGGCCCAGGCAGTGGCGTGGATCATCCGGCTTTCCGACAGGGCCAGCGCCACATGGCCGGGCCAGAACAGCAGGTCGCCGCGCCGGATGCTTGACGTTTCGGGGAAGGCCGCCCGCTGCAGGTCGCTGTCGCCGGGGCAGGCGATCCCGCAGGCGGTCAGCGCCGCCTGCACCAGGCCCGAACAGTCGATCCCCCAGCGGCTGTTGCCGCCCCACAGATAGGGCGTGCCCAGCAGGCTTTCCGCCACCGGCACGGGATCCTCGGCGGGCCGGTCGCCGATATGCTGGACGGGCACCCAGCCGCCGGTCGCCAGGCGTGCGAAATGGCCCTCGACCGTCTCGACCGACAGGCGCGCGCCGATCGAGAGGCCCGCCAGTTCCTGCTGTTTCATGTCGGGGGCGGGATAGAGATGCGTCGCCGGGGCGGTCACGCGATGGGTGATCGGCGGCAGCTCGCGGGTGATCGCGCCATCAGGCAGCCAGCCGCAATAGCCGTCCAGCGCCATGCGCACGAAGGACCAGCCGCCGCGGGTCTCGATCACCGTCAGGTCGGCGCCGAAATTCACCTGCCGGTCGCGGCGCCCGTCCGGCGCGGTCTGCAGGTCGGCCAGCGGCGCCCGGACCCGCGCCGGCTGGCCGGGGGTGTATTCCGGGCGCTGCAGCACGCCCTGCAGGCTGTCATGGGCGACGCGATCCGTGGCCGGGGTCAGGCGGCGGTCCAGGCTCATGCCGGCAGCTCGGGGGTCAGCAGATCGGGCAGGGCCTGGAGGATCGCGCGGGCGCCCTGGCCCACGCCGCCCTTGGGCCGTCCGGGCGCGGCGGCGGGCTGCCAGCCATAGATGTCCAGATGCACATAGCGCCCGGCCCCTTCGGCGAAGCGGCGCAGGAACAGGGCGGCGGTGATCGAGCCCGCCATCCCGCCCGAAGGCGCGTTGTCCAGGTCGGCGATGGCCGGTTCGATCATCGGCTCGTATGGCTGCCAGAAGGGCATCCGCCACAGCGGATCGGCGACGGCCGTGGCCGCGCGCGACAGCGCATCCGCGGTGGCGTCGTCGTCGCAATAGAAGGGCGGGATGTCCGGCCCCAGCGCCACCCGCGCCGCCCCGGTCAGCGTCGCCAGCGAGATCATCAGCTCGGGCCCTTCCTCGGCCGCCAGGGCCAGCGCGTCGGCCAGCACCAGCCGGCCCTCGGCATCGGTATTGTTGACCTCGACCGTCAGGCCCTTGCGGCTGGTCAGCACGTCGCCGGGCCGGAAGGCATTGCCCGCGATGGCGTTTTCCACCGCCGGGATCAGCACCCGGATGCGCCGCCCCCCGGCCGCGCCGGTCCCGGCCAGCATCCGCAGCAGGCCAAGCGCCGTCGCCGCCCCGCCCATGTCCTTCTTCATCAGCCCCATCGAGGCCGGCGGCTTGATGTCCAGCCCGCCGGTATCGAAGCAGACGCCCTTGCCGACGATGGTCAGCGCCGGGCCTTCCTCGCCCAGCCGGATGTCGATCAGCCGGGGCGCCTGTTCCGCCGCCCGCCCGACCGCGTGGATCATCGGGAAATTCTGCGCCAGCAGGTCCTCGCCCGCGGTCACGGTGATCCGCGCGCCCAGATCCTCGGCCAGGGCGCGGGCGGCGGCCTCCAGCTGGTCGGGGCCCATGTCGCTGGCCGGGGTGTTGATCAGGTCGCGGATCAGGAATTCCCCCAGCGCGATGGCCTGGATCCGCGCGGCATCGACGCCCTGGGGGCAGACCAGCCGCGCCCCCGGCCGCGGCGCGCCCTTGTAGCGGATGAAGCGATACTGGCCCAGCAGCCAGCCGAGCGCGGCCTGGTCGGCATCCAGACCTTCGGGAATGTCGGCCAGGTACCAGTCGGCCAGCGGCAGCGCCGCGGCGCGGGCGAAGGCGAAACGCTCGCGCCCCGCATGGGCCGGATCACCCAGGCCGAACAGCGCGCCCGCAAGCCCGCCCTTGCCGTCGGGCAGCAGGCAGATTTCCCCGGCCTTGCCGGTGAAGCCGGTGGCCGAGGGCCAGTCGCCCGCCCCGGCCCCGGCGGGCACCGGCGCGCCCTGCGCCACCGGCCAGATCGGCAGGGCCTGATCGGAAGGCGGGGCGAATTCGGGGGTCATGGCGGGCTCCTTCCTGGGTGGCGTTCCGCGCCAGACTACATCCTGCCGCCCGGCCTGCAAGACGCCTGCCGCAAGCCGTTCAGGCAATGCCCGCGCGGTCCCAGATCTCGGTCAGCGAGCGGTTGCCGACCCGCATCAGCCGTGCCCGGACCGCGGCCAGGGATGCCAGGTCGCGCCGTTCCGCGCAGCCGCCCAGATCCATCGCCACCCCGGCCAGCGACAGAAGCCCGATCTGCCATGCCAGCCGCGCCAGCCGGTCGGCATGGCCCACCGCCGCCGCCAGGTCGTCGTGCTTGATCGCCTGGTCGGTCGCGGTCAGGGCCGAAGCCAGCTGCTCCAGCGCCAGCCCGATGACGTTCTGGGCCGCGGTCTCGCCCAGTTCGTTGACGATGTCGCCCACGCGGCGCGCATCCACGCGCACCGTTTCGGATACGGCAAGTGCCGTGATCTGTGCCATGACCGCTCCAACTGCCTTGTTGCCTTCCAGTCCGGCGAGATTGCGCGGAACCCGTGAACAAAGCCTTAGGTTGAGCGCAAGAAACCGCTCGAATTTTCCTCAATCACCGCATATCAAGCGGGCAGCTACGCGAGGTCACCCATGCAGAACGTTCGTCCCCTGCCGCAATACCTGGTCGGTCGCTATCACGGCTGGAAGGCAACCTCCTACGCGGAAAACAGCGCCTGGTACCGGCGCCTGGCCGAGGACGGGCAGCGACCCCGCGCCATGGTGATTTCCTGCTGCGATTCGCGGGTCCATGTGACCAGCATCTTCGGCGCCGATTCGGGCGAGTTCTTCATCCACCGCAACATCGCCAACCTGGTGCCGCCCTATGCGCCCGACGGCTTGCAGCACGGCACCTCGGCGGCGGTGGAATATGCGGTGACGGCGCTGCATGTCGCGCATCTGATCGTCGTCGGCCATACCAGCTGCGGCGGCGTGGCCGGCTGCCATGCGATGTGTTCGGGCCGCGCCCCCGAGCTGGAGGAGAAATCCAGCTTCGTCGGCCGCTGGATGGACATCCTGCGCCCCGGCTACGAGCGGGTGAAGGACCTGCCCGAGGACCAGCAGGTCGGCGCGCTGGAACGCGAGGCGGTCATGGTCTCGATCGAGAACCTGATGACCTTCCCCTTCGTCAAGACCGCCGTGGAAAGCGGCGAGCTGTCGCTGCACGGCATCGTCCACGACATCAAGAACGGCACGTTGATGCAGGCCGAGGATGGCGGCCGCCGCTGGGCCGAGATCTGAACGCTAGCGCGACAGTTCCATCCCCTCGGGCCATTGCATCCGGGTGGTCAGCGTGATCTCGCGGGTTTCCCCGGCGGGCAGCGGGTCCTGCCAGTAGAGCACGCCGCGCCGCCCGTCGGGGTCGGTCTCGGTCGGGCGGGGATCGGCGCTCCAGTCGATCTTCAGGTCGTCCTGGCGCGAGACGGGGACGCGGTCCACCACGCGCAGCGGCCATTCGCTGTCCGTCAGGTTGCGCAGGATCAACAGTTCCGTCATTTCCTGCGCGTTCGAGCGGCGGATCAGCCCGCGTTCGCCCCGGCTTTCGTCGGGGATGCGCAATTCGGCGGTGATCCCGTCGATCGGGCCGAAGCCCAGCTCCAGGTCGTCGCCCGGCGCGGTCAGGGCCAGCGCGGCCTGGCCGACCATCGCGCCATCCAGCCACAATGTCGCCTGGCCCGGCAGGATCGGCTCCCCCAGCGTGTTCCCGGTTTCGGCGACGACATAGGCGACATCGTCGAAGCGCGGCGCGACTTGCGCGAAGACCTCGGCCTCCAGCTGCTTCTGGTCCAGCTTCAGCCGCATCGCGTCGGCGCCGTCGCGGATCGTGACCGGGGCCGGATAGTCATAGGCGACGGTCATGCCGATGCTGGCCAGCTGCGCATTCGCGACGACCGGGGCGGCGGCATCGGCCATCGATTCGTAGGCCATCTGAGGGGCGATCCGCCGTTGGGGCGTGTCCGGCGCCGCGCCTCCCGACCGCTTGGCGGGGTCGAAAATGCTGGGCATCCAGACCGGGACCTCGGTCGGGGCGACCTGGCCCGAGGGGCGCGCGGTCGACAGCGTCAGCGTGACGTCCTGCCAGTCGATGCCGCTGGATTGGGTGACGACAAGGCCGCGCTCGACCTCGATCCGGCCCGCGTCGCGATCCAGCCGCAGGTCGTAGTCGGGCGCCCAGCTGGCGGCATCGGTGAAGCCGGTCAGCGACAGGCTGGCCGCCTCGTCGGTCTTTTCCACCACCACCAGCAGCGTTTCGCGGGCGGAATCGTTCAGCACCGCCGCCAGCGCCTCCTCGGCGCGCCGGATGTCGCGCTGGATGTCCTCGCGCCCGGTTTCCAGCAGGTCGGCCTCGCGCAGCGCCTCGGCGGCGCGGGCCAGATGGTCGGCGATCATGCCGCCCGCCTGATCGACGCTGTCCTGCAATTGGTCCGCCTCGACGCGCGCATCGCCGCGCATCAGGTCGCGGATCATCGCCGCGCGTTCGCGCCAGCCGTCGGATTCGGCGCGTTTCAGGGCGATGCCATGGTCGAAATCGACCAGCGCCGCCTGGGCCTCGCGCAGGCGGGCGCGGGCCTCGGTGACGGATGCGGGCTCATCGGCGCTGCCGGGCTCGGGGCGGCCGGTCTGCAACGAGACGCTGCCGACGCGCGCGCCTTCCGCCTCGATGCGCAGGCTGGAGGGGTCGATGCCCGCGGGCAGGCCGGGCAGGACCAGCTGATGCGTGCCGGCAGGGGCGGCGGCCAGGTCCACGTTCCAGCGGATGCTGGCGCCCTGCGGGAAGACGGTGACGTGATCGGTGCGGGGCTCGGCCTCGATGCGGTCGGCCAGCGCGGGTGTGGCGGCGACGCAAAGCGTGGCCGCGAAAAGATGGCGGAAAGACATGAGCCCCCCTGAACGGACTGACTGAAATGCCGGCTCAGGTTCGGTCAGCGCGCCCCGCAAGACAAGAGGGGCGGGCGATCAAAGCCGCGTGTCCCGGATGTCGGGCTTCCAGCGGATGACGCGCCAGACATAGATCGCAACGACGGTGACGACGACGGCGGTGGACAGCGGGTTGATCCAGTCCTCGACCATCTCGTAGCGGTCCTCCAGCAGATAGCCGGCGACGGCCAGCCCGCCCGACCACATGAAGCTGCCGATGGCGGTGTAGAACAGGAACTGGCCGCGATGCATCCGCTCGATGCCGGCGGGGATCGAGATCAGCGTGCGCACGGTCGGGATGAAGCGGCCGAAGAAGACGATGGCGCGGCCGTGGCGGTTGAACCAGGCCTCGGCGCGTTCGAATTCCGACAGGTTCAGCGTCAGCCAGCGGCCGTGGCGGGCGATCAGCCAGCGCAGCCGCTCGCGCCCGAAGGCGCGGCCGACCGCATACCAGAAATAGGCCCCGGCCAGCGACCCGAGCCCCCCGGCCAGGATCGCCAGCCACAGAGGCGTGCCGCCGCGCGCGGCGTTGAAGCCGGCCAGCGGCATGATCAGTTCCGACGGTATCGGCGGAAAGACGTTTTCCAGCAGCATGAGGGCGGCGATGGCCCATGCCCCGCCGCCCTCGAGAATGCCGGTGATCCAGTCGAACACGGGCCCGTCAGCCTTTCTTCAGGACGCGGTTGCCCAGAAGCTCGGCGATCTGGACGGCGTTCAGCGCGGCTCCCTTGCGCAGGTTGTCGCTGACGCACCACAGGTTCAGGCCGTTTTCCACCGTGGAATCCTGGCGGATGCGGCTGATGAAGGTGGCGTAATCGCCCACGCATTCGACCGGCGTCGTGTAGCCGCCCGGCTCGCGCTTGTCGACGACCAGGATGCCGGGCGCCTCGCGCAGGATGTCGCGGGCCTCGTCCTCGTCCAGGAAATCCTCGAACTCGATGTTCACCGCCTCGGAATGGCCGACGAAGACCGGGACGCGCACGCAGGTCGCGGTGACCTTGATGGAAGGGTCGACGATCTTCTTCGTCTCGGCCACCATCTTCCATTCTTCCTTGGTGGTGCCGTCCTCCATGAACACGTCGATCTGCGGGATGACGTTGAAGGCGATCTGCTTCTGGAACTTGTTCGGCGCGACCTCCTGGCCGGGCACATACATGCCCTTGGTCTGGTCCCACAGCTCGTCCATGCCGTCCTTGCCGGCGCCGGACACCGACTGGTAGGTCGAGACCACCACGCGCTTGATCCGGGCGCGGTCGTGCAGCGGCTTCAGCGCCACCACCATCTGCGCGGTCGAGCAGTTGGGATTCGCGATGATATTCTTGTTCTTGTAGCCGTGGATCGCCTCGGGGTTCACCTCGGGGACGATCAGCGGGATCTCGGGGTCGTAGCGATAGAGCGAGCTGTTGTCGATCACCACGCAGCCCGCCCTGGCGGCCACGGGGGCGTATTTCTTCGTCGCGTCCGAGCCGATGGCGAACAGCGCGATGTCCCAGCCGGAGAAGTCGAACTGCTCGATATCCTGAATCTTCAGGGTCTTGTCGCCGAAGCTGACCTCGGTCCCCTGCGAACGGCGCGAGGCCAGGACGGCGATCTCGTCCACGGGGAACTGGCGCTCGGCCAGGATGTTCAGCATTTCGCGGCCCACATTCCCGGTGGCGCCGGCGACGACGACTTTATACCCCATCTTCTGGATTCCTTGTTCTGCGGTCGGGGGGCCTTAGCGCAATCACCGGTGAAATGAAAGAGGGCGCGGCCCTAGCGGACCACCGAAAGCCTTGCGTCGGTCCGTTCGCGATCGGCGACCCAGGCGGCCTCGGCGGCGAAATCATGCGGCACCTGGGCGGCGTTGCGGCTGCCCGACAGGCTGAGGCTGGCGAAGAAGTCGAAACCGTAAAGCGTCAGGCTGGCCAGCGGCGCGCGCAGCAGCAGGTCGATCAGCATGGCGCCGGTGGTCGGCGGCGCGCCCAGCCGGTCCTTCAGCGCCAGGAAATCGGGCAGGGGATGGAGGTAGAATCCGGGGCTGGTGGCGCTTTGCCAGTCCAGCCGCTTGCGCTTGGGCGACATCCACAGGATCCGGCCGGGATCGATCCGGGCGCGCTCGGCCTCGGGCAGCCGCACGGCCAGCGCCAGCCAGTCGGTGCGGCGGCCATGGCTTTCGGCGGCGGGCATCGGCGCGCGGTTGATCCGCACCACCAGCCCCGCGGCGTCGATCTGGCGGCCGTGCCCGGCCTGCGCCAGCGACCGGGCATTGCCCACCAGCGCCACCGTCTTGCCCGCCGTCGCGGCCAGCAGGTCGCCCTGGCTGACCGACAGCGATGTCAGCGCGGATTCGTTGCGCAGCGTGCGGGCAAGGTAGAAGGCGGCGCGGTTCATGGTCTTGCCAGCAGGTCCCTGTAGATCGCGACCAGCGCGGCGGCCTCGCCCTCGATGGCATGGCGGGTTTCGACATGGGCGCGGGCGGCGCGGCCCGCCGCCTGCCGGGCGGCATCGTCGTCCAGCCAGTTCCGCAGCGCCCCGGTCAGCGCGTCCAGATCGTCCGCCGGGACCAGGCTGCCGGTTTCGCCGTCGCGGATCAGCGTCTCATAGGCGCCGACGCGGGCGGCGACGGTGGGCACGCCGCAGGCCATGGCCTCCAGCGGGGTCAGGCCGAAGCCTTCCCAGCGGGCGGGCGCGGCGAACAGGTCCAGCGCCTGGTAATGGCGCACGACCTGGTCCCAGGGCAGCTCTCCCAGGAAGCGGATGCGGTCCTGCAGCCCGGCGGCGCGGATCTCGGCCTGCAATTCCTCGGTGAAGGCGCGGTTGTCGGGGGTGATGCGGCCGGTGAAGACGATCTGCGCGCGGGGCCGGTCGGGCAGCAGCCGCAGCCCGGCGCGGACCAGCAGGTCGACGCCCTTCTGCGCGCGCACCCGGCCGAAACAGCCGATCAGCACCGCGTCGGGATCCAGCCCCAGCTGGCGCCGCAGCGCCGCGCGGTCGGCGGCGGGGTGGAAGACCTGCGTGTCGACCCCGTGCATGACCACGGTCGCCGGACGCTCCAGATAGCTGGCGGCCTTGTCCGATGTGGCGACCAGCGCGTCCTGCTGGCGGATCAGCCAGCGGGTGAAGCCGGTATGGTGGCGCTGCGCAGCCGAGGTGAACAGCAGCCGATAGCGCCGCCGCAGCAGCCGGCGCAGGATCAGGCCAAGCGCCATCTCGGTATTCCGGCGCGCGTGCCAGACCCGCCAGCGGTCGCGCGGCATCAGGATGGCGCGGATCAGCGGGATATGCGGCAGCTCGGGCGGCAGGCCGGGGCCGGTGGCGCGGATCGCGATCATCCGCGCCTGCACCGGGATCAGCCGCACCACCGTCGCCGTGACCCCCGAGAGGCGGCGCTTCAGGTTGGGGGCGATGACCAGCGGGGTGGCGGGTGGGGTCTCAGCCATGCTCGGCCTCGGGCGTCATGAAATACAGGGCGAACCCGATCGCCACAGGGACCAGGAAGAACAGGAACAACATAGCGAAGGCCTGCGCCGGGGGATAGGCCGCGCTTGCCGCCTGATAGACCGGTCGCGAGGCGAATTGCATCACCCCCACCCCGCCGATCGAGAACATGTTGAGGAAGGTGACGCCGCGCCCGACAAGATGTGGTGGCAGGAAGGCGCGGCCATGGGCCATCAGCAGCGGATAGCCGGCGCCCGACAGGCCGATCAGCGCCATCAGGGCCGTGGCCGCGGCGATATTGGCATCGGGGAACAGCACCAGCACCAGCATGACCACCAGCGTGGCTGCGGTGAAGATCAGCGCCGTGCGGCGGATGCTGCCGACCAGCCGCGTCGCGGGGCCGATCAGGAAGTTGCCCAGCACCATGGCCAGCCCCATGGCCAGCGTGACCCGGCCGATGACCTGTTCGCCCGCCGCGAAGACCTGGTCCAGATAGGGTGCGGCCCACAGCCCCCGGATCGCCGCCGAGGCCGCGTAGTTCACGAAGAACAGCGGCAGGATGAACCACAGCGCGCGGATGCGCAGCACCTCCAGCACCGAGCCCTTCGGGTGATCCTCGCCCAGCCGCGCCGGGTCGCGCACCACCAGCGCGATCAGCGCTGCCACCGCGACCGTGACCGCGGCCAGCGCCCACAGCGTCGCGCGCCAGCCGATCGCCTCGATCGCCCAGACCAGCGGCGTGGCGCCGAGGATGTTTCCCAGCGAGCCGAAGCCCACCACGATCCCCGCCAGCGCGCCGAAGGCGGCGGGCGGATATTCGCGCGCGAAGATGTAATAGGGGCCCATCAGCGCGGGCGAACAGCCGATGCCCAGCAGGGTCATCGCCAGGTGCAGGTGCCAGGGCGCGGTCGCCAGCGCGAAGATCACCGCGCCTCCGCCGCCGCCAAGTGCCAGCAGCACCGCCACGGTCAGGCGCGGCCCGAAGCGGTCCAGCGCCCAGCCGACCGGCATCTGCAGCACCGCGAAGGCGATGAACCACAGCCCCGAGGACAGCGCCAGGTCGCCGGGCGTCGCGCCCAGCTCCTGCCCCAGGACGGGCGTCAGCACCGCCAGGAAGGCGCGATAGAACTGGCTGAGCACATAGGCCAGCACCAGGCTGACGATTCCCGCGGACAGCGCTGGCATTGCGTGACGTCTCCTCTCCCCTCCGGCGGCTCAAGCTGCGCGAAGGGCAGGGAAGTTGCAATACCTGCAAGTTCCGGGATCAGTCGGCGCTGTCGTCTTCCGCGTCGGCATCGGCATTGGCGGTGGCGGTATCGTCGCCATCCTCGGCCGGGGCCTCCTCGGCCTCCGCAGGCTCGGGCTGGGCGGGCTCGGTGGCGCCGCCCATCTCGACCAGCTGGCCGATCAGCGGTTTCGCGTCGGGGCCAAGGCGGTCGCAGGCCTCGGGATCGTCCAGCAGCGCATAGGCGGGGGCGTTGAACTGCCGGTCGTATTCCGCCGGGTCCAGCCCCAGCTGCTGGGCCAGCAGGTCGCCGGTTCCCGCCAGCAGGGTCCATTCGCCGCCCGAGATTCCGAAGTCCTGGCAGTTCGAGGTGATCACGTCGACCTCGCCGATCCGGCGCGCCAGTTCGGTGGCCTCGGCCTCGTCCAGCTGCGAGACATCGGGCAGCGGCACCTCGACCCGGTCCTGTCCGAAGACCGTCTGCGCACCGGCCACCAGCGTCGCGCCCAGGGCGACGGTGCCGATCATGATCGCGTCCCACAGTTTCATCGCGGCCATCCTTCCTTGCGTCTTCGCAGTCCTGCCATCGAGGCGCCATCCCGCCCGATCCGGGCGCGCATCGCAACCCAACTCACCGTGAGCGGCGGCGCGAACTTGACCGCGATCATGGCGCCGTCTAACCGTTCCTGCGCCAAGAAGGAGGTTCCCATGCCCGACAGCTATTCGCTTCTCATCCTGCCCGGCGACGGGATCGGCCCCGAGGTCATGGCCGAGGTGGTCAAGGTCATCGACTGGTTCCAGGCCAATCGCGGCATGAGCTTCGACGTCACCCATGACCTGGTCGGCGGTTCGGCCTATGACGCGCATGGCGTGCCGCTGACGGACGAGACGATGGCCAAGGCCCAGGCCGCGGATGCGGTGCTGCTGGGGGCCGTGGGCGGGCCGAAATACGACGTGCTGGACTTCGCCGTGAAGCCCGAGCGCGGGCTCTTGCGCCTGCGCAAGGAGATGGACCTTTTCGCCAACCTGCGCCCGGCGCAATGCTTTGACGCGCTTGCGGATTTTTCCTCGCTGAAGCGCGAGGTCGTGGCCGGGCTGGACATCCTGATCGTGCGCGAGCTGACCTCGGGCGTCTATTTCGGCCAGCCGCGCGGCATCCATGACGACGACAACAACCCCGAGAACGAGGGCGGCCGCGTCGGCATCAACACCCAGCGCTATACCAGCGGAGAGATCCGCCGCGTGGCGCGCTCTGCCTTCGAGATGGCGCGGCGGCGCCGGGGCAAGGTCTGCTCGATGGAGAAGGCCAATGTGATGGAATCCGGCATCCTGTGGCGCGAGGAGGTGCAATGGGTGCATGACAACGAATATCCCGATGTCGAGCTGACCCATATGTATGCCGATAACGGGCTGATGCAGCTGGTCCGCCAGCCCCGTCAATTCGACGTGATCCTGACCGACAACCTGTTCGGCGACCTGCTGTCGGACGCCGCCGCGATGCTGACCGGCAGCCTCGGCATGTTGCCCTCGGCCAGCCTGGGCGCGCCGATGGCGAATGGCCGGCCGAAGGCGCTCTATGAGCCCGTGCATGGCTCGGCCCCCGACATCGCCGGGCAGGGCAAGGCCAATCCGATCGCCTGCATCCTGTCCTTCGCCATGGCGCTGCGCTACAGCTTCGACCAGGGCGACGCGGCAGCCGAACTGGAACGCGCGGTCGAGCGCGTGCTGGCCGAGGGCGTGCGCACCGCCGACCTGATGGGACCCGAGGGCGGCAGCCCGGTCTCGACCGCCGGCATGGGCGACCGCATCGTCGCGGCGCTGGCCGCGGGGGCCTGATTGGCACTGTCGCCCAATGTCAGGGGGGCGGTGCTGGCCCTCCTGGCGATGGGTCTCTATGCGACCCATGACGTCGTCATCAAGGCATTGGGCAGTACCTATCCGGCCCTGCAGATCCTGTTCTTCGCCTCGCTGCTGTCCTTCCCGATGGTGTCGATGGTGCTGATGCGGGACCGGACCCCCGGCACCCTGCGCCCGGCCCGGCCGGGCTGGGTGGCGCTGCGGGCCATCGCCAACATCCTCAGCGGCATGTGCGGCTTCTACGCCTTCTCGACCCTGCCGCTGGCGCAGGTCTATGCGATCCTGTTCTCGGCCCCGTTGCTGGTGACGATCCTGTCGATCCCGATCCTGGGCGAGCGGGTCGGCATCCATCGGTGGGCCGCCGTCGTCATGGGGCTGACCGGCGTGCTGATCGTGCTGCGCCCCGGCGGCCAGGCGCTGGAAGCGGGCCATGCCGCGGCGCTGCTGGGCGCCATCGGCACCGCGGTGGCGGCCGTCGTGGTGCGCAAGCTGGGCAGCACCGAGCGCCCGCTGGTGCTGATCATGTGGCCGATGCTGGGCAATTTCGTGCTGACCGGGGCGTCCCTCGGGCTGGCCTATCGCCCGATGGAGCTGGCGGACCTGGCCCTGACCGGGGTGATCGCCGTCCTGGGCCTGATCGCGGGCTTCCTGCTGATCATGGCCTATCGCGCCGGCGAGGCCGCCATCGTCGCCCCGATGCAATATTCCCAGATCCTCTGGGCGACGGGCTACGGCTGGTTCCTGTTCGGCGAGGCCCTGGACGCGGCGACCGTCCTGGGGGCGACGGTGATCATCGGCTCGGGCATCTACATCCTCTGGCGCGAGGGCGTCGGCGGCAATTCCGAATACCGCCCGGTGACCGCCTCGCGCGTGCGCCCCGATACGGTGACGGCGCCGAAAACGACGATCCTGCAAAGATTGTGGCCCCCGCGCGGCTGAGGGGGCTTGCATTCCGCCCCGCCCCGCGCTACCTGCCCACCCTACGGTCGGAGCGTAGCGCAGCCTGGTAGCGCACCTGCTTCGGGAGCAGGGGGTCGGAGGTTCGAATCCTCTCGCTCCGACCATTTTTCCCGTGATTTGTGGATTGCCACAATAGACGTCCTTTTTTGCCACTATCCTTCCTTTGTGGCAGTGAGGCTGACACGTCTTCCAATGCGACATCCTCGCCTCGGTGCGGACTTCGACCAGTTCGGCCCTAAGCCGCCAGTCGCCCGGACAGGATGCTGCTTCGCTGCACTCCCCAAAGCCGCCGTTCCACGGGCACTGCAGCGACGCTCCGGCATGCTCCGCCGAGAGCTAGCTCATCAACTCGGGTGAATGCGTCGGTTAGCTGCTCCAAAACGCCGGCGATGAACTGCACCATCTCAATCCCCGCGGATCAATTTCTGCTTTTGCGGCTCGCTGACATTCTTCCGCTGCAGATTAAACTCCTGCAGCAGTTCGTCCGTTGTGCGGGGCACGATGGCCGTTTGGACCGGATAGAGGACCCTCGATGGCGGCCAGTTGAGCGGAGCTTCAGCGACGATCTCGGCGACATACCTCTCGATGCTGGTGAACACGGACGAGGAGGTGATATCCTCGATGACGTGCGGGATCTCCTCTTTGATCTCAGAGTAGTTTGCAACCAAGCCCCCTAATACCCCGACAATCGTAGCGATGTGCGCGACGGCCTTAAGACTTCCGGGTTCTAAGGAAGCTGGGTCAAGAAAGATTGCGTCCGTGGGCACCCAATGTCCGTCGACCGTGAAGCCGGAGGCGTATTCAATCTCCAGTCTGCGCGAGACCTTATCGATAAATCGCAGTGCCGACCTGCGGTGCGTCTTGAACGCGATGTCAGCTTCGAAGGTAAACGTCGCAGTTCCGATCACAATCCGCCGATAGAGCACAAGAATCCTCCGTGAAATCAGCGCAATCTTGCGGTGATCGATCTGGGCTGGTCAATGACTCGTCTGGGGGGTACTTCCCAGGCAGGTCTGACCGGTCGGTGACAAATTCTGAACTCAGGCGGATCAGTCGGCGGTTTGAAGCTGGCGCAGGCCGTCGCGCAACTCAACCCCTTGGGTGATCTCGGGCAGCTGGTTCAGGCCGTCGAGCTTGCGCCATTTGACTTGCGCGGCGATCATCAGCTTGAACGCCGTGGCGAGGCCGGTCTGGAGACTCAGGCAAGGATGGTGAAAACTGGTTGGTGTGATCAAGCTGCTTGCGGCAGCCGCAGAAGCTCGGCGGCGGTCTCGCGCCAGAAAGGATCGACCAGCCGCCTCAAGTATGGCGGCGCAGTCACGAAGGTGTCCCCCGTCAGCGCCCATGGCACAGATTTGAGGTTGTGATTTAAGGAGGATTTGGGCTTCGTCGTAGTGACGAAGGAACGAAGATGAAGCCCAAATCCTCCAATACAAAATTGCCGGCCAAGTCC
>NZ_QNRC01000069.1 GCF_003709565.1 Paracoccus sigandri | reverse complement strand
ATGTCACCTATGTCGAGGTCAGCATGAGCGACACCCGCGAAGCCGCGCTGCAGCAGTTCAACGCCGCCATCCGCGCCATCCCCGAGGTCGAGGAATGCTACATGATCGCCGGCGGCTGCGACTACCTCATCAAGCTCCGCTCCCGCGACATGGCCCATTTCCGCCGCATCCTGGCCGAGAAGATCTCCACCCTCCCCCATGTCAGCAATACGTCAAGCCACGTCTCCATGGAGGCCGTCGTCGAACAGAACTACCACATCGGGTAGGGTCAGGACGGGATTTCTAGGCCCCGGTGATCCGCCAGATGATGTCGCCGACATCGTCCGCCATCAGCAGCGATGCCCTGTCGGGACCGATGGCGACGCCGACGGGGCGCCCGTAGGAGAATTTCTCGTCCTCGGAGAGGAACCCCCACAGGATGTCCCGCGGCGGCCCCGCCGGGCGGCCCTCGGCGAAGGGCACGAAGATCAGCCGGTATCCGCTCAGCGTCGAGCGGTTCCAGGAGCCGTGCTGCCCGATCACCATGCCGTCGGGGAATCCCGGCAGCGTGCCCGCGGGCATCCAGCACAGCCCCAGCGAGGCCGTGTGGCCGCCAAGGGCGTAATCGGGCGTGATCGCGCGCGCGACCATCTGCGGGTTCGGGGCGACGCGGTCGTCCACGGTCTGGCCCCAATAGCACCAGGGCCAGCCGTAGAATCCCCCGTCCCGCACCGAGGTCAGGTAGTCCGGCGGCGTCTCGTCGCCCAGCCCGTCGCGTTCGTTCACCACCGTCCAGAGCGCGCCGGTCACCGGCTCCCATGCCATGCCCACGGCATTGCGCAGCCCCGAGGCGAAGATGCGGGCCGTCCCGCTGGCCAGGTCCAGTTCCCAGATCGCCGCGCGGCCCTCTTCGGCCTCCATGCCGCGATCGCCGATATTGCTCAGCGAGCCGACGCCGGCATAGATCTTCGAGCGGTCGGGCGAGACGATCAGGCTGCGGGTCCAATGGCCGCCCGGCTTGAAATCCACCAGCTTGCGGCCGGGGCCCGTCAGCCGCGTCTGGCCCTCCTGATAGGGGAAAGCGACGATGCCGTCGGTATTGCCGACATGAAAGGTGCCGTCCACCAGCGCCATGCCGAAGGGCTGGTTCTGCCCGTCCAGGAAAACCTCGCGGATCTCGGCCACGCCATCGCCATCCGCGTCGCGCCACAGGCTGATGCGGTCGGCGCTGTCGCCGATGGCGCGGGCGCGGCGCATGGTGGCCTGCGCGGCGCGGTCCATCAGCGTCCTGGGCGGGCTGGGCTGTTCCTTCGCCTCGGCGACCAGCACATCGCCGTTCGGCAGGACCTCGATCCAGCGGGGGTGATCCAGGCCCGAGGCGAAGGCATTGACCTTCAGCCCAGGCGCGGCCTGGGGAAGCTGTCCGGGCGCCCAGCCCTGCGCCGTGGGCATCTTCAGCGTCATGATCCCCTGCTTGCGCGGCTGGGGAATTGCCGGCGTCGCGCCCACCGCCTGCGTTTGCGGCGCCCCGAAGCGCCTCAGCGCGACCATGACGCCCCCGACGACAGCGGTCACTCTTGCCATGAAATCCATGATATGCCCCGATCCGTTCCGGCCCGCAGTCTAGCCAAGCCGCCGCCGCCGTCAAATGCCGGGCGGGGGTGTCGGCCGGCCGCGAAACCGGGGGCCGGATCATGGCGTTCCCACGATGCAATGGCCGTCGCGGGCGACGACGCGGCCGCCCTTGACCACCAGCGGGCGCGGGGCGCGGTTGACGACGGCATGGGCGACGGTCTGCCCCTCCAGCAGGGTGAGATCGGCCTTGCAGCCAATCCCCAGGCCGTAACCCTCCAGCCGCATGACATCGGCCCCGCCCTGAGAGACGATCTGCAGCGCCAGCCGCAGGTCGCTGTCCGAACGGAAACCATTCCGCATCCCGATGATGGTGGCGCGGTCGATCATGTCGGGCTGGCCCCACGGCCCCCAGGTGTCGCGGATGCCGTCGCAGCCCGCGCCCACGCGCACGCCGGCCTCGCGCAGCCGCCTGACCGAGGGCACCGTGGCCGAGGGCGCGCCGGTGGTCAGGATCGCGATGTCCAGCTCGGCGATCTGCTCGATCAGCCGGCCCACGCGCAGGTGATCGTTCATGCCAAGCGCGAAGGCGTGGCTGATGGCGAAGCGGCCCTGCATCCCGCTGGCGCGGACCCGCTCGAAGATCAGCTCCATGGTGAAGGCGCCCAGCTCTCCGGCCTCGTGCAGGTGGATGTCGATGCCGACCCCGTGCCTGGCGGCCAGCGCGAACAGCGCGTCCAGCTGGCCCTTGGGATCGCGGTCGATGCCGCAGGGATCGATGCCGCCCAGCACCTCGCAGCCATTGGCCAGCGCCTCGTCCAGCAATTCGACCGTGCCCGGCATGACCATCACGCCCGATTGCGGAAAGGCCACGATCTCGATGTCGATGATGCCGCGCAGCTTCTCGCGGGTTTCCTGGACGCCCTCGACCAGGCGCAAGCCGTGGGTGGTGTCGATATCGACATGGCTGCGGATATGGCTGGCGCCATGCGCGGCCAGGCCGAGGGCGTGGCGCATCGACTGGCGATGCGGGTCGATGCCGATCTCCAGCCGGTTCTCGCGCTCGAAGTCGATGCGGCCGCGCAGGACGGCCTCGCGCTCGTTCTCGTGCCAGTCCATGCCCCAGGTGGTCTTGTCCAGATGGGTATGGGCATCGATCAGGCCGGGCCAGAGGATCGCGTTCCGGCCATCCTCGACCGCGATGCCCGCCGGGGCCTCGATGCCGCCCACCCCTGTGATCCTGCCGGCGCGGATCAGGATGTCGGTGGCTTCCGCGCCAAGCGGGCGGACGTTCTTCAGCAGCAGGTCGGACATGCTCACCTCAGCTTGGGGTCAAGGGCGTCGCGCGGCCAGTCGCCCGGCAGGTTCGCCGAGATGACCGGAAGCGACATGTGCAGCGCCGGGACCGATCAGCAGGATTGCGCCTGCGCCCCGCTCATCCGGCAAGCCCCTCAAGCGCGGGGGCCTTCAGCTCGAACTGCCGGTCGGCCAGGATGTAGTTGTCGGCATGAAGCCGGGCGATCGGATGGTAGGTCCGGGCATCGACATAGCGGCCCTCGGCATCCAGGCAGTCGCGGCGGACATGCATATGCACCACCTCGCCCAGGATGATCAGGCGGCGCGGATATTCGATCAGCCGGTCGACCCGGCATTCCATCGCGCAGGGGCTGGCCGGCAGCCAGGAACAGGCGACCTGGGCGCCGGGGGCCACCTGCTCGCCCGCCAGCTGCAATTCGTCCACGTCGCTGTCCACGCCCAGCCCGCAGATCAGCATGGTCTGCGCCAGCGGCATGTCGACCATGTTCACCGTGAACTCTCCGCTGTTGCGGATATTGGCCACCGTGTCCTTCTCGCGCCCGTCCGCACGCGGCTGGATACCAAGCGCAAGGATCGCCGGATCATGCGAGAAGACGTTGAAGAAGCTCATCGGGGCGCCGTTGTCCTGCCCGGCCGCCGAGCGCGTGGTGACCAGCGCGATGGGCCGCGGCCCCACGAAATTGGTCAGCAGCCGATAGCGGTCCCGAGGATCCAGTTCCGTCAGATCGAATTCCATGCCGTCCCCCATGCTGGCTTCCCTCGTCCTGATTTATGTCTACATTATTGTCAACAATAATGGCACCCTTTGATATGGACCGAATGAAAGCAAACCAGCTATGACATTCTGACCGCCCGGATCGAGATCGCGAATGGAAACACTGACCGTCGAACAGATCGCCGAACGCATCTGGCTGTCCATCGCCGAACGCCGCCTGCGTCCCGGCATGCGCCTGAAAGAGACCGAGCTGGCCGAGGTCTTCGCTGTCAGCCGGGCGCGCGTGCGCCAGGTGCTGGCGATGCTTGAACGCGACGGGCTGGTCGTGATCGAAAGCCACAAGGGCGCGGTCGTCGCCAAGCCGGGGGTCGAGGATGCGAAGGACATCTTCCACGTCCGCTCTGCCGTCGAGCAGCGCGTGCTGGAACGGCTGATCGGCCAGCTGGACGCCGCCAAGATGGTCGAGATGTTCGAGCATGTGGCCAGGGAGCGGATCGCCAACAACAGCAACAACCAGCGCGAGATCATCAAGCTGTCGGGCGGTTTCCACGTCATGCTGGCCGAGATGGCCGAGGCCGAGTTCCTCTGCAGCCTGATGCGCGACCTGGTCAGCCGCACCTCGCTGATCTCCGCCGCCTTCCGCGATTCGAACCAGCACAATTGCGGCCCCGACGAGCATGAGCTGATCCTGCTGCATCTGAAGAACGGCGATCTGCAGGCGGCCAAGAAGGCGATGGCGGATCATCTGGAACATGTCGAAAGCGCATTGCGCCTCGCGCAGGATCGCGAACCGCCCAGAAGCCTCCGGGACGCGCTCGTCTAGCGGACGCGTGATGGGGCGCATGGGGAAACACCGTCGCTCGGGCGCTTCGACGCACGGGATCAAGCGCCCCATTGCCCGGCCGCAGAAGGCCGGGGAACACGCCCCGCTCAGATATGCAGCGCGTGGCCGAGGGCGCGCAGGCAGGCCTCGTGCAGCGCCTCGCCGCGGGTCGGGTGGGCGTGGATGGTGCCGGTGATGTCGCCGATCCGGGCGCCCATCTCCAGCGCCAGCGCGAAGCCGGCGGCCATTTCCGCGATCCCCGCCCCCACCGCCTGGATGCCCAGGATCAGCTGGTTGTCGGCCCGTGCGGTCACGCGAATGAGCCCCGCATCGTCGCCCGCCGTCAGCGCCCGGCCATTGGCCGAGAAGGGGAACAGCCCCGTCACCACCTCGTGCCCCGCCGCCCGCGCCGCCAGGGGCGACAGGCCGACGCTGACCAGCTCGGGATCGGTGAAGCAGATCTCGGGGATCACCCGCCTGTCCCAGCCGCGCGGGTGGCCGGCGACGATCTCGGCCACCATCTCGCCCTGGGCCATGGCGCGATGGGCCAGAAGCGGCTCTCCGGTCAGGTCGCCGATGGCATGGACGCCGGCCATCGAGCTGCGGCAGGCATCGTCCACGGCGATGAAGGGTCCTGCCATCTTCAGCCGCAGCTGCGCGATCCCGGCGGCATCGCTGCGCGGGCGCCGCCCGACCGTCACCAGCACCTTGTCGGCGGCGATGTCCTGCGCGCCGTCGTCGCCCGCCACCCGCAGCGCGCCGTTTTCGGACAGCCCGCCGGCCCGCGCGCCGGTCAGCACCCGCACGCCCAGCTGCGACAGCCGCTGCGCGATCGGCCGGGTCAGCTCGGCGTCGTATTGCGGCAGGATGCGCGGCGCGGCCTCGACCACGGTGACCTGGCTGCCCAGCTTGGCAAAGGCGATGCCCAGTTCCAGCCCGATATAGCCGCCGCCGACCACCGCCAGCCGCTGCGGCAGTTCCGTCAGCGCCAGCGCGTCGGTCGAGGACATCACCGGCCCGCCGAAAGGCAGCGCCGGCAGCTCGACCGGCTCGGAGCCGGTGGCCAGGACCAGCACCTCGGCATGGATCATCACCGGGCCCTCGGGCGTCTGGACCACGGCGGTCTTGCCGTCGCGCAGCCGCGCCTCTCCGGCGATCAGCCGCACGCCGGCCTTGCGCAAGAGCGTCGCGATCCCGCCGGTCAGCTGCCCGACGATGCCGTCCTTCCAGCCCATCAGCCCCGCCAGGTCGACCGAGGCCCCCGCCGCCGAGATCCCCATATGCGGGGCCGCCGACAGCGCGGCGATGCGGTGGAATTCGTCGGCCGCGTGGATCAGCGCCTTGGACGGAATGCAGCCCACGTTCAGGCAGGTGCCGCCCGGCGGGGCGGGATCGACCACCACCGTGTCGACGCCCAGCTGCCCGGCCCGGATCGCGCAGACATAGCCGCCGGGCCCCGCGCCGATCACCAGCAGCCTGCATTGGATCTGTCGCATCTCAGCCCTCCACGAAAATCAGCGCCGGGGTTTCCAGCAATTCCTTCAGCCGCGCCACGAAGACGGCGGCGTCCCAGCCGTCGATGACGCGGTGGTCGAAGCTGCAGGACAGGTTCATCATCTGCCGGGGCTCGAAGGCGCTACCGGTCCAGTGCGGGCGGGTGGTCAGCCGGTTGACGCCGACGATGGCCATCTCGGGCACGTTCAGGATCGGCGTCGTCGCGATCGCCCCCAGCGCCCCCAGCGAGGTGATGGTGATGGTCGAGCCGGTCAGTTCCTCGCGCCGTGCGGTGCCGTCCTTCGCCGCCTGCGCCAGCCGCGCGATCTCGGCGGCGATGTCGCGCAGGTCGCGGGCCTCGGCATGGCGCAGCACCGGCACCATCAGCCCGGCGGGCGTCTGCGCGGCAAGGCCCAGGTGGACCCCGCCGAAGCGGCGGATCAGCCCGGCCTCGGCGTCGTAATGGGCGTTCAGCATCGGCTGGTCGCGCAGCGCGGCGACGACGGCGCGGGCGATGAAGGCCAGCGGCGTCAGCCGTGGCCCCTTGGCGGCGGCGTTCATGCGGGCGCGCAGCGCCTCCAGCGCGGTGGCGTCCAGTTCCTCGACGATGGTGATATGGGGGACGCGGTTGGCGGCCTCCATCCGTTCGGCGATCTTGCGGCGCAGGCCGATGACGCGGATCTCCTCGACCGTCTCGTCCGGGCGCGGCCCGGCAGGCGCCGGCAGGCCGCCCGAGGCGATGAAGGCCTCCAGATCGTCATGGGTGATCCGCCCCGCGGGCCCGCTGCCGCGCAGCAGCCGCAGGTCGACCCCGGCATCGCGCGCCCGCGCCCGGACCGAGGGCGCGGCCAGCGGCTTTTCCCCCGCCGGGCGCAGCGGCGCGGCGGCGGCGGCGG
>NZ_QNRC01000068.1 GCF_003709565.1 Paracoccus sigandri | reverse complement strand
CGGGTTGTGGATGTCGAAGGCGACCAGCCGGCGGCCCTCGATATTGTCCTGGCCGATGGCATAGTCGGTGGCGATGATCTCGGTCGGGCCCTCGGGCAGCGGCAGCGCCTCGACCGCCGATGCCTCGGCTGCCGATACCTGGGCCGCCGATGCCTCGGCCGCAAAACGGCCGCTCAGCGCCTCGCGCTCTCGCCGGATGTCGCCGGGCCGACCCTTGTGCCCCGTCTTGCCCGGCCCGCCGGGCGGCGATGTCTGTGACATGTGTCCCTTTCTCAATGACTTCATGCGTCAGGGAACCGAAATGATCGGGTGGGCACGGAACATGCCCCTGGGGGCGAGCCTTTCACATTTTCTTCATGATTGCCATTCGCATTCCGCCCGGCGATTGGCAGGAAATGCAGAAGCCTGACAAGATATCTTTTTTATTCAGTGTCTTATGTGAATTTCACTTGCGGGCGCTGTTGCCGCGACGGCGGGGCGTTCGGGTGAGATGACCACCGAGGCACGGGCGCGCGCCGTCCCGGCGATCCAGGATCATCCAGGGGATCGTGTTCGGGGACGGCATGGCGCCGTTTCGGGGCCCCGTCCGGTCAGGTCACTTCTTCGCGCCGCTTCGCCAGGCGGCGGCGCGGCCCAGAAGATGGGCGCCGATCGGCGCGGTGAGGAAGATGAACAGGATGGCGAAGACCGCGCGGGTCACGGCGCTGACATGGCCGATATCCACCGCCGCCGCCAGCAGTGCCAGGGCACCGGCAAAGGACGCCACCTTCGAGGAGGCGTGCATCCGCGTCAGCACATCGGGAAAGCGCAGCACGCCCACCGCCGCGACGAGCGCGAAGCCGCCCGCCAGCAGGGCCAGGATGCCGGTGACGATCTCAATCATCGCTGTCGCTCCTTCTGGCGAGGCGCTCGGCATAGCGGGCCAGGGCCACGACCGAGACGAAGCTGACCAGCGCCAGGGCCACGGCGATGTCCAGATAGGCCTCGACCTGGGCCTTCACCGCGAAAAGCCCGCAAAAGGCGATGATCGCCGCCGTCATCATGTCCAGGGCCACGACCCGGTCGGCCAGGCTGGGACCGCGCCACAGCCGCAGGAAGCCCACCGCGATGGCCAGCGCGATCAGCGCCAGGCCGATGTTCAGGCTGTAACCCAGGAATGCTGCGGGGCTCATCAGCGAAACACCTCCCTCACGCGATGCTCCATGCCGGATTTCAGGTCGGCGATCAGGGCATCGGGATCCTCGGCATAGATCGAGTGGATCACCAGGAAGCTCTTGTCCGGGGCCACGTCCAGCGTCAGCGTGCCGGGCGTCAGGGTGATCAGGTTGGCGAGGATGAAGATCTCCAGATCGCTCTTCGGGCCGATCGGCATCCGGACGATGGCCGGATGCAGGCCGGGCCGGCGCGAGACGCAGTCGCGCGCCACCATCAGGCAGGACTTGACCAGTTCCTTGATGAAATAGGCCGAAAGCACGACGGTCTGCGGCAGGGCGCGGAAATAGCGCGTATCGGCGTCGCTTCCGACCAGGCGCCGGGCGGACCACAGCCCGGCAAAGCCGAAGACGAAGCCGGCCAGCAGGTCCAGCGGCGAGAAGCTGCCCCACAGCGCGCCCCAGGCGAGGGCCAGCAGGATGTTCATGGCAAGGAAGGTCATTCGGCGCCCCTTTCCAGAACGGTCGCGACATAGGCCGACGGATCCAGAAGCTGTTCGGCCCCGGTGGTCGCGAAGGTGACGAAGGGATCGGGGAACAGGCCGATCAGCACGGTCATCAGCGCCAGCGCGATCATCGGCGACAGCAGCAGCACCCGCGCCCGCGCCGGGATCGAGGCCAGGCGCGGCTGCCGCCCGTCGGGATGGGCCTTCCAGAAGGCCTCGGCCCAGATCTTGGTCATCGAGAAGATGGTCAGCAGTCCGGTCAGCAGCGCGACGAAGGCCACCAGCCCCTGTCCCAGGTCCAGCGAGGCCTTGACCAGCACGTATTTCGCCCAGAAGCCCGACAGCGGCGGAAAGCCCGCCAGCGAGAAGGCCGGGATCAGGAACAGCACCGCCAGCAGCGGCGCGGACCGGTAGAGCCCGCCGATGGCGTAAAGGTCGGAACTGCCCGTCAACCGGCGCGAGACGCCGGCGACCAGGAACAGGTTCGCCTTCACGATGATATGGTGCAGCAGATAGAACACCCCTCCCATCACCGCCAGCGGCGTCATCAGCGCCAGCCCCAGCACCATGTAGCCGATCTGGCTGATGATGTGGAACGACAGGATCTTGCGGAAATCGCTTTGCGCCGCCGCGCCCAGAACCCCGGTCAGCATGGTCAGGCAGGCGACCCACAGCAGGATCTCGTGCGTATAGCCCTGGTCGCCGACGAAGATCAGCGTGAAGACCCGGATCAGCGCATAGACGCCCACCTTGGTCAGCAAGCCCGCGAAGACCGCCGAGACCGCGTAATGCGGCGTGTGGTAGGAGGCGGGCAGCCAGAAGAACAGCGGGAAGACCGCGGCCTTCAGCCCGAAGCCGATCATGAACATCATGGCGATGACGGTCATCAGCCCCTGGTCGGGATGGGCCGCCACCGCCGCGCGCAGGTCTGCCATGTTCAGCGTGCCGGTCGCGCCATAGGTCAGCCCGGCCGCGCAGAGAAACAGCACCGTCGAGATCAGGTTCAGCGTGACGTATTTCACCGCCCCGTCGACGGCCTTCCTCTGCCCGCCGATCACCAGAAGGCCGAAGGACGAGATCAGCAGCACCTCGAACCAGACATAGAGGTTGAACAGGTCCCCGGTCAGGAAGGCGCCGGTGACGCCGCCGATCAGCGTCTGGAACAGCCCGTGCCAGCCCATGCGGGCCGAGATCTGGCCGACCTCGGCCATGCCCCACAGCGCCACCGCCAGGCCGATGATCGCGGTGATCAGCACCATGGCCGCCGACAGGTAATCGGCGGCAAGGGTGATGCCGAAGGGCGCGGCCCAGGCGCTCATCTGCGTGGCGATGACGCCGTGCCGCAGGACCTCGGCCAGCAGTTGCAGTGCCAGAATCAACGACAGCACCGACCCGCCGACCGAGATCCAGCCCGATCCGCGCCGGTTGCGCAGCAGGAATGCCAGGGCCGCCGCGCAGAAGGGCACGAGGATCGGAAGCGCGAGGGTCCAGTTCATTTGCCGCCCTCTTCGGGCTCGGCCAGCCGCATTCGGTCGACCTCCAGGTGCCCGAAGGCCCGGTAGGCCCGGATCGTCAGGGCAAGCGCGAAGGCGAACAGGCCGAAGCCGATGACGATGGCGGTCAGCAGCAGCGCCTGCGGCAGCGAATTCGCCATCTGGTGCCCCGGCAATGCGCCGCCCTGGCCCAGCAGGGGCGGGGCCCCCTCGGTCAGGCGCCCGGCGGCGAAGATCGCAAGGTTCACCGCGTTGGACAGCAGCAGCAGCCCGAACAGGAAGCGCAGCAGGTTGCCCGACAGCATCAGCCAGACGGCGCAGGCGGACAGCACGCCCGACAGGATCGCAAGCACGGTTTCCATCAGAGTGTCTCCTCCAGCGCGAAGATCAGGGTCAGGATACCGCCCACCACCGCCAGATAGACGCCGATGTCGAACAGCAGCACGCTGGACACTTTGTAGCCCGCGACCTCGCCCCAGACCCCGGCGAAGGGATCGAACCCCAGCGGCCAGGCCATCAGCCCGGCGGCCAGCGCGCAGACCAGCCCCAGGACGCCGATGACGCGCGGATCGACCCGCAGGGCGCGCCGCGCCTCGGCCACGCCGCTGGCGAAGGCGTGGATCGCGAAGCCGCAGGCCGCGATCAGCCCGCCGATGAAGCCGCCCCCCGGCGCGTTGTGGCCGCGCAGCAGCACGTAGAGCGAAAAGACCAGGAACAGCGCGATCAGCAGCCGCGCCCCCGTCGTCAGGATCAGCGACTTCATTTGCGCATCCTCGCCCCGCGGCGCTTCAGCACCGCATAGGCGCCAAGCGAAGCCAGAAGCACCACGGTCAGTTCGCCGAAGGTGTCGAAGGCCCGGAAATCGACCAGGATCACGTTCACGATGTTCAGGCCATGGGCGAGGCTGTAGGAATTTTCCTCGAAATAGGTGGTGATGTGGCGGTCCAGCGGCTGCGAGGTGATGGCCAGCACGGTCAGCGTCATGCACAGGCCGACCGCCCCGGCCAGCGCCGCATGGCGCAGCCGCTGCGAGCCGGTCCTGCGCTCGACGATCCCCGGCAGGCGCAGCATGGCGATGCCGAACAGCACCGCCGAGAGGGTCTCGACCATCAGCTGGGTCGTGGCCACGTCCGGGGCGCCGAAGAAGATGAAGATCAGCGCCACGCCGATGCCCACCGTGCCGATCCCGGCGATGTTCGAGATGCGCGAATGCGGGTTCAGCGTCAGGAACGCCCCGGCGATGGTAAAGCCCGCGATCAGCCAGACCAGCAGCGGCGCCGACAGGTCAAGCACGATCACCGGCCGCTTCAGGATCAGTGTCGCCCCCAGCACCAGCGCCAGGACGACGAAGCTGGCCGCCAGATATTCCCGCAGCCGGCCGGTCTGGATCAGCCGCGCCTGCCATGCGCAGAAATCGCGGAACCAGTCCAGCAGGCGATCCCAGCCCGGATCGAAGCCCGGCAGCCGTTCCAGCAGGCCGCCGATCATCCCGCGCAGGCGGTCGCGCGTCAGGTAGAGCGCCGTTCCCAGCGCGAAGGTGGCCGCGCTCAACGCCAGCGGCAGGTTCACCCCCGCCCACAGGTGCAGCCCGGCCGCGCGCGTCTGGCCAAGGCTGCCCGTCACCGTCGCGTCGATCATCGGCTGCAGAAGGCCCGCCCCAAGGCCGAAGACCAGCCCCAGCGCCCCCAGGATCACCGGGCCCGCCAGCATCTGCCAGGGCGCCTCGTGCGGGGCATGGGGCGGATCGCCCGGCGTGCCCCAGAACGGCCGCAGGGCCACGACGCCCGCCACCGCGAACATCAGCGCATTGGCGATCAGCACGCCCGCCGTCACCAGCGCCGACGGGGCCAGCGTGGCGGAGCCGGCATAGAGCAGCTCCTTGCCGATCCAGCCGATCATCGGCGGCAGCCCGGCCATCGAGGCCCCGGCCAGCGCGGCGGCGGCGGCGGTCCAGGGCATGGCGCGCGCCAGCCCGCCCAGCCGCGCGACATCGCGGGTGCCGGTGCCGTGGTCGATCGCGCCCACCACCATGAACAGCGCCGCCTTGTAGAGCGAATGCACCACCAAAAAGGCGATCGCCGCCGTCAGCGCATAGGGCGAGCCGCCGGCCAGGAACAGCGTGATCGTGCCAAGCGCCATCAGCGTCGTATAGGCCAGCGCGGTCTTCAGATCGGTCTGCCGCAGCGCCAGCACCGAGGCCATCACCGCCGTCACCAGCCCCGCCGCCGTCAGCGTGGCGACCCATGCCGGCGTGTCGCCCAGTACCGGATGCAGCCGCGCCAGCAGATAGACCCCGCCCTTCACCATGGTCGCCGAATGCAGATAGGCCGATACCGGCGTCGGCGCCGCCATCGCGTTCGGCAGCCAGAAATGGAACGGGAACTGCGCGGATTTCGTGAAGGCCCCCAGCAGCACCAGGATCAGGATCGGCGCATAGAGCGCATGGTCCTGCAACCCCTCTCCGGCAAGGATCCGGGCCAGGTCATAGCTGCCCGACGCCGTCGCCATCAGGATGAACCCGGCCAGCAGCGCCAGCCCGCCCGCCGCCGTCACCAGCATCGCCTGCAGGGCATTGCGCCGGGCCTGCGCGTTCTCGTGGCCGAAGCCGATCAGCAGGTAGGAGGTGACGCTGGTCAGCTCCCAGAACACGAACAGCGTGATCAGGTCGCGCGCCAGCACCAGCCCCAGCATCGACAGCATGAACAGCAGCAGGAACAGCACGAAGCGCCCGAATTGCGGATGATCGCCCATGTAGCCGGTGGCATAGAGGAAGATCAGCGCCCCGATCCCGCTGATCAGCAGCGCGAAGATCAACGACAGCCCGTCGACCAGGAACCCCAGCGACACCCCCAGCGACGGCGCCCAGTTCCAGGTCAGATGCACCGGCGACCCGCCCTGGACCTGCGGTATCCACAATGCGAAGACCACCGCCAGCGCGAAGGCGGTCAAAGCGGCAAGGTATCCCCAGAGCCGTCCAGAGGACGGTTCAGTCATGTCAGAGTTCATCCGATCTCCTGCCCATGCGCCACGTCCCGAAGGCGGCTTGCGACGTCGTTACACATGCATGTCATGAAACGGAAATAGAAAATCATGTTGCCGCTTATAGCTGGAAGCTATAAGGTACCCCCATGCCGACCCTTCAGCAGTTGCGTTACCTTGTTGCCATCGCCGACACGCTCAGTTTCAGCCGTGCCGCCGAGATGCGCCGGGTCGCGCAATCCACGCTGAGCATCCAGCTGAAGGAGCTTGAGACCAAGCTGGGCGCCAGGCTGGTCGAGCGGACGCGGGCCAAGGTCATCCTGACCCCGATCGGGCAGGAGATCGCCCGCCGCGCCCGCGCCATCATCGCGGAAGTCGAGGATATCCGCGAGATATCTCTCCGCAACGACCCCGATGCGCCGCAGACCATGCTGCAGATCGGGGTGGTTCAGACGGTCGGCGCCTATGCGCTCTCGGTCGCGATGCCGTCGCTGAGGCAGGCCTTTCCCAACATGCGCATATGGGTGCGCGAGGAACATGCCAACACGCTGCTGCGGCAACTGGTGGACGGGGTGCATGACGTACTTCTTCTGCCCGAAGAGGTCGACCGGCAGGACCTGGAATGCCACCGCCTGCTGGTCGAACCCCTGCTGGTCGTCCTGCCCGCCGATCATCCGCTGGCCGGGAAGGATAGCATCTCGCCCGGCGACCTGGCCGGGCAGACCATCCTGACCATGGAGCGCGGGCAGCGTTCGCTGCATGACCAGATCGTCAGGCTTTGCGGGGCTGTCGGCGCGATCCATGCCCGCGACTACGAGGGCACCACGCTGGACACGCTGCGCCAGATGGTCGCGACCGGCATGGGCATCTCGCTGCTGCCCGCGCTCTATGTCCGTTCCGAGGTCATGCGCGAGCAGCTGGTGGTCGCCCGGCCGATGTCCTCCGGCGCTCCGGTCCGGCATGTCTCGCTGATCTGGCGGCGCAATTCGCCGCGGCAACACACATACGAGGCCGTCGCCGGCAACCTTCGCCAGTCGCTGAGCCCCTGGGGCGCCGTGGAGACGGAGCAGGGCTAGGTTCTGTGGACTCTTGGGATTCCCTATTCTGAGGAAAGATGATTCAAGGTTTCTGTTGCAGGAGGTTTGCGATGGGAGTGTTGGATCGGCTTGTGCTGTCGGACGGGCAATGGAATCGGATT
>NZ_QNRC01000067.1 GCF_003709565.1 Paracoccus sigandri | reverse complement strand
CAGCTGGAGGGACCCTCGGCCACCTACAACATCCCGATGGCGCTGCGGATCGAGGGCGATCTGGACGCCGATGCCCTGCAGGCCGCGCTGAACGACGTGATCGCCCGCCACGAGGCCCTGCGCACCCGCTTCCCCGCCGGCGACACCCCCCGGCAGGAGGTGCTGGACAGCGCCTCGCTGGTCCTGCAGCGCCGCGATATCGGCGCCGCAGCACTGGACGCGGCGCTGGCCGAGGGCGCCGCGCAGGTGCTGGACCTGGCGGCCGGCCTGCCGCTGGCCGCGACCCTGTTCCGGCTGGGCGATCGGGAACATGTGCTGCTGCTGGTCCTGCATCACATCGCCGCAGACGGGGCCTCGATGGCGCCGCTGGCAGCCGACCTGTCCGCCGCCTATGCCGCCCGCCTGGACGGCCGCGCCCCCGACCGGCCCGCGCTGCCGGTGCAATATGGCGACTACACCCTGTGGCACCGCAAGCTGCTGGGCGACCCGAACGATCCCCGATCCCGACATGCAAGGCAACTGGAATTCTGGAAACAGGCCCTCGAAAACATCCCGGAACAGATGCAGATGCCCGCTGACCGCGCGCGGATCGGCGCGCCGGATTACCGCGGCAACAGCCTGACATTCCGGCTGGGCGGCGAAACCCATGCCGGGCTAGCGCGGCTGGCGCGGATGCATGACGCATCGTTGTTCATGGTGCTGCATACCGCCCTCGCGGCGGTCCTCCACCGCCTTGGCGGATCGACGCACTTCGCCATCGGCACGCCTGTCGCGGGGCGCGACGACCCGGCGCTGGCCGACATGGTCGGAATGTTCGTGAACTCGCTGGCGCTGCCGACCGATTGTTCGGGCCATCCCGATTTCACCACCCTGCTGGCCCGCCTGCGCGATGCCGACCTGGCGGCCTTCGACCATGCCGACCTGCCTTTCGATCTGGTGGTCGAGGGGCTCGATCTGCCCCGCCGCCCCGATCTGCATCCGCTGTTTCAGGTGATGCTGTCGCTGACTCCCCTGGACCGGATCACGCCCCGGCTTGGCAGTGCGGGCAGCGAAAATCTGTTCCTGCTGCCCGAGGTCGCCAAATTCGACCTGAGCCTCGACGTGTTCGACGCGACCGCCCCGGACGGCACGCCGGCCGGGCTCGAGGTCGTGCTGGAATATGCCAGCGACATCCTTGACGAAACGACGGCAATCCGCATCCGCGATGCCTTCACGGGAATGATCGCGGCGATGCTGGACAACCCCGCCCAGCCCATTTCGCGCCCCGCGCTGTTGCCGCAATCCCGGCAGGACCAGCTTCTTGCCCTGGCCCAGGGCGGGCCGCTGGACTTCGATCACCGGCTGATCGGACAGCGTTTCGCCGATCGCGCGGTCTTGGCACCCGACGCCCCGGCGCTGCGGTTCCGCGATCGGGCATGGACGGCGGCGCAGCTTGATGCGCGCGTCAACCGGCTGGCCCGTGCGATGCTGGCCCAGGGTGCCGGGCCGGGTCGCAGGGTCGCGCTGGCCGTCACCCGCTCGGACCGGGCAATCGTCGCGATCCTTGCGGCCTTCCGCACCGGCACCGCCTTCGTCACCATCGACGCGGCAGCCTCTGCCGCCCGCGCGGCCGATATGGTCGCGGAATTCGCCCCGGACCTGGCCCTGACCCACGGTCCCGCAGCAGAGGGGCTGGATTTCTCCTGTCCCGTCATCGCGCTGGAACATGAGCCGCCGAAAGACCCGGAAGACAACGCCCCGTTGGCGCAGGCAGAGCTGCCCCGGCCGATCCGGCCCGACGATGCGGCCTATGTGATCTTCACCTCGGGCTCGACCGGACGGCCGAAAGGCGTCGTGGTGCCGCAATCCGCGATCGCCATGCTGGCCCATCAGCAGGAACCGCTCTACCACATGCTGGCGCGCGATGCCGGGATCGAGGGCCCGATGCGCGCCGCCCTGACCGCACCGCTGCAATTCGATGCGGCATTCGAGGAATTGCTGGTCCTTGTCGCCGGGCACGAGGTCGACCTGATCGACGACGAGACCCGGCAGGACGGCCCGGCGCTGGTGGCGCATCTGCATCACCGCAAGATCCAGTTCATCGACAGCACCCCCACCTTCTTCGAGGCCCTGTGCAATTGCGGCCTGCTGGAGGGCGAGGCCGCCCCGCGCGTGGTCCTGCTGGGCGGCGAAGGCATGTCCCCGGCGCTGTGGCAACGCCTGCGCGAAACGCCTGGCATCACCGCCTGCAATGTCTATGGCCCGACCGAATTCACCGTCGATGCCAGCCTGGCGCATCTGGCCGACAGCGCCGAGGTGACGATGGGGCGGCCCCTGAAAGGCGCGCAGTTCCACATCCTCGACGCGTCACTCCACCCTGTTCCTGTCGGCGTTGTTGGCGAGCTGTATATCGCCGGCTCGGGCCTAGCGCAGGGCTATCTGAACCGGCCCGACCTGACCGCCGAGCGCTTCCTCGCCAATCCCTTCGCGCCCGGCCGGCGCATGTATCGCTCGGGCGATCTGGCGCGGTGGCGCGAGGACGGGCAGGTCGAGTTCGTCGGACGCGCCGACCAGCAGCTCAAGATCCGCGGCTTCCGCATCGAACCCGCCGAGATCGAGGCCGCCATCGCCCGCGCCGGCCATCCCCAATCCGCCGTCATCGCACGCCAGGACCGCCCCGGCCGGAAGCAGCTGGTGGCCTATGTCGTCGGCCAGCCGGACCGCGACGCGCTGCGCGGCGCGCTGGCCGAGGCGCTGCCCGACTACATGGTCCCCGCCGCCTTCGTGGCGATGGAGGCCCTGCCGCTGACCCCCAACGGCAAGCTGGACCGCCGCGCCCTGCCCGAGCCCGAAGCCGAGGCCGGACCCCGCCGCGCGCCGCGCAACCCGACCGAGGCCGCCCTGGCCGAGCTCTTCGCCGAAGTCCTGGGCACCCCCGAGATCGGCATCGACGACAGCTTCTTCGCCCTTGGCGGCGATTCCATCTCCTCGATCCAGCTGGTCGCACGCGCCAGGAAGGCAGGCATCGCCATCAGCGCGCGCCACGTGGTGCAGAAGCAGACCGTGGCCGCTCTGGCCCTGGTCGCGCAGCCGCCTGCCGACACCGATGTGCGCCCCGCCGTTCCCGCGACCGGCGATCTGCCGATGACACCGATCATGCTGGACATGGTTGCGCAGGGCGGCGACTGGTCGCGGTTCCAGCAATCGGTGCTGCTGGAGATGCCGGCCCCCGACCCCGACGCGCTGTCCGCCGCGCTGAACGACCTGCTGGCCCATCACCCGATCCTGCGTGCCCGCGTCGCCGGCACGAACGCCATGCATATCCCGGAGATCGCGCAACAGGCGAATGTCCTGACGGTGACCAGGGTGGCCGCGCTGAACGGCAGCGAATGGGAGATCGGCCTGAAGGCCGCCGCCGCCGAGGCAGCCGCCCGGCTGGACCCGCAGCAGGGCCGGCTGATGCAGGCGGTGCTGTTCCGGGCGGGGGATCAGGCGCGACTGCTGCTGACCATCCACCACCTTGCCGTCGATGGCGTCTCGTGGCGCATCCTGCTGCCGGATCTGGCCGAGGCGCTTGCCGCGCGCGCGAATGGCGAAACCCCGTCCCTTGCCGCCATCGCCACCCCGTTCCGCGAATGGGCGCTGGCAATGCCCGGTGCCGCGCGCGACCGGCTGGACCAGCTGCCGCTCTGGCACGACATCGCCGGACGACGGCAACAGCCGCTGGCGGAACGACCGCTCGACCCGGCCAGGGATCGCTTCGGCGCGCAATCCCTGCTGCATGTGTCGCTGGACGCCGCCACCACCGAGGCGCTGATGACCCATGCCGCGCGCCGCATCAACGGCGGCATGAACGATGTGCTGCTGACCGGCCTTGCGCTGGCCGTCGCCCATTGGCACGGCCATGCCGGGCTGACGCTGAATGTCGAGGGCCACGGACGAGAGGACATTCTGCCCGGTGCCGACCTGTCGCGCAGCCTCGGCTGGTTCACCAGCCTGTTCCCCCTGCATCTGGATGTCGGCCTGCCGGGCGATCCGGCCCGGCTGCCCGCCCCGGCCATCGAAACGGCGCTGAAATCGGTCAAGGAAACGCTGGCCGCCATCCCCGAAAACGGCATCGGCTACGGGTTGCTGCGCCACCTGACGGCCGAAGGCGCGACGCTGGCCGACCATCCCACGCCCGAGATGGGCTTCAACTTCCTTGGCCGGTTCGAGTCCGGCAGCGATCTGTCCGGCTGGAGGATCGCGCCGGAAGGGATGGCGCTGTCGGGCGGCGCGCCCGGCCAGCCGCTGGCCCACGCGCTGGAACTGAACGCGCTGATCATGGGCGAATCTCCGCGGCTGCAGGCCGACTGGACCTGGGCGGGCGATCTGTTCGGCTCTCACGACATCGCCGAACTGGCAGAGCTGTGGCTGGCTGCCCTGCGCCGCATCGCCGAGGTCTGCTCGACATCGGAGGGACGGCTGCTGACCCCTTCGGATCTGCATGGCTGCGCGCTGGACCAGGGCCAGATCGACGCCATCGAGACCAGCCACGCCCCGGTGGCCGAGATCCTGCCGCTGTCGCCGCTGCAGCAGGGTTTCCTGTTCCACGCGCTCTATGATCGCGATGCCGAGGATATCTATCTGACGCAGATCACCTTCACGCTGGACGGTGAACTGGATCCCGACCGGCTGCGCCGCGCGGCCAGGGCATTGCTGGCCCGCCACCCCGGCCAGACGGCCAGCTTCCTGCATGAAGGGCTGGATCGGCCGGTGCAGGTGATCCCGGCATCCCCCCGGCTGCCGTGGCGGCAGGTGACGCTGGACGGTCCCGCCGAAGCCGCCCTTGCAGCCTTGCAGGATCAGGACATGGCACAGCCCATGCCCCTGCACCAGGGCCCCCTGCTGCGCTTCACCCTGGCGCGGGAAACCGCGCAGCGCCACCATCTGGTTCTGACCAGTCACCACATCATCATGGACGGCTGGTCCACGCCGCTGTTCCTGCACGATCTTCTGGCGCTCTATCACGCGGATGGCGACGACGCGGCCCTGCCCGCGATCCCGGCATGGCGCGACTATCTGGCCTGGCTTGATACGCATGACGAGCAGGCGGCGATGCGCGCCTGGCATGACGCCTTCGAGGGGTTGGAACAACCGGCGCTGCTGGCCGGGGGCGTGGTCGCCAAGGCCCCGGCGCGGCTGCATGTTGATTACCTGCCCGAGGACCTCGGCACCGGGCTTCAGGCGCTGTCGCGCGATCTCGGCGTGACGCTGAACACGCTGATCCAGACCGCATGGGCCATGGTCCTGCGGACCGAGCTGGGTCGCGACGACGTGGTTCTCGGCTCGACCACCTCGGGGCGCTCGGCCGCTCTGCCGGGGATCGAGCAGATGGTGGGGCTGTTCATCAATACCATTCCGCTGCGCCTAACCCTGCGGCCGGCCGAAACCCTGGCCGACACCCTGCGGCGCATCCAGCGCGAACATGCCGTGCTGATGGATCACGACCATCTGGGTCTGGCGCAGATCCAGAAGGCGGTGGGTCAGGGCAGCCTCTTCGACACATTGGTGGTGTTCGAGAACTATCCGATGGGCGACGCCCCTCAGGCCGGGCTGGAGGCCCGGTTCAGCGGCAATCGCGGCGGCGACACCTCGCATTATCCGGTCAGCATCGGCGTGACGCCGGGCGAGCGCTTCGAGGTCAAGTTCAGCACCCGCCCCGACGTGATCGCCCAGGATCGCGCCGACCGGTTGCGCCGTCGCTTCGTGGCGGCGCTGGAACTGCTGGCCCGGCACAGCGATCAGCGCCTTGCCCGGCTGAGCCTGCTGGAGGAGGGCGAGGCATCGCTGATCGCCGGCCCGCGCGATGACCGTCCCGCTCCCTCGCTGATCGAGGCCTTCGAGGCGCAGGCTGCCGCAACACCCGACCAGATCGCGCTGGTCTGCGAGGATCTGCATCTGGACTGGGCCACGCTGTCGGCCCGCGTGAACCGCCTTGCCCGGCATCTCGTGGCGCATGGCGCCGCGCCGGGACAGACCATCGCCATCGCCCTGCCGCGCGGCGCGGAAGGCGTGATCGCCATGCTGGCCATCGCCCGCAGCGGCGCGGCATGGGTGACGCTGGACCTGGACCAGCCCGATGAACGCCTGCGCGACATGGCGCAGCGCGCCGATTGCAGGCTGATCCTCGGCTCGGCTGCGGCCTCGCGGCGGCTGGATGGGCTGGAGGGCCGCTGGATCCTGCTGGACGAGGAAATCACCCGAACGCAATTGGCCGCCCTGCCCGATCATGCAAGGGGCTTGCCCGTCGCGACCGAGGGCGATCTGGCCTATGTCATCTTCACCTCGGGATCCACCGGCCAGCCCAAGGGCGTCCGGATCGCCCAGGGCAATATCGCGAACCTGCTTGCCCAGCATCGCGGCGCCTTCTACGACCCCATGCGCGAAGCCAGGGGCCGCCGGCTGCGCATGGCCGTCAGTGCGCCCTTCAGCTTCGACACCTCGCTTGCCGGATTGCTATGGATGGTGTCGGGCCACGAATTGCACGTGCTGTCCGACGACGACCGCCGCGACGGCTTCCGCATGGTAAGCTATTGCCGCGACCGGCAGATCGACGCCATCGATGTCGGCCCGACCCATTTCGAACAGCTGCGCGAGATCGGGCTGCTGGAGGGCGACCAGAAATATCCCAGCATCGTGGCCTTCGGCGGCGAGGCGGTCAGCCCTGCGCAATGGCGTTCGGTCCAGCTGCCCGGCGTCACCGCCTTCAATGCCTATGGCCCGACCGAAGGCACCATCGATTCGACCTTCGCCGAGGTGACGGGCGAGGATGTCGTCATCGGCCGCCCGCTGCGCAATGGCCAGATCGCCATCCTCGACGCGTCCCTCCACCCTGTCCCGATCGGCGTCGTGGGCGAGCTCTACATCGCCGGCTCGGGTCTGGCGCAGGGCTATCTGAACCGGCCCGACCTGACCGCCGAGCGCTTCCTCGCCAATCCCTTCGCGCCCGGCCGGCGCATGTACCGCTCGGGCGATCTGGCGCGCTGGCGCGAGGACGGGCAGGTCGAGTTCGTCGGCCGCGCCGACCAGCAGCTCAAGATCCGCGGCTTCCGCATCGAACCCGCCGAGATCGAGGCCGCCATCGCCCGCGCGGGACATCCGCAATCCGCCGTCATCGCACGAGAGGACCGCCCCGGCCAGAAGCAGTTGGTGGCCTATGTCGTCGGCCAGCCGGACCGCGACGCCCTGCGCAGCGCGCTGGCCGAGGCGCTGCCCGACTACATGGTCCCCGCCGCCTTCGTGGCGATGGAGGCCCTGCCGCTGACCCCCAACGGCAAGCTGGACCGCCGCGCCCTGCCCGAGCCCGAAGCCGAGGCCGGACCCCGCCGCGCGCCGCGCAACCCGACCGAGGCCGCCCTGGCCGAGCTCTTCGCCGAGGTGCTGGGCCCCCCCGAGATCGGCATCGACGACAGCTTCTTCGCCCTTGGCGGCGATTCCCTGCTGGCCACGCGGCTGATCGGCCGCATCCGTCCCGCCTTCGGCATCGACCTGCCGATCCGCGCCATCTTCGAATG
>NZ_QNRC01000066.1 GCF_003709565.1 Paracoccus sigandri | reverse complement strand
CAGCGCGGCGAGGGCAGCAATGCCCGCTTCATCAACAATATCGCCATGGAGGCCGAGGACTGGTGCGATTCGCTCTTGGTCACCGAGGTCTTCACCCCCGCCGGCAACTGGTCGAGCTACCCGAGCCACCGCCATGACGAGGACGATTTCCCGCGCATCACCTATCTGGAGGAGACCTATTATCACCGCCTGAACCCGAAGGATGGCTGGGCGGTGCAGCGGGTCTATACCGATGACGGCAGCCTCGACGAGACAATGGCAGTGAAGGACGGCGAGGTGGTGCTGGTCCCGCGTGGGCATCACCCCTGCGGCGCGCCGCATGGCTTCGAGCTCTATTATCTCAACGTCATGGCAGGGCCGCGGCGGGCGTGGAGGTTCGTGAAGGCGCCGGAGGTGGAGCAGTTGATGAAATAATAGTGCCGCCAGAAAAGCGAGTGGCAGGCGCGCACGGGTCATTTTCAGGTTGATATGCCGGTTTGCCAGTCTTGGCCTGGCACAGAGGCTTGAACAGGATTGTCATCGGGGGCGACGGCACGTCGAAGGGAAGCTTTGGCCAGTGCCGTTGCCCAATTCCGAGTGATCCTCAGCGTGGAAATATCGCCGCTCATTCAATCTTTATCGCAATGGTGGAGCGAGTGCCTGAATAGAATCTGAAAGTTAAAACACGCATGATTTTGACAGATTTCTTCGGGAACTCTTTTGATATTTCTGGATCGTGTAGTTTATTGATTGATATTAGTGGTGATGCAAGAATATTTTCAATCATTGTCCTCGACATTTGTAACGTTTGTATGAATTTTATGTGAATATAGGGTTGTGCATTTGCAGCTGGAGGGGCTGCGAGTGATTATCACGGAGGAAGGGACAATGAAGAAATTATGCTGCGCCCTGGCGGCGTTCGCGCTGCTGCCAGGCCTCGTTTCGGCCCAGTCGATTTATCCGCTTGACCGGGCGACGATCCTTTCGGGATCCAAATTCGATTTCAAGGTCGAGTTTCCGACGATCGTCGCGCCCGAGGACATTCAGGTGCTCATCAATGGCGAGAGTTACGAGACGCTGTTGCGGGGCAGTGCCGAGTTCATCGAGAACGAGGACGACAGCAACGGCTCGACGCTCATCCTGCGCGACATCTCGGTCGATGCGCCGGGAAGCTATACGGTCGAGGCACGGGCAGGCGAGGAGGGCGCGACCGTGAACTGGGAGGTGTTCGGCACCCCGGCCGAGCGCAAGGCGAAGAACGTCATCTTCTTTCTGGGCGATGGCCTGACCGTCGCGCACCGCACCGCCGCGCGGATCATCTCGAAGGGCAATACCGAAGGCAAGGCGGATGGCCGCCTGGCGCTGGACGACCTGCAATACACGGCCCTGATCGGCACATCGAGCCAGGATACGATTCACAACGACTCGGCCAATACCATGGCTGCCTACATGACCGGCCACAAATCGGTGGTGAACGCGCTTGGTGTCTATGGCAGCCGCGCGGCCAGCAATTTCGACCACCCGAAGGTCGAGACCCTGGGCGAGGCGCTGCGTCGCACCACGGACATGTCGATCGGCATCGTCACGAATACCGAGCTTCAGGACGCGACGCCGGCCGCCGTCGCCTCGCATACGATCTCGCGCAACGACAAGCCCGAGATCACCGAGATGCTCTTCGCCATTCGGCCCGAGGTGATCATGGGCGGCGGCTCGGCCTATTTCCTGCCGCAATCGACGCCCGGGTCAAGCCGCAAGGACGATCAGGACTTCATCGCCAAGTTCCAGGAGGCGGGCTACACTCTGGCGACCTCTGCCGAGGAAATGCGCCAGGCGGCTGCCGATCATACCGATGGGAAGTTGCTGGGTCTGTTCCATACCGGCAATCTGGATACGACGCTGGACATCCGGCAGCTGAGGAAGGGCACGGTCGAAACCTTCCCCGACCAGCCGATCCTGGCCGACATGACCCAGGTCGCGCTGGACATCCTGTCGAAGAACGAGGACGGCTTCTTCCTGATGGTGGAAAACGGCCATACCGACAAACTGGCCCATGCGCTGGACTGGGAACGGGCGATCTATGACATGATCGCCTTCGATCACGCGATCGGCGTTGCCCGCGAATTCCAGCAGGCCAATCCCGACACGCTGATCATCGTGGTCGGTGACCACACGCATGGCATGTCGATCACCGGCACGGTGGATGACGACAAGCCGGGCGACGAGATGCGCGAGAAGGTCGGCACCTATCAGCGTGCGGGCTTCACCAATTATGTCGATGAGGATGGCGATGGCTATCCCGACAGCATGGATGTTTCCAAACGGCTGATGATCTATTTCGGGAACTTCCCCGATCACTATGAGACCTTCCGGCCGAAACTGGACGGGCCGTTCGTGCCCGCCGTCGCGGATGGCAACGGCAATTTCGTCGCCAACGAGGCCTACAAGGACGTGCCCGGCGCCGTGCTGCGCATCGGCAACATTCCGGCAAACGTCAATGCGGGCACCCATTCGATCGACGACGAGGTGTTGCAGGCGGACGGTCCCGGTGCCGAGAATTTCCGCGGCTACATGGAGAACTCGGACGTCTATCGCGTGATCGCGGAAGCGCTGGCGCTGGCGCCGCAGGCCGAATGATCCGATCATATCCCGTGGCCCCGGCTTGTCCGGGGCCGCGGGGCCTTCATGACCGCGACGGGGAGGAAGCGACATGACCACGACCGAACCTGCATTCCTGGATTTCGACGAGCTCTACAGCAAGGTCGGCGTTCTTGGGCTGGAGTTCTCGCCAAGGCTTGCCGAACTGGCGGGGCAGAGGGTGCGGATGCAGGGCTATCTTGCCCCCGCGCATCATGGCGAGCCCGGACCGCTGGTCCTGACCCGCGCGCCTTTCGCGGGCTGTTCGGATTGCGGATCCGGGCATGACTGGCCCGACGACAGCGTCTTCGTCTTTCCGACCGCCGCGCAGCCGGAATTTGCGCCCGGCAAGCTGACCGAGGTCGAGGGCGTTCTGGAATATGGTTCGCTGCGCCTTGCCGATCCGGATGTGCTCAGCCTCGTGCGGCTGCGCGATGCGGCCTGGCAGGACCGGTAGGCCGGGATGCCGATCATGGACGGCAGGCCCCTTCCGCTGACGGTGACCCGGCGCCGTGTGCTTGCGGCGGGATGTGCGGCGCTGGTGCCCGGCATCAGCCCGGCCGCGGCCCCCGAGCTTGCCTTCGATGAGCTTTACGCCCGGATCGGCGTGCTGGGGATGGAGTTTTCGCAGAAGGTGCTGGATCTCAACGGCCAGCGCGTGCGGATCACCGGCTTCATGGCGCCGCCGCTGAAGGCCGAGGCGGATTTCTTCGTGCTGGGAAAGGCGCCGATGGCGATCTGCCCGTTCTGTTCCTCGGATGCGGACTGGCCTGACGATATTCTGGTCGTCTATCTGAGGCGCAGGCAGACCTTCGCTCATCTGGCCGACATGATCGTGGTCGAAGGCGTGCTGGAACATGGCTCCTGGACGGATCCCGAGACCGGCTTCGTCAGCCTGCTGCGGCTGCGCGATGCCGATTACCGAAGGATCTGACCATGCTCGACCTGGAGATGGAAAACGTCGCCGTCCGCTATCCGGACCTTCCGCAGCCGGCGCTGGATCTGCCGCGGCTTCTGGTCCCGGCGGGCAGCAGCCTGGCCGTGACCGGGCCCTCGGGCGCCGGGAAAAGCACCTTCATCAATGTGATCACCGGGCTCGAGCGTCCCTCTGCGGGTGCGGTGCGCTGGAAGGGACAGGATATCGCCCGGCTTTCCGAAGCGGCGCGGGATCGCTGGCGGGCGAGGAATGTCGGGCTGGTCATGCAGGAATTCCATCTGTTTCCGGGTCTCGACGCGATGGAAAACGTGCTGCTGCCCGCCCGTTTCCGCCATCCGCGCCTGCCTGCCGGGTTTCGCGACCGGGCCGCCCATCTGCTGGCGCAGGTCGGTATCGGGACCGGCAGGCGCGGCGTCGAGACCTTCTCGCGCGGCGAGATGCAGCGCGTCGCCATCGCGCGGGCGCTGCTGGCCCGGCCCGGCGTGATCGTCGCCGACGAGCCCACGGCCAGCCTCGACGGCGAAAGCGGGGCGGCGGTCTGCGCGTTGCTGACGGCGCTGGCAGGAACCGAAGGGGCGACGCTGATCGTCGTGACGCATGACACCGCCCTGTCGGGGCGGCTCGACCGGCGCATCGTCCTGACGGGAGGCCGCTGCACCGGGGACAGCGCCATGGAGGCCGCATGATCCGTTTCATCCTCGCCGATCTGCAGCGGCTTCAGGCCGGCGCGATGATCGTGGTGCTGCTGGTCGCCTTCGCCACGGCCCTGGGCATGGCGGTGCGCATCGAGGAACGCGCGCTGCGGCTTGGCAGCGCGCGGGCGGCGGATCGCTTCGACGTGGTGATCGGCGCGCCAGGCAGCGAGACGCAGCTTGTGCTGTCCTCGATCTTCCTGCAGCCCTCGCCGCTGGCTCTGGTTTCGGGCGATGTGCTGAAGCAGTTGTCCGAGGACCCGCGCGTCGATCACGCCGCGCCCGTCGGCTTCGGCGACTCCTATCACGGCTATCCGATCATCGGCACGACGGCCGAATTCATCGAGAAGTCCGGCTTCCGCATCGAAGGCGAGGGGCGGAATTTCAGCGCCCTGTCCGAGGCGGTTGTCGGTGCGCGCGTGCCCATGGCCGTCGGCGACGAATTTAGCCCGCAACATGGCCTGGCGGGACAAGCGGCCGAGGAGCATCACGAGATGAGCTACCGGATCACCGGCCGGATGGAGCCGAGCGCGACCCCTTGGGACCGTGCCATCCTGGTGCCGATCGAGGGGGTCTGGCACGTCCACGGCCTCGGTCTCGGCCCCGGCGAGGAGGGGTATCACGATGGCCACGACCAGCATCACGAACACGATGACCACGACCACGATGAGGAACATGACCACGATGACGAACATGGCGAACATCACATCGAAGCCGGGCATCTGGGTCCGCCCTGGCCCTCGGACATGCCCGGAGTGCCGGCGATTCTGGTCAAGCCCAGGACCATCGCCAATGCCTATCAGATCCGCGGCGACTACCGGACCGAAACGGCCATGGCCGTCTTTCCGGGCGAGGTTCTGACCCGGCTCTACGCCACCCTCGGCGATGCGCGTCTGGTCCTGACCGCCATTGCCATCGGCACCCAGATGCTTGCCGGCACTGCCGTCATCCTCGTGACCATGGCGCATCTTTCGCAGCGCAGGCGCCAGATCGGGGCCTTGCGGGCCTTCGGCGCGCCGCGTCTGGCGGTCTTCGCCGTGGTCTGGTCCGAGTTGCTGATCGTCATCGGCCTGGGCGTCGCGGCGGGGATCGGACTGGGTTATGCCGGCGCCAAGGCGCTGGCGATCCTGTTCGCGCGCCAAAGCGGAATGGCCCTGCCGGTGACATTGGAAATGTCGGATCTTGCCTTCGCTGGCATGCTTCTGGCGGTGGCCGCGCTCATCGCGGTGGTGCCCGCCATCTACGCCTATCGACAGTCCCCCGCCGCTGCGCTGAGGGGGTAATCCGGGGCTGATCCTGCCTCAATGAGACGCAAGTGGCTTGGGCAGGCGAAGCTGTTCCCACTGGGCGGGTTGCTTCGCCGCAAGCTAGGGCGCGTTAACACTATTCTCTGGATTGGATGTGGTCTAACATGCTGTTATGAATGATATAACAGCTTCGCGATACGAGTTGATCCGTCCATATCTGCCAGTCCAGCGCGGCAATGTGCGGATCTCCAACCTGACGATGATCAACGCGGTGCTCTACGTCGCCGAAAACGGCTGCAAGTGGCGGGCGCTGCCGCCGCGGTTCGGAAACTGGCACACGATCTACACCCGGATGCGCCGTTGGGCCGAGGCCGGTGTGCTCGACCGGCTTTTCGCGGCCTTGCAGAAACACCGGCTGATCCGGATCCGGGTCGAATGTCTCGGCCTCGACAGCACCTCGGTCAAGGTTCATCCGGATGGCACCGGGGCACCGAAAAAAAGGGGCCGCAAGCCATCGGAAAATCCCGCGGAGGATGGAACACAAAGGTTCATCTGGTTGCCGCGGATGCCCGAACAGCCCTGACATTCAGCCTTTCCGGTGGACAGGCCCATGATGCGCCTGAGGGGTGCGCCTTGTTGCAAGGCTGGCGGAAACCGCTCACTGGCCTCCCGCTGCTGATGGACCGAGCCTATGAAGGCGAAGAAACCCGGCAGCTTGTTCTCGACCTGGGCTTCGAGCCCGTCGTGCCTCCGAAAACAACCCGCAAGGAACCGTGGGAATACGACCGAGAACTCTACAAGCGCCGCAACCAAGTCGAACGGCTGTTTCGCAGATTGAAGGGCTATCGGCGCATCTTCTCCCGCTTCGAGAAGTTCGACCTCATGTTCCGCGCGTTCCTCAACTTCGTCCTCATCGTCGATATGCTCAAGTGTTAACACGCCCTAGAATATTCTTATGAAGAGAATCCGATCTCCATGTGACGCCGTCAAGCGGTAATCCTAAGCTGCGAGCGACTGAAGCTTCAGCATGGTGTAGCGGCGCGCCACCTTCTGCCAAAGCTGGCGCGCCGCTACATCAGGCTGATCTGACCTTATCGTCATCAAGCGGGCGCGGGCGGCACATGCCGCCCGTATTGCGGCCGCTGGCAAGCTGCTATTGGTTCCGCCGATAGTCGGTTGCGCCCGGCGGCGGCACCTACGCCAGAATGCGCCGAACTACGATAGAAGCCACTGACCAAGCGGGCTGCAGCTTGTTCGGAGACAAACGCTGCAGCTGCATCAAGATCCAAAATGGACGGCTCAAGGGTCGACTATGGGGCCGCGATAGAGGTTCTGGAAGGACGGACTGGCTGCCGGCTTCGGAAGGCTGAACGGGCGCGGATAGCCGCCGCGAGTCTCGTGCCGGGGTGAAGGTCGCGGATATCGTCCGGCGGCATGGGGTGGCACGCTGGCAAATCTACGATTGGCGCAGGCAGCTGACGTCTGGCAAGCTCAGCCGGGGCTGTCTGATGGCCCGCGTCACGCAAGGGTGGATAAACGGCGGGCGGCTTTGAGGGAACAATAACCGGAAGCTGCCGTTAACGAACAAGGTCGGTACGGGAGGCAGCCATGATCCACCATGTCTCGGTTGGGACAAATGACGTTGAACGGTCAAAACGTTTCTACGACGCCGTCTTGCCCATCGTCGGCATCGTCCCGATGGCGGAAGACGAGGGTGGACTGGGTTACGGCAGCGGCACGTTTCACTTCAGCGTTCAGGTTCCGATTGACGGAAAACCTGCGACCGTGGGAAATGGTACCCATATTGCCTTTGCCGTCGAGGACCGTTCGATGGTCGATCGATTTTACGCAGCTGCATTGAAACATGGTGGCAGCGACGATGGCGCTCCGGGGCTGCGGCCGGATTACGATGCGAACTATTATGGGGCGTTCGTCCGCGATCCGGACGGACACAAGATCGAGGCAGTGACCTACTCCGCAAGATAGTCGCTGACGGAGGCGCCCATGACGGCCCGTCCCTATGCCATTCTCGAAGCCCCGTCATCGCTGCGCCTGGCGACCGACGGTGTGGAGCGCTTGCCCGACCGGCTCCCGAACCTCGGCCTCATGAAACGCCTCCATGCGCGCCATGCCCGGCGACTGGCAGTGCCTCCGGAGGGCCCGACGCCCGATCCCGAGACCGGCATCTTGAACGCCAGGGCATTTGCGGCATGGTCGCCCAAGCTCGCCGACGCGGTGGAAGCGGTGCCTGACGCGGGCCAGTTTCCGGTGGTGCTGGGCGGCGATTGCACGATCGTGCTGGGCTCGATGCTCGCCTGTCGTCGGCGCGGCCGCTACGGCCTGTTCTTCACCGACGGCAACGCCGATTTCTTCCAGCCCGAGGCGGAACCCGATGGTGAGGGTGCCTCGAAGGATCGCGCCTTCGTTACCGGCCAGGGTCCGTCGCTCGTGGCCGACATCGAAGGTCGCGGTCCTCTGGTCCACACTGAAGACGCTGTCGCGTTCGCGTATCGCGATCACCAGGATCAGGAGGAGCACGGCAGCCTGCCGCGCGGTGCGCGCAGCGAGGAGCATTACGGCGGATGGGATCGGGCGATTGTCTGAATTGCCCGAGTTGGGTGCCCATCCGGAGCAATGTCATGGTATTTGCCGCGGGGGCCGCGATCGTATGGAGCCCGCATGGCCCGGCAGAGGGATAGGACGCGAGACATGGTGCAATCAGGACGGTCCGCCCATCACCCGCCCAGCCGCGTGATCCGCGATTTCGGCCGTGCCGCGGGCGGGGCGCTGATCTTTTCGCTGCCGATGCTGATGACGACCGAGCTGTGGTCGCTCGGCTTCTACCTGGACCGGCTGCGGTTGCTGCTGCTGGTGGTGGCGAGCTTGCCGCTGCTGGTGCTGCTGTCGCGCCATGTCGGGTTCGAGCGCACCCGCAGCTGGCGCAGCGACATGTTCGACGCCCTGATCGCGCTGGGGG
>NZ_QNRC01000065.1 GCF_003709565.1 Paracoccus sigandri | reverse complement strand
AGATCGCCCGCTGGATCGTCGAGGTGGTCGACGGCCTGGCCCAGCACGGCGAGGACGGCAATGCCGAGGTCGAGGCCAGGGTCAAGGCCGAGGTCAAGGAACTCTGCGCAAGGTTCCCGCTCTACGCCGGGATGTGAGCCTCGGCCCCTGGCCGGCTTGGGTTGCCCCGCCGCGAGAGCTCGCGGCGGGGCTTTTCGGTTACGGGACGCGGGCGGGAGCCGCCCTCAGCCAGACGGGCGCGGCGGCCACATCCGCGACCAGACGCCGTCGCGCAGGAGCAGGTGCAAGCCCGTCGGCGCGGGGGCAAGTCGAGAAGAACGCTCGCCCCGGATGCCAAGGCATGCCGCGCTGAATGCCTGTGGAGCCACGCTGTCGGGATCACTGGCGCGAGAAGGCAGACGACCGCCGTCCGGGCTGACGATGTCCTGCGCGTGGCCCTCGGCTGCGAAGATGTCCCAGCCATGGCTGCGCTTGGAGAGCCAGAGCCCGGTCTTGCGGTCGGGATCATCATGGTGACCGGGATTGGTCACGATATGCAGGGCGCGCTTGCCCCGGGTCGATCCTCTCACGCGGCGGACCGGCCTTGCAACCAGGCGCGATAGCGGCGGCTGCGCCGGGTCATCCACAGCCGGTCACGGATCAGCACCAGGGGGCCGAGGTCCGCGGTCTGGGAGGCCGTCCCGCGCCCAGCCGGCGCAGTTGCAGCTTGGTCAGCGCCATGGTGGTAAGGCCCGAGAGCGCGCGGTTCTTCCAGCGGATCGCCGGAACCTCGACCACGACCTCGCCCGCCTGCCAGCGGTTCGGCAGGTTCGGTGCATAGGCCAGCGCCTGCGCCAGGCCGACCATGGCGACGCCGGGGCGGTCGCCGTCGGGCGCCAATGCCGCCTTGGCCGTGGCGCGGCGGCGGATGCCGCCGGTCACCATCACCGGCATGCGCGCCTCGGCCACCACGTCGCGGGCGAAGTCGACGAAATAGGCCTCGCGAGCCAGGGTGCTTTGGCGGGTGCTGACCTGTTGCGGACGACCGTGCATGGCCGGGCTTTCATAGCCGCCGCCCGACATCTCGTCCAGGTCGACCGGCAGCGTGTTCAGCATGCGTACCACCGCCACCGCGTCCTCCGCATCAAAGCCGCCCTTCTGGAAATCCGAGGAGTTCAGCTTGATCCCCACGCCAAATCCGGGGGCGACGCGGGCGCGGATGGCGCGGATGATCTCGACCAGCAGCCGGGCGCGGTTTTCCAGCGTGCCGCCCCAGCGAACCGGCCGCAGGTTGGTCAGCGGCGACAGGAACTGGCTCAACAGATAGCCATGCGCGGCATAGATCTGCACGCCGTCGCACCCCGCCTGTTCCGCCAAAGCGGCGGTATCGGCGAAACGGCGGATGACCTCGGCAATGTCCGCATCGGACATGGCGCGGGGTTGGGCAAAGAGATGCGCATAGCCCTCGATCGCCACCAGCACGGCCGAGGGCGCGATGGCCTGCGGGTTGGTCGCGGCATAGACCTGCCGGCCCGGATGATTGATCTGCATCCACAGCCGCGCGCCATTCGCCCGTCCCGCCTGCGCCCAGTCGCGGAACGGCTGCAAAGGCTGGCTGCTGCCCAGGGTCACTCCGGCCGGCCCGGTCACCGCATCAGGCGCGACCATGGCATTTCCGGTCAGCAGCAGCCCTGCGCCGTCTTCGGCCCATGCGCGGTAAAGCCGGCGCAACGCCTCGCCCGGCAGGTGGTCGGTGTCGGCCATGTTCTCCTCCATCGCCGCCTTGGCGATGCGGTTCCTGACGGCCTGCCCGCCCGGCAGTTGCAGCGGCTGGAACAGCGGGGATTCGGTGGTTGCGGTCATGCGACAAGATCCTTTTGCATCGCCATCCTGCGTTTCATCGAGCATGCGCAGGGGCTGGGCTTCTCGCTGAAGGAAATCGCCAGCGTGGAGGTGGCCGAGGGCGATCACCCGATCTCCTGCGACGAGGCGATCCGGCTTCTGTCCGGGAAGCTGGTGGCAGTCGATGCGATGATCGCCGAGGCCAAGGCGCGCAAGAGCCGCATCAACGCGCTGATCGCCGAATTGCAGAGCCGCAAGACGCAGGCCTAGCCGCGACCTGCTTCCGGGCCGAGCCCGCGAGGCCACCCGATCCATTCCCGCTTGACCTTGAACCTGGGTTCAAGGGCTACGGTCGTGCCGGCAGATGAGAATCAGCATGCCCGTCGCGCGATGGGCCGTTTTGGAATGACGGCAGGAACCGCGGATGACGCAGCAGACGGTCGAGGCCGAATTCGCGGGCCGGAAGGTCCAGGTGCCGGCGGGCGGGCGGCTATTATGATCGCGTCCGCTCGAACCCCGACCTGGACGAGGTGGCGCGCGATCCGGCGGCCGGCAATATCGACTTCCTCCGGCGCATCCCGAAGTCCGGCCGGGTTCGCGCCGGCCCGGTCCGCTGGAGCTTCTGCAAGCCATCCGCCGCCGCAGCCTCCATGCACATGTGCTGCATCTGCCGCGCCCGCTGCATGTCCCGGACCGATCCTGAACGCAACCGAGGGAGGAAAGACCATGAGCTCCGTGACCACCGGGGACGGCGTCGAGATCTGCAAGGGCTGGGGCCCAAAGGACGCTCAGCCGATCCATTTCCACCACGGCTGGCCGCTCAGCGCCGACGACCGGGACGCGCAGATGCTGTTCCTCCTGGCCCGGGGCTTCCGCGTCGTCGCCCATGACAGGCGCGGCCATCGACGTGCCGGTGCTGGTCATGCGGGGCGATGACGACCAAGTAATGTCCTGCTAGGCAGCGGCAATCATGCAGGACAAGCTTTGCAGAATAGCCAGCTGATCATCTATCCGGGCTTTCGCACGGGATGCATAGGGCGAATGCCGATGCGATCAATGCCGACCTGCTGGCCTTCTTCAGGTCGTGCCCCCCTTGCGCGCCGGGATCGTCCCGGCGCGCCTTCCCTGACAAGGATGGACGATGACGACGGAAACAGAAACCGATACCGCCGCGATGGCCGCCTTGCTGGAGCGTCAGCGTCATGCCTTCCTGGCGGAGGGGGCGCCCAGCCAGGCGCAACGCTGCGACCGGCTGTCGCGGTTGCATGCGACGGTGCTGGCGCATCGCGCCGACCTGGCCCGCGCGATCAGCGAGGACTTCACCCACCGCTCGCGGCACGAGACCGACATCCTGGAGCTGGTCGTGACCGTCCAGGCCATCGACTATCTGAAACGCAACCTGCGCCGCTTCATGCGGCCCGAGCGGCGGCATGTCGCGCTGACCTATCGCGCCGGCCGCGCCTGGGTGGAATACCAGCCCAAGGGCGTCGTCGGCGTGATGGCGCCCTGGAACTATCCCCTTGTGCTGGTGCTGATCCCGCTGGCCACGGCGCTGGCGGCGGGCAATCGCGCCATGCTGAAGCCCTCGGAACTGACGCCGCGCACCAGCGCGCTGCTGTGCCACATGCTGGCCGAAGCCTTCCCCGAGGACGAGGTCGCGGTGATCCTCGGCGGCCCCGAGGTGGGTGCCGCCTTCAGCCGCCTGCCCTTCGACCACCTGTTGTTCACCGGCAGCACCTCTGTCGGGCGCAAGGTCATGCAGGCCGCGGCCGAGAACCTGGTGCCCCTGACGCTGGAACTGGGCGGCAAGAGCCCGGCCATCATCGCGCGCGGCCAGGTCAATCGCCGAACCATGGAGGGGCTGACCTTTGGCAAGCTGTCGAACGGCGGCCAGACCTGCGTGGCGCCGGATTACGCGCTGGTGCATCGGGACGATCTCGACGCTTTCGCCGCGGCCTATGACCAGACGGTGAGGCGCTTCTATCCCGCCGGCCCGACCAGCCCGGACTATACCGCGATCATCAACGAACGGCATGTCGCGCGGCTGGACGGCTTGCTGGAGGATGCAAGGCAAAAGGGTGCGCAGGTCACCCCGGTCGGCTACCGCCCCGAGAGCGCGGCCAGCCGTCCCCAGACCATCGCGCCCGTTCTGGTGCTGGGCGCCGGCGACGACTGCGCGGTGATGCAGGACGAGATCTTCGGTCCGATCCTGCCGGTGCGAACCTATGAGACGATGAACGAGGTCATCGCTTTCGTGAACGCTCGTCCCCGCCCGCTGGCGCTTTACTATTTCGGAGAACGCGACGCGGATTGCGAGAAGCTGCTGGCGCAGACCACCTCGGGCAATGTCTGCATCAATGCGACGATGATGCATGTGGCGCAGGACGACCTGCCCTTCGGCGGCATCGGCCCCAGCGGCATGGGCGCCTATCACGGCATCGAGGGTTTTCGCGCCATGAGCCATGCCAAGGGCGTCTTCGCGCAGGGCCGATGGAACCTGTCGCGGATGCTGCACGCGCCCTTCGGCAGGCTCGTCGATCTCGCCGCTCGCCTGCACCTGCGTTGAATGGTGCGGGGGAAGGCCGCCGTCATGCGGGGGCGGAGATGCTGCGGTCGAAGATGATCGCCTTGCGGCGATCTGGTCGCGGAAATGCCCGGCATGATCTGTTCGGCCGCCGTCACCACCGCCAGCAAGGGCGAGCCGCACATGTGCCCGACAGCGGCGGGTGAACCCCGTGCCCCGCCATGGATGTCCTCTTTCCTGAATGACCCGGACATCGCCAGCCTGGCACAGCGCGATACCGCGAGGGGCGGTCGCGCGATCCGCGCCGTTTACAGCAACCGCGCCAGGTCCTGCGCCGCCGCCTGCAGCGTCGGCAGATGGGCCAGGCCATCCTTCAGGCTCAGGCGTTGGATCGGCGCGTGGAAGGACAGGGTCGCGGTCAGGCGCTGCCGGTCGTCGAGGACCGGCACGGCCAGGGCGATCATGCCCGGCACGAATTCCTCGGCATCGGTGGCGTAGCCCTGGGCACGGATCCTCATGATCTCGTCGCGCAACCGATCGGGGTCGGTGATGGTATGCGCGGTATGGGCCCTGAGCCGGGCCTCGCCCAGGAAACGCCCGATGGCCGCGTCGCTCCACGAGGCCAGGCAGGCCTTGCCCGACGCCGTGGCGTGCAACGGCACGCGCGAGCCGATCTGCAGCGCGATCCTCAGCGGCCAATGCGTTTCGACGCGGTCCACATAGACCATCGCATCGCCGTCGGGAATCGACAGGTTGCAGGTCTCGCCGACCGCTTCATGCAGCCGCGTCAGGATTTCGCGGCGGGGGACGTGATGATGCCCGGCACGCATCACCCCCAGCATCATCTGGCGCAGCTTCGGTCCCGGCAGATAGCTGCGGCCGTCGATGTGCCGGGTCAGATAGCCCTCCTGCTCCAGCGTTCCGACCAGCCTGTGGATGGTCGGCTTGGGCAGCTTCAGAAGCGCATTGATCTCGGTCGGCGTCATGGGACGGGCTTCCTGCGCAAGCACCTCCAGGATCTGGAGATTTCTGAGGCTGGGCGGCACGGCGGCCTCTTCCTGACGGTCGTTCATCGCGTGGTGGTACCTCTGTCCTGGCTGGCCACTCTATACGCTGGCCGGCGGCGTTCCAAGCCGCCGGGAAGGCTGCAGTTCCCATGTCGCGCCGCGCAAGAATCCATAAAAATGATACTAAAAGTCTCAAAAACTGTTGACTCTGGCCCCGCGCATGGGACAGCCTGACCGGCATCGGCGAGGAGGAGTCGCCGATCTCCGCAAGATGACTGGGAACCGTCACAGCGCATGGGAGGGCGTAATGTCGGACATGACTGCAACTGCCGGAATCGGCGACACTCGGGAACGCGACGTCAGGAAGGTCGCTTTCGCCAGCCTCGTGGGCTCGACCATCGAGTGGTATGATTTCTTCCTCTATGGCGTGGTCGCCGGGATCGTCTTCAACCAGCTCTACTTTCCGTCCGACGACCCCACGGTCTCGACGCTGCTGGCCTATGCCACCTTCGCCGTCGGCTTCGTCGCGCGCCCCCTGGGCGGTCTGGTCTTCGGCCATTACGGCGATCGCATCGGGCGCAAGACGATGCTGGTGCTGTCGCTTCTGCTGATGGGCGGGGCGACGGTGCTGATCGGCCTTCTGCCGACCTATGACAGCATCGGCATCCTAGCCCCCCTGGCGCTGCTGGTGCTGCGGATCCTGCAGGGCATCGGGATCGGCGGCGAATGGGGCGGGGCGGTGCTCATGGCCTATGAATACGCCCCCGAGAACAAGCGCGGCCTCTATGCCTCGATCCCGCAGATCGGACTGTCGCTGGGGCTGTTCATGGCCTCTGGCGTCATGGCGCTGCTGACCCTGCTGCCCGACGACGCCTTCATGTCCTGGGGCTGGCGGCTGGCCTTCGTCGGCTCGATCATCCTTGTCGGGCTGGGCACCTGGATCCGGGCCAATATCGACGAAAGCCCGGAATTCAAGAAGGTCAAGGCCGAGGCCCGCGGCCGCGACCAGGGCCTGCCCTTCCTGGTGATGATCAAGCGCTATCCCGGCAATGTGGTGCTGGGCATGGGCGCGCGTTACATAGACGGGGTGTTCTTCAACGTCTTCGCGGTGTTCTCGATCCTGTATCTGACCAGATATGTGGGCATCGACCGCTCGATGGCGCTGTGGACGGTTTGCGGCGCTGCGCTGCTGATGGTGGTGTTCATCCCGCTGTTCGGCCGCCTGTCGGACCATATCGGCCGGCCCACCACCTATGCCTGGGGTTCTGCCCTGCTGGGGCTGAGCGTGTTTCCCGCCTTCGCGCTGATGTCGACGGGCGATCCGCTGCTGGTCGTGCTGGGGATCGTGCTGCCCTTCGGCATCGTCTATCCGATGTGCTACGGCCCGGAAGCGGCGCTGTTTTCCGACATGTTCGATCCGAGCGTCCGCTATACCGGGATTTCCTTCGTCTATCAGTTCTCGGGCATCTTCGCCTCGGGCCTGACGCCGATGATCGCGACCGCGCTGATGGCGGCGAATGATAACGATCCGTTCTGGCTGTGCGCCTATGTGGTCTTCGCCGCGATGGTCTCGATGCTCTGCGCGATCCTGATCGGCCGCCGGGCGCGGCAATAGCGATCCGCCAGCTTTGCCGCCCCTTTCCGCAAGGCCGGGGAGGGGCGGATCCGAAAATCCCAGGAAAGGACATGACCATGACCAGCGCGACAGGTATCGCGGATTATGTCGTCGTCGGCGCGGGATCGGCCGGCTGCGTTGCGGCCAACAGGCTCAGCGCCGATCCGGATGTGCGGGTCGCGCTGATCGAGGCCGGGGCGCGCGACAGAAGCCCGTGGATCCATATCCCGGTGGGTTATTTCCGCACGATGCACAATCCCGGCTTCGACTGGTGCTACATGACCCAGCCCGATCCGGGACTGAACGGCCGCGCCATCAGCTGGCCGCGGGGCAAGGTGCTGGGCGGATCGTCCTCGCTGAACGGCCTGCTCTATGTCCGTGGCCAGCGCGAGGATTACGACCGATGGGCGCAGATGGGCAATGCGGGCTGGTCATGGCGCGAGGTCGGGCCGCTGTTCGCGGGGTTGGAGACCTTTCAGCGCGGCTCCGGCGAGGGACGGGGGACCAGCGGGCCACTACAGGTCTCGGACCCCCGCCTGCATCGCGAGATCTGCGAATTGTGGATCAAGGCGGCCCAGGCAAAGGGGATCCCCTACAATCCCGACTATAACGGCCCGGTTCAGGACGGCGTCGGTCATTTCCAGCTGACCGTGGACAAGGGGCGCCGCTGCTCGGCTGCGGTGGCCTTCCTCAAGCCGATCCGCGACCGGCGGAACCTGGAGATCGTGACCCGCGCGCAGGTGCTGCGGGTGATCGTCCAGGAAGGCCGCGCCACCGGTGTCGAGATCCGCCGCAGCGATGGCAGCCGCCAACTGGTGCAAGCGCGGCGCGAGGTCATCCTCTGCGCCGGGGCCATCGGCTCGCCGCAGATCCTGATGCTGTCGGGGATCGGCGATGCCGGTCATCTGCGCGACCACGGCATTCCCGTCGTCCACCACGCGCCCGAGGTCGGGCGCAACCTTCAGGATCACCTGCAGGCCCGGCTGGTCTTCAAATGCCGCGAGGCGACGCTCAACGACGAGGTGCGCAGCCTGTTCAACAAGGCGCGGATCGGGCTGGAATACGCGCTGTTCCGCACCGGGCCGATGACCATGGCCGCCAGCCTGGTCTTCGGCTTCCTGCGCAGCCGGCCGGGCCTTGCCACGCCGGACATCCAGTTTCACATCCAGCCCTGGTCGGCCGACAGTCCCGGCGAGGGTGTGCATCCCTTCTCGGCCTTCACCCAGTCGGTCTGCCAGCTGCGCCCCGAAAGCCGCGGCACGATCGCGCTGCGTTCCGCCGATCCGCTGGCCGCGCCCATCATCGAGCCGAACTATCTGGCAACGCAGACCGACCGCGACACGATCGTCGCCGGCGTCGAGATCGCCCGCGAGCTTGCCCGCACCGAGCCGCTCAGATCCGCGATCTCGCAGGAATTCCGCCCGACCGCGGATGTGCAGGGCTATGACGAGGTCCTCGACTGGGTGCGCGGGAATTCGACGACGATCTATCACCCGACGGGGACCTGCCGGATGGGGGTGGACGATCACGCCGTGGTCGATCCGCGGCTGCGTTTGCGCGGGGTGCGCGGCCTGCGCGTCGCCGATTGCTCGATCATGCCCGAGATCGTCTCGGGCAATACCAACGCCCCCGCGATGATGATCGGGGCGAAGCTGGCGCAGCTGGTGCTGGAGGATCTGCGGGCCGCAAGCCCGCCGGTCGCGACGGCCGCCGGCATCGACCAGGTTGCATGAGGAAAGGGAAGACAGCCGATGAAAATGACCACTGAGGAAGCCTTTGTGAAGGTTTTGCAGCAGCACGGGATCGAGCATGCCTTTGGGATCATCGGATCTGCGATGATGCCTGTAAGCGATCTTTTTCCGAAGGCGGGGATC
>NZ_QNRC01000064.1 GCF_003709565.1 Paracoccus sigandri | reverse complement strand
TGCTGGGCGCCTGCTGGGCCATCGTCAAGGGGCTGATCGGCGAAAGGCGGGAACTCGCCTGAACATCCCCGGGCAGACAACTGAACGGGCGGGCAGAGCCCGCCCGTTCTTGTCTTATCGCGCAGGCGCGATCGACGGCGGCGCGATTGACGGCGGCGCTGGGGGACATCCATTTGCCCGGACCTCCTTCCGCGCCCGGCATCCTGGGCCGTCGGTGGTGACGCCATCGCTTCGCAGGCGCGGTGGCCGCCTGGCCGGATTCCCTGGCAACAAAGGCGGCCAGACGGTTGAACCGGCGGCCAAAGCCGCTTAGGCAGCCTTGCCGGACAACGAGGACAAGCATGGCCCGAACAGATCTCGAAGCCCGCCACCTTGAAACGCTCGACCGCGATCTGGGGCGCTTCTCGCGGCTTGAACTGGCGACGGCCTATGTCGCGCGGCCGCTGGTCGCGCCGGGCATCGCCTTCGTGTTCATCGCGCTGGCGGCGCTGGCCGCGGCCTTGATGCTGGACCAGGGCGGCAACATGCTGGTGGTGGTCTGCGCGGCCGCCTTCGGCGCCTATATGGCGCTGAATATCGGCGCCAACGACGTCGCCAACAACATGGGGCCGGCGGTGGGCGCCAATGCCCTGACCATGGGCGGCGCCATCGCCATCGCCGTCGTCTTCGAAAGCGCCGGCGCGCTGCTGGCCGGGGGCGACGTGGTCTCGACCATCTCGAAGGGGATCGTCGCGCCCGAGAGCATGGCGCGCAGCGACATCTTCATCTGGGCGATGATGGCGGCGCTGCTGTCCTCGGCGCTATGGGTCAACCTGGCCACCTGGATCGGCGCGCCGGTCTCGACCACCCATGCGGTGGTGGGGGGCGTCATGGGCTCGGGGATCGTGGCGGCGGGGCTGTCCGCGGTCAACTGGCCGATGATGGCCACCATCGCGGCAAGTTGGGTGATCTCGCCGGTGATGGGCGGGATCTGCGCGGCGGGCTTCCTGTGGTTCATCAAGGCCCGGATCATCCACCGCCCCGACAAGATCGCCGCCGCGAGGGTCTGGGTGCCGGTGCTGGTCGGCATCATGGCCGGCACCTGCGCCGCCTATCTGGCGCTGAAGGGGCTGAACCGCGTCCTCGAGATCGGCTTCGGCACCGCGCTGGCCATCGGCGCCGCGCTGGGGCTGGCCACATGGCTGGCGATGATCCCGGTCATCCGCCGCCAGTCGCGCGGGCTGGAGAACCGCAACAAGTCGCTGAAGGTGCTGTTCGGCATCCCGCTGGTCGTGTCGGCGGCGCTGCTCAGCTTCGCGCATGGCGCCAATGACGTGGCCAATGCCGTCGGGCCGCTGGCCGCCATCGTCCATGCCAGCCAGTCGGGCGCGGTCTCGGATTCGGTGGACCTGCCGCTGTGGGTGATGATGATCGGGGCGCTGGGGATCTCTTTCGGGCTGTTCCTGTTCGGGCCCAAGCTGATCCGCATGGTCGGCAGCCAGATCACCAAGCTGAATCCGATGCGCGCCTATTGCGTGGCGCTGTCGGCGGCGATCACGGTCATCCTGGCCAGCTGGCTGGGCCTGCCGGTCAGTTCCACCCATATCGCGGTCGGCGCCATCTTCGGGGTCGGCTTCTTTCGCGAATGGGATGCCGAGCGGCGGCTGAAACTGGCCCAGGAGGAACTGAACCGCCCCCGCGTCAGCCCCGAGGAGCGCCGCCGCCGCAAGCTGGTGCGCCGCGCGCATGTGCTGACCATCGCCGCCGCCTGGGTCATCACGGTTCCTGCCGCAGCGATCCTGTCGGCCGTGATCTTCCTGGTCATCCGCCTGCTGGCCGCCTGACCGGCGCCGCCCGAGGGTCATCGGCCGTATCGCCGCCGCCGTCAGCCGCCCTGTCCGGGACCCGCGGCGGCCGAGGGCATGGCGGGAGCGTTCGCATCCTCGATCAGGCGGCGGTGGCGGCGGGATTCGGCCAGCACGTCCTCCAGACGTTCCAGCCCCTTGGCTTCCAGCGCCGCGATCAGCCGCAGATAGGCCTCGGCGGTGGCCTTGGTGTCGCCCATCGCGGTATGGCGGTCCTCGGGCGGGATGACGATGCCCAGCCGCTCGCTCAGCGCATCCAGCGAATGGGGCGCCGACTGGCCCCAGACCATGGCCGACAGCAGCACCGTGTCCAGCACGCGATTGTCGAAATGCGCGCCGGTCTCGGGCGCGGCCTGGCGCAGGAAGCCCATGTCGAAGGGCGCGTTATGGGCCACCAGCACCGCGTCCTCGGCGAAATGGTGGAAGGCGGCCAGCGCGGCGGTCATGTCCGGGGCGCCCTGGACCATCGCGTCGGTGATGCCGTGGATCTGGGTCGAGCCGGGCGGGATCGGGCGGCCGGGATTGACCAGCGTGTCGAACCGTTCGCCGGTCAGCCGGCCGCGCGCGATCCGCACGCCCGCGATCTGCACGATCCGGTCGGTGGCGGGATCGAGGCCGGTGGTCTCGGTGTCGAACACGACGCAGGTCAGGTCGGCCAGCCGCGACGAGGCCGCGCCGCGCCGCGACAGGGCGAAGTCATAGGTCAGCCCCGCCCCCTCGCCCCCGCCGGGCGCAAGGCGCAGGGGCAGGACCAGCCGCGCCCGGTCCCCTTCGGCTTCGGGCCAGATCCCCGAGGCATGGGCGGCCAGGATCTCGTGCCCGGTCAGCTCGGGCTGGGCCGGATCGGGGGGATCGGACAGCCAGTCCTCCAGCCGGTCCATCGGCACCGGCGCGCCCGTCCAGGTCAGCGACAGCCGCACCTCGGCCCCCTCGCCGCCATCGGGATCGGCCTCGGCGATATCGGCGGCAAGGCGCGGGGTGATGCCCATCTCTCGCAGGCGCTGGTCCAGGTGCCGCAAGAGCCCGTTCAGGCTGGCGGCGTCGGCCAGCAGCGACAGCCGGCCCTGCCCCTCGGCCAGTTCCAGCCCGGCGGCCAGCTCGTGCAGACCCGCCCGCCCCTCCGGGGCCTCGCTGGCCATCGCCGCGGTCAGCTCGCGCATGGCATTGGCCAGCCCCTGCCCCTCGGCGCGGATCGCCTGGGCCAGCTCGGGCGGGATCGGCCCGTCCAGCGCATCCAGCATCGGCACCAGCGTCGAGGCATGGCGGCGCAGCGTTTCCAGCGTGCCGCGCGGTGCGGGGCGTTGCGCGGGCCGATCGCGCAGGATCAGCAGGACGTTGCCGTCGACCCGGCGCATCCGCCCCCACAGCCGCAGCCCGCCCATGCTGAGGCAGCTGACATCCGTGGCCTCGGTCCCCCCCGCCCCCAGCCGGGCCCAGGCCGCCGTCAGCGCCCCGCCGGCCAGATAGCGCTCGATCGGGCGGTCCAGCACGATCCCCGGCAGCAGATGCGCGGCCGAGGCGTTGTAGAAGACGACCCGCCCCCCGGAATCGATCATCACCGCCCCCGCGCCGATATCGGCGAGGATGGATTCCAGCGTGGCCTTTTCCCGTTCCAGGTCGGCGGCATGTTCGGCGATGGCCTCGGCCAGTTCCTGGGCCGAGCGCGCCCGCGCCTCGGCCGCATCGATCGCGGCGGGGCCCAGGTCGGCCAGATAGCGGGCCTCCTTGATCTCGGGCGTCTGGCCGGTGCGCAGCCCGCCGGCCAGCATCTCGATCGGGCGGGCGACATTCTGGTCGAACAGGAACCAGACCCAGGCCATCGCGGCCAGGCCGCCCAGACCGGCGATCAGCGCCGCCAGGACCTGCGCGTCCAGGATGGCGCCGGCATCGGCGTGACGCGCGGCAAGGCCCCGGCCCGCCACCCACAGCCCCAGGGCCAGCAGGCCCAGCACCGCCACCGCAAGCCCCGCGAAGATCAGCAGGACCCGCAGCCGCAGCGACAGCCCGGTCAGCATGGCCGGTCCAGCAGCCGCGCCAGTTCCGTCCGCAGTTCCGACAGCACGAAGGGCTTGGCGATGAAGCCGTCCGCGCCAAGCGCCACCGCCTTGCGCCGCTCCACCGCCGAGCCGCGCGCGGTCATCATCAGCACCCGCACGTCCTTCAGCGCGGGATCGGCGCGCACATCCTGGACGATCTGATAGCCCGAGACGTCGGGCAGCATGATGTCCAGAAGCACCACGTCGGGACGCAGGGCGCGGATCTCCTCGACCGCGCCGGCCCCGGTCGCCATGCGGCTGTGGTTGTATCCTTCCCGCGTCAACAGAAAACCCAGCGCCGTGGCGATATTGTCTTCGTCCTCGATCACGAGAATCTCTGCCATCAGCCCCCTCCCTCACAGACGACAGAATAGGCCGGATCCTGCGGATCCGACGGCGTCCAGTCGCTGCGCGGCAGGCGGATCAGGCCCTTCGCGCAATCGAAATCCTGCGGCACCACCAGCGTCGGGCCGCGCCGTTCGACCAACATGATCTCGGCCCGCCGGGTTCCGTCCGCATTCTCCGAGATGCTTGCCGGATCCAGCGCCGCGAAGCGCACCCCGACCGGAGCCAGATAGGTCCAGGGCGCCCAGGGCTGGCTGTCGCGGCCGACCAGCAGCAGGGTGGCATCCTGCGGCAGGCGCGACTTCGCCCGCTCGAACCAGGCATAGTCGTTCCAGACCGCATAGGCGACCATCGCCAGGCCGATCCCCGCTGGCAAGAGCCAGCGCGCCGGGGCCAGCCCCAGCTTTCGCAGCAGGTGCATCCCCGCATAGATCACCGCCGCCGCCCCGATCCCGACGGCGATGACGCCCAGCAGTTCGACCCCGATCCCCGTCATGCGCGCCTCATCCCAGCATTCCCTTGCCATGTCCGACCGCGGATTGCATCCCGCGCACCACCACGAAGGCGTCGCGCAGGTGGCTGCGCCCGAAATCGGGCAGACCGGCCGGGTCCAGATAGTTGTCGGGCCGCCGACCCGCGCGGATCTGCTCGGCCTGGTTTTCCAGCCGCGTGGTCTGGATCAGGTCATAGGCGGCGATCAGATCCCGCGCCCCGCTGCCCGAGATCACCCCGCGATCCTCGGCCTCGGTCAGCCGCGCGCGCGTATTGACCGGTCGCAGCCGGCCCTGCAGCGCATAGATCCGGGCCAGGTCGGTCACCGGCACCACGCCGCTGTGCTTCATGTCGATCCGGTGGCGATGCTCGCCCGTGCGGATCGTGGCGAAGCCGCCGATCAGCCCCAGGGGCGGGCGATGCTTCAGCGCGTTCGACACCATATGCGCCACGAAGATCGAGTTCCGGGCGGCCATCTCCAGCGTCTCGGTCTGCAGCCCGGCCAGCAGCGCGGCATCGCCGCCGATCGCCCGCAGGTCGAACATGACCGAGGCCAGCATCTGCGCCTCGGGGCTGGGATGGAGGATCCAGTCGCGGAAATAGCCGCGCCAGACCTGTCGCGGCTGCCGCCAGCGCGGATTGGTCGCCATCATGTCGCCGGGGCAATAGACATAGCCGCAGGCGTGCAGCCCGTCGCTGACGAACCGCGCCAGATCCGCGAACCAGGGATGGCCCGGATCGCAGCCGTCCTCCAGGATCAGGCAATTGTCCTGATCCGACAGCCCGGTCTGTTCCTGGCGCCCCTGGCTGCCGCAGGCGGCCCACAGATAGCGGCCCGGCGCTTCGCCCAGCTCGGCCTCGGCCATGATCAGCAGGCGGCGGGTCACGGCATCGGCGATGTCGGTGATCATCCGCGTGACCACCTCGTGCCGGTAATGCCCGCTGACCAGCTGCACCAGCAGCTCGGGGATGCGGGCGGTGCTGGCGGCCATCGCCGCCACGTTCTCGGCCCCGGCGATGTCGCGGATCAGCGCCGACGAGGAAATCGCCTGCACCCGCATCAGGTCGGTCTGGCTGACCATGCCGACGAAGCGGTCGCCCTCGACCACCGGCAGATGGCCGATGCGCCGTTCCAGCATGATGTTCAGCACGTCATAGCCCAGCTCGCCCGGCGAAAGCGTGATCGGATCGGCGGTCATCACCTGGCCGACGGGGGCCTGGACGTCGCGCCCCTCGGCCACGACCCGGCTGGACATGTCGCGGATGGTGACAAGCCCGACCAGCCGGCCGTCCTGGACGACGCCGAGGCTGCTGGCATGGGCGTCGCGCATGATCCGGGCGGCCTCGATGGCGGGCGTGTCCGGCGCGCAGCTCAGCGGCGCGCGGTTGATCAGGTCGCCGACCTTCAGCATCGCCAGATCGTGGCCCCGCCCCTCGGACAAGCCGCCGCGGTCGAAGAAGCGCGCGACCGAGCGATAGGCCCCGATCAGGCGCAACAGCTCGTCGCGGGGCAGCATCAGCACGGTCGAATCCTCGATGGCGGTCGCCGTCGTCACCGCCACCCCGTCGCGCAGCAGCCCGCGTTCGCCGAAGGAATTGCGCGCCGACAGCTCGGACACGGAATCGCCGTTGCGGTCCGAGACGCGGATGCGGCCGCTCTCGATCAGATACAGCCCCGGCAGCTTCTCTCCGTGGCTGTAGATCACGCTGCCGGCGGCATGGCGTCTGCGGCCGAAGGAACCGGCGACACGCGCCAGCTCGTCCTGCGGCAGGCTGTCATAGGGATGAACCGAGGCGATGAAGGCAGCGATATCGGTCATGGCCCTTGCCTTGCTTGGCGGGATGGCCGCGCCCGTCGGGGACAGGCGCGGCCGGTTGCGTTCAGTGGCTGTGCGCTTCGCCGGCGCCGCGCGGCACCCGGATCGATTCGATCAGCTCCTGCACTTCGACCGGAGGCTCTTCGGTCATGCTCGACACCAGATAGGCGACGCCGAAGTTGATGAGCGCGCCGATCGTGCCGAACGAGGCCGGCGAGATGCCCAGCAGCCAGGCATCCGGGGTATCCGGCAGCATGTTGGTGCCGGCGACGAAGAACCAGCCCTTGTAGGTGAAGATGTAGACAATGGTCGAGACCATGCCCGCGATCATCCCCCAGATCGCCCCCTGCTTGTTGACGCGCTTGCTGAAGATCCCCATCATCAGGACCGGGAAGATCGAGCTGGCGGCAAGGCCGAAGGCCAGCGCCACGGTCTGCGCCGCGAAGCCTGGCGGATTCAGGCCCAGAATCGTCGCCACCAGGATCGACACGCCCATCGAGACACGCGCTGCAAGCAGCTCGCCCTTCTCGCTGATGTTCGGATTGATGGCGCCCTTGACCAGGTCATGCGACACCGCGCCCGAGATCGCCAGCAACAGGCCTGCCGCCGTGGACAGAGCCGCCGCCAGACCGCCCGCCGCCACGATAGCGATGACCCAGCCCGGCAGGTTGGCGATTTCCGGGTTGGCCAGGACCATGATGTCGTTGTTGACGGTGGTCAGTTCGTTGCCGACCAGGCCCTGCTCCTCGATGATCGCGGCGACCGGCGCATCGGCGGCGCCCGCCTCGTTATAGTACTGGATCAGGCCGTCGCCGTTCTTGTCCTCCCAGTTCAGCAGGCCGGTGGTCTGCCAGTTGCGCATCCATTGCAGATCGGGATCGTTGGCGATGGCATCCAGCGACACGGCCGGCTGGCTGAAGGTTTCGCCCGTCTCGGCCCCCGGCCACATGGTCGCGGTCAGGTTAAAGCGCGACATCGAGCCCACCGCCGGCGCGACGGTATAGAGCAGCGCGATGAAGACCAGCGCCCAGCCCGCCGACTTGCGCGCATCGGCCACCTTCGGCACCGTGAAGAAGCGGATGATGACATGCGGAAGGCCCGCGGTGCCGATCATCAGCGCCAGGGTGAACAGCACCATGTCCAGCGTCGAGTTGTGATGCCCGGTATAGGACCCGAAGCCCAGATCCGTCACCACCTGATCCAGCTTGGCCAGGAACTTGACCCCCGAGGCGTCATGGGTGCCGAACAGGCCGGTCTGCGGCAGCACATGGCCGGTCAGCTGCATCGCGATGAACACCGCCGGGATCGTATAGGCGATGATCAGCACGATATATTGCGCGACCTGCGTATAGGTGATGCCCTTCATGCCGCCCAGGACCGCATAGCAGAAGACCAGCGCCGCGCCGATCCACAACCCGGTCGAGTTCGACACTTCCAGATAGCGCGAGAAGGTCACGCCCACGCCAGTCATCTGGCCGATCACATAGGTGATCGAGATGATCAGCAGGCAGATCACCCCGATGATCCGGGCGGTCTGCGAATAGAAGCGGTCGCCGATGAATTCCGGCACCGTGAACTTGCCGAACTTGCGCAGATAGGGCGCCAGCAGCAGCGCCAGCAGCACATAGCCGCCGGTCCAGCCCATCAGATAGGTCGAGTTGTCATAGCCGGTGAAGGCGATGAGGCCGGCCATCGAGATGAACGAGGCGGCCGACATCCAGTCGGCGGCGGTGGCCATGCCGTTCATCACCGGGCTGACCCCGCGATTGGCGGCATAGAATTCGGCCGTCGAACCCGCGCGGGCCCAGATGGCGATGCCGATATACAGCGCGAAGGACGCGCCGATGACCAGCAGGTTAAGCGTAAACTGGCTCATTTCTCCGTCCCCCTCACTCTTCCACGCCGTGTTCGCGGTCGAGCTTGTTCATCCGCCAGGCATAGAAGAAGATCAGCACGATGAAGATCAGGATCGAGCCCTGCTGGGCGAACCAGAAGCCCAGGTCGGACCCGCCGACCGGGATCGATGCGATCAGCGGCCGCAGGACGATCCCGAAGCCATAGGAAACCAGCGCCCAGATGGCCAGCGAAATCCAGATGATCCTGAGATTGGCCTGCCAATATGCGTTTGAAGATTGTCTGTCACTCATGTCCCTTGGACCTCCCTGTTCAGACATGCCGCGTTCCGCCCTTGATCTTGCCGCCGCATCCCGGTTCCCGGCGGAAAGGCCGGGATGCGTTCCCCGCGCCCCTATCCGCGATTCATCCTGTTTCTGATGAGTTCGTCGACGACTTCGGGTTCTGCGAGGGTTGATGTGTCTCCGAGGCTGTCGAAGTCGTTCTCGGCGATCTTGCGCAGGATGCGGCGCATGATCTTGCCGGAACGGGTCTTCGGCATGCCCGGCGCCCACTGGATCAGGTCGGGCTTGGCGATCGGGCCGATCTCGGTGCGCACCCATTTCTCCAGCTCGGCGCGCAGATCCTCGGAGGGCTCGACGCCGTTCATCAGCGTCACGTAAGCATAGATCCCCTGGCCCTTCAGCGGATGCGGATAGCCGACCACCGCCGCCTCGGCCACCTTGGCATGGGCGACCAGCGCCGATTCCACCTCGGCCGTGCCCATCCGGTGGCCCGAGACGTTGATCACGTCATCCACCCGCCCGGTGATCCAGTAATAGCCGTCCTCGTCGCGCCGGCAGCCGTCGCCGGTGAAGTAATAGCCCGGATATTGCTGGAAATAGGCCTCCTCGAAACGCTGGTGGTCGCCCCACAGCGTGCGCATCTGCCCCGGCCAGCTGTCACTGATGCACAGCACCCCCTCGGCCGGGTCGCCCTCGATCAGCTTCGCCGTCTCGGGCTCCAGCACCGCCGGTTTCACCC
>NZ_QNRC01000063.1 GCF_003709565.1 Paracoccus sigandri | reverse complement strand
CTCCACGCTGTAGATCCTCCCATCCTCCCTGCAGCCGCAGAAAGGGACAAAGGTGGACGACTTTTACGCCGCCCGCAGCAGCACCATGCCGCCGCTAACGTGGACTAATTTCGCACCGCCCTTCTCAACCGTACCGTCACATGCAGCTCGACACGCGATCAACACGCTTTGGGCTTGGGTCCGCTATTATGGAAAGCTTAGTCTTCGACCGCAGCGGTCACAATGATCTCGACCAGAATATCGGGTGCGCCCATCTCGCATTGCGCTGTCGCCCGCGTGGGGGCCGCATCCGGCGCGGTCCAAGCATTCCAGACCTCATTCATCGCCGCGAAATCCCGGTCGAGATCCTTGATCCAGATCTGTGCGGTCAGCACCCTGCTTTTGTCGGTTCCGGCCTTCGCAAGATAAGCCTCGATCTTTTCCAGCGTCTGTCTGGTTTGCCCGGCAATGTCGAGGCTGCGGTCATCGGCGGTCATGCCGCCGACGAAAACCATGCCGTTATAGACGACGGCCCGGCTGCGGCGCGGATCGGTTTCGATACGGGTGATATGGCTCATGTTTTTAACCTTTCTTGGGGATCAGAGCATCAGGAAAAACTGCCGAGATGAATCGGCTTGATGGGCGGGCGGATGCGATAATAGCCGACCTCCTCCGGCGCAGCCTTGCGGGCGGCGGCGATCACTTCGGTCACGGTCAGTCCGCACAGGCGTCCCTGACAGGGGCCCATGCCGCAGCGGCCAAAGCTTTTGGCCTGGTTCGGCCCCAGACAGCCCAGATCGACATAGCTGCGCAGATCCCCGGCCGTGACCTCTTCGCAGCGGCAGACGATGACATCGTCGGCGGGGATGCGGTGTTCGTCCAGCGGCCGGTAAAGCCTGTCCAGAAACGGCCGGAGCGAGACATGCCGCGCTAGTTGCCGCTCAAGCACGGCCCTGCGTCCGGGCGGCACCTTGCCACCCGAGCGTTCATGCATTGCGAGTGCTGCAAGCCGTCCCTGCACCCCCGAGGCAATTGCGCCCACGATCCCCCGGCTGTCTCCCGCGACATAGACAGCGGTCTGGCCAAGGCGGCCCACCTCGTCCGTCACGGGTGTCCAGCACAACTGTCCGGCATCCCAACCATGGCGGGCGCGCAGCGACCAACTCAGTTGCGTGTTCGGCACCACGCCCTGATGCAGCAGGACCAGTCCGGCGGCAATTTCGCGGGATTTCCCCTTGTGCTGGAAGCGGATGCCCTCGGCCATGTCCCGGCCCAGGATCTCAAGGCTTTTCGCGCCAGAATAGACGGGCACACGCGCAAGCCGCACCTGCGATACGAGGCCAAGCCCCTTAATCAGGTCCTTTCGCCCCCGCACCGCGCCTTGAATTTTACCAAGGGCCGCCACATAGGCCGAAAATGGCGTCGTGTCGACCAATCCGGCAAGCTGCACCCCCGCACGCAGATATTGCCAGGCCAGCAGGTAAAGAAGCGGCCCGCATCCGGCCAGCACCACGGGACCAGAAGGTCGTGCATCCGCCCCCTTGAGCATGATCTGCGCCGCCCCGGCCCCCATCACGCCGGGCAAGGTCCAGCCCGGGATCGGGAAAGGACGCTCCATCGCGCCGGTCGCAATCAGCACGTTGGTGGCCGAGATCGTCCGCGATCCGCCATCGGCCACATAATCGACCACCCCGTCCCCGGACAGGTTCCAGACGGTGGCGCCGGGACGGTAATCCGCGCCGCTGCGCCGGAACTCATCTGCCAGCGCACTGCCCGCAGCGTAATCCTTGCCGAGGATCATCCGAAGCGCCTCGGGCGTATCCTCGATGCGCCGATAGATCTGCCCGCCGATCACGCGCTGCTCGTCCAGCACACAGACCGACATGCCGAGCGCGCGGGCCTCGGCGGCGGCGGCCATCCCGGCGGGACCGGAACCGATAACGATCAGGTCGGTTGTCTCAGTGTTCATTCCTGCCTCCCGAAGCCAGCGCCTTCAGGGACGGCGCCCCCGGTTGGCGCCTGATGATCATCCCGTTGCGGACGGGGGTCATGCAGCCTTGCCGCGCAGGGATCCCGTCGATCTCGACCAGACATTCGAAGCAGATGCCCATCATGCAATAGGGCGCGCGCGGCGCGCCGCCGACGATGCTGGTGCGGAATGCGCCCCGGCCATTGCTCAGCAGCGCGGCGGCCACGCTGATCCCCTCGGGCACCTGAAAGGTCTCGCCCTCGAACTCGATTCTGACCATCTTCTGGCCGGCGCTTGCGGGAATTGAGAAAAGCGTCTCAGTGGTCACTTGCGTACCTCGTGTTCTTGCCAAGGAAGCGCGAGCCGCGAAACCGGGCGACGCCGGCGGGAGCATCCGTCAGCCCGCCCATCCACGGACCGAGGATATTGGCATGGATGGCGGCAAGGGTGACGCCGCTATGGCAGACCACCGCGAAGCCGCCCGGGCAGGTCTCGGATTCCTGATAGATCGGATATCCATCCGGGGTCAGCGGGCGCAACGCCCCCCAGGCCCGGACAAGCCGCGCATGGGCCAGATGCGGAAACGTGTCCACGGCCCGCCGGGCCAGCCATTCGATCTTATCGACCGTCGTGCCGTCGTCCAGCCCCACATCCTCGGTCGTAGAGCCGATCTGAACGGTCCCTTCCGTGGTCTGGCGCGCCTTGTTCGTCGGATAATCCATGAACGGCTTCAGACGTTCGGTGATCAGCACCTGTCCCCGCGTCGTCACGACCGGCGCGTGGATGCCGATCTGCCCGGCCAGATCTGAAACCCCAAGCCCGGCGGCGATGACGATCCGGTCGCTGATCCAGCTTTGCCCGTCGCGGCTTCGCGCGGTAAAGCGCCCCGCCGCCGCATCATGTTCGATCGCGGTGATATCGACGCCCGTAATGATGTCCGCGCCACATTTCTTCAGCCCCGAATGCAGGGCGCGCAGCAGAAACAAGGGGTTTGCCATGCCGTCATGCGCGCCCCAGCTGCCACCCGCCACCTTCGGGCCGATATCTGGCAGGTATTGCTGGATCTCGGCGGGCTCCATCATGCGAAACGGGATGCCGCCTGCCTCACGGTCGATCTTCGCAAGCAGATCCGCGCGTTTCTGCACTTCCTCATCGCTGAACCCCAGCCAGAACCCGCCTTGCTGCACCAGCCCGCTATCGACCCCGGTCAGATCCAGCAATTCCTGATGGAGGCCACCCCAAAGGCCAACCGCCTCCCGCGTCCAGCGGGCATATTCCGGCATTCCCCCGCCCTTGCTGGAAAGCCAGACCAGACCGAAATTCCCCCGCGAAGCGCGGAACGCGGTATCGCCCTGGTCCAGCACCCTGACGGACAATCCGCGACGAGCCGCCCCGTAGGCGATAGCGGCCCCGACCAGCCCTCCGCCGACAATCGTCACTTGATTTGAACTCATTTTCTCCAGCCTTTCGGTGCCAATGTCATCGGGCAAGCCTTTCCCGTCCGCCGCAATGCGGCAGGCAGCCCCATCACCCTGATTGAAGCGATCTACTTCTTGCCGATCAGCACCCTGTCGATCCCGACAAGCCGGTCCAGAATGAACATCATGACCATCGTACCGACGATCATGATGGCCGAGACCGAGGTGGTCACCGGGTCCGTCAGCATCGAGACGCGATGATACAGCGCCACCGGAAGCGTGGTCATACCGGGAGTCGCGATGAAAACAGTCATCGTGACCTCATCAAAGCTCTGGATGAACGACAGCACCCACCCACCCGCGACACCGGGCAGGATCAGCGGCAGCAGGATGCGCCGGAAGGCGACCCACCGCGACGCCCCCAAGGATCGCGCCGCCAGTTCGGCATCACGGCTAAGCCCAATGATCGCCCCCAGGGTCAACCGCAACGAGAAGGGGACGACGATCAGGGCATGGACCAGTAACAGCGCCATGAACGACCCGCTCCATCCCATCAGGGAAAAGAAGCGTAGGAAAGCCACCCCCAGAACGACATGCGGGATCATCAGCGGTGACAGCAACAGCGCCATCAGCGCATCGCGTCCGGCAAAGCGGTATCGCGCGATGGCGATGGCCGCCGGAACCGCCACCAGCGACGCGACGGTCGCCGCACCAAGCCCGATCCAGATCGAGATCCAGAGCGCGTTCATCAATTCCGGCGCATCTAGGATCGCCCGATACCAGCGCAGGGACACGCCATCGAAAGGCATCGAGATATAGCCCTTATCGGAAAACGACACGAGGATGATGACCGCAAGCGGTGCGATGATGAAGATCATGAACAGCGTATGGAAGATGAGGGAACCAATGCCGTTGGAACCAAGACCTTTGTCTTTCATGAGAACACCTGCTTGAATTTGCGCTCAATGATGCGATTGCTGCCCATGACCACGCAGGCGATGCCGATCAGCAGCAGGATCGCGATGGCTGCGCCCAGCGGCCAGTTCATCGTGCTGAGAAATTCGTCATAGATCGATGTCGTCACGACCTTCACGCGGCGCCCACCGATCAGGGCAGGGGTTGCGAAGGCAGAGGCCGACAAGGTGAAGACGATGATCGAACCGGACAGAATCCCCGGCAGAAGCTGCGGCAGGATCACCCGCCGGAAAGTGGTAAAGGATCCCGCCCCAAGCGAACGGGCGGCATCCGCGACCTGCCCGTCCAGCTTTTGCAGCGTGCTCCAGACAGCGATGACCATGAAGGGCAGCATCACATGGGTCAGCGCGATCACTACGCCGGTCATGGAATACATCAGCTGCAAGGGTGTCTGGATCAGCCCCAGCTCGACAAGTGCCCGATTGATCAGCCCCTCGCGCCCCAGCAGGATGGACCAGCCAAGGGTACGGACCACGACCGATATCAGCAGAGGTCCTAGGATCATCACGAAGAAGATTCCCTGATAGCGTGGCTGCATCCTTGACAGAATGATCGTTTCCGGCACGCCCACAAGGATGCACAGCAGCGTCACTCCACCCGACATCAGGGCCGTCCGCAGGAACAGTTCGAAATAGTATCGATCGGTGAGTATCTCGATGTAATTGTCAGCGGTGAATTCGTCCTGTGTCCCCGCCATCGAATCGAAAACGTTGAAGGACAGGATCGCGGTCAGTGCCAGCGGCACCACCAGAAGTCCCAGAAACAGGGCGATCGATGGAAAGGATAACAGCCAGGGCTGGCTGCCCGTCCTGGCGGATGCGTCAGACATGGGCGATTTCCTCGGATGCGGATTGCATATCCGCCTCGTTCCATTTGATTCCGACCTGATCCCCCTCTTGGGGCTGACCGCCCCTTGTGTTCACCTTGATCACCCGCAGCCGGCCCAAAGGGCTGTCGATCTCGTAGGTCCAGGTATTTCCAAGGAAAAGCCGCGTGGCGACGCGGCCCGTGATGATCCCTGTCTCCGGTGATGTCAGCATAAGCCGCTCTGGCCGGATAAAGAACCGCACGTCACCCGCCAGCCCGGCATTCCGCTGCGGAATGTTGATCGTGCTCGACCCGACGCGCACTTGCGTGAAACTGTCGTCATGGCCCAGCACCTTGCCGGTGATCGTGTTCGACTGGCCAAGGAAATTGAAGGCGAATTCGGTTGCCGGGATGTCATAGACCTCTTGCGGGGTGCCAAGCTCGGCAATGGTGCCGTTCGCCATCACGGCGATTCTGTCGCTCATGGTCATCGCCTCGACCTGATCGTGGGTGACGAGGATCGTGGTAATGCCCAATCGCCTCTGCAAGCCGCGCAGCTCGACATGCATCTCGCCTCGCAGTTTTGCGTCCAGATTGGACATCGGCTCGTCCAGCAGAAGGACGCGCGGACGGATGGCCAGCACACGCGCGATCGCGACGCGCTGGCGTTGTCCTCCGGACAGTTCACTTGGATAGCGGTCGTCCAGCCCGGCAAGCCGGACCATCGACAGCGCCTCGGCGACTCGTTCTTTGATCTCGCTTTCCGGAAGTCTGCGCATCTCAAGGCCGAAGCGCACGTTCTGCGTGACGGTCATATGTGGAAACAGTGCATAGCTTTGAAAGACGACGCCCATGTCCCGCTTGTCAGGCTCCAGATAGGTGACGTCCCTACCATCCAGCAGAACCTGCCCGGCTGTGGGGGCAACGAATCCCGCGACCATCTGAAGTGTCGTGGTCTTGCCGCAGCCCGAAGAGCCCAGCAGCGAGACGAACTCACCGCTTTGGACCTCAAGATCGATGCTCTTGACGGCCCGCACATTCGGCGCATAGGTCTTCGCAAGGCCCCGTAGGGTGAGTGTGCTCATGTCTCTGCCTGGCTTGGGTTGTTGTCTGACTGCCGCGGGCGAAAGCGCGCAGGGCGCGCCCCCTTATTCAACGGTGCGGGTCCATTCCCTGGTCCAATCCGCCCGGTTTGCGTTGATGACATCCCAGTCCAGGCTGATCATCTTCGACAACTTCTCTTCTCCGTAAGGAACGTCCTCGGCGATATCGGCGTCCAGTATGGTTTCGCGGTTGGTGGGTCCGAAACCCTCCGTCGCCAGCTTCTGCTGCACTGCGGGCGAGACGAGATAAACCAGCAATTGCTGAGCCAGTTCGGCCTGCGGGCCGTCCGTAACGGCGCAAGCCGAGGCTATGATGGCGGGCGCACCCTCGTCGGGATAAACGAATTCCACGGGAAAGCCGGTATTCCTCAGCGCGACTGTGCGATTGCTGCCCCAGACGCCCAAGTCGATATCGCCATTCTGGAACATCTGCGCCATCTCGGCATTCGACGACGACCAGGTGACCACTTTCGGTGCCAGTCTCTCGCGGATCGCATCCATACCCGGCTGGATATTCTCTTCGCTGCCGCCATTCATGCGGGCGAACATCAGAAGTGAATTCAGACCAAATGTGCCGCTGATCGGGTTGGATGTCACCCGCTTGTCGAACCTGTCATCCGTAAGATCGTTCCACGAGGTCGGGACGTCCCAACCCTGGCCGTCGAATTTTTCCTTGTTATAGGCGATTCCGGTCGCAACCAGACCGATGCCCACTGCCCTGCCCTCGAAGGCTTCCGGCTTTGCCATATCGTAGAGTTCGGCATAGGCGTCGGCATCGCTGACGCTGTCACACAATCCGAACTGCACCGCCATCTGCATCGGCCCGTCATCCACCAGCGCGACGCTGATTTCCTGATTGTTCCTCTGCGCCTGCAGCTTCGCGATCGTCTGGCTGGAGTTCCCCGGCACAAAGACGATATTGACATCATGCTCCGCCTCGAAGCCGGGCGCGATCTCGCTTTCGAACATCGTCTGGAAATCCCCAGAATAGCCCGCGAAATACAAGGTCTCTTGCGCGGCAAGCGGCGAGGCAGCTACAGATGCCGCCAGCATGGCGAGAACGCTGATCCGTTTCATGACATCTCCCTGTCGTTTTTCTTGTTTGCCGTCCGGAAGCCACGTCCCGCAGCTTCATGCGACAGCTGGAACGCTAAGGGTTCCGCCCCCCTTGGGGCAAATCGAAAGTTGGGGAGGGGTCATGCATAAATGATATGGCTTCTGCGCAAAGATGCCATCATTGCCTGAAATATCGTCACAGCACAGCCCATGCGCACAGCCCTTGATCGGAAAACGCATATCAATTAAGAATTCATGCGCCGCAGACAGAACTTTCTCGGTTCCTGTTCCGGCAAGCTGTCCGATGGCCTGCCTGCCGACGCCTTGGGGATGAGATGGCCCATTGTCCTGCTTGTCGTCGGGCGCCCTCTCTTGCCATATTGCGGAACATGGGAAATCGATGACGGATCATTCGCGGAGAATCATGGATGCGGTTTTCGCATGTCGAGGCATTTCGGGCGGTGATGATGTCGGGATCAACGACCACCGCAGCGAAAGTCCTGCACACCTCGCAACCCAATGTCAGCCGGTCCATCGCCCAGCTTGAAAAGTTGACCGGGCTGCGCCTTTTCGAGCGCCTGCCCGGCCGACTCGTTCCCACAGGTGAGGGATTGGCCTTCTTCAAGGAGGTTCAAAGAAGCTTCAACGGTCTACGCTATCTTGAGGAAGCCGCCGCACGAATTCGTCGATTCAGCGGCGGATCGCTATCAATCGCTGCGGTGCAGATACTGGCGTTGGGCCTTGTTCCGCGGGCGATCAAGAAGTTTGTGGAGGATTTTCCGGAAGCCAGCATTTCGGTCAACATCGGACACTCATCCGACGTTGCGCAATGGGTCGATGACCAGACATCGGACATGGGGATCGTATCGCAGGTGAGCGAAGCCTACGGACTACAGAGTGAGAAGTTATATGAGGTTGACGCCGTTTGCGTTATGCCTCGCGAGCATCGCCTTGCTAAAAAAAAGGTCATCACCCCAGATGATCTGGCCGATGAGCCGTTCATCTCTCCGCCCCAGAACGAGTTCGGCCGCTCCGAGATTGACGAACTTTTCGCCGAAGCTGTCGTATCACGCCGAGTTAACCTCAAGACATCCTACAGCCTTGTCACATGTGCGTTAGTTGCGCAGCAGCTTGGCGTGGCCATCGTCAACCCACTCGCGGCGTTTGAATACAAAGCTAACGATGTGATCACTCGACCATTCCTGCCCGCAATCAAGCATCGTGGCTTTCTGGTCTTTCACCCCGGGAGGCAGGACGACAGGATAATCGCACTGTTCTCCGCAGCGCTGAGCGATATCGTTAAGCGCGATCTGGACGAGATCTTGAACCCCACGGTCGGCGGTTGATCTCGCGCTGCAACGGGCCCCTGTTGCGTTGCATCTGGCCCACACCAACCCATAGCGCATGACGTAGATGATCACGCTCAGTACCTCGCAGTCGTCAGATCTTGGTCTGCCCCCTGAAAAGTGGTCCTCCCTGAAGTAGGCTATTGAGCGTAACCATCCGGCGTAGGCCGCGGACGGGTGTCCGTGCTCAGGGAGTGGGCTTGGGTGCTTTGGGCTTGCCGGGCCGCGGGGACCATTTCTTCGCGAGTTGGTCAAAGCGTTCGACGATCCTGTCGATCCTGGCATCTTCGGGATCGAAGGTTGCACCTGACCAGCCGACCATGTCGTCGTGCTGCTCGTGGTTCGGATCTGCGAGGGCTTCGAGGAATTCCTCGTAGCCCGGAGCACCGCCGACATCCTCGGGCGGGCAGGCCCCGCTGGCCTTCAGAAGCCTTGGATAGGTCACGCCCTGGCTGGCCTCGGTGACCCGCTCGATCCGGATGCAGTGGTCCCAGTCATCGCCGAAGTCGTAGACATACTGGAGCGTCCTGGCGCCGGTATCCTCGAGCACCTTTTGCAGCGTCGCCTTCTTCGCGGGCATCGGGCCGTCGTAGAATCCGTCCGGATCGGGCACGCCCCAGCCCGCCCCCCCGGCCCTGAATTCGTAGAGATGGGTGTCCGTCCAGCTCATCGCCGCCTGGACCACCTCATGCAGCCGGTCGAGCCTGATCTTCAGCGGCACCTCGATATGGCGCATCGGCTGAGGATCGACGTCGTTCAGAAGGATCCGGAGGCGGGCGATCAGGGTCATGCGGCCCTCCTTTGCGGTATTTGCGACCAGTTCCAGGGAAGAAGTTCCGGCAGGCGTGGTCTGCCCCCTGAAAAGTGGTCCTCCCTGAAGTAGGCTATTTAGCCTTAGGGTCAGGATTCATAACCAATAGATGACGAGAGCCGCGAGGGCGATGGCTGAGAAGAACACCTTGGGGCATCGGTCATAGCGGGTCGCGACGCGCCTCCAGTCCTTGAGCCTGCCGAACATGATC
>NZ_QNRC01000062.1 GCF_003709565.1 Paracoccus sigandri | reverse complement strand
GACGAGCTGTCGGTATTCTGCTTCATGGCGTGATCTCCCTGGCGGTTGCCGCCGCCGGTTGGGTGGGTGTCAGTTCACCCGGAGATTACGCCGCCTTCCAATTTCCACCAGTTCCGAGACACGACCTACGGACGAACAGGGGTAACGTCAGATGTCCCCAGTTTCAGACTTGTTCATTTTCGTCCATCACGCTTTGGTAGATAGGCGAACAGCTGTGTTATCTTGTCCTGCAAAGCCTGGTCGTGGCGCGGACTTCGCCGGGATGAGTGGTCAAAAAATTTCTGTATGTGCGATTGAGGCTCGATCGGTATCGTCTCACTGACTCGAGCAACGGTGGTGGTGAAGCCCACGGAAAGGCCCTTCTGACAAGCGGCCAAGTGGATGCCGAGTGCCCGTCTGGATCACAGGGCGGTGCCACTCGTTGCTTTGGGCTCAACTGTCATTGCCCTGTCCGCTTCTCGGATGATCCGACCGGGCTGCGATAGCGGATGTCACCGCCTGCTTGGATCATGTCGCCTCGGGGCCACCTGCTTCGTTTCATGTTCAGTCCCAAGGGCGTATTTGTCGCAATCAGCATCATCACCACCGACAACACTTGAAGCTGCTATGATTTGGATATGCATTTCCATGCAGTATATCCATTGGTGAGGACCGTCTGATGCATGTCGCCAAATGGGGAAATTCGCTGGCTGTCAGGGTGCCTGCCGACCTGGTGCGCGAGCTTGGTCTGAAGGCCGGCGACGAGATCGAGTTGAAACGCGCTGATGATGGCCTGGCCATCCGTCGTCGCCCCTCGGCAGACGATGTGCTGGAAGATCTGCGCCGTTTCCGTGGGCGACTCCCTGCATCTCAGCGGTTGAGCCGCGACGCCGCAAATGAGCGCTGACTTCTTCGACACCAACGTTATCCTATACCTGCTCGATGATGGTCCCAGGGCAGATCGGTCCGCCGAGTTGTTGGCAAAGGGCGGGCTGATCAGCGTCCAGGTGCTGAATGAGGCCCTTGTGAACTGCATCGGGAAAGCCGGCATGTCATGGCGGGACGCCGGCGATTTCCTCGCCGGGGTACGCGATTTGTGCGACGTGACCGCCCTCTCGGCCGAGATCCACGATGTTGGCCTGGCTCTCGGCGAACGATACGGCTTTTCGGTCTATGACGCGATGATCGTCGCGGCCGCGCTGACCAGCGGCTGCGAACGGCTTTACACAACACAGAGGACCTTCAGCACAGTCAGTTGATCGAAGGCAGCCTGCGGATCCTCAGTCCATTCCGGGAATGATGATGGCGCCATGTCCGATCCAGGACAACGGTACGGGGTTCCCGCATGCTCGGGCGGAGGAGTTGTTTGGGCAGGATCGAGGTCGTGCTGTGCGCTTTCAGATAGGTCGCGTTGATCATGATCGTCTTATGCACGGCACTCTCGGCGGCCACGCGCGAGACACGCTCAATCTGAAGACCGAGAGGACGGTTTCGGACTACATTGCCGCGCCATGAATATTGCGAATGCGTGTTGAGAGGCATCCGGATATGAGCCCGCTCATGGCAGAGCGGTCATCAGCGTCTGCGCGGCAACCATCCGCCGGGACAGACAGGCACTTGCCGGGCGGGGACTTTACCTGACCCCGCGTAGGGAGAAGCGGTCTCTGTTCCCAGGCGTGAATTCGTCCTAAACTGCAGCCGACAGGCGCCTTGGATGCCCGGATCAGACTGGCGAGGGATGTACATGACCGACCATCCAGACATCCATATCCGGCACCCCGATCTTTTCCAGATCGAGATCGTCGAAGGGGTCAAGCCACTGGATTCCCAGTTCGGACAAACCGACAGGAAGGCCGTTCCCGACCTGCTGCGCGACCCGCTGTTTGGTCAGCCCGACCCGCTTCCGTCCGAGATCGAGGCGGCGGGCGGCGATCCCGCCAAGGTGCCCGCCATGCAGACCTTTGCGATCCTCGACGCCGCCAAGGTCGCGAACCTGCCCGCGCTGCTTGACGCCAGCGGGCTGGAACATCGCTGCCTGTTCAAGGGCGGCACCGCCGAGGAGCTGGCCGAGGTCGCGCCCTGGCTGGTCAGGCTGACCGAAGATAGCCGCCTGACCCGCTTGCTGTTCACCGGCAAGGATGCGATCGGCGGATTGTGGCAAAGCGAGCCGGGCATCTATATCCGATCACGCGCCTCCTTCGAGGACATCTGGCGCCATTTCCGCCGCTTCACCCGTGTGCAGGATGAATGCGGCAACTGGTTCCTGTTCCGCTTTTGGGAGCCGCGCTGGCTCGAAGCGAATGCGGCGGTGCTGGGCGGCGGTTCAGAAGCCGCCATCCCATCCCGCTGGCCGCCAGTCAGGATTGTCCAGCCATATCCCCGCCGGTAGCTGTTGGAAGGCCGGATCCAGCCCTTCCGCCGCCCGGCGCGACATCACAAGCTCGCTGGCCTTGCGGGACAAGGTCTGCGTGGCCAGCGTGAAATTCACCCGGATCAGAAACCGGTCCCCGGCATCCTCGGGTAGGGGCGCGCTCAGTGTGGCGGGTGGGGTGAAGCTGCTGCCGGAGGCCGAATTGTAATGCTCAACCGTGATCTCGGCCTTGGCCGGGCCGTTCCCGCATTGTCGCCATTGCCCGACACGCGCGGATTTCGGCCCGGTATCCGAGGTGAAATCTTCCTCGGTCAGCCCCTCGCGCACCGTACCGATGCGGGACCAGCCCTGATCGAACTGGCCGACGACCTGGGCCAGCATCTGACGCGCCTCGGCCAGGGTCATCGGCTCCATCGGGAAGATCATCGAACTGCGATCGACCACCGGCCCGGCCAGACCCGCCATGAACTGCCTGCCAGCGGGCAGTTCGACGGGGCAGTTCCTGTCCTGATAGCGCAGCACGATCGGCCCGCCGGTCATGGTCGGCTTCAGATCTTCGCCCGATGCGAATTCCGTCAGGTAGAGGGGCGAGGTGTCCCAGCCATCGGGACCGCGCAGATCCTCGCGGTAATAGGCCATCGGTTCCTGCGCCAGAAGCTCGGCCGCCGGTTGCAGCAAGGCGACCGAGACGATGCGCGGCATGCCGTCATTCATGGAACTCTCCTGTGTCAGAACTTTTGTCGCCAGCCCAAGGACCAGAACAAGACCGGTTATCCCGGCAAGCCAGGCGCCACCTGCCATGCGCCAGCCTACCATGTGCCCGTCGCCCCGCCGCCGCCGGGCCGGAACGTCCCTTCCTGCTGCAGCATTCGGTTCACCAGGCGCTGGTAATATTGCACGCGGTCCTGCGGATTGCGGATGTCCAGCCCGTCGATGCTGACCAGATTGTCCCGCGTGCAATGTTTCGCGATCGGAATGCTGGTCTGATCGCCGGGCATCAGCGATTCCGCGCGCATCAGATCGCGAAAGGTGCCCGCATGGCGTTCATAGACGGGCTGGACGATCCGCACCTGCTCATGTTCCGCGATCAGATCCGAGGCGCCCCGCAAATCGCCCTGTTCAAGCTTGTCCATCGCGTCCAGAAGCGAACTGTCCGCCTGAATGGCGCCGCTTTCGACGCAACGGCGAAGCTGCGCCGCGCCGCATTTCTGGGCGAAGCGGACCACCGGGTAGATGCTGGAAAAGATCGTACGATTGGCATCCTGCAAGGCGTCCATCGCCTCGGACGGGTTCACCACCATCCGGCCGACCGTCTGCGCATCCCAGGCTTGGGTGCGCTGCATGGCGCAACCGCCCTGGACCGAGACATAGCTTGCCAGTCTGACCCAGATATTGCGGGGATCGGCCTCGGCCAGCCTGCCATAGGCCGCAGTGATCTGGCGGTTGCGTTCCAGCGGATCATCGCTGCGCAGCGCCTGATTGACCTCATCCTGAACATCCTGCCAGCCACGGTCGCAACTGCATTCGCAGCCCGCGACCGGATCATTGGCCGCGCGGGTCGTGCTGAGATCATCCATGCGCCACCCCTGCCGTATCAAGGGTCAGGAAATGCCGCCGCAGCCTGACCGCCTTTTCCTCCTGCGACCGGAACGGGCGCGTCATGATGGCACGGTAGGCCGGATCGTCGATGACCCGGTTGCCGTGGACCACCATGATCTCCAGATGATCCAGAACATGCTGCTGGGCGGTGACGCCGATCCGGGCCAGCCATCGGCGGCGATCGGTCACCCAGTCCAGCCGAACCTGTTCGTCGCGCGCGGCGAAGGCGGGATAGCGGGCGGCCAGACGGAAGGCGATGTCGCGGTCGAACTGCCGTTCCCGAGCGTCCTGCAAGCTCGCCGGAAAATTCGCGGGAAGACGCATTCTGCAGAGATCCCCTGATCGGTATCCGAATGAAGATGCGGACCAATTCCATTCAAAAACAATGGCTCTCCGGTCCTGGCCGAAGACCCTATAGCGATAGCCGCCAAAGCCTGACTTGTCCAGATCGGCCAAGGGTCTGACCGGCCCCACGGACAGGCCCATTTTGATTGTTAGTGCAATGTTGGTCGTGCCTCCAACGCGCAGGACATTGCTGCCGTGCCATTGGCAGAAGAGTTCAGGAAGCCCCTGGAAATGGTCGTAAGCGACAAGACCGATCTTGCTCGCGCCTGCGGCGAAATGGGCTCGTGGCACCAGTGCGGTCAACCCACGACCATAGCCACGGATACTGGGTCACCATGTTCCGGAAATACTCTCTCAGCCTCTCGAACTGATAGCAGCGGACCCGCCGCCCGAACGAAGCCAATTCCACATGCCCCGGAGTACGTTGCCAACGAAATTCCACTTTTTTGCGTCACAACCGCTTCCTCTGCGTTCAGACGGTGTTTGATGTCGAAAGAGGCCGGGCCTGACCTACCGAAGAGGCTCATGTTGGCAAATGAGGAAGAAATACTGCACGAGCGCGGGCTCAAGTCTTTGATTTCCGGAGACGTCAGGGGACGATTGCAGTGGCAATTCACACGTGAAAAGACGCAGATAGTTCTGCCTTTTTGATCACAGAAGTTGCCTCGCGATGAGGCTGAATTCCTCATAAATCATTGGAATATATCGCAATAGTGCCAAGCGCACCCTGCGCGTGCTCGGACAGCTTGATTGAGTGCGAATATGGGTGTGTTTCTGGCAGTAGGGCGTACCGCGATGCGGCAAGCTTACCTAGCGCTCAGTATGCGCCGTCTCCAGCCCATTGATATCGCGGGTTTCCTGCGAGCTGCGTAGCAGCGAGCCTCTTTGTGGTTTTCTGCAAGGGGGCGATGATGGCGGATGGTGGCGACGGGTTCGTTGGTCGTGTCGAGGTGGAGCGGCGGACGCGGGGGTATCGGCGCTGGCCTGAGGCGGTGAAGGCCCGGATCGTGGCGGAGAGTTTCCAGCCCGGGGTGCGAGTTGTGGATGTCGCGCAGCGGCATGATCTTGCGCCGCATCAGCTCTCGGACTGGCGGCGCCAGGCGCGACAGGGGCTTCTGGCGCTGCCGGCGGATGCCATGGAGGCGGTAGGCGCGACCGTGGTGCCGGCGTTCGTGCCGGTGTCGGTAGATGACGAGGTGGATGCCTCGCCTGATGCCGCGCGTGGTGCCGAAGGGGTCGTCGGGATCGAGATTGGCGACGGGATTATTGTCCGCGTGCCGGGCGACGTGTCGGCGGAGCGGGCGGCGGCGCTTGTGCGTGCGCTGCGCAGGTCGGCATGATCGTCGCCGGGCAGCGGCTGCCGATCCTGGTGGCGACCCGACCGGTGGACTTCCGTTGCGGTCATCAGGCGCTGGCACTGATCGTTCAGAACACGCTGCGGCTCGATCCGCATTCCGGGGTGATGGTGGTCTTCCGATCGAAGCGCGGCGACAGATTGAAGATCCTGGTGTGGGACGGCACCGGCATGGTGCTGGTGTATAAGGTCCTGGAGCAGGGCAAGTTCGCCTGGCCGAAGGTTCAGGACGGGGTGATGCGGCTGTCACGGGCGCAATGCGAGGCGCTGGTCGAGGGCCTGGACTGGCGGCGGGTGATGGCGCAGCGGGTGACGGTGCCGACTGCGGCGGGGTGACTCAGGTCGTCGTTCCGGGGTTGTTTTGTTGGGCTTCCCTGCCGGGATCGGGTAGAAAGGGCCATGTCGCAGCCCCTCGATCTGAGCCGCTTTCCTGACCTCCCGCCCGAGGTGGTGGCGGCCTTTGCGGCGCAGCACGAGGCGCTGGAGGCCGCCCGGTTCGAGGCCTCGGTCGAACGCGCGGCACGCCAGCACGAGCAAGCGGTGGTGGCCGAGAAGGAGGCGTTCATCGCCGAGCTCAAGGAGCTGGTGGCGACGCTGGAAGGCCAGATCCAGCAGTATCGCCGCGCGAAGTTCGGGCCGAAGTCCGAGAAGCTGGACCCCGCCCAGCTGGACCTGGCACTGGAAGACCTCGAGACTGCCATCGCCGAGACCGAGGCGCGCATCGCCGCGGTCGAGGAGAAGATCGCCGCCAGCACGCTCGATCCCGAGAAGAAAGCTCGGCGTAAACCGCGCAAGGCCCGGGCGCTGCCCGAAGGCCTGCCGCATGTGGAGCGGGTGGTCGAGCCCGACAGCATCGCCTGTCCTTGTGGCTGTGGCGACATGGTCCGGATCGGCGAGGACCGCAGCAAGCGGCTGGATTGCATCCCCGCGCGGTATCAGGTGATCGTCACGGTGCGACCCAGATACGCCTGCCCCAAGGGCCGGGCCGGTGTGGTGCAGGCAAAAGCCCCGGCGCATCTGCTCGAAGGCAGCTGGCCTACCGAGGCGCTGCTCGCGCAGATCGCGGTCGCCAAGCATTCCGAACACATGCCCTTGAACCGGCAGTCGCTGGTCATGGCCCGGCACGGGGTGCCCATCGACCGCTCGGTGCTGGCCGACTGGATGGGCCGGACCGGCGCGCTGATCGCGCCCGTGGTCGAGCGCATGGCGGTGCTTCTGAAGACCGGCGGCACCCGCCTCTATGTCGACGAGACCACAGCCCCGATCCTGGACCCAGGGCGCGGCAAGACGAAGACCGGATATCTCTGGGCGGTGCTACGCGACGATCGCGGTTGGGGCGGTCCCGCCCCGCCCGGCGTGGTGTTCCACTATCGCCCGGGCCGCGCCGGCGAGAACGCCGACGAGATCCTCGACGGGTTCGACGGGACGATTCAGGTCGACGCCTATGGCGCCTACACCCATCTGGCCAAGCCCGACCGGAAGGGCGGCAAGCCGCTTGCGCTGGCGTTCTGCTGGTCGCACGGCCGCAGGAAGCTCATCGCGGCCAGACCGAAGGCCGGCTCGCCCATTGTCGACGAGGCGCTGGCGCGCATCGCCGCGCTCTATCGGATCGAGGCCGCCATCCGCGGCAAGCATGCCGGCCTGCGCCGCACCATCCGGCAGGAGCAGTCCCGCCCCCTGGTCGATAAATTCTTCGCCTGGCTCGCCGCCCAGGCCGACCGGACCTCGCGCAAGTCGGATCTCGGCAAGGCCCCGCACTACATGCTGCACCGCCAGGACGGCTTCCGGCTGTTCCTCGACGATGGCCATGTCGACATGGACTCCAACCTGGTCGAGAACGCCATCCGCAGCCCGGCCATGAACCGCCGCAATGCGCTCTTCGCCGGCCACGACGAGGGGGGCCGCAACTGGGCCCGCTTCGCCAGCCTGATCGGCACCTGCAAGCTGAACGACGTGGAGCCTTACGCCTACCTGCGCGATCTCTTCACAAGCATCGCCACCGGCCACCTCGACAAGGACATGGACGCCTTGATGCCATGGGCCTACGCGGCAGCGACCAAGACCTCACAATGAGCACATCCGGGACTCCCGGCTGAGCTCATTGTGAGCTTCACCAACCGGCACTCGCTCCCCCCCGCACCCAACTCGCGTTCCCGAGCGCACCCCAAATCCCAATGGGACGGGGACGGCGCTTACAGCGCTCATAGCGGGCGCTGGTTTGCCCTGCGGAGTCACCTTCCCATGGATCGGCGATAAGGGCGGAGAACGGTCGTTCGCTGCGCATGCAAAGTTAAGGTCTATAGATCGGCGGAGAAAATACTGCTTCTATAGGTTTTTGGTCGCCCAAATAAGCGCTTCCTGGCGGTCTGTGGCGCCAATCTTTCTATAGGCTTCCTGCAACCGCTTCTTCACGGCAGCCTCAGTAGTGCCAAGTTGAACTGCGACTTCTATGTTTGTTCTCCGCGGAGCAAGACCAGCGAGGGCTTCCGCTTGCCTTGAGAACGGCGGTGCGAAATTCGTCCACGGTAGCGGTGGCTTGGTGCTGCTGCGGGCGGCGTAAAAGTCGTCCACCTATTCCCTTTCTGCGGCGGCAGGGAGGGCGTGAGGATTTACAGCGTGGACCTATATCTGAGAGTTCGCCAGGCTTGCGCGGAAGGCCTGAGCCAGCGGGCAGAAGCGCGAGTGTTCAACATCTCGCGTGACACGGTTGCGAAGATGATGACCTTCTCGGTGCCACCGGGCTACCGACGGACGGCCGAGGTCAGGCGGCCAAAGCTTGATCCGTTCATCCCGATCATCGAGGGCTGGCTGGAGGCGGACCGTTCGATGCCGCGCAAGCAGCGGCATACGGCCAAGCGGGTGTTCGACCGGCTTCGCGATGAGTGTGGCTTTACCGGCGGCTACACGATCATCAAGGATGGAGGCCGTGCCCGCCATCGGTTCAAGGGCATGGCCGACGATTCGGGAGCGGGAACGGCGGGGCCAGGAGGTATTTGTGCCGCTGTCGCATCCGCCGGGCCATGCTCAGGCCGACTTCGGCGAGGCGCAGGTCCGGATCGGGGGCGTCGAGCAGAAGGCCCACTTCTTCGTGCTGGACCTGCCGCACAGCGATGCGTGCTATGTGCGGGCCTACCCTGCGGCGGTGGCCGAGGCCTGGGTTGACGGCCACATCCATGCCTTTGCGTTCTTCGGCGCGGTTCCCCAGTCTGTGCTCTACGACAACGACCGCTGCCTGGTGGCAAAGATCCTGCCGCACGGGACGCGCAAGCGGACGGAGCTGTTCAGCGGCTTCCTGTCGCATTACCTGATCCGGGATCGCGATGGCCGCCCGGGCAAGGGAAACGACAAGGGTAATGTCGAGGGTCTGGTGGGCTATTCGCGGCGCAACTTCATGGTGCCGATGCCGGAGTTCGCGAGCTGGGAAGCGTTCAACCTCTGGCTGGAGGAGCAATGCCGCAAGCGACAGCGTGCTGTCTTGCGCGGTGAAAGCGAGACGATCGGGGAAAGACTGCAGCGTGACCTTGCCGCGATGCGCCCGCTCCCTGCGGCTCCCTTCGATGCCTGCGATCAGGAGACCGGCCGCGTCTCGTCGCAATCGCTGGTGCGCTACAAGACCAACGACTACTCGGTGCCCGTCGCCTACGGCCATCAGGATGTCTGGATCCGGGCCTATATGCATGAAGTGGTGATCGGTAGTCGTGGCGAGGTGATCGCCCGCCATCCCCGGTGCTGGGAACGCGATGAGATCGTCTTCGACCCGATCCATTACCTTCCGCTGATCGAGCAGAAGATCAATGCGCTCGACCAGGCAGCACCGTTGCAGGGCTGGGACCTACCAGAGGAGTTCGCCACGTTGCGCCGGCTGATGGAGGCGCGGATGAACCGCCATGGCCGACGCGAATATGTCCAGGTTCTGCGGCTTCTGGAGACTTTCGATCTCGCCGATCTGCGGGCTGCCGTGACGCAGGCCCTCCGGATGGGGGCGATCAGCTTTGATGCAGTGAAGCATCTTCTGCTGTGCCGGGTGGAGCGCCGACCACCGCGCCTGGATCTGGAGTGCTATCCTTATCTGCCCAAGGCAACGGTCAAGAAGACCAGGGCGGGGGCTTACATGCGGCTGCTCTCGGGCGATGCGGAGGGCGCGGCATGAATTGTCCGTCGTCAGAACATTTGGCTCAGATCGGGGCTTAGATTAGCGGAGAGCGGGCCTCGTCTTGGGGTTGATGTTATGCGGCGAGCTTGCGGTGCTGCAAGCGCCGATGTTCGATGGTCTTTCG
>NZ_QNRC01000061.1 GCF_003709565.1 Paracoccus sigandri | reverse complement strand
GTGGCGATGCGGCCCTCGACATAGTGGCCGCCGCGCAGCACCTCGTCCAGCGCGGTCAGGATCTCCTGCGCCGAGGCATCCTTGTTCAGGATGCCGTTCGCGCCCGCGTGAAGCGCCCGCCGCGCCAGGATCGGGCTGCGATGCATGGTGAACACGATGATCGGCAGCGCCGGGTCCAGCAGCCGCAGCCGGTCGATCAGCTTGATGCCGGCGGTCTTGTTGTCGCCAAGCGTCAGGTCGATCACCATCAGGTCGGGGCGGCGCGTGCGCCAGATCCGCCAGCCCTCCAGCGCCGAGACGACCGGGATCACCTCGCAGGCGATATGGGCCGAGACGATGCGCCGCCAGCCCTCGACGACCACCGGATGATCGTCCACGACGACGATCCTTCGCTGCTTGTCGTCGCGGGCCGCCATCATCGGGTGTTCATCCTCAGTTCGGTCACTGTCCTGCCCGCCTGCCGTCGCGGCGCGACATGGGTGGCGCCGATCGCGCGGGCGCGTGCAGAGATGCCGCGCAACCCGCGGCCGAAGACGCCGCCACCGGGGGGCGGTCCGCCGCCATCATCAATAACACGGGCGACAATCTCGCCCCCCTCGTCAAATAGTCTGATGCCCACCCGCCGCGCCGGGCCGTGGCGCAGGGCGTTCAGAACCGACTCGCGCACGAAGCGGTAAAAGACCAGCGTTTCGGGGGCCAAAAGGGCGGGATCGGCGCCGGGTTCCAGCGTGACCGGAACCCCGGCCTGCGAAAACTCTGCCGCCAGCGCCGCCAGCATGTCCCGCAGCGACCCCGCCACGGGCGGCTCTAGATCGTGCAGCGCATCGCGGATCGCCTGCCCCAGCGCCGCTGCCTGCGCCTCGGCCGCGTCCAGCGCCGCGACGGCATCGGCGCGCGGCGCGTCGGGCAGGCCGGACAGTGCCATGCGCGCCTGGTGCAGCGCGGCGGTCAGGGCGAAGAGGCGCGGCCCGGTCTGGTCGTGCAGGGCCGAGGCGATGGCTTCCGCATCCGGGCCCTTCGCATCGGCCGCCGGCGGGTCGGGTCGGCTCATTCCCCGGCCCCTTCCGCGATGGTGCCGTCCTCCATCGCGGCGGCCAGGGCATGGGCGTGGTCCGCCCCCTGCAGGCGGGACACGCGGTAATACTGCACGACCGCGCCCAGGCTGCCGCCATGAGGCGTCCTGTCGCCGGCCGTCAGGGCCTGAAGCAGCGAAACCGCGCTGATCGAGGCATCGCCGCGCTGGCGTATTTCCGCCTGCAGCTGGACCACCCGGTTGGCGATCATGCGCGGGCTTTCGCGATAGCGCCGCGCGGCCTGCTGCAGCAGCGGCGACAGCTCCGCCGCTTCCTCGCCGGTCACGCGGGCGATGAAGGCCAGCGGCGGCTCCTTGTCCTCGACATCCAGCCAAGTGTCTGGAACAGCCCCGCTTTCCTCCTGCTCTTGCGTCGATGCAGGCAGGGTCTCGTCCTCTTCCTCATAGCAGCCCGACAGCGCCAGCATCGCGGCCAGCGCCAGGCTCAAGCCGCCTCGGGACAAGCTGATGGCAAGTCGCTCCATCCGCCTCGTGGCCTCCGACCCGGTGATTCGTCACGATGTTTTTATGTATCTGGGACGCTAGGTCAGCCTAAGGGTTGAGGCAACCTGTCGCAGCCTCGGACGATGGTATGACCGAACCGGGCGACCCGTGAGATAACCCATTTTTCAGGCGGGGCATTTGTCCCGGAAATATAAGGGACCGTTCCCCGCAGACAGCTTGGTCCCGCAATGCTCCTATCTAGAAGCGACGATGCCGGAAAGAGGAGTCCGGCGTCATCGGTGAAGCGCCTCAGACGGATGGTGGAAAACCGCATTCGGATCCGTTGGCCGCGCGAATGGGAGAGGATCACATGCACCAGACACACAGAAAGAAGCGGCACCATGTCTCGCGGCTGGCCCTGGCCATCGCGCTTGGCATCGGCACGCTCAACGCCCTTCCGGCATCGGCGAATGACAGGCTGGTCGAGCTGGCACAGGATCCGGCGAACTGGATCATGACCGGCCGCGACTACAATGCGCAGAACTTTTCGGAGATGACCGAGATCAACAAGGAGAATGTCAGCCAGCTGCGGCCGGCATGGTCCTTCTCGACCGGCGTGCTGCACGGGCACGAGGGAACGCCGCTGGTCGTGGACGGCAAGATGTATGTCCACACGCCCTTCCCGAACACGGTCTTCGCGCTGGACCTGGACGATCCCGGAACGATCCTGTGGCAGAACAAGCCGCAGCAGAACCCGACCGCCAGGACCGTGGCCTGCTGCGACGTCGTCAATCGCGGCCTTGCCTACTGGCCAGGCGACGACGAGCAGGGCCCGCTGATCTTCCGCACCCAGCTTGACGGCCATATCGCGGCGCTGGACGCCGAGACCGGCGAGACGGTCTGGGTGATGGAGAACTCGGACATCCGCGTGGGCTCGACCCTGACCATCGCGCCCTATGTCATCAAGGACATGGTGCTGGTCGGCAGCTCGGGCGCGGAACTGGGCGTGCGCGGCTATGTCACCGCCTATGACGTCAAGACCGGCGAGCAGCGCTGGCGCGCCTTCGCCACCGGCCCCGACGAGGAGCTGCTGCTGGCCGAGGACTTCAACGAGCCGAACCCGCATTACGGCCAGTTCAACCTGGGCCTGGAGACCTGGGAGGGCGACGCCTGGAAGATCGGCGGCGGCACCAACTGGGGCTGGTATGCCTATGACCCCGACGAGGACCTGTTCTATTACGGCTCGGGCAACCCGGCGCCCTGGAACGAGACCATGCGGCCGGGCGACAACAAGTGGACCATGGCCATCTGGGGCCGCGAGGCGGAGACCGGCCTGGCCAAGTTCGCCTATCAGAAGACCCCGCATGACGAATGGGACTATGCCGGCGTCAACGTGATGATGCTGTCCGAGCAGACCGACAGGGAGGGCAACGCGCGCAAGCTGCTGACCCATCCCGACCGCAACGGCATCGTCTATACGCTGGACCGCACCAATGGCGACCTGATCTCGGCCGACAAGATGGACGACACGGTCAACTGGGTGACCGAGGTGCAGCTGGATACCGGCCTGCCGGTGCGCGACCCGGAATTCGGCACGCGCATGGACCACATGGCCCGCGACATCTGCCCCTCGGCCATGGGCTATCACAACCAGGGCCATGACAGCTACGACCCGGAACGCGAGCTGTTCTTCCTGGGCATCAACCATATCTGCATGGACTGGGAGCCCTTCATGCTGCCCTATCGCGCGGGCCAGTTCTTCGTGGGCGCCACGCTGAACATGTATCCCGGTCCCAAGGGCGACCGCCAGAACGGGCTGGGCCTGGGCCAGATCAAGGCCTACAACGCCATCACCGGCGAAATGGCCTGGGAGCACATGGAGCGCTTCTCGGTCTGGGGCGGCACCATGGCGACCGCCGGCGGGCTGACCTTCTACGGCACGCTGGACGGCTTCATCAAGGCGCGCGACAGCGACACGGGCGATCTGCTGTGGAAGTTCAAGCTGCCCTCGGGCGTGATCGGCCATCCGATGACCTACGAGCATGACGGCCGTCAATACGTCGCCATCATGTATGGCGTCGGCGGCTGGCCCGGCGTCGGCCTGGTCTTCGACCTGAACGACCCGACCGCCGGCCTGGGCTCGGTGGGCGCGTTCCGCCGGCTGGCCGAATTCACCCAGATGGGCGGCGGCGTGATGGTCTTCTCGATCGACGGCGAGGGCCCGTATTCCGACCCGATGGTCGGCGAATACATCCCCGAAGGCGAAGACGCCTGATCCAGGACGACGGGGGCGGCCTGCCCCATCCGCTCGGCAGGCCGCCCCTCTTTGCGCGATGCAACGAAAGGAAAGACCATGAAGACGGCAATTGCGCGCCTGGCCTGGGGCGGAACCATCCTTCTGTGCGGGATCGGCATGGCCTCGGCCCAGGAACAGGAGGCCGCCGAGGAGGGCGCCGACAGTCTGCGGGTCTGCGCCTCCAGCCAGGACGCGCCCTATTCGACCGGCGACGGGACCGGCTTCGAGAACGAGATCGCCCGGATCCTTGCCGAGGAGGCGGGGATGGCGCTTGACCTGGTGATGATCGACCGCGCCGCCATCTACCTGGTCCGCGACGGCATCGACGAGAGGATCTGCGACGTCCTGATCGGCGTCGATCAGGGCGACGAGCGCCTGCTGACCAGCACCCCCTATTACCGCTCGGGCTATGCCTTCGTCAGCCGCGTCTCGCGCGGGTTCGAGGGCGACAGGTGGGAGGACGTGGACCAGGAGGGCTACAACACCTTCGCCTATCGCTATCACAGCCCGGCCGAGACGATCCTGAAATATACCGGGCGCTATGAATACAACCTGATCTACCAGGCCTCGCTGACCGATTTCGAGGATCGCCGGAACCAGTACACCCAGGTCGAGGCCGGGCGGGTCGTGTCCGAGGTGGCGGCGGGCAATGCCGATCTGGGCATCATCTTCGCCCCCGAGGCCGGCCGCTATGTCCGCGACGCGCGCGAGCCGCTGAAGCTGACGCTGATCACCAACGAGATCGAGCGCTCGGACGGGGTGATCATCCCGCTTCAGTACAACCAGTCCGTGGGCGTCTCGAAACAGCATCCCGAACTCATGGACCGGATCGACGCGGCGCTGGAATCGGGCCGCGAACGCATCGAGGCGGTCCTGGCGGAAGAGGGCATCCCGACCCTGCCGCTTGAATGAACGACAAGGAGCAGTAGTAGCAATGAAGCCAATCGTGCTTGCAGGCATCGTCGCGACCGGGCTGAGCGTCACCGCCGTCCTCGCCCAGCCGCAATTCTATAACGCGGTGGACGGCTCGCCGCTGGATTTCGACCTGGCCATGGAGGAAGGCCGCGACACCGAGGCGGTGAAGGAATTCCTGGAAACGGGCGTGAACATCTACAACGAGGATCCCGAACACCTGCCCGAGGGCGAGGATCTCTACAACACCATGTGTTCGGGCTGCCATGGCCATTATGCCGAAGGCAAGATCGGGCCGGGCCTGAACGACACGTTCTGGACCTATCAGCAGGGTCTGACCGATGCCGGGTTCTTCTCGATCCTCTATGGCGGCGCCTCGGGCCAGATGGGTCCGATGTGGGGCAGCCTGACGCTGGACGAGATGCTGCTGGTCATGGCCTGGACGCGCCACCTGTTCACGGGCGATGCGTCCGAGGCGCCCTGGCTGACCGAGGAACAGCGCGCGAATTTCACCCCCTTCGAGCCCAAGGGCCGGGGGGAGGCCGAGGAGCAATCCTGACGGCCCGCATGACGCCCGCGCGGCCGGCCCGTCCCGGCCGGCCCGTGGATCGCCGGGGGACCGGCATTCGACCAAGGAGGAGGAGGAACCCATGAAACTCTTTGCATACAGCCTGGTTGCCGCCATGGCATTCGCCGCCCCGGCGCTGGCCTATGACGGCACGAATTGCAGGGCGCCCGGCAATTGCTGGGAACCCAAGCCCGACTATCCCGAACGGGTCGAGGGCTCTCAATACGACCCGCAGCACGACCCGGCCGAGCTGTCCAAGCAGGGTGAATCGCTGGCCCAGATGGACAACCGCAACGCCTGGCGCGTCTGGCACAAGCAGCAGACCGGCGAGTTCCAGTATGACGTGACCCGGATCGAGGGCTATGAGGAAGGCGCGGAACCTCCCGCCGCCGAATAGGACCACATGGCCCCGTGCCGCGCTTCGCAGGTCCCCGAATGCGCCTGCCTCGCGCGGCACGCCGTTGCAGGCATTTCCGAATGACGAACGATCCCATCCGCTCCGCCGACTGGCTTGGCCGGCTTCAAGAGGCCGAGGCGCAGTTGAACGGGGTCATTCTGGGGCAGGCCCGCGCCATCCGCCTGCTGCTGCTGTCCGTGCTGACGCGCGGCCATGTGCTGCTGGCGGGCGATGTCGGCACCGGCAAGACCACGCTGCTGCGCGCCGTCGCCCGCGCCATCGGCGGCCCCTATGCCCGGATCGAGGGCACCGTGGACCTGTTGCCGACCGACCTGATCTATGACGCCCATATCGACGATTCCGGCCGCCCGCGGATCGAGCCCGGCGCCGTGCTGTCCCATGGCGAGGATCTGTCGATCTTCTTCTTCAACGAGATCAACCGCGCCCGCCCGCAGGTCCATGCGCTGCTGTTGCGGCTGATGGCCGAGCGCAGCCTGACCGCCTTCCGGCGCGAATACCGCTTCCCGCATCTGCAGGTCTTCGCCGACCGCAACCAGATCGAGCGCGACGAGACCTTCGAGCTGCCCGCCGCCGCCCGCGACCGCTTCATGCTGGAGATCCCCATCCCCCTGCCCGAGCGCCGCGAGGATCGCATCGCCCTGGCCTTCGATACCCGCTTCCACGACACCGACAGCCTGATCGCCGCCGTCGCCGAGGGCCTGCTGCCCTATCGCGGCCTGGACGGGCTGGCCCGCGCCATCCAGCAGGATGTCCATGCCAGCCCGGCGCTGCAACGCTATGTCTACGACCTCTGCGCGGCCTTGCGCGATCCGGCCGGCGCCGGGATCGGGATCGAGGGCGTCGATGCCGAACGGCTGGTGCGCGGCGGCGTCAGCCCGCGCGGGATGCAGGCGCTGGTCCGCGTCGCCCGCGCCAGCGCCTGGGCCGAGGGGCGCGACGCGGTGCTGCCGCAGGACGTGCGCACGGTGTTCCAGCCGGTCATGGCGCATCGCACCTTCCTGGGCCCGGCCTACGAGCCGCGCCGCGACGCGCTTGTCCCGGCGCTGATCCGCGCCGCCTTCGACAAGATCCCGGTGCCCTCGGAATGAGCGCCGGGGAAAGCGAGCTCTACCTGTTCGACGCGCTGGCCTGGCGCCTGGCCCGCGCCCAGCCCGGCCTGCGCGAAGGCAGCCATCGCGGCCGGATGCGCGGCGCGGGCGAGGCCTTCGCCGACATCGCCGCGCTTCTGGCCCATCCCGATCCGCGCCGGCTGGACCTGCGCCGCTCGCTGACCGATCCCTTCGGCGGCTTCTTCGTGCGCCGGTTCGAGCGCCGCACCGACCTGGTGCTGCACCTGCTGCTGGACGGGTCGGCCTCCCTGGCGGCGGGGGCCTCGTCCGACCGGCAGGGTCTGGCGGCGCTGCTGGCGGGCGGGCTGGCGCAGGCCGCGCGGCGCGGCGGCGACCGTTTCGCGATGCAGGCGATCGGCGGCGAGGTCGAGCTTCTGTCCCAGCCGCCCTCGCGCCGCGCCGGGCTGGGCGACGAGATCCGCGCCCGGATTACGGCTATGATCCCGCAGGGACAGGGCGCGGCCGGCCTGATCGCCGCCGCCGAGGCGCTGCCGCAGGCCCGCATCCTGGTCGCGCTGGTCTCGGATTTCGACCATGCGCCGGCCGAGCTGGACGCGCTTCTGGCCGCGCTGTCGCCGCGCCCGGTGCTGCCCGTCTGGCTGCGCGACACGGGGCTGGAGGAACCCCCCGACCGCTTCGGCCTGGTCGAGACCCGCGACCCCGAGACCGGCCGCCGCCGCACCGTGCTGGCCACCCGCAGATGGGCCGCCCGGCAGGTCCAGGCCGGCCGCGACCACCGCGACGCGCTGCGCCGGGTCTTTGCCGCCCATGGCCTGCGCGCCATCGAGATCGCCGACAGCATCGACATGAACGCGCTGATCGCCGCGCTGGAAGAGGCCCCGCTATGAGGCGGGCGGCACCGACAATCGCGCTGATCGGGCTTCTGGCCCTGCCCGGCCCGGTGGCGGCGCAAGCCGAACCAGGGATCCGCGCCGAGAACCCGCATGGCTATGGCTGGTGGCTGGGCGACGTTCTGGTCCAGCGCATCCGCGTCGGGCTGCCCGAGGGCGTGGCCATCGACCCGGCCAGCCTGCCCAAGCCCCGCGCCGTGGATTACTGGCTGGACCTGCGCGAGGTGACCAGCCGCGAGATCCCCGACGGCATCGAGCTGACCCTGCGCTGGCAGAACTTCTATTCCGCGCTGGAGCCGCAGGCGCGCGAGGTGCCAAGCGCGCCGATCCGGCTGACCGACGGGACCGAGGCCCACCTGCCCGGCTTTCGCTTCGTCACCTCGCCGATCCGGCCGCTGGCGGCGCCCTCGACCCCCGACCAGCTTCTGCCCGATCCGGTCTATCACCTGATCGACCCGAATCCGAACCGCATCGGGCTGGCGGCCTCGGGGCTGGCCGCGCTGGTCTCGTTCCTGGCGCTGGCCTGGCACCAGGCCTGGGGCCCCTTCCGCCGCCGCGCCGACCGCCCCTTCACCCGCGCCGCGCGCCTGATCGCCCGGCTGCCCGGCGCGGACGCGACCGGCCGCCGCCGGCAGCTGCACCGCGCCTTCGACGCCGCCTTCGGGCGGGTGCTGATCGGCGCCGACCTGCCGCAATTCCTGCGCGCCCGGCCCGAATTCCAGCCTGTGGCCGAACGGCTGGGCGCCTTCTTCGCGCAATCCGACGCGGCCTTCTTCGGGCGCGCGCAGGACCTGTCCGATGGCGATGTCGCCCCCCTTGCCCGCGACCTGGCGCGGATCGAAAGGGGGCGGCGATGATCGGCTTCGGCCTGCCGCTGGCGCTTTGCGCCCTGCCGCTGGCGCTGTTGCCGCTGGCGGCGCGCTGGCTGAAATCGGGCGACGTGCCGCGGCTGGACCTGCGGCCCGCCGACGGCGCCTCGCGCGCGGTGGACCTGGGGCTGACCGCGCTTGGCGTCACGGCCATCGCGGCGCTGGTCCTCGGCATCTCGGACCCCTATCTGAAGGGCGGCGCGGTGCCCCATCGCGGCAACGGCAGCAACCTGGTGCTGCTGATCGACCGCTCCTCCAGCATGGACGACACCTTCGCGGGCCGCGCGCCGGGCGGGCAGGAGGAGAGCAAATCCGCCGCCGCCCGCCGCATCCTGCAGGATTTCATCGAACAGCGCCCCGACGACCGCATCGGCATCGCCGCCTTCTCGACCGCGCCGCTGCAGGTCCTGCCGATGACCACCAGCCGCACCGCCGTCGCCGCCGCCATCGCCGCGCAGGACGAACGCGGGCTGTCGCAGACCGATGTCGGGCGCGGGCTTGCGCTGGCGATGGAGATGATGCGCGACGCCTCGTCGCTGGGATCGCGGGCGGTGGTCATGGTCTCGGACGGGGCGGCGGTGATCGCGCCGCCCGTGCAGGACATGCTGCGCGAACTGGCGGCCGAGCAGGGCGTGAACCTCTATTGGCTGTATCTGCGCACGGTCGGCGCGAAAAGCATCTTCGACGACGGCCGGCCCGGCGAAAGCAACACCCCCCAGACCCGGCCCGAGCGGCACCTGCACCTGTTCCTGCAGCGCCTGGGCGTCACCTATCGCGCCTTCGAGGCCGAAAGCCCCGAGGCGGTCGAGGAGGCCGTGGCCGAGATCGGCAAGATGGAGGCCCGCCCGATCCTGACCGAGCGCATCCTGCCCCGGCGCGACCTGGACTGGCTGTGCCATCTGCTGGCGGCGATCGCGGCCGGGCTGCTCGCGCTGGCGCGCTGGTTCGAGCGTCCCTATGCCCCGCGCCGTCCCGCACCCCTGATGAGGCCGGCATGACCCGGCGGCTGACATTCGCCGCGCTGGTCCTGGCGCTGCTGGCCTCGCTGGCGGCGGCGGCGCGTTTCGGCCATGCGATCTGGCTGGACGCGCGCGACAATGCGGCGATCCGGGCGCTGGCGGGCGGGCGCGACGCCCAGCCGCGCGAGGGCGCCGACCCGCGCGTCGCCCATGCCCGGATCCTGTATCTGGCCTGGCGCGACCGGCTGACCGAGGCGCAGGAGATGCTGCCGCTGATGCAGGGCGCACGGCCCGACCTGCAATCGGGCGCCCATTACGCCATCGGCAATGCCCGGATGCGGCTGGGCTTCCAGAATATCGAGACCAGCCGCTTCGAGGATGCGGAGCCCGAGATCGCGCTGGCCAAGCTGGCCTATCGCGCGGCGCTGCAGGCCGATCCGGGCGACCGCGATGCCAAGGTCAACCTGGACCTGGCCATGCGGCTGGTGCGCGACCTGCCGCGCCCCGAGATCGAGGGCGAGGAAGACCCCGAGACCCGGCCCCGGCGGCTGTGGACCGACCTGCCCGGAATGCCGCGGGGGGCGCCATGATCGGGGGCGCCCGCCGTATCCTGCCGCCGCTTGCCGCGGCGCTGCTGGCGCTGCTGGCGGCGCTGGGGCCGGGCGTGCCGCGGCAGGTGGCGCTGACCGACGCGCTGGTGGTGGTGGA
>NZ_QNRC01000060.1 GCF_003709565.1 Paracoccus sigandri | reverse complement strand
CATGTTCGGCAGGCTCAAGGACTGGAGGCGCGTCGCGACCCGCTATGACCGATGCCCCAAGGTGTTCTTCTCAGCCATCGCCCTCGCGGCTCTCGTCATCTATTGGTTATGAATCCTGACCCTAAGGGAATGGCAAATCATATGCCGATTTCCGGACTATCCCGCGCTCTATATGTATCCTGTGAGATTCTCTACGATTGCGGCCGCGAGCATCGCTCGCGGCCGCTCGAACCGGTCTTTTCCGCCATTCATGCGGTCAGGGGAAGAACGGGAACAGGATCGGCAACAGGACCATGCTCACGATCGTGGACACAAGGATAAGCGGCAGGCCGGCTTTGGCGTAATCCTTGAACGTATATCCTCCGGGCCCCAGGACCATGACATTGGCGGGCATGCCGATCGGGGTGGCATAGGCCAGCGAGCCGCCGATCACGATCGCCATCAGAACCGCCCTGGGGTCGGCGCCGATGGTGGTGGAGATCGACATGCCGATCGGCACCAGCAGCGCGGTCGTGGCGGTGTTGGACATGAAGTTGGTCAGCGCGACCGCCAGCAGGAAGATGACCAGCATGATGACGAACATCGGCGTGTCCGGTCCCATCAGGTTCAGCACCGCCTGGGCGACCGCCGTGCCGGCCCCGGTCGTCTCCATCGCCGTGGCCAGCGACAGGATCCCGCCGAAGAGCACGATGGTCTGGGCGTCGATGGACCCATAGGCCTGCTTCTCGCTGATGACGCCGGTCAGGATCAGAACCAGCGCCCCGATCACGCTGGTGATGTGCAGGGGTATCCCGATCTGCCTTTCGAAGACCATGCCCAGAACCGTGCAGACCAGGATGATCAGGGAGGCGGTCTTCTTCCATTGCGGCACGGAAGTCCTGGCTTCCTGAAGGTGCGTGTCACGGGCCTCGTCGGCCTTGTGATCCGGTAGCAGCCTGTAGCCGATGGTAGCCATGAAAAGAGTGCCCGCCAGCAGCATCGGCAAGCCGACATAGCCGTATTCGAAGAAGCCGAAGCGTAGGTCGATCGATTCGAGCGCGGCCTGGGCGATCATGTTGCCGGGGGCGCCGATCAGGCTCAGGTTGCCGCCCATCGCGGCGGCGAAGACGATCGGCATCAGCAGGCGCGACCGTGCAAAGCCCGATTTCGCCGCGATCCCGATGACGACGGGGATCAGCACGGCGGCGGTGCCGGTGTTGGACAGAACGCCCGACATCAGGCCGGTGATCATCATGATCGCAACCACCAATTGTCGTTCGGTCTTTGCGAAGCGGGTCACCAGACCGCCGATCTCGCTTGCCATGCCGGTCTGGAACAGGGCGCCGCCGATGACGAACATGCCGACGAACAGGATGACGTTGTTGTTGACGAAGCCGGCAAAGGCTTCCTTGGGCTCCAGAACGCCGGTCAGCGCCAGGCCGAGACAGACGATCATCGCGGTCACGGCAAGCGGGATCCTCTCCCAGACGAACATGACGATCGCGAAAAGCAGAAGCAGCAGGGTAATGGTTGTCGGGCTCATGGATCCCTCCCCAGATATCGAGAGCGCACGCGGAAACACGCCGCATTCACGAGGCGCCATTGGAGCGATGGCTGAACATCCCCGTTCGTACTGCCTTGCAGCAGGCATAGACTCACACGCCGCGGCTGCGGATGGCAGCGCAGTGTTGTCCTTGCCTGCGGAAAGCACCGCTTATCCGTGCCTCGTGCGGGCAGCGGAACACGCGGGCAATTCCCACGCAGTAGTCAGGGGGATCGCGGTCGTTTCAAGGAAATCCTCCTCCCAAGTCTTTCCCGACCGTCCTGTCGAGCCGAAAGGGCGGTCTGACACAGGAGGATGCGGATCAGTGGCCCGGCGATCAACTTGCACAGGATTATATAAAGAACATCAATAAAAGATCCCTGTGCCGCGCAAGCGTTTCAGGCACTTTCTTCTATGGCGTCCAGATTCTCGTCCAGAACGGCCAGAAGGGCATCGCGCTGGTCGTCGCGCGTGCCGCGCGCCCAGGCCGCGGCCAGAATCAGCTTGGACCGGGTGGTGCCCTCCGGCACCACCAGCGGCAGAAACGCGACCCCCGGCACGGCCATGCGGGAAACCCATTTGGGCACGATGGCCAGTCCCGCGCCCGTCGCAACCAGGCTGACGATGGTATGCTTTTCCTCCGCCACTTGCGCGATGCGTGCGGTCAGGCCCGCATCGGTGAACAGCTTGATCGTCAGGTCGTGCGAATGTGGCCGGGATCGGCGGTCGGGCACGATGAGCGGCATGTCCGCCAGATCGCGAATGTTCAGTTCGACCCGATTCGCCAAAGGGTGCTTCTCGGGCAGGGCAACGACGGCGGTCTCAAAAAACAGCGTCTGGAAATGGATATTCGGGTCACGGATATCGGGAGGGCGGCAGAAGGCGATGTCGATGCTGCCGCTCAGGATCTTGGGTAGCAGGTGAATCGTCTTCTGCTCGATCAACTGGACTTCGATCTCGGGATGCTTGAGGCGCAGAAGCTGCAGAAGTTGCGGCATCAGCCCGGTCGCGGCACTATCGATGGCGCCGACCTTCAGGACCGGCTTCTCCGTGCGCCTCACGCTGCGGATGCGCTGCTCGAACTGGTCGGCCTGTGCGACGAGGGCTCGGGCGTCCTCCAGGATCGCCGTTCCCGCTTCGGTCAGCGCGACGTTCCGGGTGGTGCGCAGGAAAAGACGCGTCTCGAAACGATCCTCCAGCAGCCTGATCTGCCGGGTCAGCGAGGCCGGCAATATGCCCATTGCCTGGGCCGCCCGGCCGAAATGCAGTTCTTCCGCCACGGCCAGGAAGCACCTGATCTGGTGAATGTCCATGAGTTCCTCCCCGGTCAGTTTATTGCGGAACCGTATATAATTCTACGCAAATTGCTGCGGCGCCTTCGTCGGTCGTATCGTTGCCTTGCGGTCGCTGAACAGCGTCGCATGTGATCGCCGCAAGGCGTCGCAGGGGAGGAGATTTCAGGGTAACCGCGCCCCCTTTGGCGACGCATTCGGCTTGTCAGGACCGAATGAGGAGAGGACCACACCCATGAAAACCTACAAGATCGCCGCCATTCCCGCCGACGGTATCGGCCCCGAAGTGATCGCCGCCGGGCTGCAAGCGCTGGAGGCCCTGGCCGGACGCGACGGGAAATTCAAGTTCGACGTCACCGAATTCGACTGGAGTTCGGAACGCTACAAAAAGACCGGCGCGCTGATGCCCGAAGACGGCCCCGAGCAGTTGAAAGCCTTCGACGCCATCTTCTTCGGCGCGGTCGGCGCGCCGGACGTGCCCGATCACCTCACGCTTTGGGGGTTGCGCCTGCCGATCTGCCAGGGCTTCGACCAATATGCCAATGTGCGCCCGACCAAGATCCTGCCCGGCATCCAGTCGCCGCTGGAAGGCGTCGGCCCCGGCGACCTGGACTGGGTGATCGTGCGCGAGAACTCCGAGGGCGAGTATTCCGGCCATGGCGGCCGTGCCCACAAGGGCCTGCCCGAGGAGGTCGGCACCGAGGTCGCCATCTTCACCCGCGTCGGCGTCACCCGGATCATGCGCTATGCCTTCAAGCTGGCGCAGTCGCGGCCTCGCAGGCTGCTGACGGTGGTGACCAAGTCGAACGCGCAACGCCACGGTATGGTGATGTGGGACGAGATCGCGGCCGAGGTCTCGAAGGAATTTCCCGATGTGACCTGGGACAAGATGCTGGTCGATGCCATGACCGTGCGGATGGTCAAGAACCCGCAAAGCCTCGACACCATCGTGGCGACCAACCTGCATGCCGATATCCTGTCGGATCTGGCGGGCGCGCTGGCGGGCAGCCTGGGCGTGGCGCCGACCGGCAATATCGACCCGGAACGGCGCTATCCCTCGATGTTCGAGCCGATCCACGGCTCGGCCTTCGACATCACCGGCAAGGGCATCGCCAATCCGGTCGCAACCTTCTGGACTGCCGCGCAGATGCTGGAGCATCTGGGCGAGGGCGATGCCGCGAAGCGCCTGATGGTGGCGGTCGAACAGGTCTGCGCCGATGGCGTGCTGACCCCCGATGTGGGCGGCACCGCCACCACGCAACAGGTCACGGATGCCGTCTGTGCGGCCATCCGCGGCGCCAATATCTGAGGTGCGGCGATGACGCGCGATCCGAAAGACCTTCTGCTGCGCCTGTTCGGCGCGGCGGTGGACAGCGCCGATCCGGCCAAGACGGTCGCGCGCCATCTGCCCGAAATTCCGCGCGGGCGCATCGTCGTGGTGGGGGCGGGGAAATCCGCCGCCGCCATGGCCCGCGCGGTCGAAGACGCTTGGCCCGGCGTTGACCTGTCGGGGGTGGTCGTCACCCGCTACGGCCATGCCGTGCCGACCCGCCGCATCGAAGTGATCGAGGCCGCCCATCCGGTGCCAGACCAGGCCGGTGCGCAGGCGGCGCAGCGCATCCTGGATGCGGTCGGCGGGCTTGGTCCCGACGATCTGGTGCTGGCGCTGATCTCGGGCGGCGGCTCGGCCCTGATGACCGCGCCCGCGCCCGGCCTGACGTTGGACGAGAAGATGCAGGTGAACCGCCTGCTCCTGGCTTCCGGGGCGCAGATCTCGGTGATGAACCGGGTTCGCCGCAGGCTCTCGGCCATCAAGGGAGGGCGACTGGCCTTGGCGGCGGCCCCCGCGCCGGTGGTGACGCTGGCGATCTCGGACGTGCCCGGCGACGATCCGCTGGCCATCGCCTCGGGTCCGACGGTGCATGACCCGGACGCGGGGGCGGATCTGTCCGAGGTGGTGCGGATGCTGGGCCCCGACCTGCCCGAGACGGCGCGCCGCCTGCTGCTGGAAACACCCGAACCACTGCCAGCTTTCCAGGCGAACTACCGCATGATCTCGACCCCGATGCTGGCGCTGGAGGCGGCGGCGGCCATCGCCCGCGCCGACGGGGTGACGCCGCTGATCCTCGGCGACGCCATCGAGGGCGAGGCCAGCGCAACCGGTCAGATCATGGCCGGGATCGCGCGATCCGCCGCGCTGCATGGCCAACCGGTCAAGGGCCCCGCCGTGCTGCTGTCGGGCGGTGAAACCACCGTCACCATCGGCGCGACCAAGCCCGGCAGGGGCGGGCGCAACACCGAATTCCTGCTGGCCATGGCGCTGGCGCTGGACGGCCTGCCCGGAGTGCATGCGCTGGCCGGAGACACCGACGGCATCGACGGCAGCGAGGATGCGGCGGGCGCCACCGTCGCCCCCGACACGCTGGCCCGCGCCCGCGCGGCGGGGCTGGACCCGGCAAAGGTGCTTGCGGGACATGACAGCTACAGCCTCTTCGACAGGATCGGCGACCTGGTCAAGACCGGGCCGACCCTGACCAATGTCAACGACTTCAGGGCGGTATACATCCCATGAACAACCAGACCCCCGATACGCTGCGCCCGCGCCGCGCCAAGATCCTCGCCACCGTCGGTCCCGCCAGCCGCAGCCCCGAAATGCTGCGCCGCCTGTTTCTGGCCGGGGCCGACACCTTCCGGCTGAACTTCAGCCACGGCAGCCATGACGACCACCGGCAGGCGTTTGATACCATCCGCGCGCTGGAGGCCGAGTTCGGCCAGCCCATCGGCATCCTGCAGGACCTGCAAGGCCCCAAGATCCGCATCGGCCAGGTGCCGGGCGGCCCGCGAGAGGTCGCGGCCGGCGATACCCTGACCCTGCGCCTCGGCAGCAAGGGTGATGATATTCCCCTGCCGCATCCGGAGATTTTCGCCGCGATCCGCCCCGGCCACCAGTTGCTGATCGACGACGGCCGTATCCGGCTGGAAGCCGTCGCCCATGATGCCGACACCATCACCGCCCGCGTGATCGCCGGCGGCCGCATCCTCGACCGCAAGGGGGTGAACCTGCCCGATACGGTGGTGGACCTGCCGGCGCTGACGGAAAAGGATCGAGCCGACTTGGAATTCGGCCTGTCGTTGGGGGTCGATTGGGTCGCGCTGTCCTTCGTCCAGCGGCCCGAGGACCTGGTCGAGGCCAAGGCCCTGATCCAAGGTCGCGCCGGGCTGATCGCCAAGATCGAGAAGCCCTCGGCTCTGGACAGCCTGCCGCAGATTGTGGCCGAGGCGGATGGCGTGATGATCGCGCGCGGCGACCTGGGCGTCGAGATCCCGCCCGAGGACGTGCCGGGCCGGCAGAAGGAGATCATCCGCCTGTGCCGGCAACTCGACCGCCCGGTGATCGTGGCGACGCAGATGCTGGAATCCATGATCACCACGCCGACGCCGACGCGGGCCGAGGCTTCGGACGTGGCGACGGCGGTCTATGATGGCACCGATGCGGTGATGCTGTCGGCGGAAACCGCGTCGGGCCAGTATCCCGTCGAGGCCGTCGCCATGATGGACCGCATCATCCGCCGCACCGAGGCGCATCCCTTCTATTCCGCCTCGCTTGGCGCGACCGCGCCCCATGTCGACACGGCCGAACAGGCCATCGCCTTCGCGGCGGTCGAACTGGCTGATGCGCTTTCGTCCCCGGCCATCGTCTCCTTCTCCTCGACCGGCGCTTCGGGACGGCGGATCGTCTCGCACCGATCCCCGCGCACGACCGTCCTGCTGACCGGGGATGAGGCCGTCGCACGCCGCATGTCGCTGGTCTGGGGCGTGCGTTCGATGCACGAGGCCGAGATCAGCGATCACGACACGGTGCCGATCCATGCCGCCGAGGCGGTGCTGGATCTGGGAATCGGCAAGCCGGGCGACAGGATCGTCGTGGTCTGCGGTTTTCCCTTCGGCGTGCCGGGGACCACCAACAGCATCCGGGTCACGCCGCTCGGCCAATACTGACCGTCAATCGCAAGAGGAGAGAGCCATGACCGCGATTATCGACATATTCGCCCGCGAGATCCTTGACAGCCGCGGCAATCCGACCGTCGAGGTCGACGTGACGCTGGAAGACGGCACGATGGGCCGGGCGGCGGTGCCCTCGGGCGCGTCCACGGGCGCCCATGAGGCGGTCGAGAAGCGCGACGGCGACAAGGCGCGCTACCTGGGCAAGGGCGTGCTGGAGGCCGTCGCCGCCGTCAATGGCGAGATCGCCGAGAACCTGATCGGCGAGGACGCGACCGAGCAGCGCGCCATCGACGCGCTGATGATCGAGCTGGACGGCACCCCCAACAAGGCCCGGCTGGGCGCCAACGCGATCCTGGGCGTGTCGCTGGCCGTGGCCAAGGCCGCCGCGGATGCCTGCCAGCAGCCGCTTTTACGCTATGTCGGCGGCACCTCGGCGCGGATCCTGCCGGTGCCGATGATGAACATCATCAATGGCGGCGAACATGCCGACAACCCGATCGACATCCAGGAATTCATGATCATGCCGGTCAGCGCCGGCAATATCCGCGACGCGGTGCGCATGGGATCCGAGGTGTTCCACACGCTGAAGAAGGAGCTTTCGGCGGCGGGTCTTTCGACCGGCATCGGCGACGAGGGCGGCTTTGCGCCGAACCTCTCCAGCACCCGCGACGCGCTGGACTTCATCCTGAAGGCGGTCGAGAAGGCCGGCTACAAGCCCGGCGACGACATCATGCTGGCGCTGGACTGCGCCTCGACCGAATATTTCAAGGGCGGCAAATACGAGATGGTCGGCGAGGGCAAGTCGCTGAGCCCGGCCGAGAATGTCGACTACCTGGCCGCGCTTTGCGCCGACTATCCGATCCTGTCGATCGAGGACGGCTGTTCCGAGGACGACTGGGAAGGCTGGAAGCTGTTGACCGAGCGCCTGGGGGCATCGGTGCAGCTGGTCGGCGACGACCTGTTCGTGACCAACCCGGCGCGGCTGGCCGAGGGGATCGCGAAGGGCTGCGGCAATTCGCTGCTGGTCAAGGTCAACCAGATCGGCACGCTGTCCGAGACGCTGGACGCGGTGCGCATGGCCGACCGGGCGGGCTTTACCTCGGTGATGTCGCACCGCTCGGGCGAAACCGAGGATGCCACCATCGCCGACCTGGCGGTGGCCACCAATTGCGGCCAGATCAAGACCGGCTCGCTGGCGCGGTCCGACCGGCTGGCGAAATACAACCAGCTGATCCGCATCGAGGAAATGCTGGGCGCAACCGCCGAATATGCGGGACGCAGCATCCTGCGCGGCTGAAATTAAAGGACATCTCTGGAATAGCGGTTGCACCAGATAAGTTGTTCTTTTGCAGTGATGATTGAGGTCACGCCATCTGTGCTGCGTATACCTGCGTAGCACAGGCGCAGTCTGATCCGATAAAGGTGGGCGTAGAACCTTCCCCATAGGCCTTGCCCCACGTGGCTCTCTACATGTTTTTCTAACCAGCACATGCGGTACTCAGTAGAAGAGCTTGGTCTGAGTTTGCTGCACCAGCGCCAAGATCGCCCCGCCTGGACTACTAACAAGACAACAGAGAGGAATTAATATGAAAGTAAAGACAACCGTGTTCGTCTCTGCGCTTTTGGCGATGGGGGGAATGTTCACACCCGCCAATGCGCAAATCGTGTACATGCCACCGCCAGAAGCCGAGCTACAAGTTGGCGTAATGCCTGGGAAGCTGGAAAGCTTCATGCTACCGCCAGGAAAGTATTATCCGGGAACGCCTCATAATTATGTTGTATACACGCCCGCAGGGTACGATAATTCTAAACCATTACCTGTCATGATCTTTCTTGATGGGGTTCGCACCTTTCTTGATCCGAAATTGGAAACTAACGTCATATTGGACAATTTAATCGCAGCTAACGAAATTCCTCCTCTTGTTGCTGTGTTCGTCGATCCGGGCGTTCACCCGACTCGCTCGAGCGACGGACAAAATCGATACGAGCGCCATTTCGAATATGATTCAATCAGTGATCGCTACTCTGGATTCCTTCTGGACGAGCTGCTACTCGCCGTATCCAAACGCTATCCCCTCTCCGAAAATCCCAATGACCGCGCGATCGCAGGGAGCAGTACCGGCGCAGTGGGTGCATTTAGTGCTGCGTGGAATAGGTCCGATCAGTTTCGTCGAGTCATGAGTTTCAATGGGACTTATATTAGTATGAAAGGCGCTCATACGCTTGCGAATATTGTCCGGAAGACCGAGCCTCGTCCCATCCGTGTATTTATGCAAGCGGGCAAGGCCGACCACATCACAGATCTACAACCCTTTGGGACACGATATGCTGGAAGTTGGCCAACAGCAAACCAGGCGATGCATGAAGCACTGCAATTTGCAGGTTACGACGTTAAGTTCGAATATGGTGTGGCTGGCCACGAGTCGACCCATGGACGTGCAGTCATGCCTGATGCTCTGCGGTGGTTGTGGCGCGACTATCCAGAGCCGATTAAAGTAATCTCTTTGCCGTTCTACTATGGGCAGCCCGGGTCGGAAGACCGTGGCCACGTCTTCTCGGTAATTAATGGCGATGAAACATGGGAGCAGGTAGGGACCGACTACGGGACGATTTCCAGTATCGCTAGCGACATGGATGGGAATGTACATTTCAACGACGATAGCGGAAATATCTGGCGGCTGTCAGTTGAAGATGACTCAATTACTATGCTGGCAGATGAACAGGGGAAAAACTTATCTATGGCGATTGGCGCGAACGGTCGTCTTTACGTTGCACAACCAGAGAAAAAACTGATTGTTTCTTATGGAGCGACGGTGGCAGATAGAGAAATAGTTGCCGACAACGTCTCCGCATCCGCTGTCACGTCGAACAAGCAGGGCGACATCTACGCTGTCGAGTCGGCACAGGGAGTAATTTTGCGTATCGACACCCGTGGCAAGATTTCTACCGCTTACGACGGTACTGATTTACATGAGCCATCAAGCATTTCCATGAGCCCTGATCAAGAATTTATGATCGTTGGAGATGCCAAGAGCAAGTTCGCATGGTCATTTCATGTTATGGCCGATGGTGGCCTTGTGGATGGGGAACCCTACTATCGTCTTGAGATGCCGGAGGTGGGGCTCTATAGTGAAAACCGTAGTGTTACCGTGAATGACTTGGGGCAGCCGTTCTTTGCCACTCCATTGGGAATACAAGGTTTCGAGGCGGCGGGCCGCCAGGGGCCGATCCTCAACTCCCCAATATATGGCACCGTATCCGCAGTGTCCTTTGCTGGTGGATCGAAAGATTGGCTCTACGCCGCAGTGGACGGAAAGCTCTTTCGGCGATCTGTAAAATCCAAGGCTGTAAATGCTGGTACGATAACCAAGCCACCAGCGCCGCCGCTGTGATATTGGTAACAAAAACTTACGAGGCTGCTGAACGCAGGAACCCTATTTAAAGTGCACTCACTTAGGGTCAGGATGCATTGATTTCTGTTGCGCTGCGTGATTCACGCCTCCGAAAACGGAGCGGTGACATGAGCGATCTCTTCTGGCTGACCGACGCGCAGATGGCGCGCCTGGCTCCCTTCTTTCC
>NZ_QNRC01000006.1 GCF_003709565.1 Paracoccus sigandri | reverse complement strand
ATCGTCTCGCCCAAAGCCGCGCCCGAAAGGCCGGCTGACCCCTTTCAAAAAATACCAACGGCACAAGCACGGAACTCTGGTCGGGCTACGCCCTCCCGACGTTCCGTGCTTGTGCCGCTAACTGGCAGACTTTTGCGCCGCCGCGTGGCAGGGTTTTACTCCGCCGTTGACATTCTATTTTTTACGCACGAAAATATTGACGGAATCAACGCAGTTCACGCCGAGGCTCGCAGGATGAGCCGCCCCTCCAGGCGGCGCACGGGATCAAGCGGGCGCTTGCCCTCCTCGATCATGTGGAACAGCGTGGACACGCTGTTTTCCGCAATGGAAACATAGTCCTGGGCCACGGTCGTCAGGGCGGGGGCGGTGAAGCGCGCCATCGGGTGGTCGTCGTGGCCGGCGATCCGCAAGGCCGTCGCGGCACCGCGTCCGACGCGCAGCCCCCGCTCGAAGGCCGCGGCGATCAGGCCGATCGCCAGGCGGTCGTTGGCGCAGAGGATCGTGTTCCAGGGCAATTGCCGGGCGGACAGGATCTCCAGCCCGGCGTGGTGGCCCAGCTCCTCGAATTCCCAGCCGGTCGATTGGATGGGAATGACATGCGGATCATGGCCCTCAATCTCCATGGCGCGGATATAGGCCTCTCGGCGCTCGCGGGCATTGGTGTTCACGGCGGGCATGTCCAGGAAGCAGGGGGGCTCTCCGCTGCGGCACAGGTAATCCACCATCAGGCCGATCGACTGGAAATTGTCGGTGCCGAAGAAGATCTCCTCGCCGTTCATGTGATTGTCGAAGATGACAGTGGGGATATCCGCCGCGACCTGCCGGATCCGGTCCGAGACCGAGCTGTCCCCCAGCGGCGCGATGATCGCCCCGGCGATGCGTAGCGAGTACAGCATCTCAAGGGCATTCAGCTCCCGCTCCGGGTCCCCGTGCGATCCCAGCACGATCGCCCAGTATCCCGCCTCGGCGCAGCGCATCTCGATATGGCGGACGATCTCGGCATAGAACGGATCGACGATATGCGGGACGATGATGCCGATATTCCTGGTCAGCTTGCGGTTCTGGTTGATGGCGAAGAGGTTGGGCCGATAGCCATAGCGGGCGATGGCCTTCTCGATCCGTTCGCGGGTGGATTTGCGGACGCTGGACGGGTCGTTGAAATATTTCGAGATCGTCGGCCTGGAGATGCCGCTGACCGCCGAAAACTCCTCCATGTTCCTGATCTTCTGGTCTTCCATTCCGCGCCCCTTCCCTTCGGAAATCTCCCGAGGTGTCATATTATCTCGCGTAAAAACATATTTTTACACTATCCGCCGCAGTGCGGCAGGGGTCAAGGACGCCCGCCGGCAGGCGATCAGCCGCGGCAGGCCGCCACGTAATCCGCCGCCAGCCGCTCGACGGCCGCCAGGGTCAGCGCGCGGGCGCGCGGCGGCAGGCGGCCGGCCCGGACCTCGGGATAGAGCCCGCCCAGATATTGTGCGACCAGCGTCTCGGGAAGATCGGCATCGCCCAGCAGCGCCAGAAGCTCTGCCACCGCCTGTTCGGCGGCCGGTTGCGGCCAGTAATAGCGGATCCGGTCGCTGTAGGAGAAATGCCGCTGCAGGGCGCGTTCGGCATCGGAGCCGTGATAGTAGCGATCCCAGTTTCCGGGGGCCTGCTGCATGACCGCCTCCATTGCCTGGCGCAGGGTCCGCTGGCGCCTGCCGGGGAACAGCTCCTCGGCGATGGCGTCCAGCCCATAGAGCGCCTCGCGCAGCACGAAAGTCAGGCCCGGCCCGACCTTCAGGATCGCGAAACCGTCGCGGACCAGCGCGGTCAGGGCCTCGCGGGTCTGGTAGTCGGTCGAATGCGCCTCGAAGACCAGTCCCGGCATCTGCGCCAACGCGGCGGAAAGGTCGCGCGCCGCGGCCGGGTCATAGTCGATGACGTTGTGATTGCCGAACTCCACCCCCGGCTGGACGACCAGTCCGACGACGCGACTGAATGCGTCCTGTTGGCCGACATCCGCGAAGGCCCGCCGATGCACCTCGAAGGTGGTCAGGGCCGCGCGGGGGCTGGTGATCTCCAGGCCCTCGATCTCTTCCATCGCGCCGCCGGGGATCGGGACCTCGGTGCCGATGACATAGACCGGCGCCACGCCCCCCGCGGGCCGCGCCGCTTCGGCCGCCGCCGCCAGCCGCGCCGCGCGGGCCGCTGTCTCCGCGTCGTCCAGCGCCACCGGCTCGCCGGCGCAGCCCATCGAGCAGTCCAGGTGCAGCTTGGTGAAGCCGGCCGCCGCATAGTCGCGGATCATCGTCTCGGCCCTGGCCATGGCCTGGTCGGCGGGCAGGGTCTTCCACGGGTTGGGGCCGAGATGGTCGCCGCCGAGGATCAGCCGGTCCAGCGGAAACCCCGCTTCACGCGCGATGCCCTCGACGAAGCGGCGGAAATCGGCGGGCGTCATGCCGGTATAGCCGCCCTCCTGGTTGACCTGGTTGCAGGTCGCCTCGATCAGCAGTGGCAGCGGCGTGGGCGCGATGCAGCGCATCGCCGCCTCGATCACCAGCGGATGCGCGGTGCAGATCGAGGGGATGCCCGAGGGGCCGGGACGGTCGCGCCATTCGGCGATGGCGTGCAGCGGGTTCGCGATCATCGGTCTAGCCTTTCGGGTCTTGCAGCAATGCGTCCAGTTCGGCGCGATTCGAGGTGCCTTCCATCGGGCCCAGCCGGGTCACGGCCCGCGCCCCGGCCGCATTGGCAAGGCGCAGCGCCTGCGCCGGATCGGCATCGGCCAGCCAGAAGGCCAGGAAGGCGCCGCCGAAGGCATCCCCGGCGCCGGTCGGGTCCAGTTCCTCGACCGCCAGCGGCGGGGCATCCACGCGCAGGCCGTTCTGGAACAGGCTTGCCCCCGCCGCGCCGCGCTTGACGACGATGCTGCGGATGCCGCGCCCCAGCAGGGCCTCGACCGCGCCCGCCTCGTCCCCGGCGGCATCGAACAGGAACAGCTCCTCGCCCGAGGGCAGGAACAGGTCGGTCATGGCCAGGACGGCCTCGAGCGCCCGGCGCATCCCCGGCGCGTCCAGCAGTTCCGGCCGCAGGTTCGGATCGAAGGAGATCGTGCCGCCCCGCGCCTTGATCCGCCGCGCCGCGTCCATGACCATGCCGCCCAGATCCGGCACCGACAGGGCCGAGCCCATGACGTGCAGGTGGCCGCAGCCCTCGACCAGCGCCTCGGAGGCCGGCGTGGGGCGGATCTTGCCGCAGGCGCTGTGGCGGATGTTGTAGAGGAACGCGCGGCTGCCATCCTCGCGATAGCGGACGAAGGCGCTGCCGGTCGTTTCTCCGGGCGCGATCTCGATCCCCGAGACATCGACCCCGTCCGCCGAGAGCCGCTCGATGTTCACCCGCCCGAAATCGTCGTCGCCGACGCGCGAGACGATGGCGCAGGGCGTGCCCAGCTTGCCCACCTGGTCGATGAAGATCGCCGGCGCGCCCGAGGGGAACGGGCCGACCAGCGGCTGCGCCTGAAGGAAGCCCTCGCCCCTGGTGGTCGCCACGATCTCGACCAGCACTTCGCCGATCGTCAGGACCTTCTTCATGCTCAACCTCGCCGCTGCTTGGCACGCACATCCAGCCAGACCGCGACCAGGATCACCAGTCCCTTGACGATCAGCTGGTAGAAATAGGGCACCGACAGCATGTTCATGCCGTTGTTCATCACCCCGATGATCAGCGCGCCGATCAGCGTGCCGACCATGGTGCCGACCCCGCCGGCCAGGCTGGTGCCGCCCAGGACGGCGGCGGCGATGGCGTCCAGCTCGTAGCTGGTCCCGGCATTGGTCTGGGCCGAATAGAGGCGCGAGGACAGAAGGATCCCCGAGATCGCCGCCATCACCCCCGACAGCGTGAAGATGGCGATCTTCAGCCGGTCGACCTTGATGCCGGAATACAGCGCCGCCTCGCGGTTGCCGCCGGTCAGATAGGCCCGACGCCCGAAGGTCGTCCGCGACAGCAGGATATGGTTGAACATGAACAGCGCCACCACGATCCAGATGATGATCGGCAATCCCGCCCAGCTGTCGCTGCCGATCGCCGTCCATGTCGGATCCGAGATCATCGCCGGCGCGCCGTTGGTCGGCAGGCTGACCATGCCGCGATAGATGCCCATCGTCGCCACGGTGACGATGAAGGACGGCAAGAGCAGCTTGGCGGTCAGCACGCCGTTCACCAGCCCCATCGCCGCCCCGGCCAGCAGCGTGAACACGAGCGCGGGGGCAAATCCCCAGCCGAAGGCCAGCGCCTGCGCGCCCGCCATGCCCGCCACGGCGATGATCGAGCCGATGGACAGGTCGATTTCCCCCAGCAGGATCACCCAGGTCATCCCGAAGGCGGCGATGGCGACCACCGCCACCTGCTGCAGGATATTGGTCAGGTTGGCGACGGTCATGAAACGCTCGTTCAGCAGCGTGAAGATCACGCAGAGCACGACCAGCGAAACCAGGATACCGCCATATTGATGCAGGGCGGCGCGCAGATGCTCTCGTCCGGCGCTGATATTCGTATCGGTTGTCTGGGTCATTGATGGGTTCCCGTTGCATGGGCCATGACGATTTCGGGGGTCAGCTCGCCGCGCGCGACCGTGGCCCTCAGATCGCCCTCGGCCATGATGGCGATGCGGTCGGCCAGCCCCAGCACTTCGGGCAGTTCCGAAGAGACCAGCAGGATCGCGGTTCCCTCGGCGGCCAGTTCGCGGATGATGCGGTAGATCTCGAATTTCGCGCCGACATCGACGCCGCGCGTCGGCTCGTCCAGGATCAGCACGCGGGGGCGCGTCAGCAGCCATTTCGCCAGCACGATCTTCTGCTGGTTTCCGCCCGACAGGTTGCCCGCAAGCGTTTCCAGCGAATTGGCGCGCACCCCCAGGCGCCGGACTTCCGCACGGGCCGCGCGGCGTTCCCGGCCGAAGCGCAGGAAACCGGCCTTTCCGGCAAAGCCGTCCAGCGCGGCCATGGAAATGTTCGCGCGCAGCGGCGCGCCAAGGACCAGCCCCTCCTCCTTGCGGTTCTCGGTCACGAAGCCGATCCCGGCGGCGATCGCCTCGGCGGGATTGCGCAGCCGCAGGGGCTTGCCGTCGACGCGGATCTCGCCCGTCACCGACCGCATCCCGAAGAGCGCATTCATCACATCGGACCGGCCCGATCCGATCAGGCCGAAGAAGCCCAGGATCTCGCCGGGGCGAAGCGCGAAGCCGACATCGCGGAACCGCCCCTCGCAGGACAGGCCGCGCACCTCCAGGACGGGCCGCACGTCCGCGCCGGGCGCGGGCGCAAGGCGCGGCGGATAGATCTCGTCCATCCTGCGCCCGACCATCAGCGCGATCAGCTCCTCGATCGAGGTCTGATCGCGTTCGCGCGTCGCGACATAGGATCCGTCGCGGACGACCGTGATGTCGTCGGACAGCCGCATGATCTCTTCCATGCGGTGCGAGATGTAGATGATCGCGGTGCCCCGCGCCTTCAGCCGTTCGATGATGCCGAACAGGATCTCGGCCTCGGAATCCGACAGCGACGAGGTCGGCTCGTCCAGGATCAGCACCTTCGCGGGCCTGCCGAGCCCCTTGGCGATCTCGACAAGCTGGCGCTGCGCGATCGAGAGATGACCGACCTTCGCGTTCACATCCACAGGCAGGCCCAGGTCGCGGACCAGCGCCCGCGCCTCTGCCCGCAATTTCCGGTCGTTGATGAAGCCGAAACGCGCCGGCTCATGCGTCGCCATGATGTTTTCGGCGACGGTCAGGTTGTTGCACAGGCTCAGTTCCTGAAAGACGATCGCAAGCCCCTGGGCGGCCGCGTCCTTCGGGTTCTGCGGCGCATAGGGCCGCCCGTCCAGTCGCATTTCCCCGCCCGAGGGCTGGTGCACGCCGACCAGGATCTTCATCAGCGTGGATTTCCCGGCGCCGTTTTCCCCCAGGATGGTGTGCACCCGGCCGGGCCGGACCTCCAGCTTCATGGCCTTCAGCGCCTCGACCGGGCCGAAATTCTTCCTGATATCGCGCAAGGACAGCACGATCTGGTTCGCCTGCGTCATTGCCAGGCCCCTCCTCGGACAGGGAAGCGGGACCGCATCATCGCGAAACGGTCCCGGATGCGTCACTCCTTGGTATAGACGCCCGGCACGATGGGCTGTTCGGCCGGGACCTCCTGCCCCTCGATCACCAGGGCGGCGGTCTCGACCGCGGTCCTGCCCATCTGGTCGGGGAACTGCTGGATGACGCCGACCATTACCGGGTTGCTGTCGACGGCGTTGCGCGCCTCTTCCATCCCGTCGAAGCCGATGACCTTCACCTGGTCCTCCAGCCCGGCCGACCTGACCGCGACGGCGGCTGCCAGCGCGGCGTCGTCGCCGAAGCCGAAGATGCCGGTGATGTCGGGATTGGCCTGCAGCATGTTCTGCGACACCGCCAGCGCCTCGGCCCGCGTGATGCCGGTCTGCTGGGCGACGATCTCGATCTCGGGATGCGCCTCCAGCGCCTTCCTGAAGCCCTCGACCCGCGCCACCACGGATTGCACGGTCGGATAGTCGATGATCGCGACCTTGCCCGCGCCGCCCAGAACCTCGGCCATCAGCTCGCCGGCCTTGACGCCGCCGGTGTAATTGTCCGTGCCGATATGCGAGACGACCTCGGCATTGGCGGCGGGCACATCGACGGTGATGACCTTGATCCCCGCCGCCTCGGCCCGCGCGATGGCGGCCATGACGCCCTGGCTGTCGACGGGCGAGATGATGATGACCTCGACGCCCTTGACGACGAAATCCTCGACATCCGCCAGCTGCTTGTTCAGGTCCTGGTTGGCGATGCTGATCTCCAGCGGCACGCCCTTCGCCTGGGCCTCGGCCTTCATGGCATCCGCCAGCTCGATATAGAACGGGTGTTGCTGGGTCAGCAGGGACGCACCGATCCCATCGGCGAAGGCGGCCCCGGCCGAGCCTAGCGCAACAGTGGTCAGCAGCGCCGAAAGCGCTTTCTTGAAACTCATGGAATCCTCCCAGGATCTCGCATTTCGAGGAGACATCGCCGGGAACCCCGACCGGCCGCCAAAGCTCCTCCCCTGCGGCGGCTCGGGGGAAAGCTACGCAATAAATTTACGCGTGTCAATTTTTAAGTTTGTCCGCGATATCAATGCCGCGGCTTTCGCATCGCAACCAAGGCCCACCCCAAGGGGCGGCATCGGCAACTCCGACTGAAAAAGTCAGTCTTCCAAACGCCCGGCCGGTCTTATACAAGGGACAAGGGTGGCGGAAACCTCCTTGCGCTTGTTTCGCTTTCCTTGCGATGCCCCCACCGATATGCTCCAGCGGAAATATCGCCAGGCGATCTTCGGTCCGATCCCGAAAGAGGGCTGTCCATGCTGATAAGGCATCTGAAATTCTTCGTGACGCTGGCCGAGATGCAGCATTTCGGACGGGCGGCCGAGGCCTGCAACGTCACGCAGCCGACCCTGTCCCAGGCGATCCGCAAGCTGGAGGAGGACCTGGGCTTTCCGCTGATCGTGCGCGGCCATCGCTTCCGGGGCCTGACCTCCGAGGGCAGGAAGCTGCTGGACTGGGGGCGCCAGATCCTGACCGATTACGACAGCCTGCGCAACGACCTGGCGGGCCAGCGCAAGGGCGGGCTGCGGGGCACGCTGCGGCTGGGGGTGATCCCGGCGGCGATGCCCTCGGTGTCGTTCCTGTCGGCGCAATTCGCCACGCGGCATCCCTTGTCCTCGATCGATCTGCGCTCGATGTCGTCGCGGGCGATCAGCGCCGCGCTGGAGAATTTCGAGATCGACGGCGGCGTCACCTATCTGGAGAACGAGCCGCTGGAAAACGTGCGCCGCGTGCCGCTGTATTACGAACGCTATGTCTTCGCCTGCCGCCAGGATCACCCGCTGGCGCGGCGCAAGGCCGTTCCCTGGGCCGAGGCGGTGCGCGAACCGCTGTGCCTGCTGTCCGAGGACATGCAGAACCGCCGCATCCTGAACCATATCGCCGCCAGCGCCGGGGTCTCGATGCGGCCGCATGTGGTCAGCAATTCCTTCCTGGGCGTCGCCTCGCATCTGAAGAACGGCGCCTGGTGCGCGATCGTGCCGCACAGTTTCGGCTATCTGTTCGGCGACATGCCCGACCTGGCGCTGCGCGAGATGATCGAGCCGGTGCGGCGCCAGCTGATCGGGCTGGTGCTGTCCCATCGCGATCCGCAATCGCCGATGTCCGGGGCCTTGCAGGAATGCGCCGCCCATGCCGACATGCAACGCCATTTCGACGCGGCGGCGGCCGGTCTTCCGGTCGCGGCGGATCAGCCGGGATAGCTGCGCCTGGAGATCGCCCGGTGATAGGCCCAGGCCAGCGCGACCAGCGCGATGGTTCCGGCCAGCACCGGCAGGACCAGGAAGGGCCAGCCGGCGCCGGTCATGATGACCACCAGCGGATTGCCTCCGGCCGGCGGATGCAGCGTGCCGGTGAACTGCATGACCGCGATGGCCAGCCCGACGCCGATGCCGCAGGCCAGCGTGCCGTCGCCGGCCAGCGCCAGCACCAAAAGCCCGACCAGCGCCGACAGGAAATGCCCGCCGATCACGTTGCGCGGTCGCGCCAGCGGGCTGGAGGGCAGCGCGAACAGCAAGACGCAGCTTGCGCCGAAGGGGGCGATCAGCAGCGCCTGTTCCAGCGATTGCGTCACTGTCGCCAGGCACCAGATGGCAAGCGTGCCCCCCAGCCCCGAGACCAGGGCGGCAGGCCCCGCCTTGCGGAGATGGGCGGAAAATGCGCTGGCCGGGGATGTGACCGCGGCGGCTTCGGTATCGTAGGACATGGGATGTTCCGGACAGATGAACGGCCCGCGCAGCCATCCCGCGCGGGCCAGCCTGGTCAGTCGACCTTCTCGAATTTCGCGGCCTCGTCCGAGCCGCCGGTCGCATTGCCCTTGGAATAGGAATGCGCCCCCACCCCGGCCAGGTTGCCGCCCTGGACGATCAGGTATTCGTCGCGGATCGGCCGGCCCTCGAAATGGCATTCCAGGATCTCGCGCGTGCCCGCCGCATAGCGCGCCTGCGCCGACAGCGAGGTGCCCGAGATATGCGGCGTCATGCCGTGATGCGGCATGGTCCGCCACGGGTGGTCCCGCGGCGCGGGCTGCGGGAACCACACGTCGCCCGCATAGCCCGCCAACTGGCCGCTCTCCAGCGCCCGCGCGATGGCGTCGCGGTCGCACAGCTTGCCGCGCGCGGTGTTGACCAGATAGGCGCCGCGCCGGAACAGCTTCAGCGTCTGGTCGTTGACCATGTGCTCGGTCTCGGGATGCAGCGGGCAGTTCAGCGTCACCACGTCGCAATGCGGATACATGTCCTGGGGCGTTTCGTGCCAGGTCAGGTCCAGTTCCTGCTCGACCTCGGCGGGCAGGCGGTGGCGGTCGGTATAGTGCAGGTGCATCCCGAAGGGCTTCAGCAGCCGCAGGACCCGCAAGCCGATGCGCCCGGCCGCGACCGTGCCGACATGCATCCCCTCGACATCATAGGACCGGGCGACGCAATCGGCGATGTTCCAGCCGCCCTTCAGCACCCAGTTGTAGCTGGGGATGTAGTTGCGCACGAGGCCGAGGACCATCATCACCACATGTTCGGCGACGCTGTTCGAGTTGCAGTATGTCACCTCGGCCACGGTGATCCCGCGATCGATCGCCGCCTGCAGGTCGACATGGTCCGAGCCGATGCCCGCCGTCAGCGCCAGCTTCAGCTTCGGCGCCCTGGCGATCCGCTCGGCGGTCAGATAGGCCGGCCAGAACGGCTGCGAGATGACCACCTCGGCATCGGCCAGATGTTTCTCCAGTTCGGAATCCGGGCCGTCCTTGGAGGATGTGACCACGAATTCATGGCCGAGGGATTCCACGTATTTCCGCAGGCCCAGCTCGCCCGAGACCGAGCCCAGCAGGTGGCCGGGCGTGAAATCGATGGCCTTGGGCGTGGGCAGGCTCTGCCCGTCGGGATAGCGGTCGATCTTCGGCAGATCATCCCGCGCGTAAGAGGTGGGATAACCGTCGATAGGATCGTCGTAGAGAACGCAAACGACCTTGCCCATGTTGTTTCCTTTCCGTTGCATGAGGCCGCGAGGGACCGCCCCGGCCGCCAGCGCGGCACCGGGTTCCACCCGCCTGCAGGCGCAGGCGGTGGCGGCGGATCTTCGGGATTCCCCTCCCCTGGGGCCTCGGATTGATCGAGCTGCCTTCGTGAGACAGGGGCAGCCTGCAACCCATGGCCCCTGGCCGCAAATCGAAGTTTTTCACCAATCGATAGGCGGTTCCGATGAAGCCGCGGCGCAGCAACGGCTTTTACCCTGCGACCTTTGGCGGATAGGGGAAAAACGCCCCGACCGGGCGATGGCGGTTGCTGCACCGCAAAATCGTCATTTAGGGGCGGAACGCGCCGCCCGCGGGCTGCGATCAGTAGAAATGCAGCCGGCCGTCCCTGCCCGTCTCGCGGCGGACCGGGATGCCATAGAGCCGTGACAGGTTGTCCGCCGTCAGCGTCCGGGACACCGGCCCCGAGGCGATCGGGCCATCGCGGTTCACAAGCAGCGCGTGATCGCCCAGGGCCGCGGCCTGGTCGGGATCGTGGCTGGACAGGATCACGCCGGTGCCCAGGTCCGCCAGCCGGCGGATGGCCTTGCCCACAAGGACCCGGTTGGCGAAATCGAGACTGGCGGTCGGCTCGTCCATGATGATCGCCGCCGCCTCCTGCGCCAGCGCGCGAGCGATCAGCACCAGCTGGCGCTGACCGCCGGACAGCCGCGTGACCTCGGATCGGGCCAGATCGGCGATCCCCAGCCGCTCCAGCGCGGCCATCGCCCGATCCGCCTCGGGCCTGCCGGGACGCGCGAACGGCCCCAGACCCGCCGCCGCCCCCATCAGCACGATGTCCAGCGCGGTGAAGGCGAAGGGCGTGGTCAGCGCCTGCGGCACATGGGCCAGATGGCGGGCGATCTGGGCGCGCGACAGGCGAGGAAGCGGCTGCCCGGCCAGCTCGATCCGGCCGGCGACCGGCGGGATCAGTCCCAGCAGCGTGCGGAACAGCGTCGTCTTGCCCGCCCCGTTCGGCCCCAGCAGGCATAGCACCCGCCCCGGCTCCAGCCGCAGGTCGATGCCGCGGATCAGCGCCCTGCCGCCATGGCCGACGGCAAGCTCGCGCGCCTCGACCAGCGGGGTCATTCGCTCCATGGCCTTGCCCCGCGCGCCAGCAGCCAGACGAAGACCGGCGCGCCAAGCACCGCCGTCAGGATGCCAAGCGGCACCTCCATCAGCGCGATCGTCCGGGCGGCGGTATCGACCAGCACCATGAAGCCCGCCCCGATCAGGGCGGCAGCGGGCAGCAGCCGGTCGAAGCGCGGCCCTGTGACCAGCCGCGCCATATGCGGCACCATCAGCCCGACCCAGCCGATCACCCCCGCCATCGAGACCGCCGCCGCCGTCATCAGCGTGGCGCAGGCGATGACCAGCAGTCGCAGGCGGGTGGCGTCGATGCCCATCGCGCGCGCCTCGTCGTCGCCCATCGCCAGCAGGCCGATCCGCCAGCGCAGCAGCAAAAGCGGCGCGATGCCGATCAGCAGCGCCGGCAGGGTGGCGACCAGATCGGCGCGCTTGACGCCGGCCAGGCTGCCCATCAGCCAGAAGGTGATGGCGGGCAGCTGCTGTTCGGGATCGGCCAGCAGCTTGACCAGCGAGATCCCGGCCCCGGCCAGCGCCCCGATGGCGATCCCGCACAGCACCATGACCAGCACCTGCCCGGTCCCGCGCAGGGCCAGCGTCAGGCCCAGCACCAGCGCCACGGTCAGAAGGCCGGTGGCGAAACCCAGGGCCTGGATCCCCAGTACCGGCAGGCCCATCAGGATGCCCAGCACCGCCCCGAAGCCCGCCCCGGCCGAAACCCCCAGAATATCGGGCGAGACCAGCGGATTGCGGAAGGTGGTCTGATAGGCCGCCCCGGCCGCCGCCAGCGCCGCGCCGACCAGCGCGGCGGCCAGCACGCGCGGCAGGCGGATGTTCAGCAGCACCGTCGCCGCCTGCGGATCGGACCGATCGCCCGCCAGCACCGTCAGGATCTTGCCCAGAGGCAGCGCATAGGGGCCGATCGCCGCCCCCGCCACCAGCACCGCAAGCAGCCCCAGCGCCAGCAGGCCGGTCAGCGCGCGCTCAGTCCCCCAGCAACGCCGTCAGGGCTGCATCATCGGGGCGCAGGCCATAGAACAGCTCGTAGAACTCGGCCACATCGGCCCGCAGGTCCCCGGTCGCCGCCTGTGGATACAGCTTGTGCGACAGCCAGATCAGCCCCGCCAGCCGATTGACCGAGGGTGGCGCGTCGATGAAGCCGAAGGGCGCCGAGGGCGCCAGATAGACCCGGCCGTTCTCCACCGCCGGGATCCCCTGCCATTCGGGCATCGCCCCGACATTGGCGGCAAACTGGCGGTCGATGGTGATGATCACCTCGGGCGCCCAGGCCTGGACCTGCTCGGGCGAGACGGTGGCCAGCCCGTCGGTCCCGGCCTCGACGACATTGCGGCCGCCGACCCGCTCGATGATCTCGGCATTGATCGAGCCGCGCGCCGGGGTCTCCAGCCCCTCGGGGCCGCGGGCCAGATAGACGCTGGGGCGGTCGGCATCGGGAATGCCCGCCAGCAGCGCGTCCAGCCTGGCCAGCGTGTTTTCGGCATAGGCGGCCAGCGCCTCGCCCCGCTCGGCCACGTCCAGGACCTCGGCCATCTGGCGGATTCCCTGCGGCATATGGGCAAAGCTGCCGTCGATCAGGACGTAAGGCAGGCCCGCCTGCTGCTGGATGCGGCCGGCCAGGTCGACATAGGTGCCGCTGACCGTGCCGTAATCGACGATCAGGTCGGGACCGGTCGACAGCAGCACCTCCAGGTTCAGCGTGTCGCCGCGACCGGTCAGCCGGCCCAGCTCGGGCAGCCCGGCGGCCTCGGGGCGCAGCCAGGGCAGCGCCTCGGGCTTGGGCGCGCTGACCCAGCCGATCATCGCCTGGGGTTTCAGCGCGTAAAGCAGCGTGGCGGCGGGCGGCCCGGCGGCAAAGACGCGGGCCGGATCGTCGGGCACCTGCACCTCGCGCCCGGTGGCGTCGGTGACGGTGCGACCCTCGAAGGCCAGCGCGGGAAGCGCCGCGACCAGGGCCAGCAGGGCGGCGGCAAATCCGCGGCGGGACGGAAGGATCATGGGACGGCTCCGAACTCTGCCTTGATGTCGATCAGCGGCGTGCCGTCCAGGCAGTCGAGCCCGCGCACCGCCAGCACCGGCCCCTCTACCGCCAGCAGCCGCACGATGGACGAGGCGACCGGGTTGGGCCGAACCGGAGAGCGCAGGGCGAAGGTTCCGGTGGCGCTGTCGCCGAAGGCGGGGTTCTGCAGGACCAGGTCGCGCCGGGCCCGGTCCATCCAGTAGAGGATCTGCAGGTGGTCGTGCTTGCCGATCCCGGTCAGCCCGGCCGCCCATCTCTCGTCCAGCACGATCCGGCATTCCGGGCCGTTCTGGGCATCGCCGCGACGCGGGCAGTCGCCGCGCCGCGTCCAGGGCGTATAGATGCGGCCGATGAACCACAGCTGCGCGTCGAACCGGTCGGGCGGCTCCACGGCCAGCTCATGCGGCCGCAGGGCGTCCGCGCAGGTTTCAGTCATCGACCCCGACCATGACGTCGGACGCCTTGATGACCGCCGAGGCGCGGCTGCCGACCTTCAGGCCCAGTTCCTTCACCGCCTCATTGGTGATCGAGGCGGTCACCATGCTGCCGCCCAGGTCGATGCGGACATGGCTGGTCACGGCGCCGGTGACGATCTCGGTCACGGTGCCGGGCAGGACGTTTCTTGCGCTGAGTTTCATGGCTGGGTCTCCTCCTTGGGGGTTTTCCGGGTCGTGTTCGCGCAGGCGGTGCGCAGCCAGTCCAGCACCCGGTCCGCCTCGGCGGGCAGCGGGCTGGCCTTGCCATCCGCGAAGGCCAGGAAGGCGTCGCGCCATTCGGGCGAGACGCCGACCAGCACCGGCAGCCCGCGCCCGCAGGCCTCGCCGATCGCCGCGACCAGGCCGCGGCCGGCGGCCTCCTGCTTGCCGAACTTGTTCACCACCAGCGCCTGCGCGGCGGGCAGGCGGTCATGGACGACCATCACCGCCGCCTCCAGCGCGCCGGCGTCCAGCCGGCAGCCGGTGACGCCCGGCTGCAGCGGAAAGCTGATGTTGCGCCGCTCGCCATCCGGCAGCAAGCCGAGGATGATGTTGCATTTTTCCTGCGGCTGGTCGGGGTCGGACAGCTGCACCGTACCCGCCAGCGTCATGCCCGCCAGGGCCGCCCGTTCGGCGACCGCGGCCAGCACCGCATCCGTCCTTCGCTCCTCCTCGGAGCAGACATACCGGATTTCCATCTGCATCCCTGCCTTTGCCCGCGACGCCTCGGCGCCTGTCGTTAGGAATAGTGGGACATATCGCCCCGTGCTGGCAAGTCCCGTGAAGGTTCCGGCCGTGCGATTTCCCCTCGCGACAGGACAAAAGACTTTCAACGCCCTTCACATGCTTGCATTCATCGCGATTACGTTATGTTTGTGTGGAAATAACGATTCTCTCCGGGACAGAGGGGGAGATGGTTCAGGAGGGACAGATGTTACTGAAAACACGGGCCGGATTGCTTTCGGCGGCAGCCTTGTGGCTGATGCCGATAACCGCGACAGGGCAGGAATCGCAGGCCGAGACGCAGCCTTTCGTCCTTGGCACGATCATCGTCACCGCCGAGGGCGAGCAGGGCCGCGGCGGCACCTCCTCGACCGTCACCGGCGAAGAGATCGCGCGCCAGAACCGCGTGACGCTGGACGATGCGCTGCGCAGCGTGCCGGGCGTGGCCGTCGGCAATACCGGCGGCAGCCGGAACGAGCGGCTGGTCCATGTGCGCGGCTTCGACCGCTTCCAGGTGCCGGTCTCGATCGACGGCATCCGCGTCTATCTGCCCGCCGACAACCGGCTGGACTATGGCCGTTTCCTCACCCCGGACCTGTCCGAGATCCAGGTGCAGAAGGGCTACGTCTCGGTCCTGAACGGGCCGGGCGGCATGGGCGGGGCGATCAACCTGGTGACGCGCCAGCCCTCGGCCCCCTTCGAGGGCGAGGCGCGGATCGGGCTGGAGGCCGGCAATCGCGGCGACATCACCGCCCGCACCGGCTTTCTGTCGCTTGGCAGCCGGCAGCAGGATTTCTGGCTGCAGGGCAGTTACCTGAAGCGGGACAATGACGGCTTCTACCTGTCGCGCGACTATACGCCCCGGCCGCAGCAGGGCGCGGGGTTGCGCGACCATTCCGACACCGATGACAGCCGGCTGAACCTGAAGGCGGGCTGGACGCCGAATGCGACGGATGAATATGTGTTCAGCTATACGCGGCAGACCGGGGCGAAGAAGGCGCCCTACAATGTCGACCAGCCGATCCGGGGCATCACCGACGAGCCGGGGCCGGGACAAAGCTGGCAGCGCGACTGGACCTGGCCGGAATGGGACCTGGACAGCCTGGCCTTCTATTCCCACACCGAACTGGGCGGCGGCTATCTGAAGACCCGCGCCTATTACAACCGCTTCGACAACCTGCTGTCGGCCTGGGACGATTCCAGCCATGGCAGCCAGACCGAACGCCGCGCCTTCGACAGCCGCTACAAGGACCGCGCCTGGGGTCTCAGCCTCGAGGGCGGGGCCGAACTGGGCGCGGCCAACACGCTGCGCGGGGCGCTGCATTACCGCCGCGACCGCCATGACAGCATCCAGCACAACCAGCCCGACCTTGGCGGCCTGCCGGACACACCGGAACGCAGCGAGGAAGAAACCTGGTCGCTGGCGCTGGAGAATACATGGCAGGCGCGCGCGGAGTTCAGCGTGATCGCCGGGATCAGCTATGATAAGGCCTCGGTGCTGAAGGCCGACCGCACCGTGGATGACGCGGGCCTGCCGACCGGGTCGTCGGATGCGGTGAACTGGCAGCTGGCGGCGATCTGGCAGCCCGAGGCGGGCGGCGAGTTCCACGCCAGCCTGTCCTCGCGCACCCGCTTTCCGACGCTCTGGAACCGCTACAGCACCCGCTTCGGCACGGCGGTTCCCAATCCCGATCTGAAATCCGAACGCGCGCTGAATGTCGAGATCGGCTATGGCGGCGAGATCGGCCCGGCGCGGGTCCAGACCGCGCTGTTCTACAGCAAGGTCGACGACATGATCCAGTCGGTGCCGGTCGGCCCGGACCTGACCCAGAGCCAGAATGTCGGCGACGGCACCTACAAGGGCTTCGAGATCGAGGCCGACTGGCAGCTGGGCGACCGGCTGGGGCTGGTGGCGAACTATACCTGGCTGCAGCGCGGCATCACCGATCCGGTGCGCGCCGATTACCGTCCCACCGACACGCCACGCCACACTGCCTTCCTGCGGCTGGACTGGCAGGCGCTGGACCGGCTGACCGTCTCGCCCTCGGTCGAGGTCTCGGGCGCGCGGCTGTCGGAAAGCGCGATCCAGCCCGAGGACCCCACGCAGATCGCCTATACAAGGATGGGCGGCTTCGGCCTGGCCAACCTGGATTTCGACTGGCAGGCGACCGACCGGACCAGCGTGGTCTTCGGCATCCGCAACCTCTTCGACCGCGATTACCAACTGGTCGAGGGCTATCCCGAGCCGGGCCGCAGCTTCTTCCTGACGACCCGCGTCGCGTTCTGACATCACCCGCGGCGCCGCGGATGGCGCCGCCGCCACCAGCACAAGCAGCCTGCGCCATGACCCGGTATGTGATCTATATGCGCGTCGGATACGAGGACCAGGGCCGGCCAGAGGCAAGCCTGGCCGCCCAACGGCGCGACATCGATTTCTTCCTGGACCATTACGCGACCGCGCCGCCCGCCGTGACCGCCCGCTTCCGCGACCAGCTGGTGCCCGAGGGCCAGCCGCTTCTCGGGTTGCAGGCGGCCCTGTCGGACTGCCGCAAACAGTCCGCCGTCCTGCTGGTGGCGCGGCTGGACCGGTTGCCCTTCGCGCAGTTCGGCTATGCGCCCTTCTTCGCGGACCCGGTGGTCGGGCTGCGCGTCGCGGCGCTGCCCCATGCGACCAAGACCGAATTGTCGATCCATGCCCGCATGTTGGCGCAAGAGCAGTCCTTCCACGCCCGCCAGGCCCTGGCCCGGCTGGAAAATCGCGGGGCCGAGCGCAACCGCAAGCCGCTGGCCCCATGCGGCACGGCCTCGGACCAGGTCGCGCGGATCGTGCTGCCGATGCGCCAGGGCGGCGCGACGCTTCGCGACATCGCCTCGGCGCTGAACCGCGCCGGGCTGACCACCGCCAGCGGCACGGCATGGCGCCCCACGCAGGTGTCGCGGCTGCTGCACATGCTGGGCTGAGACGGCGGACCCGGCCGCCGCCAAGCCTCAGCCGTTCGGACCTATTTGTAGAAGCCCTCGCGCAGGTTGATGCCATGTTCCAGCCATGCCTTCATGGCGCAGATCATGCCGGTCCAGCCCTCGCTATTGGCCAGGCAGCCCTTCAGCCCCGCCTCGGTCTCGGGCCAGCCATATTCGCTGATCCGCACCAGCGTGCGGCCGTCCTCCAGCGCCTGGAAGGTCATGGTCACGGTGGTCCAGATGCGCGGCTCGCTGTCGGTTTCCCATTGCAGGGTGATGCGCTCGTTCGGGACGACCTCCTGGACCAGGACCGGAAAGGCGCCGGGGAAATCGTGGAAATCCCAGGTCACCTCGGCCCCGGTCTCCAGCCGCCCCCTGGCGCCGCCGGTGGTGAAGAACTTCGACAGCCTGTCGGGATTCACGACGGTTTCGAAGACCTCTTCGACCGGCTTCGCGATCCGCCCGCCGACGGTGAATTTCAGTTCCATGCTGCATTCCTCCTTGTGCTGCGCCCCATTATGTTATATTTCTATAACATGTCAATCGAGGATCAGGACGACGCGCTGTTCAAGGCGCTGGGGCACCGGGCGCGCCGGCAATTGCTGGACCTGCTGAAGGCGGGCCCGAAGACCACCGGCGCGCTGTGCGAGGCGCTGCCGCAACTGGACCGCTGCACGGTCATGCAGCATCTGCGGGTGCTGGAGGCGGCCGGGCTGGTCGTGGTCGAGCGGCGCGGGCGCGAAAGATGGAACCACCTGGACGCGCTGCCCATCCACGCGCTGCACGAACGCTGGATCGGCCCCTATGCCGCCTATGCGGTGAACATGCTGGGGGCGTTGAAGCAGGCGGCGGAAAAGACACAGCCCGACCGGACGAAGGACCATTCGACCTAGGCCGGGGCACCCGGCGGGCGCGGCAGGATGCGAAGAAGGGGCTGGCCGAACGCACGCCCGGCCTCTATGCCGCGTCAGGCGGGCGACGGCGGCCCGCGCAGGACGGAGCGGCCAAACCCGATGAGACGGCATCTCACCCCCCATATCCTCGTGGCCCTGATCGTCCTGGGCGCGGCGCTCTGGCTGCTGGCGGCGGGGCGCGAGCCGATCTGCACCTGCGGCCATGTCAAGCTCTGGCACGGCCAGACGATGAGTTCGGAGAACTCGCAGCACATCGCGGACTGGTACACGCCCTCGCATCTGCTGCACGGGATCCTCTTCTACGCGCTGCTGTGGCTGGTCGCGCGCCGCGTGCCCTTCGGCTGGCGGCTGGTCATCGCCACGCTGATCGAGGCCGCCTGGGAGATCGTCGAGAACTCCGACCGGATCATCGAACGCTATCGCGCCGTCACCATCTCGCTGGACTATTACGGTGACAGCGTGGTGAATTCGGTGGCCGACATCCTGGCGATGATCGCCGGCTTCTGGCTGGCGCGGGTGCTGCCGGTCTGGGCCTCGGTCGCGCTGGTGCTGGGGTTCGAGCTGCTGACGCTGTGGATCATCCGCGACGGGCTGGCGCTGAACGTGCTGATGCTGCTCTGGCCGCTCGAGGCGATCCGCGACTGGCAGGCGGGCTAGCCGGGCCGCTCAGCGGCCGGCCCCCTATCGCTCCAGCGCACCCTTGCCGGCGATGATCCGGTCGCGGAACTTCTCGATCCGCGCCACCCGCGTCGCGGATTGCCTGGCCTGGCCCAGGTTGAACATGTAGCTTCGCTGCCGCCCAGGGGTCAGGGCGTGAAAGGCCTCGGCCAGTTCCGGGTCGGCATCCAGCGCCTCGGCCAGCTCGGCAGGCATGTCGATCTGCCGCTCCGGTTTCGGCGGCTTCGTGCCGGCCTCGGCATGGTCCATCAACTGCCGCAGATAGGCCCGGATCACCGGCTCCAGCGCGCGGACCTGCGCGACATCGGTAAAGCGGATCATGCTGGGCGTCTGGCTGTTCGGCCCCTGCGGCTCCAGCACGCCCTCGGTGTCCCGCAGCAGGCCCGGATTCATGAAGCCAAGCCGGAAATCGCCCCGCAGCGCCCCGAAGATCGCGATGTTGCGGCCGGCGTGCATATAGGTGGGATGGGCCCATTTCACCGTCTCTTCCAGCCCCATGTCCAGGCAGATGCGGCGCAGGTCGTTCAGCCCGGCGATCCATGGCCGCGTGGAACAATCCGGCGTCGCAAAACGGGCGCAGCGGCCGCAGCCCTTGGTGAAGAAATCCTCTGCGTCGGTGATCATCGCCATGCCCGACAGCCTCGTCACCCGGCGCCCAGGAAGCGGGCCAGCTTGCCCAGGGTCTGCTGCCCCAGCTCCACCGCGCCGAAGCCCTTGGCCTCCTGGAACTCGGCCGCCGTGGTGAAGACCATCCCCAGCGTCACTCTGGTCGTGCCCTCCGCTTCCTCGAAGGACACCCAGGCATCGGCGTGTTTCGGCCCGTCCTCGCCCCACAGCAGCGTATAGGCGATCCGGTCCTCGCGGAGCTCGTGGTAGCGGTGATGGTTGGGGAAGACCGTGCCGTCCGGGCCGATCATGTCGAAGACCCATTCGCCGCCGGTCCGCAGCTCGATCCGCCTGGTGCGGCAGGAAAACCCGTCCGGCCCCCACCATTGCGGCAGGGTCTTCGGATTCGTCCAGGCCTCCCAGACCGCCCGCCGGGGAGCGCGGATGACCCGCTCCAGCACCATGGTCCGCGCGGCCACGCCGGTCAGATTGTCCAGCCCGGCATCGAAACCCTGCCGATAGCCCGCCTCCATGTCCTCGGCCAGGGACGACAGCTGCACCGTCACCGTCAACTGGCTGCCCTCGCCCCTGGGCGCGAAATCCGCCGTCACCAGCGCCGCCGATCGCGCCACGCCCCCGGACGAGACCAGCTCGTAATTCACGCTGCGCTGCGCCGCCTGCAGGTCCAGCCAGCCGCATTCGCAGCGGATGTCGGGCTGGCCCGCCACCTTGCACAGCGAGACCTCGGGTGCGCCGGGATCGGCCTTGAGGAACTCGACCGTGACCGAGGGCGCAGGCGCGGCCCAGATCGCCCGCGCGGCGGGCGCGGTCCAGGCCTGCCACAGGGTCGCGACGGGCGCGGCGACCTGCCGCTGGAAACGCAGCGTGGCAAAGCGGCCGATCCCGCCACCCTCCTGCGGGGCTTCGTCCTGGCCGCGGGCCGGGCGCGAATCGGTATCGGGATCCAGATCGGATGTCATTTGCGTTCCTCCATCAGCTTCATGACGCAGTCGTCCAGCCGGTCCAGCCGGCTTTCCCACAGCATCCGTTGCTCATCCAGCCAGCTCCGCACCGGGGCCAGCGCCTGGGGCACGATGGCGCAGGACCGCACCCGCCCATCCTTGGCCGTGGCGATCAGCCCCGCCTGTTCCAGCACCGAAAGATGCCGCATCACCGTCGGCAGGCGCAGCCCGGTGGGCGCGGCCAGCTGCGTCACCGGCGCCGGGCCCTCGGCCAGCCGCGTCAGGATCGCCCGCCGGGTCGGATCCGCCAGGGCATGGAACAGCAGCGAAAGGTCGGGTTCATGCTTAGCCATGCAGCTAACCATGCCTGGTTTTCGGCCCTTGGCAAGAGAAACTTTGCAGATCGGCTAAGTTTTTCCGCCGACGCGCTTGCACCGGCGGCGGGAAAGACCCCGGCCGCGCCGCGATCAGGAGGATTTCGTGCCGAGAACCCAGATCAGCTCGGCATCGACATCGCCTTGGGAGGTCCAGCAATGCTCGGTCGAGGCGTCGTAATACATGCTGTCGCCGGGATGGAGCAGCAGCGGCTCGTAGAGCCGGCTGTGGACGACCAGCTCACCCTTGAGGACGGTCAGGAAGATCTCGCCATCCGAGACGCCCCAGGATTCGTAATCCTCGGGCGAGCGGGCCTTGACCACGGTGCGGATCGGGGTGAAGCACTTGTTCTTCAGGTCGGTGCACAGCAGCTTGTTGTTGCAGGTGGCGTTGTTCAGGTTGTCACCCTGCCCGGCGCGGGCGATGCTGCGGCGGCCGGTGACCGGTGCGACGCCCCGGTCTTCGCCCAGCAGCGCCGACAGCTCGACCTGCAACCCGCTGGCGATGCGCTGAAGCGTGGTCAGCGTCGGCGACAGATCGTTGCGTTCGATCTTGGACAGTGCCGAGGTCGACACGCCGGTCAGCCGGGCGACCTCCTGCAGGGTCAGCTGCTGTTCCTTGCGGAACGCCTTCAGCCGCGGGCCCAGATCCAGCACCCGCTCTTTCCTGGGGCGCGCCGTCCGGCGCTGTCTCATTGCGATGTCACCAACCTGGTTCACGATCGGCATGTCTCTCCCAGCCCTGCATTCATCTCATCTTATCCATGGCGCGGCGGTCCTGTCGCGCAAATTTCCCCTGCCCTGCAAACTCCGCCTCCCGAAGAGGGCCACGGAAAGATCGCCGCAAAGCCGGCCCGCGCCTTCGCCGCCACTGCCCTTCCTGCAACCCATACCATGTCTTCACTAAAGTACCAATATTTTCCTATACGATAATTTTTCTATCATGACTCGAAAAATTCGGCTAGGAAGAACGGAAGGAATGATTCTGCGTCCCGAACATTGCGAAGATGTCGCCCGCAAACGCCCGGAGGAAAGGAAATGACCGCTGCCGCACCGCGCGAAGGCTCTGACCCGCAGCGCCTGCTGGACCGGATCCGCGAGCTGCTGGGCCCCGGCGCGGTGCTGGCGGACCCGGCCGAGACCCAAGGCTATTGCATCGACGCAAGGCGCAAGTTCGACGCCCCGGCGCTATGCGTCTGCAAGCCGCGCGACACGGCGCAGGTCGCGGCACTGGTGTCGATGCTGCATGCCGAGGGCTGGCCGATCCTGCCGCAGGGCGGCAATACCAGCCTCTGCGGCGGGGCCACGCCCGACGACCGCCTGCCGGTGATCGTCTCGACCGAGCGGCTGAACAGGATCCGTGCCATCGACCCCTTCGGCCTGACCATCGCCGCCCATGCGGGCTGCACCATCGCCCAGCTTCAGGCCGCGGCGGCCGGGCAGGACCTGCACTATCCCGTCAGCCTCGGCTCGGAAGGCAGCTGCCAGCTGGGCGGCACCATCGCCACCAATGCCGGCGGCACGGCGGTGCTGCGCTATGGCACGACGCGCGCGAACACGCTGGGGCTGGAGGTCGTGCTGCCCGATGGCCGGGTGCTGGACATGATGCGGGCGCTGCACAAGGACACGTCCGGCTATGACCTGAAGCAGCTTTTCATCGGCGCCGAGGGCACGCTGGGGATCGTCACGGCTGCGGTGATGAAGCTCTATCCCGCCGCCCCGGCAACCGCCATGTGCTGGCTGCGGATCGCCGGGCCAGAGCAGGCGCTGGAGCTGCTGAAGCTTTTCCGCGACCGCGCCGGGCACAGCCTGACCGCCTTCGAGCTGATGAACGCCCAGCAGCTGGCCAATGTGCTGGACCACGGCCCCCACGCCGCGCCGGTGGAAGGGCGCGAGGGCTGGCACCTGATGGTCGAGCTGGCCGACAGCGCCTCGGTCGATCTGGACGCGCTGATGGTGGAGGGCCTCGAACGGGCCTTCGAGACCGGTCTGATCCTCGACGGCAGCATTGCCCAGAACCTGACGCAGGCCGAAGCCATGTGGGCGATCCGCCACGGCGTGACGGAAGCGAATGCGCGGGTGGGGGTCAGCATCACCTCGGACACGGCGGTTCCGGTCGGCTGCGTGCCGGACTTCATCGCACGGGCCACGGAGGCGGTCATGGCGATCCATCCCGGCATCCAGGTGACCGTGGTGGGCCATGTCGGCGACGGCAACATCCATTTCATCGCCCTGTTCCCGCATGACCTCTGGGCCGCCCTGCCCGACCGCCCCGGCATCGAGGCGCGGGTGCGCAACGCCGTCAACGACCTGGCCATCGCGCTTGGCGGCACCTTCAGCGCCGAGCATGGCGTCGGCCGGACCATGACCGGGCTGATCGAGCGCTACAAGGCCGGGCCCGAGCTGGAGCTGATGCGGGCGCTGAAACGCTGCCTCGACCCCGGCGGGCTGATGAACCCGGACCGGGTCATCGGCCCCGCCTGACGACCCCCCGAAAAAGACCAACCGACAGGAGAGAGAAAATGACCAGACCCATCATGCCCGGCATCAAGCGCCGGACCCTTCTGCTGGGCGCGGCGGCCGGACTGGCCGCACCGGCGATCTGGCGCCCCTCGGGCGCGCGCGCCCAGACCTCGCGCATCGTGGTGCGCGACGATGGCGGCATCTATACCCAGGCCTATACCGAGGTCTTCTACCGCCCCTTCACCGAGGCCACCGGCATTCAGATCGTCCCCGCCCAGGCCCAGGCCGAGCCGACGGCGCAGATCCGCTCGATGGTGGAAACCCGGACCTATACCTGGGACATGGGCAAGATCTCGGTCCCCGCCGTGCTGCAGCTGACCTCGGGCGACACCAAATACCTGGAGCCCGTCGGGCTGGAGGCCGAGGACGTGATCCAGTCGATCCCGCAGCAATATCGCAACGACTACCAGGTCGGCACCAATGTCTACACCACCGTGCTGGCCTATCGCCGCGACGCCTTCGGGGGGCGCGAGGCGCCGGCCTCCTGGGCCGACCTGATGAACCCCGAGCAGTTCCCCGGCCGCCGCGCGCTGCGCCGCCATCCCTATGACACGCTGGAACAGGCGCTGATGGCCGATGGCGTCGCGCCGGGCGATGTCTATCCGCTGGACATCGACCGCGCCTTCTCGGTGCTGGACCGGGTGCAGCCGGCGACGGACATCTGGTGGACCAGCGGCGCGCAGGCCGAACAGCTGCTGATCTCGGGCGAGGTCGACCTGATCTCGACCTGGGTGTCGCGCGCGCAATCCGCGCAGGCGGCCGGCGCCCCGGTCGAGATCGTCTGGAACCAGAACATCTGGGGCTGCGACGGCTGGTCGATCCTGGCGGGCACGCCCAATGCCGATGCCTGCCGCGAGCTGATCAAGTTCGCCTCGGACCCGGCCCGCATGGCGCAGCTGGTCGAATTCTTCCCCGCCGGCATCGTCCAGCCCGCCGCCTTCGAGCAGATCCCCGAGGACGTGGCGCGGAGCTGCCCGACCTATCCCGAGAACATCGCGACCGGGCTGCAGATCGACGCGGCCTATTGGCTGGAGCAGGCCGATCCGGTGATCGAGCGGTTCAACACCTGGTTCATCGGCTAGGCCGAGGGGGGCGGAACGCGACATGAGCACTTTGGAAACGCAGGGTCTGGGCAAGGTCTATGGCGATTTCGTGGCCCTTGCCCCGACCGACCTGAAGGTCGAGAAGGCCGAGTTCCTGACGCTGCTGGGGCCGTCCGGCTCGGGCAAGACCACGCTGCTGAGCCTGATCGCCGGGCTGGCCGAGGCCGACAGCGGGCGCATCCTGATGAACGGCCGCGACGTGACCCATGCCGCGCCCTATCAGCGCGACATCGGCATGATGTTCCAGAACTATGCGCTGTTTCCGCATATGACCGTCGCCGAGAACATCGCCTTCCCGCTGAAGATGCGCCGGACCCCGGCCGCGGATGCCCGGCGGCTGGTGCAGGAGGCGCTGGACATGGTGCGCCTGCCCCATATCGCGGACCGCTATCCCAAGGAGCTGTCGGGCGGGCAGCAGCAGCGCGTCGCCCTGGCGCGCTGCACCATCTACCGCCCCTCGGTCATCCTGATGGACGAACCGCTCGGCGCGCTGGACAAGAAGCTGCGCGACCAGATGCAGTTCGAGATCCTGCGCATCCACAAGGAGATCGGCGGCACCATCGTCTATGTCACCCATGACCAGGAAGAGGCGATGACCATGTCGGACCGCATCTGCCTGATGAACGGCGGCAGGATCGCGCAGCTGGGCAGCCCGGCCGACCTGTATTTCCGCCCGCAATCGCTGTTCGTCGCCGATTTCCTGGGCGAGGCGAACCTGCTGGCGGGCCGGCTGGTCTCGGGCGCGGGCGGCGAGGGCGTGGTGCGGCTGGGCGACGACAGCGAGATCCGCGTCACCCTGCCCGCGCCGCTGGCCGCCGGGGCGGCGGTCCGGGTCATGCTGCGGCCCCAGAACCTGCGGCTGGAGGAGACCCCCGGCGAGGGGCCGACCGCGACGCTGCGCGCATCCAGCGTGACCGGCGCCAGCACCAAGTTCTTCCTCGAGGCGCCCGCACTGGCGTCCGACCCCCTGATCGCCACCCGCGCCACCGCGATGAGCGCGCATGCCCCCGAACCCGGCCGCGACTACCGGCTGAGCTTCGATCCGCGCGACGCCGTCGCCATCCCCGCCGAAGAGGCCGCGTGATGGCCGCCATTCCCGCCACGGCCCGTCCCCCGGCCGCAACCCGCAGGCCGATGAGCCGGCGCAGCAAGCAATTGCTGATGGCGGCGCCGATGGTGCTGCTGCTGGTGACCTTCCTGGTCTACCCTTCCGCGCAGCTGTTCCTGCTGTCCTTCCAGAGGGGCGACGGCTTCTCGCTGGAGAACTACCAGCGCCTGCTGGGCACGCCGGTCTATCTGACGGTGATGATGCTGACGCTGAAGATCTCGGTCGTCACGACGATCTTCGCCGTCATCGCCGGCTATCCGGTCGCCTATCTGATCTCGATCCTGCCGAGGGCGACCAAGGGCCGGATCCTGTTCTGGATCCTGCTGTCCTTCTGGACCTCCTTCCTGGTGCGGGCCTTCGCCTGGATCATCCTGCTGGGCCGCAACGGGGTGGTGAACCAGCTTCTGCAGACGCTCGGGATCACCGACGCGCCGGTCGCGCTGATGTACAACTTCCCGGCCGTGGTCATCGGCATGGTCCATGCGCTGTTGCCGCTGGCCGTGCTGACCATGCTGTCGGTAATGGAGAACATCGACCGCAACCTGACCCGCGCGGCCTCGACCCTTGGCGCCAAGCCCGGCATGGCCTTCTGGAAGGTCTATTTCCCGCTGTCCTTCCCCGGCGTGACCTCGGGCGCGCTGATGGTCTTCGTCACCGCCATCGGCTTCTTCATCTTCCCCGCCCTGCTGGGCGGCCGGCGCGAGACGATGATCACCCAGATCATCATCGAGCAGATCATCCAGACCATGAACTGGGGCTTTGCCGCCGCGGTGGCCGTGCTGCTGCTGGTGGTCGTGCTGCTGGTCTTCGTGATCTACGACCGCGCCGTCGGGCTGTCGACCGTGACGGGCGAGGCCAGGGCCACGGCCAGGCGCCGCGGCAAGGGCATCTTCTCGCAGGTCGGCGATGCGATCCTGACCGGGCTGGGGCATGGCTCGGACGCGATCATCGGGCTGTTTCCCCGCCGCCGCCAGGCGCGCGAGGGCGCGCCCCGCCCGCTGACGGCTTTCGTCGTCGCGCTGCTGGCGGTGATGACGCTGCCGGTGCTGCTGATGATCCCGCTGTCCTTCGCCGATAGCGGGCTGAACTGGCCGCCGCAGGGCTTCACGCTGCGCTGGTACGAGCAGATCTTCAACTCTCCGATCTGGATGAGCGCGCTGACCCGCTCGCTGGTCGTCGGGCTCTGCACGGCCACGCTGGCGCTTCTGATCGGCACCCCGGTCGCCTTCCTGATGGTGCGCGGCAGGATGCGTGGCAAGACGGCGCTTCTGGCCTTCACGCTGATGCCGGTGGTGATGCCGAACATGATCCTGTCGGTGGGGCTGTTCTACCTCTATGCCAGGATCGGGCTGGTCGGCACCAATCTGGGCCTGATCATCGGCCATACGGTGATCGCGGTGCCCTATGTGGTGCTGACGGTCATGTCTGTCCTGCGCAACTATGACAGCCGGCTGGACCTTGCCGCGCAGAGCCTCGGCGCGACGCCCTGGGTCACGCTGCGGCTGGTGACGCTGCCGATCATCGGGGCGGGCATGATCTCGGCCTTCCTGTTCGCCTTCACCATCAGCTTCGACGAGCTGACCATCGCGCTGTTCACCTCGGGCGGCGTGTCCGCGACCCTGCCCAAGCAGCTGTGGGACGAGGTGTCGCTGTCGATCTCGCCGCTGCTGGCGGCGGTATCGACCTGCCTGTTCCTGTTCGTGACGGTGCTGATCGTCCTTGCCGGGCTGCTGAACCGGCGCCAGAAATAACCAGAAACGGAAAGATCCAATGCTGACTTCGAAAGACCTTCGCGGGATCGTCCCCGCCCTGCCGACGCTGGTGAACGGCGACGACAGCCTTGCGCGCGACGACATGGCCCGGCTTGTCGGTCACGTCATGGCGGGCGGCTGCACGGGCGTGCTGCCGATCGGCGGCACCGGCGAATACGGATCCCTGCCCCATGCGACGCGCATGGAGGCGGTAACGGTCTGCGCCGAAAGCTGCAAGCCGGGCCAGATCGTCATGGCGGGCGTGCTGGACACGGGCTTTCACGACGCGATCAGGGCGGGCCGGGACTATGCCGCGGCAGGGGCCAACTGCCTGCTGATACTGACACCCTATTACACCAATCCGACGCAGGCGGGCCTGCGCGACTATTTCCTGCGCTATGCCGATGCCTCGCCGGTGCCGGTCCTGCTCTATGAGATCCCCTACCGCACCCGCGTCGCCATCGCGCCCGAGATCACGCACGAGCTGTCGCGCCATCCCAACATCATCGGCATGAAGGCCTGCAACACCGACATGTATCACTTCCTGCAGGTGGCGGCGGGGATCGGCGACGATTTCACCATCCTCGGCGGCGAGGATTCGCTGTTCCCGCTGCAGATGGCCGCCGGGGCGAAGGGCGGGATCATCGTCACCGCCTCGATGCTGCCGGCCTTCTGGGTCCGGATGCACGAGCTGCTGGCGGCGGGCGACCTGGCCGGCGCGCTGGCCCTGCACCGGCAGGCGCTGCCGATGATGAACGCGGCCTTCGGCGAGACCAATCCCGGCCCGATGAAATCGGTGCTGGACCTGTTCGGGATCGGCGCGCAGAAGGTGCTGATGCCGCTGGAGCCCTGCCAGCCCGAGCGTTCGGCCAGATTGCGGGCCGAGGTCGAAAAGCTGCTGGCCGCCTGAGGGCAGGGGCGGATGGCGCTGCTGAACACGGACGATTTCCGGGCGGCCGCGCGGCGGCGCCTGCCGAGGGGCCTGTTCGACTATATCGACCGCGGCACCGAGGAAGAGCTCTCGCTGGCCCGCATCCGTGCCGCGCTGGACGGGATCCGGCTTCAGCCGCGCATCCTGAACGGGGAATGCCCGGTCTCTCTGGAAACCGCCTTCCTGGGCCGGCGGCGCCCGACGCCGCTGGTCATCGCGCCGACCGCGCTGGCCGGCATGGTGGCGGATAGGGGCGAGACGAAGCTCGCGCGCGCCGCCAGCCGCTTCGGCATCCCCTTCACCGTCTCGACGCAATCGGTCGAGCCGATCGAGGACATCCGCCGCGGTGCCCCCGATGCCGAGCTGTGGTTCCAGCTCTATGTCTGGAAGGACCGCGCGCGGACGGCCCAGCTGCTGCGCCGGGTCGCGGAGTGCGATTGCGAGACGCTGGTGCTGACCGTGGACACGCAGATGCCACCCAAGCGCGAATACAACCAGCGCAACGGCTTCGGCGTGCCCTTCCGCCCCACGCCGCGCAATATCGCGGACATACTGTGCCATCCGCGCTGGCTGTGGCAGGTGATCCTGCGGCCGGGTCTGCGGCACGGGATGCCCAGCTATGGCCATTACCCGCCCGAGTTCCGCAGCGGCCTGATGTCGTCCACCACGGCCGAGGACCTGCGCCTCGACCCCGCCCTGACCTGGCAGGACCTGCGCGCGCTGCGCGACGGCTGGAGGGGGCGGATCGTCCTGAAGGGCGTGCTGGCCGCCGAGGATGCGCTGCGCGCCAGGGCCGAGGGCGTGGACGGCATCGTCGTCTCGACCCATGGCGGGCGGAACTTCGACTGCCTGCCGACCACCGCCGAGGCCCTGCCGCGAATCGCCGGCCAGCGCGGCGCCCTGCCGGAACTGATCGCCGACAGCGGCGTCCGGCGCGGCTCGGACGTGCTGAAATACATCGCCCTCGGCGCGCTGGCCGTGCAGCTGGGCCGCGCGCCACTCTGGGGCCTCGCCGCCGGCGACGAGGGCGGCGCCGCGGCGCTGCTGGAGATCCTGCTGGCCGAGATTCAGACCTCGATGGGCTTCCTCGGCGCCCGGAGACCTGCCGATCTGGCCCGTTCCGACGGCTGAGGCTGCCCGGCCGGGTCAGGTCAGGGATTCACCCGCACCATGCCGCTGCCGCCCACCGCCGCCCCGGCGACCGCGCCGACCGGCCCGGCAAGGACGGCGCCCGTCGCGGCCCCGGTGGTCGCGCGGGTCGCCGTGTTCGGGCCGCAGGCCGCCAGGGACAGGGTCAGGCCGCACAGGGCCAGGATAAGCGCTTTTCTCATGGGCTCGTCTCGATTGGGTGTCGGTAAGGCAACTGCGAAAGGCCCCCCACGGTTTCATCCGCCGGCGGTCTGCCGTCCCGCTTATACCGCCCGGCGGCGGTTGGAAACACCGGCATGTCCGCCGGGGCGCCCGCCGACCTGCAAGGGAAGCATGAAGATCGAGGAAGCCACGCTTCCAGAAGCCCGAGCGCCCCGATGCCATCACCGGGCGGCGCCGGGCTCTGCCGGATACATTCTGCCCGCACTCCCGGCCGAAAACCCTAGGGGCGGAGACGATCCGCGGTTCAGAACTGGCCGCGCAGGGTCAGCGCGACATTGCGCGGCTCGCCATGCCAGTTGCCGCCGTTCGGCACGCCGATGGTGGCGTAACAGGTCCTGTCGAAGAGGTTGTTCACATTCAGCGACAGGTTCCAGCGGTCGTCGATGCGATCGTTCACATGCGCGTCCCAGATCGCATGGCCGCCCTGCCGGATCTCGAAACCGGGCTGCGGCCGCCATCCGGTCCCCGCTGCCAACAGGTGCCGGTATTGCCGTGATCGCCTTTCACCGTCATCCCGCCGCCGATGGTCCATTTCGCGTATGCGCCGGGCGGATCGTATTCCGTCCACAGCTTGAGCGCATGCCTGGGGGTCAACGCGTGGTAGATGTCGTCTTCGGTCTCGTCCCTGTTGCGGTTGCAGGTATTCGAGATCCAGGCCCTGACTGACGACCTTGCGCAGGGGCGGATAGAAGGTGCCTTCCCCCTCATGGCGCGAGTCCTCGACCTTCTCGCCTTTGTTCCAGGCCGTGGAAGTCGTCGATCGTCAGACCTCCCTCGGGGCAGGCCGTCTCAGGGAGGTTGCGGATCTGCTTGCCGTCGCAGCGCCGCCAGTCGGTTCCGGCGACCATCTTGTCCTCCTGGCCCCCGGCGGTGAACCGCCCGGCGACGTTCGGGTCCACGGCGTCGGAATGGTTGCCGGCATCCTCGGAAAAGGCGTCCGGCTTGCCGAAGCTTCCCATCGCCGGATCGACCGGCCCGCCCAGGCCAAGCTGCATGTAGCCGTAATCGACGCGTTGCCGCGTGGCGCTGATTGTCGACCTGGCAATTGTCGATAATGAAGCCGCGCGAATGGAACTGAGGATTGCCCGAACCGTCGGTCGTGGCAACGATGCTGGCCGCGCCGGTCGCATGGGAGCCGCTGCCTTCGGTCACGCCGCGCGTCGCCTGAATCGTGATCGTGTCCAGCATGAGACTGCCCTCGGGCGCCGCCGCCGGCGTCAGGTTCCCGCTGACCGCCTAGCTGCGCATCCCGCCGATGCTGGCGGTGTCATGGAAGACCTGGATGCCGGCCCGGTTCGCGAAGGAAAGCAGCGCCCAGTTCGGGTCCCGGGCGGGAATGTCGAGCGCGACCACCGCTTCCTGGGCCGCGGCCTGCCGCGCCGGCGCCAGGGCCGGCCATGTCGCCAGTCGCAGGCAGAGCGCCGTCGCGCTGGCCGTCGCCGCGAGGCGTCCGTCCTGGCTTGCCCCGGCAATGGGCGGGGAAATTACTGGCTGGCGGCACGACTTTCCAAAGTCCCTCCTCTTAGGCCAGCAGGCGTCGGAAGCGAAGAATCCGAAGGCGCCGGCACGCCATCGCCCGGCGGGCAGGACCGAAATATGCGACCATCTGACGCGACCCGGCCGCGCAAGGCGGGTTTTCTCCGCCGCGCGCGGTGCTAGGCTGATCCCGGACGGGCTGGCCCATCCATCACGCAGCAGAGACAGGAGGATCCGGACATGGAGATTCGCTTCGACGGCAAGACCGCTTTGGTGACGGGCGCGGGATCGGGCATCGGCGCGGCCATCGCGCTGGACCTTGGTCAGGCCGGCGCGCGGGTGGTGGTCGCCGACCTGAACCAGGCCGCGGCGGAAGAGATCGCGGAACGCATCAACGCCGCCGGGGGCACGGCCATCGCGGCGGGCGGCGACGTGTCGGACCCGCAGGTGGTCGAGGGGCTGGTCGATCTGGCCCGGCAGAACGGCGGGCTGCATCTGCTGGTCAACAATGCCGGCATCGGCGGCGAGAGCAACCCGACCGGGGAATATTCGCTGGCCGGCTGGCACAAGGTCATCGACGTGAACCTGCACGCGGTCTTCTACGGGATGCGCTACGGCATCCCGGCGATGCAGGAATCGGGCGGCGGCGCCATCGTCAACATGGGCTCGATCCTGTCCTCGGTCGGCTTTGCCGGCTCGGGCGCCTATGTCGCGGCCAAACATGCCGTGATCGGGCTGACCAAGACGGCGGCGATGGAATATGGCGACAAGGGCATCCGCATCAATTCGGTGGGCCCGGCCTTCATCGACACGCCGCTGCTGTCGCATATGTCATCCGAAACGATCGACTGGCTGGTCGGCAAGCACCCCGCGGGACGGCTGGGCCGCTCCGAGGAGGTCTCGGCGCTGGTGCTGTTCCTGCTGTCGGACCAGGCCAGCTTCATCACCGGCAGCTATCACCTGGTGGACGGCGGCTATACCGCGCCCTGATCGCGGCGGCACCGCCCCGGCCGCGGATCGCCGGGCGGAATGTTCCGCCTGGCGGCCAAAGACGAAAGCGCGTCAGCAGCCATCCGCGGCGATCGCCGCCAGCACGGCATCGGCGCTTCTGCGGTTCACGGCAAGGCGCACGTCATAGAGGATCGCCAGCCGCAGCAGCGATTTCACGTCGACGTCATGGGGCAGCGCGGAAAGCGGGTCGATGAAGAAGATCAGGTTCCGCAGCCGCCCCTCGGAAATCATCGCGCCCAGCTGGGCGTCGCCGCCAAGCGGGCCGCTGAGCAGCCGCGTCACCTTGAGCCCGGTCGCCGCATGGATCCGCGCCCCGGTGGTGCCCGTCGCGACCAGCGACAGGGGGCGCAGCAGCTCGATCCGCTCGCCGACCCAGGCGATCAGCTCGTCCTTCTTGCCGTCATGCCCGACCAGCGCCAGATCCGCGTGAATCTCCATGCCTGCCCCGATCATCCCGTGTTGTTAGCGCAATCATACCGCATGGCCCGCCGGAAGTCGAGCCAGGACGCACCCGGACCGGCATCGCGGCCAGATGGCGGAACGACGTTCAATCGGACTCGAGCGCAACCAACGTGCCTGCGCGCCCTTCCAGGATCGCGCGGGCATCCTCCAGCCGGCCGATCCCGGCCACCCTGCCCGGCGATGTCGCGAAGGCGCGGGCGGCCTCGACCTTGGGCGCCATCGAGCCGGCGGCGAAGCGGCCCGGATCCAGCCGGTCGGGCCGCGCGCTGCGGATGGCGCGCTGCGCGGGGGTGCCCCAGCCGTCATAGACCGCATCCACATCGGTCAGCATCAGGAAGGCGTCGGCCTCCAGCTGCGCGGCCAGCAGGCCGGCGGCGTGGTCCTTGTCGATCACGGCCTCGACCCCCTGCAGGCTGCCATCGGCCAGCCGGATCACCGGGATGCCGCCCCCGCCCGCGCAGATCACCGTGACGCCGCGATCGACCAGCAGGCGCACCGCGCGGATCTGGGTGATGTGCCGGGGCCGGGGCGAGGGCACGACGCGGCGCCACTTGCCGGCCGCCTCCTCGGCCATCGGCCAGCCATGGGCGGCGCGCATCTTCCCGGCCTCCGCGGCGTCATAGAGCGGCCCGATGGGCTTTTCGGGCCGGGCGAAGGCGGGATCGTCCGGGTCGACCTCGATCTGGGTCAGCAGCGTGGCCAGCGCCGCCTCGCGCGGCAGGGCATTGGCCAGTTCCTGCTCGACCAGATAGCCGATCATGCCGACGCTTTCGGCGCCCAGGATGTCCAAGGGCCAGACCGTCCCGCCGCCATGGGCCGCCGCCTGCAGCGCCAGCAGCCCCACCTGCGGGCCGTTGCCATGCGCGACCACGATCTGGTGGTCGCGCGCCAGATCGGCCAGCGCCCGCGCCGCCTTGCGCACATTGGCGCGCTGCGCCTCGGCCGTCATCGGCTCTCCGCGCCGCAGCAGCGCGTTGCCGCCAAGGGCCACCACGACACGCATCGCCCTAGCCCGCGAGGGTGGCGACCAGCATCGCCTTGATCGTGTGCATCCGGTTCTCGGCCTGGTCGAAGACGATCGAGGCGGCGGATTCGAAGACCTCCTCGGTCACTTCCATGCAGTCGATGCCGTAGTCGCGGAAGATCTTCTCGCCGATCTCGGTCTCGCGGTTGTGGAAGGCGGGCAGGCAATGCATGAACTTGGCATGCGGGTTGCCGGTCGCCTCCATGACCTGGCGGGTGACGCGATAGGGGGTCAGCTTCTCGATCCGCCCGGCCCAGACCTCCTCGGGGTCGCCCATCGAGACCCAGACATCGGTATAGACGAAATCGCAGCCGCGCGCGGCCTCGGCCGGGTCCTCGGTCAGGGTGATCCTGGCGCCGGTGGTCTCGGCGATCTCGCGGCAGCGGGCGACCAGCGCCGCGTCGGGCCAGCAGTCGCGCGGCGCGCCAAGCCGCACGTCCATGCCGATCAGCGCCGCGCCCTCCAACAGCGAATTGCCCATGTTGTTGCCGGCATCGCCCAAGAAGCAGAAGGCGAGCTGCGACAGGTGCTTGCGGGTGAATTCGCGCATGGTCAGGAAATCGGCCAGGATCTGGGTCGGGTGGAATTCGTCCGTCAGCCCGTTATAGACCGGCACGCCCGACCATTCGGCCAGAAGCTCGGCCTGCTGCTGGCCGAAGCCGCGATATTCGATGGCGTCATAGATGCGGCCCAGCACGCGGGCGGTGTCCTTCATCGATTCCTTCTTGCCGATCTGGGTGCCGGTCGGGCCCAGATAGGTGACATGCGCGCCCTGGTCATAGGCCGCCACCTCGAAGCCGGTGCGGGTGCGGGTCGAGTCCTTCTCGAAGATCAGCGCGATGTTGCGACCGCGCAGCCGCTGCTGTTCATAGCCGCCATATTTGGCCTGCTTCAGCGCGGCCGACAGCCGCAGCAGGAAGCGGATCTCGTCGGGGCTGAAATCCATGAGCTTGAGGACGCTGCGTCCCAGAAGATTGACGGGCATCTGCTTGCCTCCCCCTAGGCCGGATCGCGGATCAGCGGGCAGGTCATGCAATGGCCGCCGCCGCGCCCCCGGCCCAGTTCCGCGCCGGGGATGGTGATGACCTCGACCCCCGCCTTGCGCAGCTGGGTGTTGGTATAGGTGTTGCGGTCATAGGCGATGACCACGCCGGGCTCGAGCGCGATGACGTTGTTGCCGTCGTCCCATTGCTCGCGCTCGGCCACATAGGCGTCACCGCCGGTCTCGACCACGCGCAGCTTCGGCAGGCCGAGCGCCTCGGCGGCGACCTCGACCAGCGGGCGGTTTTCCTCGCGGATGTCCAGCGTCCAGTCCCGGTCGCCGGGGCGGATCGAATAGGGCACGATCCGGGCCGCCACATCGGCGAAGACCGTGACCAGGTCGCGGTCGCAGAAGCTGAACACCGTGTCCAGATGCATCGAGGCGCGCTCGACCGGCAGCTTGCAGGCGATCACCCGCTCGGCCCCGCCCTGCGCGAACAGCGCGCGGGCCAGCTGGTCCACCGCCTGCGGGGTGGTGCGTTCGCCCATGCCGACCAGCACGGTGCCGTTGCCGATCGGCATGACGTCGCCGCCCTCCAGCGTGGCAAGGCCGTGGTCGCGATCCGGGTCGCCCCACCAGACCGGGAAGCCCGCGTCGCGGAAATCGGGATGGAAGCGATAGATCGCGGCGATGTTCACCGTCTCCAGCTTGCGCGCGTTCCAGCGCATCGGGTTCAGCGTCACGCCGCCATGGATCCAGCAGGTCGTGTCGCGGGTGAACAGGTGATTGGGCAGCGGCGGCAGCACGAAATCCTCGGGCCGCAGGGTGGCGGGAAACAGCCCGCCCCCTTCAAGCGGCAGCTCGGCGCGGCTCATCCCGCCCAGCAGGATCAGCGACAGCGGGTCGGCGTCGATTTCCATCAGATGGGCGCGCAGCTTGTCGGCCAGGCCCACGCCGACGGTGTTTTCGTTGACGCGCCGCCTCAGCAGCCAGTCGCGGGCCTCGGGGATGCGCATCGTCTCGGCCAGAAGCTCGCGCAGGAACACGACCTCGGCGCCGCGATAGCGCATGGCATCGACGAATTCCATGTGATCGGTGCGGGCCTGCTTGACCCAGATCACGTCGTCGAACAGCAGGTCGCGGCAGTTCGAGGGCGTCAGCCGCGCCAAGGCCGAACCGGGCCGGTGGACCAGGACACGGCGCAGCTTGCCGATTTCCGAATGGACGCCATAGGTGATGGACATGTTCGCTCTCCGGTTTCAGGCGATCAGGGCGGCGATGCTGAGGCAGGCCATGATGATGACGGTCAGGATCAGCAGCAGCGGCCACATGAAGCGCAGCCAGCGCTCGTAGGGGACGCGCCCGATGGCCAGCGCGCCCATGACCACGGCGAAGGTCGGGTTGATCAGGTTCACCAGACCGTTCGCCGACTGATAGGCCGTCACCACCAGGTCGCGCCCCACGCCGGCGAAATCCGCGACCGGCGCCATGATCGGCATGGACAGCACGGCGAGCCCCGACGAGGACGGCACGAAGAAGGACATCAGCACCTGCAGCCAGTACATCACGTTGATGAAGGCCACCTCGCCCAGGCCCGCGACCGACATCTCGGCCCAGTGCAGGATGGTGTCGGTGATGCGCCCGGCATTCATGACGACCACGATGCCGCGCGCCAGCCCGATGATCAGCGCCACGCCCAGAAGGTCGCGCGCGCCGTCGACGAAGGAATCGACGAAGGCCTTCTCGCCCGGCCGCACGACCAGCCCGACCAGGATCGCCGCGCCGAGGAACAGCGCGCTCATCTCGCCCATCCACCAGCCGGCGACCAGCACGCCCCAGACCATGACCAGGAAGGTCAGCCCGAAGATCGACAGGACGATCTTGTGGATGGTGGTGAACTCGGTCTTCTCGCCCTGGTGGCCGCTGAGGAAATGCGCCTCGTTGCGGGCCTTCATGTCGTAGACCAGCGATTTCGAGGGATCGCGGCGGACCTTCTCGGCATAGCGCATGACGTAGATCACGCAGGCCAGCCAGCACAGGACCAGGATCACCAGCCGCAGCACCAGCCCGCGCGTGAAGGGGATCCCTGCCGCGTCCGAGGCGATCACCGTGGCGAAGGCGTTGACGGTCGAGCCCAGGACCCCCACGCCCGCGCCCAAGAGGATGATCGCCACCGCCGTCACCGCGTCATAGCGCGCGGCGATCATGATCGGGATCAGCAGCATGTAGAAGGCCAGCGTCTCCTCGGCCATGCCATAGGTCGTGCCGCCAAGCGCAAAGAGGCCCATCAGCACCGGGATCATCCATTTCTCGCGCCCCGCCAGCCTGGTCATGGCGTGGCCGATGCCGGCATTGATGGCGCCGCTGGCGGCGACCACGCCGATGAAGCCGCCGATGACCAGCACGAAGACGGCCACGTCGATGGCATTCGCCTCGTAGCTGTCGGGATCGTAGAGCCCGGCGATGGGCGCCATCAGCACATCGGTGATGCCCTGCGGGTTGGGCTCGGTCTCGGCATAGGTGCCGGCGACGGGGACCTCGCGGTCCAGCGCCTCGTTCATCTCGCGCTGATACTGTCCGGCGGGCACGATCCATGTCAGCGCGGCGACCAGGATGATCAGGCCGAACAGGATGGTGAAGGCGGTGGGGAAACGGAGTCCCCGCTTCTCGGTCGTCTCGGGTGTCTGGTTCATGATTGCCTCCGGCGGCTGGGATGGCAGCCGACGCGACCTCATGCCGCTGCTGGCTGCGGGGCGGCGCAACATCGCCGCGGTCGAACTCGTCCGAAAACCGCAGGGCCGGATGGGCGGCCTTGCAAACTGCACCAAGCGTTTCACGAATCGCGCGCCGCCAACTTGATTCAGATCAAGCGGAAGAAATCCGCCGGGTCAGGCGGGTGCAGGAACAGGCTTCGGGATCGGGAAAAAAGCGACCGCGCGGCAGGGTCCGGGCCACCGCCGTCCTGCGGTGGGCGCCTCAGTCGCGTTGCGCGATGCTGCCGCCTTCAAGCCGGCGCAGCGAGATTTCCAGCCGCGCCTCGGCGGCGGCGATCTCGTTCAGGACACGCCGCGTATAGCCCATGTGATCCTCGGCGGCGCGGGCGGCGGCGGCGGGATCGCGGGCCATCACCGCCTCGAAGATGGCGCGGTGCTGAAGCAGCAGCACGTCGCGCACCTCGGAGCGGGCATAGAGCTTCTCGCGATTGTGGAACACGCCCTTGCGCAGCATCCCCGACAGCGCCCGCATGATCTGCAGCAGCACGATATTGTGGCTGGCCTCGTAGACGGCGACATGCAGGTCGACATCGGCCTCGGCCTCGTCGCGGGCATCGGCCTTCTCATGCGCGCGGTCGATCCGCTCCATGCAGCGGGTCAGCGTCGCGCGGTCCACGTCGTTGGCGCGGGTCGCCGCCAGGCTGGCGGCCATGCCTTCCAGCGTGCTGCGCAGCTCCAGATAGTCGTCCACCACCCTGCCGCCCGAGGACATCAGCTCGACCAGCGGGTCGGTGATGCTGGTGGCCAGCGGCGCGATCCGGCGCGTGCCGCCGGCATCCGTGACGATCAGCCCCTTGTCTTCCAGCATCTTGATCCCCTGGCGCAATGTCGGGCGCGAGACATCCAGCCGCAGCGCCATCTCGCGCTCGGGCAGCAGCGGGTCGCCAGAGCGAAGCGAACCCTCGAGAATCAGTTCCTCGATATGCCGGGCCGTGGCCTCTGCCGCGCTGGCGCCCTTGTTCACTTTCCTGTCCACCGCCGGTCCTCCGAACCCTCGGGAATCTCCCGGAAATCGATGGTAGCCGAAGCAGCGGGGCCGGCGCAATCAACTTCCGGTTTGACAATCTTGGTAAAATAATTTTACCATGCATGCAGGAGAGGTAATCCATCAATCGAATGCTGGCCGTCCGCCGATGACGGCCGACGCCCATGGGGCGGCAGGGAGGAGACGGCCAATGATCGCAGCCGCAGGACGGGACCGATCCGACCAGATGCCGCGCGCCGCGCTGCTGGCGCAGCTTGGCGGCATCGTGGGCGCGGGCCATGTGCTGACCGCGCCGCGCGCCACGCGCCGCTATACCCGTGGCTTCCGCTATGGCGCGGGTCCGGTGGCGGCGGTGGTCAGGCCCGGATCGCTGGTTCAGATGTGGCGGGTCCTGAACGCCGCGATCGCTGCCGGCCGCGCGGTGATCCTGCAGGCCGCGAATACCGGGCTGACCGGCGGCTCGACCCCCTGGGACGCGGATTACGACCGCGAGATCGTGCTGATCAGCGTCATGCGCCTGCGCGGCATCCACCTGATCGAGGGCGGAAAGCAGGTCCTCTGCCTGCCCGGCGCCACGCTGGACGCGCTGGAAAAGCGCCTGCGCCCCCTGGGCCGCGAACCGCATTCGGTGATCGGCTCAAGCTGCATCGGCGCCTCGGTCCTGGGCGGGATCTGCAACAATTCCGGCGGGGCGCTGGTGCGGCGCGGGCCCGCCTATACGGAGCTGAGCCTCTATGCCCAGGTCCGCGCCGACGGCTCGGTCGCGCTGGTCAATCACCTGGGCCTGCCCCTGGGCAACGACCCCGAGGAGATCCTTGCCCGTGTCGAGCGCGGCGATCTGCCCGCGCCCGAGCCAAGCGACGCCTGGGCCTCGGACCGCGAATATGCCGCCCATGTGCGCGACGTGGATGCCCCGACCCCGGCGCGGTTCAACGCCGATCCGCGGCGGCTGCACGAAAGCGCCGGCTGCGCGGGCAAGCTGGCGGTCTTCGCCGTGCGGCTGGACACCTTCGAGGCCGAGACGGACACAGCGGTCTTCTAGATCGGCAGCAACGACCCGGCCGAGCTGACCGGGATCCGCCGCCACATCCTGACGAATTTCCAGAGCCTGCCGATCGCCGGGGAATATATCCACCGCGAAGCCTATGACGTGGCGGCGAAATACGGCAAGGACACCTTCCTGTTCATCCGGCGCGCCGGTACCGACCGGATGCCCGCGCTGTTCGCCGCCAAGGCGCGCATGGACGCGCTGACCGAAAGGCTGGGGCTGGGCACCACCCTGTCGGACCGGATCGCCCAGGGCCTGTCCGCGCTGGCGCAGCGCCACTTGCCGGCGCGCATGGACGATTTCCGCGACCGCTATGAACATCACCTGTTGCTGCGCATGGGCGGCGCGGGCATCGCCGAGGCGCGGGACTACCTGTCCGGCCTGTTCCCCTCGGCCAGCGGCGACATGTTCGAATGCACCCCCGACGAGGGCAAGGCCGCCTTCCTGCACCGCTTCGCCGTGGCCGGCGCCGCCGTGCGCTATCGCGCGATCCACGCCCGCGAGGTTCAGGACATCGTGGCGCTGGACATCGCGCTGCGCCGCGACGACCGCGACTGGGTCGAGCGCCTGCCCGCCGATCTGGACGCGAAGATCGAGAAGAAGCTCTATTACGGCCATTTCTTCTGCCACGTCTTCCATCAGGATTACGTCGTGAAGAAGGGCCATGACTGCCTGGCCGTGGAGCACGAGATGTGGCGCCTGCTGGACCAGCGCGGCGCCGAATATCCGGCCGAGCACAATGTCGGCCATCTCTATCGCGCCAAGCCGGAACTGGCCGGGTTCTATCGCGCGATCGACCCGACGAACAGCCTGAACCCCGGCATCGGCCAGACCTCGAAATGCGCGCATTGGCATTGACGGCCCAGGGCTTCCGGCCCTGCCGCGCGGCCTGATCGCGGCACGGGACCAGGCCGCGCGGGAAACGAACGGAACCGAAACGGCGGCCCTGCCGCCCCATCTGAGGAGGAAAGATGGCTGGATTAGTGACATTCATCCTGGCCCTGCTGCCCATCGCCACGGTATTTCTGCTGCTGGTGGTGCTGGCGCGCTCGGCCAAGTTCTCGATGCTCATCGCCTATGTGGTGACGGTGGCGACCGCGCTGCTGGTCTGGGGCACCGAACTGACCACCGTCATGGGCGCGACGGTCAACGGCGCCGTGACCGCGATCAGCCTGCTCTATATCGTCTTCGGCGCGATCCTGATGCTGTACACGCTGGAGGAAAGCGGCGGCATCCGCGCGATCCGCAGCGGCTTCACCTCGATCTCGCCCGACCGGCGGGTGCAGGCGATCATCATCGCCTGGCTGTTCGGCTCGCTGATCGAGGGCGCCTCGGGCTTCGGAACGCCCGCCGCCATCGCCGCGCCGCTGCTGGTCGCCATCGGCTTTCCCGCCATGGCCGCCGTCATGGTCACGCTGATCATCCAGTCGACGCCGGTGTCCTTCGGCGCGGTCGGCACGCCGATCCTGGTCGGCGTGAATACCGGCCTGTCGGGCCAGCAGATCGTCGAGACCACCATCGCGCCGATGGCCTTCACCGACTATCTGTTCGAGATCGCGGTCAAGGTCGCCACGATCCACGGGCTGGTGGGCTTCCTGATCCCGCTGATCCTGGTGGGCATGCTGACGCGCTTCTTCGGCGCGAACCGGTCCTTCATCGAGGGTTTCCGCATCTGGAAATTCGCGCTGTTCGCGGGCCTTGCCTTCACCGTCCCCTACTGGATCAGCGCCAACCTGCTTGGCCCCGAATTCCCCTCGCTTCTGGGCGGGATCATCGGGCTGCTGATCGTGGTGCCGGCCGCGAAGCGCGGGCTGTTCATCCCCAGGGACAGCTTCGACTTCCCGCCCCGCAAGGACTGGGACGAGGCCTGGGTCGGCAAGCTGGACGACCTGGAGGACCACCATGCCAGCAAGCCGCTGATGCCGCTGCTGAAGGCCTGGGCGCCCTATGTCTTCGTCGTGCTTCTGCTGATCCTGACCCGCACGGTCGAGCCGCTGAAGGCATGGCTGACCTCGCCCGGCATGACCGTCGCCTTCGACGACCTGTTCGGCTCGGGCATCAACTCGCGCACGCAGGTGCTGTATCTGCCGGGCACGGTGCTGATCCTCGCCTCGATGTTCACCTTCTTCTATCACGGGATGAAGGGCAGCGATTATGCGAAGGCGCTGAAATCCTCGGGCACGACGATGATGGCCGCGGCGCCGGCGCTGCTGCTGGCGGTGCCGATGGTGCAGGTCTTCCTGAACTCGGCCTCGGACAGGCTGGCCAGCATGCCCATCGTCCTGGCCGAGGGCGTTTCCGCGGCGGTCGGCAATGCCTGGCCGATGTTCGCGCCGCTGATCGGGGCGATGGGGGCCTTCGTCGCCGGGTCGAACACGGTCAGCAACATGATGTTCTCGCTGTTCCAGTTCTCGACCGCCGAGCAGATCGGCCTGGGCGCGGCGGGCGCGGGCACCGTGGTGGCGCTGCAGGCCATCGGCGGCGCGGCGGGCAACATGATCTGCGTGCATAACGTCGTCGCCGCATCGGCCACCGTCGGCCTGACCGACCGCGAGGGCGCGATCATCCGCCAGACCCTGATCCCGATGGCCTATTACGTCGTGCAGGGCGGGCTGATCGGTTTCGCGCTGCTGGCGGGCGGCTTCAACATGTGGTGGATCGCCGCCGCGATCTGGGCCGCCGCGGTGCTGTTCGCCATGTCCCGCAACCGCGGCCACGCACCGGCAGCCATGGCCGTGAAAGGCTGAGGCCTCCGATGCAGGAACACCGGCAGCGCATGGCTCAGGCCCTGCGCTGCCGATCCAGCGCGCCCTGCGACAGCCGGTCCAGCAGCAGCGCGATTGCGACGATGGCAAGGCCGGCGCGCAGGCCCAGGCCCATCTCCATGCGGGTCAGCCCGCGCGTGACCTCGGCGCCGAGGCCCCCCGCGCCGACCAGCCCCGCCAGAACTACCATCGCCAGCGACAGCAGGATGCACTGGTTCAGCCCGACCAGCAGGGTGGGCTTGGCGGCGGGAAACTCGATCTTCCACAGGATGGTGCGGGGCTTGGCGCCGATGGCCTGGCCCAGCTCCTTCAGGTCGGTCGGCACGCCCTTGAAGGCCAGCGTGGTCAGCCGCAGCATCGGCGGGATGCCGTAGACGATCGTGGCGATGATCGCCGGCACCCGGCCCAGGCTGAAGATCATCACCGCCGGGATCAGGTAGACCCAGGGCGGCACGGTCTGCATCACATCGAGGATCGGACGCAGCGCCGCCTCGACCGAGGCGCGGCGCGCGGCCCAGATCCCCAGCGGGAAGGCGATGGCGACGGCGATCGCGACCGAGACGACCACCACGGCCAGGGTCTGCATCGAGGCCGTCCACAGCCCCGTCAGCCAGCAGAAGCCCAGGCAGCAGGCCGACAGCACGGCAATGCGCAGGCCGGCGGCGAAGAAGGCGGCACCGGCGACCAGCACGATCAGCCCGACGGGCGGCAGCACCAGCAGCATGGCCTCGATCCCGCCCAGCACGGCCTCGATCACGCGGGTCACCAGCGCGAAGAAGGGGTGGAAATTCGCGTTCAGCCAGTCGACGGCCGGCGCGAGGAAGGCGCCCGGAGAAATCTGGTTCATCACTTTGCCCTCGCAAGGCTTTGGGTCACGCGGTCCAGCACCATGGTCAGCACGACGATGGCGATGGCGGCGTCGATGGATTTGGCGATATCCAGCGTGCGGATGGCGCTGAAGATGGTCTCGCCCAGCCCGCCCGAGCCGACGATGCCCGCGATCACCACCATGCCGAAAGCCATCATCAGGCTCTGGTTCACCCCGGCCATGATCGAGGGCACCGCGAAGGGCAGGCGGATCTTCAGGAACATCTGCGCGGGCGTCACCCCGGTGGCATGGCCCAGCTCGATGAATTCGGTGGGCGTCCGGCGGATGCCCAGAGCGGTCAGCCGGACCGCCGGCGGCATGGCGACGATCACCGTGGCGATCAGCGCCGTCGCCGGGCCATAGCCCAGAAGCGCGATCGCGGGCAGCAGGTAGATATAGGGCGGCATGGTCTGGATCAGGTCCAGCACCGGCGCCAAGGCCCGGTCCAGCCGCGGCATCAGCCCGGCCAGCACGCCGAGCGGCAGGCTGATCGCCAGCGCGATGACCGAGGCGGCGACGACCAGTGCCAGCGTGCTCATGGTTTCCGCCCAGAGCCCCATCCACCAGCAGAAGACCATCGCCAGCACGGTCGCGATCCCCGCGCCGGGGCTTTTCATCACGCGCCAGGCGATCAGCCCCGCCAGGACCGAGACGACGTGGAAGGGCGCCAGCATCAGCAGCCAGAGAATGCCGTCGTAAAGCCCCTCCAGCAGGGCGCGGATGCCGTCGAAGATGAAGGCGGCATGGTCGGTCAGCCAGAACAGGGCGTCGTCGACGGCCATGTCGAAGGCGGTCACGAAGTTTTCCATCGCCATCCCCTCAGGCCGCGCGGGCGTCGGCGTCGCCGCGCACGCCCAGCAGCAGGTTGCGGATGGTGACCACGCCGACCAGCCGGCCGTCCTCCTCGACCGCGACGGCGTCGCTGCCGGTCTCGGTGATCTGGCCGATCAGCGCGTCGATATCGGCATCAGAGGAGCAGCGCGGCAAGCTGGCCGCATCGCCCTGCCATTCGGCAAGCGGGACCATCACCGAATGCGCCTTGACCAGGTGCAGCCGCGAGATGCCGGCGACGAAATCCGCGACATACTGGTCGGCCGGGTTCATCACGATCTCTTCGGCGGTGCCGGTCTGGATGATGACGCCGTCCTTCATGATGGCGATGCGGTCGCCGATGCGGATCGCCTCGTCCAGGTCATGGGTGATGAAGACCGCCGACTTGCCCAGGTCCTTGGTCAGCTGGCGGAACTCGTCCTGCAATTGCCGGCGGATCAGCGGGTCCAGCGCGCTGAACGGCTCGTCCATCAGGATGATCTCGGGGTCCGAGGTCAGCGCGCGGGCCAGCCCCACCCGCTGCTGCATCCCGCCCGACAGTTCCGACGGATAGCGCGCCTTCCAGTCCGCGAGGCCCACCTTGTCCAGCGCGACCTCGGCGGCGCGGTTGCGCTCGTCCTTGCCGACGCCCTGGACCTCCAGCCCAAAGGCGGCGTTTTCCAGCACCGTGCGCTGCGGCAGCAGGGCGACCGACTGGAAGACCATGCCGATATGGCGGGCGCGGGTCTCGCGCAGGGTGGCGGCGTCCATGGCGGCGATGTCGCGGCCCTTGACCGTGACCTTGCCCAAGCTCGGCTCGATCAGCCGATTGAGCAGCCGGATCAGCGTCGACTTGCCCGAGCCCGACAGCCCCATGATGCAGAAGATTTCGCCGCGCCGCACCTGGATGCTGGCATCCGAGACGCCCACCACGCAGCCGAATTCCTTCAGCACCTCCTGCTTGCCCAGGCCCCGGCCGGTGATCGCCCGGATCGCCTCGGGCGAGCGGTCGCCAAACACCTTCCAGACCGACTGGCAGTCGATCAGAACCTCCGTCGCCTCACTATGCGTCATTCCCACGCCTCCCTGTGACGTCTTTCCGATAGGCAAGCGGGCGGCCGCGATACCGGGCCGCCCGTCTGCGCAGGCTCAGTAGGACTTGATGTTGCCCCAGCGCCCGATCAGGTCGGCATTGGCCTCGGTCCAGTCGGCGATGGCCTGGTCCATGGTCTTGCCGTCGTTCACGGCCGCGTTGATCGCGGTGATGTCGGCCAGCGGCACATAGACGCCAGCGATCACCTCGCGCGCCTCGGGATTGGCTTCGGCAAAGCCCTTCTGGGCAATCCAGTAATAGCCCTGCGGCGGGGCGAACACGCCCTGCGGATCGGCCAGGAACTTGGTGTCGAACTGCTGCACCATCCAGGACGGCTCCCACAGGGTGACGGCGATCCATTCCTGGCGGTCCACGGCGGATTTCAGCGCCGCGGTCATGCCGGCGGTCGAGCCCTCGATCAGCTGCAGGTTCAGCCCATAGGCATCGACGGCATCGGCCGCCTCGCGCATCAGGCCCGCGCCGGGCTCGATCCCCACGATCCTGCCGCCGAACTGCTGGGCATTGTCGTTCAGCTCCTCGACCGAGTCGATGGTGACATAGCTGGGCACCGCGATACCCTGGTAGAGCCCGTGCGAGACCGGCGACAGCTTCTCCAGCCGGTTCTTGTTCCTGTTCCAGTAGTCCTGCGCGACGTAATCGATCTGCGAGGTCAGGACCTGCACATCGCCCCGCGTCAGCGCCGCATAGGCGATGCCCCATTCGGAAAACTCGGTCACCTCGACGGTGAAGCCCTTCTCCTCCAGCACCTTTTTGGTGATGCCGGTGATCGGTGTCACGTCCTCCCAGGCCATCGTGCCCATCTTGATCACCTTGTCCTGCGCCAGCACCGGCGAGGCAAGCCCCAGGGCCAACACACCGGCAAGAACGGCTTTGAAAAGTCTGCGCATTTCATTCTCCACTGATTGGACTCGTCTTGGCCGGCCCGGACATCGGATATCGGCCGCCCGTCGCTGCGCCGGGTCCGCGGCGAGCGTCATGCCCCGATCCATCTTCCTCGGGGTCGGGCGGCGATTTTCCGGGGATGTCGGCCCGCTTCGTCCAAAGCGCCCCCTACGCTTCGGATCGGGGAACTTATCCCCGAGGGCCGGTTTTCAGGCAAACGAGAATTTTCTGCGGTTGGGCATTAGCAGATCTGCGGCAGATCGCGCGCGGCATCGGCCCGGTTGCGGGCGCTCAGTCCCGCGCCTGCAGCCTGACCCTGTCCAGGACATGCGCGACGAAGCTGGCCACGCCCGGCCGCTCAAGCGATTTCTTCTTGCAGTTCAGAAAGTTGCCCCGCCCGGCCGTAAGCGGCGCGGGATGGGCGAAGACCAGCCTGCCCTGGCGGATCGGTTCGCGCACCATATGGTGCCAGCCCAGCATGACGCCTTCGTCGGCCAGCACCGCCTCCATCAGCAGGCTGACCTTGTTGGTCGACAGGCTGGACGGCGCCTTGGCCCATTCCGCGCCCTGCGCGCGAAACCACTCTGCCCAGCCCAGGGGCTGCCAGCCGATCGCATCCGCGCTCCAATGCCGGTCATGCAGGTGCAGCAGGTTGACGCCATTCAGCGCATCGGCATCCTCAAACGGGCCGTGACGGGCCAGGAAGGCCGGGGTGCAGACCGGCTGCGCGATCTCCTGGAACAGGAAATGCAGTTCCTCGCCGACCTCGCAGCGCTCATTGCCGCACATGAAGGCGATATCGACATCGGCATAGTTGCGCAGCGTGTCGTCGGCATCCGAGGCCAGCACGACGAAGCCGATATCGGGGTGGCGGGCACGGAAGCTGTCGATCATCGGCCGCAGCCAGAACAGCGCCATCGCGTCGGTGGCCGAGACGGTGACGGTCTGCGGCCCCTCGTCCCCGGCCAGCACCGACACCGCCGCGCTGATCGTGTCCAGCCCCGCCGTCACCGCGCCAAACAGGCTTGCGCCTTCGGGCGTCAGTTCCAGCGCATTGTGCTTGCGCACGAACAGCGCGGTTTCCAGGGCGCGCTCCAGCAGCCGGATCTGCTGGCTGACCGCGCCCTGCGTCACGTTCAGCTCCTTCGCCGCCAGCGTGAAGCTCAGATGCTTGGCCGCGACCTCGAAGGTGGCGAATGCCCCCAGCGAGGGCAGGTAACGGCGCTTGATCGGCGGCATGTCGGTGACGCTCCCGGGTGGTCCAGGGGTCATTCTAGCCGGGATTGCCATTCCTTCCAGCGAAGATAGAGATTGGCGCCGATCGTGTCGAAGGGATGCGGGGGCAGGCGGCCCGGCTCGGCCTCGGCGGTGAAGAAGCCGGTGATGTCGCTGCTGCGCCCGCAGGCCAGTTCCGCCGCGCCGATCCCGGTCAGGGTGCTGCGCGTCGTGCCCAGGCCGTTGTCCACGCAGGCGGCGTAGAGCCCCGGCTCAAGCTGGCGCATGACGGAAACGGCATTGCGGGCAAGGCACAGATGCCCCGACCAGCAATACTGGAAGCGCACCCCCGCCAGCATCGGGAAGCGGGCGTCGAATTTTTGGCGCATCTGCCGGGTGACGCGGGCCAGGTCGGCGGCGCTGGTCTGCATGTCGGGCCGGTAATAGCCGCCCTGGCGGATCACGATGCGGTTGCCGCCCTGCGCAGGGCCGATCCTGCGCACCGTGGTGCCCATCGGATCGGCGGGGGTGACGCCCCAGCATTCCTGCCCGCCAAGCGCCTTCAGGGTGTCCGCGTCCAGTTCCTCGGTCATGCAGGCGTTCAGCATGACATGCATCAGCCGCCCGGCCTTGAAGCCGAAGCTTTCCAGATGGCCGTTATGGGCCATGATGACCTTCTGCGCCTGAACGGACCCCTCGGCCGTCGCCACGCACCAGCCCTGCGCCGCCGTTTCGATCTGCAGGACGGGCGAATTCTCGAAGATGCGGATGCCCTCGCGCTCCAGCCCCGCGGCGAAGCCCTGCACATAGCCCGCCGGTTGCAGCATGACCGTGCCGGGCGTGAAAAGCCCGCCGCGATAATAGTCGCTGCCGGTCACCTCGCGCATGGCGCGGGCGTCCAGCATCTGGTGCGCCTCGCCCAGGTCGCGCAGATGCGCGGCATAGCTGCGATTGGCCGCCATCCCCGCATCCGAGGCGGCGGCGTTGATCTTGCCCGCGCGCTGGAACCAGCCCTCGGGGATCGCATAGTCGCGCACCGCCTCGGCCGCGAATTCGATGGCGTGGCGGTTCAGCCGGGTCAGCTGCCGGTCATGGCTGTCCCCCGCCCCGGCATAGTCCGACGAGGTCAGCTCGTGCGGCAGGTCGATCATGAAGCCCGAATTGCGCCCGGTGCCGCCTTCCGCGATCCGCGCGGCGTCAACGATCACCACATCCAGCGCCGGATCGATCTGCCGCAGGCGGCGCGCGGCAGAGAGCCCCGCGAAACCGCCGCCGATGATCGCCACGTCGCAGCCCGTGGCCCCCTCCAGCCGCGCGCGCGGGGCGGCGGGGGGCAGGATCGCGCGCCACCCCGCCGGGCCGTTGAAGACCGGAATGCGCCTGGCCTTGTGCCTGGTCATGGGTCCCTCAGTCCACAGAGGCGTCGGACTGGTCGGTCAGGTCCAGCCAGATCGTCTTCAGCTGGGTATACTGGTCATGGGCATGAATGCTGTTGTCGCGCCCGCCGAAGCCCGACTGCTTGTAGCCGCCGAAGGGGGTGGTGATGTCGCCCTCGCCGAAGCTGTTGACCGTCACCGTCCCGGCCCGCAGCATCCGCGCGCCGCGCAGCGCCCGCTTGCCATTGGCGGTGAAGATCGAGGCGGCCAGCCCGTATTCGGTGTCATTGGCCACCGCGATGGCCTCCTCGAAGCTGGCGACCGGGGTCACGCTCAGGATCGGGCCGAAGATCTCTTCGCGGGCAAGCTGGGAATCGCGGCTGGTCTCGACGATGGTCGGCTCGACATGGGTGCCGTGATGGCTGGCGCCGCCCAGCACCACCTTGCCGCCCTGCGCCAGCTTCAGATAGGCCGAGACCTTGTCGAAATGTGCCTTGCTGACCAGCGCGCCGACCCGGACCGAGGGGTCCAGCGGATCGCCGACCACCCATTCGCGGGCATGGGCGCGGACGCGGTCCATGAGCCGCTCCTTGACGCCCGCCTGCACGATCAGCCGCGAGGCGGCCGAGCAGTTCTCGCCCATGTTCCAGAAGGCGCCGTTGACGACATGGGCGGCCACCGCGTCCAGATCCTCGGCATCGTCCAGCACGATGCAGGGGTTCTTGCCGCCCAGTTCCAGCACGACTTCCTTGAGGTTGCTGTCGGCCGAATAATGCAGGAAGCGCCGCCCGGTCACGGTCGAGCCGGTGAAGCTGACCATGTCCACATCCGCGTGGCGGCCCAGGGGCTCGCCCACCTCGGCGCCCGATCCGGTCACCACGTTCAGCACGCCGCGCGGCAACCCGGCCTCGGCGGCCAGTTCGGCCAGCCGCAGCGCGGTCAGCGTGGTCTCGGCGGCGGGTTTCACCACCACCGAACAGCCCGCCGCCAGGGCCGGGCCGATCTTCCAGGCCAGCATCAGCAGCGGAAAGTTCCAGGGCAGCACCAGCCCCACGACGCCCACCGGCTCGCGCAGCACCATGGCGATGTGGTTGTCGGATGGGGGCGCCACCTGGTCATAGATCTTGTCGATCAGTTCGGCGTGCCACTTGATGACATGGATCGCCTCGGGCACGTCCACGGTCTCGCAGTCATAGATGGTCTTGCCGCTGTCCAGGCTCTCCATCACCGCCAGCTCGCGCGCATTGCGGGTCATCAGCTTGCACAGCCGGATCAGCGCCTCCTTGCGCTCGGCCGGGTGCAGCCGCGACCAGCGGCCGTCCTCGAAGGCTTCGCGGGCCTTGGCCACGGCCAGGTCCACGTCCTCGGCCCCGCAGGCGGCGATCTCGGCCAGCGGCGCGCCGGTGGCGGGGTTCACGCTCTGGAAGGTCCTGCCCGAGATCGCCGGGCGGAAGCTGCCGTCGATGAAGGCATTCTGCGGCAGGTCCAGACCGGCGGCGATGGCCTTGTATTCCTGAATGGTCAGAAGATCGCTCATCTCAGTTCCCTTCCGTGATCGCCCTGACGGCGGTTTTCAGCACGCGGATCACCTGTTCAAGCTCGCGCTTGTCGTCCTTGTTCAGGCCCCGCAGCGGCGGGCGCATCGGGCCGGCGCGCAGGCCGGTGGTCTCGACCCCGTGCTTGACGCATTGGATGAACTTGCCGCCCTGTTCCAGCACCCGCATCAGCGGCATCATCGCCGACATGATCTGGCGGCCGCGCGTGAAATCGCCGCGCACGGCGCAGGCCTCGTAAAGCGCGACATGTTCCTCGGGCAGGAAGTTCGAGCCGGCGCAGATCCAGCTGCGCGCGCCCCAGGCGAAGAATTCCAGCGCCTGGTCGTCCATGCCGCAGGACAGCTGGATATGCGGATAGTCCCGCGCCAGCAGGTGCACCCGGTTGATGTCGCCCGAGCTTTCCTTGATCCCGATCACGTTCTTCGAGCGGCCGACGCGGTCCAAAAATTCGCGGCCCATCTGGACGCCCATCCGGCCGGGATAGTTGTAGAGGATGATCGGCAGGTCGGCGGCACGGTCGATGGCCAGCGCGTTCAGCGCGTTCTCCTGCTCGGTCGGGACGGAATAGGGCGGCGTGCCCAGAAGGATCGCATCGGCCCCCATCTCGCGCGCGCCCTTCGCCAGGGCGATGGAATCCGGGGTGCGCATCGCGCCGGTGCCGACGATCACCGGCAGCCGGCCGTTCGCGCAGCCGGTGATGAAGCGGGCCAGCTCCAGCCGCTCCTCGACCGTTTCGGCATAGTTCTCGCCGGTCGAGCCGCCCGAGATCAGGCCATGCACACCCGCCGCGACCAGGTGTTCGACCAGATCGGCAAGCGCGTCGAAATCGATCGAGCCATCCGCGTGGAACGGGGTGATCAGCGGCGTGTAGATGCCTTCCAGCACCAGCCGGGATGTCATGTGGCGGCCTCCTCTGCGCGGACTTGTGTCTGCCGTGGTGGTAGGACAGCCGGCCGCCGCGTCGCAAAGGAGAATGTTCAGAGGGTTCGCATTAGTAAAACTATGCCAGGCCGCGCGGGCGGGCGAAGGGTCCCCTGCAAGATGGCGCGCACCGCCCGTCAGCGCGTCCGAGGCGGCGCCGCCCGAACAGGGCCGGCCGGCATCCTCGTCGAAGCCGATCGGGAAGCTGTCCTTGCCGCCATTGCCGATCAGCCTGTCGTTGCGGGTCAATCCCGATTGCGGCCCAAGACCGAAGCCGCGCTGCGCCACCTGACCGCTGCGGGGCGAAGGTTGCGCCGTCGCTTGACCCGCCGGCCGGGATGCCAAAGCGCCGCCCCTTTCGGGACGGCGCACCGGCGAGGCGGCTCCAACGCCAGCAGGACCGCCCTGCCGGATCGCCTGTCACTCGGCGGCGAACTGGTTCATGGTGTTCGCCTGCCCGCCGGCCTTCAGCGCGCGTTCGCCGGCGACCATCTCCTTGAAGCTGTCGCCCAGGTCCGAGCCGACCTCGTGCTGGTGCCGGACCGCGCCGATGCCGCGGCGGATCTCCTCGCGCTGCACGGTTTTCACATAGGCCAGCATCTTCTGGTCGCCGAAATAGCCGTGCGACAGCTCGTCCACCGACTTGGCGGTCAGGTGGAAGGTCGGCAGGGTGATCAGGTTGTGGAACACCCCCGCGCGGGCCGAGATGTCGGTCTGGAAGCGCTGCAGGCGGACATCCGCCTCGCGGCCCAGATCGGTCTCGTCGTAATCGGCCTTCATCAGATCAACGCCATCGGGATAGTCGGCCTCCGCGATCCGGCCCTCGGCCAGCCACTGGGCCCGCACCTGCTTCCTGAGGTTCAGCGTCCAGTTGAAGCTGGGCGAGTTGTTGTAGGTCAGCTTGGCATCGGGCACGGCCTTGCGGATCTCGGCCACCATGCCGGCGATCTCGTCGACATTGGGCGTGTCGGTCTCGATCCACAGCAGGTCCGCGCCGCCCTGGGTCAGCGAGGCGATGCAATCCTCGATCACCCGGTCGCGGCCGGTGCCTTCCTTGAAGGGGAACAGCCCGTTCGCCAGGCGCAGCGGACGCACGAATTCGCCGCCCTGATAGATCGCCAGCTCGCCCTCGCGGATCGGGTTGGCCGCCGAGATCGGCTCGGTCTTCAGCCATTTGACATATTGGCTGGCCAGGTCGCCGGGCTGCTGGCTGACCGGGACCTTCTGGGTCAGGCCGGCGCCGAGGCTGTCGGTGCGCGCCACGATCACCCCGTCGTCCACGCCCAGTTCCTCGAAGGCCAGGCGGCAGGCGCGCAGCTTCTCGATGAAATCCTCGCGCGGGACGGTGACCTTGCCGTCCTGGTGGCCGCATTGCTTGGCGTCGGACACCTGGTTCTCGATCTGCAGGCAGCAGGCGCCGGCCTTGATCAGCTCCTTGGCCAGCAGATAGGTGGCATGTTCGTTGCCGAAGCCCGCATCGATATCGGCGATGATCGGCACGACATGGCTTTCGAAATTGTCGATCCTGTCGATGACGGCCTTGCGCTCGTCCTCGGACCCGGCGGCCTTCAGTTCCTTGAACAGGTCGTTGATGGCGACCTCGTCGGCCTGGCGCAGCGAGACGTAGATTTCCTGGATCAGGTCGGCCACGGCGGTCTTTTCATGCATCGACTGGTCGGGCAGGTGGCCCCAGCGGTTGCGCAGGCCGGCGACCATCCAGCCCGACAGATAGACATAGGTGCCCTTCGCCGTGCCGCGCAGGCGCTTGACCGCCTTGATCATCTGCTGGGCATGAAATCCCGACCAGCAGCCCAGGCTTTGCGTAAATTTCGACGGATCCGCGTCATAGGCCGCCATGTCGGCGCGCATCACGCTCGCCATGCCGCGGGCGATGTCCAGATGCGTGTCATAGGTGTTCTGCAGCCGCAGCTGCACGATGTCATCGATCGAAACGCCACCGGGGGTCCGGCCGGAGGGGTAGCGGGACAGCAGCTCGGCACGGATCTCCGAAAAAGTCGCGCGGTTCGTCATGGTTCTTCCTTTCAACATGAAGGTTTCCGGTTCTGGCAGGCCGGCCCCGGTCGGGGGCCTGGTCCGGGGGGCAGCCGTCGGGGATCGGGCCGCCGAAGGGCGAAAGCAGGGTGATCGGGTCCATCTCAGTCCAGCGCGTCCAGCAGCTGGCTGGCCGGGGCGGTGATGAAATCGGGCAGGGTCCGGGCGGTGACCGCATCCTGCACGATCCGCGCGGCCGAGGCGTAATGGCCGCGATGGAAGCCGCCGGGGCCCAGCTGGTCGAGGATGCGGGCGATCTCGTCCTGCATCATCCGGCCGAAGCGTTCCTCGGTCAGCGGGGCCTCGGCGCCATCCGCCATCGCCACCGGGGTGGCGTGGCGGATCCACTGCCACAGCTGCGCGCGGCAGATCTCGGCGGTGGCGGCGTCCTCCATCAGGTTGCTGATCGGCACCGCACCCCGGCCCGACAGCCATTGCGCCAGGTATTCCACCGCGACCGCGATATTGCCGCGCACCCCCGCCTCGGTCACCTGTCCCTGATGCGGCTTCAGCAGCATGGCGGGCTGGATGCGGTATTCCTGGCGCGGCTTGCGGATCTGGTTCGGCCCCGGCATGGCCGTGTCGAAGACCGCACGGGCGACGGGGACCAGGTCGGGATGGGCGACCCAGGTGCCGTCATGGCCCAGCTCGACCTCGCGTTGCTTGTCGGCGCGGATGCGGGCGAAGGCGGCCTCGTTCGCGGCCGGATCGCCCTTGACCGGGATCGCCGCCGCCATGCCGCCCATCGCATGGATGCCGCGCCGGTGGCAGACCTTGACCAGCCGCGCCGCATAGCTGGCCAGGAAGGCGCGGTCCATCGCAAGCTGTGCCCGGTCGGGCAGCACATAGGCGGGATGGGCGCGCAGGGTCTTGATATAGCTGAAGATATAGTCCCAGCGGCCGCAGTTCAGCCCGGCGATATGGTCACGCAGCCCCCAGACGATCTCGTCCATCTCGAAGGCGGCGGGCAGGGTCTCGATCAGCACCGTGGCCTTGACCGTGCCCGGCGCCAACCCGACGCGCTCCTGCGCGAACAGGAAGACCTCGTTCCAGAACCGCGCCTCGCGATGGCTTTCCAGCTTGGGCAGGTAGTAGAACGGCCCCCGGCCCGAGGCCGCCAGCGCCCGCCCGCAGTGAAAGATCGTCAGCCCGAAATCAAACAGCGCCGCCGAGACCGGCTGGCCGGCGATCAGCACATTGGATTCCGCCATGTGCAGCCCGCGGGGCCGCACGATCAGCAGCGCGGGATCGGCGCCGACGCGATAGGACCGGCCGGTCTTCGGATCGTCGAATTCCAGCACCCCGTCGCGATAGTCCAGCATGTTGGCGTGGCCCGCGACGATATTGGCGAAGCTGGGCGCGGTCGCGTCCTCGAAATCCGCCATGAAGACCTTGGCGCCCGAATTCAGCGCGTTGATCATCATCTTGCGGTCCACCGGGCCGGTGATCTCGACCCGGCGGTCGGCCAGGGCCTCGGGGATGGGCGCGGCCTGCCAGATGCCCTGGCGGATGTCGCGCGTCTCGGGCAGGTAGTCGGGCAGCTCGCCCCGGTCGATGCGTTCCTGGCGGCGCTGGCGGGCGACCATCAGCGCGTGAAGGCGCAGGCCGAAACGGGCCTGAAGCTCGGCCAGGAAGGCCAGCGCCTCGGCTGTCAGGACATGGTCGGCCCCCGGCGCGTCGCGCAGGACGAGGGGCGGCGGAACGGTGGCGGTGCGATCCAGTGGCATGGCGGGCTCCGGGTGAATCATGCGGTGATGTCACCCTAGTAATGTCATGCTGCATGTGCATTATGACTTTTGGAATAACGGGTTTTGCTGTCATTTCTGTCAGGCGGCTTTTGGTTGGTTTGTAAGTTTTGTCACATCACGGCACCCAGCAAGAGGCACCCATGGCGGCGCGCGGCGAGAAACTGATCATCGGCCAGAGGCTGCGCGTGCTGCGCCAGTCGCTGGGGCTGACACAGGCGCAGATGGCGACCGAGCTGGGCGTCTCGGCCAGCTACATCACCCTGATCGAATCCGACCAGCGCCCCGCCTCGGCCCGGCTTCTGATGCGGCTGGCCGAGGTCTATGACCTGAACATCGCCGAGCTTGCGCCCTCGACCGATGCCCAGCTTGCGGCGGATTTCGCGGCGGCGCTGAAGGATCCGGGGCTGGGCGCCGGCCCGCTGCCCCGCGCCGAGATCGAGGCCGTCCTGCAGGCCTCGCCGCGCATCGCCGCCGCCTTCGTGCAGCTGCACGAGCGCCACCACGAGGCCATCCTGCGCCCGCAGGCCGACGACAACCCGCTGACCGACCGCGACAAGGTCGAGGCGCTGGCCGGCACCTCGCGGCCGGTCGATGCCGTGCGCGGCTGGTTCTATGCCCGCGGCAACCATGTCGATCCGCTGGACCGCGACGCCGAGGCGCTGGCCGAAAGCCTGGGCCTGCATCGCAACGAGCCGCATATCGCGCTGAGCGCCCGGCTTGGCGCCCATGGCATCCGCACCCGGATCCTGCCCGCGCAGGTCATGGGCGACCAGCTGCGCCGCTATGACCCGCATCACAAGGAGCTGCTGCTGTCGGAACTGCTGGGCCAGTCCAGCCGCCGCTTCCAGATCGGCGTGATGCTGGCCCGGCTGGAGCAGGAAGCCGCGATCTCGGCGCTGGTCGAGGAGGCCGCCCTGCCCGACCCCTCGGCGCGGTCGCTGATGCGCGTCAGCCTGGCCAACTACTTCGCCGCCGCGCTGCTGATGCCCTATGGCCGCTTCCTGGCGGCCTGCGAATCGGCGCGCTATGACGTGGAGCTGCTGGGCCATCGCTTCGGCACCAGCTTCGAGCAGACCGCCCATCGCATGTCCACCCTGCAGCGCCCCAATGCGCGCGGCATCCCGTTCTTCTTCGTGCGCGTGGACCGCGCCGGCAACATCTCGAAACGCTTCAGCGCCGGGCGCTTCCCCTTCTCGCGCTTCGGGGGGACCTGCCCGCTGTGGAACATCCACGCCGCCTTCGAGACGCATGAACAGGTCCAGACCCAGGTCATCCGGATGCCCGAGGGCACCAGCTATTTCTCGATCGCCCGCACCGTCGCCCGGACCGGCGGCAGCCACGGCGCCCCGGCGCAGCGGCTGGCCATCGGGCTGGGCTGCGACGTCGCCTATGCGCCGCGCCTGGTCTATGCCGACGGCATCGACCTGGAGCGCACGCGGCCGGTCGATATCGGGCTGAACTGCTATCTCTGCGAACGCAGCGACTGCGCGGCGCGCGCCCACGCCCCGATCAACCGCCGCCTGAAGGTCAACGAACGCGAACGCAGCCTGGCCATCTTCCGCTTCGAGGAAGGCTGACGCCGGCCCACGGGCCGCGGCGGGAACGGCTTGCCACCGCTTGAACGGGATGTAATAACATCACCAATTATGGTGACTCGCCCCCGCATCCTGCCTGCCGACGGAGATCCTTCATGAACGCTGCATCCAGACTTGCCGCCGCCCTGCTGGCCGGCTGCGTCGCCGGCACCGGCGCGCTTGCCCAGACGCTGAACGTCGTCGGCCCTTGGGAGATCGCCGGGATCGACCCGGCCCAGACGGGATATGTCTTCAGCCGAATGCAGGTGGCGGAAACGCTGGTGACGACCGAACCCTCGGGCCAACTGGCGCCCGGCCTGGCCGAAAGCTGGTCGGTGGATGCGGACGGCCTGACCTGGCGCTTCGCCCTGCGCGGCAACGCGGTCTTCCACGACGGCACCCCGGTCACGGCGGAAATCGCCGCCCGCAGCCTTGAACGCGCCCGCGACGGCGTGGGCGTGCTGGAGCAGGTGCCGATCGCGGAGATCACCCATGACGGGCCCGAGGTGGTCATCCGCCTGAACTCCTCCTTCGCCGCCCTGCCCGCCTATCTGGTGCATTTCAGCACGATCATCCTTGCGCCGTCGTCCTATGACGATGCGGGGCGGGTGACGCAGATCCTGGGCTCGGGGCCCTATCGCATCGACCGGCTGACCCCGCCGCTGAAGATGGAGCTGGTGGAATCGGGGCAATGGTGGGGCGGCAGTCCGGGCATCGCCGAGGTCAGCTATACCGCCGCCGGCCGCGACGAGACCCGCGCCATCATGGCAGAAAGCGGCGAGGCTGACCTGGTGTTCTCGGTGCTGCCGGTCTCGGTCGACCGGCTGCGGCGCAATCCCGACCTGGACATCCAGATCGCCACCATCCCGCGCAGCCGCATCGTCAAGCTGAACGCCGCCTCGCCCTTCTTCGACGATATCGCGGAACGCCAGGCGATCAGCCATGCCATCGACCGCCTGGGGATATCCAATGTCATCCCGCGCAACCCGGATCTTGCGGCGACCCAGCTGTTCCCGCCCGCCATGCCCGGCTGGCACCAGGCCGATCTGCCGCCGCTGGAACACGATGCCGGGCGCGCGGCGGAACTGCTGGCGCAGGCGGGCTGGACGCCGGGCAGCGACGGGATCCTTCAGCAGGACGGCCGGCGCTTCAGCGTCACCCTGCTGACCTATTCGAACTGGCCCGAGCTGCCGCCCATCGCGACCGCGCTGCAGGCGCAGCTGCGCGAGGTCGGGATCGAGATGAACGTCGCGGTCGGCAACAGCTCCGAGATCCCCGCCCGCCATCAGGACGGCACGCTGGAAATGGCGCTGATCTCGCGGCTCTATTCCATCGTCCCCGATCCGATCGGCGCGCTGCTGACCGATTACGGCCCCGGCGGCGGCGACTGGGGCGCGACCGGCTGGGACAACGACCAGATGCAGGCCGTCATCGCCGACCTGGCCGCGACGGCCGACCCCGAGGCGCGCGCGCCGCTGCAGCGCCGGGCGGTCGAGATCCTGCAGGAGGAACTGCCCGGCATCCCCGTCACCTGGTCCGAGCTGGCCATCGTCTCGGGCAAGCGGATCACCAATGTCCAGGTCGATCCGCTGGAGGTGAATTACGGCCTCGCCGCCATCCGTTGGGCCGAGTGATCCGGCGATGCGGCGCTTTCTTCTTCTGCGGCTGGCGCAGGCCGGGATCGTCACGCTGGTGGTCGGCGCGGCCTGCTTCGCGCTGATGCGGATGCTGCCGGGCGACCCGGCGATGCGGATCGCGGCGGGCCGCTATGGGCCGGATGCGCAGATCGCCCAGGCGGCGGAACGGGTGCGGCTGGAACTGGGGCTGGACCGGCCGCTTGCGGTCCAGTTCCTCGACTGGCTGGGCGATCTGGCGCGGTTCGACCTGGGCCATTCGCTGGTCACCGGCGCCCCGGTCCTGGAGGAGCTGAAGGTCCAGCTTGGCGCCTCGGCCTGGCTGGCGTTCTGGGCGGTGGCGGTGTCGCTGTTGATCGGGCCCCTGGCCGGCGTGCTGGCCGGAATGCGGCCCGGAGGAATGGCCGACCGCGCCGGGCTGGCGCTGTCGATCGGCCTGCGGGCGGTGCCGCCCTTCCTGCTGGCGCTGGGGCTGATGCTGGTCTTCGCGGTCGGGCTGCGGCTTCTGCCGGCGGCGGGCTATGGAACGGCCAGGCAGATGGTCTTGCCGGCGCTGACGCTCGGCCTCGGGCTGGCCGCCGTTTCCAGCCGCGTGACCCGCAACGCGGTCGCGACCGTCACCCATGCGCCGCATTACCTCTTCGCCCGCCACAAGGGCCTGCCCGAAGCCGCGCTGATCCGCCGCCACGGGCTGCGCAATGCGGCCACTCCGGTCATCGCCTATCTGGGCGTGCAGGCGATCTATCTGGTCGAGGGGGTGGTGGTGGTCGAATCGATCTTCGCCTTCCCCGGCATCGGCCATGCCCTGGTCCATGCCATCGTGGAGCGCGACGTGCCGATGGTGCAGGGAACCGCCCTGGTGATGGGGCTGATGTTCGTGGCGATCACCGCCATGGTCGACGCGATCACCGCCTGGCTCGACCCCAGGCCGAGGAGCGCGTGATGACCCATATCGCCGCGACACCGATCCCCCGCCGCCCGTCCCGCACCCGCCTTGCCGGCGCGCTGCTGCTGGCGCTGCTGGCCGGTTTCGCGTTGCTGGGGCCGGTCCTGATCGAGGCCGATCCCGCGCGGCAGGATTTCTCGGCCAGCCTCGCCCCGGCGGGCGGCGAATATCTGCTTGGCGCCGATCACTATGGCCGCAGCCTGCTTGCCCGGCTGGCCCATGGCGCGCGGCTGTCCTTCGGCATGGCCTTCCTGTCCGCGCTGGCGGCGGCGGTGCCGGGCGTGGCGCTGGGGCTGCTGGCGGCCTGGCGGGGCGGCTGGACCCGGCGCGTGCTGGACTTTTTGTCGATGATCGTCCTGGCCCTGCCCGGCCTGCTGCTGGTGCTGCTGCTTCTGGCCTTCGCGCCGGGCAATTTCGGGCCGCTGTTCCTGGGCCTGGCGCTGACGCTGTGGGTCGAGTTCTACCGCGTCACCCGCGCCTCGGCGGCGGTGCTGCTGAGCCAGCCGCATATCGAGGCCGCGCGGCTGCTGGGCTTCCCGCCGCTCTATATCCTGCGGAAGCATGTCGCGCCGTCGCTGGCGCCGACCGTCACCACGCTTGCGGCCTTCGCCATGGCGGCGGCGATCATCGCGGTCTCCACCCTCAGCGCGATCAGCGTCGGGCTTCAGCCGCCCACGCCAGAGCTTGGCAACATGATGATCGAGCTGCTGCCCTATTATTCCGAGGCGCCGCTGCATGTGCTGCTGCCCGCCATCCTGATCTTCCTGATGGTTCTGGCGCTGCAGCTTCTGGCACGGAGGGACACGGCATGAACGCAACCGTCCAGGTCGGGGAACTGGCCGTCCAGCGGCTGGCCATCCATTCGGGCCCCACGGCCGTCGTCCCCGAGATTTCCTTCACGCTGGCGCCCGGCCGGCCGCTGACGCTGCTGGGCGAAAGCGGCTCGGGCAAGTCGCTGGTCGCCCATGCCATCATGGGCAGCCTGCCCTCGGGGCTGGCCGCGACCGGGTCGATCCTGTTCGACGGCGCCGATCTTCTGGCCGAGCCGGCCGAGCGGCGGCGCAGGCGCTGGGGGCGGCAGATCGCGCTGCTGCCGCAGGAACCCTGGCTGGCGCTGGACCCGACCATGCGCATCGCGCCCCAGGTGGCCGAGGTCCATCACTATGTCCATGGCCGCGACTGGCGGAAAAGCCGCCAGCGGGCACGGGCGGACCTGGCCGAGGTCGGCCTAGCCCGCGCCGCCGCCAGCTATCCCTTCCAGATGTCGGGCGGCATGTGCCAGCGCGCGGCCATCGCCATCACCCATGCCGCCAAGGGCAGCTTGCTGATCGCCGACGAGCCGACGAAGGGCCTGGATGCGCAGCTGTGCACGGGCGTGATCGCCGGGCTGAAGGCCGAGCGCGATGCGGGCCGGCTGCTTCTGACCATCACCCATGACGTCTCGGTCGCACGCGCGCTTGGCGGCATGATCGGCATCATGCTGGATGGCCGCATGGTCGATTACGGCCCGGCCGAGCGGGTCCTGTCCGCGCCGGGCGATCCCTACAGCCGGGCGCTGCTGGCCGCCGATCCGGCGGGCTGGCCGCAATGGCGCCCCCCGGCCCGCGACGGGGTGGTGCTGCGCGGGCGCGGGCTGGCGAAGTCCTTCGGCGACCGGCGGCTGTTTCACGGCATCGACATCGAACTGCCGGCAGGCCAGGTCCTGGGCATCACCGGTCCCAGCGGCTGCGGCAAGACCACGCTCGGCAATGTCCTGCTGGGGCTGGTTCCGCCCGACAGCGGCGCGGTCCAGCGCCAGCCCGGCATCGCGCGCCAGCGGTTCCAGAAGCTCTGGCAGGACCCGCCCGCCGCCTTTGCGCCAAGGCAGCGGATCCGACAGGGCCTGGCCGATCTTGCCCGGCTGCATGGCAGGTCCTGGGCGGCGGTGCAGGCGCTTCTGGACCGCCTGCGCCTGCATGACAGGCTGCTCGACCGCCATCCCGCCCAGATTTCCGGCGGGGAGTTGCAGCGTTTCGCCCTGCTGCGCGCGCTGCTGCTGGAGCCGGTCTTCCTGTTCGCCGACGAGGCCACCTCGCGGCTGGACCCGGTCAGCCAGAAAGAGGTGATCGACCTGCTCAAGGACATCGTCGTGGAAACCGGGATGGCGGTGCTGATGGTCACGCATGATCGCGCCCTGGCCGACAGGATCGCCGCGAAGGTCGTGGAATTCGAGGGTCCCCGCCCCGGATGATGCCGTTCCGCGATCGCGGGCGGGTCCGGGCGCGCTCAGAACCGCAGGGTGACGCCCAGCAGCGGGCCGCCCATGGTCATGTCGATGCGCGTTCCGCCCTCGCGATAATCCACGCTCAGCTGCCGGTAGCCGCCCGAGACATAGAGCCTGTCGGTCAGCTGGTAATTCGCCGTCGCGACGATCTGGCTGGTCCGCTCCGAGCCGACGCCGAAGCCGCCGAAATCGGCATAGAACAAGGCGCTCCAGCGCGGCGACAGGGTGAAATTCGCCCGTAGCGCGACGATCGGGTCGATGAAGTCCTTGTCCCCGCTGCGATGGACCGCGCCGCCCATCACGTCGACCAGCCCGTCGATCTGCCACAGCCGCGCGCCGCCCAGCACGTCAAGATGCATGTCGGGCGTGTCCAGCGCGCGATAGCCCGCCGCCAGGGTCAGCGAGCTTTGCCGGATCTTGCCCCGCGCGGGCACGCCCGGCGGCACCAGCCCCTCGCGCGAGCTGGACGAGACGCTCAGATCGCCCATCAGCACCAGCCGGTCCCGGCGGGCATAGCCCGACAGGAAGAAGGCGCCGTCCAGATCCTCCATCACCTCGGAAAAGGACTTGTCCAGCGTCAGGGTCGGCGCGCCGGTGAAGGGCGTGACGTCGCCGCCGATCCCCGCGCCCCAGACATAGGGCGTGACCTGGCCGGTCCAGCCGCCCTCCTGCGCCGCGGCGGGCAGGGCCACCGCCGAAATGACCAATGCGCCAAGCGCGGCGATCCTTGCCATGGCCATCACTCGCCCCCCCGCAGGCTGTCCTTGTGGATCCGGCCGTTCTTCACGATCAGCCGCAGATTGCCGGTATCGGCCAGCCATGACAGGTCGGCCTCGGGATCGCCCTCGACGACCAGCAGGTCGGCCAGCGCGCCCTCGGCGATCACCCCCAGCCGGCCGTCATAGGGCGCGCGCGGCCCCGACAGCGCCAGCAATTCGCCCGCCGCCCCGGTCGCGCGATAGAGCGCCTCCAGCGGCGACATGAAGCGGGCCAGCTTGGCCAGCTGCCGCCCCTGGCTTTCCCCGCCGCCATAGAGGATGTCGGTGCCGAAGGCCCAGTCGACGCCATGGGCCTGGGCCAGCTCGAAGGCGCGCACCGTGCCCTCGGCCACCATGCGCTGGCCGGCCTGCGCCTTGGGATCGGCATATTGGTTGGCGTCCTCGTCGGCCAGGAAGGGCTGGATCGACCACCATGTGCCGTGATCGGCCATCATGCGCACGGTTTCCTCGTCGGCCAGCTGGCCATGCTCGATCGACCGCACCCCGGCGCGGATGCAGCGCTGGATGCCCTTCGAGGTATAGACATGGGCGCAGACATAGGTGCCCCAGTCCTCGGCCGCCTCGACGACGGCGCGCATCTCGGCCTCGGTGAACTGGGTGGAATCGAGCGGGTCGTATTGCGAGGCCACGCCGCCGCCCGCGGTGATCTTGATCTGGCTCGCGCCCTTCATCAGCTGCTCGCGCGTGCGGCGCAGCGCCTCGGGCACGCCGTCGGCGATGGCCGTCATGCCCTGCCGCATCGCGTAATCGGCCGGGTCCGAGGGCATCATCGGCAGCGCGTTCGAGAAGCGGAAATCGCCGTGGCCCGAGGTCTGCGAGATCATCGCCCCCGAGGGGAAGATGCGCGGCCCCTCGACCACGCCCCGGTCGATGGCCGCCTGCAGCCCGAAGGCCGGGCCGCCGACGTCGCGCACCGTGGTGAAGCCGCGCATCAGCGTCGCCTGCGCCTCGCGGCCCGCCATCAGATGCACGAAGCCGATATCCTGGGTCATCGCCGCGATCTGGCTGACCGAGGCCAGGGTGGCGTGCCAATGGGTATCGATGAGGCCGGGAATGACCGTGCGCCCGCCGCAATCGATCCGCTCGGCATCCTCGGGTCCCTGCCCGGCGGCCGGCAGGGCGGCGATGGCGCCGCCCTCGACCAGGATCTCGACGCCTTCGCGGATCGACAGCGCCATGCCGTCGAACAGCCGCAGATTGGTCAGCAGCAGCGGCCGGGCCGGCGCCTGCGCCTGCGCCCGGACCTGCCGCGGCGCCAGGCCGAAGGCCGCGAACATCCCGACCACGGCGGACATGCCGCCGACAAGCTGGCGACGCGAGATGTCGGCCTCGATCCGCCGCATCGCCGCCTGGGTCTCGGGCGTGCCGCAATGGCAGAAATGAAGGCGGGCGGGTTCGGCGTCAGTCTCGAAGCAGGCACGGCACATCGGCACTCTCCGGTTGATTCCATGCCGAGGATAGCCGAGAAAGCTGATTTGAAAAGGAAAATGACGCCGCCAGCTGCGCAGCGCGGCCATCGCCGAAGGAGCGCGCTGTCCCAGGGACGGCCCGGCGGCGTCACGGCAGCCGCAAGCTTCAAGCCGCGGGGCTTACCGTCCAACCCGTTGATTGGGATGGTACCGCCTCCCCGGCTTGAACGGGGGACCTCTGGATCCACAATCCAGCGCTCTAACCAACTGAGCTAAGGCGGCACGGATGCGGTGTGTAAACCCGCTTCGGTCAGGTTGCAAGCCTGTCTTGCCGGGATTTTCCCGAAGGGTTACAGAAAACCCTTCAACAAGAGGGGAAGGGCCGTGAGCATCAACAGCGAAAGCCAGGTCGCCGCCAATCTGCAGGTCGGTCCGACCGATCGCGGCATGGTGCGGATCTATGTCGAGGGCGAGGGCATCGACCTGCCGCTGGATTTCGACCCCGACGAAGCGACCGAGATCGCCGAGGAACTGCTGGCCGCGGCCGAGGCCGCGCGGGCCATGGGGCCGAAGGGCGGAAAGCCTAGAAAACCCCGGCGCTGAGCATTTCGGGATCCTGCAGCCGCTGCAGGCGCAAGGCGGCGGCGCGGGCGAAGTCGCGCATCAGCCGGTTGCGCCGCGCCCCGGCCAGCCGCGCCTCGGGCGCCATGCGCCGGATCTCGGCGCCGTAGGGATCGGCCAGGATCAGGCCGGTATCATCGGGCAGAAGCCCGGCCGGAAAATCCCCGTCCACGGCCCAGAAATAGCGGTCGCACCAGTCCAGATAGCCCTGCCACTTGCGGTCGCAGGCGAAATCGGCGCGGCTGCTCTTGCATTCGACGATCCACAGCTCGCCCTTCGGGCCGAGGCTGATCAGATCGACCCGAAGCCCGCGCGCCGGGACGAATTCGGTCAGCACCGCATGGTCCAGGCTGACCAGCAGCCGCGCGACGCCGCGCGCCAGCCGCTGGCCGGGCATGGGGGGCAGGATCGGGTCAGTGGCGGTGCTTGGCATGAGGCGCATCATAGAACAAAAGCGAAACATCATGCAAGCGCCCGGCCAGCCGCGCCAGGTGCTTGAAAGCGGCGGGCATCCCCCCTATCTGTCGTTCCTGGCGGGTTTCTGCTCTTCTCGCGAGCGGCCATTTTTCCACTGGCCTATAACTTTTCCGAGGGGGCCGGCTCTGGCGTGATCCTGGTCACGTTACCTGGCGCCCACCTGGTACTCCAGGCTTTCGGGAAATCTCGTGCTGCCGCGGTCGCTGCGGTTCCCGCCGCCCATCCAGAACAAGCGCCAGCCGCCCTGCCCCCTGCAGCGGCGGCTCTTTTCATGCGCCCCTTCCGCATGAAAAAGGGCGGCCTTGCGGGCCGCCCTTCGAGAGAGACTTCGATCCGAGGGAAGATCAGAAGCCGTAGACGATCGAAACGCCCAGCTTGTTGTCGGTGCGGATTTCGCGATCCTCGACATATTCGGTCGTGTAGCTGACGCGGGTGGCCAGCGCCTCGGTCATCGCGAAGTTCACGCCCAGCTCGTTGGTGATGATGTGCGGCAGATCCCCACCCGAATCGAGATAGTCGGTGTTGTTGGTGATGAAGATGTTCTCGTTGAAGCGGTGATACAGCCGCGACGACACGATGTAGCCGACTTCCGATTCCGAATCTTCACCCTGGTACATACCATAGCGATAGCCGACACCGGCCTGGACGCGCCAAGCGGTCGTGTCGTTGTTGATGATCCGGTAGCCCGGACCAACCGCGATCAGGCCATCGCGGCGCAGGTTGCCGTCGCCGGCCTCGGCCGTGCCGTCGACCACGAAGCGACCCAGACCGAAGATGTAGAACTGGTCGTTCATGTAGTACTGCGCGTCATAGATGACCGAGACCTTCTCGTCATCCTTCTCGCCGGCATCGGTTTCGGTGAACTCGATCAGCATGCCGATGGTCTGCTGCCAGTTGTTCTGCGAATAGGACACCCGGCCGCCGATCAGCAGGTCCTGGCGATCGCTGTTGCCGGTGCTGCCCGAATAGCTGAGCGACATCGAGCCCGACAGGCCCTCGCGGCGCTCGGCCGGGCCGTGGCGATAGGGATCGGCGCTGCGGGCAAAGTCGTCGCGCACGTCGTCCTGCACATCGGTGATCGCACGGTCGATCTCGCCCACGCCCGTCGCATCGGCACCCGCGGCGATTTCGGTTTGCGCGTAGGCAGGCACGGACAGAGCGGCCAGGATGGCGGCAGTGCCAAGAAGCTTAACGTGTTTCATCTCGTGTTTCCTCATGAACTCGAGTTTCGTATTGGTGGCCTTGTCAGTGCCACTGCATCGCTGCTGTGGATCAATTAAACCCGCCCTTCTCCGGTTCAAAGACCTGCGCCGAACACGAGGAAATGCCAAATTCGTGAGGAAAACGGAGCAAACGTGAAGGCGGCAAGGATCTGCCGAAATACAATCGTGAAGCGAATTCCGGGAACCCGTCGCCGGCGGGTGGAAGCCCGGATATTTGGTCGATAAATTGCGCCTGGCCAAACCGGATCGTTCGAAACGCCGATCGTCACATTTGCAACAATCCTGTGATTGCCGAAAAAACAGGCAGAAGCGGCTTGCTGCCCAAGGCGGAATTCTGTTGCAAAATCGACACGCAACTGCGGCCTTCGGGTCCGCCCCACACGTTGCTGCGATCAGTCGCGCGGCGCGGCGGGAACCCTGACGGCGGCCTCGGCCGGGCGCAGGAAGGCGACCGGCTGCCGGCGCCCGCCGGCCGGCGGGCGCGATTCGGCCATGCGCATGACCACGAAGGCGAACTGCACGCCGGAAAAGAGGATGCCGTTGAAGATCACCAGCATCAGCGCCGCCAGCCAGCCCAGGGGCGAGGACAGCACCAGATGCCGCAGATGGGCGACGTCCAGACCGATCAGCAGGGCGGTGAACAGGACGGCAAGCGCGAAGCCCAGGGCGACGCTGCGGATATAGAGACGGACCAGCTGCGGCATGGCGCGGCACCTGAGATGCGGGACGGAACGCCCCATCATAGCGCAACCACGCCGTCGCGGAAGAGGTCAGTTGGCCGCAGGCGGAAAGGCGTCGGGCCGCAATTCGCGCGCGACATGGTCCAGGACCGCGTTCACGAATTTCGACTCGCGCCCCTCGGGGAAGAAGGCCTGCGACAGGCGCACATATTCGGTGATGACGACCTTCGGCGGCGTGCGCGGCGTCACCAGCTCGGCGCCCGCGGCGCGGAACAGGGCGCGCAGCACCGGGTCGATGCGGTCGATCGGCCATTTCGCCACCAGCCCGCGATCGGTCGCCTTGTCGATCTTCGACTGCCAGATCACCGCATCATCGACGATTCGGGAAAACAGCGTCTCGTCGGCCTCGGGCTGGGAGCCGCCCTCATCCTCGACGCCGATGCGGTAGGTCAGGAACTCCCGCATGACGCGGTCGGCGCCCTGGCCGGCCGCCTCCATCTGGAACAGCGCCTGCACCGCATAGAGCCGCGCGGCGGCGCTGAGGGCGCGCCGGTCGGGCCGGGGGGCGGCGGGCGGGGATGCGTCGGCGGCGCTCATGCCTGGCCCTGCCCGTCCAGCTCGCCGGCAAGGCGGATCACGTCGGTTTCCTGCGGGCGGCCCTCGTCCCGGCGCCGCCCGGCCCAGCCGCGCGACAGCGCGATCAGGTGCAGCGCGGCGGCGGCCGCCCCGCCGCCCTTGTTCTGCCCGGCGGGATCGGCGCGAACCTCGGCCTGGGCCTCGTTCTCGACCGTCAGGATGCCGTTGCCGATCGCCAGCCCCTGCAGCCCCAGCAAGGTCAGCCCGCGCGAGCTGTCGTTGCAGACCGTGTCGTAATGCGTCGTCTCGCCCCGGATCACGCAGCCAAGCGCCACGAAGCCGTCGTAATCGGCCAGCCGCCCGGCCATGGCGATGGCGGTCGGGATCTCCAGCGCGCCGGGCACCTCGACCAGATCGACGGTGGCGCCGGCGGCCTCGGCCACGGCGCGGGCACCGGCGACCAGGTTGCCGGCGATGGTCTGGTAATAGGGCGCCACCACGATCAGCAGCCGCACGGGACGGTCGAAGCGCGGCAGGGGCAATTCGTGATGCTGGGTATGCGAGGCCATGGCTCAGTCCTTGGGGATAGGCCGGGTGGAATGGATCGAAAGTCCGTAGCCGTCAAGCCCCACCACCTTCACGGGCGCGGTATTGGTCAGCAGGATCAGCTCGGACAGGCCCAGGGCCGACAGGATCTGCGCGCCGACGCCATATTGACGCAGCGTATGTGCGCCGATCGCGTCGGAACGGGCCACCGTGTTGGTCAGGTCGCGGATCAGCACCACGACGCCCCGCCCCTCGGCCGCGATGGCGCGCATCGCGGCGGGCACGCTGCCCGAATCCTCGCGCCCGATGCCCAGCACGTCGTGCAGCGGGTCCAGCGCGTGCATCCTGACCAGCACCGGCCCCGGTGCCGCCAGGTCGCCCTTGGTCAGCACGATATGTTCGGCGCCCTGCGTCTCGTCGGCGAAGATGCGCATCATCCAGTCGCCGCCATGGGCCGATGTCACCGCCTGCTGGGCGCGCTCGGCGATCAGGTTGTCGTGGCGGCGGCGATAGCGGATCAGGTCGCTGATCGTGCCGATCTTCAGCCCGTGCTTCTGGGCGAAGGCGACCAGGTCGGGCAGCCGCGCCATCGTCCCGTCCTCGTTCATCACCTCGCAGATGACGCCCGAGGGATTCAGCCCGGCCAGGCGCGAGATGTCCACCGCCGCCTCGGTATGGCCGGCGCGGACCAGCACGCCCCCCGCCCGCGCGCGCAGGGGGAAGACGTGGCCGGGGGTGGCGATGTCCTGCGCGCCCTTGGTCGGGTCGATGGCGACGCTGACGGTGCGGGCGCGGTCATGGGCGCTGATGCCGGTGGTCACGCCCTCGCGCGCCTCGATCGACATGGTGAAGGCGGTCTCGTGGCGGCTGGAATTCTTCGGGCTCAGCAGCGTCAGCCCCAGCGCGTCGATCCGCTCGCCCGGCATGGCAAGGCAGATCAGCCCGCGCCCATGGGTCGCCATGAAGTTGATCGCATCCGGCGTTGCCATCTGGGCGGGGATGACCAGGTCGCCCTCGTTCTCGCGGTCCTCGTGGTCGACAAGGATGAACATCCGCCCGTTGCGCGCATCCTCGATGATCTCCTCGACCGAGGAAATGGCGTCCGACAGGTCGCGCTCGATCCGGCCCGGTTCTTCATACTGCATGTCGCATCCCCCCGAAATACTGCTGGCCCGAGATGAAGCCGGCCAGGCCGCCGGCGGCCATCATCTCGGCCTCGTGATCCGTCTCGCCGACCATCAGGACGGCATCGCCCGGCAGGTTCTGCATCCGCAGCCAGGCCTTCATCTCGTCGCGCATCGCCGCCCAGCCGGTGCCGAAGACCGGCAGCGGGCGGGCCGAGACGGCCGCGATCCGCCGCCCCAGCGCCTGCGGGTCCAGCCCCGGCCCCGCACCCAGGTGCCGGTCGGCCGCCAGCCGCGCCAGCATCGCCTCGCGGCCCGGCGCAAGCGGCGCCCCGTCGCGGAAGACGCCAAGCGCGTTCGAGGAGAACAGGAAGGCGATCAGGTCGCGCCCGGTCGTGGCGCGCAGCCCGGCATAGGTCCGGTAGTCCAGCCCCAGCGCCTGCGCCCGGCGCACGCGCAGCCGCACCACCTCGACCGGCAGGACCGGCAGCAGCGACCGGCGCGCCTGCCGCCAGCAATGGCTGCGCCATGACGTTCCCGCCGGGTCCGGCCCGCGATTATGGCCGATCCCCGCCATCAGCGCCCCGCACCCGCCTCGGCCAGCCGCGCGACATAGCGGGCCAGCGTGTCGATTTCCAGGTTCACCGCGTCGCCGGTCCGGGCATCGCCCCAGGTCGTGACCTCGCGCGTATGCGGGATCAGGTTGATGCCGAAGCGGTCGCCCTCGACCTCGTTCACCGTCAGCGAGGTGCCGTTCAGCGCAACCGAGCCCTTGGGGGCGATGAAGCGCGCCAGATCCGGCGGCGCCTGGAAGGTGACGCGCAGGCTGTCGCCCTCGTCATGCATCTCGACGATCTCGGCGACGCCGTCGACATGGCCGCTGACGATATGGCCGCCCAGCTCGTCGCCGACGCGCAGCGCGCGTTCCAGGTTCAGCCGCTGCCCGACCGCCCAGCCATTGGCGCCGATATTGGTCTTCGAGAGGGTTTCCGCCGAGACATCGACGTCGAACCAGTCCGCGCCCTTGGCCACCACCGTCAGGCAGACCCCGTCGCAGGCGATCGAGGCGCCGATCGCCACGCCCTCCATGTCATAGCCGCAGCCGATCCGCGCGCGCATGTCGCCCCGCGCCTCGACCGCAAGGATCCTGCCGATATCCGTGATGATCCCGGTGAACATCGCCCGCCCCCGCATTTCCTAACCTGACCTAGGGCATCGACCTGCCGCGTGCAAGCACCGACGACGCAGGGGAACGCCGCGCGGCCGACAAGATAGGAAGGGTTTTATGCACAATATACTGGCAATGAATCACGTTGCATGTCATTGAAATCCGGCGGCCTGTCGGGGTCGCGACCATTTGAAGAACGCAGCCGGGATTTCAGCGCCGCATGTTTCATTCCTCCGTCCAGACCCGGCCGGCTGCCGGCAGCGGCCCCCCCGCGGCCGGGGCGCAGGTCTTCCTGATGCTGCAAGGCCCGCACGGGCCGTTCTTCGACCGGCTGGGCAAGCTGTTGCGCGATGCGGGCGCGACCGTCTGGCGCTGCGGCTTCAACGCCGGCGACGAATTCTTCTGGTCCGACAAGGCCCGCTTCATCCGCCATTCCGGCGGCGTCGACGACTGGCCCGACCACCTGCGCCGGATCGTGGCCGAAAAGGGCGTGACCGATATCGTCCTTTACGGCGATGTCCGCCCGATCCATGCCGCCGCCCGCCGACTTGCCGCCGAACGGGACCTGCGCGTCCATGTGTTCGAGGAAGGCTATCTGCGGCCCTACTGGATCAGCTACGAGCGGGGCGGCTCGAACGGCAATTCGGTGCTGATGCGCATTCCGCTGTCGCAGATGCGCAGCGTGCTGCGCGACACGCTGACCGAGATCCGGCGCCCGCCCGCCCGTTGGGGCGACATGCGCCACCACAAGTTCTACGGCGCCTTCTATCACTTCCTGGTGCTGGTGGCGAATGGCCGCTATCGCGCCTATCGCGGGCACCGGGCGATCTCGGTCCTGCAGGAATTCCGGCTGAACCTGCGCCGGCTGGTGCTGGCGCCGCTCTACAACAGCCAGCGGGCGCTGCAATGGCGCCGCTTCCGGCGCGGCGGATCGCCCTATTCGCTGGTGCTGATGCAGCTGGAACACGATTCGAACTTCCTCGGCCATTCGCCCTTCACCCGCAACGCGGAATTCGTCGACCTGGTCGTGGCGGAATTCGCCCGGTCCGCGCCGCGCCATCACCACCTGCTGTTCAAGGCCCACCCGCTGGAGGATGGCCGCGCCGGCAATCGCAGCGCCATCCGCGCGGCCGCGGCCCGGCATGGCATCGCCGACCGGGTGCATTACCTGCGCGGCGGCAAGCTGGCCGAGCTTCTGGGCCAGGCCCGTTCGGTCGTGACGGTCAATTCGACCGCCGCCCAGCAGGCCCTGTGGCGCGGCATTCCGGTCAAGACCCTGGGGCGCGCGGTCTACGAGAAGCCGGGCATCGTCTCGGACCAGGACCTCTCCGAATTCCTGGCCGAACCCCATGCCCCCGACGCCCAGGCCTATCGCAGCTTCCGCGACTATCTGCTGCAGACCAGCCAGATTCCCGGCGGCTTCTACTCTGCCCGCTCGCGCGCCCATGCGCTGCGGCTGGTCAGCGATCTGATACTTGCGCCCGAGGATCCCTATGATTCATTGGCCAGCGGTCGTGTTACCCATCGGCATCAACTGACCGATACGGAACATTGATCCACAGGATGATGTAGCGTCCGCAAGCGTCTGTCGCTACAGTGCGGCAAAACATGCGACAAGCAGACTACCAAGGACAGGAGATCACGAGGTGACAGTGTTGATGCCCCGCAGCGGGCTTTTCCGACTGACGATTATGGTCGCCCTCTGCCTCGTCACCGCCTGCGGCCTGCCGCGGTCGGGCCCCAGCAAGAAAGAGATCTATGCGGGATCGGTCGAACGGGGCGGCAATGCCCATGTGATCTATGTCAACGACCATGTGGCGCGGACGACGAATTTCGCCCCCGCCTACGGCTTCTCGAACAGCTTCCGCCAGGCCGCCACCGTCGGCGCCGACGAGATCCGCCCCGGCGACGTGCTGGGCCTGTCGATCTGGGAAAACGTCGATGACGGGCTGCTGACCTCGCTCGGCACCAGCTCGACCGAGCTGACCGAGATCCAGGTGGACAGCGGCGGCTATATCTTCGTGCCCTATGCGGGCCGCATCCGCGCGGCGGGCAACACGCCCGACCAGCTGCGCAACATCATCACCGAGCGGCTCAGCTCGCAGACGCCCGACCCGCAGGTCACGGTGGCGCGCGTCGCCGGCGACGGCGCCACGGTCTCGGTCATGGGCCGCGTCACCGGCCAGGGCGTCTATCCGATCGAACGCCCGACCCGCAACCTCTCCTCCATGCTGGCCCGCGCCGGCGGCGTCTCGATCGAGCCCGAGATCGCCGTCGTCACCGTCAAGCGCGGCAATGACAGCGGGCGGGTCTGGCTGACCGATCTCTATGCCAGCCCGGCCAATGACATCGCGTTGCGTCCCGGCGACCTGATCGTCGTCGAGGAGGATCAACGCGCCTTCACCGCCCTTGGCGCGCTTGGCGGCCAGACCCGCGTGCCGCTTGGCAACGAGATGATCAACGCGGTCGAGGCCGTGGCCATGGTCGGCGGCCTGAACACCCACCTGGCCGATCCGACCGGCGTCTTCGTGCTGCGCGACGAGCCGGAATCGGTCGCCAGCCGCGTGCTGGGCAGGCCGGTCTCGGGCGCGCAGCGCATGGCCTATGTGCTGGACCTGACCCGGCCCAACGGGCTGTTCCTGGCCCGCGACTTCCTGATCCGCGACGAGGATACGATCTACGTCACCGAAGCGCCCTATGTTCAGTGGAACAAGACGATCTCGGCCATCACCGGCGGCATCGCCTCGGCCGATTCCGTGGCGACCTTCGGCGAATAAGGCAGCGATGCCATCCGCGGAAATTCCGGCCGCCGGGGGCGATCCCCGGCGGCTTCTCGTTTACAATGGCGGCTTCTGGCTGAAGCCGCGCCTGCGGCGGATCCTGGCGCTGGCGGGCTGGCAGATCGCGACCGGCCTGGCGCCGCGGGGGGCTGCCATCGGCATCTGGGGGGCCAGCCCGACCGCCTGGCGCGGCCGCGCGATGGCCGCCCGCCGCGACGGCACCCTGGTCACGGTCGAGGATGCCTTCCTGCGCTCGGTCCTGCCGGGGCGGGCGAAGGGCGCGCTCGCCCGGCGCGGCCCGATCGGCCTGCTGATCGACCCGCATGGGCTGCATTTCGACCCCCGCCGCCCCTCGCTGATCGAGCATCTGGTGGAAGATCCCGCCAGCGCCGCCCTGCACGACGCGGCGCGCCGCGGGATCGCCCGGCTGCGGGCCTTGGACCTGTCGAAATACAATGCCCACCGCCCGGAACTGGATCCGCCCTGCGACGGCCATGTCCTGGTCATCGACCAGACGCGCGGCGACGCCTCGCTGATGGGCGCGGGGCGGCCGCTGTTCCTGCGGATGCTGGCGGCGGCGCGGGCGGAACATCCGGGCAGGCCGCTGATGATCCGCAGCCATCCCGAAACCGCTGCCGGCCTGCGCCCCGGCCATCTGACCCCGGACGACCTGCTACCGGGCGAGCATTTCTGCGACGCCCCCCTCTCGCCCTGGAAACTGGTCAAGGGGGCGGCGGCGGTCTATGCGGTCAGCTCGCAACTGGGATACGAGGCGCTGCTGGCCGGCCATCGCCCGCGCCTCTTCGGCCAGCCCTTCTATGCCGGCTGGGGGCTCAGCGAGGACGAATTTCCCCTGCCCGACGGGCGCCGCGGCCGCGCCGCGCCCGAGACGCTGTTCGCCGCCAGCCATCTGCGCGCGCCGGTCTGGTACGATCCCTGCCGCGACCGGCTGTGCGATTTCGACGGCGCGCTGGACCAGATCGAGGCCGAAACCCGCGTCTTCCGGCAGGATCGCGACGGTCACCTGGCCTATGGGATGCGGCTGTGGAAACGCCCCTTCATCGCCCGCGCCTTCGGCAGCGGCCGGGGCGTGCGCTTCACCCGCCGCCCCTCGCCGCAGGTCACGCTGGCCTGGGCGGGCACGGCCGACCAGGTCCCGCAGGCGATCCGGGTCGAGGACGGTTTCCTGCGCTCTCGCGGGCTGGGGGCGGCGCTGACCCCGCCCCTGTCGCTGGTCGCCGACGATCTGGGCATCTATTATGACCCGAACCGCGAAAGCCGACTGGAGCGGCTGATCGCCGCCCCGCCGCCGCCGGGGGCCGAGGCGCGCACCGAAGCCTTGATCGCCGCGATCCGCGAGGCCCGGCTGTCGAAATACAACCTGGCCGGCTGCCGGATCGCCCTGCCGCCCGGCGACGGCCCGGTCATCCTGGTGCCCGGCCAGGTCGAGGACGACGCCTCGATCCGCCTTGGCGCCGGGGCCGAGCGCGGCAATCTGGCGCTGCTGCAGCGGGTCCGGGCGGAAAACCCCGAGGCGCGGCTGATCTACAAGCCGCATCCCGATGTCGAGGCCGGGCTGCGCCCCGGCGCGATCGCCCCGGCCGATCTGGACCGGCTGGCGGACCTGGTCGCCCATAAGGCCGATCCGGTCGCGCTGCTGGACCAGGTGGATGCGGTCTGGACCATCACCTCGACGCTGGGTTTCGAGGCGCTGCTGCGCGGCCTGCCGGTCACGACGCTCGGCGCGCCCTTCTATGCGGGCTGGGGGCTGACCCGCGACCTGGGTCCCGTCCCGTCACGGCGGCAGGCGCGGCCCGGCCTTGCCGCCTTTGTCCATGCCTGCCTGATCGCCTATCCGCGCTATGTCGACCCTGTGTCCGGCCTGCCCTGCCCGCCCGAACTGGCGCTGGACCGCCTGGCCGATCCGGCGGCCACCCGCGGCGGCCCGGCGCTGCGCGTCCTGGCCAAGGCCCAGGGCCTGCTGTCGGGACATGCCTGGATCTGGCGGCGCTGATCGGGGTCGCTGTCAGCGCGCCAGCCAGCGATGGAACAGGTCGGGGCCGATCGGGCGGGTCTCGACCAGGTCGAAACGCGGGGCATCGGCCAGAAGCGGCAGATCCATCGGCGCGACCGCCGCACGGCCATCGCCCCCCAGCACTAGGCCCGCCGTATAGCCGACAAGCTGATCGACCAGCCCCGCCGCCAGCAGCCCCGCCGCCAGCTCCCCGCCGCCCTCGCAGAAGACGCGGGTCAGCCCCCTTCCGCCAAGCTCGGCCATGACGTCAGCGGCATCGCCCGAGACCTGCCACAGCGGCCCGTGCGCCGCATCCTCGGGCGGCAGGTCCGGCAATTCCTGCGCGGAAACCACCACCCGCACCGGCTGGCGCACGGGGCCGAAGCCGCGCACGTTCAACGCCGGCCGGTCGGCGCGGGCCGTGCCGCCGCCGACCATCACCGCATCATGGCCAAGCCGCAGCGCATGGACATGGGCGCGCGCCGCCGGGCCGGTGATCCAGCGGCTTTCCCCCGAGGCCATGGCGATGCGGCCGTCGAAACTGGTCGCCAGCTTCAGCGTCAGGAACGGCCGGCCGCGGGTGACGCGCGACAGGAACCCCGCCTGCAGCGCCCGCGCCTCGGGCTCCAGCACGCCCTCGGTCACCTCGATGCCGCCCGCGCGCAGGATCGCATGGCCGCGCCCGGCGACGCGCGGATCGGGATCGGTCAGGGCGGTGACGACACGCGCCACGCCCGCCCGCACCAGCGCCTCGGCGCAGGGCGGGGTGCGGCCGTGATGGGCGCAGGGCTCCAGCGTGACATAGGCGGTGGCGCCGCGCGCCGCGTCCCCCGCCTGGGCCAGCGCGACGGGCTCGGCATGGGGCCGCCCGCCCGGCTGGGTCCAGCCGCGGCCGACCACCCGGCCGTCGCCGACCAGCACGCAGCCGACCGCCGGATTGGGCCAGACATTGCCCAGCCCCCGCCGCGCCAGGCGCAGCGCATGGGCCATGTGCCGGGCATCCTCTGCGGGCTGGCTACTCAATCCGCGACATGGTTGGGACGCAGTTCGGACACGAATTTGTCGAAATCGTCCGCATTCTGGAAGTTCTTGTAAACGCTGGCGAAACGCACATAGGCCACGTTGTCGATACGCGACAGGGCCTCCATCACGATCTCGCCGATCATCTTCGAGGGGATGTCGGTCTCGCCGGTGCTTTCCAGCCGCCGCACGATGCCGCTGATCATCTGCTCGATCCGTTCCGGCTCGACCGGGCGCTTCTGCATCGCGATGCGGATCGAGCGGGCCATCTTGTCGCGGTCGAAATCCTCGCGCCGGCCGTTCGACTTGACCACGACCAGATCGCGCAGCTGCACCCGTTCATAGGTGGTGAAACGGCCGCCGCAGGCCGGGCAGAAGCGGCGTCTGCGGATGGCGACATTATCCTCGGCCGGTCTGGAATCCTTGACCTGCGTGTCGACATTTCCGCAGAACGGGCATCGCATGTTTTTGTCCCCTCGGCCCCTTGATCCACAGCGACTATAGGCAGCCCGGCAGGGCTTGGGTAGTGTTATCCACAGGCCACAAGATGGGCGGTGCGGGACCTGTGGCCCGAAAGTCGCGTTGCCGCGCCGGCAAATGCCGAAAATTCAATCGATTGGCGCGTGAAATCAGACGCCCTGGAACATCGCCGCGACCTGGCGGCGATGCGGGGCGCGGCGATGTTCGACCAGATAGATGCCCTGCCAGGTGCCAAGGCTCATCCTGCCGCCCGCCACCGGGATCTGCAGGCTGACCGGCAGGATGGCGGCCTTCAGATGCGCGGGCATGTCGTCGGGGCCTTCGTCGCGATGGGTGATCCAGCCCATCGAGGGGTGATCGGACGGCGGCGCGATCCGGTCCAGCCAGGCCAGCAGGTCGGCCTGCACGTCGGGATCGGCATTTTCCTGGATCAGCAGCGAACAGGAGGTATGGCGCACCATCAGCGTCAGCACGCCGTCCTGCGCGCCGATCTCGCGCAGCCAGCCGGCGATGTCGCGGGTGAAGTCATGGCAGGCGGGGCCGTGGGTGGCGAGGGTGAAGACGGTGTTCATTCCGCGGCCTCCTGCCCGTCCCGGCCGTCGGTCAGGGCGGCCGGATCCTCGTCGCCGTCATGGTCCAGCGCGATCCGCTTCTGCGCCCGCGCGCCCAGCTCGCGCAGCATCTCGACCTGGCGGACGACATTGCCCGAGCCGCGCGTCAGCCGGTCCATCGCCTGGCCATGCGCGCGGGACGCCTGGTCCAGCGCGCGGCCCACGGCTTCCATCGAGTCAACGAAACCGGCGACCTTGTCATAGAGCGCGCCGGCCCGGCGGGCGATCTCCATCGCGTTGCTCTCGCGCCGCTCGACCGCCCAGATATGCTCGACCGTGCGCAGGGTCAGCATCAGCGTGGTCGGCGTGGTCAGCCCGACGCCGCGTTCCAGCGCGAAGCCCGCCAGGTCAGGATCGGCCCGCAGCGCCTCCGAGAAGGCGCCCTCGATCGGGATGAACATCAGCACGTAATCCACTGAATTGTCGTCCATCCGGTGATAGCCCTTGTCCCCCAGCGCGGCGATGTGGGCACGGATCGCCGCGACATGGCGGCGCAGGGCGGCGTCGCGTTCGGCTGCATCCTCGGCATTCACCGAAACCTCGTAATCGTTCAGCGAGACCTTGCTGTCGATCACCATGACCTTGCCGCGCGGCATCCTGACCACGACGTCGGGGCGCCACAGCTTGCCATCCTCGTCGCGCCAGCTGGCCTGCATGTCGTAATGCGTGCCCGCCTGCAGCCCCGAGGCTTCGAGGATGCGTTCCAGCACCATCTCGCCCCAGGCGCCCTGCCGCTGCTTTTCGCCCTTCAGCGCGCGGGTCAGGTTCACCGCCTCGCGCGAGATGTCCTCGGAGCGCCGGTGCAGGAAGGCGATCTGTTCGCGCAGCCGCGCACCCTCTTCGTCCAGCACCTTGTTGCGGGCCTGCAATTCGGTCTGGAAGCGGTGGACCTGGTCGCGGAACGGGGTCAGCAACGCGGAAAGCTGCTCGCCATGGACCTTCTGCATATCCGCCCCCTGCAGGCGCAGGGTCTCGGCCGCCATCAGCTTGAACTGGCCGGTCATCTCCTCGCGCAATTCGCGCAGGGTGGCGATCTCGCGCGCGGCGGCCTCGCGGTCCTTCTCGGCGGCAAGGCGAAGCTCGGCCAGCGCGCGTTCGCCCTGCGCCACCTCTTGCCGGGCCTGATGCAGGGCATCGGTCAGCCCGTCGCGCTCCTCGATCAGTTCCGCCAGCCGCGCGGCCTGGCTTTCCAGCCGCACCTCCTGCTGGCCGGCGTGCAATTCCTGCGCGCGCGCCTGCACGTCAAGCCGGGCCAGCCGCGCTTCCAGGTCGTCGCGGCGCCCGGCCTCGGCCCTTGCGGCATCGCGTTCACTGGCCAGGTCGCGGCGGGCGCGCAGGATCAGCAGCAGCCCGACGACGATGGCCAGCACCGCCAGCGCCAGCAAAAGCCGCAGCGTTTCCAGGTCGTTCAGGGCGGTCTCGATGGCCTGCGGCATGGGGGTTCCTTCGGCTTGCGCCGCAAGTGTTCACTTTTTGTGCGCAGGCTGCAAGCCCTGCGGCGCCGCTCAGCCCGCCGCCCTCACAAGAAAGCTGGCCACATTGCCGGCATAGACCGACGGATCGACGGTCGAGACCCCCTTGCCCGCGAACCAGTCCATCAGCGAGGCATGGTCGCGATCGGAAAAGCGCATCCGCCAGGACTGGAACCGGCGCCCGGCCAACGGGCCCTGTTCCAGCACCGTCAGCTCGCGGTGGCGCGGATCGCGCCGGATCGAGTCGACCACCCGCCACAGGTCCGGCGCCGGGCCTTCGAGCCATTGGAAGAACAGCCCGTCCTCGTAATGCAGGCAGCCGGTCAGCCCGGTCGCCTGGTTGCGCGCGCGGGCGACAGCGACGATCTCTGCCAGGTCGCTTTCGCCCAAGCCCGGAACCGCCATGCTGCGATAGAGGAAAAACGCCAGACCGTCCCGCGGCAGGATCTCATTGGTCAAGGAAGGACCGCAACTTTCTGCTGCGCGAGGGATGCTTCAGCTTGCGCAACGCCTTGGCCTCGATCTGCCGGATGCGTTCGCGGGTGACGCTGAACTGCTGGCCGACCTCTTCCAGCGTGTGGTCGGTGTTCATGCCGATGCCGAAGCGCATCCGCAGCACCCGTTCCTCGCGCGGGGTCAGGCTGGCCAGGACGCGGGTCGTGGTTTCCTTCAGGTTCTCCTGGATCGCGCTGTCCAAGGGCAGGACGGCGTTCTTGTCCTCGATGAAATCGCCCAGCTGGCTGTCTTCCTCGTCCCCGATCGGGGTTTCGAGGGAGATCGGCTCCTTGGCGATCTTCATCACCTTGCGGACCTTTTCCAGCGGCATCTGCAGCTTTTCGGCCAGTTCCTCGGGCGTGGGTTCCCGGCCGATCTCGTGCAGCATCTGGCGGCCGGTGCGGACCAGCTTGTTGATCGTCTCGATCATGTGGACCGGGATGCGGATCGTGCGGGCCTGGTCGGCGATGGACCGGGTGATCGCCTGGCGGATCCACCAGGTCGCATAGGTCGAGAACTTGTAGCCGCGGCGGTATTCGAACTTGTCCACGGCCTTCATCAGACCGATATTGCCTTCTTGAATAAGATCAAGAAATTGCAGCCCGCGGTTCGTGTATTTCTTGGCGATCGAGATCACCAGACGCAGGTTCGCCTCGACCATTTCCTTCTTGGCCTGGCGGGCTTCCTTCTCGCCGCGCTGGACCTGGGACACGATGCGGCGGAATTCCTCGATGTCCACGCCGACATATTGCCCGACCTCGGCCATGTCGCCGCGCAGCTTTTCAACCGCCTCGCGCGAACGGTCGAACAGCGCCTGCCAGCCGCGCCCGGCCTGCTGCATCATCCGGTCGACCCAGGTCGGGTCCAGCTCGCTGCCGCGATAGCTGTCGATGAACTCGCGCCGGTTGATGCGGGCGCCGTCGGCCAGCTTCACCATGCCGGAATCGATGGTCACGATGCGACGGTTGATGCCATAGAGCTGGTCGACCAGCGCCTCGATGCGGTTGTTGTGCAGGTGAAGCGAGTTCACCAGCACCACGATCTCGCTGCGTAGCTTCTGGTATTCGATCTCGGCGGCGGCCGAGAAGGTGCCGTCCTCGTTCAGCGTGGCGGACATGCGGCGATCCTGGAAATCGGCCAGCCGCTCGTAGTCGCGGGCGATGGCCTCCAGCGTCTCCAGGACCTTGGGCTTCAGGCTGGCTTCCATCGCGGCCAGCGACAGGTTGGCGCCCTCCTCGTCCTCCTCGTCGTCGTCGCTGCGCATCGGATTGCCGTCGGCATCCAGCTCCTCGCGCTTCTGCGAGGGCGCGGCCGAAGCCGAGGCCTCGTCCTCCGTCTCGGTCAGCTCTTCCTCGTCGCCGTCCTCCTCGCCGTCCATCGACTGGCCGAAGGTGGTTTCCAGGTCGATCACGTCGCGCAGCAGGATCTCCTCGTCCAGAAGCTCCTGGCGCCACATGGTGATGGCCTTGAAGGTCAGCGGGCTTTCGCACAGGCCCGCGATCATGGTGTTGCGGCCGGCCTCGATCCGCTTGGCGATGGCGATCTCGCCCTCGCGCGACAGAAGCTCGACCGAGCCCATCTCGCGCAGATACATGCGCACCGGGTCGTCGGTGCGGTCCAGCTTCTCGGTCTCGGTCGTGGCGACGGCGATCTCGCGCGAGCCCGAATCGGTGGTGGCCACGGCCCCGCCTTCGGCGTCCTCGGCCTCGTCCTCGTCCTCGATGACGTTGATGCCCATCTCGGACAGCATCGACATCACGTCCTCGATCTGCTCGCTGCTGACCTGCTCGGGGGGCAGGACCGAATTCAGCTGGTCATAGGTGATGAAGCCGCGCTCGCGCGCCTCGGCGATCATTCGCTTGACGGCCGCCTGGCTCATGTCCAGCGAATGGGCGTTGTCGTCCTTGTCGGTCTTGTCGTGCTCGTCGTCCTTGGCGGCCATAGATGGCTCCTTCTGGGGGCGGACACTCGCGGGCCTCGGCCGCGAATCGTCTGGAATTCGATGGTCGTTTCTATCCCGCTTCAAAAGCGAATCAAAGGCCGGGGCCGCCAATGATTCGCGAATCGCCCACGGGTTCGGCGAATCGGCCTAGCGGCGCGGCGGCTTGCGCCAGATTTCACCGCTGAGCCAGGTCTGAAGCTGCGCCGAAAGCGCGTCGCGATCCTCGTTCAGATCGCCCGAATCCTCCATGTCCGGGCGCTCGGCGCGGTGCCGGGCGCGCGTGATCTGCTGCATCCGCCAGGTCAGGCCCTCATCGGCCTCGCCCTGGATTTCCGCTTCGGCGCGGGCCAGCTCGGCGCTGGCGGCGCGGTGGGCCTCCAGCCGGTCCAGGAGATTGGTCAGGATCGCGGCCGCGGCCTCGGCGTCCTGCTGTTCGATCACGGCGGGAGTCAGGCCCAGATGGGCGTCGGCCCGCAGCGTTTCAAGGGCCCGCCGCCCGGCCTCGCTGCCCTGCCCGGTCAGCAGGTCGTGCAGCAGCGCCGCGCGGTCGGGATCGCGCGGCGGCAGCCGTTCCAGCCGCGCCTCGATCTCGGCGACCATCTCGGGGCGCAGAGCGCAGATCAGCAGCGCGGCGCCTTCCAGCAGCGCCTCGCCGGCATTGGGACCGTCCAGCGGAATGGCAGGGATCGGCCCGGCCGGAGCCATCGAGGCTCCGCCGGGCCGGGCGGGCCCGCGGCCCGCCTGCCGCCCGCCCGCCTGCCGCCCACCCGCGCGGGTCCTGGCCTCGGAACCGCCCCGCTTGCCGAACAGCTCCCAGCGCTTGCGGCGGATCTCCTCGGCATAGTGGCGGCGGGTCAGCTCGTCGGGGATGCGGGCGATGGCCTCTTGCAGGCGGCGGTCCAGCGCGGCCTTGCGCTCGGGGCTGTCGAAGCGCTGGCCCTCGGTCTCGCGCGACCATAGGAGATCGACCAGCGGCCGCGCCTGGTCCAGGAGCGCCCGCATCGCACCCGGCCCCTGCGCGCGTATCAGGTCGTCGGGATCCTGGCCCGAGGGCAGCAGCACGAAGCGCAGCGCCTGACCCGGCCCGGTCATCGGCAGGGCCAGGTCGATCAGCCGCTGCGCCGCGCGCAACCCCGCCGCATCGCCGTCCAGCGCGATGATCGGCTCGGGGCTGATGCGCCACATCAGGCGCAGCTGGTCTTCGGTGATGGCGGTGCCCAGGGGCGCGACCGCGCCCTCGAAACCGGCGCGGGCCAGCGCGATCACGTCCATGTAGCCCTCGGCCACGACCAGCGGCTGGCCCTTCGCCACCGCCGCCCGCGCCGGGCCGAGGTGATAGAGGTTGCGGCCCTTGTCGAAGAGCGGCGTTTCCGGGCTGTTGAGGTATTTCGCCCGCGCATTCGGGTCCATCGCCCGGCCGCCGAAGCCGATGACCCGGTCGCGCCCGTCGCGGATCGGAAAGATGATGCGGCCGCGGAACCGGTCATAGGCCGCCCCGCCGTCATCCGGGCGAATCGCCATGCCGGCCTCGACGATCCGTTCCTCGTCGAGACCCTTTTCGCGCAGGGCGCGAATCAGGCCGTGGCGGCTGTCGGGGGCGAAGCCGATCTCGAAGCGGTCCTCGGCGGCGCGGTCCAGCCCGCGCCGGGCCAGGTAGTCGCGCGCCTCGGCCGCGGCGGCGGTCTGCAGCTGCAGGCGGAACCAGCGCAGGGCGGCCTCGGTCACCTCGAGCAGGCGGTCGCGCCGGTCGCTGCGTTCGCGGCTGCGCGGGTCGGGTTCGGGGACGGTCATGCCCGCCTCGGCGGCGAGGACACGGACGGCCTCCATGAAATCGAGCCCGTCCGATTCGCGCAGGAAGGTCAGCGCGTCGCCCTTGGCCTGGCAGCCGAAGCAGTAATAGAAGCCCTTCTGGTCGTCGCAATGGAAGCTGGCGGATTTTTCCTGGTGGAAGGGGCAGGGCGCCCACCAGTCGCCGCGCGCCTGGTTGGACTTGCGCAGGTCCCACACGACCTTGCGCCCGATCACGCGGCTGATCGGCACGCGGGCGCGAAGTTCGTCGAGGAAACCGGGCGGCAGGCTCATGGCGCGATTATCGGGCGGCGGGGCGGTCTGGGCAAGCGGCGGGATCGGGGTATTTGGGCAACAGAGAAGCCGCCATCGGTTGCGCGGTCAATCGGCACCGACCGCGCCCCGTGCCAGGCCCCAGTAGATGTCGCCGATGCGCCGGCGGTCGAGCCGGCCGCCCTCGCGATACCAGTTGGTCACCCCGGTCAGCATGGCGATCAGCGCCATGGTCGCCAGTTTCGGATCGTCGAGGCGCATCACGCCGGCGGCGATCCCGTCCCGCAGGATGGTTTCCAGCGCGGCTTCGTAGCGGCCGCGCAGGTCGGCGATGCGGCGGTGATTCTGGGGCGTCAGGTTGCGCAGCTCCATGTAGGACAGGAAGACCGCGTCGGAATGGTCGAGGCTGAAGGCGATGTGGAAGCGCACGAAGGCCTCCAGCCGGGCCAGCGGCGGCGCGGCGGGGTCGTCCTGCCAGGCGGCCAGCAATTCCTGCATGTGGCTGTCCAGGAGGTCGTGGAGCAGCGCCTGCTTGTCGGGCGTATAGGCATAGAGCGCGCCCGCCTGCACGCCGACCGCCGCCGCGATCTGGCGCATCGAGACGGCGGCATAGCCGTGGCGGGCGAAGAGCCGCCTGGCCTCGGCCCTGACGAGGGGGCCGGTGATCTCTGCGCGTGAACCATGGGTGCGGGCCATGGGGGTTCATAGGACGCCCTGCGCCGCCGGGAAAGCCCGTTGTGGCCGGGCGGCGGCGCGCGTAACCTGCGCCGGATGAGAAACCGACCGATCCTGGCGCTTTGCGCCGCCTGCGCGCTGTCCGCCTGTGCCGGCGGTCAGGACGACTATCCGCGCCTGCTGCCGACCGAGCAGGTGCTGGCCGAGCCGGCGCTGCCCGCCCATGCCGCGACCGTGGCCGCCGATGTCCCGCCGGAAGCCGCCGTCGTCGCCCGCGCCGAGGCGCTGCGGGCGCGGGCCGATGCCCTGCGCGGCCCGGTGATCGAGCCCGGCACCCGCGCCCGGATGACGCCCGCCGCGGAGGCCGGTCCCGGAGGCTGACAGCGCAATTGCCCAGGCCGCGACATGGTGGTAAGAAATTTTTACCAACCCAGCGGAGGAGCCCATGCCCGTTCTGTCAGCGCCGGTCATCACCTGCATCGAGGATCTCAAGACCCTACACAGGGCGCGCACGCCGCGCATGTTCTACGACTATGCCGAATCGGGCAGCTATACCGAGCAGACCTTCCGCGAGAACACCACGGATTTCGCGCGGCTGAAGCTGCGCCAGAAGGTGGCGGTGGACCTGTCGAACCGCTCGACCGCGTCCGAGATGGCGGGGCTGCCGGTCTCGATGCCGGTCGGGCTGGCACCGGTCGGGCTGACCGGGATGCAGCACGCCGATGGCGAGATCCTGGCGGCCCGCGCGGCCGAGCGCTTCGGCGTGCCCTTCTGCCTGTCGACGATGTCGATCTGTTCCATCGAGGACGTGGCGCAGAACACCACCAGGCCCTTCATGTTCCAGCTTTATGTCATGAAGGACCAGGAATTCCTGGCGGCGATCATCGAGCGCGCCAAGGCCGCCAATTGCAGCGCGCTGGTACTGACGCTGGACCTGCAGATCCTGGGCCAGCGGCACAAGGACCTGAAGAACGGGCTATCGGCGCCGCCCAAGCTGACCCTGCCGACCATGCTGAACCTGGCGACGAAATGGCGCTGGGGCATGGGGATGCTGGGCACGAAGCGGCGCTTCTTCGGCAATATCGTCGGCCATGCCAAGGGCGTCGGCGACACCTCTTCGCTGATGAGCTGGACGGCCGAGCAGTTCGACGAGAAGCTGGACTGGGACAAGGTCGCCCGGATCCGCGACATGTGGGGCGGCAAGCTGATCCTGAAGGGAATCATGGATCCCGAGGACGCCCGCATCGCCGCCGATTTCGGAGCCGATGCGATCGTGGTCAGCAATCACGGCGGGCGGCAGCTGGACGGGGCGCTCAGCTCGATCCGCATGCTGCCGCATATCGTCGCGGCGGTCGGCGAGCAGGTCGAGATCCACATGGACAGCGGCATCCGCTCGGGCCAGGACGTGCTGAAGGCGCTGGCGCTTGGTGCCCATGCCACCTGGATCGGCCGCGCCTTCGTCCATGGCCTGGGGGCGATGGGCGAGGCCGGGGTGACCAGGGCGCTGGAGGTGATCCAGAAGGAGCTGGACATCAGCATGGCGCTGTGCGGCGAACGCGACGTGAAGGCGGTGGGGCGCCACAACCTGCTGATCCCGCAGGGCTTCGCCGAGGAATACGGCGCCTGAAATGGCGCCGCGCCGGCGTCCCGCGGGGCGCCGGCGTCCGCGTCAGAACAGCTGCGCCATCAGCCTCTGGCCCCGCTGCGAGACGCTGAGCGCATGGACACAGAGCGCCGGCACCACGAAGCCCGCCAGGGCCGGCAGCAGCGGGCTGTCCAACTGCAGCTGGGTCCCGATATGCAGGAAGGCCATGTGCAGCACATAGATGGCCGAGGCCATCATCGCCATCGGCAGGCTGTGGGCCGGCGCCTTCATGTCCAGCGCCAGCAGGAACACGGCCGGGCAGATCAGCCAGAACCCCGCGGTGAATTCGACCAGCATGTCGGGGCGGAACAGGCCCAGCCAGAACATCTGTTCCAGGTTGGCCAGCACCAGCCCGCCCAGGATCATCCCCCACAGGACGCGATTCGACGGCCGCAGGCGGCAGAACAGGTCGGGATCGCGATGGACCGAGGCGATCACATAGCCCATGACCACGAAGGGATAGAGATCGAAGGGGCCGCTGCGGAACACCTCCAGCGGGATCGGCGCCAGGCCCGTCAGCCGCAGATATTGCAGCAGCAGCCCGGCGAGGCCGAAGGCCAGCGCCGACCAGATCAGCACCCGCAGCCCCCAGCGGCGGAAGAACATCAGCATCAGCGCCGCCTGCCCCAGCCCCAGCAGGAACCACAGGTGGCGAAAGCCCATGAACAATTCGTAAAGGGTCTGCTGCAGCGGCCGGTCCCACAGCTGCATCAGGAAGAAATAGATGAAGGTCCAGACGGTGTAGAGCGTGAACATGCGCGTCACCCAGCCGGTGAACCGCCCCCGCTCTATGCTGCGCAGCAGGAAGAAGCCCGAGATCAGGCAGAACAGCGGCACGGCCGTGCGCAACACGCTGCTGGCCAGGATGATTCCCATCAGTCCGATGGATTGCTGGCCCAGCCCGCTATGGCCGAAGACCACGAAGGCGGCGAGTACCAAGCGCATGTAATCAATGGAATAACTTCGCGCTTGCATGAATCGCCGCACCAAACCATAAGCAAGAAACCGTCTACCAGACCGTTCTTAATCGGCAAATACCTGCCGAGTCAAACTGTCATTGCAGATGATTGTCTTTTCATCTTCCCTTTCCCCGAAAGCTGCGCTATGGCCCGCGCTCTGCCGCCATGCACCCTTGGAGGATGGCGGTGTCAATCTGTGTGAAGGAACATGACTATGGCCAAAGAGATCCCGGATCTGGTGGCCGAGGCACGCGCGGGGACAGGCAAGGGGGCCGCCCGCCAAGCTCGCCGCGAAGGCAAGGTGCCCGGCATCGTGTATGGTGACAACAAGGAACCCGTCACCATCGCGTTCGAATTCAACAAGCTGCTGACCCAGTTGCGCGCCGGTCGCTTCATGTCCACGCTGTGGAACCTGAAGGTCGAGGGCCAGGAAGACGTCCGCGTCATCTGCCGCGGCGTGCAGAAGGATGTCGTGAAGGATCTGCCGATCCATATCGACTTCATGCGCCTGCGCCGCACCTCGAAGGTGAACCTGTTCATCCCGGTCGAGTTCATCAACCAGGAGAAGTGCCCCGGCCTGAAGAAGGGCGGCACCCTGGTGACGGTCCGCCCCGAGGTCGAGCTGATCGTGACCGCGGGCGACATCCCCGACCACATCACCGTCGACCTGGCGGGCCATGAGGTCGGCGACAGCATCCATATCGATGAAGTGACCCTGCCCGCCGGCGTGAAGCCGACCATCGACCGCAACTTCGTCATCGCCAATATCGCCGCCCCGTCGGCGCTGCGTTCCAGCGATGGCGGCGAAGCGGAAGAAGGCGCCGAGGAAGCGACCGAGTAATCCGCGCCTCGCGCAAGGATATCAGGGGGCGGTGCCGGTGGCGCCGCCCCTTTCGCTTGCGCTATTTCGCCGCCTTGGCCTTCGCCGCCAGGTCGCGGGCGATGGCGAAGGCGCCCTTGATCCGGTCCGCGTCCGAGGCCCAGTCGCGGCGGATCACGATCCTGTTGTCCGTCACCTTGGCCAGACCGCGCTGGTCGGTCAGGAATTCCACCAGCCCCGCCGGGTTGGGGAACTTGTCCATGTGGAACTGCACCGTCGCGCCCTTCGGCCCGGCATCCAGCCGCGCGATATTGGCGCGCTTGGCCATGGCCTTGATGCGGATCACCAGCAGCAGCGTGTTCACCTCGCGCGGCAGGGGGCCGAAACGGTCGATCAGCTCGGCGGCGAAGCCCTCCAGCTCGACCTTGGTGGTCAGTTCGGCCAGGCGGCGATAGAGGCCCAGCCGCACGTCCAGGTCGGGGATGAAGCTTTCGGGGATCGTCACCGGCACGCCCAGGTTCAGCTGCGGCGCCCATTCGTCCTCGGGCGTGCCCTCGATCTCGCCCGATTTCAGCTTGGCGATGGTTTCCTCCAGCATCTGCTGGTAAAGTTCGAAGCCGACCTCCTTGATATGGCCGGACTGTTCCTCGCCCAGAAGATTGCCGGCGCCGCGCAGGTCCAGGTCCTGCGAGGCCAGGTTGAAGCCCGCCCCCAGCCCGTCGATCGAGCCAAGGAATTTCAGCCGCCGCATCGCCTGCGGCGTCAGGGGCGCGCGCGGCTTGGTGGTCAGATAGCAATAGGCGCGGGTCTTCGATCGCCCCACCCGGCCCCGGATCTGGTAGAGCTGCGCCAGACCGAACATGTCGGCGCGCCAGACGACCATGGTGTTCGCGGTCGGGATATCCAGACCCGATTCGACGATGGTCGTCGCCAGCAACACGTCATGGCTGCCGTCATAGAAGGCGTTCATCCGCTGGTCCAGATCGCCCGCCGCCAGCTGGCCATGGGCGACGATGTAGCTGACTTCCGGGACGTTTTCCTGCAGCCAATGCTCGATATCGGGCAGGTCGGACAGGCGCGGGACCACAAAGAAGCTCTGCCCGCCGCGATATTTCTCGCGCAGAAGCGCCTCGCGGATGGTCACGCTGTCGAATTCGCTGACATAGGTGCGGATCGACAGCCGGTCGACCGGCGGCGTGCCGATGATCGAGAGGTCCCGCACCCCGGTCAGCGACAGTTGCAGCGTGCGCGGGATCGGCGTGGCGGTCAGCGTCAGCACATGGATGTCGCTGCGCATCTCCTTCAGGCGTTCCTTGTGGGCGACGCCGAAATGCTGCTCCTCGTCGATGATCAAGAGACCGAGGCGTTTGAAGCGCACCTGCTTGGCCAGCACCGCATGGGTGCCGACGACGATGTCCACCGTGCCCTCGGCCAGCCCGGCGCGGGTCTGGGCGGCATCCTTGGCGGACACGAAGCGCGACAGCGGACGGACGGTGATGGCCGAGCCGCGGAAACGTTCGGCGAAGGTCCGGAAATGCTGCCGCGCCAGCAGCGTCGTCGGCGCGACCACGGCGACCTGCATCCCCTGGCTGGCAGCGACGAAGGCGGCGCGCATCGCCACCTCGGTCTTGCCGAAGCCCACGTCGCCGACGACCAGCCGGTCCATCGGCCGGCCCGCCGCCAGATCCTCCAGCACATCCTCGATGGCGGCGGCCTGATCGTCGGTCTCGCTATAGGGGAAGCGCGCCGAGAAGGCCTGCCAGTCGTGGTCCTCGGGCTCCAGCACCGGGGCGGGACGCAACAGGCGCTCGGCCGCGACGCGCATCAGCTTGTCGGCGATCAGCTTGATGCGTTCCTTCAGCCGCGCCTTGCGCGCCTGCCAGGCGCCGCCGCCCAGACGGTCCAGCAGCCCTTCCTCGTGGCCGTATCGCGACAGCAGCTCGATATTCTCGACCGGCAGGAACAGCCGGTCGCCGCCCGCATATTCCAGCGCCACGCAATCATGCGGCACGCCGGCGGCCTTGATGGTTTCCAGCCCGGTATAGCGGCCGATGCCGTGTTCGACATGCACGACCAGGTCGCCGGGGCTCAGCGCGGTGGTGTCCTGCAGGAAATTCTCGGCCCGGCGGCGCTTCCTGGCGCCGCGGATCAGCCGGTCGCCCAGCACGTCCTGTTCCGAGATCACCGCGATGGCGCCAAGCGCCCGGCCCTCGGCCACGAACCCCTCGTCCAGCGGCCAGACCGCCAGGCCGACCGCGCCCGACGCCTCGGGCAGGTCGCGGATGTCGCCGATGGGCCGGGCGCCGGTCAGCCCCTCATCGGCCAGAAGCCCGGCCAGCCGGTCGCGCGCGCCGTCCGAGAAGCTGGCGACGATGACCCGGTGATCCCTGCCCAGGGCCTTCACATGATCGGCCAGGGCCTTGAACAAATTGACCGATTCCGCCTGCCGCTCGGGCGCGAAATTGCGGCCCGCGCGGCCGCCCGCGTCCAGCACGCCGGGGCCGGGCGGCTGCGCCAGGACCGACAGGCGCAGCACCCGGCGCGCGGCCAGCCAGCCGTCCCATTCGCCGGGCGTCGGGAACATCGCGTCGGGGGGCACGGGCTTGTAGACGGTATCGCTGCGGCCCTTCGCGGCCAGCGCGGCGCGGCGGGCGTCATATTGTTCGGCGATCATGCCCCGCCGCGCGTCGATGACCTGCCCGACATGGTCGTCCAGAACCACCGAGGCGCCGGGAAGATAGTCGAACAGGCTTTCCATCCGGTCGTGGAACCAGGGCAGCCAATGTTCCATCCCGGCCATCTTGCGGCCGGCGCTGACGCCTTCATACAGCGGGTCGCTGGTGCCGCCGCCATATTCGGCGCGATAGTTCTGGCGGAAGCGGGTGATCGCGGCCTCGTCCAGGATCACCTCGGACATGGGCGCCAGCTCGACCCGGTCCAGCTTCTCGGTGGTGCGCTGCGTCACCGGATCGAAGCGGCGCGCGCCGTCCAGAACGTCGCCGAACAGGTCCAGCCGCACCGGCCCGGCGTCGCCCGGCGCATAGATGTCGATGATGCCGCCGCGGATCGCGTAATCGCCGGGCTCGGTCACGGTGGGCGACTGCACGAAGCCCATCCGGGACAGGAAGCCGCGCAGCGCGGCTTCGTCGATCCGGTCGCCGACGCGGGCCACGAAGCTGGCGTCCGACAGCAGTTCGCGCGCCGGCAGCCGTTGCAGCACCGCATTCAGCGTGGTCAGCAGCACGAAGGGCCCCGGCACCGCCCCCTGCGCCAGCGCCGCCAGCGTGGCCATGCGCGCCGCCTGCACCTCGGGCGCGGGCGAGACGCGGTCATAGGGCGTCGTGTCCCAGGCCGGGAATTCCAGCACCACCGTGCCGGGCGACAGGAATTCCAGCGCGGCGCGCGTCGCCGCCATGCGCCGGTCGTCGCGGGCGATGTGGATGACGGGGGCGCCCCGGTTCTCGGGCCGCGCCGCCTCGCGCGCGATCAGGGCCGCGTCATAGCCCTCGGGCGCGCCGGAAAGGATCAGGTGATCGGACATGAGCGGTCAGGTAAAGCGCCGGGCGGCGGTGTCAAGCTCTACAGCCCATAGGGGCGCATCAGCATCCACAGCGTGCCCCACAGCGCCGTCGCCGCCACCGAGGCGATCGACAGGACCGAGGCCAGCCGGCGGTGGATCACCATGCGGCGGATCGCCTCGGCCGCCGCCTCGGCGACGGGGCGCGCGCCCGATTGCGCCTCGGCCAGCACCGGGGCCAGGCCGCGCGCCAGCCAGACCCGCATCCAGAACAGGACCAGGAACGGCGTCGCCAGCAGGGTCAGAGCCTGCGCCATCTCCAGCCAATAGCCGAAGCCCAGGATCGCCAGCGAGGTCAGCGCGAACAGGCTGGCGCCCAGGAAGACGGCGCCCTCGGACCGGCCCAGCCGCCAGCGCGGCAGGGTCAGCGACAGCCAGTCCAGCAGCGCGATGACCTCGTCGGCCTCGGGGCGGCCGGCGCGGCGGGCCCGGCGGGCGCGCATCAGCACCTCGGCGGGCACGCCCAGCACATGGCGGCCGCTGGCCGACCACAGGCCGATCAGGACGATCCAGAACCAGATCGTGCCGAAGGAGCGGCTGTCCAGAAAACCGATCACACCGTCAATCTGCGGCACGCGCCACCTTCCCCGCCCGGTTTCCTTGTTCTTGGCTGCGCGCGACCTTAGAACAGCCGCAAGCCGAGGGGAAGGCGCGCCCTGCCCCGTTTCGCCGATCCAAGCCGAAGGATGCCCGCCATGGCCACGCCCATCGTCGCCCCCTTTCCCGCCGCGCGCCTGCGCCGCCTGCGCCGCACCGCCAACCTGCGCGCGATGGTCCACGAGGTGAACCTGACCGCCGCCGACCTGATCTGGCCGATCTTCGTGACCGAGGTCGCCGGGGCCGAGGGCGAGATCGCCTCGATGCCCGGCGTGGAGCGGCTGACGCTGGACGGCGCGAAGCGGGCGGCGGAACGGGCGGCGCGGCTGAACATCCCGGCGATCTGCATCTTCCCGCATTCCGACCAGGACCTGAAGACCGAGAGCTGCGAACGCGCCTGGGACCCCGACAATATCGGCAACCGCGCCATCCGGGCGATCAAGGAGACCGTGCCGGACCTGGCGGTGATGACCGACATCGCGCTGGATCCCTACAACGCCAACGGCCATGACGGGCTGGTCGTGGACGGCGAGATCCTGAACGACGAGACCGTCGAGGCGCTGGTCAGGATGGCCCTGGCGCAGGCCGAGGCGGGGGCGGACATCCTCGGGCCCTCGGACATGATGGACGGCCGGATCGGGGCGCTGCGCGGCGCGCTGGAGGGTGCCGGCCACCGCCATGTGGCGATCCTGTCCTATGCGGCGAAATTCGCCAGCGCCTTCTACGGGCCGTTCCGCGACGCGGTGGGGGCGTCGGGCCGGCTGGTCGGCGACAAGAAGACCTATCAGGTGAACCCCGCCAACCGCGAGGAGGCGCTGCGCTGCGTCGCCCGCGACCTGGCCGAGGGCGCCGACATGGTCATGGTCAAGCCGGGGATGCCCTATCTGGACATCTGCCGCGAGGTGAAGGACCGCTTCGCCGCGCCCACCTTCGCCTATCAGGTCAGTGGCGAATACGCGATGCTGGAGGGCGCGATCCGCAACGGCTGGCTGTCGCGCGAGGTGATGCTGGAAAGCCTGCTGGCCTTCCGCCGCGCGGGCTGCGACGGGGTGTTGAGCTATTTCGCGCCGTCGGTGGCCGAAATGCTGGCATGAGGGCGCCCCCTCGCGTATTCTTGAACGCAACGGGCCGGAGCAGGTCCGACAAACGAAGCGAGGCGAAAAGATGAGCAGATCCAACCTGATGAGCCGCCGGTCGCTGCTGGCGGGCGGCGGCGCGGCGCTGGCCCTGGCGGGCTGCAGCAATGCGGTGGGCAGCAATGCCTCGGCGCAGCTGGACGCGCGGGTCGACCAGACCCACCAATATCTGATGCAGACCTATCCGCAGGCCGCGCAGATGGTCGAAAACGCCCGCGGCGTGCTGTACATGCCGCTGATGACCTCGGCCGCGTTCGGCGTCGGCGGCGCTTACGGCCAGGGCGCGCTGCGCATCGGGGGCGCGACGGTGGACTATTACTCAGCCACCCGCGCCAGCGTCGGGTTTCAGGCGGGCGCGCAGCAATATGCGCATGTGCTGATCTTCCAGACCGATCAGGCGCTGGCTGCCTTCCGCGCCGCGCCGGGCTGGGTGGCCGAGGCCGATGCCTATTACGCGATCCCGCGCGGCGGCATGGCGATGGGCGCCGATACCGTCACCGCCCAGCATCCGGTCGTGGCGCTGATCTTCGGCCAGGCGGGGCTGATGGCGGGCGCCTCGATCGCGGGGACGAAATACAACCGCATCGTGCCCTCGACCATGAGCGGCGTCCCGGCCTTCGGCGGGCTGGCGCTGCCCGGCGCGCAGCAGGGCTGAACCGCGACACCGGCCGCCGCGCCCTCAGGCGCCGGTCAGGTGGCGCAGCCCGTGGGTCACATCGGCCCGGATGGCCAGCCGCAAGGCGGGCTCGTCCCCGGCGCGCAGGGCGGCCAGGATCATGCGGTGATGGCGCGGCGGCTCGTTGCGCCTGACCCGGCCATAGAGCGCCCGCATGGTCGGGCCCAGTTGCAGCCAGATCGTCTCCAGCATGGCCAGCATCGCGGGGGCCTGCGCCCGCAGATACAGCATCCGGTGGAAATCCAGGTTGCAGCGGATATAGCCGACCGCATCGTGACGCTCGACCGCATCGGCGATGCGGGCATTCATCGTGGCCAACCGGTCGATCAGCGCGAAATGCGCGCGCGGCAGCGCGCGGGCGGCCAGTTCCGGCTCGATCAGCGCGCGCAGCGCCGCCAGTTCCTCGATCCGGTCGTCCGACAGCGCCGGAGTCGCCACCCGCCCCGAAGCCGACAGCGTCAGCGCGCCCTCCGCCACCAGCCGCCGCACCGCCTCGCGCGCGGGCGTCATCGAGACATGGTAGTCATGGGCCAGGCCGCGCAGCGTCAGCGGCTTGCCGGGGGGCAGTTCGCCCACCATGATGCGCGCGCGCAGGTTGCGGTAGAGGGTCTCATGCGCCGTGGGATCGGCGGTGCGGGTCGCTGTCATGACCCGGATGTGATCACAAATCGCGCGCCCGTCAATCCCCCGCAGGCCCCAATCCCCCGCGGGCTCCGGCGTCAGTCGCGGAACCGCCACAGCATCAATTCGCCGCCATTCCGGCGCAGCCAGTCGCGCCGGCCCCGCCATTCGGGCATCAGCCGTTCGACCGCGGCCCAGAAACGCGGCGAATGGTCCATATGCGCCAGATGCGCGACCTCGTGGGCGGCGACATAATCCAGCACCTCGGGCGGCGCCATCGCCAGCCGCCAGGAAAACATCAGCCGCCCCTCGACGCTGCAGCTGCCCCAGCGGGACCGCGTGTCGCGCAGCACCAGAGCGCGATAGGGCCGCCCCAGCGCCGCGGCATGGCGGTCGCAGGCCGGACGCAGGCGCTGCAGGGCCAGGTGCTTGAGGAAGGCCTGCACGACCGGCGCGACGGGACGGGCCTGCGGCACCAGCAGCAGGTCCCCCTCGACCCGGACGGCGCGCAGCGGAAAGGGCGTGACCCGCAGCGCGCGGCCCTCGACCGGCAGCAGGGCGCCCGGCGCGGGCCTTTGCGGCTGCGGCACCCGCGCGCGGGCCTGCGCCAGCCAGTCGCCGCGCGACAGCGCGAAGGCGCGGCCCTCGGCCTCGGGGGTGCGCAGCGGCAGGGTCAGCACCGGATCGCCGCCGTCGCGCGGCACCCGCAGCGTCATGCGCCGCGCCCGCGCCGACCGGCGCAGGACGACCTCCAGCCCCTCGGCGATGACGATCCTGCCCGACACCTGCCCCACCCGTTCCGCCATGTCCCACGCCGCCTGGGTTCCCCGCCCGCGGCCCTTCGTCAGAAAAGCCTTTGACAGCCCCCGCCCACTGTGGCAGGGCGTGCCGGAAATTCCCTAAACGCGGCTGAAGGAGAATACCATGCCCAAAGAGGAATGGGGCACGAAACGCCTGTGCCCGCACTGCCATACGCGCTTTTACGACCTGATGAACAACCCGATGACCTGCCCGGCCTGCGGCAACCAGTTCACGGTCGAAAGCCTCAGCGAGGGGCGCGGCAAGACCCTGGTCAGCGAAAAGACCGCGGCCCGCAACGATGACGACCTGGTCGATGCCGAGGACGATCTGGACGACGACACCGGAGATCTGGACGACGACCTGCTGGAAGAGGATGATGACGACGGCGATGTCTCGCTTGACGACATTGCCGACGTCTCGGACGACGACGACGATTGAACCGGCCGGGCGCATGCGCGCGCCCCGCGGCCACCCACCAAGGCTGAGAGGCAGACATGAACCAGACCCTCAACGGCTTCGCCCCGCAGATGCGCAGCGTGCTGCGCATCATCGCCTCCCTGATCTTCTTCGCCCATGGCAGCCAGAAGATCCTGGGATTTCCCGCCAGCGACATGAATCCGCCAGCGTTTTCCCTTTCCTGGACGGCCGGAATCATGGAGCTGATCGGCGGCGCGCTGCTGTTCGTCGGCCTGTTCTCGCGCCCGGTCGCCTTCCTTCTGTCCGGGCTGATGGCCTTCGCCTATTGGCTGGCCCATGCGCCGCAAAGCCCCTTCCCGGTGCTGAACGGCGGCGATGCGGCGATCCTCTATTGCTTCGTGTTCCTGTATATCTTCTGCGCAGGCCCCGGCCCGTGGAGCCTGGACGCAAAGATGGGCCGCGACGGCTGAACAAAAAAACGGGACCCCAGGGTCCCGTTTTTCATTCGCGGCAAGGCGGCGGGCTACCAGTTCGCCTGCCCCGCCTGCACCTCGGCGCTTTCCTGAGAGATCGCCTGGCCCGCATGTTGCATGTCGCGCCCGGCGCCCTGCACCGTCTCGCAACCCGCCACCGCCATCAGTGCCAGCACCGCGCCAAGTCCCAAGAATTTCTGCATCCTCATTGCTCCTCTCAGAGAGTTTCTTTTCCGCGGCCCCAACGCGGCCCCCGCAAGGGGGGTTCCCGCCCAGGCCCGGCGTCAACCCTCGGGCGTCAACCCTCGGGCAGGGTCTCGGACAGGAAGCGGACCATGTTGCCGCCCATGACCTTGGCGATCTGCGCCTCGGACAGGCCCGCATCCAGCAGCGCCTGGGTCAGCGCCGACAGATGCGCCGCATCGAAGGGCGCATCGACCGAGCCGTCGTAATCCGACCCTAGCGAGACGTGATCCTCGCCCACCAGCGCGATGGCCGCCCGGATCGCGCCGGCGATATCGGCGGGCGTCCGGCCGCAGACCACATCGGCCCAATAGCCGATGCCGATCACCCCGCCCTTCGCGGCGATGCCGGCGACCAGATCGTCGGACAGGTTGCGCGGGCTGTCGCAATGGGACCGGATGCCGGTATGGGACAGCGCCGGCCGCACCCCCTCCATCGCCAGCACGTCGCGCACCATCTGCGGGCTGGCATGGGCCACGTCGACCACCATCCCGCGCGCGGCCATGGCCTCGACCACCTGCCGCCCGAAATCCGACAGGCCCGCGCCGTCGCCGGCGCCGTGCAGGCTGCCGCCCAGCTCGTTGTCGAAGAAATGCGTCAGCCCGATCAGCCGGAAGCCCGCCTCATGCAGCACCTCCAGATTGGCCAGCTCGCCCTCCAGCGGATGGCCGCCCTCGGATCCCAGGATGGCGCCCACGACCCGCGCCCCCGCCGCCCGCGCCTCCAGCAAGGCCGCCAGGTCGCCGCGCGTGCGGATGACGCGCAGCGCCTCGGGATCGCGCGCGGCCGCCCGCTCCAGCGCCTCGGCCTGCACCAGCGCGCGCTCCCTCAGCGAGAACCACGCGCGCAGCGGCCGCAGCTGCCCCATGAACAGCGGCGTGATGTTGTCGGGCGCATCGGTGCTGTTTGCGGCATAGTTCTGCCCGCGCGGGCTCTTCGTCACGGTGGTGAAGACCTGCAGCGCGACATTGCCCTCCTGCAGGCGCGGAATGTCGGTATGGCCGCGCCCGGCGCGCTTCAGGATGTCGCGGTCCCACAGCAGCGCGTCGGAATGCCAGTCCCCGATCACCAGCCGCCCGTGCAGCGCCGCCGCCTCGGCGCCGACCGGCCAGCCCTCCTCGGGCATGGTCAGGGGGTTCAACCCGCGCTCGACATGACCCGGCGCAAGGGCGAAGAACGCCGCCGCCCCCGCGACGACCAATCCCGCCAGCCCCAGCAATATCCGCCTCAGCATCCGCCCCTCCCCTGCACTGCCTTTTCATCTTGGCCCAAATATCCGCGGGGGAGGACGCGCCGCATGGCGCGGCCGGGGGCGGCAGCCCCCTCCACGGCATCATGCCCGGCGGATCACCCCTCCAGCGCCTCCAGCTCGTCGATCAGCCCCTCGATCATCGACAGCCCCTTGTCCCAGAAACCGGGATCCGAGGCATCCAGCCCGAAGGGCGCCAGCAGTTCCTTGTGATGCTTCGATCCGCCCGCCGCCAGCAGCTCGAAATATTTCGCCTGGAAATCCGGCAGCCCGTCCTCATAGGCGGCGTAGAGCGCGTTCACCAGCCCGTCGCCGAAGGCATAGGCATAGACGTAGAAGGGCGAATGCACGAAATGCGGCACATAGGTCCAGAAGGTCTCGTAGCCCGGCATGAACTCGAAGACCGGGCCCAGGCTCTCGGCCTGCACCGACATCCACAACCCGTTGATGTCCTCGGGGGTCAGCTCGCCCTCGGCGCGGGCCGCGTGCAGCTTGCACTCGAAATCGTAGAAGGCGATCTGGCGCACGACCGTGTTGATCATGTCCTCGACCTTGCCGGCCAGCAGCGCCTTCTTCGCGGCCGGATCGGCGGTCCTGGCCAGCAATGCGCGGAAGGTCAGCATCTCGCCGAAGACGCTTGCCGTCTCGGCCAGCGTCAGCGGGGTCGAGGCCAGAAGCTCGCCCTGGCCCGCCGCCAGCCGCTGGTGGACGCCGTGGCCCAGCTCATGGGCCAGCGTCATCACGTCGCGCGGCTTGCCCAGATAGTTCAGCATCACATAGGGATGCACGGTGGTCACGGTCGGATGGGCGAAGGCGCCCGGCGCCTTGCCGGGCTTCACGCCGGCATCGATCCAGCCCTTGTCGAAGAAGGGCCCGGCCAGTTCCGCCAGCTTCGGCGAAAAGCCCGCATAGGCATCCAGCACGGTCGCCCGCGCCTCGTCCCAGCCGATGGTCTTCGGCGTCTCGGTCGGCAGCGGCGCGTTGCGGTCCCAGACCTGCAGCTTCTCCAGCCCCAGCCAGCGCGCCTTCAGCGCATAGTAGCGATGCGACAGCCGCGGATAGGCCGCCGTCACGGCATTGCGCAGCGCCTCGACCACCTCGGGCTCGACATGGTTCGACAGGTGCCGCGCGGCCTGCGGCGTGGGCATCTTGCGCCACTTGTCCTCGATCGCCTTTTCCTTGGCCAGGGTGTTGTGGATGCGCGAGAACAGCTTGACGTTCCGCGAAAACACCGCGGCCAGCGCCTTCGCCCCCGCCTCGCGCCGCGCCCGGTCGTGGTCGGTCAGCAGGTTCAGCGTCGCCTCCAGCCCCATCGCCTCGCCGTCCACATCGAATTCCAGCGCCGCCGTCGTCTCGTCGAACAGCCGGTTCCAGGCCGCCGCGCCGACGACCGAGTTGTCATGCAGGAACTGCTCCAACTCGTCGGACAGCTGGTGCGGGCGCATGGCGCGCATCCGGTCGAAGACCGGCTTGTAGCGCGCCGGGCCCTCGGGCGCCGCGAAGACCGCCTCGTAGGTCGCGTCGGGGATGCGGTTGAATTCCAGGCTGAAGAAGACCAGCGGCGTGGTCGCATCGGTCACCCGGACCTGCAGGTCGGCCATCAGCTTGGCGCGCCCGGCATCGGTGGTGTTCTGGTAATAGCGCAGCCCGGCATAGGACATGATCCGCCCGGCCAGGATGTCGATCTCTTCATATTCCTCGATGCAGGCCAGCATTTCCGAGGCGGTCAGGGCGGCCAGCCGGTTCTGGTGGCGGGTGGCGAATTTCTGCGCCCGATCGGTCAGCGCCTCCAGGTCGCGCGACAGTTCCGGCGAATCGGGCGCGGGATAGAGGTCGCTCAGGTCCCATTCCGGCAGATCCCCGAAAGGCGTCGCGGTCACGGGATCGGAGGCGTCATGATGCGGGATGCGGGCCATGTGATGTCCTTTTCTGCTTTGCCGGGAATGTGGACCGCGATCCCGCGATACGCAAGCAGGGCGGCCCCGCCGCCGAGCCCTGCGGCCCCTTCGATGGGGGCCGCAGGGCTTCCCCCCGTTCAGCCGCCGAAGGCCCGCGCATGGGCGATCCGGCTGCCGGCGGGCAGATCGCCCAGGATCTGCAGATGCGGCCCGGCATAGGGCGATTCCAGCTCCGCCGGCCGAAAGCCGAAGCGGCCGTAATAGGCCGGATCGCCCAGCACCACCACCGCCGCATCGCCCACGCGGGCCAGCGCCTCGGCCACCAGCGCGCGGCCGATCCCCAGCCCCTGCGCCCCCGGCACCACCGCCACCGGCGCCAGCGCAAGGGCCGGGCGCGCGGCCTGCAGCGGCGACAGCGCGACATGGCCCAACAGGCAGCCCGCCGCCTCGGCCACCAGCGACAGCGACAGATCGCCATCGGCGCGCAGGGCGCGCAGCAGCCGCGCCTCGTCCGGCCCGCCGAAGGCCGCGGCCAGCACCCCGTCCAGCAGGTCCTGGTCGGCGCGGGTCTCGACCCGCAGATGCGGCTCGACATGGCGGCGCTGGAAGTCCCGGCCGATCGCGGCGCTGTCGCGCCCCCATTCGCTGTCCTTCGTCCGCGCCTGGTGGTCGGCGAAGGCCCGGTCGCTGGCGAAAAGCTCGGACAGGTGCCAGATCAGCGGGTCCTCGTCCTGCCACATCTCGAAGCGCAGGCAGCCCGGTTCCTCGCGACTTAGACGGATATGATCGGGCAGCAGCGACAGCGCGACCATCATCTGCGCGGCATCGGCGCAGATAAGCCGCCCCTGCAGCGCGACCATCGGCGCCTCCAGATGGACCGGCACCGCATCCTCGGGCAGCCTGTCGTCGCTCTGGCCGGGCCGGTGGTGGTCATGTCCGCAGGCGCAGCTCATTGCGCCGCCCCCTCGTCGCCGGCATCCTCCGCGACGCATTCCTCCAGCAGCAATTGCGATTCGGCCTCGGTCCCCCAGGACAGGAAGGCCGTGTCGCCCTTGCTCCAGAATTCATAGCCCGCATCCGGCGCATCAGCGCGATAGCGCGCGCCCGAGGCCGAGATCGCCCGCGGCAGCACCAGCAACCGCCCCTCGATCAGCGCCACGACATGGCCGGCCTCGTCATTGACATAGACGACGGGCAGTTCCACGCCGCGCTCGCAGCGATAGGTGACGCTGACCAGTTCGGCGGCATCCTGCGCGACCACGGGAGAGGCCAGAAGCAGGGCAAGGGCGGGAAGGGCAAGACGCATGAGGCTACCTCAGATGGTTCGGGTCATGAAAACGCTGTTCGGATCCGCCCGGTAATCGCCGAAGGGCGGGCAATCCGCGAAGCCGGCGCGGGCATAGAGCGCGCGCGCGGCCAGGAAGGTCGGCTGCACCCCGGTTTCCAGCGACAGGCGCCGCAGGCCATCCGCGCGCGCCTCGGCGATCAGATGCTCCAGCATCAGCCGCGACAGCCCGCGGCCGCGATATTCGGCCAGGACATGCATGGATTTCAGCTCGCCATGCGCGTCGTCCAGCCGCTTCATCGCGCCCATCGCCACCGGCACCCCGCCCAGCCTGGCGACATGGAAGCCGATGCCGGGCACGGCCAGCGATTCGCGCGGCAGCATGTGGATCGATTCGGGCGGCGTGTCGGCATGCATGTCGGCGGTGTGGCGCTGGAACAGCAATGCCAGATCGTCCCGCAGCGGGCTTTCCCGCGCGATCGTCAGTTCCTGGTCCGCCACCGTCCCGTCGGTCATCCCTGCCTCGCATCCCCGCCGTTTCCGCGACAGCTTCGCCCGTCTTGGCGCCAAGGTCCAGTCACGAGCCCGCGCCCGGCCGATGGCCATCGACATCCCTCGCGCGCAGAATTATCTATAATTCATGACCAAGCAGAGCGAAGAGACCCATGCCGCGCGGATCGCCCGGATCCTGGCCGACCGCATCATCTCGGGGCGGATAGAGCCCGGCGCGCGGCTGCGCCAGGACCATATCGCCGCCGAATTCGGCGCCAGCCACGTCCCCGTGCGCGAGGCCTTCCGGCGGCTGGAGGCGCAGGGCCTGGCCGAAAGCCTGCCCCGGCGCGGCGTGCGCGTCACCAGCTTCGACATGAACGAGCTACGCGAGGTGGCCGAGATGCGCGCCGCCCTTGAATCGCTGGCCCTGCGCCATGCCGCGCCGCGGATGACGCGGGCGGTCCTGGACGAGGCCGAACAGGCCACCCGCGCCGCCGACGAGGCCCGCGACGTCCGCGACTGGGAGGCCGCGAACCGGCGATTTCACCGGCTGATCCTGGCCCCCTGCGCGATGCCGCGCCTGCTGGCGACCATCGACGACCTGCATTCGGCCAGCGCCCGTTTCCTGTTCGCCGCCTGGCGGCAGGAATGGGAACGGCGGACCGATCACGACCATCGCGCGATCCTGGATGCCCTGCGCAAGGGCCAGGCGGACCTGGCCTGCAAGCTGCTGGCGCGCCATTCCGGCTGGATCGGCCGCCGCCCGGTCAGGACAAAAAATGGCGACACGCGCGTGGCTTACGCGATTTCCGGCTGATTATCTATAATCTATCTTGCCCACCCGCATAGCATCCCTCCTGATTATAGATAGATTCGCCCGCAATCCATCGGAGGAGCTTCGCATGACGTCCCTGACCCGCCCGCATACCGGGCCGACAACACTCTGGCGCCCCCTCGCCCTGACCCTGGCCGGCGCCGCGCTGATCACCCTCGGCGCCAAGCTGCAGATCCCCTTCTGGCCGGTGCCGATGACGCTGCACACGCTGGCGGTCATGCTGATCGCCGCGGCGCTCGGCCCGCGGCTGGGCATGGCCGCGATGGCCACCTATCTGGCGGCGGGGGCGATGGGCCTGCCGGTGTTCTCGGGCAGCCCCGCGCGCGGCGTCGGGCTGGCCTATATGGCGGGGCCGACGGGCGGCTATCTGCTGGGCTACCTGGTCGCCGCCGGGCTGACCGGCTGGCTGGCGCTGGGGCGCGGCTGGATCGGGCGCGGCCTGGCGATGCTGGCCGGGCTGGCCACGGTCTATGCGGCGGGGCTGCTGTGGCTGTCCGCCTTCATCCCGGCATCAGGCCTGGTCGCGGCGGGCCTTGCCCCCTTCATCGCGGGCGACCTGCTGAAGATCGCGCTGGCCACGCTGCTGCTGTCGGGCTGGGCGCGGCTGCGGGGGCGCGGCGCATGATCCGCACCGACTGGACCATGGCCGAGGCGCAGGCGATCCACGACCTGCCCTTCCCCAAGCTGATGCGGCGCGCGCAGGACCTTCACGCCGCCCATTTCGACCCGCAGGTGATCGAGACCGCCAGCCTCCTGTCGATCAAGACCGGCGGCTGCCCCGAGGATTGCGGCTATTGCTCGCAAAGCGCGCATCACGATACCGGCGTGAAGGCCACCAGGCTGATGCAGCCCGACGAGGTGCTGGCCGCCGCCCGCCGCGCCAAGGCCAGCGGCGCGCGGCGCTTCTGCATGGGCGCGGCCTGGCGCAGCCCCAAGGACCGCGACATGGACAAGCTGTGCCGGATGGTCCGCGAGGTTGGCGCGCTGGGGCTGGAGACCTGCATGACCCTGGGGATGCTGTCGCCCGCCCAGGTCGCCCGGCTGAAAGAGGCGGGGCTGGATTTCTACAACCACAATATCGACACCTCGCCCGGCTATTACGCCCGCATCGCCAGCACCCGGACGATGGAGGACCGGCTGGAGACGCTGGACCATGTCCGCAAGGGCGGCATCCGCGTCTGCTGCGGCGGCATCCTGGGCATGGGCGAGGATGAATCCGACCGCATCGCCATGCTGGTGACGCTGGCCACCCTGCCCGCCCATCCCGACAGCGTGCCGGTCAACCTGTGGAACCGGATCGAGGGCGTGCCGGTCGACCGCCATGCCCGCCCGGTCGATCCCTTCGCGCTGGTGCGCGTCGTGGCGCTGGCGCGGATCCTGATGCCGGCCTCGGTCGTCCGCCTCTCGGCCGGGCGCACGGAGATGAGCGACGAATTGCAGGCGCTGTGCTTCCTGGCCGGGGCGAACTCGATCTTCCTCGGCGACCAGCTGCTGACGACCGAGAACCCGGCGGCCTGGAAGGATGCCGAGTTGCTGGCCCGGCTGGGGATGCGGATCGCGCCCGCCAGCCCCGCCGCCAGCCCCACCGCGGGGCCGCTGGCGGCGGAATAGGCCGGAGGGGGGCGGGAATGGCGATTGCGCCGCCCCGGCCCGCGCGCTTAACTGGCCCCGAGGCGCCACGCCCGGCGCGCCACCTCCAGGAGCCGCGATGACCCCTCCCGCCCCCTCCGCCCCGCCGCTGGTGATCTCGATCCAGAGCCAGGTCGTGCTTGGCCATGTCGGCAATTCCGCGGCGCTGTTTCCGATGCAGGCGGCGGGGCTGGAGGTGGCGGCGATCCCGACGGTGATCTTCTCGAACACGCCCGATTACCCGACCCTGCGCGGCCGCGCCCTGCCGGGCGATTTCTTCGCCGACCTGCTGCGCGGCGCCGAGGAGCGCGAATTGCCCCGGCGGGCGCGCTTCGTGCTGTCGGGCTATATCGGCTCGGTCGAGGTGGCCGAGCTGACGGCCGATTTCATCGCCCGCGCCAAGGCGGCCAATCCGGGGCTGGTCTATCTGTGCGACCCGGTGCTGGGCGATGCCGGGCCGGGGCTGTATGTGCCCGAAGCCATCGCCGACGTGATGCGCGACCGGCTGCTGCCGCTGGCCGACATCGCGACGCCCAACCCCTTCGAGCTGGGCTGGCTGACCGGGACCCCGATCCGCACGGCCGCGGACCTGCACCGGGCGGCGGCGGCGCTGCGCATGGCGCCCGGCGCGCGGCTGATCGCCACCGGCTGCGCGCTGGAGGATACCGCGCCGGGGGTGATCGAAAGCGTGATCCTGGGTCCCGACGGGCTCAGCCGCCATCCGGTGCGGCACCTGCCCATCGCGCTGCCGGGCACGGGGGACCTGTTCACCGGCATCGTGACCGCCGGGCTGGGCCGCGGGCTTGACCTGCCCCGCGCGGTCGAGCTGGCGCAGGATCTGACCGCCCGCGCGCTGGCCCATGCGCGCGAGCTTGGCGCGCGCGAGGTCATGCTGACCGATCCCGCTTTCCGCGAGGACCTGCTGCGGCTGGGGCAGGAACGGGCGCCGGCCTAGAGCGCGATGGCCGAGATCAGCCGGCCGTAATCCACCTGTCCTTCGTGGGTCGAGCGGCGATAGCTGAAGAAACGCTCGGGGTCGGAATAGGTGCAATGGCGCGACCATTCGGCCTCGACCCCCGCCGCGCGCAGCCGGGACAGCCCGAAAGAGGGCAGATCGAACATCGGCCGCCCGTTCGGCCCGCCCGAGAAGAAGCGGTGATAGTCGGGATCCTCGGCCAGGAACTGGTCCAGCAATTCCTCGCCGACCTCATAGGCGCGCTGGCTGATCGTGGGGCCGATCACCGCGCGGATCTCGGTCGCGCCAAGCGCCCGCATCGCATCGACCGTCGCCTCCAGCACCCCGGCCAGCGCGCCGCGCCAGCCGGCATGGGCGGCGCCGATCACCCCGGCCTGGGCGTCGGCCAGCAGCACCGGCTGGCAATCCGCCGTCAGCACCGCGATGGCGATGCCGGGCTGGTCGGTGACGATGCCGTCGGCCTCGGTCTTGCCGATCGCCTCCAGGTCGGCGCCCGCGCGCAGCGTCACCACATCGGCCGAATGCACCTGCTTGACCGTGGCCAGGGTGGCCGGCGTGACCCCCATGGCCTGCGCCACCCGCCCCCGGTTCAGGGCCACCATCTCGCTCTGATCGGTGGACCTGCGGCCGCAATTCAGCCCCGAGAACAGGCCCGAGGAGGCGCCGCCCTTGCGGGTGAAGAAGCCGTGGCGGACCCCTTGCAGCAGGGGATGGGTCAGGATTTCAAGCGTCATCTGCATCGGGTTCAAGTGCCTCGAATCCGGGCACCGCGGGCGCCCCTTTCGGCCAAATGGCAATCGCCTTGAACAGGTGACCCATTTCACCCGGATGGGTCAAGCGGTGAAGCGCGGCCATCGCGCCGCCGTCCCCGGCAGCGGCCAGCCGCTGCGCGCGCGCCTCGGCCCCCAGCGACAGAAGCCAGTCGCCCTGGCGGACCGGGCGCGACACCGCCGCCCCCGCCCGCATCGCCGCCAGCGCAAGCGGCGCGAAATCGACATGGGCGGTCAGGTCCGCCTCGCCGGGATGGGCAAGGGGATCCTCGGGCCGGTGGTCGCGCAGGGCCTGGAAGGTGTCGCCATAGCCGTTCCAGCCGCCGTAATCGACGATGATCGCCGCGCCGCCGTGATCGGCGATCCGCCGCGCGATGGCGGTGACGACCGGGGCGGCGGCGGGGCATTCCTCGATCACGTCGCCGGGCTGGCCGGGGCGCGGCAGGTCCATCGGCGGCGCCAGGCCGAAACGCAGCCCGCCCCGGTCGTCCAGCCCGACCAGCCGCTCGGACCAGCCGTCCCCGGCGCGCTGGAACTGCCGGATCGGCAGGGCGTCGAAGAATTCGTTGGCCATCAGGAACAGCGGCCGGCTGGGCAGGTCGTCCACGCGGTCCAGATGCGTCACCGCGCCCAGCTTCTGCCGCTGCAGGTCGCGCAGATGGGCCGAGGCCTCGACCAGCGCGACTTGCGCCGCCTCGGCCATGCCCGGCGCGACCCGGATCGCGCGCAGCATGTCGGCCATCAGCGTGCCGCGCCCCGGCCCCGGCTCGGCCAGGGTGAAGGGGGCGGGGCTGCCCTGGTCCAGCCAGGCCTGCGCCAGGGCAAGGCCGCACAGCTCTCCGAAAAGCTGGTGGATCTCGGGGGCGGTGGTGAAATCCCCGGCCCGGCCGAACGGGTCGCGGGTGGCGTAATAGCCGTGCTGCGGATGCAGCAGGCAGGTCTCCATGTAATCCGCCAGCGTGATCGGCCCCGCCGCGCGGATGCGCTGCGCGATGATCGCCGCCAGAGGCGTCATGCGGCCGCCACCACCGGGCGGCGCAGGGCGCGCAGGATGAAGAACAGCCCCAGGACCAGCATCGGCAGCGACAGAAGCTGGCCCATGGTCAGCCCCCAGATCGGCCCGCCGACGACATGGCCAAGCGGGTTGTCGGGGGTGATGAACTGCGCATCGGCGACCCGGAAGATCTCGACGAAGCCGCGGGCCAGCGCATAGCCCGACAGGAAGATCCCGAAGCACAGGCCGGGACGACGCAGGCCGCCCGCGCGCAGCACCGCCCACAGGATCAGGCCAAGCGCCAGCCCCTCCAGCCCCGCCTCGTAGAGCTGGCTGGGATGGCGGGCGCAGGCGCCCTCGATGCCGGGGCAGTATTGCGCGGCCTCGCCCGGAAAGATCACCCCCCAGGGCGCGTCGGTCGGGCGGCCCCACAGCTCGGCATTGATGAAATTGGCGACGCGGCCGAAGAACAGCCCGATCGGCGCGACCACCGCCATCGCATCGGCCAGCCCCAGCGCCGGGATGCCGCGGGCGCGGCAGAACAGCCAGGACGCGACGATGACCCCGGCGAAACCGCCGTGGAAGCTCATCCCGCCTTCCCAGACCTTCACGATTTCGAAAGGATTGGCGAGGTAGAAGGCGGGCTCGTAGAACAGCACGAAGCCAAGCCGACCGCCCAGAATCACCCCCAGGATCACCCATGTCAGCAGATCGTCCACCGCGTCAGACGCCATCGGCGCGCGACCGCCCCAGATCGCCGGGCGGCGCATCATCACGACCAGCAGCCGCCAGCCGATCAGCAGGCCCGCCAGATAGGCCAGCGCATACCAGCGCAGCGACAGCGAAAAGCCGCCCAGGTCGATGGTGAAGATTTCGGGGCTGATATCGGGAAAGGGGATCATGGGTCCTCGGATCTTCGGGCGGGGGTGCCGGTTCGCGGGGCGCACGCTAGTCGGCAAAGCCGCGGTGTCAACATGAACGCCGCATTGAACCCGGCCGCGCGGGCGGCCATATAGGGGCCTGGCAACCCATGAAGGCAGGGCAAATGACCACGCAGAACCGCATTTTCGACGATCTCTCGAAGCTGATGACAAATGCGATGGGTGTCGCGCAGGGCGCCCGGAGCGAGGCCGAGACCGCCATGAAGGGCTGGATCGACCGCTGGCTGGCCGACCGCGACTTCGTGACGCGCGAGGAATTCGAGGCCGTGCGCGAGATGGCGATCAAGGCCCGGACCGAGAATGCCGAGCTGAAGGCGCGGCTGGACGCGCTGGAAGCCGGGCGCCAGGGCGACTGAGGCGGGCGACCGGGGCCGGGGCAGCCGGGCCTAGGGCGCCGATTGGCCCGGCGGGGGCACCACCCGGTCGCGCAGCGCGCCCGCGCGATCGAACAGCAGCACCTCGCCGGCATCGGTGACGACGACGATCCAGTCGCGGGCGAAGGTCACCGCCTCGGCCCGCGCGCCCTCGGGAAGCGCCATGTTCTCGGGCAGTTGCGGCAGCGCGGGCTGGCCCAGCCGCGTCCACAGCAGCGCCACGATGGCGATCATGCCCAGCCCCATCACCAGCGTCAGCCCGGTGACCAGCGCCTTCAGGAAGCGCAGCTCCGGGACCGCTTTCGCCGCCGCCTTCCAGTCATTATGATCGTCACCCATGTCGAACCTTGTCGTCACCATCCCGGCCAATCCGCCCGAAAGGCTTGATAAGGCGCTTGCGCTGGCTGTGCCAGAGGAAGCGGCCCTGTCGCGCTCGCGCCTGGCGCGGCTGATCGCCGACGGCGCGGTCAGCGGCCCCGAGGGGGTGGCGCGCGACGGCAAGGCGCGGGTGGCCGAGGGGCAGGAATACCGCATCACCCTGCCCGAGCCCGAGCCGGTCGCGACCCTGCCCGAGCCGATTCCGCTGGCCATCGTGCATGAGGACGATGACCTGATCGTGATCGACAAGCCCGCCGGGATGGTCGTCCACCCCGCCCCCGGCGCCCCCCGCGGCACGCTGGTCAACGCGCTTCTGGCCCATTGCGGCGATACCTTGTCCGGCATCGGCGGCGAAAGGCGCCCCGGCATCGTCCACCGGATCGACAAGGACACCTCGGGCCTGCTGGTCGCGGCGAAATCCGACCGCGCCCATCACGGGCTGGCCGCGCAGTTCGAGGCCCATACCGCGCAGCGCCGCTATCTGGCGCTGGCCCATGGGGTGATCGACGCGGGCGATCCGCGGCTGCGCGGCACGCCGGGCATCAGCTTCGAGGAAGGCGGCGTGCTGAAGATCACCTCGCGGCTGGCGCGCCATGCCAGCGACCGGCAGAAACAGGCGGTCTGGTTCGACAGGGGCCGCCACGCGGTCACCCGCGCCCGGATGCTGGAGCGATTCGGCACGCCGCCCGCCGCGATGCTGGTCGAATGCCGGCTGGAAACCGGGCGCACCCACCAGATCCGCGTCCACATGGCCCATGCGGGGCTGGGGCTGATCGGCGATCCGGTCTATGGCGGCGCGCGGCGCGCATCGAGCCGGGCGCTGGGGCCGGCCGCGCAGGCGGCGGCGGATTTCCCGCGACAGGCGCTGCACGCCGCGCATCTGGGCTTCACCCATCCGGTCAGCGGCGCGGAACTGGCTTTCGACAGCCCCCTGCCCGCCGACATGGCCGCCCTGCTTCAGGCGCTACGCGACGCGCAAGGCGGCGGGACGAAACCCTCCCCTTGACGAGAACGTGAAGCATTCCCAGATTACACGGCCCGCTTTATCCTTCACAATGATCCCGTCCAGACCCGCCCTGCCTGCCCCCGTGCGGCCCCTCGCGCGGCTTGCGAACGGCGCCCGTCGCGGAACCGTGACAGGCTCTGCCGCGTTTTCCGATCTCTGCGAAAGTCAACCGATATGGCGAATTACACATCCCTCCCGGCCCCGAGCCCCGAACAGGGGCTGAACCGCTATCTGCAGGAAATCCGCAAGTTCCCGCTGCTGGAACCGGAAGAGGAATACATGCTGGCCAAGGCCTGGGCCGACCACCAGGACAGCGAGGCCGCCCACAAGCTGGTGACCAGCCACCTGCGGCTGGCCGCCAAGATCGCCATGGGCTATCGCGGCTATGGCCTGCCCCAGGCCGAGGTGATTTCCGAGGCCAATGTCGGCCTGATGCAGGCGGTCAAGCGCTTCGACCCGGAAAAGGGCTTTCGCCTCGCGACCTATGCGATGTGGTGGATCCGCGCCTCGATCCAGGAATACATCCTGCGGTCCTGGTCCCTGGTGAAGATGGGCACGACCAGCGCGCAGAAGAAGCTGTTCTTCAACCTGCGCAAGGCGAAATCCAAGATCGGCGCCCTGGAGGAAGGGGACCTGCGCCCCGAGAACGTCGCCCAGATCGCCAATGACCTGAACGTCACCCAGCAGGAGGTGATCGAGATGAACCGCCGCCTGTCGGGCGGCGACGCCTCACTGAACGCGACGGTGGGGTCGGGCGACGGCGAAAGCACCGCGCAATGGCAGGACTGGCTGGAGGACGAGGACGCCAACCAGGCCGAGGCCTATGCCGAGGCCGACGAGATGGACACCCGCCGCCAGATGCTGCTGGCCGCCATGGACGTGCTGAACGACCGCGAGAAGGACATCCTGATGGAGCGCCGCCTGCGCGACGATCCGATGACGCTGGAGGACCTGTCCGAACGCTATGGCGTCTCGCGCGAGCGGATCCGCCAGATCGAGGTCCGCGCCTTCGAGAAGCTGCAGGACCGGATGCGGGTCCTGGCGCGGGAAAAGGGGATGCGCGTTCCCGAAAGCGCCTGACCCGGCCGCCGGGTCTTCGGGTCCGGCGGCGGCGATCCTGCTCATTGACCCGCCCCGCCGCCGCGCTATGGTCGGGAAGACTGGCAGGATTCACGCAAGACCATGACCGCGCTGACCGAATTCGAACGATTGGAGGCGCAGGGATCCTGGCGCGAATCGCCCGATGCGCGGCTGCGCGAGGTGATCGTCTCGGTCGGCGACGCGACGCTGATCCTGGTCGACCCGAAATCCGAGGTGCCGCTGTCGCATTGGTCGCTGCCCGCGGTCACGCGGCTCAATCCGGGCCGGATGCCGGCGCTCTATACCCCCCGCCCCGAGGAGCCGGACGAGCAGCTGGAGATCGACGACCAGCTGATGATCGACGCCATCGAGCGGGTGCATCGCGCCATTGAATCGCGCCGCGCCCATCCGGGGCGGCTGCGCGGCGGGCTGACCCTGCTGGCGGCGCTGCTGATGATCGCCGGGCTGGTCTTCTGGCTGCCCGACGCGCTGGTCCGCCATGCCGCCCGCGTGGCGCCCCCCGCGCAGGCCCGCGCCATCGGCGAGGCGGTCCTGGCCGAGCTGAACCGCAGCACCGGCGCGACCTGCACCCGCGCCTCGGGCCAGGCGGTGCTGGACTGGCTGACCCCGCAGCTGCTGCAGAAAGAAGCCGCGATCCGGGTCGTGCCGACGCTGAATTCGGCCCGGCGGCTGCCGGGCGACCTGTTCGTCTTCGGCGCCGACCTGGTCGATGCCGCGCCCGGCCCCGAGGCCGCCGCCGGCCATCTGCTGGCCGCCGCCGAGGCCCAGGGCGATGACGAGGTGACGCTGGCGGCTCTGGAATATGCCGGCCCGCAGGCGGCGCTGCGCTTGCTGACGCTTGGCACCTTGCCGCAGGGCGCGCTGCAGGGTTACGGGGAAAAGCTGCTGACCGAACATCCGCCGCGCCCCGGCGACGAGGCCCTGCTGGCGCGCTTCACCCAGAAGCAGCTGCCCTCGACGCCCTATGCCCGCTCGCTGGACCCGACCGGGGAATCCGTCCTGGGGCTGATCGAGGCCGATCCGATGCGCGGCACCACGCCCGCCCGCCCGCTGCTGACACCGCCGCAATGGACGGCGCTGCAGCAGATCTGCGCGGGCTGAACCGCGCCGACCCGCCAAGACCGGCCAACGAGGGAGGAAAGCCGATGAACGACCCGACCGGTTCCAGCGCCGCGGCGCTGTCGCGGGCCATGGCGGCGGGCCGGATCACCGCCGAAGCGGTGATGGCCGCCCATCTGGACCGGATCGAGGCGCTGAACCCGCGGCTGAACGCCATCGTCAGCCTGCGCCCGCGCGACCAGCTGATGGCCGAGGCGCGCGCGGCCGACCGCGGGTCGCGCAAGGGCTGGCTGCACGGGCTGCCGGTGGCGGTCAAAGACCTGGCGGCGGTGGCGGGGCTGCGCACCACCTGGGGCTCGACCATCTTCCGCGACCATGTGCCTGCCGCCGACGACGTGGTGGTCGCGCGGATGCGCGCGGCGGGGACGATCTTCATCGGCAAGACCAACACGCCCGAATGGGGCCTCGGCTCGCACAGCTTCAACGAGGTCTTCGGGGTCACGCGCAATCCCTATGACCCGGCGCGCACGGCCGGGGGATCCTCGGGCGGGGCGGCGGCGGCGCTGGCGGCGCGGCTGGTGCCGGTGGCCGACGGGTCCGACATGATGGGCAGCCTGCGCAACCCGGCCGCCTTCTGCAATGTCTACGGCTTCCGCCCCAGCTGGGGACTGGTGCCGGGCGACCCGATCGGCGACAGCTTCATGTCCACCATGGCGACGCTGGGGCCGATGGCGCGCTGCCCCGAGGATCTGGCGCATCTGCTGGCGATCATGGCCGGCCCCCATCCCGCCCTGCCCTTCGGGCGCGACGCCGCGGACTATCCCGCCGCGCTGGACGGCCCGGTCGAAGGCACCCGGATCGGCTGGCTGGGCGACTGGGGCGGCGCCTATCCCTGCGAGGACGGGATCCTGCCGCTCTGCGAGGCCGCGCTGGACGGCTTCGCGGATCTGGGCTGCGAAATCGTCGCGCTGGACCCGCCCTTCCCGGCCGAAAAGCTGTGGCAGTCCTGGATGGTGCTGCGCGCCTTCCTGAATGCCGGCTCGAAACGCGCGCTCTACGACGAGCCGGCCACGCGCGCGCAGCTGAAGCCCGAGGCGATATGGGAGATCGAGCAGGGCCTGCAACTGCCCGCCAGCGCGGTCTATCAGGCCAGCGCGATCCGCAGCGAATGGTTCCGCCGGCTGGCGCGGCTGTTTCGCGATGTCGATGTCATCGCCCTGCCCACCGCGCAGTTCTGGCCCTTCCCGGCCGAATGGCGCTGGCCCGAGACCGTCGGCGGCAGGCCCGCCGACAGCTATCACCGCTGGATGGAGATCGTCGTGCCGGTCAGCCTGGCCGGGCTGCCCTGCCTGTCGGTGCCAGTGGGCTTCGGCGCCCAGAACCTGCCGATGGGCATGCAGCTGGCCGGGCCGGTCGGGCAGGACGCGGCGATCCTGCGGCTGGGCCAGGCCTGGCACCAGACGACCGACTGGCCGGCCCGGCGCCCGCCCGGCTGAACGGGCTGGCTGAGCGGGCGTCAGGCCCGGATCACCCCCGCGATCAGCGTGATCGAGACCAGCGCCAGCCATAGCGAGGCGCCGCGCTGCACCAGGTGCAGCCGCCTTCCGCCGCCCATCCGCGACATCGCCCCCGCCGCGCCCCAGACCAGCGCCACCGCGACCACCATCATCAGAAACAGCCCCAGCCTGGGCAGGAACTGCGCCTCCTCTGGGCCGGGCAGCAGCACCAGCCCGAAGATCAGCGCCTTGGGGTTCAGCACCGTGGTCAGCCAGACCTTGCCCGCGCCCACCTCGCCCCCGGCGCCGTCGTCGCGCCGCAGCCCCCACAGCCGCACCGCCAGCACCATCACCCAGATGGCGGCGGCGATCTTCAGCAACACCGCCGCGACCGGCCATTCCGCCAGCAGCGCGCCGCCCAGGAAGACCAGCGGCAGGATCGTCGTCAGATAGCCCAGCAGCTCGGCCGGCAGCAGCCGCGCGACACGGCCCAGCCCGCGCTGCGCCCCGGCAAGGCCCATCAGCGTGTTGGTCGGGCCGGGCGCCAGCAGAAGCGCCAGGACGGCGGAAAGGAAGGCTGCATAGGTCATGGAATAGCCGTGGATCGTTGCGATTCGGGTGATAGCCGGCCCCGACCCGGCCGACGTTGATCTGGATCATCCGCGGCCGAAGGGGGCGGCGATCAGACGAACTGCTCGCGCAGCAGGCGTTCCTCCAGCCCGTGGCCGTGATCGAACAGCAGCCGGTGCGAGACATCGGCGGCGCTGGCGATCTCGACCCGCGTGACATGGCGGACCGAGCGGGAATCGGCATCCGCCATGATCGGGCGGCGGTCGGGGCTCAGAACCTCGACCTCGACCCGCGCCGCCTTGGGCAGCAGCGCGCCGCGCCAGCGTCGGGGGCGGAAGGGGGCGATGGCGGTCAGCGCCAGGACCTCGGAATCGATGGGCAGGATCGGGCCATGGGCGGAATAGTTGTAGGCGGTCGAGCCCGCCGGGGTCGAGATCAGCGCACCGTCGCAGACCAGCTCCTCCATCCGCAGCCGCCCGTCCACGAAGATGCGCAGCTTGGCCGCCTGCGGCCCCTCGCGCAGCATGCTGACCTCGTTGATGGCCAGCATCTCGTGGACCGTGCCGTCCTTTCGGGTGGCGCGCATCCTCAGCGGGTTGATCACGGTCTCCTCGGCCGCCGAGAGGCGCGCGACCAGGTCATCCTCGGAATAGGCGTTCATCAGGAAGCCCACCGTGCCGCGATTCATCCCGTAGACCGGCAGCCCGCGCCCCTGCGTCGCATGCAGGGTCTGCAGCATGAAACCGTCGCCGCCCAGGGCCACGACGATCTCGGCCCGCTCCAGCGGGTGATGGCCATAGCGCTGCACCAGCCGCCCGAACGCGGCCTCGGCAAGTTCGGCATTGCTGGCGGTAAAGTGGATCCTGGGGGTCATCTTGCGGCGCTGTCTCCTGAAGCGTGGGGCAGCATCGGCCCGGCCGACCCGGAAGGCAAGACCCGTCCGGCCCGCGCAAGCGGCGCAAATCCGGTCGTTTTGTCACTTTCCGCACCGGGACCCATAGGCTAGAAGGACGCCAATCCCAGCCGCTCCAGCCTGAAAGGACGCGCCCAGATGAACGCACCGACCCGCGAGAACGGATTCTTCACCGAACCCCTGTCCACCCGCGACCCTTCGATTTCCGATGCGATCGGCCGGGAGCTTGGCCGTCAGCGCGAGGAGATCGAGCTGATCGCGTCCGAGAACATCGTTTCGCGCGCGGTGCTGGAGGCGCAGGGCTCGGTGCTGACCAACAAATATGCCGAGGGCTATCCGGGCAAGCGCTATTACGGCGGCTGCCAGTTCGTCGACATCGCCGAGAACCTGGCCATCGAGCGCGCCAGGCAGCTCTTCGACTGCGAATTCGCCAATGTCCAGCCGAACAGCGGCAGCCAGATGAACCAGGCGGTGTTCCTGGCGCTGCTGCAGCCCGGCGACACCTTCATGGGGCTGGACCTCAATTCGGGCGGCCACCTGACCCATGGCTCGCCCGTCAACATGTCGGGCAAGTGGTTCAACGTGGTCAGCTACGGCGTGCGCCAGCAGGACCAGCTGCTGGACATGGAGGACGTCCGCCAGAAGGCCCTGGAAAACAAGCCGAAGCTGATCGTCGCCGGCGGCACCGCCTACAGCCGCGTCTGGGACTGGGCCGCCTTCCGCAGGATCGCCGACGAGGTCGGGGCGTATCTGATGGTCGACATGGCCCATATCGCCGGGCTGGTCGCGGGCGGCCAGCATCCCTCGCCGCTGCCGCACGCCCATGTGGTGACCACGACGACCCACAAATCGCTGCGCGGCCCGCGCGGCGGCATGGTGCTGACCAACGACGCCGAGATCGCGAAGAAGATCAATTCGGCGGTCTTCCCGGGCCTGCAGGGCGGCCCCTTGATGCATGTGATCGCCGCCAAGGCGGTGGCCTTCGGCGAGGCGCTGCGCCCCGAGTTCAGGGACTATGCCGCGCAGGTCGTGGCCAATGCCCGCGCCATGGCCGACGAGTTGATGCGCGGCGGCATCGACATCGTCTCGGGCGGGACCGACAACCACCTGTGCCTGGCGGACCTGCGGCCCAAGGGCGTGACCGGCAAGGCGACCGAGGCGGCGCTTGGCCGCGCCCATATCACCTGCAACAAGAACGGCGTGCCCTTCGACCCGGAAAAGCCCTTCGTGACCTCGGGGATCCGTCTCGGCACGCCTGCCGGCACGACGCGCGGCTTCGGCGAGGCCGAGTTCCGCCAGATCGCCCGCTGGATCGTCGAGGTGGTCGACGGCCTGGCCCAGCACGGCGAGGACGGCAATGCCGAGGTCGAGGCCAGGGTCAAGGCCGAGGTCAAGGAACTCTGCGCAAGGTTCCCGCTCTACGCGGGGATGTGAGCCTCGGCCCCCGGCCGGCCTGGGTTGCCCCGCCCCGAGAGATCGCGGCGGGGTTTTTCCGTCGCGGGACGCGGGCGGGAGCCGCCCTCAGCCAGACGGGCGCGGCGGCCACATCCGCGACCAGACGCCGTCCCGCAGGAACAGCGCGTGATGCAGCGCCGCCGCGACATGCAGGGCCAGGAGGGCGATCAGCAGCGCCGCCGCCGTGGCGTGCAGCAGCTTGGCGCTGTCGGCCAGCGGCTCGGATTTCGCCAGCCAGGGCCCGACGCCCAGAAAGTCCAGAAGCTCGATCGGAAAGCCCCCGGCCCGGACCCGGACGAAACCGCTGAGCGGCATGACGATCAGCAGCAGATACAGCGCGGCATGGGACAGCCCGGCGATGCGCCGTTGCCAGGCCGGCACAGTCTCGGGCAGGGGCGGCGGCCTGTGCCGCAGGCGATAGGCCAGCCGCGCCAGGATGACCGGGATCAGCAGCACCCCGAGATTCTTGTGGAACACGAACAGCGCATCCTGCAGGCCGCGGTCCAGCCCCTCGCGCGTCATCACCAGCCCGGCGGGGATCATCAGCAGCACCGCAACGGCGATGCCCCAGTGAAACATCCGGGCGGGCGTCCGGTAACCGGGTTGCTGATCCAGCATCGCACGGGCTCCTTTCGTCCAGCTTAGACCAGCGCGGCGCCGCTGCATAGGCGGGCGATGTCGCGCTTGACGCAAGCCGGGGTTGGCCTAGGCTTGGACGATGCACGAACCCGAGCCCGCCCGATCCTTCAGGCCGCGGCCTTCCCGCCTGGGGGCCGGGATCCCCGGCCGGATTGCCGCGACCGCGATGGCCGGGTTCATCGCCATCCATGCGCTGCACCTGGCGGGATTGCCGGGGGAGACCGAGGCATGGCTGGCCGCCTCGGCGCTCTATCTGCTGGGCTGCCTCGCCGTCGCCCTGCTGATGCGGCGCGGCTATCCCCATGACCGGCTGGGCGGCTGCAATGTCGTGACGCTGCTGCGCGGGGCGCTGGTCTGCGCGCTGCTGCCGCCGCTTCACGCAAGCGGCACGGCAGGCTGGGCGGTGGCGGCGGTCGGCGGGACGGCGCTGGCGCTGGACGGGGTGGATGGCTGGCTGGCCCGGCGCAGCGGGCTGGCATCCGGCTTCGGCGCGCGCTTCGACATGGAGGTCGATGCCGCCCTGGCGCTGGTGCTGGCGCTTCATGCCCTGGCCGACGGCGTGGTCGGCGCCGAGGTGCTGCTGCTGGGCCTGATCCGCTATGCCTTCCTGGTCGCGGGCTGGCTGCGGCCATGGCTGCGCGCGCCGCTGCCGCAACGGTTTCGCCGCAAGCTGGTCTGCGTCGTGCAGCTGACGGTGCTGGTCGCGCTGCAGCTGCCGGTCATGCCCCCGGAGGCGGCGATCTGGGCGACCCGCGCCGTGGCGGTGGCGCTGCTGTGGTCCTTCGCGACCGACATCCGCTGGCTGGCGCGGCATCGCGGATGATGCGGGCTGCCCTTTCCCTGCTGCTTGCCGCGCTGGCGATCCACCTGGTGCTGATCCTGCCCGCCGCACCGATGCCATTGCCGCAGGTCCTGTCGCGCACGCCGCCGGAACTGCCGGTCCTGCTGGCGCTGCTGTGCCTGGGCGGGGGCGTGGCGCGCCTGGCCGCGACCCTGGCGCTGTCCGCGCTGGCGATCCAGAAGCTTGCGGATCTGGCCATGGTCTCGGCGCTGGGGCGGTCGTTCAACCCGGTCGCCGACCTGCCGCTGATCGACGCCCTGGCGCGCCTGATCGCCGGCAGCTTCGGCAGGGCGGCGGCGATCGGGGCGGCCGCGGCGGCGCTTCTGGCCGCGGCCGGGATCGCGGCCGGGCTGTGGTGGGCGACCGGCGCCTGGTCGGCCCGCGGCTGGCGCCCGCGCCACCGGATCCTGGCCGCGCTGCTGGCCGGGCTGGCCCTGATCCCGGCGCTGACCGGCCATGTCCGGGCCGAGAGCAGCCTCTATGCGATCTCGCGCTATCAGACAGCGCTGCGCACGGCCGACGACCTGGCCCGGCTGCGGCAGGCGGCGGCCAACGACCCCTTCGCCCGCCGCGAGGGCCTGCTGGGCGCCATCGACCGCGACGTGATGGTGATCTTCGTGGAAAGCTACGGCCGGGCCAGCTTCTCGGTGCCGTTCCATGCCGAGGCGCATCTGCAGACCCTGCGCCGGGCCGAGGACCGGCTTGCGGCGGCGGGGCTGTCGATGCGCTCGGGCTTCCTGCGGGCGCCGACGCGGGGCGGGCAGAGCTGGCTGTCCCATGCCACATTCGCCAATGGCCTGTGGATCAGCGACGCGACGCGCTATCGGGCGGTGCTGGCCAGCGGGCGCGACAGCCTGTTCCACCACGCCCGCCGCGCCGGCTTCCGCACCGCGGCGGTCATGCCCGCGATCACCCGGCCCTGGCCCGAATCCGCGACGATGGGCTTCGACCGGGTGCTGGCGGCCGCCGACCTGGGCTATCGCGGCCGGCCCTTCAACTGGGTCACGATGCCCGACCAGTTCACGCTGGCCGCCACCGACCGGCTGCTGCGCGACCCGCCCGGCGATGCGCCCCTCTTCGTGCAGGTGGCGCTGATCTCGTCCCATGCGCCCTGGGTGCCGGTGCCGCATCTGCTGCCCTGGGAGGATCTGGGCGACGGCACCGAATTCGACGCCATGGCCCAGGTCGGCGACCCGCCCGAGATCGTCTGGCGCGACCGCGACCGGGTCAGGCGGCAGTACCGGGACGCGGTCGATTACGCGCTGCGGACCGTGATGGACCATGCCGCGCGCCAGGGGCCCGAGGGGCCGCTGCTGTTCATCCTGGGCGATCACCAGGCCGCCCCCGGCATCGCGCTGGACGAGGGCCCGGACGTCGCGATCCATGTGATCGGCCCCGAGGCGCTGGTGGGCCGCGCGGCCGCCTGGGGCTTCGCGCCCGGACTGATCCCCGCGCCGGACAGCGCGGCGATCCCGATGGACCGGATGCGGGACCTGATCCTCAAGGGCTTCAGCCGCCCGCAGGAGCCGCCGTGACGGGCCGGGCCGCCCGGTTCACGCCGCAGGGAACGCAAGGCGGGAAAAGAGTGTTGATTCGGGACACCCTGCTGCCCGATCATGCGATGATGGAGGTTCCCCGATGCATCCCCCAAGCCTGACGCGGAGACGGCTGCTGGCCGGCGGCGCCGCCGGATTGCTGGTCGGCCAGGCGGGATTGCGGCCGGCGCGCGCGCAGGCGCGGACCGCCGTCGGCCTGCAGCTGTCCTGGCTGCATTCGGTGCAGTTCGCCGGCAGCTATATCGCGCGCGAGAACGGCTGGTGGCAGGAGGCGGGGCTGGACGTGACGCTGCTGCAGGGCGGCCCCAACGCGCCGGTCGAGCCGCCGGTCGTCTCGGGAACCGCGCTGGTCGGCATCTCGGCCGCCGACTATACCGCCGCCGCCGTGGCGCAGGGCGCGCGGTTCCGCATCATCGGCGTGGCGATGCAGAAGAACCCCTTCGTCATCGCCTCGCTGCCCGCCGACCCGGTCAGGACCCCCGCCGACCTCATGGGCAAGCGGATCGGGATGGCGCTGGCCAACCGGCCGGTGTTGCAGGCGCTGTGCCGCCTGAACGACGTCGACTTCGACGCCATCCGGATCGTGCCCACGCAATATTCCGCCCAGCCCCTGCTGGCCGGCGAAGTCGATTGCCTGCTGTGCTGGGAAACCGACCTGCCGGTGGCGATGGCGATCAACGGCATTCAGGCGGTAACGATGCTGATGGCCGATCACGGCTATGCGCTGCATTCCCAGACCTATATCGCGACCGAGGACAGCCTTGCCACCCGCCGGCAGGAACTGGTCGCGCTGATGTCGGGCGAGGCGCGCGGGTGGGAGGCCTGCCGCGCGGACACCGATGCCGCGGCCGAGCTGACCTTGCGGATGTTCCCCGATGCCGGGCTGGACCTGGCGACCCAGAAGCTGCAGGCGGAACGGCAGCTGCCGCTGATGTTTTCCGACCTGACCGACCAGATGGGCTTCGGCTGGTGGAGCGATGACGGCGTCGCCGCCAATATCGAGACCCTGGCCCTGCTGGGGCATGAGGTCACGCCTGACCTGTGGGATCGCTCGATCCTCGAGGAAATCCATGCCGGCTGACCCCCGCGCCAGGGCCGAGATCACCTGCACCGGACTGGGCAAGGTCTTTGCCGGCGGGATCCGGGCGGTGGCGCCCCTGGACCTGACCCTTGCGGCGGGCCACACGACCGCGCTGATCGGGCCCTCGGGCTGCGGCAAGTCGACCCTGCTGCGCCTGATCGCGGGGCTGGAGGAGCCGACGCAGGGCCAGGTCCGCCTGGCCGGCCTGACGCCCGCGGAACAGCGCCGGCGGGCCGCGATCTCGATCGCCTTCCAGGACCCGTCGCTGCTGCCCTGGCTGACGGTGCGCGGCAATGTCGCCCTGGCGCGCAAGCTGGCGCGGCAGGCGCCCGATCCGGCGCTGGTCGACGGGCTGATCGGCCTTGTCGGCCTTGGCGGCTTTGCCGATACCCGGCCGGCGGCGCTGTCGGGCGGGATGCGCCAGCGGGCGGCCATGGCGCGGGCGCTGGTCACCGAGCCGGAAATCCTGCTGCTGGACGAGCCCTTCGGCGCGGTCGATGAGCTGACACGGCAGCAGCTGGCGCGCGACCTGCCGCCCCTGTGGCAGCCGCGCGGCACGACCGCGGTTCTGGTGACGCATTCGATCCATGAGGCGGCGATGCTGGCCGACCGCATCATCGTGCTTTCGCCCCGCCCCGCGCGGATCGTCGCGGATATCGCCGTGCCGCTGGAGCGGCCGCGCGGGCCGGCCCTGGCCGACGACCCGGCCTTCCGCCAGATTCTGGCCGATGCCTCGGCGGCGCTGGCGCTTGGCGATGCGGGCAGCCCGCCTTTGGCCGCGCAATGACCCGGCAGGCGGCTTTCGCGCCGGCCCTGGCCGGCTCTGCCTTCCTGCTGGCCGGATGGTCGCTGCTGGCGGCAGCCACGGCCGACAGCCAGCTGATCGCCGGCCCGGTCGAGGTCATCGCGTGGATCGCCGACAATCCCGGCCTGATCGGGCGGGCGCTGGCCGTCACGCTGCGCAATGCGGCGGCCGGCTTCGCCCTGGGCAACCTGGCGGCGATCCTGCTGGCCGCCGTGGCGCTGGCATGGCCGCGATCCCTGAACCTGATCAGCGGCCTGGCGCTGGTGGTGTTCTGCCTGCCGCTGATCGCAACCGGGCCGGTCCTGCGCGTGCTGATGGGACCGGGCGAGGGGCCGCAGATCGCCCTTGCCGCGCTGGCGGTCTATTACACGACCTTGATCCCGCTGCTGACCGGCCTGCGGGCCATGCCGGCCGCCTGGCTGGACCTGGTCCACAGCTATGGCCGGGGGCGGCTGGCGGAACTGGTCCATGTGCGGGCGCGGGCGGCGCTGCCCTATCTGTTCGCCGGCCTGCAGATCGCTGCCCCGGCCGCCTTCCTGGGCGCGATGGTGGGTGAGTTCACCGGGGCCGAGCGCGGCATGGGCGTGCTGACGATCCGCTTCATGCGGGCCATGGACGCGACCGCGCTGTGGGCCATCGCCGCGCTGGCGGCGGCGGTGTCGATGGCGGCCTATGCGGCGATCGGCGCGCTGGCGCGGCACCTCTCGCATGACCGGCCGCCGGTGATCCTTGCGCCGCCGCGCCCGGTCGCCGGGTCGCGGGCCGGAAAGGCGCTGGACGGAGCGGTCCTGATCCTGGCGGTGCTGGCCGGCTGGTGGGGCGCGATGGAGCTGCTGGGCCTGGACCCCTTCTTCGCCAAGCGCCCCTGGGACGTCGTCGCGGCGCTTGCATGGGCGCCCGATGCCGCGGCCACCCGCGCCGCGCTGATCCGGGCCACCGGCGAGACGGCGCTGTTCCTGCTGCCGGGCTATCTGGCCGGGCTGGCTCTGGGCGCCGGGCTGGCGACGCTTCTGACCCTGCGGCCGGGACTGGCGCTGCCCATCATGCCGGTTGCCGTCGCCCTGCGCTCGATCCCCATCGTGACGACCGCGCCGCTGATCGTGCTGTTTTTGGGGCGCGGCGCGACCGGCACGATCACGCTGGTCGCGGTCATGGTGTTCTTCCCCACACTGGTCGCCTGCCTGCACGGGCTGCGCCAGGCCCCCGGCCAGATCCTCGACCTGTTCCGAACCTATGCGGCGGGGTCACTGCGCCAGATGATCCATGTCCGCATCCCCGCCATGCTGCCCGCGCTTTTCGCCGCCGCCAGGATGAGCGTGCCCGCCGCCATCCTGGCCGTCACCGTGGTCGAGTGGCTGACCACCGGGCGCGGGCTGGGCAGCCTGATGGCGTTGTCGGCCTCGACCTCGAACTACAACCTGCTGTGGTCGGCGGTGGTCGTGGTCACGGTGATCTCGGCCCTGTGCCACGCGGCAGTCGCCCTGCTGGAGCGGCGCGTCCTGCGGGTCTATGCGCCCGAGCAGCTGCGCCGATGACAGACCCCTGCTCCGCCGCCTTCGCCATTCCGGGCGACATCGCCACGCTGACCGGCGGCTATATCTATGAACGCCGCCTGCTGGAGGGGCTGCGCGCGCTGGGTCACGACATGCAGCACCTGGAGCTGCCCGCCAGCTTCCCCGACCCCGACCCGGCGCAGATGGCCCAGGCCGTGGCCGCCCTGCGCGGCGTCGATCCCGCCCGCCCGCTGATCCTGGACGGGCTGGTCTTCGGCGCCATCGACACGCGGGGGCTGGCCGGGGTGCGGGCACCGGTCATCGCCATGTGCCACCACCCGCTGGCGCTGGAAAGCGACCTTGCCCCGGCCCGACGCGACCACCTGTTCCGCACCGAGCGCGACAACCTGGAACTGGCCCGGCATGTGCTTGTGCCCAGCCCGCATACCCGGCGCATCCTGATCGAGAGCTACGGCGTTCCCGCCGGTCGCATCACCGTGGCCCGGCCCGGCACCGACCGCCCCCGGCTGCCGCCCGCCCCGGTCGCGCCGCCGCTGATCCTGTCGGTGGGCATCCTGCATCCGCGCAAGGGCCACGACATCCTGATCGAGGCGCTGTCGCAACTGCCAGAGCTGGACTGGCAGGCGGTGATCGTCGGCAATCCCTGGGACACCGCCCATGCCGCCCGGCTGGCCCGGCTGGCCGCCGCCTCGCCCGTGGCGGGCAGGATCCGCCTGGCCGGCCGCGTCTCGGCCGACGAGTTGGAGCGGCTTTACGCAAGCGCGTCCATCTTCGCCCTGGCCACCCGCTTCGAGGGCTATGGCATCGTCTTCGACGAGGCGCTGGCCCATGGCCTGCCGATCGTCAGCTGCAGGACCGGGGCGGTTCCCGATACCGTTCCCCCGCAGGCGGGGCTGCTGGTGCCGCCCGAAGACGCGCAGGCGCTGGCCGAGGCGCTGCGCGCGCTGCTGACCGACCCGGCCCGGCGGCAGCAGCTGCAACGGGCGGCATCCGATGCCGGCCACCGGCTGCCGGGCTGGGACCGGACCGCGAGAGAGGCCAGCCGCGTCATCCAGCAGATCGCGGCCGATGACCGGCCCGCAGGTGGCGCGGGAATGGGCGATTGAGCAGCCTTTCCGGTCGCGATTCGAATAGGGCAGGATTTCAAACCTGTTTTCCCGATGCAGCACGGGCAGGCGGGATTCGGCCGAAATACATGGCAACGCGAAAACGAAGCCATGCTTACCGCTTATTAAACGGGGAACCAGGACAGAAGCCTGCTTTTCAATTATGTGAAACAAATCCATTCAATAACAAATCTCTACGAAAATTGATCTGAAAACAAATCGACAACGCTCGAAAACTCATCACGCACACGTGAATCATGCTAGGATATTATCGGAAGCAACCAGCATTCGCGGAGGATTCCGAAATGGCCGACAAGGAGAGCAAAGGCAGCGAAAAGACCCTTGAAATGCGCGTGGCCGAGCTTGAGGACAAGCTGCAGGGGATGCAGGTCACCGAAGAAGAGATGCGCGCCTATAACAAGGTCTCGGCGATGATGGCGGGGGCCCAGCCCGCGGCGAGCCCCGCGGCGATCAACGATCCGGCGATGATCCCGGCGCCGGATGCCTGCATCATCAGCCAGTGCGTCCGTCCCTGCACCGTGGTGCAGCAATGCGTCATCCACCCTTGCGTCGTCAGTCAGTGCATCCGGCCCTGCACGGTCGTGCAGCAATGCATCCGGCCCTGCACCGTCATCCAGCAATGCATCAGCGCCTGCATCAACGAATGCGGCGGCGGCTGCGCGCCGGGCGGCGGCGGGTTCGGCGGCGGCGGGTTCGGCAACCTGGGCGGCTGATAATCGACGGGGCGGCCGCGCGCCGCCCCGGCCCCTTGTCGCAAGCGCGGAGGCAGGGCGAATGCATGTCGTCTTCCCAGTCGTTCCCTTCGCCGATATCGGCCGGCCGGCCATGGGCGTCGGGCTGCTGATCGCCGAGGCGCGCGCCGCCGGCCACAGCGCCGAGGCGGTCTATCTCAACATCGACCTGGCCGGGCTGGTCGGAATGGTGCCCTATCAGCGCATCGCGACCAGCTTCCCGCCCAACCTGCTGATCGGCGAATGGATCTTCGCGGGCGAGCTGTTCGGCGACGGCACCGCCAGTCCCCAGGATTTCATCGCCGACATCCTCATGCCCTTCCTGGGCGAGGATGCCGATCTCTACGCCTCGATGATGCGGATCCGGCAGTTGCTGCCCGCCTATCTGGACCGCTGCATTGCCGAGATCATGGCGCGCCGGCCCGACGTGGTCGGCTTCAGCACCGTCTTTCACCAGACCTGCGCCTGCCTGGCGCTGGCGCAACGGCTGAAGGCCCTGCCCGATCCGCCGGTCGTGGTCTTCGGCGGCGCCAATTGCGAGGGCGAGATGGGCTGGCAGATGATCCGCAGCTTTCCCTGGATCGACTATCTCTGCTCGGGCGAGGCCGATATCAGCTTTCCCCGGCTTCTGGACCGGCTGGCGGCGCGCGGGAACGACCCGGTGCCCGGCGTCCTGGAACAAGGCGCCGCAGAGAAAGCCCCGCTGCGGTCGGTCGGCGTCACCGCCATGGACGCGCTGCCCTATCCCGATTTCGACGATTATTTCGCCCGTCTGGCCAGCTCGCCCCTGGCCGGGCAGTTCGACGGCCATCTGGTCTTCGAGACCTCGCGCGGCTGCTGGTGGGGGGCCAAGCACCATTGCACCTTCTGCGGGCTGAATGGCGACACCATGGCCTTCCGCTCGAAGACCCCGGACCGGGCCTTTGCCGAGATCACCTGGCTGGCCGAACGGCACAAGGCGGCGCGGATCGGCTGCGTGGACAATATCCTGGACATGAAATACGTCACCACGCTGTTTCCGCGCCTGGCCCAGGCGGGCTATCACCTGGACCTGTTCTACGAGGTGAAGTCCAACCTGCGGCTGGACCAGCTGCGGCTGATGCGGGCCGGGGGCGTCACCCAGATCCAGCCCGGCATCGAAAGCTTCTCGGACCCGGTCCTGAAGCTGATGCAGAAGGGCTGCACCGGCTTCCAGAACATCCAGCTGATGCGCTGGTGCAGCGAGCTGGGGATCGAGGTGTCCTGGAACGTGCTGGCCGGCTTTCCGGGCGAGGAGCCGCAGGAATATGCCGCCATGGCCCGGCTGATGCCGCGGCTGACCCATCTGGACCCGCCCTGTTCCTGCGGCATCTTGCGGCTGGACCGCTTCAGCCCCTTCCACAGCCGGGCCGAGGAGCTGGGCATCCGCCGGATGCGCCCGGCGCGGGCCTATTTCTACGTCTATCCGCTGGGGCGGCGGGAATTACAGCGGCTGGCCTATTTCTTCGATTTCGACCATGCCGACGGGCGCGATCCCGACAGCTATATCCGCCCGGTCCAGGCCGAGGTGCTGCGCTGGCAGGCGGCGCGCATGGCCGCCGCCGGGCCCCCGGCGCTGGATGCGGAATTCGACGCCGGGGGGGTGACGATCCGCGACAGCCGCGCGGTGGCGACGCGGCCGCTGCACCGGCTGGAGGGGCTGGCGGCGCGGCTCTATGCGCTTTGCGACAGCACCGCGACGCTGGCCGGGCTGGCCAGTTCCGCCGATGCCGCCCCGTCCCGGATCGAGGCGGCGCTGGACCAGCTGGACCGCGACCGGCTGATCGCCCGGCAGGGCGACCGGGTGCTGGCGCTGGCCGTCTTCCGCATTCGTCCCCCCACCCCGCAGGAACAAAGCCATGGCCTACCGCAAGCCGCTGTTGCCTGACCATTTCCTCAGCTGGACCGAACCGCCCGACAGGGACGGGGAAGAGCTGTTCCGCATCGTCTCGTGGCGGCGGGCGCTGACGCTGAAGGGGCATTCCTTCCGCGAGTTCAGCCGCGAGGTGGTGCCGCTGCTGGACGGCCGCACCGGCATCGACGACATCTGCGACCAGGTCGCCGACATCTTCGAGCGGAGGGACCTGGAGGCGGCGCTGGACATGCTGGGCGCACAGGGGATCGTGGTCGAGGCCGTGGCGGATGAGGCCGATCTGCCGCCGCACCTGGCGCCGCAACTGGCCTGGCTGGGCGAAACCGCGCCCGAGGGCCGCGCGGCGCAGCGCCGGCTGGGCAAGGCGCGGCTGGTGCTGTTCGGCGCCGGGGGGCCGGGGGCCTGCGCCGCGCGCGCCCTGGTCGCCGCCGGGATCGGCGAATTGCTGATCGTCGATCCGGCCGAAACCGGCCCGACCGATCCGTATTTCTCGGGCCTCTATCGCGCCGGGGACCTGGGCCTGCCGCGGGCAAAGGTCCTGGCCGGGGCGCTGGACGGCCTGACCCCCGGCTGCACCATCCGCGCCCACACCGCCCGCCCCGACACGGCCGAGGACGTCGCCGCGCTGATCGCCGGGGTCTCGCAGGTGCTGTGCTGCCTGGATGCGGGAGAATTGAACCTGGCGCTGAAGCTGAACCGGGCCTGCCGGGATCTCGGGATGCGCTGGCTGGCCGGCTCGATGGAGGGGCTGGACCTGGTCGTCGGCCCCGGCTTTCCGGGCGATCCCGATGCGGCCTGCTACATGTGCTGGCGGATGCGCGAGGTCGCCTGCGCCGCCAATCCGCAGGCCCGTTTCGCGCTGGAGCGGCATCTGGACCGGCAGCGGCGCGACCTGTCGGGGCGGCGCGAGAACCTGGCGGCGGCGGCCGATATCGTCGGCGGCATGATGGCGGCCGAGGTGATCTCGGTCCTGGGCGGCGCCGGGCAGCCGGCGCTGGACGGCCGCTTCCTGGTGGTCGAGCTGCCCGGCCTGCGCCAGGAGAAACACGTGCTGCTGCGCAAGCCCGGCTGCCCCGTCTGCGGCGGGCCGGTCAGCGGGGACACGACATGAGCGCCCAGGCCGAAGCCGCGCGGCTGACCGCCGCCCTTGTCAGCCGCCGCTGCGGACTGCTGCGCGAACTCGCGCCGCAGGGGCGCGGCCCCGAGGAACCCTGCCCGCCGCATCTGTGGACCGCCACGCTGGCGCATTACGATTTCCGCCCTGCCCCCCTCTCCGAACGGCTGAACGCCGGCAAGGGCCGCAGCGAGGCCGAGGCGCAGCTGTCGGCGCTTGGCGAGGCGATCGAGCGCTACTCGGCCTATCACTGGGACCCGGCGCGCATCCGCGTCGGGCCGGCCGCGCCCGGCGCCATCACCCCGGCCGATTGCGTGCTGCATTCCGACGCGCAATATGCCGGCGGGCTGCCCTATCCGCGCTGGACGCCGCAGACCGCGACAAGCTGGATCACCGGGGTCGAGCTGCCCTCGGGCCGCCCGGTGGAACTGCCCGCCGCGCTGGTCTATCTGGTCAGCCCGACCCCGGCCCCGGCCGACCACGTCACCGCGATCACCTCGAACGGGCTGGCCGCGGGGGCCGATCTGGAGCGGGCGATCCTCGGCGGGCTCTACGAGCTGATCGAGCGCGACGCGCTGATGATCACCTGGCTGAACCGCCTGCCCGCGACGCTGATCCAGCCGCCCGAAACCGGCTGCATGGCTGCCGCGATCATCCGCCATTACCGCCGCTTCGGGGTCCAGGTCAGGCTGTTGTCGCTGGCCACCGACCAGGCGCCGCTGGTGGTCATGGCGGTGGCCGACAATCCCGAGCCCGGCCATGGCGCGCGGGTGATCGGCATGGGCTGCGACCTGGACCCGGCCGGCGCCATCGACAAGGCGGTGTTCGAGCTGTGCCAGTCGCGGCCCAGCCTGGCCTCGCGGCTGGCCAAGGACGACCCGGCCGGGCGGCTGAAGACCCATGCCGATGTGCGCGAGCTGGACGACCACCCGCTGTTCCACGCCCTGCCGCGCAATCTGGCCGAGTTCGACTTCCTCTTCGCCGGCGAGCGCCAGGCGCGGCTGGAGGACCTGCCCCGCCCCGATCCGGCCGCGACCCCCGCCGACGCGCTGGCGCGGGTGGTCGCGGCGGCCACCGCCTCGGGCGCGCGGGTCGCCTATGCCGAGATCACCGCCCCCGACATCGCCCCGCTTGGCCCGCGCGTGGTGCGCTGCTTCGCCACCGGGCTGCAACCGATCCATTTCGGCGCCGGCGAGGGCCGCTTCGGCGGCCGCCGCCTGTTCGACGCGCCCGTCCGCTGGGGCCTGCGCGACGCGCCGCTGGCCGAGGCAGAGCTGAACCCATGCCCCCATCCCCTGGCCTGATCCCATGAGCATCCCCGCCGACGATCCCACCGCCCTGTCGCGCCTGTTCCACCTGAATTCCGAGCCGTGGATGAACGAGGCCGCCTATCGCGCCGGTCCCTATCTGCAGCAGTTCCGCAGCCATCCCGGCGCCCCGCGCCTGCCCCTGCCGCCGACCGATCCGGGCGGGGTCGAGGCATTGGCCATGGCCCGCCGCTCGACCCGCGCCTACCGGCCCGAGCCGCTGCCGCTGGCGATGCTGGCGCGCCTGCTGCGGGCGGGCTATGGCGTCTCGGGTCCCGAGCGCTTCGACTCCGGCGGGCGCTTTTTGCGCCGCAGCGTGCCCTCGGCCGGCGGCACCTATCCGCTGGAGATCTATGCGCTGGTCGCGCGGGTTCAGGGGCTGGCGCCCGGCATCCATCATTACGACGCCGACGGCGAGGCGATCGAGGCGCTGCGCCCCGGCCCCTGGCAGCAGGCGGCCGAGGACATCTTCTACACCTGGCCCTTCGTCGCGCAGGCGCCGGTGATCCTGTGCCTTGCGGCGATCTTCGGGCGGACGCAGCGGAAATACGGCCCGCGCGGCTATCGCTATGTGCTGCTGGAGGCCGGGCATGTGGCGCAGAACCTGTGCCTTGCGGCGGCGGAACTGGGCCTTGCCAGCCTGTGCATGGGCGGCTTCCGCGACGCCCGCCTGAATGCCCTGATCGGGCTGCGCCCGCCCGAGGAGGGCGTGGTCTATACGCTGGCCATCGGCGAGGCCGCGACCGGCCCGGAAGCTCCGCCAGCGGCCGGCTGAGCCCGCATCGACGACGATGCGGCGCCCATCGTCGCCACACGCGGGGCCGGCAGCAGCCGAACCGCGCCGCCCTACCTTCCGGCCAGCGCCTTCGCCCTTTCGACGATGGCTTCCTTTGTGATGCCGAACTCCTTGTAGAGCCTGTCGATGGGGGCGGAGGCGCCGAAGCCGGTCATGCCGATGACGTCCTCCTCGCTGGCGACATGGCGGGTCCAGCCGAACTTGCCCGCCGCCTCGATGGCGATGCGCGGGGCGGTGCCCAGCACCTCGTCGCGATAGGCATCAGACTGGGCGTCGAACAGCTCCCAGCTGGGCATCGAGACCACGGCGACCGACAACCCGTCGGCGTGCAGCGCCTCGGCAGCCTCGACGGCCAGCGCCACCTCGGTGCCGGTGGCGATCAGGGTCACGTCGCGGGTTTCCCCGAATTGGCGGATCACATAGGCGCCCTTCGCCGTCAGGTTCTCGTCGCCCGCCTCCAGCCGCAATTGCGGCACGTCCTGGCGCGACAGGGCCAGCAGCGACGGCACATGGCGGTTGCGGATGGCGATGTCCCAGGCCTCCAGCGTCTCGACCGTGTCGGCGGGGCGCAGCACGGTCAGGTTGGGGATCGCCCGCAGGCTCGCCAGATGCTCGATCGGCTGGTGGGTCGGGCCGTCCTCGCCCAGGCCGATGCTGTCATGGGTCATCACGTAGATCGTGCCCACCCCCATCAGCGCCGACAGCCGGATCGCATTGCGCGCATAGTCGGAAAACACCAGGAACGTCCCGCCATAGGCGATGAAGCCGCCATGCAGGTTGAGCCCGTTCATCGCCGCGGCCATGCCGAACTCGCGCACCCCATAGCCGATATAGCGGCCCGGCGCCTCGCGCGCATACTGGCTGTCGACCGCCGCAACGCGGGTCAGGTTCGAGCCGGTCAGGTCGGCGGAACCCCCGATCATCTCGGGCAGCGCCGGGGCCAGCGCCTCCAGCGCCATCTGGCTGGCCTTGCGGGTCGCGGCCTTCTTCGGCTGGGCGAACAGCGCCTCGCGCGCGGCCAGCAGCGCCGGCTCATAGCCATCCGGCAGGGCGCCCGACAGGCGGCGCTCGAACTCGGCGCGGATATCGGCGGGCTTCGCGGCCAGCCGCGCCTGCCATGCCGCGCGCTCCCTGGCGCCGCGCTGGCCGATCTCGCGCCATTGCGCCAGCAGGTCCTCGGGGATGGCGAAGGGCTCATGCGTCCAGCCGATGGCCGCTTTCGTCAGCGCCGCCTCGTCCTTGCCGAGCGGCGCGCCATGGACGGCGTAGGACCCCGCCTTGTTGGGCGAGCCAAACCCGATCACCGTCTTCATCGCGATCAGCGAGGGCCTGGCGGTTTCCGCCTTGGCCGCCGTGATCGCCGCGTCCAGCGCCATGCCGTCATGGCCGTCGCAGCTTTGCACATGCCAGCCCAGTGCCGCGAACCGGGCCGGGACGTCTTCCGAGAAGCTGACCGAGGTCGGCCCGTCGATGGTGATGCTGTTGTCGTCGTAAAGCACGATCAGCCTGCCCAGGCCCAGATGGCCGGCGAGGCTGGCGGCCTCCTGCCCGATGCCCTCCTGCAGGCAGCCGTCGCCGACGAAAACCCAGGTGCGGTGATCGACCAGGTCCTCGCCGAATTCGGCGGCCAGCCGGCGCTCGGCCAGCGCCATGCCGACGGCGGTGGCCAGCCCCTGCCCCAGCGGGCCGGTGGTGGTCTCGATCCCCTTGGCATGGCCGTATTCCGGGTGGCCCGCGGTGATCGCGCCCCATTGCCGGAAGTTGCGGATCTGCTCGATGGTCATGTCCTCGTAGCCGGTCAGGTGCAGCAGGCTGTAGAGCAGCATGGACGCGTGCCCGTTCGACAGAACGAAGCGGTCGCGATCCGGCCAGTCGGGGTGTTTCGCGTCGAATTTCAGGTGGTTGCGGAACAGCACCGCGGCGGCATCCGCCATGCCCATCGGCGCGCCGGGATGGCCGGAATTCGCGGCATTCACCGCGTCGATGGACAGCGCGCGGATGCAGTTCGCCAAAGCGAAATTCGCGGGGTCAAGGGCGGCTTTGGCAGCGATCGCGGGGTCCTTGGGTGACGGCATGGGCATGGACGATCCTCCTTTGTCCCCGCCGCAATAGGCCGGAATGTGAAAAATCACAAGATAAAATCACAAAACAACATAATTCATGTTGAAATCTATCAGAACTATGTTAGAAAACCATCGGAACAAGGGGGAAACCGTGAAACGCGACGAACGCAGGCAGGCGATCATGGATTTGCTGGTCGAGGCCCGCGCCGTCGAGCTGGACGACCTGGCCGAACGTTTCGCCGTCTCGAAGATGACCATCCATCGCGACCTGGACGACCTGGAACAGGCCGGGCTCTTGCGCAAGGTGCGCGGCGGCGCCTCGATCGAGGCCGGGACCCGGTTCGAAAGCGATTTCCGCATCCGCCAGCTGCAGGACAGCGAGGCCAAGACGCGCATGGCGCGCGCGGCGCTGGAGCTTGTCGAGCCCGGCATGACGGTGATGGTCAATGACGGCTCGATGGCGGCCCTGCTGGGCGGCAGCCTGGCCGAAAAGGCGCCGCTGACCGTGATCACCAACAATGCGGCGGTCATCGACCGGCTGAAGGACGCGCCGCGCCTGACGCTGATCGCGCTTGGCGGCACGTTCAGCACCAAGTTCAACGGCTTCTTCGGCGTGGTGACGGAACATGCGCTGTCGCGGCTGCGGGCCGACATCGCCTTCATCTCGACCCCCGCGCTGGCGGGGCTGCAGGCCTTCCACATGGACGACGCGGCGGTGCGGGCGAAACGCGCCATGATGGCCGCCGCCGAACGGTCCGTGCTGCTGGTCAATCACCAGCGTTTCGGGCGCTCGGCCCTGCATGTGCTGGCCGATCTGGCCGAATTCGACGCGATCATCACCGACGCACCCCCCGCCCCCCCGACGCGCGCGGCGATCGACCGGGCGGGGATTGCCCTGACCATTGCCAAGGACTGACGACATGAGCGATTTCTGGATCGGCACCAGTTGGAAGATGAACAAGACCCTGGCCGAGGCGCGCGCCTTCGCCGAAGGGCTGGCCGAAGCCGACGGCGCCCGCGACCCGCGCATCCAGCGCTTCGTGATCCCGCCCTTCACGGCGGTGCGCGAGGTCAAGGCGATGCTGAAGGACACATCCGTCAAGGTCGGCGCGCAGAACATGCATTGGGCCGACGAGGGCGCCTGGACCGGAGAGATCAGCCCGGTGATGCTGCGGGACTGCGATCTCGACATCGTGGAGCTGGGCCATTCCGAACGGCGCGAGCATTTCGGCGAGACCGACGAGACCGTGGGCCTGAAGACCGAAGCGGCGGTGCGCCACGGGCTGATCCCGCTGATCTGCATCGGCGAGACCCTGGCCGAACGCGAGGCCGGCCGCGCGCAAGAGGTGCTGGAGACACAGGTGCGCGGCGCCCTGGCCCGCGTGGCCGGCAGCGATGCCCCGATCCTCTTGGCCTACGAGCCCGTCTGGGCCATCGGCGTGAACGGCATCCCCGCGACTTCGGATTACGCCGATGCGCGCCAGGCCGAGATCATCGCCGTGGCGCAGGAGGTGCTGGGGCGGCGGGTGCCCTGCCTCTATGGCGGCTCGGTCAATCCGGGAAATTGCGAGGAGCTGATCCGATGCCCGCATATCGACGGGCTGTTCATCGGACGCTCGGCCTGGGCGGTCGAGGGCTATCTGGACATTCTGGCGCGCTGCGCCGCGACACTCTGAAGGAGAGACGAGATGAAACTGGCAATTGCAGGCGACAGCGCGGGTGAAGGTCTGGCGAAGATCCTGGCCGATCACCTGAAGGACCGCCACGAGGTCGCCGAGATCAGCCGCACCGATGCCGGCGCGGATGCCTTCTATGCGAACCTGTCGGATCGGGTGGCCAGCCAGGTCAGGGACGGCACCTATGACCGCGCCATCCTGGTCTGCGGCACCGGCATCGGCGTCTGCATCGCGGCCAACAAGGTCCCCGGCATCCGGGCCGCGCTGACCCATGACACCTATTCGGCCGAGCGTGCGGCGCTTTCGAACAATGCGCAGATCATCACCATGGGCGCGCGGGTGATCGGGCCGGAACTGGCCAAGGCCATCGCGGATGCCTTCCTGGCCGAGACGATGAATTTCGACGCCGCCGGCCGCTCGGCCGGGAATGTCGAGGCGATCGACGCGGTGGATGCGAAATACAACAAGGCCTAGGCGATGCTGAAGCTGCCCAATGACGGGCCCGCGACCGGCCGGCTGCTGTCCGAGGTGCTGGCGGGCGACGGTCCCGCCGCCATCATCCGCGCCATCGCCGAGGCACAGCCGCCGCTGGCCGCGCGGCTAGCCGCCGGGCGCCTGCATGGCGATCCGACCGAGATCGTCGGCGTCAACGACAGCGGCGACCGGCAGAAGGCGCTGGATGTCGGCGCGCATCACCACATGGTCGCGGTGCTGGCCCGCGCGGGCGTCCGCAAGGTCCTGTCCGAAGAGGTCGAGGCGGTGATCGACCTGAACCCCGACGGCGCCTTCGACGTGGCGATGGACCCGATCGACGGCTCGGGCAGCATCGGCATCGGCGCGCCTTTGGGGATGCTGTTCAGCGTCCTGCCCGCCGCGCCACAGGGCTTCCTGCGGACGGGCCGGGCGGTGGTGGCGGCGGGCTATGCCTCTTTCGGGCATTCGATGGATTTCGGCTGGTCGCTTGGCGACGGCACCCATGTCGCGGGCTTCGACGCCCAGGCGGGCGCGTTCCGCATGGTGCGCGAGAACGTCACGCTGAAGCCCGAAGCCTCGACGCTGGCCTATAACGCCTCGAACGAGCGCCATTGGGCGCCGGGTCTGCAGGCCTGGGTCCGCGAGATCCGGGCAGGCAAGGACGGGCAGCGCGGGCGCGATTTCAACATGCGCTGGCTGGCCGCCGCCGTGGGCGAACTGCACCGGATCCTGCTGCAGGGGGGCGCGTTCCTCTATCCCGCCGATGCCCGGCCGGGCTATGAACGGGGCCGGCTGCGGCTGATCTATGAATGCGCGCCCATCGCCTTCCTGATCGAACAGGCGGGCGGGGGGGCCTCGGACGGAGAGGGCGCGATCCTCGACCGCCAGCCTGCGGGACATCACGACATGTCCCCGCTGATTTTCGGCGCCGCGGACGAGGTTCGGACGATCCTCGCCCATATCGCCGCATCCGATTCGCACTGAAAGGACGATCCCATGGCCATGATCACGCTGCGCCAGCTTCTCGACCACGCCGCCGAGCATGGCTATGCGGTGCCCGCCTTCAACATCAACAACATGGAACAGGGACTGGCGGTCATGAATGCCGCGGCGGCCACCGATTCGCCGGTGATCCTGCAGGCCAGCCGGGGCGCGCGCGCCTATGCGAACGACCTGGTGCTGGCCGGGCTGATCAGGGGGCTGGCGCGCGCCTTTCCCGACATCCCGCTATGCATGCACCTGGACCACGGCAACGGGCTGGCGACCTGCGCCACGGCAATCCAGAACGGCTTCACCAGCGTGATGATGGACGGCAGCCTGAAGGCTGACGGCAAGACGCCCGCCGATTACGCCTATAACGCCGGCATCACCCGCCGCGTGACCGAAATGGCCCATGCCTGCGGCGTCTCGGTCGAGGGCGAGCTGGGTGTGCTGGGCAGCCTGGAGACCGGCATGGGCGATCAGGAGGACGGCCATGGCGCGACCGAAAAGCTGTCCGAGGACCAGTTGCTGACCGACCCGGCCGAGGCCGAGCAATTCGTGAAGGATACCGGCGTCGATGCGCTGGCCGTCGCGATGGGCACCAGCCACGGCGCCTACAAGTTCACCCGCAAGCCCGACGGCGCGATCCTGGCGATGCATGTGATCGAGGACATCCACCGCCGCCTGCCCGACACGCATCTGGTGATGCACGGATCATCCTCGGTCCCCGAGGACCTGCAGGCCGTCATCAACAGCTATGGCGGCGACATCCGCCCGACCTGGGGCGTGCCGGTCGAGGAGATCCAGCGCGGCATCCGTTCGGGCGTGCGCAAGGTGAATATCGACACCGACAACCGCCTGGCGATGACCGCGGCGATCCGCCGGACGCTGACCGAGGACCCGTCCGAATTCGACCCGCGCAAATACCTGAAACCGGCGATGGAGATGATGGCCGAGATCTGCAAGGCCCGGTTCGAGGCCTTCGGCACCGCCGGCAACGCCTCGAAGATCCGCCCGCTGCCGCTGGCCGCGATGGCCCGGCGCTACGCCGCCTGAGCCGGTCCGGTCCGGGGTCGCGCCGGGGCAATCGGCCCGGCCCGCACCGGGCGGGGGCGATCACTCTGCCAGGGCCTGCGCGGTCAGCTCGTCGGTGATCAGCCCCGACAGCCGCCCGCTGTTCAGCACCGCCCGAATCGCCGCGATCTTGTCGGCGCCGCCCGCGATCGCCACCAGCTGGCTGGTCTCGGGCCCCTCCAGATCCGCCGACAGGGTGCGGCTGCTCAGCCGGGTTTCCAGCACGCGGCCGCTTGCGTCGAAGAAATGGCCCAGGATCTCGCCCACGCCGCCGGCGGCATTGATCTCGGCGATCTCCTGCGGCTCGATCATCCCCGAGGCGACCAGCTGCGCGCCCGCATCCACCGTGCCCATGCCGGCGAATTTCAGCGTCGCGCCGTTCGACAGGTCGAAGATCTCGCGCACGCCGGGCTGGGCCAGCAGGATCGCGCGGTCGCGTTCGGAATTGGCGAAGAAGGGCACCGGCAGCACATAGGCCATCGCCCCGGTCTTTTCCGCGATCCGGTGCATCACGTCATGCGGATTGGCGGCGTAATTGCGCGTCAGCCCGCCCAGCAGCGACACGAAGCGCGTGCCGTTCGCGTCGAAGCGCGGCAGCTGATGCACCGCCGATGCCAGCGTCCGCCCATGGCCCAGGCCGATCACCTGATGCTCGCCCCGCTCGATCTGGCGGCGCAGGAAGCCCGCCCCCGCCATGCCCAGCGCCCTCAGCGGGATCCCCTCCTCGCCCAGATCCGGCGCGACCTCGCAGTAATCCAGCCCGAAGCGGCTGCACAGCCGATGCTCCAGCATGGCGCATTCGACGATCTCGCCGTCGATCGAGACCTTGACCACGCCCTCGGCCACGGCCCGCGCGATCAGCCGATGCGCCTTGACCGAGGCCACGCCCAGCCGTTTCGCCACCGTCGCCTGGGTCAGTCCGCCCGCGTAATGCAGCCAGGCCGCGCGGATGGCGAGGCTCTGCTCGGGGTCGATCCCGCCGCGCCGCGCCATCAGCGTGCGGCCCCTGGGCGGATCGCGGCGGCGCGGGCGGGCTGGCGGGTCATGGCGTCGGTCCTTGCTGTGACGGGGTCAGATATTCAGCTTATCGGCGCCAGAGTCGATATGCGGCGCCCAGAAAGCCACGCTTTCGGCGATCTGGGCGATGACCTGGCGGTCGTCCGGCTCGCGTTCCTTGAAGCTGAGTTCCAGGCAGATCTCGTTGTCCTTGGCCCCGCCCTCGGCAAGGGCCTCCAGCAGCGGCTGGGGCTGGATGCGGCCCTGGGCGTTGAAGCGGGCGGTGAAGGGGCGATGGCCACCCTTGTCCATCAGCGACTGCTTGATATGGATGATTGGGCTGACCTGCGGCACCGCGCGCGCCCAGGCATAGGGATCGTAATCGTCGGGATTGGCGCTGGTGATGTCGCCGTGGTCGATATCGGCCATCATCCACATCGGGATCGCCATGCCGGCGGCGGACAGCCGGTCCTGCAGGGCCATGGAGGCCGCGATGGTCTCGCCGAACTCCCGCCCGACGCTCATCGGTTCCCAGAAGACGTAATCCAGCCCCGCCGCCTTCGCATGATCCGCGACCTCGGCCCAGCAGTCGATGGCGATCCGGGTCAGATCCTCGCGGCGGGCGGGATCGTCGTAATCGCGATAGGTGAAGATCGCGAATTGCGTGCCGATGGCGCGGCCGCCCAGCTCGGCGGTGATGTCGGCGAATGTCTTGAACCAGTCGAGGTAATGGCGCCGCACGTCGCGGTCGGGATGGCCGAAATGGTTCAGCCGGCCGTAGGGCCCGGTCATGCCCGAGGTGACGCGCAACCCCGTGCGGGCCAGCGCCGCGCCCATCTGCCGCGTCAGGCGGCGGATCACCGGGGCGGGCCAGCTTGGGTTGATGAATTCATGCGTCAGCTGCAGGTCGCGGATCTTCAGGTCGCGCGCCACCGTGTCGATCAGGTCGTCGGGATCGGCGAAGCGGTTCACCAGCGGGTTGGTATTCAGCGAAAGCGTCAGCGGCATGGCGGTTCCCTCAGGCGGCGCGGGCCAGGTCGGCGCGGTCGAACCAGTCGGCGAAGGCGCGCCGCTGATCCTCGGTCAGGTGCAGGTAATGCTTGGTGCGGCGGTAGAGGATGTCCTCGGGGCGTAGCGCCCATTCCCTGGCCACCAGATAGCGCGCCTCGGCCTCGTAGAGCTGGCCGCCGAAATGCCGGCCGAGGTCGGCCATGCCCATGGCGCCGGCCACCACGTCCTTCGTGCGCGCGCCGTAAAGCCGGCCGTAATGCTGGACCAGCGGGCGCGGCATCCAGGGATGCAGCTCGCGCAGCAGGTTCACATAGGCCTCGTAATCGGCATTGGCGATCTCGCCTCCGGGCAGGGGCGCGGTTTCCGTCCAGTCCGGGCCCATCTCCGGGAAGACCTCCTTCAGCCGGCGCATGCCCCGTTCCGCCAGTTCGCGGAAGGTGGTGATCTTGCCGCCGAAGATGTTCAGCAGGGGCGCGCCGCCGGTATCGTCCAGATCGAAGACATAGTCCCGCGTCACCGCCGAGGGGTTGCCCTTGCCGTCGTCGAACAGCGGCCGCACGCCCGAGAAGCTGTGCAGCACGTCGTCGCGGCGCAGCTTCTGCTTGAAATAGCGGTTCACGGCGGCCAGCAGGTATTCGATCTCGGATTCCTCGGCCTCGGCATCCTCGGCGCGGCCCTGATAGGCGATATCGGTGGTGCCGATCAGCGCCTTGTCGCCCTCGTAGGGGTTGATGAAGATCACCCGCCTGTCGTGGTTCTGCACCAGATAGGCATTCGCGCCCGCCCACCATTTCGGCACGATGACATGGCTGCCCTTGACCAGCCGCACGTTGCGGGTCGATTTCGACCCCGCCACGCGCGAGATGACGTCGCTGACCCAGGGGCCGGCGCAGTTCACCACGCAGCGGGCGCGGAAGCTGCGGGTCTCGCCGGTGATCTCGCTGCGGGTCTGGACGGTCCAGGCGCCCCCCTCGCGCCGGGCCGAGATGCAGGGGCTGCGGGTCAGGACCACGGCGCCCCGCTCATGGGCATCCAGCGCGTTCAGCACCACGAGGCGCGCGTCGTCGACCCAGCAGTCGGAATACTCAAACCCCTTCACATACTGGTCCAGCAGCGGCGCGCCCTCGGGGTCGCGGCGCAGATCCAGCGTGCGGGTGCCGGGCAGCTTCTTGCGGCCGCCCAGGTGGTCGTAGAGGAACAGCCCCAGCCGGACCAGCCAGGCCGGGCGATCCTGCGGCGAATGGGGCAGCACGAAACGCATCGGCCAGATGATGTGCGGCGCGGCGTTCATCAGCACCTCGCGCTCGATCAGGGCCTCGCGCACCAGCCGGAACTCGTAATATTCCAGATAGCGCAGCCCGCCATGGACCAGCTTGCCCGAGCGCGACGAGGTGCCCTCGGCCAGGTCGTCCTTCTCGCACAGCACGACCTTCAGGCCACGGCCGGCGGCATCGCGCGCCACGCCTGCGCCGTTGATGCCGCCACCGATGACGAACAGGTCGATCATCTCATTGTCCTTGGTCATCTCGATCTCCTTTCGGGGCCGTGCCGGCGGCCCTGGCGGCGGCAAGCGCGGCCCAGGCAGGCGGCAGGGACTGTCGCGCGGCGGAAAATGCGGGGAAAAGCCGGCCGTAAGCCGCGACCAGATCGGGGTCGGGGGCCTCGGGCGCGGCCAGCAACGGCGTGACCCATTCGGCGATGCAGGCATCCATGTCGGGATAGGCGCCGATCGCGACCGCGGCCATCATCGCCGCGCCCGCCGCACCGGCCTCGTCGCGCCCGGACACCCGGACCGGCGCGTCCAGCGCGGCCGACAGGATCCCGCGCAGCCCCTTCGACCGCGCGGCCCCACCCGTCAGGCGCAGTTCGCGCGGCAGGGGACCCATCGCCGCGTAGCAGTCGCGCATGGCCATGCCCAGCCCCTCGGCCACCGCGCGCAGCAGGTCGGGATAGCGGTGCCCGGCCGACAGCCCGATGAACCCGGCGCGGGCATCGGCATTGACGAAGGGGCCGCGTTCGCCCGCGTCCGAGATATAGGGGTGATAGACGATCTGGCCCGGCCGCGACTGCGCCAGCCAGTCCTCGATATGGGCCACCAGGTCGCGATGCGTGACCGATTGCCCGACATCGGACAGGATCCCCGCCGCCACGCCCAGGATCCAGTCCAGGTTCAGCGTCGCGGCCATGTTGGTCTGCACCTGGGTGACGATGCCGGGGATCGGCAGGCAGATGACATAGCCGGTGCCCTGGTCGTTCAGATGCACGTCGCGGGATGCCACCGCCCGCAGATGCACGCCGGTCGAGCCGATGGTGGAACAGGCCACATCCCCCGCGCCCCCATAGACCCCGGCGCCCAGGGCGGTCATCACCATGTCCACATAGCCCAGGCTGACCGGCGTGCCCGCCAGCAGGCCGGTCTGTTCCGCCGCGATCCGGGTCAGCGGATGGGTGATCCGGGTGCCCTCGACGATCTCGGGCAGAAGGGCGCGGCGATGGCCCAGCCCCAGGGCCTCGATCACGGTGGGATCATATTGCCGGTCGCGGAAATTCCCGAAGGTGAAGCTGGCCTCGGACGGATCGGTCGCCCTTATCCCGGTCAGGTTCAGGTAAAGCCAGTCCTTGCAATGCAGCGCCACCTCGGCCCGGTCCAGCAGCTCGGGCGCATGGGCGTCCATATGCGCCATCTGCGCGCCCTGCTGGCAGGTGTTCAGCCCGGTGCCCGTTGCCTCGAACCGCGCGCGATTCGCCGGGCCGGCGGCCAGGCGCCGCACGGTGGGCGCGGCGCGCGCGTCCAGCCACAGCCAGGCATCACCCACCGGCCCGTCGCGGCCGACCAGCCAGGTGCCGTCGCCCTGGGCCGTCACCGACAGCGCGGCGGTGCGGGCGGCCAGCCCGTCCACCTTTTCACCCAGCCCGCGCAGCGCGGCGGCGCAGTCGCGCCAGGTCTGGTCCAGCGATTGCGTGACCGCGCCGTCCCGGCCCGAGACATAGCGATTCGCCACCGAGGCCGAGGCCAGCTGCCCGCCGCCAAGGTCGAAGGCCACCGCCTTGATGACCGAGGTCCCGGCATCGATGCCGATCAGGATGTCAGCGCCGGGCATGGCGCATCTTTCGGCGGACGGGACCGGATGTTCCGCAGCGCATTGCTCTCCTCCTCCGCGATCGGGCGCCTTCGCCGGCGCGCCCCTTGCCGGACGCCAGGGCCGGAACGGGGACCGGACATGGCGCGTCTCCTCGCAGGAATTCATATCGCAGAATTATCTCGCCGTGAATGCATTTTTTTACGGACACAGCAAAATATTTCAGTTACTGTGACTGCAATGGCGGGATTCGCAAGGAGGTGCGGGTGCCGCCGGCAAGGGGGAACAGGCCGCGCGGGCAAGTCCGCGCCCGGCCAGGGGAGGACACCATGCAGACCCATCCGACCGCCATCTGCGACCAGCCCCGGCCGGGCCCGGCATCATCCCCGATGCCCGCCGCGCCTTCCGCCACCTATCGAACCTGACCAATCCCGAGGCTGCATCATGGTCCAGAGCACCATCCCGACCGGCTCCGCCCCGAAGGCCCCCGCCCCGTCGCGGCGCGGGCTTTTCATCGGCATCGCCGCGGCTGCCGTCGTGCTGGCGGCCATCGCGCTTGACACGACGGTGGTCCATGTCGGCTCGGAAGCCGATATCCGCCAGCAGGCCTTTTCGCCCGACGGCTTCGGCCAGGCGGAATTCCCGCGCATCCAGGAATTCGTCCGCCAGCGCGCCGCCGAGGCCTCCGAGCTTGCCGCCGCCATCGAGGCGGACAGGGAGGCGGCGATCGCGCAATTCGGCACCCCGGCCTCGACCGGGGCGATCCTGGCGGTGCGCGTCACCGGCGTGGCGGGCGAACCGCGCGCCGGCATCCATCCGCTGGCCGTCGAGGGCCTGCCCGAGGACATCACGGTCCGCGTCCAGACCGGCCCGGCGATCAACGGCACCGACCTGCGCGACGCGCCCGGCGACATCGAATTCGGCGCGTTCAGGAACCAGATCGAGTATCAGAACGCCGGCGCCGGCCTCAACCGCGCCATGAAGGCGGCCGTCCTGGACCCGATCGACACCGCCAACCTGACCGGCCAGACCGTCGAGGTCGTGGGCGCCTTCCGGCTGATCAATCCCCAGAACTGGCTGATCACCCCGGTCGAGGTCAGCGTGAAATGAGCGCCGCCAGCATCCCCGACGCCAGGCCCGACGCGCGCGAGATCGTGCTGGCCGCCCGCAACGTCGCCAAGTCCTATGGCAGCGTCCATGCGCTGAAGGGCGTCAATTTCGACATCCATCGCGGCCAGGTCACGACCCTGTTCGGCGAGAACGGCGCCGGCAAGTCGACGCTGATGAAGATCCTCTCGGGCGTCATCCAGCCCAGCACCGGCGAGATCATCCTGGACGGCCAGCCGGTGGTCTTCAACAATGCCAACGAGGCGCGCGACCGCGGCATCTCGATCATCCACCAGGAGCTGAGCCTGGCGCCCAACATGTCGGTGCGCGACAACATCTTCATGGGCCGCGAGATCATCGGCCCGACCGGCGTCGATTTCGCCGAGGAAGAGCGCCAGGTCCGCCGGCTGATGGAGGAGCTGGAAGAAGACATCGACCCGCTGACCCCGGTCGAGGACCTGCGCCTGGGCCAGCAGCAGATCGTCGAGATCGCCCGCGCGCTGTCGGTGGACAGCCGCATCCTGATCATGGACGAGCCGACCAGCGCGCTTTCCGCGAGTGAGGTCGAGGTGCTGTTCAAGGTGATCCGCGACCTGACCGCCAAGGGGGTCAGCATCGTCTATATCTCGCATCACCTGGAAGAGGCGCTGACCATCACCGACCATGCCGTGGTGCTGCGCGACGGCAACATGACCGCCTATGCGCCGCGCGCCGAGATCGACCTGGAATGGATCGTGCGCAACATGGTCGGCGACAATTACGACCTGGGCGCGCCCCCCGCCAGCCGCTTCGGCGAGGTGGCGCTGTCGATCCGCAACCTCTCGGTGCCGGACCCGGCGGGCTTCAACCTGGTGGACCAGCTGTCCCTGGACGTGCGCGCGGGCGAGATCGTCTGCATCTACGGGCTGATGGGCGCCGGCCGCACCGAGCTTCTGGAAACCTGCGCCGGCCGGCTGCGCGCCTCGGGCGGCGAGATCGTGCTGGAGGGCCGCGAGATCTCGCATCTGTCCATCGCCGAGCGCATCGCGCGCGGGCTGGCGCTGGTCCCCGAGGACCGGCAGCGCGACGGGCTGGTCCAGACCATGACCGTGGGCGAGAACCTGTCGCTGGCCTCGATCGGCCGCTTCACGCGCGGGCTGTTCACCAGCCGCAGCGCCGAGAAGAAGCTGGTCGGCGACAGCATCCGCGAAGTCACCGTCAAGACCTCGGGCGGCCATGCCGCCATCGGCTCGCTTTCCGGCGGCAACCAGCAGAAGGTCGTCATCGGCAAGATCCTGGCCACGAAGCCGCGCGTCATCATGCTGGACGAGCCCTCGCGCGGCATCGACATCGGCGCCAAGGCCGAGGTGTTCAGGCTGCTGGCCAGGGGCGCCGAACAGGGGCTGGCGGTCGTCTATTCGACTTCCGAGGTCAGCGAATGCCTGTCCATCGCCCATCGGATCATCGTCATGCACAAGGGCCGCATCTCGGCCGAATTCGATTCCACCGTCACCAAGGAAATGATCATGGCCGCCTCGGGCGAGTCCGTGGCCGCCTGACGGACGCCTGCGAGGGAGGAAAACCCATGTCTGCCAATACCGCCCAAGCCGCCCCGTCCAGGGGCCGCGACTTCAGCATCGGGCGCTTCCTGCTGGAAGGCCGCGCCTTCTTCGCGCTGATCGCGATCATCGCGGTCTTCTCGTTCTTGTCGCCGAACTACTTCACGCTGTCGAACTTCCTGATCATGTCCAGCCAGGTCGCCATCTATGGCATCCTGTCCATCGGCATGTTGCTGGTGATCCTGAACGGCGGCATCGACCTGTCGGTGGGCTCGATCCTGGCGCTGTGCGGGGTGGTCGCAGGCGCGATGATGCAGGGGGTCGAGATCTCGGCCGCGGGGGTGATCCTCTATCCGCCGGTCTGGGCGGTGGTGGTGCTGACCGTCACCGTGGGCGCGCTGGTCGGCGCGCTGAACGGGGTGCTGGTCGCCTTCTTCAAGGTGCCGCCCTTCGTCGCCACGCTGGGGGTGATGTATGTCGCGCGCGGCGTCGCGCTCCTGATGACCAACGGGCTGACCTACAACAACCTGCGCGGCAGCGCCGCCCTGGGCAATACCGGCTTCAACTGGCTGGGCTTCAACCGGCTGTGGGGCGTGCCGATCAGCGTCATCGTGCTGGCGACCATCGCCGTCCTGGCCGGGCTGATGCTGTCGCGCTCGGCCTTCGGGCGCTGGCTCTACGCCTCGGGCGGCAATGAGCGCGCGGCGGAACTGTCCGGCGTGCAGGTCCGCCGGGTCAAGATCACCGTCTACACGCTGTCGGGCGCGCTGGCCGCCATCGCCGGGCTGGTGCTGTCCTCGCAGCTGACCTCGGCCGGCCCGACGGCGGGCACCACCTACGAGCTGACCGCCATCGCCGCGGTGGTGATCGGCGGCGCCGCGCTGACCGGCGGGCGCGGCACGGTGCGCGGCACGATGCTGGGCGCCTTCGTGATCGGGTTTTTGTCGGCGGGCCTCGTCATCATCGGCGTCAGCTCCTACTGGCAGACCGTCTTCACCGGCGCGGTGATCGTCTTCGCGGTGCTGATGAACTCGCTGCAATACGGCCGCGGGACCCGCCGAGGCTGAGGCCGGCCGATATCCGATTTCGTCGGGCGGCGCTTTCGGCCGCCCGGCAAAATGCCCGCCGATCACGGCCGGGTTCAACAGAAGGGAGTGAGACCAATGTTCAAGATGACGCGCCGCATGCTGCTTGTCGCCACCGCCTCGGTTCCGCTGATGGCAGCGGCCGCTTCAGCCGAGGGGTTGATCACGATCATCGTCAACGACCCGGCGAACCCCTATTGGTTCACCGAGGGCGAGGTCGCCAAGGCCACGGCCGAGGAACTGGGCTATACCGCCAATGTCGCCGCCCATCGCGGTGACACCAATACCGAAAGCACGCTGATCGATACCGCGATCACCAACCGCTCGGTGGCGATCATCCTCGATCCGGCCAATGCCGACGGCTCGGTCGGCGCGGTGCAGAAGGCGGTGGACGCCGATATCCCGGTCTTCCTGGTCAATGCCGAGATCAACCAGGAGGGCCTGGCCAAGGCGCAGCTCGTCTCGAACAACGCGCAGGGCGCGGCACTTGGCGCGCAGGCATGGGTCGAGGCGATGGGCGACGGCGGCCAGTATGTCGAGCTGTTCGGTGCGCCTTCGGACAACAACGCCCAGACCCGCTCGAACGGCTACGAGACCGTGCTGAGCCAGTATCCCGAATTCGAGAAGGTCGGCCAGGAAGTCGCCAACTGGGACCGCACGCAGGGCTATCAGCGGATGCAGTCGCTGCTGCAGGCCAATCCCGACATCAACGGCGTGATCTCGGGCAATGACGAGATGGCGCTGGGGGCCATCGCCGCGCTGAAGGAGGCCGGCAAGCTGGACCAGGTGACGGTCGGCGGCTTCGACGGCTCGCCCGACGCGGTCGAGGCGGTGCTGGCCGGAGAGCTGGCCTATACCGTGCTGCAGCCGGTCGCGATCTTCTCGGCCGAGGCGGTGCGCCAGGCCGACAACTTCATCAAGACCGGCGAGACCGGCGCGGATGCCGAAAAGCAGCTGTTCGACTGCCTGCTGATCACGACCGAGAATGCCGGCAACTACAGCGCGCCCTTCGTGCTGGACCAGTAACCGATCGCGGGGCGCGGGCAACCGCGCCCCCTTCGCCCGCCGCCGGCCCTGCCCGCCCGGCCCTTTCCGCCCGGATCGTTCCACCCGGCCCCGCGACGCATCCCGACAGCCCCGAGGTCCCATGCCCCTGCTGCTTGGCATCGACAATGGCCTGACCGTCACCAAGGCGGTGGTCTTCGATCAGACCGGCCGCCCGCTCTCGGTCGCGCGGCGCCGGGTGCCGCAGATCATGCCCCGCCCCCGCCATGTCGAACGCGACATGGCCGTGCTGTGGACCCAGAGCGCCGCCGCCATCGCCGAGGCCGTCGCGACCTGCGGCCGCCCGGCCGGGGACATCGCGGCGGTCGCGGCGACGGCGCATGGCGACGGCATCTATCTTCTGGACCATGAGGCGCAGCCCCTGGGCAACGGCATCCTGTCGCTGGACAGCCGGGCCGGCGATGTCGCGGCAGGCTGGCAGCGGGACGGCACCGCCGAGCAGGCGCTGACCCGCACCGGCCAGATGCCGCACGCCTCGGCCCCCTCGGCGCTGCTGGGCTGGATCCGCGCCAACCAGCCGGACCGCTTCGCCCGGATCGGCCATGTGCTGGCCTGCAAGGACTGGCTGCGCTTCTGCCTGACCGGGCAGATCGCCACCGACCTGACCGAGGCCAGCACCTCTTTCACCGATGTCGCGACGCAGGACTATGCCCCCGACATCCTGGGGATCTTCGGCCTCAAGGCGCTGGCCCATGCCCTGCCGCCGATCCTGGCGCCCGACCGGATCGCGGGCGCCGTCACGCCCCAGGCCGCGGCCGCGACCGGCCTGGCCGAGGGCACGCCGGTCGCGGCGGGGCTGCATGACGTGACCGCCTCGGCGCTGGGGGCGGGCGGATATGCGCAGGGCACGGTCGCCATCGTCGCGGGCACCTATTCGATCAACGAGACGGTCTTTGACCGGCCCAGGGTGGATGCGCGCTGGTTCTGCCGCAACGGGCTGAAGCGCGGCGAATGGAACAGCATGTCCATCTCGCCGGCCTCGGCCGCGAATTACGACTGGTTCCTGGACCGGCTCTGCGGGGTCGAACGCCGCGCCGCCGAGGTCGCGGGCCGCGCCTTCCATGCCGAGATCATCCCCGAGATCGAGGCCGCCATGGCCCGCCCCTCGACCGCGATCTTCCACCCGTTCCTGTTCGGCTCGCCCCTGGGTCCGGTGGCCAGCGCCGGCTTCTTCGGCCTGCGCGGCTGGCAGGATCGCGGCGACATGCTGCGCGCCGTGATCGAGGGCATCGCCTTCAACCACCGCCACCATGTCGACGCGCTGCGCGACGGCTTCGCCCCGCAGGCCGCCCGGCTGACCGGGGGCATCTCGCGCAGCCCGCTTTTCGCCCAGCTGTTCGCCGATGCCCTGGGGATGCCGGTCAGCGTCAGCGACACCGACGAGGCCGCCGCCTGGGGCGCGGCGCTGTGCGCGGGCGCGGCGATCGGGCTCTATCCGTCGCCCACGCAGGACCCGCGCGACCTGGCGGCGCTGACCCGCGCCTACGCGCCCGATCCCGACCGCAGCGCCGCGCTTGCCGCGCGCTATGCGCTGTTCACCGACCTGACCCATGCGCTTGCGCCGCTCTGGCCGCGGATCGAGGCGTTGGCCCCGACCGAAGGCTGAACCATGACCGACGACATCGACGTGCTGATCCTGGGCGCCGGGGTGAACGGGGCGGGGCTGTTTCGCGACCTGTGCGAACAGGGCGTCCGCTGCGTCATCGCCGACAAGGGCGATTTCGGCGGGGGCACCTCGGCGGCGCCCTCGCGGCTGATCCATGGCGGCATAAAATACCTGGAAACGGGCGAGCTGGGGCTGGTCGCGCAATCGACGCTGGAACGCAACCTGCTGTTGCGGAACGCGCCGCATCTGGTGCGCCCGCTGCCGACGGTAATCCCGATCTTTTCCTGGCTGAAGGGGATCCCGGCGGCGCTGAGGACGCTGTTCGGATCGACCACCGCGCCGCGCAGCCGGGGCGCGGTGCTGATGAAGATCGGCCTGGCCATGTATGATTTCTACGGCCGCCGCCACCGCGTCATGCCGCGCCACCAGCTGTGGTCCCGCCGCCGCGCCCTGCAAGAGATCCCGCCGCTGACCCCGCGCATCGTCGCCGCCGGGCAGTACTACGACGCGACCGTGATCCAGCCCGAACGGCTGGTGTGGGAGCTGCTGGCCGACGGCATGCGCGCCCATCCCGCCAGCCGCGCTCTGAACCATTCCGCGATCGAGGCGACCGATGGCGAGGTGGTCCGGCTGGCCACGCCCGAGGGTCCGCTGGTGCTGCGGCCGCGCATCGTCGTCAATGCGGCGGGTCCCTGGATCGACCGGGTGAACGCGGCGCTGGGGGCGCCCTCGCGGCTGATCGGCGGCACCAAGGGCTCGCATATCCTGCTGGACCATCCCGCGCTTCTGGCGGCGCTCAGGGGCCGGATGATCTATTTCGAGGCCGATGACGGCCGCATCTGCCTGGTCTTCGACTATCTGGGCCGGGCGCTGGTCGGCTCGACCGACATCCGCGCCGACGATCCCGACAGCGTGACCTGCGAAGAGGCCGAGATCGACTATTTCATGGCCGCGCTGAAAAGCCTGCTGCCGGGACTGGATTTCCACCAGGGCCAGATCGTCTATGCCTATTCCGGCATCCGGCCGCTGCCCGCCTCGGACGGGACCGCGCCGGGGCTGATCAGCCGCGACCATTCCGCGCCCGTGGCCCCGCCCGAAGGGGCGCGGCGCTGGCCGATCATCTCGCTGGTGGGCGGGAAATGGACCACCTTCCGCGGCTTCGCCGAAGAGGTCGCGGACGGCATCCTGGCCCGGCTGGAGCGGCCCCGCCGCCGGTCCACGCAGGAGCTGCCCATCGGCGGCGGGCGCGACATGCCGCGCGACGAGGACACGCGCGCGCGCTGGATCGACCAGGTGGCGCAGGCCAGCGGCGCCAGCGTGGCGCGCACGGCGCTGCTTCTGGACCGCTATGGCAGCACCGCCCGGCCGATCCTGATGGCCGAGGGCGCCAGCCCGCGCCTGCTGCAGGACGCGCCCGAATACAGCCTGGCCGAATTCGACTGGATGATCCGCCACGAGAGCGTCCGCCACCTGGCCGATGTGGTGATGCGCCGCAGCGCGATCGCGGTCAGCGGCCGGCTGTCGCGCCGCGACCTGGCGGCGATCGCCGCGCTTTGCGCAGCCGCGCTTGGCTGGGACGCGGCGCGCGAGGCGCAGGAACTGGCCGAACTTCAGGCGCTGCTCAGCTCGCGCCACCGCATCCGCCTGCTATAGGTTTCAGGCGTCGCCCCAGGCGATGTCGTGCAGCCGCACCAGCTCATCGACCTGGGCCGGGGTCAGCAGGTTGGGCGTGGTCCCGCGCAGCAGCAGCGCCAGCCGCGCGGTGGCCTCCAGCTCCTCGATCGCGTTGCAGGCCCCTTCCAGGTCGAGGCCCGCCACAACCGGCCCGTGATTGGCCAGCATCACCGCCGAGCGCCTGCCGGCCAGCCCGCGCACCGCCTCGCCGATGGCCGGATCGCCGGGACGGAAATAGGGCAGCAGCCGCACCCGGCCCAGCTGCATGAAGGCATAGGGCGTGATCGGCGGCAGGAAATCCTCGGGATCGGCATCGGGCAGGGCCGAGAGCGCGACCGAATGGCAGGAATGCAGATGCACCACCGCCGCCGTGCGCCCGCGCGTCTGGTAGAAGGCGCCGTGCAGCGGCATCTCCTTGGTGGGCTTGTCGCCGCCGATCTGGCGCCCCGCGGCGTCGAAGCGCGACAGGCGGCCGGGGTCCAGCCGCCCGAAGCTGGTCCCGGTGGGCGAGACCAGCAGCCCGCCATCCGCCGTCCGGGCCGAGATGTTGCCGGTCGAGCCATGGGTCAGCCCGCGTTCGAACATCGAGCGCGCGAGGGTGCAGATCCGTTCGCGCAGCCGGGCTTCCTCGCTCATGCCGGCACCCCTGCGCCTTCCAGACAGGCGGCGGCCTTCGCGAAGAAATCCTCGGCCCCGAAATTGCCGGATTTCAGCGCCAGGACCAGGTCGCGCCCGGCGCGGATCGCGGGCACGCCGGGGTCGATCTCGGGGCCGATCTCCAGGCTGGCGAGGCCCAGCCCCTCGACCACCGCGCCCGAGGTCTCGCCGCCCGCGGTGATCAGGCGGGTGACTCCGCCCGCGACCAGCAGCCGCGCCGTTTCCGCGACGAACGCCTCCAGCCGCGCGGCGACCGTTCCGGTCCCGTGGCGGGCCTGCACGGCACGCACGGCCTCCGGGTCGGCCGAGGAATAGACCAGCGGCAGCCCGTACTGCGCCAGCGCCCAGTCGGCGGCCTGGCGGGCGCTGGCGCGGCCGGCCAGCACCGCCTCGGGGTCGATTTCCAGCGCCGGCGCGCCGCCGGCGACATGATGCGCGACCTGCCGCCGCGTGGCGCGGGAGCACGAGCCCGACAGCACCGCCGCCGGCCCCGCCTGCCCCCGCCAGCGCGGCCCCTCGGCCGACAGAAGCCCCTGCGCGCGGAAATTCCCCGGCAGGCCAAGCGCGATCCCGGAGCCGCCGGTCAGCAGCGGCAGGTCGGCCACCGCCTGCCCCAGCGTCACCAGATCCTGGTCCCGGATTGCATCGGCGACCACCAAGCCCCGGCCCGCCTGCACCTCGGCATCCAGCCTTGCACGGGCGGCAGCGGCGCCGGCCCAGACGGCATCGGCGGGCAGATGGCCGACGCCGCGCGCGGTCTGGCGGGCCAGCCAGCGGCGCAGGTCGGGATCGGTCATGGGGGTCAGCGGGTGGTTCTCCATCCCGCTTTCCGACAGCAGCCGGTTGCCGACGAACAGATGCCCCTGGAAGACCATCCGCCCCGCCGCCGGGAAGGCCGGGCAGAAGATCACCCGGTCGGTGCCAAGCGCATCGGCCAGCGCCTCCGCCACCGGGCCGATATTGCCCTCGGGCGTGGAATCGAAGGTCGAGCAATATTTGAACAGGAACTGCCGGCAGCCCTGCGCGTGCAGCCAGTCCAGCGCCTCAAGCGACAGCCGCACCGCCTCGGCGCGCGGCAGGGAACGGGATTTCAGCGCCACGATCCCGGCCTCGACCTCGGGCGCGGCCGGGGCAGCGGGCGTGCCGGCATATTGAACCGCCCGCATCCCCGCCTTGACCAGCGTGTTGCCCAGATCCGAAGAGCCGGTGAAATCGTCCCCGATGCAGCCCAGCAGCATGGCGCCCCTCTCCTATGACCAGTCGGTGACGGCGTCCTGCGCCAGCCGCAGCCGCAACATCTGGGAATCGTCGTCCAGCTCGACATCGCCGCAGCGGATCGGCCGGCCCGCCGGCACATCCCGCGCCAGCCTGCGGCCCGCCGCCAGATAATAGGGGATCGGCACATCGTCACCAAGCCGCGCGGCGGGCGTCATCCGGGCCGAGACATCGGCGATGGTATGGTGATGCCCCTCGGCCCGCAGCAGGGTGCCCGCCGGCAGCGCGGCATCGGCGAAGGCGGTCAGGTCCATCACCGGCCGGGGCGCGACCGCCCCCGAGGAAGCGCCAAGCAGCGCCGCCTCGAACACCGTGGTCGCGGCTTCCAGCCCCAGCAGGTGGCGCGGCAGGCCGATCATCGCCGTCCGGCCGTTGCGGGCCACGACATGGCCCTTGTCGCGCAGCATCTCCCAGCTGTCATCGTCGCGGCAGGCCACGGTCACGAAGACGCCGCCGGCAAAGCTGGGCTCATCGGGCAGGCGCAGGCAGTGGAAAACATCCAGCCGCCCGCCACCCTCCAGCAACCCGCCGTCGGATCGCGGCGCCATCAGGTCGGCGACCTCGGTGATGCGCGCGATGGGCGCGTGCAGGTCGGCGCGGTCGGCCCGCAGACCCAGCGCATTGGCGACGACCGTCATCTCGCACAGGTCAGGCACGGCGCGCTGCGGCAGGGCGGCGGCATGTCGGGACCGCGCGGCGACGACCTCGGGCCAAGGGCGGCCATCCGGGCGAAGCCAGTCGCCGAAGCCCGGCGCGGCAATGCTGCGGCCATTGCTGGCAATCGTCCCGGCCTGGGGGTCGAAGACGAAATCGTATTCGCTGGACTTGCCGGCCGCGACGATCTCAAGGCCGATCACCTCGGCCCAGCTCGCCAGCCCGATCAGCAGGCTGGGCTGGTCGCCATCGACGGGCGAGACGACCCGACCCCGTTCCGCCGCCAGCCGCGACAGGATCGGGCCGACCACGCTGTCGGTTTCCTTGGTGACCATGACCACATGCTTGCCGGCCTCGATGGCGAGGCGGGCATGGCGGGCGCCGGCCTCGGGATCGCCGGTCGCCTCCAGCACGACCTCGACGGGCAGTTCCGCCACCAGCGCGAAATCGGCCACGGCAATCGCCTTGCCCGCCGCCCAGGCCGCGCGGGCCGAGGCGGCGTCGGCGCATTCGGCGATCCGGTCCGGCGCGGTGCCGACCGAGGCCAGGGCGCGGGCCGCGATCGCGGTCTCGCGGTCCACGGCGACGCGGCAGGCCAGCCCGGTCACATGCCGGGCCTGCGACAGGAAGCTGCGCCCGAAGCCGCCGCTGCCGATGATGGCGCATTCGACCACGCGGCTGCCGCGATCGCGGAAATATCGAAGATGGTTCATCCGCGTTCCCCGCCTACTCGACCGGGACCCGGCGGCGCAGGCGCGAGCCCAGCTGCAGGGTCTTGGGCAGCACCAGGAGCGCGATCCCGATCGCCATGATCGAGGCGACCAGCGTGTTCGAGAAGAAGATCGCCAGCGACCCGTCCGACAGGATCATCGACTGGTGGAAGGCGTTCTCGGCCTTGTGGCCCAGCACCATCGCCAGAACCAGCGGCGCCAGCGGATAGTTCAGCTTGGTGAACAGGTAGCCGACCAGCCCGAAGACCAGCACCAGCCACAGATCGAAGCTGGAATTCGACACCGTATAGCCGCCGACGAAGCAGATCACCACGATCATCGGGCCGATGATGGTGAACGGGATGCGCAGCAGCGCGGCGAACATCGGCACGGTCGCCAGCACCAGGATGACCCCGATCAGGTTCGACACATACATGCTGGCGATCAGCCCCCAGACGAAATCCGGCTTGGTGGCGAACAGCATCGGGCCGGGGGTCAGGCCCCAGATCATCAGCCCGCCCATCATCACCGCCGCCGTGGCCGAGGACGGCACACCCAGCGCCAGCATCGGCAGCATGGCGCAGCTGCCGGCGCTGTGGTCGGCGGTCTCGGGCGCGACGATGCCCTCGGGGCGGCCGGTGCCGAAGGGCTCGCCCTTGCGCGAAGCCTGCCGGGCGATGCCATAGCTCATGAACGAGGCGGCGGTGGGGCCGCCCGGCGTGATGCCCATCCAGATGCCGACAAGGCCGGACCGGATCGTCGTCGCCCAATAGCGCGGCAGCTCGGCCATGGTCTTCAGCACGTCGCGCAGGTCGATCTTCGAGGCGACGCCGCGGAAGCGCAGCCCCTCCTGCACGGTGGACAGCAATTCGCCGATGCCGAACAACCCGATCACGACGACCAGGAAGCTGATGCCGCTGAGCAATTCATTCAGCCCGAAGGTCAGCCGGATCTCGCCGGTCACGGTGTCCATGCCGACCGAGGCCAGCAAGAGGCCGGTGGTCAGCGAGACCAGCGTCTTCATCGGCGCGGCGCTGCCCATGCCGATGAAGGCGGCGAAGGCCAGGAAGTAGACCGCGAAATATTCGGGCGCGCCGAATCTCATCGCGAATTTCGACGCCCAGCCGGCCAGCAGGGTGATGACCACGACGCCGATCAGCGCCCCGATGCCGGCCGACATGAAGGCCAGCGTCAGCGCCCGTGTCGATTGCCCCGACCGCGCCATCGGATAGCCGTCGAAGGTGGTCGCGACCGAACTGGGCTCGCCGGGGATGTTGAACAGGATCGACGTGGTCGAGCCGCCGAACAGCGCGCCCCAATACATCGAGGACAGCAGGATGATGGCCGAGGTCGGATCCAGCGCGAAGGTCAGCGGGATCAGAAGCGACACGCCGTTCGGCGCGCCGAGCCCCGGCAGCACGCCGACCACCAGGCCCATCAGCACGCCGCCCACCATCAGCATCAGGTGCATCGGCGTGATGGCGATGGCGAAGCCATGCATCAGAAGATCGAAGTTACCCATGTTCAGCTCTCGCTCAATAGATGCCCAGAAGGGGTTCGATGGGGCCTTTCAGCAGCGGAATCCTGAAGATCACCTCGAAGATCACGTATTGGACGACCGAGAAGCCCGCGCCGATGGCCAGCGCCACCCACAGCCGATAGCCGCCCTGGCGCCAGGCGCTCCAGGCGATATAGGCCAGCGAGGAGACATAGACCCCCAGCGTCACCGTGCCGATGACGAAGCCTGCCATAGCGGCCAGGAAGGTGCCGATCCGGCCCAGGTGCTCGCGCTGCAGGAAGGGCTCCTCGATCTCCAGCGCCGCGCGGACCCGCGCCATCGCCTCGCGGTGCCTCAGGACCGCGCCGACCAGGTTCCACAGGCTGGCGCCGATCAGGATCAGCCCGACATAGAAGGGGAAATACCCCGCCTGCGGCCCGTGGCCTTCCCAGCCATAGCCCAGTTCCGAGGCGCCGATGATGGCGGCGACGCCCAGGGCGCCTGTGGCGATTGCCGTGCCGATCTCGGCGTGAAAACGTCTGACGGTCATGATGCTTCCTTTCCGCCTGCGGACCGGCAGGGAGAAGCTCCCTGCCCTGGCCGGTCGGGCCGGTTTCCCGGCCGCCGGCGCGAAGCCGCATTCCCGGTGCCTAGTTCGCGGTCCAGCCTTCGGCCTCGAAGACCTTGACCGTGCCCGTCTCGTTGGTCTCGATGAACGAGGCCAGCTCTTCCCCGACCAGGACCGCCCCGGTCTGCGAGGTCTTGGCCAGGTAGTCCTGCCATTCCGGGGTCTCGGCGACCTTCCGAAGGGCGTCCTGGTAATAGGCCAGGACCTCGGGATCGGTGCCCGCCGGCAGCCAGATGGTGCGCGGCATCTGATAGCTTTCGATCTCCAGCCCCTGTTCCTTGCAGGTCGGGATGTCGTGCCAGCCCATGTCGCCGCTGACCGGCTCGCTCTCGGCCATGCGCTGCGGCGAGAAGACGCAGAGCGGGCGGACCGCGCCGGCCTGCCATTGGCCGAGGTTCTCATTGGGGTTGTTCACATTGGCCGCGACATGGCCGCCGGCCAGCTGCACGGCGACCTCGCCGCCGCCGTTGAACGGGACATATTTGAAATCCGCACCCGTCGTCTGCTCGATCAGCGCGACCAGGGTTTCGTCGGTATCCTTGGACTGGCTGCCGCCGAAGGGGATGGTCCCCGGCGCGGCCTTGGCCGCCTCGACCAGGTCCAGCGCGGTTTCATAGGGCGCATCCGCCTTGACCCAGATTAGGAATTCGTCCAGCGCCAGCGCCGCGACCGGCTGCAGGTCCTCGGCGCTATAGGCCAGCTTGGCGACATGGGGCAGCAGATAGACGTTGTTCGTCCCGAAGATCAGCTTGTTCGCATCGCCCGCGTTCTGGCGGGCATAGAGGAACGCCTCGGCCCCCGATCCGCCGCCCTTGTTCAACACCACGATCGGCGCGGAAAAGAGGTCGTTGCGGGTCAGCGCCGACTGGATCGTGCGGGCGAAATTGTCGCTGCCGCCGCCGGCGCCCGAGGCGACGACGAATTCGACCGGGCGGTTCGGCGCCCATTCGGCCAATGCGGGCACCGCTGCCAGCATCAGCGCGGCGGCGGCCACTGCTGTTCTCGTCTTGGTCATGGTGTTTCTCCTCCTCACAAACCAGCCGCCCTCGCGGCCGGAAATCCTATTCGGCGACCAGGGCCTTCTCGGCGACCCCGTCGACGGACCATCCCGCGGACAGGGCGGGCTGCCCCCGGCGCGGGGGATTGAGCGCGGCCAGACCGCTGCCCAGGCGGGCGGCGGCAAGCGTCGCGCCCAGATCGGCCTTGCCCTGGCCGGCGATGTCGAAGGCGGTGCCATGGGCCGGGGTCACGATCGGAAAGCCGTAGCCCGCGATCAGCGTCACGCCACGGTCGAAGCCCATCAGCTTCATCGCGATCTGGCCCTGGTCGTGATACATGGTCAGCACCGCGTCGAATTCGCCGCGCACGGCGCGCACGAAGACGGTGTCCGAGGGGATCGGCCCCTTGGCGTCGACGCCCTCGGCCACGGCGGCCTCGACCGCGGGGGCGATGATATCCTCGTCCTCGTGCCCGAAATTGCGCCCGTCGCCGGCATGGGGGTTCAGCGCCGCCACGCCGATGCGCGGGGCGGGCTTGCCGGCCCCGGTCATCACCTCATGCGTCAGGCGCAGGCTGTCCAGGATCCGCCCGACGCTCATCTTGCCGGCGACCTCGCTCAGCGGGATATGCGAGGTGACGCGGGCGTTCCAGACCTCGTCCAGCACGTTGAATTCCCGGCCGCTACGCCCGCTGCCCAGCACCATGTCGATGAAGCCGATCTCGTCGACATAGCTGGGACGGGCCAGCCGCATCGAATGCTTGTTGAAGGGCGTGAACATCACCGCATCGGCGATGCCGGCCTGGGCCAGCCGCAGCACCGCGGCGAAATTCTGCAGCGAGGCCGCCCCCGCCGCCGCGCTGGAGGCGCCCAGCTGCACCTGATCGGCCGGGCAGTTGGCCAGGTCGACCATCACCTGCCCGGCGGGCAGGTCGCCGGTCAGCTGGTCGGGGCGGATCACCGCCAGGTCCAGATCGACGCCGGCATGTTCCGCGCCCATCCTCAGGACGCTCGCATCGCCCACCACGATGACGTCACGGTCCCGCATGCCCTCATGCGCCAGCAGTTTCGCCGCCAGTTCGGGGCCGACGCCCCCCGCATCTCCGATCGCAAGTGCAATGCGCATGTGCGATTCCTCCATTCAGAGTTCTGTATACAACATGTCACATTCGGTCCAGAAATTTGTGCCGCGCCAGGATGCGGCAGGATCGGGGACCGATGTGGGGTGAAAGCGGTGCCGCGGGCGATCACGCCTGCGGCGCGGATGGTGTCAGGACGGCCGGGCGCTGCTGCCCGCACCCTTTTCCAGCGCATCCGCGATCACGCGGGCGCAGAGCGCCAGCGAAACCGCGCCGGCGTCGGGATGGCCGACGCTGCGTTCGGCCAGCGGCCGGGCCCGGCCCAGACGCGGGACCAGGTCGGCGGTGGCCTCGGCGGCCTCGGTCGCGGCGGTGGCCGCCCTTCGCCAGGCCTCCGGCAGGGCTTGGCCGCGATCCGCTTCGGCGGCCAGGGCATCGACGAAAGGCACCAGGGCATCGACCAGCGTCTTGTCGCCCGGCTGCGCCCCGCCAAGGCGCACCACCGCGTCAAGCGCATCCCGCGCCCCCGCCGCGACCAGGCCGGGCGCGATTGCGGCGTCGTCGCCAAGCGCCAGCCCGAAGCCGCGCAGGGCCACGCCCCACAGCGCCCCCGAGGTGCCGCCGGCCCTGTCCGCCCAGGCATCGCCGGCCGAGACCAGCACGCCCCCGGCGCCGGCACCGGCTGCGGATGCCTCGGCGGCCGCCGATGCGGCGGCACCCGAGCCGCGCGCCATGCCCTGGCCGTGATCGCCGTCGCCGGCCTGCGCGTCGATGCGGCCAAGCTCTTCCTCGGCCTCGGCCAGCGCATCGGCCATCCGGGCGATCAATGCCGCGATGCAGGCACCGGCTTGCCGCGAAACCTCGGAGCCGGGCTGGATCGTTTCCGCAGCGGCCACCGGCGCGGCGTCCTGCGGCGCCGCGACCGCCGCGTCCGGGCGGGCTATGCTGCCCTTGCGGAAGGCCGGAGCATCGGCAGGCGCGCGCCAGAACGCCTCCAACTCGTCATCCAGCCACAGGATCGACAGCGAACAGCCCGCCATGTCCAGGCTGGTGACGAATTCCCCGACCTCGGGATCGACCGGGGTCAGCCCCTCGTCCGCCAGCAGCCGCGACAGGTGATGCCACAGCACGAAAAGTTCCTCGTATTTGGTGCGGCCAAGGCCGTTCAGCACGACCGCCACGCGGCCGTCATGGCCCGCGGGACGTTCGGCCAGCAGCGGCGCCAGCAGCATCCGGGCCAGTTCCGCGGCGGGGATCATCCGCTCGGTGCGGATGCCCGGCTCGCCATGGATGCCCAGACCCAGCGCGATATGCTCCGGATCGACGGTGAACAGCGGCCCCGCCTGGCCCGGCAGGGTGCAGCCGTCGAAGGCGACGCCGAAGGAGACCGAGCCAGCGTTGGCGCGCTGCGCGACCGCCTCGACCGCGTCGATGTCCAGCCCCGCCTCGGCGGCCGCCCCGGCGATCTTGAACACCAGCAGGTCCCCGGCGACGCCGCGGCGCCTGCTGCGTTCCTCTGGGCCGGCGCTGGCCACGTCGTCGGTGACTGCCAGGATGCGGGCGTCGATGCCCTCGCCGCGCAGCCGTTCCGCGGCGGCGCCGAAATTCAGCACGTCGCCGGCATAGTTCCCGAAGCCCAGGATCACCCCGCCGCCCCGGTTCGCCGCCCGCGCCACCCCGGCGACCGCGCTGGTCGAGGGCGAGGCGAAGACATCCCCCGCCACCGCCGCATCGGCCAGCCCGGCCCCGACATAGCCCAGGAAGGCCGGATAATGCCCCGATCCGCCGCCCACCAGCAGCGCCACCTTGCCCTGGGGACCCGGCCGGGCGCGCACGGCGCCATGCGGCACCTGGGCGACCCGGTCGGCATTCGCGGCACAGAAGCCCGACAGGGCCGTCGCGGCGAAATCTTCTGGCTTGTCAAACACCCTGGTCATTGCTGATCGTCCTGTCCGAAAGAATGCGTCTGATATAGTCCCGGTTGGCCGCGCAGACCGACAGCCCGTCGCCGCCATAATGCTCGACAAGGAAGGGACTGTCGAAGCCCAGTTCCAGCGCCCGGCGGATCGCCGCACGCCAGTTGATCGTGCCGCCCATCAGCGGCGCCGGATGGGTCATGACCTGGCCGGTGCGCGGCTCCTCGATCCGGTAATAGTTCTTGACGTGCCAATAGCCGGCATGGGGCGCGCAAAGCTCGATCATCTCGGCCCAGGGTTCCACCGGGCGGTGCAGGCGGATCAGGTTGCCGATGTCGATGTTCAGCCGGACCGCGGGATGATCCACCTCGGTCACGAAACGCACCGCATCGCGCGCCGTGCCCAGATAGGTGTCCTCGTACATTTCCAGCGCGATCCGCACCCCGCAGCCCTCGGCATGGGCGGCCAGCTCGCGGATCCGCTCCACGGCAAGGCGATAGACGGCCGGGTCGTCGGGATTTCGCACCCCTTCCTCGGTCCAGAACCACAGCGCCTTCTGCTGGCGCGGCGTCAGCGGGCCGAAGAAGCCGAAGCTGACATGGCCCACGCCAAGCTCGGCCGCGGTGTCGATCACCCGGTGGCTGTAGGCCAGGTGGTCGTCGCCATGCTGGGGGTCGATCACGCTGCGCCGCGCGGTCGAGATGGCGGGAATGGCCAGGCCCAGGTCCTTGCAGATCGCCACGAAGTCGGCCCGCCGCGCAGCGTCCAGGTCGGCCAGGCGCAGCCAGGAATCGGTGGGATCGACGGCATCAAACCCGGCATCCGCGACCTGGACCAGGTCGCGCGCCCAGACCTCGGGCGCCGCATCCTGGATCGGGCGCCCGTCCGGCAGGTGGTTGGGAAACGGGATCATCGCCGCCGCGATGGGCCAGTCTCCGGCGCTCCAGCGGCGGGTCACGACCCGACCCCCGCGCGACGGCTGCTGCAGCTGGCTGGATGCCGCCCGCCCTGCGCAAGCGCAAGCCGGACACGCGGTCCCTGCCGATCTGGCGACATTGGCTCCTCCCGAATCAGTCCCCCTGCCAGGAAGGTGCTAGCACGCCGCAAAGGCGTTATCAAGTATGCTGTATACAGAGTTCAGAACGCATTATTGACTTATCCCCACGCGGCGCATAGCCATTCGGAAAGACGGGTGAGGAGAGGCAGGAACGTGGAGAGATCCGGCATATCGGATACGCAGGGCATGGAAGTCAGGATCGAGCGGCAATCGCTGCACGACGCCATCCTGAACCGTCTGCGCGACATGATCATCGAGGGCCACCTGCCGCCGGGCTCGCGGCTGAACGAAGGCCAGATCGGCGCGCAGCTCGGCGTCTCGCGCACCCCGCTGCGCGAGGCCATCAAGTTCCTGGCCAGCGAAGGGCTGGTCGAGCTGGTCCCGACGCGCGGCGCGGTCGTCAAGAAATTCGGCGCCAAGGAGGTGCTGGACATGATCGAGGTGCTGCGGATGCTGGAACAGCACGCGGGCGCGCGCGCCTGCGAGATCGCCAGCGACGAGGCCATCGCCGAGATCCGCGCGCTGCATGACGAGATGCTGGCCTGCTACCGGCGCCAAGACCGGCTGGCCTATTACAAGCTGAACCAGGCGATCCATACCGGCATCGTCGCCCTGGCCGACAACGGATCGCTGTCCGAGGTCCATGCGCGGCTGCAGACCCGCCTGAAGCGCATCCGCTTCGTCGGCCACGAGGGTCCTGAGAAATGGGCAAATGCCGTGGCCGAACACGAGGAGATGATCGCCGCGCTGGAGGCCCGCGACGCGGATCGCCTGGCGGCGATCCTGGGCAAGCACCTGACCCAGGCCTGGGAACGGGTCAAGGACGGACTGGACGCCTGAACGCCGGGGGCGACCGCGACAGCCCCTCCCCGCCACGCCGGGCAGAGAGGGGCCGGGCGCGCCCTCACAGGATGAAATCGCCCGCCCAATAGTCGCCGGCCGTGGTGGCGCCGTCCAGGATGCGGATCGTCATCTCGGGCGCGGCGTCATTGTCGACATTCAGGTGCAGCCAGGTCGCATTGCCGACATTCTGCAGCCAGATCGTGCCCACCCCGCCCGGCGTGGTGCCGTTGAAGGTGAAGGCCTGGTTGCCGCCCACCAGCGTGTTCGCGTCGATCTGGGACAGGTCGATCAGGTCCTCGATCGCGGCGGCGGGCCGGTTGCCGGCACCCTGGAAGCCGCTGATCGTGTCGTGATTGCCGCCACTGGGCGAATCCGAGATGCTGACGAAGCGGAACGTGTCCTCTCCTCCGCCCCCGATCAGCAGGTCGTTGCCGGCCCCGCCGATCAGCAGGTCATTGCCCGCGCCGCCATTCAGCGTGTCGTGACCGGCACCGCCGTTCAGCGTGTCGTTGCCGGCCCCGCCCAGCAGCTGGTCGGGTCCCGCCTCGCCGAACAGCTGGTCATGCCCCTGCTGCCCGGACAGGATGTCGCTGCCCGCGCCGCCGCGCAGCACGTCCTGCCCGGCGCCGCCGTTCAGGACATCGTTGCCGGCCTGGCCAAGCAAAGTGTCGTTGCCGTTGTTGCCGTTCAGCGTGTCATGGCCGGCCTGGCCGTTCAGCAGGTCATGCCCGGCGCGGCCGTGGATCCGGTCCGCACCCCCGCCGCCGCGGATCTGGTTGTCCCCGGCGGTCCCGAACAGGGTGTCGTGGCCCTGGCCCGATTGCAGATGGTCGAACTGGACGAAGCTCTCGCCCGCGTAATTCGTCAGCCCGCTGGCCAGGTCGACCTGGTAGTTGCCGCCATAGGTGGTCGTGTCCAGCCAGTCGACGCCGGCGCCGCCGCGCAGCGTTTCCGCGACGCCCAGGCCCGCATAGACATGGTCGTCGCCCGCCTGGCCGTCATAGACCCCCGCCCCGCTGGAGCGGATCGTGTCATTGCCCTCGCCGCCATAGATGGTGTCGGTGCCGCCGCCGCCGGTCAGGCTGTCATTGCCGCTGCCGCCCGAGAGATAGTCGTTGCCGCTGCCGCCATCGATCGTGTCGTTTCCGGCATCGCCATAGAGATAGTCGTTGCCGGCCTCGCCATAGAGCCGGTCGTTGCCGTCGCCTCCCAGGACCGTGTCGTTGCCGCTGCCGCCATAGAGCAGGTCATTGCCGCCGCCGGCCGAGATATAGTCGTTGCCGGCCTCGCCGCGCACGGTATCGTCGCCGCCGCCGCTGTAGATGGTGTTGGCATCGGCCGTGCCGGTCAGGCTGTCATTGCCGTTGCCGGTGACCAGGTTCTCGAACTGGGTGAAGCTTTCGCCGGCAAAGTTGGTCAGGCCGGTGGCCAGGTTGATGACATAGGCGGAATTCCAATTGGTGGTGTTCAGCCAGTCGACCCCGGCGCCGCCGCGCAGCGTTTCCGCAACGCCCAGCCCGGCATAGACATAGTCGTTGCCATTGCCGCCGTCATAGAAACCCGCCCCGCTGGAGCGGATCGTGTCATTGCCTTCGCCGCCATAGATGGTGTCGGTACCGCCACCGCCGACCAGGCTGTCATTGCCGGCCTCGCCATAGATCAGGTCGTTGCCGCTGCCGCCATCGACCGTGTCGTTTCCGGTGCCGCCATAGATGGTGTCGTTGCCGCCATTGCCAAGGATCAGGTCGTTGCCGCCAAGGCCGAAGAACAGTTCGGCGGTGTTGTCCCCGATGAGCGTGTCGTTGAAATTGGTTCCAATAGGCATCTCGAGCTCCTTTCGCTTCCGAGCGTTGCCTGCGCAAACGGGATCAGATCCCGCCCCCATCGATACCGCCGGCGGCGTGAAACGGTCGTGAATGAAGCCCAAGGCCTTGGCCGTGCGACGAGATCGGGACGGGGATCCGGCGCGGGCCGGGGGATCGGAGGGTCAGGCCGCGCCGCGCCAGGCCGCCAGGAAGGCGGCCGCCCTTTCCCCCGTCACGCCGGGCGCCTGGCCGGGCCGGTAGAGCGCCGAGCCGAGGCCGAAGCCGTCCGCGCCCGCCTCGCGATAGGCCGGGACGCTGCCGGGGGTGATGCCGCCCACCGGCAGCAGCCTGGTCGCGCGCGGCAGCACCGCGCGCATCGCGCCCAGGGCCGCCGGCGGGATCATCTCGGCCGGGAACAGCTTCAGCGCCGCCGCCCCGGCCTCCAGCGCCGCGAAGGCTTCCGAGACGGTGGCGATGCCGGGGCAATAGGACAGCGACAGGCGCGCGGCCTCGGCCGCGACGCGGGGGTCGAAATTCGGCGCGATGATCAGCCGCCCGCCCGCCGCGGCGACGTCGCGGACCTGCGCGGGGGTCAGCACCGTGCCCGCCCCGACCAGCGCATCGGGCGCGCGGGCCGCGATCCGGCCGATGCTGTCCAGCGGGTCGGGCGAATTCAGCGGCACCTCGATGATGGTGAATCCGGCCCCGGTCAGGGCCAGCGCGGTATCCTCGGCATCCGTTGCGGGCAGGCCCCGCAGGATGGCGATCAGCGGGCAGGTGGTGAAGGCCCTGGTCCAGTCGGTCATGCGATGATCCCCGCGCGTCTTGCGATTTCCCACAGGCCGCGCCGCGCCATGCCGGGCGCGGCGACCTGCGCCTCTTGGCCGAAGGCGGCGAAGGCCAGGCGATAGCGTTCGGCCAGGTCGCCCCGCCCGATGATGACCGGCGCACCGCCCGCATGTCCGGCCAGGCCCTGCGCGATCTCGTCGCCGATCAGCAGCCCCGACAGATAGTCCGCCACCTGGTTCCCGGCCATCCGGTCCAGCAGCGGCAGCACCCGCGCCGAGAACAGCCGGCCGGCCAGCGATCCCCCCGCCCGCCCCGCCTCCAGCCCGCGCGCGAAACCTTCGGCGCTGAACGGGCCGGGCCGGGCCGGGCGCCCCAGGATCGAGCCGTCGCGCAGCAGCTGGAACAGCTCTCCGGTCATCGCGGTGCGGAACCCGACCAGCCGCCCGGCCTCGGCGCGGGCCCATTTGCTGTGGGTGCCGGGCAGCACGAACAGCCCCTCGCCGGCCCCGTCCGCCAGATGGCCGACGATCTCGGTTTCCTCGCCGCGCATGACGTCCGGGGCGGGGCCGTCGGGATCGCTGACGGCCCCGGTCACCAGATGGACCACGCCCAGCCCGCAGCGATGCGGATGAAGCGCCCCGGCCAGCGCCGCGGCGTCCAGCGGCAGGGGCAGATAGGGCGTCTCGGCCCAGCCGTTGCGGCTGGTGACCATGCCCGAGGCGATGATCGGCGCGCTGCCGAGCCACGGCCCGAGGACCTCCTGCAGCGCGGCCTCGAACCCGCCGGGCCGCGCGGCGGCGGCAAGGATGCCCGGCCCCTCGGCAACGGAGTCGATCACCGCCCCGTCCCGGTCCATGCGCCATGCCCGGAACGAGCTGGTGCCCCAGTCGATGCCGATCAGCGCCGCGCTCATCGCCGGAACCTGTAGGCGACGTGGTGGCGATAGATGCCGCCGGGGCGCAGGATCGCATCGGGGAAATCCGGCCGGTTCGGCGCATCGGGCCAGTGCTGGGTCTCCAGCGCCAGCCCGGCATGGGGGCCGTAAAGGCGCCCCTCCAGCCCCGGCACGCCGTCGAAATGGCCGCCATCGTAGAGCTGCAGCCCCGGCGCGTCGGTCTCGACCTGCATCGACAGGCCCGAGAGGCCGGTCAGTTCCGCCACGACCCGCGCGGCGACCGGGCCGTCCGACAGGCAGAAATTGTGGTCATGGCCGCCCGGGCCGATCCGGCGCGGCGCGCGGAAATCGAAGCGCGTGCCCGCGACCGGCGCGGTGCCGGGCAAGGGGATCAGCTCGGCATCGACGGGCAGGTAATGGGCGGCCGCGATGCGCAGGCGGTGGTCGCGGACATCGCCCGTCCCGTCGAGGTCGAAATAGCCGTGATGGGCCAGGCTGCAGGGCGTGGGCGCATCGGTTTCGGCCGCGAAATCCAGCGAAAGCGCGCCGTCCCGCAGCGCGATCGTCACGCCGATCCGCAGGTTGCCGGGAAAGCCCATATGGCCGTCGGGCAGATCGAGGCGCATCGCGACATGGTCCGGCGCCAGCTCCTCGATCCGCCAGATATGGATGTCCACGCCGTCCGCGCCGCCATGCAGCGTGTGCCGGCCAAGGAAGTTTGGATCGGTGCGGAACACCCTGCCCTCCAGGCCGAAGCGCGCGCCCGCGATCCGGTTGGCATAGCGCCCGACGACCGCGCCCAGATAGCGCCCCGGCCCCAGGTAATCCGCGACCTTGGGGCAGCCCAGCACCAGCGGATGATCGACCCCCTCCAGCCGCAGGTCCTGAAGGATGGCGCCAAGCGTCAGCACCTTCGCCGACAGCCCGCCGCCGCGCAGCGCGACCTGCCGCACCGCGCGCCCGTCGGGCAGGGTCAGGGTCGCGCCCGCGCTCACAGGATCACCCTCGGCTCGGCCAGCCCGGCCAGGCCGGGCTCCAGCAGATAGGTCAGCCCCTGGTGGCGGTCGGGCCGCGCGATCCCCTCGCGCGCGGTCGTCACCAGCATCTGCCTGAAGCCCTCGCCCCCGAAGGCCGGGCAAGAGGCATGGCGCCCCGGCACCGCGAAACGGTGGGTCGGCCGCCCCCCGGCATCGAAGCGCATCACCGCGCCCTCGCCCCAGATCGCGCAGCAGAGGCCGCCATCCGCGTCGATGACCGCGCCGTCCGGGCTGAACCCGTCGGGCCCCAGGTTCAGATGGACCTGCCGCGCGCCCTCGGGCCAGCCGTCGCCGTCCAGCGCCTGCCGCCAGACGATGCCGCGCGCCGTGTCCGAGAAATAGGCCATCCCCCCATCGGCCGAGAAGCAGATCGAATTGGGGATCGAGATCCCGTCGAAAAGCCGCCGCAGCTGCCCCCGGTAAAAGCGATAGATCGCGCCCGCGCCGGCCTGGGCCGCCTTGCCCATCGTGCCGAACCAGAACCCGCCCTGCCGGTCCGCCCGCCCGTCATTCGATCGGGTGCCCGGCTGCCCGGCCTCGACCGTGACCAGGTCGCGCAGCCCGCCGGTTTCCAGCGACAGGATCGCCAGCCCGGTCTCGGTCGCGACCAGCAGCCGGTCCCGGTCGATCCAGCCCGCGGCCGAGGCGATCCGGTCGAAGCGCCATTCCCGCGCGCCCGAGCCGTCGCGCGACAAAAGCCGGCGGCCCAGGATGTCGAACCAGAAGAACTGCCGCCGCTGCGGGTGCCACAGCGCGCCCTCGCCCAGCTCGCAGGGGCGGTCGTCATGGATCAGGCAGCTCATCGCGCCTGCCTCGCAAGGCGCAGGTCGGACAGTTTCATGATTCCCTTCTGCAGCAGGATGAAGGCCAGCAGCAGGATACCGATGACGATCTTGGTCCACCAGCTGGACAGGCTGCCGTCGAAGACGATGTAGGTCTGGATCAGCCCCATGGTCAGCACGCCGATGAAGGTCCCGAACATGTAGCCCGAGCCGCCGGTCAGCAGCGTGCCACCGATCACCACCGCCGCGATCGCGGTCAGCTCGGTCCCGACGGTGGCCAGCGAATAGCCCGAGCCGGTATAGATCGAGAAGACGATGCCCGACAGCCCGGCCATCGCGCCCGAAAAGGCATAGACCATGACGATGGTGCGCCCCTGCCGGACGCCCATCAGCCGCGCGGTCGCCTCGCCCCCGCCAAGCGCATAGACGCTGGCGCCGAAGCGGGTCCGGTGCGCGATGACCATGCCCAGCACGAAGGTCAGCACCATCAGCACGCCGATCAGCGTCAGCCGCCCCCGGCCCGGCATCAGCCAATAGGCCGATTGCAGGCTTTGATAGAAGGGATGCTGGATCGGCACGGAATCGATCGACAGGATATAGGCCGCGCCGCGCGCCAGGAACATCCCGGCCAGGGTGACGATGAAGGCGGGCATGGCCAGCCGGTCGATCAGGAAGCCCATCGCCGCGCCGAAGGCGGTGGTCAGCGCCAGCAGCATCGCGAAGACCACCAGCGGGTGCAGCCCGGTATCGCGCAGCATCACCGCGATGAAGACGCCCGAAAAGGCGATGACCGCGCCCACCGACAGGTCGATCCCGCCCGACAGGATGACCAGCGTCATGCCGACCGCGACGATGCCCAGATAGGCGTTGTCGGTCAGCAGGTTGCCGATCACGCGGGTGGACAGCACGGTCGGGAACTGCAGCCAGAAGACCAGCCAGGCCAGCAGGAAGATCGCGATGGTGGCATAGAGGGGCAAGGCGCGGGTGTTCATTTTGCGGCCCTTTCCGCGGGCTTCAACGCCGCCTCGCGCGCGGCGCGGCGGCTGTCCTTCCACAGCCGCCATTCCGCCGCGATGCGGGGCGATTGCAGCACCAGGATGATCAGCACCAGCACCGCCTTGATGATCAGGTTGTATTCCGAGGGGAAGCCCGCCAGCCGGATGCCGATGGTGATGGTCTGGATGATCAGCGCCCCGATCACCGAGGCGGCGATGGAAAACCGCCCGCCCAGAAGCGAGTTGCCGCCGATCACCACCGCCAGGATCGCGTCCAGCTCCAGCCACAATCCGGCGTTGTTGGCATCCGCGCCGCGGATGTCGGCGGTCACGATCAGCCCCGCCAGCGACGCGCAGAGCCCCGAGGCGACATAGACCGCGATCAGCAGCACGGTCGCATTGACCCCGGCCAGCATGCTGGCGCGGCGGTTGATGCCGATCGCCTCGATCAGCAGGCCAAGCGCCGTGCGCCGCATCAGAAGCGCGACCAGCAGCGCGGTCAGCAACCAGATCCAGGCCGGCACCGGCAAAGCCAGGAAGCTGCCCGAGCCGATCCGCGCGAAGCCCGGATCGGTGAAGGTCAGGATCCGGCCTTCGGTGATCAGCTGCGCCAGGCCGCGGCCCATGGTCATCAGGATCAGCGTGGCGACGAAGGGCTGGATGCCCACCACCGCCACCAGCGTCCCGTTCCACAGCCCGGCCAGCGCCCCCGCCCCCAGCGCCAGCGTCACCGCCGCGACCGGCCCCCAGCCCGCGGCGACGGCCGAGGCGGCGACGGCGCCGCAGATCGCCATGATCGTGCCGACCGACAGGTCGATCCCGCGCGTCGCGATGACCAGCGTCATGCCCACCGCCAGCAGCGCCACGGGGGCGGCGCGTTTCAGCACGTCGATGATCGGGCCGACAAGGCGGCCATTGTTGACGGAAATGTCCAGGAAGGCCGGATAGAAGGCCGTGACCAGCGCCACCAGCGCGGCCAGCGCGACCAGTTGCGGGGCGATGCGGCGCAGCGTCGCGGCCATCACGCCGCCTCCCCGCTATCCGCGGCATCGGTGGCGGCGATGGCGCGCATGATCCGGTCGCCGGTGATCTCCTCGCCCGCCAGCTGGGCCACGTGGCGGCGGTCGCGCAGCACGATCACCCGGTCCGAGACCGCGATCAGCTCGTCGATCTCGGAGGAGATGACCATCAGCGACATGCCCTGCTCGGTCAGTTCGCGGATCAGGCGCAGGATCTCGGCATGGGCGCCCACGTCGATGCCGCGCGTCGGCTCGTCCAGGATCAGGAAGCGCGGGTTCATCGCCAGCCAGCGCGCCAGCACCACCTTCTGCTGGTTGCCGCCCGACAGCTCTCCGACCGGCTTCTCGCGGCCCGAGGTGCGGATGTCGAGGCGGCGGATATAGTCGTCGGCCAGCCGGTTGCGTTCCGCCCGCGCGATGGGCCGCGCCCAGCCGCGCCGCGCCTGAAGGCCAAGGGCGATGTTCTCGCGCACCGACAGGTCGGCGACGATGCCGTCGGTCTTGCGATCCTCGGGCGCGAAGCCGAAGCCCGCCGCGATGGCCGCGCGCGGGCTGCGCAGCTGCAGCGGGCCCGACTGGTCGCGGGCCTCGCCCGTCCGGGCACCGCGCAGGCCGAACAGCAATTCGGCGCTTTCGGTCCGCCCCGAGCCCAGAAGCCCGGCAAGGCCCGCGACCTCGCCCTGCGCGATCTCCAGGTCGAAGGGCTCGATCAGGCCGGGACGCCCCATACCCCGGAATTCCAGCATCGCCGGGCGCGAGCCGCGATCCCGCGCGGCGCGGTCCGCGGTCTCGGCCTCCAGTTCCCGTCCCAGCATGTGCCGGATCAGCCGCATCCGGTCCAGGCCGCGCGTCTCCTCGGTCACGACCTTGCGGCCGTTGCGCAGGACGGTGATCCGGTCGGTCAGCTGGAAGACCTGGTCCAGGAAATGCGACACGAAGACGATCCCCAGCCCGCGGTCGCGCAAGCCGCGCACCACGTCGAAGACCATGCCGACCTCGCGCGCGTCCAGGCTGGCGGTCGGCTCGTCCAGGATCAGCACCTTGCCCGACAGCGCCACCGCGCGGGCGATGGCGACGATCTGCCGGATGGCGACCGGATAGCTGCCCAGGTCGCGCTCCACGTCCAGGTCCAGCCCGTAATCCGCCAGCATCGCGCGGGCCTGCCATCGCATGGCGCGGGCGTCGATCAGCCCGAAGCGCCGGGGCTCGCGCCCGAACATCAGGTTCTGCGCCACGGTCAGGTTGGGCAGCAGGTTCACCTCCTGATAGACGGTGCCGATGCCCAGGTCCTGCGCCTCGACGGTCGAGCGCGGGTCGATCGCCGCGCCCTCCAGCCGGATCTCGCCGCCATCGCGGCGATAGGCGCCGGTCAGGCACTTGATCAGCGTGGACTTGCCCGCGCCGTTCTCGCCCAGCAGCGCATGGACCTCGCCCGCGCGCAGGTCGAAATCGACCCCGTCCAGCGCGCGGGTTCCGGGAAAGCGCTTGTCCAGCGATCGGATGGTCAGCAGCATGGCGACCCCTCTTGCAGATGGGGCCGGGCCGCGCGGCGGGCGGCCCGGCAGGTCGGTCAATAGCCCAGGTCCTTGCGGGCCTCGTATTCGCCCGCCGGGTCGTCGGCCTGGGTGAACAGCTTCGATTCCGTCTGGATGAACTTCTCGGACAGCGTCCCGTCCGCCCAGAAGGCCTCCAGCGCGTCGAAGGCGGGCCCGGCCATGTTCGGGGTCAGCTCGACCGTGGCATTCGCCTCGCCCGCGGCCATCGCCTGGAAGATGTCCGGCACCCCGTCGATGGAGACGATCAGGATGTCCTCGCCGGGTTTCAGCCCCGCCTCCTTGATCGCCTGGATGGCACCCACCGCCATGTCGTCATTATGGGCGTAAAGCGCGCAGATGTCGCGCCCGCCATTCTCGGCCTGCAGGAAGCTCTCCATCACCTCCTTGCCCTGCGCGCGGGTGAAATCGCCGGTCTGGCTGCGCACGATCGTCAGGTTCTCGTGCGCGGCGATGGCGTTCTCGAAGCCGGCCTTGCGGTCGATGGCCGGGGACGATCCGGTGGTGCCCTGCAATTCGACGATGCGGCAGTCGCGCTCGCCGACCTCGGCGGCCAGCCATTCGCCCGCCACCTCGCCCTCATGGACCAGGTTCGAGCCCACGGCGGTCAGGTAAAGGTCTTCCGAGCTGTCCACCTGGCGGTCCAGCAGCACGACCGGGATCTCGGCCTCCTTCGCCTCCTGCAGGACCGAATCCCAGCCGGTGGCGACCACCGGGGCCAGAAGGATCGCGTCCACGCCCTGCGCGATGAAGGACCGGATCGCGGCGATCTGGTTTTCCTGGCGCTGCTGCGCGTCCGAGAATTGCAGCCGATAGCCGCGTTCCTCGGCCTGCAGGCGGGTCAGCGTCGTTTCCGCCGCCCGCCAGCCCGATTCCGAGCCGATCTGCGAGAAGCCGACGGTTTCGCCCTCGGCCAGGGCCGCAGTGCCGGTCATGGCCAGCATGGCCGCGCTGCCGAGCAGAGTTCCGAGTTTCATGTGTTCCTCCCTGAGTGTTGTGCCGGGCCGTCCCGGCAGGCATTAGCGGGATGTCGCCTCCCGCAGGTCCTCGGGCAACAGCGCCTCGGGGACGTTCTGGTAGCAGACCGGCCGCAGGAAGCGGCGGATCGAGAGGGTGCCGACGCTGGTCGCGCCGAAATTGGTGCTGGCGGGATAGGGGCCGCCATGGACCATGGCATCGGCCACCTCGACCCCGGTGGGAAAGCCGTTGACCAGCACGCGGCCCGCCTTGCGTTCCAGGACCGGCAGCAGCGGGCGGGCAGGCTCCAGGTCCTCGTCCTCCATGTGCAGGGTGGCGGTCAGCTGGCCTTGCAGCGCGCGGGCCAGCGCCAGCATCTGCCCGGCATCCGGGGCGGTGACGATCAGCCCCAGCGGGCCGAAGACCTCGTCCGACAGGACGGGATCGCGCAGGAATTCGGCGGCGGTGGTCCGGCAGATGTTCGGCAGCGCCTCGCGCCCCGCGCTGTCGCGCGACAGCACCGGCACGGCCCGCCCCGCGACCCGGCCCGCGCCCTCGCGATAGGCCCGCGCGATGCCGTCGCTCAGCATCACCTGCGCGGGCGCGTCCCGCAGCGCCTGCGCGGCGGCCTGGGCGAAGGCATCGGCAAGCTCGCCCTCGGGCAGGACCATCAGGCCGGGATTGGTGCAGAACTGCCCCGCCCCCAGGATCAGGCTGGCCGCCCAGCCCTTAGCGATGGCCTGCCCGCGCCTGGCCAGCGCCTGGGGCAGCACGAAGCCCGGATTGATGCTGCCCAGCTCGCCGAAGAAGGGAATCGGCTCGGGGCGCTGCGCGCAGAGGTCGAACAGCGCCCGGCCCCCGGCCAGGCTGCCGGTGAAGCCCACCGCGCGGATCAACGGATTCGTAACCAGCGCCGTGCCAATATCCCGCCCGTCGCCCTGGATCAGCGAAAACACTCCGGAAGGGAGCTGCAATGAACGGATCGCGGCATGGATCGCCTCGGCGATGATCTCGCCGGTGCCGGGATGGGCGGGATGGCCCTTGACGACGACCGGGCAGCCTGCGGCCAGCGCGGCCGCCGTGTCGCCGCCGGCGGTCGAGAAGGCCAGCGGGAAGTTCGAGGCGCCGAAGACCGCGACCGGGCCGACCGGGCGCTGGATCAGCCGCAGGTCGGGGCGCGGCAGCGGCTGGCGTTCGGGCAGCGCCGGATCATGGCGGCGGTCCAGATAGTCGCCCTTGCGGATGTGATCCGCGAACAGCCGCAGCTGGCCCACGGTGCGGGCGCGCTCGCCCTGCAGGCGGGCTTCGGGCAGGCCGGTTTCCTGCGTGCCGATCCGGGTGATGGCCTCGGCGCGGGCCTCGATCTCGTCGGCGATGGCGTCCAGCAGCGTCGCGCGATCCTCGCGGCTGGCATGGCCATAGGACCAGAAGGCATCCTCGGCGGCTTCGCAGGCACGGTTCACCAGCTCGGGCGTGCCGATCGAGAACTCATACGCCGGGCCATGCGCGGGGGCGCTGGAAAAGCGCCGCGCGCTGCCGACCCATTCCCCTGCGATCAGGTGCCTGCCATGCGGTTCGAAGCTCATTATCCCATCCTTTGGAAGTCGAAATCGGCGACGGTATTCCGCCGCCCCAGCGTGAAGGCATCGGCGACCAGCACCATCGGCGACAGGTCGACATCGGATCGGCCCTCGCGCACCAGCCCGGCCATCCGCGCATAGAGCGCCGGATATTCGCCCATGATGTCGTCCGAGCCTTCGCGATGCGCACCACCGATCTCCAGCCGGTTGCCGCCCATGCGCAGCGCCAGATCGCCGCCATCGGTCGAAAATTCCATGTCCCAGGTCTGCGGCCCCTGCTGGCGGAAGTCGAAATCGGCGCTGATGCCGCCGGCGAAACCCAGCCGCGCGGCGATCGGGGCCTGGCGGTTGGCGGGAAAGTCCAGCTCGGCTTCGGTCAGGCGGAGGGGATCGGGCAGGATCTCGGTCAGGATCGACAGGGCGTTGATGCCCGGATCGAAGACGCCCATGCCGCCGGCCTCGAAGATCCAGTCCTGGCCGGGATGCCATTTGCGCACGTCCTCGCGCCAGGTGATCCGGCCGGCGCGGATGCTGCGGCCGGCCAGCCAGGCCTTCGCCGCCGCGACCCCGTGGGCCATGCGCGAATGCCATGTGGCGAAGATCGTCACCCCCTGCGCCCGCGCCAGATCGGCCAGATGGTGGACCTCGGCCAGCGTGGCGCCGGGGGGCTTTTCCAGCATCAGGTGGCGGCCCGCGCGCAGGACCGCCTGCGCGGCCTCGAAACGCGGCACCGGCGGCAGGCACAGGCTGACGGCGGCGATGTCGGGACGCGCCGCCAGCATATCGGCGAGATTCGCGAAGGACTCGACCCCCGGAACCGAGCCATTGCGCGAGACGGTCGCCGCCAGCTTCCAGTCCGGGCTGGCGGCCAGCGCCGGGACATGCTGGTCCAGCGCGATCTTCCCGATGCCCACCAGCGCGATCTTCATCCCGGCCCCCATCCGTGCCCCCATCAGTGACTGTCCCTTCCGACCGGATTGCCCCGGCAGCCCTTCAGGAAATCCAGGTCCGCGCCGGTATCGGCCCCCTCGACATGGGCCTGGTGCAGCCAGGCATAGCCGCTGTCGGGCCTCTCATGCCGGGGCTGCCAGGCCGCCAGCCGCGCGGCCAGCTCATCGTCGCCGATCTCCAGGTGCAGGCGCCGGTTCGGCACGTCCAGCTGGATCATGTCGCCGTCGCGGACCACCGCCAGCGGGCCGCCGGCCGCCGCCTCGGGGGCGGTATGCAGGACCACCGTGCCATAGGCCGTCCCCGACATGCGCGCGTCCGAGATCCGCACCATGTCGGTGATGCCCTTGCGCAGCACCTTGGGCGGCAGGCCCATGTTGCCGACCTCGGCCATGCCCGGATAGCCCCTGGGGCCGCAATTCTTCAGCACCATGACGCAGGTCTCGTCGATGTCCAGCGCCTCGTCCTCGATCCGCGCCTTGTAGTCGTCGATATCCTCGAAGACCACGGCGCGGCCGCGATGGGTCAGCAGATGCGGGCTGGCGGCCGAGGGCTTCAGGACCGCCCCCCGCGGGGCCAGGTTGCCGCGCAGGACGGCGATGCCGCCCTGCCGGGTCAGCGCCCGGTCCAGCGGCAGGATCACCTCCTCGTTGTGGTTCACCACCTCGCGGACCTCCTCCCAGATGCTGCGGCCGCTGACGGTCAGCGCGTCCTTGTGCAGCTGCCCCGCCTCGCCCAGCCGCTTCAGCACGACAGGCAGGCCGCCGGCATAGAAGAACTCCTCCATCAGGTATTCGCCCGAGGGCATCAGGTTCACGATGGTCGCCACGTCGCGGCCCAGCCGGTCCCAGTCGTCCAGCGTCACGTCGACGCCCACGCGGCCGGCCAGCGCCAGCAGGTGGATCACCGCATTGGTCGAACCGCCGATGGCGCCATTGGTGCGGATCGCGTTCTCGAAGGCGGCGCGGGTCAGGATGTCCGAGGGCTTCAGGTCGTCCCGGACCATCTGCACGATCCGCCGTCCCGACAGCTGCGCCATCACCCGGCGGCGCGAATCCACGGCCGGGATCGCGGCATTGCCCGACAGCGCCATCCCCAGCGCCTCGGCCATCGAGGCCATGGTCGAGGCCGTGCCCATCGTGTTGCAGGTCCCCGAGGACCGCGACATGCTGGCCTCGGCCTCCAGGAATTCGGCCTGGGTCATCTCTCCGGCCTTCACCGCTTCCGAGAATTTCCACAGATGGGTGCCCGATCCCACCCGCTCGCCCCGGAAATAGCCGTTCAGCATCGGCCCGCCGGTCACGACGATCGACGGCAGGTCGGTCGAGGCCGCCGCCATCAGCAGGCTGGGCGTGGTCTTGTCGCAGCCGACCAGCAGCACCGCGCCGTCGATGGGCTGGCCGCGCATCTGTTCCTCGATGGCCAGGGCGGCAAGGTTGCGAAACATCATCGCCGAGGGGCGGAAGGTGTTTTCCGAGGCGGAAAAGACCGGGACCTCGACCGGAAAGCCACCGGCCTCCCAGATGCCGGCCTTCACCTTTTCGGCCAGTTCGCGCAGATGGCCGTTGCAGGGCGTCAGGTCGGACCAGGTGTTCAGGATGCCGATGACCGGGCGGCCGTCAAACAGGTCATGCGGCCAGCCCTGGTTCTTCATCCAGCCGCGGTGATAGATCGTGTCGCGCGAATTGCCGCCATACCATTCCTGCGAACGCAGCCGGCGCGGCCAGGGGGCGGGGGTGAAGGACATGGCGACCTCAGAGGCTGGCGACCGCGACCGGCGCCTCGCCCTGCGGCGGCTGCTGGTCCAGCGGGTTGCGCAGGGGAAGCCCGAAGGCCGGGCAGCGGATCTCGAAGACATCGCCCTGCCGGGCCTTGACGCCATCGGCGAAGGACAGCGTGGCGGTGCCGAAGAAATGCACATGCACGTCGCCCGGCTGGCAGAACAGCCCGTATTTGAAATGGTGATGCTCCAGGTTGGCCAGGCTGTGGGACATGTTCGATTCCCCCGACAGGAAGGGCTTCTGCCAGATCACCCGGCCGTCGCGCAGGATGCGGCTTTCGCCCTCGACATGGTCGGGCAGATCGCCCAGCAGCAGCTCGGGGCCGAAACTGGCCGGGCGCAGCTTGGAATGGGCCAGCCACAGATAGTTCCCGCGCTCGGTCACATGGTCCGAGAATTCGTTGGCCAGGGCGAAGCCCAGCCGGAACGGGCGGCCCTCGGGGCAGATCACGTAAATCCCCGCGACCTCGGGCTCTTCTCCGGCGTCCAGCGCGAAGGCGGGCGAACACAGGCTGGCGCCGGGGGCGGCGGCGTTGTGGCCGTTGCCCTTCCAGAACCATTCGGGCTGCACGCCGATCGCGCCGGGCTTCGGCCTGCCGCCCTCCAGCCCCATGCGGAACATCTTCATGCTGTCGGTCAGCTGGTCGGGATCGGCCTTCTGGTGCATCGAGTCGCGGGTGGAAGCCGATCCCAGATGCGTCAGCCCGGTTCCCGTCAGGTGCAGATGCGCGGGATCGGGATGATCGACGGGCAGCAGCATCCGCCCCTCGGCCAGCGCGGCGGCCAGGTCCACCGGCTCGCCCTGGCCGCGCAGGGCGATCTCGGCCCGCAGGCTGCGGCCCGCCGCGATGGCGTCCAGCGCCAGGTCGCGCGTGCCGGTGGCGCCGGGCACCAGATGGGCCGACTGGTCTTGCCGCAGGGCGACGGCGCGGCGGCCGCCCGGAAGGCGAAGTTGCGACAGAAACATGGTCAGACCTCTTTGTTCTTGTTGTAGACGTCGAAGACGACGGCGGCGAGCAGCACCAGCCCCTTGATGACCTGCTGGTAGTCGATGCCGATGCCCAGGATCGACATGCCGTTGTTCATCACCCCCATGATGAAGGCGCCGACCACCGCGCCGACGATCCGCCCCGAGCCGCCGGCCATCGAGGCCCCGCCGATGAAGACGGCGGCGATCACGTCCAGCTCGACCGCGAAGCCGGCCTTGGGGGTGGCGGTGTTCAGCCGCGCCGCGAAGACCAGCCCGGCCAGCGCCGCCAGCAGCCCCATGTTGACGAAGGTCAGGAAGGTCAGCCGCTCGGTGCGGATGCCCGACAGTTTCGCGGCCTTGGCATTGCCGCCGACGGCATAGATGCGCCGGCCAAGCGTGGTGCGTTCGGTGATGAAGACATAGATCACCGTCAGCACGACCATGGACAGAAGCACGTTGGGCAGGCCGCGGAACCAGGCCAGTTTCCAGGTCACGAACAGCAGCGCGGCGGCGACGATGGCGTTGCGCAGCAGAAACAGGCCCCAGGGCTCGTCCTCGATCCCGTAGCGGGCGTTGCGGGCACGGGCGCGCAGGCCCAGCCACAGGATCAGCAGCACCGCCGCCACGCCCACCGCCAGCGCCAGCCCGTTCGGGCGATCGAGGGCGAACAGGTCGGGGATGAAGCCGGTGGACAGCGCCTGGAAGCTGCGCGGGAAGGGGCCGATGGACTGCCCGGCCAGAAGCCACAGCGACAGCCCGCGAAAGACCAGCATCCCGGCCAGCGTCACGATGAACGAGGGGATGCGCCAATAGGCCACGAAATAGCCCTGCACCGCGCCGATGGCCATGCCGGTCATGAGGCACAGCAGGATCGCCACGCCCACCGGCAATTGCCAGTTCACGATCATCACCGCCGCTAAGGCTCCGATGAAGCCCATGACCGAGCCGACCGACAGGTCGATATTGCCGCCGACGATGACCAGCAGCATGCCAAGCGCCATGATGATGATATAGCTGTTCTGCAAGAACAGGTTGGTGATGTTGACCGGCCTCAGCAGCGTGCCGCCGGTCACGACCTGGAAGAAGGCCATGATGGCGATCAGCGCGAACAGAAGCCCGTATTCGCGGATATGCCGGGTCAGATAGGCGCCGATCCCCGGCGCGGTCGCGGTGCTGGTTGCCTGCATGGCGCCCCCTTATTCCCTGACGATCAGCGACATGATGGCTTCCTGGCTGGCCTCCTCGGCCGCCAGTTCGCCCACGAAGCCGCCCTGGTTCATGACGTGGATCCGGTCGCACATGCCCAGAAGCTCGGGCATCTCGGACGAGATCATGACGACGGCCTTGCCGGCCGCGCTCAACTCGTTGATGATACTGTAGATTTCATATTTCGCGCCGACATCGATGCCGCGCGTCGGTTCGTCCAGGATCAACAGGTCGGGGTCGGTGAACAGCCATTTCGCCAGCACCACCTTCTGCTGGTTGCCGCCCGACAGGTTCATCACCTTCTGGAAGACCGAGGGCGTGCGGATCCTCAGCGCGCGGCGGTATTTCTCGGCCACCTCGGTCTCGCGGCCCTCCTCGACCACGCCGCGGGTGGCCACGGCGTCCAGATTGGCCAGGACCGTGTTGCGGCGGATGGTTTCCTCCAGGATCAGGCCAAGGGTCTTGCGGTCCTCGGTGACATAGGCCAGCCCGGCCCGGATCGCCCGGTCGACGGTCGAGACATCGACCACCCGGCCCCGCATCAGCACCTGGCCCGAGATGTTGCGGCCCCAGCTGCGGCCGAAGATGCTCATCGCCAGTTCGGTCCGCCCCGCCCCCATCAGGCCGGCGATGCCGACCACCTCGCCGGCGCGGACCGTCATCGACAGGTCGCGGATCATCTGCCGGTCCGCCTGTTCGGGATGCCAGACGTTCCAGTCCTTCAGCTCGAACACCACCTCGCCCGCGCGGCGCTGGCGGTCGGGAAAGCGGTTCTCCATGCTGCGGCCGACCATGTCGCGCACGATGCGGTCCTCGGTCAGCGGCTCGGCGCGCGCGTCGATGGTCGAGATGGTCGCGCCGTCGCGGATCACCGTCACGCTGTCGGCGACGCGGCGCACCTCGTTCAGCTTGTGGCTGATGATGATCGAGGTGACGCCCTGCGCCTTCAGCTCCAGCAGCAGGTCCAGCAGCGCCTGGCTGTCGCCTTCGGACAGCGCGGCGGTCGGCTCGTCCAGGATCAGCAGGCGGACGTTCTTCGACAGCGCCTTGGCGATCTCGACCAGCTGCTGCTTGCCGACGCCAAGGCTGCCCACCCGCGCGCCCGGCGTCTCGCGCAGCCCGACCTTGGCCAGCAATGCCTCGGTCTGGCGGAAGGTCTCGGGCCAGTCGATGACGCCGCGGGTGGCGCATTCATTGCCCAGGAAGATGTTCTCGGCGATGGTCAGAAGCGGCACCAGCGCCAGTTCCTGGTGGATGATGATGATGCCGCGTTCCTCGCTGTCGCGGATGGTGCGGAACTCGGCGGGCCGGCCGTCATAGGTGATCTGCCCGTCATAGCTGCCCGCCGGATAGACGCCCGACAGCACCTTCATCAGCGTCGACTTGCCCGCGCCGTTCTCGCCGCAGATGGCGTGGATCTCGCCCTCGCGGACCGAGATGCTGACATTGTCCAGCGCCTTCACGCCGGGAAAGGTCTTGGTGATGCTGCGCATTTCCAGAAGCGCTGACATGGGGCTGGCCTTGGTGGATGGATGCGGAAAACGGGCGGGACGGGCCGCGGCGCGCGCGGCCCCGCAGGCGGGCTATTCCACCTGGTCCTTGCCGTAATAGCCCGAGGCGACCAGCACCTCTTCCCAGTTCGAGCCGTCAACGCCCACCGGCTCCAGCAGGTAGGAAGGCACGACGGTGACGCCGTTGTCATAGGTCTCGGTGTCGTTGATTTCGGGCTCGCCGCCCTTCAGCATCGCATCGACCATGCCCACGGTGACGCGCGCCAGCTCTCGGGTGTCCTTGAAAACCGTCGAATACTGCTCGCCCGCCAGGATCGACTTGACCGAGGGCAGTTCGGCATCCTGCCCGGTCACGATCGGCATCGGCATGTCGCCCGAGCCGTAGCCCACCCCCTTCAAGGATGACAGGATCCCGATCGACAGCCCGTCATAGGGCGACAGCACGCCATGGACCGCCTTGTCGGTGTAATTGGCCGACAGCAGGTTATCCATCCGCGCCTGCGCGACCGCGCCGTCCCAGCGCAGCGTGCCGACCCGGTCCATGCCCGTCTGGCCCGAGACGATCTGGATCTCGCCCGCGTCGATCATCGGCTGCAGGACGCTCATCGCGCCGTCATAGAAGAAATAGGCGTTGTTGTCGTCGGGGCTGCCGCCGAACAGCTCGACGTTCCAGGGCTGTTCGTCCGGGAAGCGTTCCTTCAGCCCGCCGACCAGCGAATTGGCCTGCTCGACCCCGACCTTGAAATTGTCGAAGGTCGCGTAATAGTCGATGTCGGGCGTGTCGCGGATCAGCCGGTCATAGGCGATGACCTTGATGTCGGCGGCCTTGGCATTGGCCAGCGCGTTCGACAGCGTGGTGCCGTCGATGGCGGCAATCACCAGCACGTCGACGCCCTTGGTGATCATGTTCTCGACCTGCGCCAACTGGTTCGGGATGTCGTCCTCGGCATATTGCAGGTCGGTGTCGTAGCCGGCGGCGCGGAACTGCTCGACCATGGAATTCCCGTCCGAGATCCAGCGGGCCGAGGATTTCGTCGGCATCGAGATCCCCACGGTTTCGGCAGCCGCGGCAAAGGCCATGGACGACACACCGATCGCAAGCGCGATCGCGGCGGTTCTGAGTTTCATCGGTTTCCCCCTGCCGCCGCCCCTTCCGGCCGCGGCCCTCTGTTTGCGCTTTTGTTCTTACGCCCCAAGCCACATGCCGGTAAAATGAGTTTAACGCCAATCTGCATACCGGTAATGATATGTCACAGCGCCGCCTTGCCCTGAAACCCACGCAGCTGCGCCTGCTGGACGAGATCGCCGCGCATGGCCAGCTGCAGCTGGCCGCCGACGCGCTGGCCATGACCCAGCCCGCCGCCTCGCGGATGCTGGCCGAGACCGAGCGCCAGATCGGCGCGCCGCTGTTCGACCGCCAGCCCAAGGGCATGGCCCCCACCGAGATCGGCCGGACCGTGCTGCGCCGCGCCCGCGTCATCCTGCGCGAGCTGGGCAGCATCGAGACCGATGTCCGGGCGCTGCGCCAGGGCGATGCGGGCAGCCTGCATGTGGGCGCGGTGACCGGCCCGGCGGTCAGCTACCTGGTCTCGGCCATCCGCGAGGTGAAGCGCGATTCGCCGGGGGCCGAGATCACCGTCGACGTGATGCCGTCCCGCGAATTGCTGCAGCAGCTTTCCAGCGGCGAGATGGATTTCGTGCTGTGCCGGATCCTGCCGGAATTCGACAGCAACGATTTCAGCATCCTGCCGATGCGCGACGAAAAGGTCGCCTTCATCTGCCGCGCCGCGCATCCGCTGGCCCGCGCCTCGGCGCTGACCCTGACCGAGCTGTCGGATTACGAATGGATCATGCAGCAGCGCGGCGCGCCGATCCGCGAGGCGACGCTGGCCGCCTTCGCCGATGTCGGCCTGCCCGAGCCCGCGAACATCGTCAACAGCCCCTCGCTGCTGCTGACCATCGCCTATCTGGCGCAGAGCGACGCGATCTCTCCGGTCTCGGAAGAGGTCGCCCAGCTGCTGATCCGGCCTCCGGTCGCGGCCAATTTCGCGGCGCTGCGGCTGCCCTACGACCTGCGCGTCTCGACCTATTACCTGCTGCATGTCAAGCGCCGGCCGCTGTCGCCCCTGGCCGCAAGGCTGCGCAACCACCTGATCCGCAGCTCGGGCAATCCCATCGCGGGACTGTCGCAGACGGACTGAGCGGCGCGGAGGCCGTCAGGCGGCGGCGCTCCACAGGCGGAAGCGGCGGCTGCCGGTCACTTCGCGGACCAACCCGCCGGCCTGCATCCGGGCCAGAAGCCGCTCGGCCGTGTCGCGGCTGGTGCCGGTGGCCGCCTCGACCATCGCCGTGGTCATCAGCGGATTGGCACTCAGCGCCGCGATGATGCGGCCGGGGTTGTCGCCCTTGATGCGGGCGGTGCGGCGGCGCGCCTCGGCGGCCCAGTCGGCGACCCGGCGCAGGGCCTGGCGCGCCTCGTCCGCGCCCGCCGCCGCCGCGGCCAGGTGGCGCTGCAGCCGCCCCTCGGGTTCGCCGCCGTCGTTCCAGACCGCGCGGCCGTGCCGGCCAAGCGGCAGGAAGGCCAGCGCATCGCATCCCTCGGCCATGGCGCGGGCGTTCCAGCAGGCCGCCTCGATCAGGTCCTCGGGCGGCGAGACCTCGGCCAGCCGCCAGGCGATCCGCGCCACCGGGGCGCGGCTGATCGGGTGCAGCGGCGCCAGCTCGGCCAGGACCTCGAAGAAGGCGGCGGCGGCGGCGTCGAAATCCTGGCCCGCCGGGCGCGGCGCGATCGGATCGTCCAGGCCCGCGACATCGACCCGGCGCAGGCCCAGGAAGCCGCGCAGGTCGGCCAGATCGCCCTGCCCCTCCAGCCGCCGCAGGGCCCATCGCGCCAGGCGCATCGCCTCCAGGTCGGTATCGGCGCGGGCCTCCATCAGGTCGCGGCCGATCTCCTCGCGGCGCATGGGGATGGCCTGCGCCCACAGCATCGCCTCGATCTCGATCAGCGCCAGCCGCCGCGTCGCGCCGGCGCGGTGGCCCCGGTCCATCGCCGCCAGCATCTGGTCCAGCCGCCCGACAGCCATCGCCGCCTGGGCCAGCGCGCGCGCCGATCGCGCCTCGGCCCGCAGCCAGTCGCGCGATTCGATCAGCCGTCCGCGCGGCGCCCTGGGCAAGGGCGGCAGCGCGTCGAAACCGGCCCCGAACTGATCGTCCTCGTCATCCATCCTTGCGTCCCATACCCGCTTTGCGAATCCTGCTGCCCGACCCGCTCAACCCCGATGCGTTCCCGGCCCCGAGCGATCGGCGGATTTCTTCCCGGATCGCCGCGGCGGGACCGACTTCCGCATCCCCACCGTTGCGCCACATCACGGCCTGGGCGAAAGATATCCGCAGACCGCGCGACACCCGATCCCGCCCCACGCGCCCGCAGGAGACCACTCGATGCCGACCACCGACTATATCCTGAACCAGACGCGCGTATCCAGCCAGACCTCGCCGCAGATGGTGCAGCTGAACAACGGCCGCCTGGTCGGCGTGTGGGAGGACCTGCGCCTCGATCCCGGCGTCGCGGGCAGCTATGGGGTCTACAGCTCGATGTTCCGCGACGACATGCGGGTGGGCTATCGGATCGACACCCGCATCCCGCAGGAAACCGACGGCATCCAGCGCGCGCCGCAGATCACCGCCCTGCGCGACGGCGGCTATGCCATCGCCTGGGAAAGCGAGGGGCCCTCGCAGCGCAGCGGCATCGACGACGGCTATTACGACACCTATATCCGTATCTTCAACGCCGACGGCACGCCCCGCACGGGCGAGATCCAGCTGAGCCCGCAGCGCAACAACGACGTGTTCGTCCAGGACGTGCAGCAGCTGCCCGGCGGCGGGATCCTGACCGTCGCCGCCCACAAGCTGACCGGCGCGACCTATGACCTGGTCGCCTATCGCACCCGGCCCGACGGCACCGCCATCGGCACGCCCACGGTGCTGGTCAGCGACATCGACCAGATCACCACCTCGCTGGGGTTCTACAGCCAGCCCGGCGCCAGGATCGCCGTGCTGCCCGGCGGCGGCTATGGCGTCACCTGGTACGGCTACGAGGACCTGCTGGACGGGCCGGACGGGCGGCGGATCTATTTCCGCGCCTTCGACAATGACGGCGGCGCGCGCGGCCCGGCGCGGATTGTCGGGCAGGATCCCAGCGGCCGGGGGCTGCACCAGCAGCATCCCGAGATCACGGCGCTGGCCTCGGGCGGCTTCGCGGTGATCTGGAGCCGCCGCATGGATCCCGACGACCTGGAGGAAACCGACGTCTTCCTGCGCCTGCTGGACCGCAGCGGCAATCCGCGCGGCCCGGCGGTGCTGGTCAACCAGGGCGACCGGGTGGGCGAGCAGATCCCCCATGACGTGATCGACCTGGGCGGCGGGCGGCTGCTGGCCAGCTATTACAGCCAGCGCGGCGATGACGACTTCGCGCTGATGGGCCGCGTCTTCGATGCCGGCGGGCGCGCGATCACCAGCCGCTTCCAGCTGAGCGAGCTGGCGCTGGAGGACATGGGCGGCGGCAACCTGGTGCTGCTGCAGAACGGCAGGATCGCCTCGATCCGCGAGGCCGAGACCAGCATGGACGAGGATATCATCGGCAATGTCTTCGACCTGGTGCTGCCGGCCCGCAACGGCACCGCCCAGGACGACCGCATCGCCGGCACGCAGACCGCCGACATCATCAACGGGCGCGCGGGCGACGACTGGCTGGCGGGCCATCGGGGCGACGACCGCCTGACGGGGGGCCTGGGCAACGACACCCTGCTGGGCGGGGCGGGCAACGACACGCTTCTGGGCGGAGCGGGGCGCGACCAGCTGCAGGGCGGCGCGGGCGACGACCTGTTGCGCGGCGGCGCGGGGAACGACACGCTGAACGGCGGCGCCGGGCATGACCGGCTGGAAGGCGGGGCAGGCAACGACATCCTGCGCGGTGCGGCCGGCCGCGACACGCTGCTGGGCGGGAACGGCAACGACAGCCTGCATGGCGGCCAGGGTGCCGACCGCCTGCTGGGCGGCAATGGCAATGACCGGCTGTTCGGGCAGGCCGGCAATGACCTGCTGCAGGGCGGCGCGGGCAACGACCTGCTGGACGGCGGCGCCGGCAACGACACGCTGCGCGGAGGCGCGGGCCAGGACCGGCTGATCGGCGGCGCGGGCAGCGATGTGCTTTACGGCGGCGCCGGGGCGGATATCTTCGTGTTCCGCGCCCCCTCCGACAGCCCGGTGGGCGCCGGGCGCGACCGGATCATGGATTTCCAGCGCGGCCTCGACCGGCTGGACCTGCGCCAGATCGACGCCGATACCGGCCTGGCGGGCAACCAGAGCCTGGCCTTCTCGGGGACCGCCGCGGCGGCGCATTCGGTCTGGTATGCGCGGGCGGGCGAGAACCTGATCCTGCGCGGCGACGTGGACGGCGACGGCCGCGCCGATTTCGCCATCGAGTTGGCCGGCCTGTCGCAACTGGCCGAGACCGACTTCCTGCTGTAGGGCGCCGCTAGAGCGCCTCCAGCAGCGCCGCGCTTTGCGGCATCCGCGCCAGGCTTGCCGCGATGCGCTCGCGCCATCTCGGGCCGCGGGCGCGGGCATCCTCCAGCGCCTCGGCCAGGTCGTCGGGGCGGTCCTCGGCCAGCGCCTCGATCAGGAAGGCGGCCTGCGCGCGGTCCTTGGCAGCCTTGGCCCGGTCCTCGCCCCGCCGCCGGTCGGCCACGATCAGCTTGTGGATCGCGTAGCGCTCGGGCCGCGGGACCTGAACCAGGACCCCGCTGCGATAGGGGATCGCGGCCGGGATCGGCCCGGCGATCAGGTAGTTCAGGTGATGCAGCGCCTGCGCCTGGACCCCCAGGGCGGGCAGGTCGCGCAAGCCCTCCTCGCCGAAGGCCGGGGTCAGGAATTCCACCAAGGCATTGCCGCTGGTCTGCCGCCAGCGCCAGGTTCTGCCCGGCTCCAGGCTGGGGGCGGGGGTAAAGGCGAAATCGCCCAGCACCTGCTGGACGGGCGGCGCGGCGGCATCCTCCAGCGCCAGCGACAGGCGCTCGAAACTGGCGATGTCCAGATCGTCGGTCTGCGCGCTCTGGTCCAGCCCCAGCCGCAGGTTCAGCTCGCCCTCGTACAGCCGGAAGGCATGGGTGCCGACGATCGTGCCGCCCAGGCGGAAGACCCCTGCCCCGGCCAGCGCGGCCATCAGGCTGCCGGTGGTCGGGTCCAGCCCCAGGAACCCCTCGGCCCTCAGTAGCCGGACCAGCCGCGCCCTTTCGCGGCGCCGCTGCTGGGCGGGGGCGCGCGCGTCGCGATGGCGGGCGATTCGCGCGGCCAGTTCCGGGCTGTCCTCGCCGATATAGTGCTTCCTGACCTCGGCGCCGACGCGATAGCTGTCATACCAGTAGACGCGGCCGCCGCGCTCGACCCGCGTGGGCGTGCCGCGCAGATCCGAGGCGGCCTCGTCGCGCAGGGCGCGCAGCAGGTCGTGATAGGCGGCATGGGCCAGGGCGCTGTGGCGGTCGGGCATGTTCAACAATCCTTGCCTTTGTTGAATACAGCCATGTTCAACAATCGTCAACATCGTTGAACATAAGCGCGGCCGTCCCGAAAAATCCGCCGGGACGAAAGAAATCCTTGCCCCATGGCCGGAAAACATGCGCGAATGGCGCATCCGGCGCGACAAAGCGACCGGCCGCGCGCGCAGACGGGAAAAAACTCCGTTTTGCGCTTGGCCATGCCTGCACAAAATGGCATTCTGGCCGCATTTAAGAGGGTTATTGAACTTGGAGAGGTATTGATGCCCGCCCTTTTCAAGCAGAGCGAACGGCTCGGCCGCCTGACCACCGATCTGGGCGCGGACGTTCTGGTCCTGCTGCGCTTCGATGGCAGCGACCATCTGAACGACCTGTTCGAATACCGCGTCGAGGCCCTGGCCAGCCGCGCCGACCTGGATTTCGATTCGCTGATCGGCACCCATGCCACGGTCGAGATCGAGGGCCGCGAGGGCACGCGCCATTTCGACGGCATCGTCACCCAGACCCGTTGGGCCGGCGTGGGCGAGAACGGCCACCGCTACGACCTGACGCTGCGGCCCTGGTTCTGGCTGGCCTCGCGCCGCCGCAACCAGCGGATCTTCCACAACATGACCGTGGTGCAGATCCTTCAGGAGCTGCTGTCGGACTATGCCGGGCTGGGCGACCCGGCGCTGGAGCTGAAACTGTCCGAGGATTACCCGAGCCTCGAATATACCGTGCAATATCGCGAATCCGACCTGGATTTCGCCCGCCGGCAGATGGAGCGTTTCGGCATCAGCTTCCATTTCCGCCACGCGCCGGGCAGCCATACGCTGGTGCTGACCGACGACGTCCTGGCCCATGACGGCATCGGCGCGCGGCCCTACAAAAGCTATGATGGCCATCACCAGCCCGAGGGCGAGCATTTCTGGGAATGGGCGCCCGAGCGCAACCTGACCACCGGCGCGATCCGGCTGACGGATTACAATTTCAAGACCCCCACCGCCTCGATGGAGACCGACCGGGTCGGCGACGCCGCCCATGCGCAGGGCAAGATCGAGAGCTTCGACTATCCCGGCGACTATCTGGCGCAGGACGTGGGCAAGATCGTGGCCGGGCTGCGCACCCGGCAGGAACGCGGCGCCGACCGGCGCAACCGGGCGGTGGGCGACACGCTGTCGCTTGGCGCGGGCAAGGTGGTGCAGCTGTCCGGCGATCCGGTCCCCGGCACGGGCGAGCGTTACCTGTGCCTGTCGGGCAGCTATCATTTCGTCAGCGAATCCTATGGCTCGGGCGGGGCGGAAAGCGACGGCTATTCCTTCACCGGCAGCTTCACCCTGATCCCCGACACCGCGCCGATGGCACCGCCGCGCCGCACCCCGGTGCCGGTCGTGCAGGGTCCGCAGACCGCCGTGGTCGTCGGCGAGGGCGAGATCGACTGCGACGAATTCGGCCGCATCCTGGTCCGCTTCCACTGGGATCTGGAGGGCGCGCATTCCATGCGCTGCCGGGTCAGCCAGAACTGGGCCGGCAACGGCTGGGGCGGCATGGTCATCCCGCGCATCGGCATGGAAGTGGTGGTCGAATTCCTGGAGGGCGACCCCGACAAGCCGCTGGTGACGGGCTGCGTCTATAACGGCCGCAACCAGGTGCCCTACGACCTGCCGGCGAACAAGACCGTCTCGACCTTCAAGTCCGACACCCACCAGGGCGGCGGCTATAACGAGTTCCGCTTCGAGGACGAGGCCGGGCGGGAAGAGGTCTTCATGCACGCGCAGAAGGACCACAACACCATCATCGAGAACGATGAAAGCCATTCCATCGGCCATGACCGCAGCAAGACGGTGGGCAACGACCAGACGGAATCGATCGGCAACGACAAGACCATCACCGTCGGCCACGACCACCGCGAGACGATCGGCAACGACATGTTCTACGATGTCGGCAACAGCCAGCAGGAAAACTACGGCAAGGACCACATCCACCGGGTCGGCAACATCCACAAGCAGTCGATCTTCGCCGACCATCTCTACGAGGCCGGCCGCAATTTCGAGGGCGAGGTCTTCGGCCGCTTCAGCCTGGATGTCGGCGAATCGATCACCAACAACACCCGCCGCCACACGCTGATGGCCTTCGAGCGGATGCAGATCAAGGGTCCCGGCGGCAAGCTGACCATCGACGGCAGCGGCATCACGCTGGAGGCGCCGAACATCTGGCTGAAGGGCAACGTCACCATGGGCGGCTCGGGCGGGGCGCAGGTGCCGACGCTGCAGATGGCCGCGCGCGAGGGCCTGCCGCTCTGCGAGGAATGCGCGAAATTCGAGGACGAGGCCTGAGATGCGGGTCATCGCGCGCGTCGGCGACAAGCATATCTGCCCGCGTCACGGCACCAATGCCATCGTCGAGGGCGGCAGCGGCAAGATCGATGGCCGCGCCATCGCCCGGATGGGCGACAAATGCGCCTGCGGCGGGGTCATCGTCGAGGGCGATCCCAACTCGACCTGCGACGGCCGCCCGGTCAGCTATTTCGGCGCCAAGACCAGCTGCGGCGGCATCATCGCCGAATGCACCGGCAGCGCCACGCTTGCCGGCTAGGGGCCGGCACGGCAGCACATCAACATCATCTTGCAAGGGAAACCAGCCAGCGCCGCATGACCGCTCCGGCCCCTGACGGGCCACATCGCCTAACAGGATACAGGCACAGTAACCGTTTCAAATGTCGATCTTTTTTGCCAAGGTCAGCTTTGTCGCCCCCGATGGCAGGGAGGGCCGCTCGGAATGGGCGGTCGAGGCATCGCATGGCGATCACGCCCAGCAACTGATCCGTCACCGCCTCGGCCGCGACGGCCGGGTGCCGCTGTCGATCCAGGTCGAACCGCTGGACGCCGGGCATGGCGAGGGCGAGGGCGGGTTTCGCGACGTGGGCATGATGGACATGCTGCGCGAGGGGCCGATCCACTGGACCGGCCTGCCCGACGATGCCGCGCTGGCCATCACCGAATCCGCCCCGGACGCGGACGGGATCGGGGTGCCGGACTGGATCGCCCCGCCCTATTGGCGCGCGCTGTTCGCCGCGCGGGGCGCGGACCGCATCTATGCGGTGATCGATCCCCATGCCTGGCCCTCGCGCCATGGCAGCCTGGCCGAGGACATCGCCGCCGCCGACCTGCCCGCCGCCTGCCTGTTCGACGCCGCCCCCGGCAGCGCCCAGGCCGACAGCGCCCCCTGGCTGATCGAGTTGACGCCGCCGCCGGGGCCGCTGGACGAGGCGCCCTCCAGCCTGCATCGCCGCGCCTTCCGGCAGGGGACCGGCCCGGCGGGCCAGCTGTTCCTGCGCGCCCCCCTGCCCCTGGACGAGATGCGCCGCGCGCTGCGCAAGCTGACCAAGATCCAGGACCTGGACGGCAAGTGGTATTTCAACCGCTTCTGGGAGCCGGAATTCTTCCTCTATTTCATGCTGTTCCTGGAAGGCCGGCGGCTGCTGGCGCCGCTGGCGCCGCTAACCGGCTTCGCCCTGGCCAGCGAAGGCAGGATCATCACCGCCCGCACCGACCTGCGCGGCACCCTTCAGGCGCCGCAGGATCGCGCCGGGGATCTGGATTTGCTTTTCGAGGCGGGAACCGCCATGGTTTCCCTGCGCCATGCGCGTAGGCTTGAAAAGGAGTTCGGGAAGGGCTGCGATCCCGACGCGGTCTATGCGCTGGCGAAAGAGCGTTTTGGCCTGGCCGCGATGGATTACCGCTTCGTGATGAAATGCGTCGAGATCTGCTACAGCCTGCTGGCATTCTTCGGCGATCACGCGGCCGGGCGGCTTGGCGAGGATGCGGTCGGCCCCTGTTTCGACGACAGCGGCCAGCTTTCCCCCCATATCGAGATTTTACACGGGCTGTGCATGTTCGGCCTGAGGCAGGACATCGCGCCCGATCAATTGCGCAGCGAAGTGAGATTTGGACCGTGACCGAGGACGCATTCTCCATCACCGGCAGCGCCCGCCGCGCCGCCAGTTCGGCCCGCTCGCGCATCTCCCAGGGCGGCTCGCTGGGATCGGGCTCGGCCGCGTCCGGGTCGCGCGGGTCGGGCAGCGGCAGCGGCAATTCCTCGGGCGGCGGCGATGCCGGGATGCCGCCCGAGCTGTCGGGCGGGCGCACCTGCCGGACCTGTCCCGAATGGCGCTATGTGATGGGCATCCGCAAGCTGGGCGGCGTGCCCTTCCTCTATTCCTGGCACCACCTGTTCCTGATCGCCTGGAATCGCGGCGGCGACGGGGCGATGCCCACCTACAGCGCCTTCCCCTCGAACCAGAACGGCGATCCGGGCGTGAGCGGGCCGCTTGTGGGCGCCGCGACCAGCGACAGCTCGAAGCCGGTCGATCGCGACCACCAGGCCGATGCCGGGGACCGGACCGACATGGGCCACCTGCAATTCGCATATGCCGCCAGCTTCGCGCGCAGCGGCGAATATGCACCCGGCAACCGCTATGTGGTCCTCAGCGACATGAACCGGAACCTGACCGGCGCGCTGATGGCCGAGGGCCAGGCGATCGACGCCATGCGCATCCGCTATGTCGCGACCGGGCCGAACAGCAATTCCTTCGCCATGTCGCTGGCCGAGCGCGTGGGCCTGCCCCGGCGCAAGCCCGCGGGCGATGCGCCCGGCTCGGGGATCAAGCTGTGACCGGGCGCCGCGCCCTGCTGGCCGCGCTGATCGGCCTGCCGCTGCTGCCGCTTGCCGCCGAGGAGGCCGCCATGAGAGCCGATGTGACCCTTGATGCGACGGATGGCGAGGAGCGGATCCGCGACAAGCTGGCCCGGCTGCTGACCGGCCAGCCCCTGGACGAGGTCGCCCGGCTGCTGCGCGAGGCAGGGGCGCGCGATCCCGGCGTGATCGACCTGGCGCGGCCGGCGGAAACGGGCGCCGATCCGGGCACCGACCTGGGCGACGGCATCCGCGCCGGCGATCCGGTGCTTGCCGTGACATTCGGCCTGCGCAGGGGGTTCCTGCGCGGCGACCGGCGCATCCAGGCGGACCTGGACCACGACGGCACCGCCGTCACCGGCCTGCGCGGGCTGCGGATGCTGCCCAAATGAGCCACCAGCCCCTGCCCGGCGCGATGGAGCTGCGGCTTGACATGGACGAGGCCGCGATCACCGAGGCCGCCGAGACCGCGCTGATCGGCATCCACGCCACCCGGCTGCCGCGGCATGTCGGCCATCCCGCCGATGATTTCGACCTGCTGTGGCAGGCCGACGGCACCGCCATCCTGACCATCCGCCTGTGGCAGGAGCTGCAGCCCCCCTTCCGCCACGCCGTCGTCGTGCTGGTGCTGACCTTCCAGAAGGGCTGCGTCTCGGGCGTCGAGGAATGCGTCCGGCGCAGCTTCGGGGGCTGAGGGCGCGCCGGCGGGTATTTGGACAACGAAGAAGCGGCAGGCGGCAGGGGCGCGGCGGGGCGGCGGGGCGGGGCGGGGCGATCAGCCTTCGGGCGGGGTGTCCGCGAAGCGCCATTCGCCCTCGCCGAGCGTCGGGGCGGCGCGCTCGGTTTCCAGCCGGCTGCGCGAGAAGCGCAGCGGGCTGCGCAGCCCGGCGATCCCCTCGGGCGCGATGCGCAGCCCCCGCGCGGCGACCTGGCGGTCGGCCAACGCCTCGGCCACGTCATTGACCGGCCCGGCGGGAACGCCCGCCCCTTCCAGCGCCGCGATCAGCCCGGCGCGGGTGAAGCGCGCGGTGGCCGCGGAAAGCTGCGGCACCAGCCGATCGCGATGGGCGACGCGGGCCGGGTTGGTCGCATAGTCGGGATCCTGCGCCAAAGCGTGCAGATCCAGCACCCGGCACAGCGCGGCGAATTGCCGGTCATTGCCGCAGGCGACGATCAGGTGCCCGTCAGCGGCCGGGAACAGCTGATAGGGCACGATGTTCGGATGCGCATTGCCCAGCCGGTGCGGCACCGTCCCGCCCAGCAGGTAGTTCGTCGCCTGGTTGGCCAGCACCGCCAGGGCGCAATCCAGAAGCGACAGGTCCAGGTGCTGGCCCAGCCCCGAGCGCGCGCGTTCCGCCAGTGCCGCCTGCACCGCGATCACCCCGTAGAGCCCGGTGAAGATGTCGATCCAGGCCACGCCGACCTTCTGCGGCTCGCCTTGGGGGTCGCCGGTCAGGTCCATGATCCCGCACATGCCCTGGATCATGAAGTCGTAGCCCGGCTGCGCGGCGCGCGGCCCGTCCTGCCCGAAGCCGGTGACCGAGGCATAGACCAGGCCCGGATTGCGCGCGGCAAGGCTGTCGTAATCCAGCCCGAAGCGCCTGAGCCCGCCGACCTTGAAATTCTCGATCACCACGTCGGCGCCGTCGATCAGCGCCTTCAGCCGCGCCAGATCGCCCGGATCGTTGAAGTCGCAGGTCACCGACCGCTTGCCGCGGTTCGCGGCGTGGAAATAGGCGGCGACGGTCTCGGGTTCGCCATCGGCGCGGGGACGGGTGATGAAGGGCGGGCCCCAGCGGCGGGTGTCGTCGCCCTCGGGCGCCTCGACCTTGATGACCTCGGCGCCCAGGTCGGCCAGGGTCTGGCCGATCCAGGGACCCGCGAGGATGCGGGCCAGCTCGACCACCTTCAGGCCCCGAAGCGGCGCGGCCATCAGCCGAAGGCCTGGATGCCCGTCTGGGCGCGGCCCAGGATCAGCGCATGGACGTCATGGGTGCCCTCGTAGGTGTTCACCGTCTCCAGGTTCTGGGCATGACGCATGACGTGATATTCGATCTGGATGCCGTTGCCGCCATGCATGTCGCGGGCCTGACGCGCGATCTCCAGCGCCTTGCCGCAATTGTTGCGCTTGACCAGGCTGATCATCTCGGGGGCGAAGCGGCCCTCGTCGAACAGGCGCCCGACCCGCAGGCTGGCCTGCAGCCCCAGCGCGATCTCGGTCTGCATGTCGGCCAGCTTCTTCTGGAAAAGCTGCGTCGCGGCCAGCGGGCGGTTGAACTGGTGGCGGTCCAGCCCGTATTGGCGCGCGCGGTGCCAGCAATCCTCGGCCGCGCCCATCGCGCCCCAGCTGATGCCATAGCGCGCGCGGTTCAGGCAGCCGAAGGGTCCGCCCATGCCCTCGACGCCGGGCAGCAGCGCGTCTTCCCCGACCTCGACATCCTCCATGACGATCTCGCCGGTGATCGAGGCGCGCAGGCTCAGCTTGCCCTCGATCTTCGGCGCCGACAGCCCCTTCATGCCCTTCTCCAGCACGAAGCCGCGCACCTTGCCGCCATGCGCCTCGGACTTGGCCCAGACCACGAAGACATCCGCGATCGGCGCGTTCGAGATCCACATCTTCGCGCCATTCAGCCGATAGCCGCCGGCGGTCTTCTTCGCCACCGTCCGCATGCCCGCCGGGTCGGAGCCCGCATCCGGCTCGGTCAGGCCGAAGCAGCCGATGAACTCGCCCGAGGCCAGCTTCGGCAGGAATTTCCGCTTCTGCTCCTCGCTGCCGTAAGCCTCGATCGGATACATCACCAGCGAGCTTTGCACCGAGGCCATCGAGCGATAGCCCGAATCGACCCGCTCGATCTCGCGCGCGACCAGCCCATAGGCGACATAGGACGCCCCTGCCCCGCCATGGTCTTCGGCCACGGTGACGCCCAGCAATCCGGCCCGGCCCATCTCGCGGAAGATCTCGGGATCGGTATGTTCGTTCAGATAGGCGTCCTGCACCCGCGGGGCCAGCCGGTCGGCCGCGAAGGCCCGCGCGCTGTCGCGGATCATCCGCTCCTCCTCGCTCAGCTGATCCTCCAGCAGGAAGGGATCCTCCCATGCGAAGGGCTGACCCTTGTGCGACTTGCCACCCTGCGATTTCACCGACATGCGAAAGCCTCCTGATACCCGCGCCGGGACCGGCCCCGGCTTTCCCCCTGATTATCCATTTACCAGGCGCATGAAAAATGGATAATCTGCATCAGATCATGCATCAGGCGAATATGCGGCAAAGGCGCTTCCTTCCCAATCTCGGCCTGCTCCTGGCCTTCGACGCGGTGATGCGCAGCGGTTCCGTCACCGCGGCCGCGGCCGAGCTGGGCCTGACGCAAAGCACCGTCAGCCGCCTGATCCAGGGGCTGGAGACGCAGCTGGGCCAGGCGCTGTTCCTGCGCCACAAGAAGCGGCTGGTGCCGACCCAGGCGGCGGCGCGCTATTTCGCCGATGTCTCGGGCGCGCTGGACCTGATCCAGCGGGCCAGCATGTCGCTGATCGCCAATCCCGATGGCGGCTCGCTGGACCTGGCGGTGCTGCCGACTTTCGGCACCCGCTGGCTGGCCCCGCGCCTGCCGGATTTCCTGTCGGCCAATCCCGGCGTGTCGGTCAACCTGGCGACCCGCTTCGCCATGTTCAGCTTCGAGACCGAGCCCTTCGACGCGATGATCTATTTCGGCAAGGGCGACTGGCCCGAGGCCGCGCATCTGAAGCTCTTCGACGAAAGCCTGACCGCCTGCGCCTCGCCCGGCTTCCTGGCCCGCCACCCGATCGCCTCGGCCGAGGCGCTGCATGACAAGCTGCTGCTGCAGCTGGAGACCCGGCCGACCGCCTGGGAATCGTGGTTCAGGGGCCAGGGCGCCGCGCCGCCGGCCGCCATCAACGGCATGTGGCTGGACCAGTTCTCGATGATGATCCAGGCGGCGATCTCGGACCTGGGCGTCGCGCTGCTGCCCGACTACCTGGCGCGGATCGAGATCGCCGGCGGGCGGCTGCGGCCGATCCTGAAGCCGGCCGTGCCCGGACCCGGCGCCTATTGGCTGGCATGGCCGCGCAGCAAGGAGGGGCTGCGCCCGCTGATGGCCTTCCGGGACTGGCTGTCGCGCCATGTCGCCGCGGGCTCCGACCGCCCCGATCCGTGACCGGAATCGACGGGATCGGGTCTTTTCGGGGTTTTTCAGGCGGTTTTCTTCTCTGTTTGAAACCAGTCAATTGAAATTCTTATCCGCATCACAATCAGTTTATGCGGATCATTCGGATGCCACCCCCCCTTGGGGGGCCTTCCCCGCGGGGAAGGTCACTCCAGCTGGTCCAGCATCGAGGCCACGGCCGCCTCCAGCCGCCGCCGGTCGATGGCCGAGAAGTCGCGCGGCAGCCGGATCTCCAGCCGGCCATTGGCGGCGGTGCATTTGGCGCTGCCCTGCGGACGGGCGATCTGGAAGGTGGTCTTGGCCTTGGCCGCGGGCGTCGCTGGCGCGGGCGCCGGCCCCTGCACCTCGCCTTCAGTGACATCGCCCCCCTGCCCCGCATAGCGGCGCAGCACCTCCAGCTCATCCTTGACCGAGCGCGTGTCCCAGTCCTTCAGCTCGGCCTTGATCGCCGCCGCCGTGCCCGGCACCTCGTCCAGCCGCTGCGACAGCATCAGCCCCAGCGCGCGCGGGATGTCCTGCGGATACAGCAGCACCTCTCCCAGCGCCTCGACCAGCCGGATGAAGTTGCGGATATAGCTGCGCTTCTGATAGCCGGCCGAGCGGAACAGGATCGCCACCGCCTTTTCCGGGTCGTTCTCCGGGGTCATCGGGTCCATCGCATAATGGACGGCCAGCTGCGCCATCTCGGCGAAAGAGATGTCCTTGCGCACCATGTTCTCATCGACCATGCGCCGATAGAGCCGCTCCAGCTCGTCCCCGCGCGCGGCGATCCCGGCCGGGATCCGGCCCCAGGCCTCGGCATCGCCGGTCTCCTCCAGCAGCTGGCGATAGGCCGACAGCCGCCGCCAGCCCTGGATCAGCTCATAGCGGCCATCGGCGGCGGGCTCGACCCGGATCGGGTTCGACAGGCCGATCTCGCGGATCGAATCGACCAGCTCCGACAGCTCGTAATCGGCACCGGGCGCGCGGTCGCGGATCAGCTTGTTGGTGTCGATGGCGTCCAGCGGCACCATGTCGGTGATCAGCCCGGCCCGCTTCAGCCGCACATGTTCCTGGGCCAGCGCATCGTTCTCGGCGCGGATCTCGGCCTCCAGCCGCGCCCGGTCGCGGGTCGATTCCACCGTCTCGGCGATGGCCGAGGCCATCGGGCCGCGGCGCTGGTCCTGGTCCCCGGCCTTCCCCGCGGGGAAGGTTTCGCTGTCGTCATCGGGGATCTCGATGTCGAATACCCGGCGTTTCCTGCTCATGCCGTCTCCTCCTCCAGCTGGTTCCAGGCCGCCAGGACATGGCCGCGGAATTCCTCATAGGCCTGGTCGAAGGTCGCCCGCGCCCGGCGCCAGGTGCCCCGCGTCATCTCGCGGTAATCGATCTCGTAGATCGAGGACAGGAAGCGGCCCGACTGCTCGACCGCGCGGGTCAGCTCGATCGGGTGCTGGGCCATGCGTTCGCCGAAAACCTGCTGGAAGGCGTTCAGCATCGCCTGGTGCAGGTCGTTCGAGGGTTCGTAGCGGGTCATCAGGAAGCGGATGTCGGCGAAGGCCTTGGGCAGCGCGATCTTCCCCGTGGGGAAGTTCTCGAAGCCATGCGACAGATCCTCCAGCGCCTCGGCCAGCTGGCCGATGAAGCTGGTGGTCGAGTCGTATTCCCAGTAGCCGGGGCCCGAGGGGATATAGAGCATGTCGGCAGCGAAGACCGCGTTCATCGACTGATAGCCGATCGCCGGCGGGCAGTCGAACAGGATCAGGTCATAGGCATCGTCGGCCAGCCCGTCCAGGAAGCGCGACACCGCGCCGAAGAAGGTCCATTCCGGGTTCAGGTGGCGGTACTGGGCGCTGGCGAATTCCACGAAGGCGGCATTGGCGCAGCTGGGCACGATGTCGATGGTCGGCCAGGCGGTGGGCTTGATGAAATCGGCCGGGCGCAGCGTGCCCAGGCCCATGTCGCGGATCGAGGCGGGCAGCTTGCGGCGGGGCAGGGCGGTCCCCGATTCGGCGCCGCTGGAGGCCGCGTTCATCCGGTCGGTCTCGCGCTCCAGGTCGCGGGCCATGATGCCCCAGACGGTATGGTCCTCGCCCACGTCGTTCAGGCCCATGGAATGGGACAGCGTCGCCTGCGGGTCGAAATCCACCACCAGCACCCGATAGCCGTCCAGCGCGGCGGCATGGGCGAAATGCAGCGCCACCGTCGACTTGCCGGCGCCGCCCTTGAAATTGGCGATGGCGGCGCGGAAGGCGCGCTTGCCCTCGGGGCGGGGCGGCATCAGCGACTTGCGGTTGATGCGGATGCGGCGGCGCAGCTCGTTGATCTCGTCCAGCGAGAACCAGCGCTGGCGGCCGTCCTCCTCGACTTCCCCGAGGGGAAGGTTCGGGTCCGCGGCCAGCTTGCCGCGGAAGGTGGACTGGTTGATGCGGAAGATCAGCTCTGCCACCTCCCAGCTGGAGAAGCGGCGCAGCGTCTTCTCGTTCGAGGGGCTGAAGGTCTGCCGCCGGATCCAGCCCTGCATCTTCAGCGACTGGGTCTGCAGCCGCGATAGGTCTTCATGAGTATACATGGCTCTGCCTGTCTGTTTTCTGGGACGCAGATCAGCGTCGTTTCCGCTTTTACGCCGGATTTGCCTTTTTGGCAAAAGGGGATTTGAATGAAGTTGCCGAAAAGGCGAAATGCAGCGAATCCAAGCGGGTGCTGCGCGAATCGCATGTGGCGGGCAGGGGGCCAACGGGCAGGACGCCGATCGCCGGATAGGGGGACAATCCGTTCCCGGCACCGGGCGATTGGGGGACAAAACCGGCCGATAGGGGGACAGCCAGGATGTCCCACAATACCATTGATACCGTTTTTTCTTGATGGAATGGGGTCGGGATTTTCGGGGTCACGGCAAAGCGCTTGACAGAATCGGATTTCAGGACGCAAATGCCTTCAATGTGGCGAAAAACGTTCCAGGCGGCAAAAGACCGCGCAAGCCACGAGGGCAGTGCCTGCAGCAGCGGGCAATAAAAAAGCCGGGAAACCCGGCAGGCAGGAGCAGCGATGCAGGTGATCCGTCCGGTCGGACGCGACGCAGGGTCGAAGAAATATGACCTCCTCTCGGCGATGATGGCACATGCGCTGGCGGGGGACAAACATCGTCAGCGCCAGGTCCTTCGGCTGATGGCGCTGATCACCGCGCGCTACAACTGGCAGCGCAACGAGCTGAGCATCGGCCAGCGCGAGATCGCCCGGCTGTGGTGCGTCGACGAACGCACCGTCAAGCGCGAGATGGCGCGGCTGCGCAGCCTGGGCTGGCTGGAGATCAAGCGGCAGGGCGCGCGGGGCCGGGTCTCGGTGCTGGAGCTGAACCTGGAACGCATCCTGCTGGACACCCGAGGCGAGTGGCCCAATATCGGCGAGGATTTCGTCAGCCGGGTCGGGGGCGCGGAAGGCCAGGCCCCGACCACGCCCGAGCCGAATGTCGTGCCCTTCCGCCGCGTCTCGGTCGAGCCGGGCGAGGGGCTGTGGGCCGGGATGCGCCGGCACCTGGCGCAGGAGGACCGGCCGCTGTTCGATGCCTGGTTCGCCGGGCTGGCCGATGGCGGGGTCGAGGGCGACTGCCTGACCCTGGCCGCGCCGACGCGATTCCATGCCACCTATGTCCAGACCCATCTGAACGACCGGCTGATCATTGCCGCCCGTCGTTGCGGTGCGGCAATCGGCCGGGTGCGGCTGCTGGGACCCTGACCGCGCCCTGGGCCGTATCGGTTTGTCACGCCGGATCATCCCTGTATAGTGAACTGCATTCCGCGAATGCGCCGCCTGGCGCTTCTGAATGCAACAGGGCCGGAAAGGCCCGCGGACCGTCCGGCGCGATCCTGCGTCCCGGACCTGTCCGCCAGGTCCCCGCGCATCGCGACAGGGGGGCCGCAACAGGATGGATCACGACATATGCGCAAGATTCTTGCATCGACGACGCTTGCCTTCGCGGCATTCACCGCCGCCCCGGCGCTGGCCCAGGACGATTGCGGCAGCGTGACCGTGGCCGAGATGAACTGGGCCAGCGCCGGGCTGGCGGCCTGGGTGGACAAGATCATCCTCGAGGAGGGCTATGGTTGCGACGTGGCGCTCGTCGCGGGTGATACGATGCCGACCTTCGCCTCGATGAACGAGAAGGCCGAGCCGGACATGGCGCCGGAACTGTGGGTCAACGCCGTCAAGGAGCCGCTGGACGCGGCGGTGGCCGAGGGGCGGATCGTGATCGCCGCGCAGATCCTGTCCGATGGCGGGGTCGAGGGGATCTGGGTGCCGACCTGGCTGGCCGAGCAGGAGGGCCTGGTGACGCTGGAGGACGCGCTGGCGCGGCCCGAGCTGTTCCCCGGCGCCGAGGACGGATCGAAGGGGGCCTGGTTCGGCTGCCCCTCGGGCTGGGCCTGCCAGGCGATCAACCGCAACCAGTTCGAGGGCGCAGATGCCGGCGAAAGGGGGTTCGAGCTGGTCGATACCGGCTCGGCGGCGGGGCTTGACGGCTCGATCGCGCGGGCCTTCGCCCGCGAGGAGGGCTGGCTGGGCTATTACTGGGCGCCGACGGCGATCCTGGGCAAATACGACATGACCCGGCTGGACCTGCAGGCCGAATTCGACCGCGAGCGCTGGGACAATTGCATGGTGGTCTCGGACTGTCCCGATCCGCAGGTGACGGAATGGCCGGTCTCGGACGTCTTCACGGCGGTGACGAAGGAATTCGCCGAAAAGGCCGGCGTGGCGATGGGCTATGTCGAAAACCGCGCCTGGAGCAACGAGACGGTGAACGAGATGCTGTCCTGGATGGGCGACAACCAGGCCAGCAACGAGGACGGCGCCTATGAGTTCCTGACCACGCGCGAGGATGTCTGGACCCAATGGGTGCCCGAGGAGGTGGCCGAGCGGGTGCGCGACGCGCTCTGACGCGTGGCGCGCGCGATCCGGCGGGGCAGGGCGCATGGATGCGGCCCTGCCTTCCTGCATTTCCCGACCAAGGACAGATGAATGGATCTTATCCGCTTTCCCGAAATGAGCCGGGGCGAGCTGCGCGCCCTGCGCCAGACCGTCGACGGCGCCTTCCGCGAGTTCACCCGCATCTGGGGCGATCCGCTGGAAAACCTGTTCGCGCCGCTGGCCCGGCTGCTGACCTTCCTTGAGAACCTGCTGATCGATTCGCCCTGGATCCTGGTGCTGGCCGTGCTGGCCGCCGGGATCTGGCTGGCCAGCCGAAGCTGGAAGATCGCGCTGGGATCGGTGCTGGCGCTGCTGGTCGTCGGCTATCTGGGCATGTGGGAGGACACGATGCGCACCATCGCCATGGTCGCGGTCTGCACCCTGGTCGCGGTGGTGCTGGGCATCCCGGTCGGCATCCTGATGGCGCAGTCGAACCGCATGAACGCGGTGGTCACGCCGGTCCTGGACATGATGCAGACCATGCCCAGCTTCGTCTACCTGATCCCGGTGGTGATGATCTTCGGGCTGGGCAAGGTGCCCGGCGTGATCGCGGTGGTGATCTATGCCATCCCGCCGGTGATCCGGCTGACCAATCTGGGCATCCGCCATGTCGCCCCCGACGTGCTGGAGGCGGCCGAGGCCTTCGGGTCGTCGAAATGGCAGAAGCTGCGCGACGTGCAGCTGCCGCTGGCGCTGCCGACGATCATGGCCGGGGTCAACCAGACGATCATGATGAGCCTGGCGATGGTCGTCGTGGCCTCGATGATCGGGGTGCGCGGGCTGGGCCAGCCGGTGCTGCAGGCGATCAACAACCAGTATTTCACCATGGGGGTGATGAACGGCCTGGCCATCGTCGCCATCGCCATCATCATGGACCGCACGACCCAGGCCTATGGCCGGCGGCTGCAGAAGCACGCGGAGGCCGGGAAATGAGCGCGCCGCAGGAACAGGGCCAGGCCCATGGCATCGAGATCCGCAACCTTTACAAGATCTTCGGCCCCGATGCCGCGCGCCATCTTCCGGCGGTGAAGGCCGGGCTGGGCAAGGAGGAGTTGCACGACCGCCACGACCATGTGCTGGGGCTATGCGACATCAGCCTCAGCGTGCCGCCGGGCCGGATCACCGTGGTGATGGGGCTGTCGGGCTCGGGCAAGTCGACGCTGATCCGCCATGTCAACGGGCTGATCGCGCCGACCGCGGGGCAGGTGATCTGCGGCGGGCAGGACGTGGCGGCGATGAGTGATGTCCGGCTGCGCGCCTTCCGGCGGGAAAAGACGGCGATGGTGTTCCAGAAATTCGCGCTGCTGCCGCATCGCACGGTGCTGGAGAACGCCCGCTATGGGCTGGACATCCGCGGCCTTCCCGCCGCCGAGGCGGACGGTCGCGCCCGCCGCTGGATCGAGCGGGTCGGGCTGAAGGGCTACGAGGGCTATTATCCCCGCCAGCTGTCGGGGGGGATGCAGCAGCGGGTGGGCCTGGCCCGCGCGCTGACCAACGATGCCGAGATCCTGCTGATGGACGAGGCGTTTTCGGCGCTGGACCCGCTGATCCGGGTGGACATGCAGTCGATCCTGCTGGAATTGCAGAAGGAGCTGCGCAAGACCATCGTCTTCATCACCCATGACCTGGACGAGGCGCTGCGGCTGGGCGACAAGATCGCGATCCTGCGCGACGGCGCGATGGAGCAGGTGGGCACCGGGCAGGAGATCGTGCTGCGCCCGGCCAATGCCTATGTCGCCGATTTCGTGCGCGAGGTGAATCGCGGCCGGATCATCGAGGCGCAGACCATCGCCACGCCCGCCGCGCCGGGGGCGGCGCTGCCGGGCTTCACCGTCAAGGCGCGCTCGAAGCTGGACCGGGTGGCGCAGCGCATGGTCGAGGCCGGGGCAGGGGCCGCGCAGGTCCGCGACCCTCAGGGGCAGCTGCTGGGCGTGATCGACCTGCCGGCGATCCTGAACGCGATGGTCAATTCGGCCGATGCCGAAAGCGAGGAATGAGGCGGGCGGGCATCACTCGGCGCCGATCCGGGCGGCGCGTTCCGCCTCGGCCTCGGGTGCGGCGGTTTCCGGCTTCGGGCGCATGCGGACCCGTTCCACCAGCACATAGATCACCGGCGTCACGCAGAGCGTCAGCACGAAGGCGAAGCTGAGCCCGCCGGTGATGACCATGCCGATGGCGCGGCGGCTTTCGGCGCCCGCGCCGGTCGCGGTGGCCAGCGGCACCGCGCCCAGCACCATGGCGATGGTGGTCATCATCACCGGGCGCATCCGCGTCACCGCGCCCTCGATCGCGGCCTCGACCAGCGGCCGCCCCGCCGCGCGCAGCTGGTTCGAGAATTCGACGATCAGGATGCCGTTCTTGGCCATCAGCCCGACCAGCAGCACCAGCCCGACCTGCGAGAAGATATTGACCGAGGCGCCGACCAGGAACAGCGTCAGCACCGCCCCCGCCAGCCCAAGGGGCACGGTCAGCATGATCGTCAGCGGCGTGCGGAAGCTTTCGAACTGCGCGGCCAGCACCAGAAAGACAATGGCCAGCGACATCGCGAAGACCGTGGCCACGCCGCTGGAGGAGTTGATATAGTCCTTGGCCTGGCCGCTCCAGGCCAGCACTGCGCCCGCCGGCAGGTGCCGCGCGGCGGCTTCGACCGTGGCGATGGCGGCGGCCAGGTCGGTGCCCTCCAGCAGGTCGGCCTCCATCTGGATCGAATGCAGCCGGTCATAGCGGCGGATCTCGGGCACGGTGGCGCCGGTCTGGATCGTGGCGAAGGCGGAAAGCGGGATCAGGTCGCCGCGATTGTTGCGCAGCTGCACCGCCAGCATGTCCTGGATCGAGGCGCGGTCCTGGGCCTCGGCCTGCAGCACCACGGGATACTGGCGCCCATCGTTGTAATATTCGCCGACATTGCGGCTGGCGAACAGCACCTGCAGCGTCTGGGCGACGGTTTGCGAATCCAGCCCCAGGTCCTGCGCGCGCAGCCGGTCCACGATCAGGTCGGCGCCCGGCTGGTTGGCGTTGTAGCCGATCTCGACCTCGCCCAGTCCGGGCAGGTCCTGCAGCAGCGCGGCCAGGTCCTCGGCCCATTCCGAGGCCCGCGCGATGTCCGGCCCGCCCAGCATCCAGCGGATGCTGCCCTGGGCGCTGCTGATGCCCAGCCCGCCCGCCGGGCGGATGCTGATCGTGGCATCGGTGATCCTGTCCAGCTGCGGGCGCAGCTCTGCCATGATCTGGTCCGAGCTGAGGCTGCGCTGGTCCCAGTCCGCCAGCGTCACCAGCAGCAGCGAGCGGCGCAGGTCGCCCCACATGCCGACGATCGAGGTGACGTTGGTGATCGTGCCGTCCTCGACCATCGGGTCCAGGACCGCCTCGATCCGGCGGGCGACGGAATCGGTATGGGACAGGTCGACCCCCTGCGGGCCGCTGGCGAAGATGCGCAGCTGGCCGCGATCCTCCTGCGGGGTCAGTTCCTGCGGCAGGCTGCGATAGAGCGCGACCGAGGCCATCACCGCGAAGGCGGTGATCGAGAGGATCACCACCGGCCGGGCGATCATCCGCGAAAGCGCCGCGCGATAGCCGCGTTCCAGCGCGTGTATCAGCCGGTCCATGCCGCGGGTCAGCATGTTCGGGCGGTCGTTTTCGGGCAGCAGCCGTTCGGCCATCACCGGGGTCAGGGTCAGCGCGACGATGCTGGAGACCGCGACCGAGACCGCCAGCACGATGCCGAATTCGGCGAACAGTCGGCCGATCTCGCCCTCCATGAAGCTGACCGGCAGGAAGACCGAGACCAGCACGATGGTCGTGGCGATGACGGCGAAATTCACCTGGTTGGTGCCGTTGCGGACGGCGTCCGGGGTCCGTTCGCCAAGCGCCTTGTGGCGCTGGATGTTCTCCAGCACGATGATCGCATCGTCGACGACCAGGCCGATGGCCAGGATCAGCGCGAACAGCGTCAGGATGTTGATCGAGAAGCCCAGGGCCATCATCGCCAGCATCGCGCCCAGCATCGAGATCGGGATGGTGACCAGCGGCACCAGCGACAGCCGCGCCGAGCCGAGGAACAGGAAGATCACCGCCGTGACCAGCGCCACCGCCTCGAAGAAGACCATGGTGACCTGCTTGATCGAGCTTTCGATGAACACCGCCTCGTTCGAGGTGATGCGCATCGACATGCCGTCGGGCAGGGTAGGGCGGATGCGTTCCAGTTCCGCCAGGACCGCATCGGAAATGGCCACGGTATTGGCCTGCGCCTGCGGCTGCACGCCGATCCCCAGCGCGATCATGCCGTTCGAGCGGTAATAGGATTCGTTGCGTTCCGGCCCCTGTTCGATCCGCGCCACGTCGCCCAGCCGCAAGGGCCGTTCGCCGCCGCTGCGGATCACCATCTGCCGAAATTCCTCGGGCGAGGTGAAGCGGGTCTGGGCCAGCACCTGCAGGCGGCGCGCGCCGGTCTCGATCTCGCCGGCGGGCAGTTCGAGATTGTTGGCCTGAAGCGCGGCGATCACGTCGCCGGTGGTCACGCCATGGGCGGCCATGTGCGACTGGTCCAGCCAGATCCGCATCGCCGGCGCCCGTTCGCCGAACAGCGAGGCGGCGGCGACGCCGGGCAGGCGGGCCAGCCGGTCGACCAGGTAGCGGCGGGCATAGTCGGACAGCTCCAGCGGCGACATCTCGGTGCTGGACAGCGCCAGCCGCAGCACCGGGTCGCCCTCGTCGTCGTTCTTTTCCACCTGCGGCGCTTCCGCGTCGTCGGGCAGGCGGCCGACGATCCGCTCGATCGCGCCGCGCACGTCGTTGGCGGCGCTGTCGATGTCGCGGGAGGGGTCGAAGGTCAGCACCGTCCGCATCCGCCCGCGATCCGATCGCGTCTCCATCGAGGTCAGCCCGGCGATCCCGGCCAGCGCGCCCTCGACGACGGCGGCGACCTGGTTGTCCACCACCTCGGGCGAGGCGCCGGTATATTCGACGCGCACGGTGATCTCGGCCGTGTCCACCTGCGGCAATTCGCGCACCGGCAGGCGCGACATGGCGACGGCGCCGATCAGCACGATCAGAAGGTTCAGCACCGTCGCGAGGACCGGGCGGCGCAGGGAAAGGTCGGGCAGGGTCATGGCCTATTCCACCCGGCTGGCGGCCAGCGGCGTCGCCTCGACCGCCATGCCGGCACGGACCCGCTGCAGGTTCGAGACGATGATCTGCGCGGGCTGGGCGTCGGGTCCCGATTGCGCCGTCTCGATGCCCGACAGCACCTCGACCATGCCGTTGCGGGTCTGGCCGGTGGCGATCTCGACCTGGCGGGCGATGCCGTCCTCGACCAGCATCACCATCTCGCGCGCGCCATCGACGCTGAGCGCGCGTTCCGGGATGGTCGGGCGCTGGCGTTCCTGCAGGATCAGCTCGGCCTGCATGAACATGCCGCCGGCCAGCGCGCGGTCGTCATTGGCGATCTGGGCGCGCAGCGCGACCGAGCGGGTCTCGATGTCGACGCGGGTGTCGATGCCGGTGACATGGGCCGCGAAGACCCGGCCGGGCCAGGCGGGCGAGGTCATCTCGACCCGCTGGCCCGGCCGCAGGTGGGGCAGGATGGTTTCGGGGACGCGGAAGGCCACCTCGATCACCGACAGGTCGTCCAGGGTGGTGACGCGGGTCGCGGTATCGACCAGCTGGCCCTCGGCCAGGTCGGTCAGGCCGACGATGCCGTCGAAGGGGGCGGTCACGCTGCGGTCCTCCAGCGCGACCTGGGCCAGATCATGCGCGGCCTCGGCCCGCAGCAGCGCGGCGCGGGCGGTCTGGTAGGCCGCGTCCGAGGCGCTGCCGGCGCGGTTCAGCCGTTCCTGCCGCTCGAAGGCGGTGCGGGCCTCGGCCAGGGTCGCCTCGGCGGATTTCAGGTCGGCCTGCTCGGCCCGGTCGTCCAGCTGCAGCAGCAGGTCGCCCGCCGCCACCTGCATGCCGGGGGTGAAGGCGATCCGGGCGACGCGGCCGGCGGTCTTCGGCGTCAGCTCGATGGCGCGGATCGCCCGCGTCGTGCCGACCGCGCGGACGGTCTCGTTGAAGGTGGCCATCGTCACCGGCACGGTATCGACGCGCATCGGCGCCGGGGCCGAGGGGGCGATCATCGCTTCGCCCGTGGCTGCCAGCATCCGTTCGGTCAGGTAGAGCCCGCCGTATCCCGCGCCCAGAACCACCAGCGCGGCCAGAGCTGTCTTCACCATCCGCATTCCGTCTTCCCCAGCAAGCGGCGGCACCTCTTTTTTCCGACCGTGCAGCCCGCCGCGGTCGGTCCCGCCGGGCGCACACCGCAAGGTTGGCGCATTGTCGGCCCTGCGGCAATTGATTTTCCCGTGTAGCCACCGGATAACCCGATCCGTGTTGCGGTGGAAGACGGGACCGGTCTTTCGCGCCCTCCGGCAGGGGCAACGTTTCCGTGAGGATCGCGCCCGTCCCGAGAATGCCCGCCGGCTGGGCGGAGATCGTCGCGACAGGGCAGGCCGGGCACGGATTTCACGCAATCGGCGCGCAACCGGCAGGAGAAAGATTGCCGAAAGATCACGCGTGCGCGAAAGCGCCGCCGGCCCCTCTTGGTCTTGGCGCGCAAATCTGCCAATAGGGCGGCGCCAAGAACAAGGGCCTTCAGATCATGACGACTAACGTTGCCAGCCAGACCGGACTCTCCGCGGCGACCCTGACCCATCTGCAGCGACTGGAAGCGGAAAGCATCCACATCATGCGCGAAGTGGTGGCCGCGGCGGAAAATCCGGTGATGCTCTATTCGGTGGGCAAGGATTCGGCCTGTATGTTGCATCTGGCCAAGAAGGCCTTTTACCCCGCGCCGCCGCCCTTCCCGCTGCTGCATGTCGACACGACATGGAAATTCCGCGCCATGTACGAGCTGCGCGACCGCGCCGCCGAACAGGCGGGGATGAAGCTTCTGGTCCATCATAACCCCGAGGCGGTGGAAAAGGGCATCAACCCCTTCGACCACGGCAGCCTGCATACGGACATGTGGAAGACCGACGGGCTGAAGCAGGCGCTGACGAAATACAATTTCGACGTGGCCTTCGGCGGCGCCCGCCGCGACGAGGAGAAGTCGCGCGCCAAGGAGCGGATCTTTTCCTTCCGCAGCGCCAATCACCACTGGAACCCCAAGGACCAGCGCCCCGAGCTGTGGAAGCTCTACAATACCCGCAAGGCCAAGGGCGAATCGATCCGGGTCTTCCCGCTGTCCAACTGGACCGAGCTGGACATCTGGCAATATATCCACCTGGAAAACATCGACATCGTGCCGCTGTATTTCTCGGAGCCGCGCCCGGTGGTCGAGCGCGACGGTCTGCTGATCATGGTCGATGACGAGCGTTTCCGGCTGCGCGACGGCGAACAGCCGGTGATGAAATCGGTCCGCTTCCGCACGCTTGGCTGCTATCCTCTGACCGGCGCGGTGGAATCCGAGGCCCGGACCCTGCCCGAGGTCATCCAGGAGATGCTGCTGACCACCACGTCCGAACGCCAGGGCCGGGCGATCGACCACGATCAGTCCGCCTCGATGGAGAAGAAGAAGCAAGAGGGGTATTTCTGATGAAAGCCGATTCCAACATCGCCGGAAAGGACCCCGTCTATGTCGCGGACGCGCTGATCGCCGAGGATATCGACGCCTATCTGGAAAAGCACCAGCACAAGACCATGCTGCGCTTCATCACCTGCGGATCGGTCGATGACGGCAAGTCAACGCTGATCGGGCGGCTGCTTTACGACAGCAAGATGATCTTCGAGGACCAGCTGGCCAGCCTGGAAGCCGATTCCAAGGTCTCGGGCACGCAGGGCGGCGAGATCGACTTCGCGCTGCTGGTCGACGGCCTGGCCGCCGAGCGCGAGCAGGGCATCACCATCGACGTGGCCTATCGCTTCTTCGCGACCGACAAGCGCAAGTTCATCGTCGCCGACACGCCGGGGCACGAGCAATATACCCGCAACATGGTCACCGGCGCCTCGACCGCCGACCTGGCGGTGATCCTGATCGACGCGCGCCAGGGCGTGCTGACCCAGACGCGGCGCCATTCCTATCTGGTGAACCTGCTGGGCATCAAGAACGTGGTTCTGGCGGTGAACAAGATGGACCTGGTCGACTACTCGGCCGAGCGGTTCTACGAGATCGTCAGCGACTATTCGCATTTCGCCAAGCAGATCGGCATGGACAGCTTCCTGCCGATCCCGATTTCCGGGCTGAAGGGCGACAATATCGTCGAGAAGAGCCCGAACATGGCCTGGTATCAGGGCCCGACGCTGCTGGCCCATCTGGAAGAGGCGCCGCTGAACGACGCGGTGATGCAGGACTATGCCTTCCGCATGCCGGTGCAATGGGTGAACCGGCCGAACCTGGATTTCCGCGGCTTCGCCGGCCAGATCGGCGCGGGCCAGGTGCGGCCGGGCGAGGCGATCCGGGTGCTGCCCTCGGGCAAGACCACGCGGGTCAAGTCGATCGTCAGCTTCGACGGCAACCTGGACCAGGCCGTCGCCGGCCAGTCGGTGACGCTGACCTTCGAGGACGAGGTCGACTGTTCGCGCGGCGACGTGATCGTGCAGGCCGACGAGCCCTGCGAGGTCGCCGACCAGTTCGAGGCGACGCTGGTCTGGATGACGGATGCCGAGATGCTGCCGGGCCGTCCCTATCTGCTGAAGCTGGGCACCCAGACCGTCACCGCCACCGTGACCGAGCCGAAATACGAGGTGAACGTCAACACGCTGGAGCATCTGGCCTCGAAGACGCTGGGGCTGAACGCGATCGGGGTGGTCAATATCTCGACCGACCGGCCGATCCCGTTCGAGGCCTATGCGACCAATCCCGACCTGGGCGGCTTCATCCTGATCGACCGGATGAGCAATGCGACCGTCGCGGCGGGGATGATCCATTTCGCCCTGCGCCGCAGCCAGAACGTCCATTGGCAGGCCGTCGACATCGACCGCGACGCCCATGCGGCGCTGAAGAACCAGAAGGCCCGCGTGGTCTGGTTCACCGGTCTGTCGGGCTCGGGCAAGTCGACCATCGCCAATATCGTCGAGAAGAAGCTGCACGCCATGGGCAAGCACACCTTCCTTCTGGACGGCGACAACGTGCGCCACGGGCTGAACCGCGACCTGGGCTTCACCGATGCCGACCGGGTGGAAAACATCCGCCGCGTGGGCGAGGTGGCGCGGCTGATGACCGATGCCGGGCTGATCGTGCTGACCGCCTTCATCTCGCCCTTCCGGTCGGAACGGCGGATGGTGCGCGAGCTGATGGCCGAGGGCGAATTCGTCGAGGTCTATGTGAACACGCCGCTGGAGGTCGCCGAACAGCGCGACGTCAAGGGGCTGTATCGCAAGGCGCGCTCGGGCCAGCTGAAGAACTTCACCGGCATCGACAGCCCCTATGAGGAGCCCGAGCTGGCCGAGGTCGTGGTCAGCACGGTGGACCTGTCGCCCGAAGAGGCGGCCGAGAAGGTGCTGGAATACATCCTGCGCTGAGGGGCGCCCGCTTTTGCGCGGGCAAGGGGGGCTTTCCGCCCCCCGTCCCTGCGGGACTCCCCCCGAGGATATTTTCGCCAAGATGAAAGCGGCGCGGCGAATCGTCTTGCGATTTGCTGGGGAGGCGGCGGATCGTCATGGCGGAATGGGGTGGATCGGGATGGCGCGACCCTCGGCATGGTTCGTGCCGGTCCGATGCTGATCCGGCGGCCGCGCTTGCAGAAAAGTATGAGCGCCATCGCGGCGCATATGAACGCCGGCCTCTGCCGAGCGAACGGGCACGGCCAAGCGCATTCCGCAGCGAATCCGGGGATTTGCGTGTCATGTCTGGCTGGCGCCGCTGCGTCGCGGCGACGGCTTTCTGCCTTGCGGCGCGGCAGGTCCCATCCCTGCCCGGAATTCTTCTGCATTCCTGACAGTTGCCGGTCAAAAAAGTATCGGTAATTTCCCTGCCATGATGTGGAATTGCGCGGGGTCCGGGCATACCCTCGGACAAATGTCTGAAGGCGTGCCCGGAGGAGCGGGCGCGGGGGAGAGGATGGAAATGCAACCCGATCTGGAGCTGGTCCATATCCGCAAGGGCGAATCCTTCGCCGCGTGGATGCATGGCTATCCGTTCCGCACGGTGCGCTGGCACTATCACCCCGAATACGAGATCCACCTGGTCGTCGCGACCCGCGGCAAGTTCTATATCGGCGATTTCGTCGGCGATTTCGGCCCCGGACAGCTGATCATGACCGGCCCGAACCTGCCGCAGAACTGGATCAGCGATATCGGCCCGAACGAGGCCGTGCCGCTGCGGTCGCTGGTGATCCAGTTCCCGGAAAGCTTCATCGCGGGCGCGGCGGCGGCGATGCCGGAAATGGCGGCGATCCGCCCGCTGCTGGAACGCTCGCGCCGCGGGCTGCTGTTCGACGACGCCACCAGCGCGCGGGTCCGCCCACTGGTCGAGCGGCTGATCGAGGCGCAGGGCCTGGGCCGGCTGGCGCTGTTCTGGCAGATCCTGGAACATCTGGCCGAGGGTCAGCACGAGGTGCTGGCCAGCCTCAGCTTCCAGCTGGACCTAACGCGCATCAACGACAGCGGCATCAACCGCGCCATCGCCTATCTGAAGGAACACCTGACCGAGCAGGTCGAGGAAAGCGACCTTGCGCAGATGGTCGGCCAGAGCCAGAGCGCGTTCTCGCGCGCGTTCAAGCGCCATGCCGGCACCACGCTGGTGCGCTATCGCAACCAGCTGCGCATCGACCTGGCCTGCCAGATGCTGCTGACCGATCCCGACACCAAGGTCGCGGAGATCTGCTACGAGGTGGGTTTCTCGAACCTGTCGAACTTCAACCGCCATTTCCTGAACCTGAAGGGCATGTCGCCCTCGCAGTTCAGGGCCACCTTCGCGGCCAACCGGGAATTCGTCATGGCCGACTGACCCCGCCCGACAGACCGCATTTCACCAATTCGGGCGGCATGGCGCTGTCCGGAAACGTGCAGGCTTTGCCTGCCCAGATCCCGATGGGAGGACCCAGATGACCAAGAAAACCCTGCTTTCCGCTTCCGCCATGGCGCTTGCGCTGGTCGCGGCGCCCGCGCTTGCGCAGGACAAGCTGAAGATCGGCATGACCTTTCAGGAGCTGAACAACCCCTATTTCGTGTCCATGCAGGAGGCCCTGAACGAGGCCGCCGCCGATCTGGGCGCCGATGTGGTGGTGACCGATGCCGGCCATGACGTGGCCAAGCAGATCTCGGATGTCGAGGACATGCTGCAGCAGGGGATCGACATCCTGCTGCTGAACCCGACCGACAGCGCCGGGATCGAGGCCGCCGTCCATGCCGCCAAGGCGCAGGACGTGATCGTCGTCGCCGTGGATGCCAATGCGAACGGCCCGGTCGATACCTTCGTGGGATCGAAGAACCGCGACGCGGGCTACATGTCCTGCAAATACCTGGCCGAGGCGCTGGGAGGCGAGGGCGAGGTCGCGATCCTGGACGGGATCCCGGTCGTGCCGATCCTGCAGCGCGTCGAGGGCTGCAAGGCCGCGCTGGAGGAATTCGAGGGCATCAGCCTGGTCACCACCCAGAACGGCCGCCAGGACCGCTCGGTCGCGCTTGGCGTGGTCGAGAACATGATCCAGTCGCATCCGAACCTGGCCGGGATCTTCTCGGTCAATGACGGCGGCGCGATGGGTGCGCTGGCGGCGATCCAGGGCTCGGGGCGCGACATCAAGCTGACCTCGGTCGACGGCGCGCCCGAGGCGGTCAAGGCCATCGCCGACGGCACCCCCTTCATCGAGACCACCGCGCAGTTCCCTCGCGACCAGGTTCGCGTCGGCCTGGCCATGGCGCTGGCGCAGAAATGGGGCGCGCGCGTCGTTCCCGGCGAGGTGCCGATCGACGTCATGGTCGTGGACAGCGAGAACGCCGCCGATTTCAGCTGGTAGGCCGATCCGTCGCGCGTCCCCGTCCGGGGGCGCGCCTTCCCCCTCAACCTGTCAGGAGGCATCATGCTGGAACTGAACGGGATCAGAAAGAGCTTCGGCAAGATCGAGGTGCTGCACGGCGTCGATCTGGAGGTCCGCGCCGGCGAGGTCCATGCGCTGCTGGGCGAGAACGGCGCGGGCAAGTCCACGCTGATGAAGATCCTCTGCGGCATCCTGCAGCCCTCGGCCGGCACGATCCGCATCGACGGGACCGAACGCCACTTTGCCGATTACGACCAGGCCATCGCGGCCGGGATCGGCATCGTGTTCCAGGAATTCAGCCTGATCCCGCATCTGGACGCGGTCGAGAACATGTTCCTGGCGCGCGAGATGCGGGGGCCGCTTGGCCTCTTGAACCGCAAGGCGATGCGCGCCCGCGCCGGCCAGATCATGCGCCAGCTGGCCGTGGACGTGCCTCTGGACGTGCCGATCAACCGGCTGTCCGTGGCCGAGCAGCAATTCGTCGAGATCGCCAAGGCGCTGTCCCTGGAGGCGCGCATCCTGGTGCTGGACGAGCCCACTGCGACGCTGACCCCGTCCGAGGTCGAGCATCTGTTCAAGGTCATGCGCGAATTGCGCCGGCAGGGCGTGGCGATCGTCTTCATCTCGCATCACCTGGAGGAGATCTTCGAGATCTGCGACCGCATCACCGTGCTGCGCGACGGCGATTTCGTCGGCTCCTGCGCGGTCTCCGAGGTCGACAACGACCGGCTGGTCGAGATGATGGTCGGCCGCCGCATCGAGAACAATTTCCCGCCCAAGCCCGCGCCCGATCCTGCCGCCCCGCTGGCGATCGAGGTCGAGGAGGTGCAGCTGAAGCGGGGCGGCCCCGTCTCGCGCTTCGCGCTGCGCAAGGGCGAGATCCTGGGCTTTGCCGGGCTGGTCGGCTCGGGCCGGACGGAAACCGTGCTGGCCATGCTGGGCGCGGGCCCCGCCACGCGCTGCAAGGTGAAGGTCGACGGGGTCGAGACGCGCTTTGCCGGCCCCGACGAGGGGCTGGCCCACGGCATCGGCCTGCTGCCCGAAAGCCGCAAGGAACAGGGGCTGATCACCAGCTTCTCGATCCTGCAGAACGTGTCGCTGAACAATTACGGCAAGTATCGCAAGGGCCACTGGTTCATCGACCTGAAAAAGGAGCTGGACTGCACCCGGACCGCGATGGGGCAGGTCCGCGTCAAGGCGCAGGGGCCGCATGCCCGCGTCGACACGCTGTCGGGCGGCAACCAGCAGAAGGTCGTCATCGCCCGCTGGCTGAACCACGACATGCAGGTGCTGATCTTCGACGAGCCGACACGCGGCATCGATGTCGGCGCCAAGGCGGAAATCTATGCGCTGATGCGCGCCTTCACCGAGAAGGGTGGGGCGATCATCATGATCTCGTCCGAACTGCCCGAGGTGATCGGCATGTCCGACCGGGTCTGCGTGTTCCGTTCCGGCGGGATCGTGGCCACGGTCGAGGGCGATGCCATCAATTCCGAAACCATCATGACCCACGCCACGACCGGGAGAGTTGAACATGTCGCATGAGGAAAACACCGGCGCGGCCGGGAAATCCGGTGGCTTCACGCTTGGCCGCCTGCTGCATTCGCCCTTGGCGCTGCCGCTGATCGGGCTGATCGTGGTGTCGGTCCTGATGGGGCTGGCCAGCGACAACTTCTTCAGCCTGAACAATATCCTGAACGTGCTGCGCCAGGTCTCGATCGTGGGCATCCTGGCGGTCGGCATGACCTTCGTGATCCTGACCGGCGGCATCGACCTGTCGGTCGGCGCGGTCATGGCGCTGGTCGGCACCATCATTGCCGGGCTGATCGTCAATTCAGGCATCCCCGCGCCGCTGGCGATGCTGGCGGGGCTTGTCCTTGGCACGGTGATCGGGCTTGCGAACGGCGCGCTGGTCGCATGGGGGCGGATGCCCGCGATCATCGTGACGCTGGCCACGATGGGCATGGCCCGCGGGTTGGCGCTGATCTATTCCGGCGGCTACCCGATCAGCGGCCTGCCGAGCTGGATCTCGTGGTTCGGCGTCGGCCGCATCGGCGTCGTGCCGGTGCCGGTCATCATCATGCTGGTGATCTATGCCATCGCCTGGGTGCTGTTGCAGCGCACGCCCTTCGGCCGCCATGTCTATGCCCTGGGCGGCAACGAGACCGCCGCGAAACTGTCCGGCGTCAAGACCCAGCGGGTCAAGCTTGTGGTCTTCGGCATCTCGGGGCTGACCTCGGCCTTCGCGGCCGTCATCCTGACCGGCCGGCTGATGAGCGGCCAGCCCAATGCCGGCGTGGGCTTCGAGCTTGACGCCATCGCCGCCGTCGTCCTTGGCGGCACCGCCATCGCCGGCGGGCGCGGGCTGATCCTGGGCACGCTGATCGGCGCGGTGCTCTTGGGCATCCTGAACAACGGGCTGAACCTGATGGGCATCAACCCCTATCTGCAGGACGTCATCAAGGGGGCGATCATCCTCTTGGCCATCTATATCGGGCGCGAATGGCGATAAGCCCCGCCCAACCCATTCGAAAGACAGGAGAACGCAATGTCTGAATCGCTGGACGGCAAGGTCGCCGTCATCACCGGCGCGGCCTCGGGGATCGGGCTGGCCACCACCGAACGGCTGCTGGCGCGCGGCGCCACCGTGGTCATGGCGGACCGCAACGAGGCCGCGCTGGCCGAACTGGCCGCGAAGCTGGGCGAGCGCGCGATCCCGCAGGTGACGGACCTGCTGGACGGCGACAGCTGCGCCGCCATGGTCCCCGAGGTGCTGGCCAAGGTCGATCACATCGACATCCTCTATTGCAATGCCGGCACCTATATCGGCGGCGACCTGACCGAGACGACGCCCGAGGCGATCGACCGGATGCTGAACCTGAACGTCAACGCGGTGATGAAGAACGTCCACGCGGTCGTGCCGCACATGAGCGCGCGCAAGACCGGCGACATCGTCGTCACCTGCTCCATCGCCGGGCATTTCCCGACCTGGTGGGAGCCGGTCTATGCCGCCTCGAAATGGGCGATGACCTGTTTCGTGCAGACCATGCGCCGGCAGATGATCCCGCACGGGGTGCGCGTCATGCAGGTCTCGCCCGGCCCGGTGGTCTCGGCCCTGCTGGCCGACTGGCCCGAGGAGAATTTGCGCAAGGCGAAGGAATCCGGCAGCCTGATCGAGCCGGAAGAGGTCGCCGATGCGGTCGAATACATGCTGACCCGCAAGCGGACGGTGACGATCCGCGACATGCTGGTCCTGCCGACCAATTTCGACCGCGTCTGAGGCAGGAACCGCGCCCCAAGGGAGAACCGCAATGGCCCAGTATCTGATTGGCATCGATGTCGGCACCGGCTCGGCCCGCGCCGGGATCTTCGATCCCGCGGGCGCGCTGCTGGCGGTGGCGAAGCGCCCGGTGCGGATGCATCGCGAGGGCGGCATCATCGCCGAGCAGTCCGGCGCGCAGGTCTGGCAGGCGGTCTGCGGCGCGGTGCGCGAGGCGGTGGCCGGCGCGGGGATCGATCCGGCCGGGGTCGCGGGGATCGGCTTCGATGCCACCTGTTCGCTGGTGGTGGTCGGCCCCGATGGCGCGGGGCTGCCGGTCGGCGATCCCGCCCATCCTGAACGCGACATCATCGTCTGGATGGATCACCGCGCGACCGATCAGGCCGCGCGGATCAACCGCCAGGGCCACGAGGTGCTGAAATATGTCGGCACCCGCATCTCGCCCGAGATGGAGACGCCGAAGCTTCTGTGGCTGCGCGAGAACCGGCCCGAGGTCTACGATTCGGCCGCGCATTTCTTCGACCTGACCGATTTCCTGACCTGGAAGGCGACCGGGGCGCTGGAACGCTCGGCCTGCACGGTGACCTGCAAATGGACCTATCTGGCGCATGAGGGCCGCTGGGACGCGGGCTATTTCCGCCAGATCGGGCTGGGCGACCTGGCCGATCAGGATTTCGCCCGCATCGGCGCCCGCGTGGTCGATCCCGGCACGGCGCTGGGGGCGGGGCTGACCCCTGCCGCCGCCGAGGCCATGGGCCTGCGCCCGGGCATCGCGGTGGCGGCGGGGCTGATCGACGCCCATGCCGGCGGGATCGGCACGGTGGCGGCGGGGGGCGACGCGACCGCCTGCCTGGGCTATGTCTTCGGCACGTCCTCCTGCACGATGACCACGACGCGGGAACCGGCCTTCGTGCCGGGCGTCTGGGGCCCCTATTATTCCGCGATGGTGCCCGGCATGTGGCTGAACGAGGGCGGCCAGTCCGCCGCCGGCGCCGCCATCGACCAGCTGGTGCAGCTGCATCCCGCCACCTCTGACGCCAGCGCCCTTGCCGAGGCCGCCGGCAAGAGCCTGCCGCAATGGCTGGCCGACCGGGCGCTGGAGCTGGCGGGCTCGGCCAGCCGGGCCGCGCGGCTGGCCGAGGATCTGCATGTCGTGCCGGAATTCCTGGGCAACCGCGCGCCCTTCGCCGACCCCCATGCCCGCGCCGTCATCATGGGGCAGGGGATGGAGACCGGGCCGGATTCGCTGGTCGCGCTCTATGTCGCGGGGATCTGCGGGCTGGGCTATGGGCTGCGGCAGATCATCGAGACCCAGGCCGCGCATGGCGCCCCGGTCGAGACAATCAGCGTCAGCGGCGGGGCGGGGGCGCATCCGCTGACCCGCCAGCTGCTGGCCGATGCGACCGGCCTGCCGGTCGAGATCACCGAATGCGCCGAACCCGTGCTGCTGGGCTCGGCCATGCTGGGCGCGGTGGCGGCGGGGGTCCATCCCGACCTGCACGCCGCCATGCCCGCCATGTCGCGCATCAAGGCAAGCTGCGCCCCCGATCCGGCCAGCCGCGCCCTGCAGGATGCGCGCTTTGATGCCTTCCTGGCCCTGCAGGCCACCGCGCGGGATATCCGCAAGGCCATGGCGCCGCTGCAGGCCGACCCCATCCAATCCTGAGAGGACATATGCAGTTTTCGGGCAAATCCGTCATCATCACCGGCGCCGGCAAGGGCATCGGCCGGGCCTGCGCGCAGCTGATGGCCGCGCGCGGGGCATCGGTCGTCGCGCTCAGCCGCACCCGCTCGGACCTGGACAGCCTGCGGGCGGAAATCGGCGGCCGCGCGATCCAGGTCGACCTGGCCGATCCGGCCGCGACCCGCGCCGCCATGGCCGAGGCCGGGACCTGCGATTTCCTGATCAACAGCGCCGGCATCAACGTGCTGGAAAGCGTGCTGGAGATGACCGAGGCCGGCTATGAGGCCGTGCTGGGCGTCAACCTGCGCGCCGCGCTGATCGCCTGCCAGGAATTCGCCCGCGCCCGCATCGCCGCGGGCGGCGGCGGGGCGATCGTCAACATCACCTCGATCGCCGGCCATCGCGGCTTTCCCGATCACCTGTGCTATGCGGCCTCGAAGGCCGGGCTGGAGGGCGCGAGCCGCGTTCTGGCGAAAGAGCTGGGCCCGCACGGCATCCGCGTCAATTGCGTGGCGCCGACGATCACCCTGACCGAACTGGCCGCCGAGGCCTGGTCGGATCCCGGCAAAAGCCAGCCGATGATGGTGCGCCACCCGCTGGACCGCTTCGCCGAGGCCCGGGAGGTCGCGGAAAGCATCGCCCTTCTGCTCTCCGAGGACAGCCGGATGATCTCGGGCACGGTGCTGCCGGTGGATGGCGGTTTCCTGGCCGTCTGAGGCCGCTTTCGCCGGGCGGGCCTAGTCCGGCAGCAGCGCATCGGGCCGCAGCAGCCGGATCCACTTGCGGCCGGACTCGAGCACGCCCGCGCGGGCCAGGTCGGACAGGCAACGGCTGACGGCTTCGCGATTGGCGCCGATGGAATTGCCGATCTCGGCATGGGTCGGGGGGTCCCTCAGCAGCCCGCCGGCCCGGAACACCTGCGATTCCAGCGCCAGGCGCAGCAGATGCGCCCGGACCCGCTGCTGCACGCTGAGCGAGGTCAGGTCATGGACGCGCTCGGTCAGCTCCCGGATCCGCTCGACCAGCCCGACCAGCACCGCGCGCCGCACCGAGGGGGCGGTGTCGATCAGTTCGGTCAGCACGTCGCCCGGCAGCTCCAGCAGCTCGCTGCGGCTTTGCGCATAGAGCGACAGCGAGCGCGGCAGCCCGGCAATGGCCGACAATTCGCCGAAGACCTCGCCGGGGCCGATGCTGTTATAGACGATCTCGCGCCCCTGCTCGGTCCAGTGGACCGCAAGGATTCGCCCGCTGGCCACCAGATAGACGCTTCGGGTCGGATCGCCGCGCCCGATCACCAGTTCGCCGCGCTGGAAGCTGCGCCGGGTGATCTGGCGGTCGAGACGCTGGCGCTGTTCGCCGGAAAGCGCCGAAAACCACGGGAAATCGCCAATCGAACGGGTCATTTCATTTCATGATACGGCCGGGATATGGAGGAAATCCATAGGCTGTTCACGCATTCAAGCAAGAAAAATTCATGAATTAATCACGTCTGTGTCCTAGCGCACTTAACGCAACCGGCAGTTGGTATATTCCCGCTCAAAGCGAACTTGCCCGGTCCGGGCAGACCAGGAGGAACTAGTGATGGCGTTACATCGTGGAAATTCCCAGGACCACCCGATCCCGGCCCCCGCTTCGGTGGAGGGGCTTGCCGATCACATCGTCCAGATCGGGGCGATGCTTCTGCACGCCAGGGGCCGGGCGATGATCCTGGACCACCAGGCCGACCTGCGGGTCCTGGCCGATCCGACCGATATCGGCTGGCGCGCGGCCGAGGTGCAAAGCAACATGCGCTCGCTGGCGCGCTATCACCTGGAGGTGCTTATGCCGCGCGCCTCGCAGGTGCTGGGCCGCGTGGGATCGCTGGTCAAGCTGGTGGGTGAACTGGAGGCATCGGCCGATCAGGTGCGGCTGACCAGGCTGGCGCTGGCCATGGGCCGCTATGTGACCACGGTGCAGGGCGTCGCGCGGGCGATGAGCAGCGCCGCGGTGATGGCGCGGGTGGCCGAGCAGAACCTGTCGGGCACGCTGTCGGCGACGCTGCAGAAGATCGAGGGGCCGGACGGGACGCTTTCCAGCAGCTATGCCCGGATCGAGATCTGCGAATACGAGCTGTTCAACGCCATCGAGGAGGCGCTGAGCCAGGCGGGCGACCTGGCCGGCCAGCCCGGCGCGCTGCGGATCCTGGAAGGCGGGGTGATCGCCGAGGCCGGGCCGGGCTCGGAACTGGGCGAGATCGAGCCGCTCCGCGCGGCGAGGCTGACGGTGCTGCCCGATGCGGCGCCCGCGCCGGTTGTCGAGCGCAGCCGAAGATTGCGCGCCCGCTATGACGAGCTGGCCGCACGCGGGGCGCTGGTCGCGGCGGCGGGGCTGATCGGCAATCAGGCCGGGGCGATGGCCGCGGCGGCCCATTCGCTGGACCTGGCCTTTTCGGCGCTGGCCCGCGGGATCGAGCGGCAGGCGGCGGAATGCCGGATGCTGGCGCGGCAGACGGCCGATCCGCAGAATGCCGGACGGGTCGCCTGCCGCATCGCGCAGGCGCGCCGGGAATGGTCGCTGCTGGGCGCCCGGCTGCGGGTGCCGCTGGAGCTGCTGTCGGGCACGGACCGCATCTTCGCCGCCGATACCGCCGGCGCCGCGGCCTAGCACCGCGGGCAGCAGCCATGCCCCGCGACGTCGCAGAGCGCGTGCAGGGGCGGCAGCATCCAGCGTTCGCCGGCCTTCAGCGCGGCGGCCAGCGCCTGCATCTCGGCGGGATCGGGCGGCATCTCGCCCGCCCGCGCCCGTGCCAGGACCATGACGGCGCGCAGGGTCGGGCTCATGAAGACGAAGCCGAAATTGCGCAGCGCCGCCTCGGCCTCGTCGAACAGCCGCGCCGCCTCGGCGCCCTGGCCCCGGCCGGCAAGGCGGATCGCGCCGGCCAGCTGCGCCAGCAGCCCCCACAGGTCATGCGGATGGTCCTGCATCATCCGGTCCAGCCGGGCCAGCACCATGTCCAGCATCTCGATGTCGCCGCGAATGCCGCAGGGCAGGGCGGCGCCGAAGATCAGGCTGTGGAAGGTGGTGTGGTGATGGTTCAGCGCATCGACCGCGGCCAGCACCCGGCCGACCGCGGCGCGGGTCGAGGCATCGCTGCCGGTCAGCGCCTCGATCGAGGCCATGCAGCACAGGACGGTGACGTAGTTGTTCGTCACCCCGAATTCGCGCAGCGGCTCGTCATGCAGCGCGGGGTCGTAGCGGTCCAGGAAGGCCTGCAGCCGGGCGCGGGCCTGGTCCAGCTCGCCCCGGAACATCAGGCTGGACCCCAGCATCCGGTCCAGCACCATCCGAAACAGCCCGCTGTCATCCGCCCGCGCCAGTTCCTCCAGCCCCAGCCCGAAGGCATGGGCGGTGTCGATCTCGCCATGGCTGCACAGCTGCATCCATTGCAGGAAGGCCGAGGCGAAGACCCGCTGCGACCCGCCCACCCCGGCGATGCGGCTTTGCAGCTGCGCCATCTGCTCGGGGCTGGTGGCGTGATAGCCCTCGGCGCTGACCATCGCGCGGTAGAGCGACAAGAGCGTGTCCGCCTCGAAGACCTGCGCCCATTCGGCGTCCTGGACCTGCGGCAGCAGGTCCAGCGCCTTGCGAAACAGCGTCACGGCCTCGGCCTCGGCGGATTGGGCGGCAGCGATGCGGCCGGCCTCGGCCCAGATCTCGGCGGCCTCGCGGGCGCGGCCGGCGCGGGCATATTGTTCGGCCTGCGCGGTCTTTTCCACGGGCAGGCCGCGCACCGCGCGCCGCGCCAGCGCATCGGCGATGGTCGAATGCAGCCGTCTGCGATCGCGGGTCAGGATCATCTCATAGGCGAAATCGGCGATGATCTGGTGGCGCAGGACCAGCATGTCCTCCTGCCCCTGGCGGCGCGACAGCTTCAGCTCGGCCAGGCCGCTGGCGACCAGCTCGTCCAGCGCCGGCTCGATCGGGCTGCCCTGCTGCCACAATTCGCGCAGCAGCGGCACCGGCGCGGCGCCGCCGGCCGTCGCCAGCAACAGCACCAGCGGGCGCGCGACCGGCAGGCGCTGGATCCGCGCCTGCAGGATCTGCTGCAGGCTGGAAGGGATCGCGCCCATCGCCTCGTCGATCTGGCCGGGCAGGTTCAGGTCCGCCAGCCTTTCGCGCAAGGACAGCGCCAGTTCCTCGGCGAAGATCGGGATGCCCTCGGCGCGGCTGGCCAGCCGCTCGATCAGCTCTTCACCGACCGGCAGCCGGTCGAGGATCTCGCGGATGATCCGGCCGGTATCGCCGCGCCCCAGCGGCGCCAGCGCGATCCGCGTCGCGCCGTCGGGTGGCAGATCGGCGCCCAGGCCGGGGCAATGCTCCAGGCTGCGGCTGCTGACGATGACCAGAAGGCCCGGATGGTTCTGCGCGACCAGCGCCAGCAGCGTGTCCACGGTCGAGGGATCGGCCCAGTGCAGGTCGTCGAACCAGACGATGCGCGGGCCCTGCGGGCCGCCGGCGACATGGCGGGCCAGGGCCTCGACGATCTGCTTGCGGCGCTGGCGGCGCATCGCGGGATGCTGTTCCCCGCCCGAGGCGATCTGCGCCAGGATCCGCGCTGCCTCGGCATCGCCGGCCTGCTGGCCGAAGCGCAGCAGCGGCAGCAGCGCGTGGAACGGCGTTTCCTGGCCGTGGGACCGGCAGGCGAGGCGGCGGACCGGCCCGCCTTGTTCCTCGATCCGGGTGACGAATTCGTCGACCAGCCGCGACTTGCCCAGCCCCGCCTCGCCGGTCACCAGCGCCAGCCCGGTCCCGCCGGCGCCGACCCGGTCCCAGCAGCGGGCCAGCCGCGCGATCTCGGCCGCGCGCCCGGCCAGCGGCGCGCGCTGCGGCTGCGGCGCGTCGGGCGCGGCCTGCGGCGTCTCGCCGGGGCGCAGCGTGTAAAGCCTGCAGGGCAGGTCGATCCCCTTCAGCTGGCGCGACCCCATCGGCACCAGCCCGACCTGTCCGCGCAGCAGCTGCGCCGTCGAATCGGCCAGCGCGACGCTGTTCGGCGCGGCCTCGGCCTGGACCCGCGCGGCAAGGTTGACGGTGGCGCCGAAGGCGCGGCCGGGGCTGGCGTTCCAGCCCGAGCGCTGGCCGTCCACCACCACCAGCCCCGAGGCGACGCCGCCCCGCGCCAGCACCCGGCCCGCCTGCGGGATGTCCAGCCGCGCCACGCCGCCGATGGCGTCCCGCGCCGCCAGGACCGCGTGCAGCGCCGCGTCCTCGACCGGGTTCGGGTAGCCGAAATAGATCAGCACCCCGTCGCCGTGATATTGCGCGACATGGCCGCCGTAAGGTTCGGTCGCCTGTTCCACGCTGCGATAGAAGGCGCCCAGCAGTTCCGAGAACGCCTCGGCGCTGAGCCGGTTGGCCAGCCGCGTGGAATCGACCAGGTCGCAGAACAGCACGGTCAGATAGCGCAGCTCGGCGGCGGTCAGGTCGATGCCCTCCTGCGCCTCGATCCGCGCCAGCCGCGCCCGGATCCGGCGCCGGTGGCCAAGCGAGGTCACGCCGAGCGAGACCAGATCCTCGTCGCTGAGATGGTGCAGCACCTCGAAATCGATATCCGCCTGCCGGAAGGCCTCGGCATATTGGCCCAGGCCCTGTTCCGCCAGCCAATCCCCGACGCTCCATCCCGGCTCCTGGCTCATGTCGCGGCCGTCGCGGCGGGCAGGGGGCGGATGCTCTGGGGATAGCGGAACAGGTCGCCGGGGTCGTAGCGCGACTTGACGGCGCGCAGCCGGTCATAGTCCTCGCCCCAGTAATGCGCGCCGAAATCGGGATCGTGCGGGCTGGGATAGTTCTGGTAGACGCGGCCGTTCCAGAAGGGCGCGACCGTTTCGCGCCAGCGCTCCAGGTAATCGGCCATCACCTCGCGCTCGGTCTCGGACAGCCAGAAGACGTCGAAGAACAGGTCGCAGCAGACCCGGCGGTGCAGGAAGGCGTTGGGATGGTCCGGCCCGCGCTCGATGGCGCCGCCATAGATCTCCATCGCGGCGATCGTATAGGGGCTGGGCGTATCCAGGAAGCAGTCGATCAGCCTGCGCCAGTCGGCGGCGGACAGCGGCTGTTCGATATAGCGGCTCAGCTTGGCCTCGGGCGGGGGCATGGGCTGCATGTCCTGCGGGAAATCGGGAACCTCGTAGGGCTGGGACAGCAGGCAGCGGTTCAGTTCGGAATAGGGCGTGCTGTCGTAAAAGCTCTCCACCACCGCGCCGGGCAGCTGGATCACCGGCACCAGCAGGCGCTTCAGGTCGGGCAGGGCGCCGCGATACATGCCGCGCATCAGCAGGCGCGGGGTCTTGGTCCGGCCCTCGGGCCCCTCGAAGGCCCAGATCATCTGGTAGCCCAGGTCGGGGGCCGCGTCGCCGCGCATGAAATGCGCCTGCAGCCATTCCAGCGCCGCGGCGGCCTGGGCGCGGCCCTCGCCGTCCTCCATCTGCCAGCGGATCGAGAAGCCGGTGAACCTCGCGCCGCGATAGAGCCGGTATTTCACCCCCAGCAGCACGCCGAAATTGCTGCCGGTGCCGCCGCGGACCGCCCAGAAAAGGTCGGGATCGCGCTTGGCATCGGCCTCGACCATCCGGCCATCGGCCAGCATGACGCGCACCGCCAGCACCTGGTCGCAATTGACGCCGAAGATGCGGGCGGTAAAGCCATAGCCGCCGCCCTGCATGTAGCCGCCGACGCAGACATCCGGGCAGGCGCCGCCGGGCGTGTGCAGGTCCAGGAACTCCAGCTTCGCGTTCAGCTTGCGGAACTGGGTGCCGGGACCGGCCCAGGCGGTCATCGCCTCGGGCTCGACCACCACGTCGTTCAGGCGGCTGACATCCAGAAGGAAGCCGTCCTGCGCGGAAAACCCGCCGGTGCTGTGCCCGCCCGAGCGGACCACCACCGCCAGGCGGGCGCGCTGCGCGACATCCAGGCATTCGGCGACATCGGCCTCGGTCTCGCAATAGACGATGACGGCCGGATGGGCCGAGAAACGCGGATTGGACAGCATCCGGTCCGCGTCATAGTCGGGATCGCCGGGCAGCACGACGGTGCCGGTGATCTTCTGCTGCAGCTCGGCCGCCAGCTCGGGGGGCAGCGCGCCGGGCGGCAGAAGGGCCGCATCGGCGGTCCATTGCGCGATCTTGCGGCGGCGATGGGCCGCGCGGCTGTCATACCACATCATGGATCCGCATCCCCGTTTCTGGTCGCTGATTCTGCCAGCGGTTGAAATTGCATGGGAAATGCTATCTGAACAGCTTGTGCCCGTCCTGTGTCAAGCTTGGCGCGACGGCCGTCATGCGTCATTTGCCCGCCATATTCGCAGCGGGTTGCGCCCGGACGGGCCAGTTTCCATAATCCGCGCGACCGCAAGCCACCCGGTCGCGTGCAAAGGCAGATTTCAGGACGATGAATTCCAGCGAGACCGAAGAAAAGACCCGCCGTCCGCAGCGCAGCCTGAGACCGGAATCCCCGGCAGAGCTGTTCGCGCAGGCCGCGCATCTGTCCGATCTGGTCAAGCTGCGCCCCCTGCCAGACGAGGACCGGCTGCGTTTCCTGGCCCGCCTGCGCTTCTCGACCACCCCCGAGGAGGCCGTGACCTATACCGCCTTCGCGGCGCTGCCGCCCTCGTCGGCGGGCTGGGGCTATGAATGCCTGCGCCTGATGGCCGAGCATCTGCAGCCGCAGGAACGCCAGATGATGCAGCAGATCGCGAACTGGCTGGCCACGCCCACCACGCGGCTGCGCCACGAGATCATGAAGCAGGCGCTGTGGGCGCCGACGCGCGGGCCCTCGGTGCTGCTGGGGCTGGCGGTGGGCTGGTCCACCGGCACGCCGGCGCCGAACGATCCCGATCCCTCGCCCAGCCACAAGACCCCGGTCGCCGTGAACAGCGCCGTGCTGTCCTGCCTGGCGCGGGTGCCGCTGTCGCAACGCTCGATCTTCCTGGCGCGCATCCTCGACATGGCGGAAACCCTGTTCGGGGCGTATTGATCCAAGATGACCCTGACCCTTCAGATCGAGAACTTCCATGTGCTGGACGACGGCGGGCCGGTCAGCATCCTGGTGCCGGAAAGCGGCATCCGCGTCGGGCGCCGCGCCGGCATGGACTGGGTGCTGCCCGATGCCAGCCGCTACATCTCGGGCCTGCATTTCGAGGTCGGCTTCGACGGCAAGACCTGGTGGCTGACCGACGTCTCGACCAACGGCACCTTCCTTCAGGGCCACCGCCACCGGCTGGGCGCGCCCCATGCGCTGTCGCATGGCGACCGCTTCCAGGTCGGGCAATACATCATCGTGGCGATCTTCGACATGCCGCAGGACGGCGCCGCGCTGTCGCCCGGATCGCTGCCCGAGCATCGCATGGACCGCCCCGTCGAGGAGATCCCGCAAGAGGACCCCTGGGCGCTGGACGGCGCCTTCCCGGTCGCGCCGGTCGATCCGCTGCCGGTGGAAAGGACCGGCCGGCAGCCGGATTTCTCGGATGATTTCATCGACCTGCCGGGACCGCCGCCGCCCGCTGGCCCCGCGGCGGCGCCGCCTGCCACCCCGCCCGCGGCCGCCGTTCCGCCGCCCGCGCCGCTGGACGAATCCGCCTTCCTGCGCGGCTTCTGCAAGGGGGCGGGGCTGGCCCCCGAGGCGATGCCGCAGCTGGTCCCCGAGGCTTTCGGCCGCGCCCTGGGCGAGGCGCTGCGCGCCACCGCCTCGCAGCTGATGCTGGCTTTGCAGGATCGCGCGGCGGCGCGCCATTTCACCCGCGCGGGCGAACGGACCATGCGCGGGGCGGCCGACAACAACCCGCTGAAATTCCTGCCCGATACCGAGCAGGCGCTGGATGCGCTGTTCCTGAACCCGCGCGCGGGCTTCCTGACCGGGGCGGCCGGCTTCGACGAGGCGCTTGGCGATCTGCGCCGCCACCAGGGGGCGCTGTTCGCCGCCCTGCAGCCGGCGCTGATCGAGCTGCTGCACGACCTGGATCCCGGCCGGATCGAGGCCGAGGCCAGGGGCGGCGGGCTGACCGGCAGCCGCAAGACGCGGGCCTGGGACGCCTTCGTGCAGCGCTGGGACGCCAAGACCGCCAGCGAGAACGGCATCCTGGACGAATTCATCCGCCTGTTTGCCGCCGCCTATCGCAAGGCGGACGAGCAGGGCGGGCCATAGGCAAGGGGGCGATCATGGCGCTGGACAATCTGCTTGAGCCTGTTTCCGAAGCCGAGCCCTGCGGGCCGGACCTGGAACGCAGCGACGACGGCGATTTCCTGGAATATTACTTCGAGGCGGAATCGCGGCTGCCCGAGCGCTATTTCGTTCCGGGGTCGCCCGAGGACGGGCGCGAGGACCGGCTGTTCGATCCGCGCTCGGTCGATCTGGGGGCCGAGCGGACGGCGATCCTGGCGCTGCTGGCCCGCAGCCGGGACCTGCGGCTGGTCAGCCTCCTGGCGCGATTCCAGATCCTGGCGGGCAAGCTGCCCGATTTCGTCTCCAGCCTCGAGGACATGGCGGCGCTGCTGGGGCAATGGCCCGATGACCTGCATCCGAGGGTGGACCGGGGTGCGGCAGATCGTCGCGCCGCGATCGAGGCCATCAACAGCCAGCCCGCCGTGGTGATGCCGCTGCTGCACCTGCCGCTGCTGCCCGGCGACAATGTGACGTTGCGTCGCCACATGGTCGCGACCGGCAAGGCCGCGCCGCGCCTGTCCGAACAGGACCTGCCCGGCAGCGACGTGCTGGCGCCCCTGCGCGCCGATGCCGGCCAGCGGGCGCTGGCGGCGGTCAACGACCAGCTGTCGCGCGCGGCCGACGCGCTGTTCCGCATCCACCGGCTGGCCCAAAGCCATCCCGAGGCGCGCTTCAGCCCGGAACTGGGCGCGGTGCGGGCCGCCATCGCCGACATGCAGGCGATGATCGCCGCCGCCCGGCCGGAACTGCGCCCCTGGACCGAGGCCGCGATGCCCGATCTGCCGGCCGCGGCCCCCGATCCACAGGCCCTGGCCGCCCCCGCGCCGCCGCCCTCGTCGTCGCCGGCTTCGGTGCCGGCCGGGCCCGGGCCGGTCATTCCCGACCGCGCCACCGCCGCCGCCGCGCTGGATGCGGCGCAGCTGTGGCTGGCGCGCAACGAGCCCTCCTCGCCCGCGCTGCTGCTGGTCGAGCAGGCAAGGCTGCTGGTCGGCGCCCCGCTGGTCGAGGCCATCGAGGTGCTGATGCCCGACCGCGCCGGCGGGGCGATTCTGAACATCGGCCATGGCAGCGGCTTCAGCCTGCCGATGGACCGACTGAAATCATTGACGAAATCCGGCCTGGACGGGGCGGCGCGCGGCGACGATCCGCCAATGCCCTTGCCCCCGATCGCCACCCGCGGCGAGGTCATCGGCCACCTGACGGGGGTCGAAGCCTATTTCTCGGCGCATGAGCCCGCGAGTCCTATCCCATTGCTTCTGCTGAAAGCTCGTGACATGTTGGGCAAACGATTTGACGCCATCATGGCAGAACTACTTGTGCAGCCCGCGCAAAATGATTGATATGTTTGCGGCTGGTTTGGATTGACTCTGCGGTGGAACTTACGTTCTGCTAGGCCGCAGGCGGAGGATTGAAAGAATGGCATCCGACAAATCGACCGATTTTTTGAAGCGTAACCGCCCGCCGCGGGTGAATATTTCCTATGAAGACCCCTATGATTCCGAGAAGATGGTGGAACTGCCCTTCGTCATGGGGGTGATGTCCGATCTGTCCGGAAACGCGTCCGAGGTCGAGAAGCCCGACATGGAGGAGCGCGACTTCGTGGACGTGACGGCGGCGACGCTGGACGACTACATGAAGAGCGTGGCTCCCGGCCTGTCCTTCAATGTCGAGAACAAGATGGGCGGCGACGGCCGGATGGGCGTTTCGCTGCATTTCGAGAGCATGGACGACTTCAACCCGGCCGAGGTCGCCCGGCAGGTCCCGGCGCTGAAGAAGCTGCTGGAGGCCCGGCAGCACCTGGCCAACCTGCAGCGCTACATGAATTCCAAGCCGAAGGCGCAGGAACAGCTGCGCAAGCTGCTGAACGACCCCGAGCTGATGGCCGCCCTGGCCGAACGCGAGACCGCCAAGGACAATTCTGAAGGGAACAGCTGAACATGGCGCAGGAGAAGCAGGCGCAGGTTGCCGAAGCTGGCGCGCTGTCCGGACTGGACGAATTTTCCGACATCCTGCGGCAGACCATCAAGCCGCGCACCGATGTCGCCGCGAAAGAGGTCGACAATGCCGTCGTGGCCTTGGTCCGCGAGGCGCTGGACGACCAGACCCTGATCGCCGAGGACGTGATCGACACGATCGACGCGATGCTGTCGAAGCTGGACCAGAAGCTGACCGAGCAGCTGAACGAGATCATCCATCACGAGGAGTTCCAGAAGCTGGAATCCTCGTGGCGCGGGCTGGCCTACACGATCAACAACTCCGAGACCGACGCCTCGCTGCGGGTGAAGGTGATGAACGTCTCGAAGAAAGAGCTGCAGCAGATGATGCGCCGCTATCCGGGCGCGAAATGGGACAAGTCGCCCCTGAACAAGATCGTCTACGAGGCTGAGTTCGGCACGCTTGGCGGCAAGCCCTTCGGGGCGCTGGTGGGCGACTATTACTTCGACCACTCGACCGCCGACGTGGCGCTGCTGCGCGATATCGGCAAGATCGCGGCGGCGGCGCATGCGCCCTTCATCTCGTCGGCCGCGCCCGAGCTTCTGGGGCTGGACAGCTGGAACGAGCTGTCGGTGCCGCCCGACCTGTCCGAGATCTTCGACACGCCCGACTATGCCGCCTGGAACGGGCTGCGCGATTCCGAGAATTCGCGCTATGTCGCGCTGACCCTGCCGCGCGTGCTGTCGCGCGAGCCTTACGGGCAGGGCTCGAACTCGGTCGTCGAGGAATTCAACTTCGAGGAAGAGACCGACGGGCATGACGGCACGAAATACGGCTGGATGAACGCCGCCCATGCGATGGCGGTGAACATCAACCGCGCGCACAAGGAACATGGCTGGACCGTGCAGATCCGCGGCGTGCAGTCGGGCGGCGAGGTACTCAACCTGCCCACGCATAATTTCGACACGGGCGACGGGTCGAAGGACCTGAAATGCCCGACCGAGGTCTCGATCACCGACCGGCGCGAGGCCGAACTGTCGAAGGCCGGGCTGATCGGCCTGATCCATCGCAAGCATACCGACAAGGCGGCCTTCATCGGCGCGCAGACCCTGTATCGTCCCAAGAAATACGTGGACGAGCAGGCGACGGCCTCGGACAACATGTCGGCGCGTCTGCCCTATATTTTCGCGGTGTCACGGTTCAGTCACTACCTGAAGTGTATGGTGCGCGACAAGATCGGGCAGAGCCCCGACCGGTTGCAGTTGCAGACCCAGCTTCAGACCTGGGTCAACAAATACGTCTCCGGCAATCCGGAAAGCGCGTCCGAGCGGGAAAAGGCCAAAAAGCCGCTTGCAGGCGCGAAGGTCGAGGTTGTAGAGGACGAGGAGAATCCCGGCTATTATATGGGGAAATTCTATTTGAAACCGCATTTCCAGCTGGAAGGCATGGATGTCGGGATGTCGCTCGTTTCCAAATTGCCCAAGGGCAAATGAGTTTTTTAACAGACTGCCGTAATCGAGGAGTTTGACTGATGGCTGTCGATATCTTTCTGAAACTGTCCAACAACATCAAGGGCGAGTCGCAAGACGACACGCATCGCGACGAGATCGATGTGCTGGCCTGGAACTGGGGCCTGACCCAGTCGGGCACCACGCATGTCGGCCGTGGCGGCGGCGGCGGCAAGGTGAATGTCCAGGACATCACCCTGACCAAATATGTCGATCTGGCCTCGAACGACCTGATCAAGCGCTGCACCAACGGCGAGCATATCGAAACCGGCGAGCTGATCGTGCGCAAGTCGGGCGGTTCGGCCCCGGTCGAGTATTTCCGCATCAAGATGGAAAACATCATGATCACCAGCTATTCGACCGGTGGTCAGAAGGACGGGCTGGACCGCATCCAGGAAACCCTGACCCTGAACTTCCGCAAGTTCGAGGTCCTGTACACGCTGCAGGAAGATTCGGGCGCGGCCGGTGCCGAGACCATGGCCGGCTGGGACATCGCCGAAAACCGCGAGTGGAATTCGTAAGGATTTCGCTTCGATCCCGTCCGACGGCCTGTCCGGCGGAACGTGTATCTCCACGGGGCAGGGTCGGCGCAGCGTGCCGGCCCTGTTTCATTTCGCCGGCGGGTTTCCTGTCGGCAAGGTTCTGAAGCGGCCCTGACGGGCAATCGGGGTGGTCATGGCGCAGCATCGTCAATCCTCGGGCAGCGACAGCCGCCGCGGCGGGCTGCGCGAGATGTCGTTGATGCATATCTTCCGCGATTCCGCCGCCCGGCGCGACGGGCGCGTCCAGGACCGCACCTATACGGATGGCGAACGCGACCTGACGGTTCTCAGCCAGAAGCGCCGCGAGGGGGCCAGCGAGGATGCGCTGCGCGCCAACCTGGCGCTGGACATCGCCAGCCTGATGAACACCATCCGCCTTGATGTCTGCACCGACCTGTCGGAGGCGCCGCATGTGCGCGACTCGATCGTCAACCACGGTTTTCAGGACATGGACAGCTTGTGGCGCGGCAGCCGCACGCCCTCGGACATGGCGCGCGCCATCCGCGAGGCGCTGATCCGCAGCGAGCCCCGGCTGCGCCCCGAGACGATCGAGGTGCGGCTGGACGAGGCCGACCCGACGGTCGACCAGCGGCTCAGCTTCGAGATCCTGGCCGAGATGATCTCGGACCCGACCGACATTCCGCTGCAATTCTTCGCCGAGGTCGATCCCGGCGCGGGCAAGATCGCCATGAAACGGATGCAGGGCGGCGCATGAAGAAGGCTTTCCGCGACGCCTACGAGCGTGAACTGGACATCCTCTATGAACGCTCGGCCGAATTCGCCGAGGAATTTCCGGGGCTTGCCGACCGGCTGGGCGGCGTGCTGCGCGAGAATATCGACCCCGCCATCGCCGGGCTGCTGGAGGGCGCGGCCTTCCTGGCCGCGCGGGTGCAGCTGAAGCTGGACGAGGAATTCCGCGGCTTCACCATGGAGCTGCTGGAGCAGATCTTTCCCGACGCCCTGGCGCCGATCCCCAGCTGCATGATCGTCGAGGCCGCCGCCGCCACCCGCCCGACCAGCGACGGCGCGCCGCGCGTCTTCGGCCGCGGCGAATACCTGGACGCGCGGTTCCGCGATGCCGACAAGCGCGTCACCTGCCGCTTCAGCCTGACCGCGCCCCTGACCGTGCTGCCGGTCGCCATCGACGCCATCGCCTATCACGACCGCACCACCACGCTTGGCGGGCTGGGCCAGGACCCCGACCGCGCCACGCGGGCCGGTCTGCAGCTGGACCTGGCCAAGACCGACGGGCAGAGCTTCGCCGAGCTGCGCAGCGATGCGCTGAGCTTCCATCTGACCGCCGACATGCTGCGGGCGATGGCGCTCTATGAGCAGATCCATTGCAGCACGCTCAGGGTGTCCCTGCGCTGGCTGCAGCCCAATGGCGATCCGGCCTTCCTGCGGCTGGCGCCTGCCCAGGTTCAGCAGATCGGCTTCGAGGGCGGCGAATTGCTGTTCGACCGCCAGACCAACCTGTTCGAGGGCTTCGCGCTGCTGCGCGACTTCTTCGCCTTCCCGCGCAAGTTCCTGGGCTTCCGGCTGACCGGCCTGTCTGACGCGCTGCGGGCGGTGCGCAGCGACCGGATGCAGGTGATCTTCGAATTCGACCGGGTGAACGACGACCTGGCCCGGCAGATCCAGAAGCGCGACATCCGCGTGAACTGCGCGCCCGCGATCAACCTGTTCGAGGAAAGCTCGAACCAGATCCGGCTGGACGACCGCCGCCACGAATATGTCGTCACCCCCGATTCCAGCCCGATCACCCATTACGAGATCCAGCGCATCCTGCGGGTCCATGCCAGCTATGGCACCGCCCATGACCGGGTCGAGGTGGTGCCGCTCTATGCGCTGCCGCAGGGGGCCAGCGCGCCGCGCGCGGCCTATTACTACACGATGCGGCGCAAGCCCCGGCGCCTGACCGAGGCCGAGCGGCGCGGCGGGCTGCGCGCCGATTACCGCGGCACCGAGACCTGGCTGTCGATCTACGAGCCGCCCGAATCCGTGGTCGGGCGCCGCGCGCAGCGGCTGCATCTGCGCACGCTCTGTTCGAACCGCCACCTGCCCGCCGCGCTGCCCCTGGCGCGGTCGGACGATTTCAACCTGGTCTCCGACCAGCTGATGACGCTGACCTGCGTGAACGGCCCCACCGCCCCGCGCGAGGCGATGACCGAGATCGAGCGGGCGGGGCCGCATCGCACCGGGCAGGGCGACGTCTATTGGCGGCTGATTTCCTATCTGTCGCTGAACCATTTCGGGCTGGACGACCGTTTCGGCCGCGACGGCGCCGCCAGCCTGCGAGAGATCCTGACACTGTTCGCGGACCTCTCGGACAACGTGACCGAGACCCAGATCGGCGGGATCACCGCGCTGAACGTGCGGCCGATCACCCGCTCGATCCGCCGCCCCGAGGGGTTCTTCCCGGCGCGCGGGCTGGAGATCTCGGTGACTTTCGACGAGGCGGCCTTCGAGGGCAGCGGCATCGTGCTGCTGGCCGCGGTGCTGGACCGCTTCTTCGCCGAATATGTCAGCATCAACAGCTTCACCCAGATGGTGACGATCAGCAAGCAGCGCGGCGTCATCAGGCGCTGGCCACCGCGCACCGGGTCGGGGCCGCTGATATGACGGCAGAGGGCGCGGGTTTCCTGGCGCTGCTGCGCCGGCTGGAGCGCGAACGGGCAGAGAAGCCGCGCATCGGGCGCTCGGCCCGGCTGGCTGACGACATCGTCGAGATCGGGCAGGACCCGCAGCTGGCCTTCCCCGCGACCGAGATCGCGCCGGGCGGCGACGGACCCGATGGCCGCATCCGGCTGCGCGCGCAGTTCATGGGCTATTTCGGCCCGCAGGGCGCGCTGCCCTTGAACATGACCGAGGAGGTCATGCGCTGGCAGCAGGAGGGCGAGGAAGCCTTCGTCCGCTTCGCTGACCTGTTCGCCGCCCGCTTCTACCAGCTGTTCTTCCGGGCCTGGTCCGACGCTCATCCGATCAGCCAGCACGACCGCCCCGATGAGGATCGCTTCGCCAGCTATATCGCCGCCGTGGCCGGGATCGGCTCGCCCGCCTTTCTGCGCCATGACAGCTTTCCCGACATCGCCCGGCTTCCGCTGGTCTCGATCTTCGGCGGGCGGGTGCGCAGCGCCGTGCGGCTGCGGCAGATGCTGCAAAGCTATTTCGACCTGCCGGCCGAGGTCGAGGAACATGTCCCCGCCTGGCTGGAATTCGAGCCCGACGAGATGCGCGGCCTGGGCCTGGGCGGTGCGCTCGGGCGCGACATGTATCTGGGCGCGCGGCTGCGCTCGGTCAGCGAGAAGATCTGCATCCACCTGCACCTGCCCGATGCCGCGCAGTATCGCGATTTCCTGCCCGGCCAGCCCCGGCACCGGCGGCTGGCGGACCTGGTCTTCTGGTATCTGGGCCGGACCTATGATGTCGACCTGGCGCTGACCCTGCCGCCCCCGGCGATCCCTTCCGCAGAGCTGGGCCAGACGGTGTCGCTTGGCTGGCTGGCGGCGCTGCGCCCCGAGGGATTGGCGGGCAGCACCCGCCAGGTTGAAATCGCACGTTTTGCCCTGACCCAGGGCGCCTGACCATGACGAGGCCTGAATGACCGCCATCACGATCGAGAAATTTGCCGGAAAGATGAACCGCGTCGGCTATGGCGCCTTCCTTCAGGCGATGCGTCAAGCGCGCGGCGACGGCAACCGCAACGTGGAGCTGTGCCACTGGCTGTTCCACGCGGTCTCGAACCAGAATTGCGACATCTCGGTCAGCCTGCGGGAACTGGGGCTGGACCGGGGCCGGGTGCTGAAGGACCTGGACCGGGCGATGGGCGCGCTGCAGAAGAACATGACCGAAACGCCGGGCATTTCCGAGCGGCTGGCCGATGCGCTGAACCACGCCTGGACCTATGCGACGCTGTTCTTCGGCGAGGCGCAGATCCGCACCGGCCATCTGCTGGTCGCGCTGCTGAACGACCAGGCGCTGCGCCACGCGCTGGTGCAGTATTCCGGGGTCTTCGACGATCTCTCCGCCGACCGGCTGGGGGCCGAGGCGCGCACGCTCTGGGCCGGCTCCGAGGAAGAGGACATGCGCCCGATGGACGGCTCGGGCCTGCGCGCGCCGGGCGGCGGGGATGCCGCCGGGCCCTCGACTTCGCTGGGGCGGTTCTCGGTCGACATGACGGCGGATGCGGCCGAAGGGCGGATGGACCCGGTGGTGGGCCGCGACGACGAGATCCGCCAGATCGTCGACGTGCTGATGCGCCGCCGGCAGAACAACCCGATCCTGACCGGCGAGGCGGGCGTGGGCAAGACCGCCGTGGTCGAGGGTTTCGCGCAGAAGCTGGCCGCGGGCGAGGTGCCCCCGGCGCTCAAGGGGATGCGGCTCTACATGCTGGACATCGGCGCCATGCAGGCCGGCGCCAGCATGAAGGGCGAGTTCGAGCAGCGCCTGCGATCGGTCATCGACGAGGTGCAGGCCTCGCCCGTCCCGATCATCCTCTTCATCGACGAGGCGCATACGCTGATCGGCGCGGGCGGTGCGGCGGGGACGGGCGATGCGGCGAACCTCTTGAAACCGGCGCTGGCGCGCGGCACCTTGCGCACCATCGGCGCGACGACCTGGGCCGAATACCGCAACTATTTCGAGAAGGACCCGGCGCTGACCCGGCGCTTTCAGCCGATCTCGGTCGATGAGCCCGACATCGCCACCGCCTGCTACATGATGCGCGGGCTGCTGGCCCCGATGGAGGGCCATCACAAGGTCCGCATTTCCGACGCGGCGGTCGAGGCGGCGGTGAAGCTGTCGGCGCGCTATCTGCCGGCGCGGCAACTGCCCGACAAGGCGGTCTCGCTGCTGGACACGGCCTGCGCGCGGGTGGCGGTCAGCCAGTCCTCGGTCCCGGCGCGCATCGCCGATCTGAAGGCCGCCATCGCCGCGCTGGAGACCGAGATCGCCGCCAAGACCGCCGAGCGCGACCTGGGCGCCGCGCCCGAGGCGCGGCTGGCCGAGGCGGAGGCCGAACTGGCCGAGAAGCGCGACCGGCTGGTGGCGCTGGAAGCCGCCTATGAAAGCGAAAAGGCGATCGTCGAGAATATCCTCGCCCTGCGGACCCGGCTGGCCGGCGACGAGGCCGATCCCGACGCGATCCGCGCGGACCTGGCCGAGGGGATGCGCGGGCTGGAGGCGATCCATGCCGACGACCGGATGATCTGGCCGCATGTGGACGACCAGGCGGTGGCATCGGTCATCAGCGACTGGACCGGCATCCCGGCGGGCCGGATGGTAGCCGATGAATTGCAGGCGGTGCTGGGGCTGGCCGATCACCTGAAGGAACGCGTCATCGGCCAGGACCAGGGGTTGCAGATGATCGCGCGCCGGGTGGAAACCGCCCGCGCGGGCCTGGGTAATCCCGAAAAGCCCATTGGCGTCTTCATGCTCTGCGGCCCCTCCGGCGTCGGCAAGACCGAGACTGCGCTGGCCCTGGCGGAAACGCTCTATGGCGGCGAGCAGAACGTCATCACCATCAACATGTCCGAATTCCAGGAGGCGCATTCCGTCAGCCTGCTGAAGGGCGCCCCGCCGGGCTATGTCGGCTATGGCGAGGGCGGGCGGCTGACCGAGGCGGTGCGCCGCAAGCCCTATTCGGTGGTGCTGCTGGACGAGATGGAAAAGGCCCATCCCGACGTGCATGAACTGTTCTTCCAGGTCTTCGACAAGGGAAGGATGGAGGATGGCAACGGCCGCCCGATCAATTTCCGCAACACGCTGATCCTGATGACCTCGAATGTCGGCACCGGCTCGATCATGCATCTGGCGCCCGAGGGCGAGATCACCGATCCCGAGGTGCTGGAGGCCTCGCTGAAAGAGGAGCTTCTGGGCACCTTCCCGCCGGCGCTTCTGGGCCGGATCGTGACCATCCCCTATGTGCCGCTGTCGCGCGAGGTGCTGGGCGGGATCGCGCGGCTGAAGCTGGAGGCGGTGGCGCGCAGGATGCGCGAATCGCAGGGCGCGGCGCTGCATTACGGCGACGAGGTGATCGGCGCCATCGTCGATCAGTGCCGCGATCCCGACAGCGGCGGGCGGATGATCGACAACATCATCACCAATTCCATCCTGCCCGACCTGTCGCGGCAGGTCCTGGCCCGGATGGTCGCCGGCCAGCCGATGCAGGATGTCGCGATCCGCGTCGCGGATGAGGGTTTCGCCTACGATTTCAACTGAAGGAGGATTTGACATGGCAGCGAAATTTGACTGGGTGATCGTTTCCGACCGCTCTGGCCGCGATATCGGCGCGGTGGGGTTCATCGACGACCAGGCGGTGGCGATCGCCTCGTTCTTCGACAGCCGCGACGCGAACAAGGATGGCAAGGTCGGCCTGGCCGAGCGCGTGGTTTCGGCCGTCTCGCCCTTCAGCCTGGACGGCGCGGCCATCGCCGAGGTGGCGATGCAGGGCCGCGCGAACCCGCTGATCGTGGAGCGCGATCCGTCCTATTTCGGCATGAGCGCCAATATCTTCGCCGGTTTCGCGCAGAGCATGGTCGTCGATGCGGTCTGGTCGGTCTATTTCAAGCGCGGCGTCCGCGCGGCGGGAACCGGGGTCGCCCGCGTCATCACCGACAACATGGTCAAGCAGATCGTGATCCGCAAAGGCCTCGAGCGCGTCGCGCGCGAGGCCTTCGACAACGTTACCGCGCTTTAGCGCACATAGACGCTGCCGATGCCGATCCTTGCATCGGCGGCGATGTCGCGCGCCAGCTGGTCGAAGAAATCCTCGGCCAGCTCGCCTGCATGGGTGCCGACCGTCTCCGGGCGCGCGGGGCTGGCGATGGCCAGCACCAGCTGATGCGTGTCCCGCGCCGCGCCCGACCGGGCCAGCGGCACGTCGAAGCGCGTCACCCCGGCCGAGGCGATCTGGAAGCGCCGCAGGTCGTGGACGACGCCGTTGTCGTCGATCAGCAGCAGCGTCGTGTAAAGCCCCGCCCCGCCCGAGATCCGCCCGCGCAGGTTGCCGCCGCTGGCGATGTCCTGCGCCTCCAGCTGCAGGCCCAGGCCCAGCACCGGATAGCGCGGGTCGCGCCGGGCGAAATCCAGCGCCGGGCATTGGCGGCGGTCCAGCAGCACGGCGGATTCCGTGATCTCGGTTTCCAGCCCGCGCGTCAATTCGCGCATCAGCCCGGCGATCTGGCGGTCGTCGGCGGCCAGCACGCCCAGCTGGATCTGGTCCTCGCCCAGCAGGGCGGGCAGGGCCAGCAGGCAGGATTCGCTGAGCCGGCCGCGGATGCGGTCGAAAAGCTCGGCGATGCGCGGATCCGCCGGGCCGCCGCTTTCGGCCGGTTCGGGGTCCGGCGCGGGCTGCGCGGCGCCGGCGCTGCCCGCCTCGGGCAGCGTGTCGACAAGGGCCAGCGGCGGATCGGTCAGAAGCGGGGTCAGCAGCTCGGTGGCTTCGTTTGCGGGCGCCTCGGGTGCGGGGCTTTCGGGGGTCAGCGTTTCGCTTGCCGGGTCGGGCGCCAGCTCGGGCGTGGTGACGGGCGTCAGGGTCGGGGCGTCGGGCTGGGTGGCGGCCAGGGCCGACAGGTCCAGCTGCAGCTGGGCGGGGGCATCGGGGATAGGATCGGCCCGCTGCCAGTCCGGCTGCCAGACCAGCGCCGCCGCCGCGGCGCCGTGCAGCAGCAGCGACAGCGCGGCGGCCTGCGCCCATCCCAGCCGTGCCTGCGGCGCGCCGATCATGGCGCGGGCCTGTCGGGTTGCGTGACCAGCCGGATGTCGTGGCCCTCCAGCTCGGGGCGGCGCAGCAACTCCAGCAACAGGCTGGCGGGGGCCTGGCGGTCGATCATCACATGCAGCGGCCCGTCATGGGGGGGCAGCGCGGCGGCCAGCAGCTCGGGCAGGATCGGCTGGCCGTCCAGCAGCCAGCGTTCCGCCCCCCGCAGCTCCAGCACCGGCGAGGGCAGGGTGCCCGGCGGCAATTGCTGCGTCCGCGCCAGCTGCAGGTCGCCGATCGGGCGGGCGGGCTGGCCGGCGCTGAGGAAGAAGAAGATCAGCAGCAGCACGATATTGACGATGGCCAGCGCCGGATCGAGGCGCGCGGGCAGGGGGCGGCGGGGCAGGTTCAGGCTCATCGGATCGTCCCGTCCGCGATCTGGACCGAGCCGATGCCCCGCGCCGACAGGGTTTCCAGCACGGTGATGACATCCTGCACCGGCACCTCGGGGCGCAGCACCACCAGCACGTTCGCCGTGCCCTGCGCGGCCAGGGCCTCGGCCAGCAGGGCCACGCGGTCCAGCCCGAAGCGCTGGCCGCTGGCGGTCAGCCCCTGGGGCGTCAGGGTCCAGACCGCGGTGGCGCGGATGTCGGTGACGGCCGCGGGCGATGTCGCCGGGGTTTCGCCGTTGCCCGCGCCCGCGCCGCCAAGCGATCCGGTGCGCACGTCCAGCATCGCGAAGGGCGTCAGATTGGCCGAGAGCATGAAGAAGATCAGCAGCTGGAACAGCATATCCGCCATGGCCGTCATCGAGAAGCGATAGCGCCGCCGCCGCTCGGGCAGCGCGATCCGGGTGGTCCGGCTGGCGGCGGGCATGGCGGCTCAGCCCCGCGCGGGCTGCCCGAGCCGCCCGTGGATCGCCGACGAGATCACCAGCTCCATCGTCTGCCGCTCGTCCTCGATCCGGCCTTCCAGCCAGGCGGCGACGAAATAGGCGACCAGCGCGATGGCCAGCCCGGCCGCGGTGGTGGTCAGCGCCGTCCAGATCCCCGAGGCCAGGATGCGCGGGTCGGCGACCTGCTGGCTGAGCGACAGGTTGCCGAAGGCGTCGATCATGCCGATCACCGTGCCCAGCAGGCCCAGCATCGGGGCCATCTGCACCACCGCCTCCAGCAGGCGCATCCGCGCGCCCATCTGCACCAGCTCGGACAGGGCGATCTGGCGGGCCAGCTCCTCGCCATAGGCGGGGTCGCCGGGGCGGGCGCGCAGCCCGGACATGACCGCCGCCAGCACCCGCGACAGCACGGATTTCCCGGCGGCGGCCTTGCGCTGCGCCTCGTCCGGGCGGCCGTTCAGCCAGTCGTCCAGGATGATCTCGGCCTGCTTGTGGCGCCCGACCCCCATGCGCGAGAACTGCGCCAGCTTGAAGATGGCGACGGTCAGGGTCAGCACCGACAGCGCCGCCAGCGCGACGAAGACGGCAAGGCTGATCAGCGGCAGGTCGCTGGGGATCGTGTCGAACATGGGGATCAGATACCGAATTCGATGTCTGCCAGCGCGCGCGCCGACAGGCCGGTCAGGCAGGTTTCGCGCAGGTCGGCGCCGTCCTCGGCCCGGCACTCGGCCACGTCATTGACGATGATCCGTCCGATCCGGTCGCAGGGCCGGTCGGACAGCTCGAACATCGCGACCTTGGTCTTGCCGCCGATCAGCTGGCCGAAATCCAGCACCGGCAGCGATTGCACGACCCCGGCCGCGTCGAAGATCGCCACCTGCCAGGCGGCGCGGGCCAGGCCCCGTTCCAGCCCGTTGGTGACGACCACGGTCAGCCGGCAGCCGCCGCCATCGGTCGGCTGGGCGGCGTTCAGCTCCAGCAGGATGCCTTGCCCGGCGTTGTCCTGGGCCAGGGCCGGCGACATGCCGGTCGGCGACAGGGGCAGGATCGCGGCCGCCAAGACCGCCCCGGCAATGCCACGCATCACAATGCCTTTCTGAAATCAGCGATAGACCCCGATCATGGGGAGATTGACGAAATCATAGCGCCGCACCGGACCCTCCGCGTCAAGAGCGGATCGGGGGCCGGGCTGGGTAAAATGCATCACATTGTCATGGGATTGCGCCGGAACGGGCGTTTGCGGGACGCGCTTCGCCACCTCGCGCAATGCGGCGGCGGTCTCGGGCGGCGCGGCGGCCGCCGGGACGGGGGCGGTTTCCGCCCTGGGCACGGCCACGCGCGCCGGCGCGGCGCCGGGCGCCACGCGCTCGGTCCCGACCGCGGGCGAGGGGGCCGCGATCTGGGGCGGGCTGGTCAGTCGGTCCACCGCGCGGGCAAAGCCGAAGGCCGCCCCCGCGGTCAGCAAGGTTGCACCTGCGACAAGGATGAGTTTCATGTTGCCTTAACTCCCTTGACCGATGCTTAGCACGACTTGCCTATTTGCTCAATTCGCCGGAATCTCTTTTTGCGATGCTAAACCGGGTCCTCTCGTCGATCTTGCTGCTGGGCTGCTGCTGGCTGCTGCCCGCCGGGGCGGCCGCTGCGGCGCTGCGGCTGTGCAACCAGTCCTTCGACGTGCTGAACGTGGCGATCGGCGCGCCGGATGGCGAGGATTTCGTGACCCGCGGCTGGTGGCGGGTGGCGCCGAACCAATGCGCGACCCTGCAGCGCGACCTGCTGCGCTCACGGTTTTATTACGTCTTCGCCGCCGATGTCTTCGGTAATGAGGTCCTGTCGGGCGCGATCCCCATGTGCGTCGCGCCCCGGCGGTTCGAGATCGACGGCCAGCAGGATTGTCTTTTGCGGGGGTTTCTGGATGCGCGCTTCATCGAGGTCGACACGCAGGAACAGCCGAACTGGACGGTCTTCGTGACGCCGCGCCCGATGTGACGCATAATGCCGCCATGACCGCCCTTGCCCGACATAGACCCCTTGCGCTGGCCATGCTGCTGTCGCTGGCCGCCGCGGTTCCGGCGCGGGCGGAACAGCCGCTTGCGCCGGTAGAGGGCGGCGGGCTGGTGATCTCGGCGCTGCCGGTCCAGCCGTTGGAGGGGGGGCCGCTGGAAGGGGGCGAGGTCATCGAGGCCAGCCCGGCCGCGCCGGTCCAGCTGGCCGCCCTGCCGGTGCTGCCTGATGCGCCGCGCCGCGCGGGGCTGCCCGAGCCCTCGATCATCGTCGGCGACCTGGCGGTGCTGACGACCATGGCCGAGCGCGGCCCGCTGGGAACCCCGCGCCCCGCGCGCGAGGCGATCCGGCAGCGCGATTCGGCGATCTTCGAGCGGCTGCTGTCGCAGGGCGCCTTCGATCCCGATCCCGATGCCGATCGGCTGGCCGCCGCGCTGCAGACCGAGCTTGCGCAGATGAACTGCTATGGCGGCGGGATCGACGGCGACTGGGGCGCCGGGTCGGCGGCGGCGCTGGGGCGCTATTTCCAGACCCTGGGCGCGGCGCAGGCCGCGACTGCGCCCGATACCGGCCTGTTCCGCACCATCGCCCGCAACGAGGCCGTGCGCTGCGCCGATGTCCAGACCGCCGCCCCGGCCCGCGCCGCCCCCGCGGCCAGCCGGTCGGGTAGCGGCGGCGCGACGCGGGCGACGGGCGGCGGCG
>NZ_QNRC01000059.1 GCF_003709565.1 Paracoccus sigandri | reverse complement strand
GCGCCGGAGCGGGCCGCTCGCTCACGGAAGGTCCCCCCAGCGCCGACGTTCCGAGGCGGGGCCTTTCCGGCGGTGGGGGAGGCGGATCGGTGCGCCGGCGCGTTTTGCCGGAACCATCGGCGACGTCTCCCGTTCCCTTCCTGCGCCCTCTCGCCAAGGAGCCCGACGAATGGCACCGCGTTCCTACTGGAAAGGCTATCTCAAGCTGTCTCTGGTCACCTGCCCGGTTTCGATGATCCCGGCCACCAGCGATGCCGAGAAGGTCCGCTTCCACACGCTGAACGCCCGGACCGGCAACCGCGTCGCCAGCCAATATGTCGATGCCGTCTCGGGCAAGCCGGTGGCCGAGGGTGACGAGGTCAAGGGCTATCAGCGGGGCGAGGACGATTATGTCGTCCTCGAGGACGAGGAAATCGAGGCCGTCGCCCTGGACAGCACCCGCACCATCGACATCGACATGTTCGTGCCGGCCGATTCCATCGGCTGGGTCTGGCTCGACCAGGCGCATTACCTGACCCCCGCCGACAAGATCGGGGCCGAGGCTTTCGCCGTCATCCGCGATGCGATGGCCAGGACGAAGACGGTCGGCATCTCGCGGCTGGTGATGTATCGCCGCGAAAGGGCGGTCATGCTGGAGCCGGATGGCAAGGGGATCACGCTCTGGACCCTGCGCTATGGCGACGAGGTGCGCGACGAGGCCGATTATTTCGGCGACCCGTCCGACGAAAAGCCGCAGGCCCGGCTGATGACGCTGATGCGCAAGCTGATCGATGAACGCACGGTGCGCTGGGATCCTTCGATGGTCGACGACCCGGTGCAGGCGCGGCTTCTGGACATCATCGCGGCCAAGAAGAAAAGCCCGAAACGCCGGGTTCGGGCCAAGGCACCGGAAAAGGCGGCCGAGACCGGCAATGTCATCGACATCATGGACGCGTTGCGCAAGAGCATCCGTTCGGAGCGGAAATGATCACGCCCTCAGCGGCACCTCGGCCGAGCGGAAATCCTGCCACGGATCGCGCTTCTGCGCTGCCAGGCGATCCGGTGCATTCGCCACCGTGAAATGGGTCGGGCCGATCTCGGGGCCCAGTTCCTCCCATCCCAGCGGCATGGACACCGCCGCGCCGGGCCGGGCGCGGGGCGAGTAGGCGGCAACCGCCGTCGCCCCGCGCTGGTTGCGCAGCCAGTCGATCAGGATCCTGCCCCGCCGCTTCGCCTTGGCGATGGTCGAGACATAGCGATCCGGGCTGTCCGCCGCCATGCCGTCGGCGACGGCCCGCGCAAACCGCCTGACCGCCGCCCAGCCCGCCCTGGGCTTCAGCGGCGCGACGACATGCAGCCCCTTGCCGCCCGAGGTCTTGACGAAAGCCGCCAGCCCGGCATCCTCCAGCCGCCGCCGCACCTCTTGCGCGGCTGCGATCACCGCGGCCCAGTCGACGCCCTCGCCGGGATCGAGATCCATGGTGATCATGTCGGGATGCTCCCAGTCGGCCGCTGTCGCGCCCCAGGGATGGATCTCCAGCGCGGCGGATTGCACCAGCCCGATCAGCCCGTCCAGATCCTCGATGGCGATCAGTGGCGCGCCCTTGTCCCTGGGATCGCGGACCGGGACGATATGCCTGTTCATGCCCTTCCAGGCGTGCTTCTGGAAGAAGGTCGGGCCGGTGATGCCGGTGGGACAGCGCAGCAGGGCCAGCGGGCGGCCCACGATATACGGCGCGATCCGGGGCCAGACCGCGGCATGGTAATCGGCCAGGCCCTCCTTGGTGATCCCTTCGTCGGGCCAATAGAGACGGTCGGGATGGCTCAGCGTGACGCGCCGCCGTTGCGGGCGGGGTGTCGCGGTTGCGGTTTCGCGGGCGATCTCGGCGGCGGGCTTGTCCTCGCGCAGACCCCGGAACGAGGCGTGGCGCAGGTTGCCATCGGCGGTCCAGGCCCGGAACTCGACCTCGGCCACCAGTTCCGGGTGGACGTAACGGACCTTGCGTGCCTGCGTGGCGGTCAGCGGCTGCGCGAACGGGCTGTCCTTCCGGCGCAGCTTTTCCAGCCGGGCGAACACGTCCCTGGCCACATCCGCCGAAAACCCGGTGCCGACGCGCCCCACATGTTCCAGCGCCCCGTCCCGATAGACGCCCAGAACCAGCGAGCCGATGGCCTTGTCCGAGACGGTCGAGGGCACGTATCCGCCCAGGACGAATTCCTGCCGGGCCGAGCATTTCGACTTGAGCCAGCTTGTGCCCCGGCCCGAGCGATAGGGCGCATCGGCGCGCTTCGAGACGATCCCCTCCAGCGCCAGACGGCAGGCATGGCGCAGGACCAGCGCGCCGCTTTCCTCGAAATGGCCGCTGTAGCGCAGCGGGCCGGGCGTTGATCCCAGCAGCTTTTCCAGCATCGCCTTGCGCCGGGTCAGCGGCAGGGGGCGCAGGTCGTATCCGTCCTGATGGAGCAGATCGAACAAATAGAACGTGAAACGATCATCGCGCCCGGCGCTCAGGTCGGCCTGAAGCGCCGAGAAGTCAGAGGCGCCGTTGCCCTGCTCGACCACCAGTTCGCCATCCAGCAGCGCGGTCTCGACCGGCAGCTCGCGCAGGGCATCGACCACGGCCGCGCCGAACCTGTCCGTCCAGTCCTGCCCGCTGCGGGTCAGCAGCCGCACATCGCCCCCTTCGAGCCGCGCCTGCAGGCGGTAGCCGTCGAACTTGACCTCGTGCAGCCATCCCTTGCCCGCAGGCGGCGCGGCGCGCAGGCTGGCCAGCGCGGGCGCGACGAAATCCGGCAGCGCGGTCTTCTTGCCGCGCGGTTTCGTGACGGTCTTCCTCGCCTTTCCGGCCTTGCCCTTTCCGGCCTTGCCTTGCGCCAAGTCCTCGACCCCTTGCCCGCTGATGACCGACTCGGGCCGTTCCTCAAGGATATCGGGATCGCCCTTGCTGCGGGCAAACGCATCATCGCCCTTGATCAGCAGCCAGTTCTCGCGCTTCTCGCCGGGCTTGCCGCGCATCCGCACCAGATGCCAGCGGCCCGACAGCTTCTCGCCCGACAGCTCGAATTCCAGATGACCCTTGGCATAGCCGCGTCCGGGATCGGCTACCGGGCCCCATGTGCCGCGATCCCAGACGATCACCGCGCCCGCGCCATATTGTCCCTTGGGGATCAGGCCCTCGAAACCGCCGTAGCTCAGCGGGTGATCCTCGACATGGACGGCAAGGCGCTTGTCGCCGGGGTCCAGACTGGGGCCGCGCGTCACGGCCCAGCTTTTCAGCACGCCATCCATCTCCAGCCGCAGGTCGTAATGCAGCCGCGTCGCCGCATGTTTCTGGATCACGAAGGAATTGCCCTTCTTGCGCGACTTTCGGCCCTTCGGCTCGGACGTGGTGCTGAAATCGCGCTTCTTGCGGTAGGTCTCCAGCGTCGCCATCGTCAGCCCGCCTTGCGCTTGCCGCGGGTCCCGGCGGATTTCGGCTTCGAACCCGCGGTCGCCCGCTTGCGCGGTTTCTTGTCCGCCATCCCCGCGCTTTCACGCAGGGCTTCCATCAGATCGACCACTTTTCCAGGTTTTCGGGCCTTGGGCCGGGCGATCTTGCGCCCCTCCATCTTGGCCCTGACCAGATCGGCCAGCGCGGCGTCATAGCGGTCGTCGAAGTCACCGGGGTCGAATTCGCCCATTTTCGTATCGATGATATGGCGAGCCAGATCCAGCATCTCGCCCTTGATCTTCAGGTCGGGGATATCGTCGAAAACCTCGGCCGACGGGCGGACCTCATGGTCGAAATTCAGCGTCGTCGCGATCAGCCCGGCGCCATGCGCGCGGATCAGCACCGTCCTGAGCCGCCGGAACAGCACGGTCTGCGCCAGCGCGGCCACTTGCCGGGATCGCATCCCTTCGCGGATCAGCACAAAGGCTTCCCTGGCGCTGCGATCGGCGGGGGCAAGGTAATAGGGCTTGTCGAAATAGACGGTGTCGATGTCGCCGCAACCGATGAAGGCCGAGACGGCCAGCAGCTTGTCGCTGTCGGGAACGGCTGCCGCGATCTCGTCGGGCTCCAGCAGCACATATTCCTCGGGGGCGATCTGGTATCCCTTGACCTGATCATCGCGCCCGACGGGCTTGCCGGTGCCGCTGTCCACGAACTGCCGGCGCACCCGATGGCCCGTCTTGCGGTTCAGCGTATGAAAGGCGATGCGCTCCGAGGTCGAGGCGGCGGTATGGAGCGCGACCGCACAGCTGACCTCGCCGATCTTCAGGATCCCTTTCCAGTTCGCCCTGGGTGCCACGCCCATCTCCCTGTTTCCGGCTTCAGGTTGAACGACCCGGCACGCTTATTGTTCCAGCCCGGCAGGGATCGAAGCGGTCGATGCGGTAAGCCCCGCGATCGTCGGTCGCGGGCGGTCCCAGCATGTCGGCCAGCAAGGCGACAGCGGCGGCGCCGTCCAGCGGCTCGTCCGTGGCGCCCGTCCAGTTGACGGCCACGACGGGGCCGACCGAATGGGCCAGCAGCCAGCGGCCCAGATCGCGGATCTCACCGGGGGTCAGGAAATAGAGAACCTCGGACAGCAGGACCAGATCGGGGCGGATGGCCGGCAGATCTTGCGGTGCCGTGCCGTGAATGACCCTTGCCTGCGTGCAGCCGGCCAGCGCCGCCCGAGCCAGCGCGGCGGCTGCCGGGATGCACTCGATCACCGTCAGGTTCCGGCACAGCGGAACCAGCCTGCGCGCCAGCGTGCCGTTGCCGCAGCCGATCTCCAGCGCGTTGTCGAACGGACCGTCGCCGATGGCGGCAAGGGTGGCGTCGTATTTTCCGGCCTCGTAGCTGCTGCTGCGATGATCCCAGGGATCGTCGCTGGCGGCATAGAGCCGGGACAGGTGGTCGAGGACATCCTTACGGGGCAATGACGATCTCCGCATGGCCAAGGAAATGCGCCTGCCGCCAGTCCTCCATGACGAACCCGCCGTCATCGTCGTCGATCAGGGTGCTCATCTGGGTGCGGTGACAGGCCAGTGCCGCCGCCTTGGCTGCCCGCGCGGCGGCGGAAGCGCGGATCATGCGCGCAGGGGCGGTGTGTTTGCCGAAACGACCCCAGATCGGATAGAAGGCCAGCGCGATGTCGGGACGGTGGGCCGCCATATGGCAGGCAAGCCGCGCCACCCGCTCATGGTCGATATGCGGATCGCCGTCCCAGCTGGCCATGACCAATGCATGATCCGGCACCAGCCCCGCGATTTCGCGCGCCGTATCCGCATCCGAGGGCGCCGCGCAATCGCGATGACCCAGCCAGCGGACCCGTGCCTGCGGCGCGAGGATCGCCACAGCGCGGCGCAGTTCCGCCTGCCGTTCCTGCGCCAGTTGCGGCGCAGGCCACTGGCGCGACCTGGGATGCGACCTGCTGCCGTCGGTGACGCAGATCACATGGCATTCGTTGCCCCGTGCGGAAGCGTCGAACAGCAGCGCCCCGCAGCCCAGGGTTTCATCGTCGGGATGGGGCGCCAGAACGACCAGCGGCCGGTTGCCCAGCAATTCACCGACCGCGACCCACGGCGCGCGGGCGAGGGCGTTCAGAAACCCGCTCATCCGATCCACCTTTGCCGCAGGCCGGGATCGGCAAGAATCCGGCCCAGTGATCCCAGCATCAGCCCGTCAGGGTTGGCCTGGCGCAGATAGAGGCTCAGGTCGCGTCGGATGCGATCGGCCGGATGAGTGGTCGCGAAAGAGGCCGCGCCTAGTGCCTGATCCATCACGTCCATCAGCGCCACGGCTTCTTCGGCGGTCTTCAGGCGCGCAAGGATGGCGGTCTCGGCATCGCTGGCCACCGCCTCGGGGCGTTCGACTGCAAGGGCTGCCTGTTCCAGCCATAGCCGGGCGGTTTCGCAGGCCAGGATCATCCGATGCAGCCGCATTGCCTGCAATGGCGCATCCGCCTGTCCGCGTTCCTGCAACTGATCCGCGGCAATCGCCGTCAGCGCCCGCATCGCGCCCAGTTGCACCGCCGCATAGCGCCAGACACCGCCTTGGAAATGCGGCTCGACCAGATAGGCGTCGGGCGGTCCCAGCACGACGGCATCGGACAGTGCCAGCCCGTCGAGATCGCAACGCCCCGAGGCGGTAGCCTTCATCCCCGAGACCTGCCATTCCCCCGGGAACAACCGCCCATGTAGTTGTGCGCGACTGAACAGTAGAAGGCGCAACCCGTCGCCCTCTTTCGCGGTGACGATGATCCGGTCCAGCACATCGGCACCGCTGGCGAACAGTTTCTCACCGCGCAGGATGCCGTCCTCGATCCGCGCCGGATCGCGCCCGTCGGCGCCCCAGATGCCATGAAGCAGACCACGGCTCAGACCATCGACCGGCCCTTGATGCAGCATCAGCAGCTTGGCGGCGTTCACGTGACCCTCGAAGATGCGGCCTGCGGACAGGTTTGCGCGGCCGATGGTCTGCAACGTCTCCAGCAGTTCTAGCGGCTCGGGCGGGTGATGAGCCAACTGCGCGCATGCGCCCAGCACCCCGCTTTCGCGCAGCGCCGAGGCCAGCGCCGGACCGGATGGCCCGTCCTCGCCATCCGGCGGGGCATCGGTGATCAGGCGGGCGGCCAGGCGGGCGGCGCGTGCTGCGGGTTTCATGCCGCCTTGCCCCCCGCCTTCAGAACCCAGCGCGCGAAATCCGGGCGAACCGTTCCGCTGACGAAGCGGTCCAGTTCCGGCAGGCCCTGTTCCAGGTCGGACGCGCGCAGGCGGGTTCCCCATATCCGCGCCCGATCGGGGAAGCCGGCTGGGCGGTCCACCATCGCCCGCATCCACAGCCGTCGCAGCATGTCCCATGGCAGCATCGCCTGATCGGCGAAGGGATCGCCGCCGCACATGCGCTGTCGCAGGCAATCGGCCATGCCTCCCTGGGCCCGTCCGTGCAATCGCGCCGAAACCCGCACGCACATGTCATCGGCATAGCGGACACGAAGCCCATGGGTTTCAGCGCGATGCACCAGGGCGCGATCCTCGCCGGCATCCACCACGGGCAGCCCGCCGATGGCCCGATAGGCATCCGCGCGAATGGCAAGCGAGGCACCGGATTCCATGTAATGCGGCCTCGGCGCTGCCGCTGCTTGCCGTCCTGCCATCTGGTCGAGACAATGACGGATTTCGTGAACCAGCGCGCCATAGGCCCCTTCGACCCGCGTGATCCGCGCGCCAGAGGCAGTCGCCAGAACATGATCCACGCGGGCAATGATAGCGCCGCAGACCAGATCGGCCCCGGCGGCCGTCGCGCGCAGCGCGGCGTTGATCCAGTCGGGATGCGGGATCGCATCGCCATCGGTGGTCATCAGCAGGGCATCATCCCGAACCGCAAGCTCCATCGCGGTGCGACGCGCACGCCCGGCGCTTGCCTGATCGTCGGGAAAGGCGATTTCATGCACCTCCATCCGCAGCGGCGGGCACAAGAAGGCACGGGCGATAGCGCCGGTCCGATCACGACAGTTATTGGCCAGGACCAGGGCCGTGACCGGCAGGGCGCATCGCGAGGCGGCACGCGCCAGGGCGCCCAGCAGGCTGCCGAGCCGTGCGGCCTCGTCCCGGACCGGTATCGCGATCACGACCTGGCCTGGCGGTGGACGGGACTGCCGGTCAAACAGCAGCGCACAGGAACTGTTCATCGAAACCCTCCGCCAGTTTGCATCACAAGAACGACGGCTTCGGATCCTTCGTTCCGCTAACAAACAGCAGCCGCATGACCGATGCACTCGCAGCAAGCCGAGGATGGTTGCGACGAAGCCCGCCGGGATCAACCCGGAGGGACATGTTCGCGCGACCCCGGCGACGACGCTCTGCCATGCAAGACCTGCGTCATTTCGCGAGGGCGGGTCTCATTGTCCCCTATGCCGCATTGCCTCCGGCCCTGACTGACGGACATGGTCTCCGGCCAAGGCATAGCCCGAGGGCTTCATATCGATGAAAATCTCGCTGGTTAGCGGGTGACCCTCCATCACATCGAAAACACCAAGACAGATTGCATGATCACCCGGATCTCCTCTGGCCGGGTTGTCCGGCGGCAAGGTTCGGCGATACCATAGCTTGGATCCGCAAAGCCGACAGCTTACCCGCTCGGCCCGTGCGCTGGATTGCCAGTGGAGCAGGTGCTCCGCGCCCGTTACATGCAACTCCTCCTGACGTACTGTGACCGCGACAAAGACGCCACCGCTCCATTGCTGGCAGGTGCGACAGTGGCATGCACCCGAGCGACTTTCCGCCCAATCTACTCGAAACCGGATCGCACCGCAGGCGCAGCCCCCGGCACGTGGATCCTCCGCGGATGCCGCCGGTGGACCAGTGACCGGCGCCTGCGCTGCATAGTCTGCCGCCGTCAATTGCCGTTGCCTGCCAATGAAGCACAGGCCCGGAGGTCGCCGTTCACAAAAATTCTCATGGTCCAGAACGGCATCACAGGCGTTCACGAACAGTCCCGGAGTCAGCTCGATCAGGCCCGTGCCGTTCCGAGCCCTGAACCACAGCGAACTGCTGCATTCGGCGCAGAAGGCACGCTCTCCGATCTCCGAACTGCGCCAGATGCGTACCGGCCCGCTGACCTTCACATCGGCCGCCCGAGCGCCGATCCCCATACCGCACAAACCCTGCCAACGGCGGCATGGCTCGCACCAGCAAACCGACAATCTGCGCGACAGGCCCTCGGCCTGAAGCCCGATCGCTCCACATGCGCAAGAACCGGTCATGCGAGGCATGCACATCTCGCATCAGCGAACCAAAGACACGGATAGGGGGAGGAATGGACAGGCATCGGCTTTCTCCGGATCGGGTCTCAGGCTTTGGGGGTTACCTCATCATGCCGGAACCGGCAGGAAACAAGATGGCAGCTGAAATGTTCCTGACCAGTGCTGAACAAGGCGGCAGATCGCCGGCGTGTTGTCCAAACGGCTGGCGATGCTTGGGCGCTTTCCTTCCTGCAACGGGACCCCGGAACCCCGGCCGTCGGCCGGGTTCCCCTTGGATTCCGATCTTTGGCGGGAACACCACATGCCGCAAAAGGTTATGTCGGCCGGCCAACCCAAACAGGAGGTATGCATGGCACGGACGGTAGGCGATTTCTTCTGGCAGAGACTGAAGGATTGGGGGGGCAGCCGGGTCTTCGGCTATCCCGGCGATGGTATCAATGGACTGCTGGGTGCGTTGCAGCGCCGCGAGGGAGACATCGAGTTCATACAGGTCAGACATGAGGAAATGGCGGCCTTCATGGCGGCCGCGCATGCCAAGTTCACCGGTGAGCTGGGCGTTTGCCTGGTCACCTCCGGTCCGGGCGCCTCCCATCTGCTGACGGGATTGTATGACGCCAAGCTGGACCACGTGCCGGTGCTGGCGATCTCGGGTCAGCAGGCGCGGACGGCACTGGGCTCCCACTATCAGCAGGAGTTCGACCTTGTCTCGATGTTCAAGGATGCCGCCGCCTTCGTGCAGCAGGCCAGCCTGCCGTCGCAGGTCCGGCACCTGATCGACCGGGCGATACGGACGGCAATCGCCGGCCGGAAGGTCGCCGCCCTGATCTTTCCCAACGATCTTCAGGAGGCAGTCTACGAAGACCCGCCCCGCGCGCACGGCGCGGTTTTTTCAGGGGCGGGATTTTCGTATCCGCGAACACTACCTTGGGCCGAGGACCTGCAGAGCGCTGCGGATGTCAGGCTTCCTAACCAGTAAATGACGGTTGCGGCGAGAGCGATGGCGGAGAGGAATACCTTCGTACAGCGGTCATAGCGGGTTGCCACGCGCCTCCAGTCCTTGAGCCTGCCGAACATGATCTCGATACGATTTCGCCGCTTGTATCGGTGCTTGTCGTATCTGACGGGTGTCTTGCGTTGCTTTCGCCCGGGGATGCATGGGTGTATTCCTTTCTCTTTCAATGCGTCTCGGAACCAGTCGGCGTCATAGCCGCGATCCCCGAGCAGCCATTCGACCTTTGGCAGGCCGCCGAGCAGCGCCCGCGCACCGGTGTAGTCGCTGACCTGCCCAGCGGTGACGAACAGGTCGATCGGTCGCCCTTGGCTGTCGCAGATGGCGTGAAGCTTGGTGTTCATTCCGCCTTTGGTCCGACCGATCAGGCGACCACGCCCCCCTTTTTCGCGGCCATGCTGGTCGGGTGCGGTGTGCTTTCAGATACGTCGCGTCGATCATTACGGTCTTTTTCTCGCCATGACCGGCAGCGAGCCCGGCCATCATCCGCGCGAAGACGCCTTTCTCGCTCCAGCGCCTCCACCGGCTGTAGAGCGTCTTGTGTGGCCCATACTCCTTGGGGGCGTCTCGCCAGCGCAAACCATTGCGATTGATGAAGATAATCCCGCTCAGGACACGCTTGTCATTGACGCGTGGCTTGCCGTGCGACTTCGGGAAGAAAGGTGGTCTGCCCCCTGAAAAGTGGTCCTCCCTGAAGTAGGCTATTTAGCCTTAGAGAGGATTTTGGAATGCCCCAGAAGAAGCACAAGCCCGAAGAGATCGTGGCGAAGCTGCGCCAGGTCGACGTTTT
>NZ_QNRC01000058.1 GCF_003709565.1 Paracoccus sigandri | reverse complement strand
GGGAAAGAAGGGAGCCAGGCGCGCCATCTGCGCGTCGGTCAGCCAGAAGAGATCGCTCATGTCACCGCTCCGTTTTCGGAGGCGTGAATCACGCAGCGCAACAGAAATCAATGCATCCTGACCCTAGCGTCTCATTCCGTTCCTTCGGATGATCCGGGTTCTAGAAACGCATACTGAAGGTGGCAGCCAGGCGGTGCTCGCGCGCGTCCGAGGCAAGTTGGCCCTGATAGTCCAGTCGCATGGTTGCCCTCTCTCCAAGGTTAATGTCGGCGCCCAGGTCCAGCACAGCCGCGTTGCGGGCAATTGCCGCGCCGGCGATGTCGAAGGCTGCGCCCCCGGCAAATGCCATTGCCAGTTCCGGGTCAACGTCACCGAAGGCATGACGCCAGCCGATTCCACCGCTGACCGCGAGGTCATGCTCAGCAGATCTGATCGTCGTAGCTGCGCGCAACCCGATCGTGGTGAAAGTCGTGTTCATCACCCCTTCCGCACCCCCAAGCGCCATGCTGCCGCCACGTTCGGCGAAACTGTCTGTGCGCAGCCGGACATGGGCAAGCCCGGCATAGGGCTCCAGTGCCATGTTGCCGTGATCTACACGGTGGCCGACTTCGGCAAAGGCTTGCCAGACGTGCCCGTCATATTTTGACGAGAGCTGCGCGGCCATTTCACCGATGGCGGCGTGGCGATCTGCCTTCAAACGGTAAGTCGAATAGGTCAACCCGGCACGCAGGGCAGTCTGCCCCCATTCCGTGCCGGCATAGGCCCCGAGATGGATCCCTTTCCCTGATCCTAAGGAAACCCGATCATCCACGTCATACGAGCTGTCGCTCATCGCCAGCACGCCGCCCATCCGCCAATCCTCGACCAGCGCATCATAGCCAAGGACAAGACCATGGGTTCTGCGGTCCAGCTGCGCGGCATTGCCATCGCCATCTGTCCGACCCCGGGCGCCAAAGGCATGGCCCCAATAGGCCGGCCCATCAATCGTGGCGACGGCATCGACCGCCCCGCTGGCGGTCAGGGCCATAACGCGGCTCTTCGAGGCACCGACCGTCCCGAATGCCGCGCGTAGACGTCCGTTCACCGCATCGCGCAGGAAGTGGCTTTCGTCGATCAACGCCCCCTGCATTGATGCATGGATCTCGCCCGAGACTGAGTCGAAGGCGGATGCTGCCTCAGAGGCACTCAGATAAAGTGCCTCATCATAAAGCGGGTTGCCGCTGCCCAGTGACTCCAGCCCGAAAGCCGAAGAAGCCTGGTTCGCACTTTGTGCCACATCGGCGAAGGCGATATCCGAACGCTCCACCTCCAGCACAACATTGGCAGGAGTATTGTTCAGCGCAAAGCTGAGGAACGGTGCATTCGTCACCAGATCCCCCGCCAGCGTGTCATAGCCACCAGAGACGCTGCCAGTTGCGCCCAGCAACAGATACTCGCGCCCGAGCGACAGCCGCCCAGCCGTGGCGCGGTCAAGTGTCACGCTTGCGCCATTCTCGATCAACGCCTGACCCGAGACAGCGATGCCGGGCTGGGCACCCCCAGCCACCGGACCAAATACGAGGGTCGAGCCTGCCTGCTGGGTAAAGCTTCCCTCAACCTTCAACGGTGCCACGCCGCCGGTGGCTACCGCGCCGCCATCGGTAACCGTCAAGCCGTGGAAGGTGCCGGTGCCGCCTGCCGTGCCGCCATTCTGCACGGTCGTATGATCATTCACGGTGCCGTCATTGGCAAAACCGCCGGAAACAAGAGCCTTACTGGCAAGCGACCCTTTCGAGGTCAGGATCAATCCTGCACCGGTATTGATCGTGGTTGCACCGGTATACTGATTGTTGCCGGCCAGCGTCTGCACGCCACCCTGAACGATCAGACCACCGCCGTGATGCTTCTTCTCGGCGTCAAGGTCGATGATCGTCCCGCTGAAACTGTCCTGCGCCGCCGTCAGTACCAGATTGCGGTCGTAAAGCAGCACCGTGCCAGAGCCGGACAGGCTGCGAATCCTTGCATCATTATACGCATCTGACACCCCCCAAAGCGCGATGCGGTTGCCTTTGTCGCCGATGTCCAGCGTGCCATCCGCCACCACCCGCGATGAAGTTTCGATGCTGCCGATGCCGGCCAGTTCGAGCGTGCCATCCGCCTCAATCACGGTCTGGCCGGTATAGGTGTTGGCATTGGAAAGCCGCAATTGGGCGTGTTTTGCCACCGTCAGATCGCCAGCGCCCGAGATCACCCCGGCCGCGCCGAAATAGCCAACGGTGTATTCGGTCCCGTCATCATCCTTCATGGGGAACGGGCTGCCCATCTGGGCCGTTACCCGCGACAGCCCGATTTCGTCCACAGCAGGGGTATCCGTGGTGAAATTGTTGGCGCTGACAAAATATGGCGTATAGGCGGTGGACTGATTTTCCAGGTCATACATGACCGACTGGCTCACAAAGAAATCCATGCCAGCTATGAACTGCACCGGCGTGTCTGCGTTTCCCTCGATCTCGACGACATCAATGTTGGAAAGACCGACCGGCATACCATCCCCCGCCACAAGGTTCAGCGAGGGGATCGTCTTGTTGCCATCCTTGTCGATGTCGACCTTGACCCCGGACGCGACAAGGGCATTCAGACGCGCCGTGCTGATGGTGATCTGTCCGCCGCCGGGTGTGCCGGTGTCCAGTAGCGTGGCAACCTTGGTGATGCTGGGGGCGCCGTCATCGTCACCGAATGCCAGGGTGTAATTCCCCTCGAACTCGGCCGAGGCAGGTGCGCCAGATCCGGGGAAGTTCGGCAAGTTGTCCTTGGCGTCGACGGCGCTCTTGTCGCCCCAAGGCATGACCGAGGTGAACTGTGCACGCACCGCAGAATTGACATCCACGATCAGGCAGGGGGAACAACCCGGCGTAAGATCCTGCTTGCCCGACACGCTATTGCCGTTGGCGGCAATGACATAGCCCGTCTTCGTCGCCCGCCCGATCAGCCCTGATGTGCTTGCCCATTCTTTGCGCAGGTAATTGCCGGCACCAAAGGTTCCCCAAAGGGTCCCGTTATCGTCAATGGGCTTGTCCTGTGACATCTGCTTGCGGGCATTGAGGTCGGCATAATAGGCTGTTTTCGATCCATCCTCGTTGGTGACGACATAGACAGGATCCGCGCTCAGCAGCGGCTTTTCCGGCCCCTTGTAATCGGCCGTGTAGATGACATCGACGATCCGAGCCACCTGATAGGTGGATTGCTCCTCAACCGGCAGGGTAAAGTGCTCGGACCCGTCTGTTGCATGATAGGCGATGTCATCTACATCGACCTGCTGCAACAGGTAGCCATAGGTGCCGTCACCATAGAAATAGCCTCGGGGCTCAGTGTCCGGCGTCGGCTTCACCCCGCTGACATCGGAACCGAGCTGCATATTGGCACTGTCCGAACCGGTGTCGAACAGCATCTGCCGTCGCTGACCATCATTTGTGGAAACCCAGATGGTGATGCGGCTGAGTTCGTCATTCCCCTTGTCGTCCTTAACATACAGGTAATCAAGCGGGATTGATCTTGGATCGGCCAAGGCCGGAGATGATGCTAGGCCCAACCCTACAAGCAGGGCCAGCCCAGCCGTCGACCCGCCAAGCTGTCTGAGCAGGAACTTCCGATTTCCAAACACGTTGCACACCACCATGTCGCCTCTTTCTTCATACGAAATTACCCGGCGCGGATGCCGCGACGCGCCCCGAAGTCGCCCCCCGGTTTTCCGCCGGTGTTCAACATCGTCTTCGCCAGCAGCCGCACATCCAGAATCCGGCCATACCAGCCAGACAGTACACAGTCCTAGCGACCGTCATCCCGCTATGACTATCATGATTCGCACATTTTATAACATAACGAACATATTCTGCGGCTGTGCAGGTGCCCGAAGTTGCGGCTCGATGCTGTGGGATAATATGACCGGACCAAGGCAGAGCGGAAGCTGTCGGCCTGTTTCTGTATGCTAACCCCTTGGAGGATAAATGTTGAAACAACTTGGTATCATGTCGATTGCGGCGCTGGCCATCGGCGGCGCGGCAAATGCTGGTTCGTATGCGGCTCCGATCATTGAAGCCCCCGTGATCGCGCCCGCAGCACCTGCGCCGAGCCACAGCAACACCTGGACCGGTTTCTATGCCGGTATGCAGATGAGCTATTCGGATTTCTCGGTAAATCTCGACGGCGTCGATGACGCGACCGGCGGCGTCTACGGGATCCATGCCGGCTATAACCACCAGCTTCACAACAACATGGTCATCGGTGGAGAGATTACCTTCGATCACTCCAGCGCCGACAGTGATGTCTGGCAGGTCGAACGCCTGATGACGGTTCGCGCCAAGGTGGGGTATGCCCATAATAAATGGCTGGTCTATGGCTTGGCAGGCTATGCGCATGTCCGGACCGAGGGCGCCGACCGTGCCCATGGGAAAAGCGGCGGTGCAGTTTTCGGCATCGGCGCCGATTATGCCGTATCCGACAAGTGGCTGGTCGGCGGGTCCTGGGAAGGCTATCGTTTCAGTGACTTCAAGAACGATCCCGACAACATGGAAGTTGATGGCGGGTCCGTTCGGTTCCGCGTGTCCTACCGATTCTGAAACTTTGCTCCTTGCGGAGCATCTTGGAAAGGAAACACGATGAAGCTCAAAATGCTATCCGCTCTTGGCGTCGCTTGCACCCTCGCGGCGTGTGCCGAGAACCCTGACAATATTCGTGCGGGTTATACTTCGACTGCAACCTATCAGAACATGTCCTGCCAGCAACTGGCATCCGAGGCTATCACTGTCTCGAATCGTGCGCATGATGCGGCGAATGTCCAGCGCCGCCATCGAACTCGCGACGAAGTCGCTGTGGCGGCGGGGTTGGTCGTGTTCTGGCCGGCACTTCTGTTCGTTCACGGGAATGACCAGTCCACATCGGAGGTTGCACAACTGCGTGGTCAGATGCAGGCAATCGAGCAGGTTTCGGCCGCCAAGAATTGCGGAATGGTCTTCCAGCGGACATAACGCCTAGCCGGTCAAGGCAGGCACGACAAGCGGCTTGGAGGAGGCCCCCTAAGAACCCGCAGGCTCGCTTGGGCACAAGCGAGCCTGTAAAGCTATTGCGATTAATTTGGTTTCATAGGTGATCACTTGGGTTAATATTCTTCTTGCCGGAGATGCGAGGAATGCTGTCACGAAAAAATGGAGGCGTCTATGAAACATATCGTCCTGGCAACGATATTCTGCACGTTATCCCTGTCTGCCGCGCAGGCGGATCAGTGCATGGATAAGGCAATGGATCAGGCTTCAATGAACCGCTGCGCGGCGCAAGCCTATGAGAAATCCGACGCGGATTTGAACAGGTATTTCCATGAGATCAGACAGCGACTGGCTGATGACGTGGACGCGCGGCATCTTCTGCGCGATTCACAGCGAGCCTGGATCGCGTTTCGCGATGCGGAATGCGCCTTCGCCGCCTCGGCAACAGCCGGCGGCAGCGCGTATCCCATGGCGCACGATCTGTGCCTGGCCGACCTTACGCAGAAGCGCGCACATGAACTGCGACAGTATCTGGAATGCGAAGAGGGCGATATGACCTGTCCCGTTCCGTTCGCCGATTAACAGCTTGGGAGTGTATACAGTGAGAATAGCGGCTTATTTCACAACCGTCGTGATGGTCCTTGCCGCAACTGGCGCACCTGCTCTGGCTGAGGGGGTTGATCCTTGCGCGGGTATCGACACCAACCTGACCGATAAGCGCGCCAGAGAATATGCCCACCTGATCGTCGACGCATTTTCTAAGGATCTGAAGCCATCCGAGCGTTTCAAACCTTCAGATGTCGAGGTTGAATCGTTCCTGGGAGGCGGTCACTGGAGCGCTGTGAACGCATCCATTCCCACTGCTGATATGGCAATGTTCTTTTTTCAAGAGGTCGGTGGCAAGAAGCAGTTCAAGGATGTGTGGGGCGGCATTGCCGAAGCTTCCGAAGCCCCGCAATTGATAGAATGGGCCGAAGATCTGGGGGCGCCACATAATTTTGCGACCTGCTTCGCGGACCAGGTCACCTTCGACGATAATGCAGGCTCCCCATTCGGTTTCACGGTCGATCTGACCTTCTCGGCAAAGGCGGAGGAACGTCTGGCCGCGCTGCATGAGGAGGTTATCGTGTCAGCCTCCTACTATGGCGAGCCTTCTGCCAAAGGTAAGGAATTCGCTGATGATGTCGGGCGATTTGACCTTGGCACGGAAACCGTGCAGGTGCCGGCTTCGCCGGGAATCGCCAAGATCACTGGCGATCAGGTTGGCGAGAGTGACCTCGAATGGATAGAGGGTCGCCCCAACGTTAATGTCAATGTCTTCACTGCTCGCATCAGCGGCGACGACAATTTCATAAGTTGCGATTTCATTGATGGCCCGGTTGACGACGTCATTCAATCTATGCCCGTCGCACTGCATTGCACCCTGATCGAAGAGGAGGTCGATGCCGAGCCGAAGCCGTGACAGGCGCGCTGTAGGAAAGCCATCGGTGTCTCTGGCCACGACTTCGCATCGCAACCAATCGCACACGTTTCAAAATGGAACAGCAAACAACAGATCACCAGCAAATCTAAGCTATGGTTGTCGGGGGTCCGCTTGCAGACCCTTCGATACCCGGAGTGTTTTACAGCGACCCCGGCGACCACGATGGCTCTCACGACCTCGAGGAAAGCAACCGGCTGATGCGTATATTGATACCAGTCTTTATGTCACTGCTTGTGGCGCTGACCGCGACACGTAGCGACGCGCAGGACGCGCCGCTGGAAGAGTTGGTGGTTGGAGTCTATGTCAGCCCACCTTTCGTATTGGAGAACGGCGATGGAAGTTATTCCGGCATGGCAATCGATCTCTGGGAGACTGTTGCCGACCGGATGAATGTGGCGTTTCGCTATACCACTTATCCGACCTTCGGCTCACTGGTCCGTGCCACGGCCGGTGGCGAGCTGGATGCGGCTGTTACCAATCTGACCATTACCCGTGAACGCGCCGAACAAATCGCATTCACCCAGCCGTGGTATGATGCCGGGTTAAGGATCATGGTGCCCAGTCAGGGCGGAGGTGGGTTTCGGGCTATGCTGAACGGGCTTCAGGATGCCGGCCACCTCCGCGCCTACATATTTCTACTGTCAATGATCCTGATCGCCACTGTTGGCCTGTCACTCTTTGATCGGCGATTTGATCCGCATCATCCCAGACGATGGCGTGAATCTATTGCGGAAAGCTTCTATCAGGTGATGTTGACTATCACCTCCGGCCGAACTACGCGCAAGAACCTGTTCGGCTGGGTTGGGCGCATCTGGCAGGCTATCTGGCTTATCGTCGGCGTCACGGTTATCGCCTATATTACTTCATCGGTGACCAGCGTCATGACCACCGTGTCCCTGGTTCAGGGCATTTCCGCGCTGTCGGACCTGCCCGGCAATACGGTTGGTGTCTTTTCCGGAAGTGTTGCTGAGCAATATATGCGGGAAATGGGTATCGCCACGCGTTCATATGTTAATATTGATGCTTCGGTTGTCGCGCTGCGCGAGGGGCGACTCGACGCTGTGGTAGGAGACGCGCCCATCCTTGAACATTATGCCCTTACCCATCCGAAGGACAATCTGGCGGTGGTCGGCAACTTGTTTCACCCGGACAAATACGGCTTCGCCTTCCCACGTGAAAGCAACCTGACGATACCGACTACACTGGAGCTTCTGGAGCTTCAGGAAGATGGTACGCTGGAGAACCTGAAGCTGGAGTATTTCGGAAGCAGGAATTGACCTTCATCTGATGATGGAGCGACGAGAAGAAGCTCGGGATCGTGCTGTCATCTGGGTGGCGGGCGCGACGGTGACGCAAGTGGCGCAGCGCCATGAGGTGACCCGACAGCAGCTCTTTGCTTGGCGGCATGATCGGAAGAAGGGGCCAGTTCATCTCCCGACGACAGAGTTCCGCAATAACCCCGGTCCGCATACATCCGCTTCATGTGCCGGCTCTTCTCTTCCGTGGCCTTCGTCTGGCTGATCAGGGACGGGCGCATCACCACCGAAACCTGGCGCGCGGTCCTCGACGACTTTGTCGATGACGCGGAACTCGTCGCCCGTATCAAGTCCAATCGCCGCGGTAACAATCGGTCGGTTATGATCAGCCGATCACCTCAAATAAGCTGACAATCCAAATTACCTCGAAGATGAGTGCAAATAAGGCAAAGATGGTATGATAGCGGTTCGACCTCCATGCCAGTGCGGCGAAGGTGCCGGCGATCAAAATTGCCTGCCTGATCGGATAATACCAACCGTACCGGGAGACATAGTAATCACCTCCTTTTATTAACGTGTCGATAACGTCAACCGTCAATAGAATCAGCAACAGGATATAAAAAACTCGCCGGCGCTTCTTGAAATAATCCTCAAAGCCTTGGTACTCGTCTATCCTATCCGGAAAGATGACGGCTGACATCACGACGAACAGGAAGGCATAAAATATTAGGAAGATATATATGTTGAATGACCAATCCTGGCGATGGGCAAGCGCGAACTCGAACCACCAGAAGTGAATAATGAACAAGACAAGGAATAGGGCCCACGTGAAGTGTGGAAGGTATATCCTCTCCCGGGCTGGGTGTTGTATGAAGCGAGTCATCCCTGTGATTAAACGGCTAACGCTGAGCCCTAGTACCATGCCAAGAATAATGCGGACATGGGTGAAGACCTCAGGGCCATTGATTGCGCTATGAATATCACTCATGCTATTTTACAATTTTGAAGTTATGATTACATATGCCGGAAGGTGGTGATCACTTCCGTCTTAACTCTCCCGGCGTTATGCCGAAAAGTTTCTTCATAACAACCGTCATGTGAGACTGGCTGGAGAAGCCATGCGCGTCCGCGATCTGTGAGATGGGCGAGTCTGTATTGGCAATAGATGACATTGCACGCTCCGCCCTCAGTTTCATAATGTACTGATGCGGAGATATACCCATCTCCGCGCCGAAACTGCGCGAAAAGTGCCCGCATGACATATCGAGCATGTCGGAAAGTTCACTAATTTTTATCGTGCGATGAATGTTTTCGTGTATATACTCGACAACCCTGCGGCGAATATATGGTGCCAGTCCGCCTAACCTCGGACTGTAGTTCTCAGGTTCGACGGCATTGGTCATTCGTCTGATGAGGTGGGAAAGCAATGCAATGCTGAGGGACTCCATGTAAAGATTGTTATCCCCGTCATTGATGATTTCGCTTCTCATCAAACTGGCCAGTTTGTGTGCAATTGGGTCCGCATCTCCAACCTTGAACAATGGGGGATCCGACAATTCGAGATCGAATTCCTTGATGCTCAGGTTGTTCAGGTTCTCGGGTGTGACAGAGAGAAGTATGTTCTCCTTCGGCTTCGACCATTCTGCGGTGTAGTCTCCTCCGGCTGGCACCAATTCCACCGTGCCCGGAGGTGCGTAATATTCCTGTCGGCGAGATGAGCACAGCATAGTTTTCCTCCGTGCCTGCGGCGTCAGAAGGATAAGGATAAAATGCGAACTGGCGGTAAACTCTATCTTGCCTGCATTTGTTCGTGTCAGTGTGAAGTCAACGTGTGGACCATAATACTTCGGGCCCCATTTCTGGGGCACGATATCTATCGCCCGGGGAGGCGGGCAATCGGATGATTTTTTCCGGTTCTCAATCTTCATTTCCTATCCAAACTGCTCTGATGCGTCCCGGGCATCCCGGAGGTGGTTCCATTTGGGTAGCTGCATTCGCCCTTGGCGATCCGCTCGTATGTTGCGTGGCCGTCCGTGCAGTGCACGACGTCGCCAGCCATGATGGGCGCAGGGCAACGGAGATCGCCGCTGGGCCCCCGGCTGCGATGACACGGCTTCCGCCCGCTATTTCGCCTCGCCCCCCCCGGGTCTGTCGCAGCTCTTGCGGTGTCAATCCGGCGAGCAGCAGACGGCCTAACTCGGTCAGATCGAACGCAGGGCATGCCAAGTCTTCGAAAGCTTGAAGTCCTCGCATTTTATCCCAGGGTGTCGAGAAGGGCAAAAGGAAATCCAATAGGGATTGCTGACACCTGTTGTTCGGCGTCCAAAAGGGAGTCTGGCGTGGATCTGGTGCAGTTGATCTTCTGTGCTGCTACATTTTGACCTTCTTCACGGGAGGTTGGCGATGGCGTCGTGGTTTTCGCGCCGAGGTTTTCTGCCGGTAGGGCTTGGGACCGATCAAATCGAGCTCGATGGTAATACGGTCCGTATCCATGCCCTCTCTTCGGAGGTTGCGGCTGCCTGTCCACACTGCGGGAGCATCTCGGACCATGTCCACAGTCGGTATCGACGTCGGCCGGCTGATGTTCCTGCGCATGGGGGAGCCGTGGAAATCGTCTTGCAGGTTCGTCGCTTTCGCTGCCGCGCGCCCAGCTGTCCGGCCCGGATCTTCGCCGAACGGTTCCCGCCCGGCGTCACCCGACCGCATATGCGACGCACCTCGCGCTTGCAGGTGTCCGTCGTCAGAACATTTGGCTCAGATCGGGGCTTAGATTAGCGGAGAGCGGGCCTCGTCTTGGGGTTGATGTTATGCGGCGAGCTTGCGGTGCTGCAAGCGCCGATGTTCGATGGTCTTTCGT
>NZ_QNRC01000057.1 GCF_003709565.1 Paracoccus sigandri | reverse complement strand
CCGGCACCGGAGGCCATCATCTGGCCTGCGCCGCCGCGTGGATCGGCACCGTCATCTGCACAGGCCATGGCAGAAAAGCCGATCATGCATTAAAGCTGAAACCGGACCACCCTATGGGGGCAGGCCAGATTCCGCGACTTCCTCGGGACTCAGCGTGCCGCCCGGATACGCCCCCATTCCCCGCTCGCCCCAGGTTATCCTGAAATCCACCATCTGAGCGGCGGCATAGCCGATCAGGACCAGGGCAAGGATGACGAGATAGCTACGCAAGATCCGTGGCCATCGTCACTTGTGAAACGGCACCACGTCGCCTTGTTCGTCACCGCGCATGAAGGCCTCTGCGCCGACGTCCTCAAGCGCATTAAGCGCAGCGTGGCGGGCGTCCTTGTCGCTGCGGAACCGATCTTCCCAGACGTGGCTGGCGCCAGCACTGTCCACAACTTCCAGCAACCACTCCGCTTCGTCCTCACCCCGGTAGATCTGGATATCAAAGCGGTAGCCGTCCACGACGAAGGACTGGCTTTCCCCTGAGTAGACGATGTTTGGGGCGTCATCGTGCATGTCATCCTCCATTACACTGGAATAGGTGGCGCCATGGCGCGCACCCGAGGCAGCATTTCCAACCATTCGGGTTTCATGGCCTTCCGTAACTGCGCCAGTTCGACATGTTCTTCAATTGTGCCCAATACCTCCACCATGCGCTCTTGCAGGATGATGAGCATACAGGCGTTGACCACCTTGAGTTCATCCGGGCAGGTTTTCAACTGCCGCTTCATCCGCTCACGGGCACGGCGCAGTTCCTTGATGCGCTTCGTATTGTTCATTCCTGGCCGTCTCTCATCGCCACCCCCGGCCCCGTCGCGACTTGCCCCCCTTCGAGGAACTGGATGCCACGGGCTTCAAGTGTCTTGCGGAGTGTTTCCGCTGTCGAAAGTTGCAGGCCGCTTTTGCCGGTCTCGAAGCGGTTGATAGTCGTGAAGGAAATCCCGGCCAGTTCTGCGAGGTCTCTCACGCCCAACTGTAGTGCGTTGCGGGCCATTCGAAGTTGCGCGGGCGTCATAATACCACCGTGTTGCATATTTCGCTTACAGGGTAGTTGACAAGACGCTTACCCTGTATCATATCTATAACACGGTAAGCGTTCGCGCAATGGAAACAGCGCCTTCGCGCCTGCCTGACCGCAATACACAGGAGGAACTGGAATGTTCGACAACGACCCCAAGCCGGGGGCGACCGATGACGCACGCCTGCAGGCTGCGGATCGGCACATGTCCGTCACCGAGCGCGCGCTGATTGCCGACAAGCTGCGGCTGGCGCTTGATGAAATCGAAACCGGCGCAGGCGACTTCCGGTCGATCCGGGAAGCCGTCCGCTACCAGCGGGAGGCCATCCGGGCATCGCATCGTCGCCTTGAACGGTTGGGCGGCGAGGCCTGAGCATGTGCTGCCCCGCTGTCCATGACCGGCATCAACGCGCGGTTGATCTGATCTGGAGCTACATCCGTGTGGTTGAAGCCCAGGCCGAGGGCGCGGGCCTCATCATTCCCATTCTGCCGCTGGAACTCGCGGTGCGTGAACTGCTGGCAGATCAATCACCTGGAAAGGAGAACTGAACATGAATCGCCGTAAACTGATGAAACTGGCCCCTGTGGCGCTGGCGGCTGGCGCCGTCCCGGCTGCGGGCATGTCGGGGGAGGTCCCCGAAAGCCGTATCATCGCCCTGTTCCACCGTCATCAGGCGCTGGTGGATGAGGCGCTGGCCTTCGGGCAAGACAGCACCATTCTGGACGGTGCCGACGCCGATGAGATTCTGGACCGCATGTTCTGGAACGAAATTGAGCAAATCGAGGACGAGATGATGGCAATCCCCAGCCAGGACGCGCGGGATTTCGCGGCCAAGGTCATCGTGGAGACCGCTCGCGGGCAGATCATCCCGGACTTTGACCAGAGCGAACTGTTCGCGGAGGCCCGTGCGCTGACCGGGGGTGTGGCATGAACGCGTCTGTGTATCCCCCGATTGCACCGGAAGTCCGCCAGCGGCTCGAAGCGTTCGCCGCGCAGACTGGCACGACCCCGCCCGAGCACATCCTGATCGATGAACACGGCGAAGGCGGGACGTTCACCGATGAAATCCTTCACTACTGCTGCAACACCGGCCTGAGCCTCGATTGGCTGTGGTTCGGCACAGGAACGCCGCACCGCTCGGAGGAACCGGCATGAGCACCGCCACTTCCCTGGAAGATATCAGCCTCGAACTTTCCAAGCTGTCCTGCCTCTTGTCCGCGCTGGAACTGACCACAGACGGCATGACGGCGGCTGACGACGAATACTCCCGGCAGCGCCGGGACGCCACAGTCGGGCTTGTCGAGGCGATGAGGGTCCAGATGGAGAAGACCCATCAGGAGGTCCAGAACCAGATCAAGCAAGAGCTTGCGCGCAAGCGTGCGGCCTAACCCTACAGCGCCCGGCTCCGGTCGGGCGCCGATCCTTTCAACAACCGGCGCAGCATCATGGACGCGGCCTATTCCATCAACCGACATTGGTCCGATCAATTCATTCCCGAGATCCGCCGCATTGTCGGCGCCCACCTGCTCAGCGTGGCCCCGGATCACCTGGACATGCGGCAGGCAACCGATCTGCTGATGCTGGATGGCCGGGACGTGAGGATAGCGGCCCGTGTGCGGCGTCATGGCTATGCCGGGCGCTATCCCTACGATTTCACCATCCGCTCGCGCCTGCCGTCCGGCAACCCCACTGAATTGGCGAAGATAGTGAACGGCGAAGGCGACTGGCTGTTCTACGGCCATGCGAACGTTGCCCAGACGGGCTTTGACCTGTGGTGGCTGCTGGATCTGCGCGCCTTCCGTGCCGGGTTGATCCGGCAGGCATCGAACGGCTTCCCCATATCCTCGGGCGACCGCCGCAACCCGGACGGCACCTGCTTCAAGTGGTTCGACATCCGGTCATTCCCGAATGAACCCCAGTTGGTGTTGGCCACGTCCGGGCTGCGGATATAACGGTCGCTACCAGATAAGCTTGATGCCCGACATCAGCAGCAGAAGCGATAGCGCCCCACGCAACCAGCGGTCGGAGAGATAACGGCTCCCGAGATAGGCGCCGGTGGACCCGCCGACAGCAACAGCAACCAGCCATGCTGGAAGCGATGATGGAATATGGTCCCAGACAGCATATGCCCCGATCAGCGCTGCAAGCGAGTTGATGAGATTGTAAATGGCCGTAGTCGCCGCCGTCTCCCGCGCAGTTCCCCAGTTCATTGCCAGGATAACCGGCGCAAGGAATACCCCTCCACCCGTGCCAGTTGTCCCCGAGACGAAGCCAATGACTGCCCCAACAGCCAATGCCGCTGCGAATGGCGGCATGACCATCCTGTCCGAGCCCGCTTTCTTGTTGGAAAAAGCGGTGCGGGCCATTTGGAGCGACGAGAGGATGAGGACACCCCCGATAGCTGGAAAGTAGATACTTTCGGGCAAGTGAACTGCGCCGCCCAGCATCGAGAAGGGGAAGCCCAGGATGGCAAAGGGCCAGACATTTCGCCATGACAGTTGCCCGGCCCGAACAAACAGGATCGAGCCGATTGTTGCAACCAGCAGATTCAGCGAGAGCGCCGTCGTTTTCATGGCAAGCGGCCCAAAACCCGCTAACCCCATGACGGCAATATAACCTGATGCCCCGGCCTGCCCGACCGCCGCATACAGTAAGGCAGTGACCAGGAAGGCCATCGAAAGTAGAAACGTTTCGTTCAAACTGACTCCATAATCCGCTTTGGCGGAAGGTATGCCGCATCAGATGGCTAGGGCCAAGGGTAGCCAGAACTCAGCGGCATCTACGTGGCCCATCATGGTGCCTGATCCCCTCGTATCCGCCCGGACCGACCGAAGCCCCTATCCCCAGTGCGGACTTTCTGTTCGACCATCAGATATTGGTCTACCTCCACATCGCCAGGACTTGTAGTTCCACTTCTTGCGGGGCCATCTGCGCGCAAAGGAGAACAGGCATGACTTCATGGCCGGTTGGCTACCGCGTAGCCATCTGCTGTGCGAACGAACGGGACTGCGGTCATAGAACGACGATACGGGCGGAGGATCTGGTTTCCCGACATGGGAACGATCTGGATGTGCAGGCCTATGCGCGCGGCTTGCGCTGCTCACGATGCGGCACGGGCAATCCTACGGCCATCGTCTTCTGGGGCGGCTCCATCCCGATGTTGCTGGGTCGCAGGAAGCGGCGGGCGGCACGCAAAAGCAGAACCCGGACAGATGAGACGACGCAGTAGAATCGGCACCCATGACCGAGGCCGCGTTTCCTGTCCTTGATCTGGATCAATGTCTAACCCGCTGGTTCAAAGAATGCCTGTTTCGCTGAGAGCAAGCGAGGGCATTGCAGACGGGTGTGGGGTATAGCCCTTCCGCGTCTCCTTGATGGATGCAAGCGGCGCCGACCCTCCTGTCACCCTATGGAAACGGCACGGCGCGACGCACCCTCGCGCGGCATAGGGTGATGCGGCCTGCTGGATTCGCAGCGCGATACGCGCGCCCGTGCAAGGGACATGGGGTCATTCTCAGCGCCGGGTTTTTAGACGCCGTAAAAAGGCGCCAGCCCAGCGTCTTATCAGGCACCCGTTACTGATTTGGCAGGTCGCGAACGAACGTCTCGACCATATGTTGAAGCCCGGCATAGACGACAAGCAGGATGGCTCCTGCGATGAACAGGCCGATTATCAGTTCCTTCACGATGCCCTCACCTGTAGCCCGGCGCCATACTGACACCCTGACACAACTGACGAAAGCCAACCGCAAGGCGAAGCAACGACCTCAAAACACGCATAGCGTGGATTTCGTCAGTTGTGTCAGTTTCGTCAGAACGTCAGGAACCCTGATCCAGCGATGCCGGGGCGCCCTTTTGTCAGGTTTTGTCAATATGTCGGGTGGGGGTTCAGGGACAGCGCGATGCAGGTGCCGCGCAGATAGGGTAGCCCGCCGCGAATCTGGATCAGGTCAAATCAAGCGCAAATGTGATGGCGGGCATGATGGCTGGTATGAGATCGGGGCGCCAAGATTATCATTAAAAATCAATGATGAATGGCGGAGACGAAGGGATTCGAACCCTCGAGACGGTTCCCCGCCTACGCCCTTAGCAGGGGCGCGCCTTCGACCACTCGGCCACGTCTCCGCGCAGGGGTCTAGCAGCGAGGCGGGCGCGAGAACAAGACCCAATCCGCACAAGATCGAAAAAAATCCTCCCGGTCGCGACGGACCCCCGCCACCTTGATCCGCCATGCCTGCCGGTGGCTGCGCGGCAAGGGCGTCCTTGCCATTCGGGCGGAAACGTTCCACTCCCCTTGGGCCGGTCCGCGGGAAGAAACGGCCGGCAAAACGCGAAAGGAGGGGGCGCATGACGCAGATGCTGGAGACGCCGCAGGGGCGGCGCATCGCCTGGCAAGGGCGCAAGGGGCGCGGGCCGGGGGTGGTGTTTCTGGGCGGCTTCCGCTCGGACATGACCGGGACCAAGGCGCTGTGGCTGCAGGAATGGGCAGACCGGACCGGGCAGGCCTTCCTGCGCTTCGACTATTCCGGGCACGGGGCCAGCAGCGGCACGTTCGAGGAGGGCTCGATCGGCGACTGGTTCGCGGATGCCGCGACCGTGCTGACCGCGCTGACCGAGGGGCCGCAGGTGCTGGTCGGCTCCAGCATGGGCGGTTGGATCGGCCTGTTGCTGGCGCGGGCCATGCCCGAGCGCGTGGCCGGGCTGGTCACCATCGCGGCGGCGCCGGATTTCACCGAGCAGGGCTATTGGGCGGGCTTCAGCGCCGAGCAGCGAGAGGCGCTGCTGCGCGACGGCCGGGTCGAGACCCCCAGCGACTACGGCGACGAGCCCTATGTCATCACCCGCCGCCTGATCGAGGACGGGCGCGACCACCTGGTGATGGACCGGCCGCTGCCGCTGCCCTTCCCGGTGCGGATGCTGCAGGGCACGGCGGACGAGGACGTGCCGGTGGACTGGGCGCTGCGGCTGCTGGACCACGCGACGGGCGAGGATATCCGCCTGTTGCTGGTCAAGGGCGCCGACCACCGCTTCTCGACCCCCGATTGCCTGCAGCTGATCGGGCAGTCGGTCGAAGAGGTGCTGCGGGCCGCCGCGCGCTGAACGCAGAAGGCCGGGCGATGCGCCCGGCCCGCGACGCGCGGCTCAGACCGCGATCTTGCTGTTGTCGCCAAGCGGGTCGCTGGCCCCGCAGTCGCGCAGGGGATCGGCACGCTTGCGGCGGCGGCGGGCCAGCTCGGGCCTGGCGCCGGCGGCATTGTCGTCGATGAAATCCAGCACCAGCGGCCGGATGTTCAGCCGCCAGGACTTGCCCGCGAAGATGCCATAATGCCCCGCGCCCGGTTCCAGGTGCTGGTTCTTCCTCGCCTCCGGCACGCCGGTGCACAGGTCCAGCGCCGCCACGCATTGGCCCGGCGCCGAGATGTCGTCATTCGCGCCCTCGACGGTCATGATCGCGACATCGGTGATCTTGCCGATATCGACGCGGAGGCCATCCACGGTGAATTCGTTCTTCGCGATCTCCAGCTTCTTGAAGATACGCTCGACCGTGGACAGGTAGAATTCGGCGGTCATGTCCATCACCGCCAGGTATTCGTCGTAGAACTTGTTGTGCTTGTCGCCTTCCGAGGCGGTGCCGCGCGCCTCGTTGTAGATCTTGTCGATGAAGGCGCCGGCATGGGTCTCGGCATTCATCGAGATGAACGAGGTCAGCTGCGCCAGCCCCGGATAGACCATCCGGCCCGCGCCGCGATATTTGAAGCCGACCGACTGGATGACCAGGTGTTCAAGCTGGCCCATGGTCAGGCGGTTGCCGAAATCGGTGACCTCGGTGGCGGCGGCGTCGGGATCGACCGGCCCGCCGATCAGGGTCAGGGTGCGGGGCTGGGCGGCGGGCTCCTGCTCGGCCAGCAGCGCGGTCGCGGCCAAGGCCAGCGGGGCCGGCTGGCAGACCGCGATGACATTGGTGTCGGGACCCAGCTCGCGGATGAAATCGGCCAGGTACTTGGTGTAATCCTCGATGTCGAACTTGCCCTCGCTGACCGGGATGTCGCGGGCATTGTGCCAGTCGGTCACATAGACCTCGCAATCCGGCAGAAGCGAGGTCACGGTCGAGCGCATCAGCGTCGCGTAATGGCCCGACATGGGCGCCACCAGCAGCACCTTGCGCGGCATCAGATCGCGGCGGGCGACGCGGAAATGGATCAGGTCGCCGAAGGGGCGCTTCAGCACCGGCTCGACATAGACGATATGGTCCTGGCCGTCCTCGCCCGCGATCGGCGGGATCTCCCAGTCGGGCTTGATGACCATCCGGGAAAAGCTGCGCTCCATCACCCGGCCCCAGGCGCTCATCAGCTTGAAGGCCGGATGGGGGATCAGTGCGAATGCCGGATAGGACGCGATGGCGCGCGCCGAGGCGCCCATCCATTCATTGGTATTCCGGATCGTTTCCATAGCGTCGTAGGAAATGATCCCCTTGACCCCTTTCATCGGCATGGCAGGTCACCCTTTGCTGCGTTGCGGCGGTCATCTTGCGCGTGGAGAAGGTGCGGTGGGAACAAAGAAAAGCCGGGTTTACGCTACGCCCGCCCTGCGCATATGATCGGATCGTTCTTAGGGGGGAATTGGGGCCATGGCAAGCAGCACCGGCAGGGCAGGTACGAAAGTTGCGCGCGGCAGGGGCAATAAGGCAACATCTGGAAAAGGCGTGAAGGCCTCGACCCGAAAGACGGACGAAATTGCCGCGAAAGCCGCCGATGCGACCCCTGAGGCCCCGGTCGAGACGCCGGCCGCAGCCGCCCCCAAGCCCGCGGCCAAGCGTGCCGCGGCAGGATCCGCGACCCCGCGCCGGCGCGCATTCGACAGCACCGATTCTGCACTGCAGCGAAAGCCCGCCGCCCGCCGCAAGCCGGCCGCCGCCGCCGAAAAGACGGCCGCCCCCGCCGGCGCGAAGGCTGCCGCCACCAAGGCACCCGCCAGGCCCGCCCGCAAGCCGCGCGGCAAGCCCGTCGCCCCGCCGGACCCCGCGCCGCTGTCGCAAGAGGCCTCGGCCCGCGCCGTCGATGACGCCGCCCATGGCGAGGCCGAGGCCATGCCCTCGATCGAGGAGGCCCTGGGCCGCCTGGGTTTCGGCTCGAACGCGCCGACGGCGAAGAAGCTGGCCGGGAATATCGAGCGGATCGAGGCGCTGGGGCAGCGGCTGGTGGCCGCCTTCGGCGATCGCGCCCTCCACGATCCGGGCGTCGAGGGTCCCAGCCCCGAACTCTACATGACCGCCGCCGGGGCATGGATGAAGACGCTGGCCGAACAGCCCGCGCGGATCATCGAGCACCAGGTGAATTTCTGGGGCGAGACGCTGAAGCATTACGCCCGCGCGCAGATGGCGCTGGCGCGCGGCAAGCTGGCCCTGCCCGAAGAGGAAGCCCCGCGCGACAAGCGCTTCAAGCATCCGCTGTGGCACAGCCATCCCTATTTCAACTTCGTCATGAAGCAGTACCAGATCAACGCCAAGGCGATGAAGGACGCCGCCGCGGATCTGCAGATGCCCGACGAGGTCGCGCGGCGGCGGGTCAACTGGCTGACCAACCAGGTCATCGACATGATGGCGCCGACCAATTTCCTGGCCACCAATCCCGACGCGCTGGAAAAGGCGGTCGAGACCGAGGGCGAAAGCCTGGTGCGCGGGCTGGAGAACCTGGTGCGCGACGTCGAGCGGCATGGCGGCGAGATGATCGTCTCATTGGCCGATCACGACGCCTTCGCGGTGGGCGAGAACATCGGCACCACCGCCGGCACCGTGGTCCACCGCACGCGCCTGTTCGAGCTGATCCAGTATGCGCCGACCACCGACCAGGTCCATGCCCTGCCGGTGGTGATCTTCCCGCCCTGGATCAACAAGTTCTACATCCTGGACCTGAAGCCGCAGAACAGCCTGATCCGCTGGATCGTCGACCAGGGCCACACCCTGTTCGTGGTCAGCTGGAAGAACCCCGACGCAAGCTTCGCCGATACCGGGCTGGAGGATTACGTCGGCGCCTATCTGGAGGCGATGGACAAGGTGCGCGAACTGACCGGCCAGGCGAAGCTGAACGCGGTCGGCTATTGCATCGCGGGCACCACGCTGTCCTTGACGCTTGCGCTGCTGAAGCAGCGCGGCGACGACCGGGTGAATTCCGCGACCTTCTTCACCACGCTGACCGATTTTTCCGACCAGGGAGAGTTCACCACCTTCCTGCAGGACGATTTCGTCAACGGCATCGCCGAGGAGGTCGAGCGCCACGGGCTGCTGATGGCGCCGCTGATGTCGCGCACTATGAGCTTCCTGCGCGCCAACGACCTGGTCTGGGGCCCGGCGATCCGCAGCTACATGATGGGCGAATCCCCCCCGGCCTTCGACCTGCTGTTCTGGAACGGCGACAGCACCAACCTGCCGGGCCGCATGACGATGCAATATCTGCGCGGGCTGTGCCAGCGCAACGATTTCGCCAATGGCGGCTTCGAGCTTCTGGGCCACCGGCTGCATATCTCGGACGTGACCGTGCCGCTCTGCTCTGTCGCCTGCGAGGGCGACCATATCGCGCCCTGGAAGGATTGCTGGCAGGGCGTGGCGCAGATGGGATCCGCCGACAAGAGCTTCATCCTGTCGGAATCGGGCCATGTCGCGGGGATCGTCAATCCGCCCAGCAAGCGGAAATACGGCCATTACACCGGCGGCGCCGATTTCACCCACGGCTTCCAGGCCTGGCGTGATTCGTCCAGCTTCGCGGAAGGCAGCTGGTGGCCGGTCTGGGGCGCCTGGCTGGCGGAACGCGCCGGCGAAATGGTGCCCGCCCGCGACCCCGGACCCGGACTGGAGCCGGCGCCGGGCCGCTATGTCCACGAAAGGGCGATCTGAAACCGGAAAATCTTTTCAGGAATTCCAGATTGCTAGCGAAAACAGCGATCCGAAGCGGCCATTATTTCTGCGTCGCGGCGAAAAATACTTGAAATGCTGCAGCGCAGCATTCATATTGGTCGCGTAATCGAGAGCACGCGGTGGCCACTCCCATCACCTGCCGCGGAAATGGAGACTGACATGGCTAAGACCCCCGATCTGACCAAGACCTTCCAGGACATCCTGTCGAACTTCCCGATCGACACCTCCTCGGTCCAGGAAGCCCTGAAATCGCAAGCCGCGCTGAGCGAGAAGCTGGCCCGCGTGGCGCTGACCGCCGCCGAGCGTTCGACCGAGATCTCGGCCCAGTGGGCCAAGGACACCATCGCCCGCATGGGCGAGCTGGCCTCCAGCAAGGAAGAGCCCTCGGACTACGCGAAGGCCGTGACCGATTTCGCCTCGGCCTCGACCGAAGTCGCCGCCGAGCATATGGCCGCCTATGCCGAAGTCGCCAAGAAGGTCCAGATGGACACCGTCGACCTGATGCTGACCGCCGGCAAGGACATCGCCAGCGACGCGCAGAAAGTGGCCGAGAAAGCCACCCGCGAGACGCAGGCCGCCGTCAAGAAGGCCACTGCCGCCGCGACCGTGAAGTAATCGCGCTTCGGCAAACCGAATCCGGAAGGGGGCGCGACCCGCGCCCCCTTCGTCGTTCCAGCCACCCCCTGCGGCGGCGCCCCGGCCGCCGGATCGCGGGCTTTTCGCCGCGCGGCGGCGTGGCCGGACTTTTTCTTTGCCTTTTCGCTGCGCTGCACTCATCATGCGGAAAACCAGACTGCAAAAGGGGCCCATGATGGCCGCATCCGCTGCGCCGCTTCTGATCAAACGCTATGCCAGTCGCCGGCTGTACAATACCGAGACAAGCGACTACGTCACGCTGGAAGACATCGCCGCCTTCATCCGCGACGGGCGCGAGGTCAAGATCGTCGACCTGAAGTCGGGCGACGACCTGACGCGCCAATACCTGCTGCAGATCATCGCCGAACACGAGGGCCGCGGCGAGAATGTCCTGCCCGTCGATGTCCTGACCGACCTGGTCCGCAGCTATACCACCAGCGCGCAATCGGTGGTGCCGCAATTCCTGGCCGCCAGCTTCGAGATGCTGCGCGAGAGCCAGTCGAAGCTGATGGAGAACATGGCCACCATGCCGCATCCGATGTCGGGCATGCCCGGCTTCGAGGCGCTGCAGCGCCAGCAGCAGATGTTCCTGAAGGCACTGATGGGCGGCTGGCGCGGCGGCAGCTCCGGCCCCGAGCCCGAGGACCTGGCCGACGAGGCCGATCCCGGCAAGACCGCCTCGGACACCCCCCGCCGCCCGCGCGGCAAGCCGGCCGCCGGCGAGGCGCCGACCGAGCCCGACAGTCCCGAGGACATGGCCGAGATCCGCCGCCAGCTTGCCGAGCTTCAGAGCCGGATTTCAAAGCTCTGACTTGCGCATCCCGCTTCGGCGGGCTAGACGATCCCCGACGGAGCGGTGGCCGAGTGGTCGAAGGCGCACGCCTGGAAAGTGTGTAGGCGGGGAACCGTCTCGAGGGTTCGAATCCCTCTCGCTCCGCCACTTGCATAGTGCAAACCCGAAAACAGGTCCCTCGCGGGGCCTTTTTCTTTATGTGCCAAAGGGGTTTGCAGGCACCATCCGCCCTTCGGAGACAGACCCGCCGCGCAAGATCGGTCTCCGAACGCCCACCGTCTCTTTCCACCCGCCCCTCGCTCCCGGCGAGACGGATTCAAAATTCCAATAGATTTCAACGAACTGACGGGATCGCGTTGCGCCCGGGTTTCGCTGGTTCCGGGTTGTCTCAAAGCCGATGGCGACGCGACACGGGCGGCGTGGTCGTTGGTATGTCTTGGGAGTTTTGCGCGAAGTCTCTGATGACAAACGCAGTTTCGGCCCCTAGCCTGGCGCGATGTCGAACGGGGCCTGGACAGATCAAGAGAAC
>NZ_QNRC01000056.1 GCF_003709565.1 Paracoccus sigandri | reverse complement strand
TGGGAAAGAAGGGAGCCAGGCGCGCCATCTGCGCGTCGGTCAGCCAGAAGAGATCGCTCATGTCACCGCTCCGTTTTCGGAGGCGTGAATCACGCAGCGCAACAGAAATCAATGCATCCTGACCCTAAGCGGGTGCCCCGTGTCGATGAACAGCCGCCCCGTCGGTTTCAATGCCGCCCGCAATCGTTCAAGGGCGCGTTGTTCGATATCCGGGTGACGACCGTCCAGCGCCCCGACACGCATCGCAAAGGCGATGTCGAAGGGCTCTTCACCCGGCGGCAATGCGAAATCCTCGATCGCCACTCGCAAGAACCGCAGGCGGCCGGTGGCGATTTCGGCCCGCGATCCGGCCACCGCGCTTTCGATCGCCTTGGCCGAGCGGTCGATGGCCAGGACGAAGCCGCTCCCGATGCGGCGGGAAACCTCGCGGGCCGCCACGCCCGGACCGCAGCCGATCTCCAGCACCCTCTGGCCCAGTGCCAGCGGGAGGGCATCGACGAAACACGCGATGCGGTTCGATATCCGCGGGGCCATGATGCTCAGCCCTTGTCGGTCACCTTCGGCCACCAGGTGCCGAAGCACCACAAATTGCCCTCGGGGTCGCGGCAGAAGAATTCGCGGCTGCCATAGTCGCGGTCGGTCGGCCCTTCCTCGATCGCCGCACCGGCGGCCTTGGCGCGGGCAAACATCGCGTCGACATCGTCCACGGCGATATAGAGCGACTTGCCGCCCTGCCCCGAGGGCGGGCCCACCATCTCGCCATAGGCGTCGTCCTTGTCGTCGCCGCACATGATCATCGACGAGCCGAAGGCCAGTTCGGCATGGGCGACCTTGCCGTCCTCCATGTATTTCGCATGGATGGTGAAGCCGAAGGCCCTTTCCAGCCAGTCGATCATCGCCGCCGCGTTGCGGAAGCGGAAGGTCGGGTAGATGCGTGGAGCCTCGAGCATGCTGTCCTCCTGTCCTTGACGGCCTAGGGTGCCATGCCGTCTTCGGCACCGGTCAAGCCGTCGGCCTCGATGGGGCGGTACTTCACCGGCATCCGGTCCATCGCCGGATCATAGCCGGAAACGCCCTTGCCGTCAGGTGTGCGATGCGGCGCCGGACGCCGTCTGCGCCATGACATCCCGGTGGATCTCCGAATGCGACAGCGCGCGGCGATCAGCTCAGGGTGCTACCGCAGAGCGACTGCCATCTATCCATTGCCACCGTTCACGCGGTCTTGGACATGATGGCGAGCGTTTATCGCATGACCGGGATTCCGAGCATGCCGAACCTCGGTTTTCCATCACCCGCGCATGAAAAAACCCCGAGGCATCGCCGCGGGGTCCGTTCATCGATGGGATGGCCTCAGAGGCCGCGGACGACGCGCTCGATATCGCCGCGGGTCAGGCCGATATCGGTCAGTTCCCGATCCGTCAGCCGGTGCAGTTCGCGGCGGGTGATGCGGGCGTCGTTCCAGGCGGCGACCATCGCGGTTACGCGAACAAAAACCTGACCCAGGCCACCGGCAGCAGCACGGCTATGGCTCATCTCGACAGCGGACATCTCGGCACCTTTTTCATCTTGCCCATCCGGCGGGCATGTTTCGGACAAGACGGATATAGGCTGGGCAGCTGACGGGAAGTAGCCGTGATACCGGCAAACCAGCCATGCATTCCGCGCTGCAGCATAGGCTGCGGACGGGCGGGCAGAAATCACGTCCCTGCCAAACCGAACATTCCAGCCTGCTCCGTTGCCGATCGGCATTTTCCGCGACGACCGCCCAGGCGGGGCGTGGGGAAAGCGTCTTCGCCATAGCAGCACGGCGGAGGCAGGGCCGAAATGCCGGCAGGATCGCTGGCGTCCGCTCCGGTTTTGTTGTTCCGGGTTGCAGATGCGCGATGTTCGCGCATAACAGCCAACCGAAACGCATGGAGCCGGGTGCAACTCCCGGCTGGCTCTTCCGGCCGCCGATCCGCCGGACAACCCGAACCTACACCCCAAGATCGAAAACTCGACATGCGGCCCCATTCCGGGCCCTGATCGGTCAGGAACGGATGACATGATTTCACTTGATGCCTACCGGACCCAATGGTTCGGCAATATCCGCGGCGACCTGCTGGCCGGGCTGGTCGTGGCGCTGGCGCTGATCCCCGAGGCCATCGCCTTTTCCATCATCGCCGGCGTCGACCCGAAGGTCGGGCTTTACGCCAGCTTCTCCATCGCGGTGCTGATCGCCTTCATGGGGCCTACGGCCATTCGCGCATCCGCAGCCTGATCATCGGCTCCACCACGACCGCCATGATCCGATCCTGCAAGGTGTCCGTCCTCCTGATGCGCTGACCTCATTTCGCCGGCATCATCCCGCCTCGGCGAGATGAGGCGGGGGCATCCGAACCGAGCTGCAATGCGGCACTGCCGCATCCGGACGGCCGTTTTACGATGCCCCTCCTCCGGAAGCGGGCAAGCCAGGTCCAAGCAAGGGCTGCAACTGCGCCTCTGCATCTCATCACCACGACGGTTGCAGCCGTTCGCAGCGGCGCAGGATATCACCCCCGTTATTTCAACTTGCGTTGATCCATCCCGAGGTGTTATATATCAACAAATCTTGAGAGGTTGATTCGATGGAAGAGCAACGCGCCCTTGCCGGCTTCGCGGCGCTGTCGCAGGAAACCCGGCTGCGCATCGTCCGGTTGCTGGTCAAGGCCGGGCCCGACGGCATGGCGGCCGGGGCCATCGGCGAGGCTTTGGGCGGCGCCAGCACCTCGCGGCTGTCGTTTCACCTGACCCATCTCGAACATGCCGGGCTGATCCGGTCCCGGCGCGAGGGGCGCTTCATCATCTACAGCGCCGTCTTCCCAACGCTGGCCGGGCTGATCGCATTCCTGATGCGGGATTGCTGCGACGGCCACCCCGAGATCTGCGCGCCGGTCGCGGCCGCGCTGTCCTGCTCCTGTGAACCCGGCAAGGATGCCCTGCATGGCTGACGCCTCGCATCGTGTCTTCAACGTGCTGTTTCTCTGCACCGGCAACTCCGCCCGCTCGATCATCGCCGAAAGCGTGCTGCGCAAGGAGGGCGGCGCGCGGTTCCGCGCCTTCTCGGCCGGCAGCCAGCCGAAGGGAGAGGTGCATCCGCGGACCCTGAAGATCCTGCAGAGCTACCATTACCCGACCGAAGGGCTGCGCTCGAAAAGCTGGGACGAATTCGCCGGGCCCGACGCGCCGGTGATGGATTTCGTCTTCACCGTTTGCGACGACGCGGCGGGCGAGGCCTGTCCCTATTGGCCGGGCCAGCCGATGACGGCGCATTGGGGCCTTCCAGACCCGGCAGCCGCGACCGGCAGCGAATTGCAGCGCGACATGGCCTTCGTCGAGACGCTGCGCTACATGAAGGCGCGCATCCAGGCCTTTGCCGCCCTGCCGATCGGCACCCTGGACCGCGCCAGCCTCGTCTCCAGGCTGCACGAGATCGGACGCTCCGAAGGCGCGGCCGGGGCGGGGGCCGGCATGGACGTCGTGATCTATCACAACCCCGACTGCGGCACCTCGCGCAATGTGCTGGCGCTGATCCGCAATGCCGGGATCGAGCCGCATGTGGTGGAATACCTCAAGACGCCGCCCTCGCGCGCGATGCTGGTGAGGCTGATCGCCCGCATGGGCATCGCGCCGCGCGATCTGCTGCGCCAGAAAGGCACGCCCTATGCCGAGCTTGGCCTGGACGACCCGGCGCTGACCGACGCCGCGCTGATCGAGGCGATGCTGGCGCATCCGGTGCTGATCAACCGCCCCATCGTGGTCAGCCCCAGGGGCGTGCGGCTTTGCCGGCCCTCGGAGCAGGTTCTGGACCTGCTGCCGCCGCAGCGCGCCGCCTTCAGCAAGGAAGACGGCGAGCAGATCGTGGATGCCCAGGGCAACCGCATTCGCCCGGCCTGAAAGGAATAGGTGATGACCCCCGACAGCCCGGCCCGCCGGCTTTCCTTTCTCGACCGCTACCTGACCTTGTGGATCTTCGCGGCCATGGCGCTCGGCATCCTGCTGGGCACGCTGTTCTCCGGCCTGCCGGATGCGCTGAACGCCATGTCGGTCGGCTCGACCAACATTCCCATCGCCATCGGGCTGATCCTGATGATGTATCCGCCGCTGGCCAAGGTCCGCTACGAAGACTTGCCCCGGGTCTTTGCCGACAGGCGAGTGCTGGTGTTGTCGCTGGTGCAGAACTGGCTGATCGGGCCGGTGCTGATGTTCGCCTTAGCGGTGATCTTCCTGCGCGATCATCCCGAATACATGACCGGGCTGATCCTGATCGGCCTGGCGCGCTGCATCGCCATGGTGCTGGTCTGGAACCAGTTGGCGCGCGGCGACGGGCAATATGTCGCCGGGCTGGTGGCGTTCAACTCGATCTTCCAGATCCTGTTCTTCTCGACCTATGCCTGGCTGTTCCTGACCGTGCTGCCGCCCTTGTTCGGGCTGGAGGGCAGCGTGATCGAGGTGGGCTTCCGGACGGTGACGGAGGCGGTGCTGATCTACTTGGGCATCCCCTTCGCCGCCGGTTTCCTGACCCGGCATGTGCTGATCCGGCGCAGGGGAGAGGAGTGGTATCGGGACGTCTTCCTGCCGAAGATCAGCCCGATCACCCTGGCCGCGTTGCTCTTCACCATCGTCGCGATGTTCAGCCTGAAGGGCGGCGATGTCGTGCGCCTGCCGCTGGACACCATCAGGATCGCTATCCCGCTGGTGCTGTATTTCGCCATCCAGTTCGTCGTCAGCTTCGCCATGGGCCGCCTGATCGCCCGGGACTATCCGCGCAGCACCGCCATCGCCTTCACCGCCGCCGGCAACAACTTCGAGCTGGCCATCGCCGTCGCCATCGCCGCCTATGGGTTGGCCTCGCCCGTGGCCTTCGCCGCGGTCATCGGCCCGCTGGTCGAGGTGCCGGTGCTGATCCTTCTGGTCAACGCCGCCCTGTGGCTGGGCCGCCGCTGGTTTCCCGCAGCAACCCCGCAAGAGGCCCGCGCATGATCCCCGACCTGCCGAACCTGTCGCCCGACTGCCTGCGCGCGCCCGCGATCCCCGACCTGCCGCGTGCGACGCATCCGCCGCGCATCCTGCTGCTCTACGGCTCGCTGCGCGAACGCTCCTACAGCCGCTTCGCCACGCTGGAGGCCGAGCGCCTGCTGCGGCATTTCGGCTGCGAGACGCGGGTGTTCCACGCCAACGGCCTGCCGCTGCCCGAGGATGCCGACCCGTCGCATCCGAAGGTGCAGGAGTTGCGCGACCTGTGCCTGTGGTCCGAGGGCCAGGTCTGGACCAGCCCGGAACGCCACGGCGCAATGACCGGGGTGATGAAGTCCCAGATCGACTGGATTCCGCTGTCGATGGGGGCGATCCGTCCGACGCAGGGCCGCACGCTGGCGGTGATGCAGGTCTCGGGCGGCTCGCAGAGCTTCAATGCGGTGAACCAGATGCGGGTGCTGGGCCGCTGGATGCGGATGCTGACGATCCCCAACCAGTCCTCGGTCGCCAGGGCGTATCAGGAATTCGACGAGGCGGGGCGCATGCGGCCGTCGAGCTATTACGACCGCATCGTCGACGTGATGGAGGAACTGGTGAAGTTCACCCTGCTGACCCGCGACCGGTCGGCCTTCCTGACCGACCGCTACAGCGAGCGCAAGGAGACGGCCGCAAAGCTCGAGGAACGGCTGAACCTCAAGGCCGCGACTTGAGGCCGGAGAGGCCCGATATCGGGTGGGGGGCGATCGCGAGATGCACCCGGATCGCGCCGTAAAGGGCGATCGAACCGGGTCTGAACCGGGCAACCGTCTTGACATTCCATCGTCGTCGTCGGAATTTTCCGGCATGGGGTCTTGCGACGCCCCACGAGGCGCCAGCCGAAGTTCGCGTTCCATTCCGACAACTCACTCAATGGAGGGAACGCAGATGCCTGCGCCTGACGCCATAACCTGCGACAAGCTCGCCAAGCTGATCGGCACCGCACGATGCCCCGTCGTCCTCGACGTGCGCCGGGCGGATGCGAGAGACACCGAACCCCGTCTCATCCCCTCCGCCCGATGGCTGGCTGAGGATGAAATCGCTCCTGCGGCGCTTTCGGAACTGGCCCGCAGCCTGGACCGTCCGGTGGTGGTCCTTTGCGCCGAGGGACACGGGCGCAGTCAGGGCGTCGCCGCCTGGCTGCGCCATGAAGGGGTCGCAGCCGAGTATCTGGAGGGAGGGATGGCGGCATGGCTCGCCGCCGGCCTGCCACTCGTCACGACCACGAGGATCACCGGCCATGATCCGCAGGGCCGCAGCCTGTGGGTGACAAGGGCGCGGCCCAAGATCGATCGCATCGCCTGCCCCTGGCTGATCCGGCGCTTCATCGATCCACGGGCGGTGTTTCTGTTCGTCGCCCCGGCCGAGGTCCCCGCAGTGGCCGAGCGGTTCGGCGCCATGCCCTTCGATGTCGAAGGCGTGTTCTGGAGCCATCGCGGCGAGGACTGCACCTTCGACGCGCTGCTGAAGGAAACCCGGTTGAGCATCCCGGCGCTCGACCGGCTGGCTTTGATCGTGCGCGGCGCAGATACCGCCCGCCTGGACCTCGCCCCCGAAGCGGCGGGCCTGCTTGCGGCGTCCCTGGGCCTGTCGCGGATGTATTCCGACGATCTGGAGCAACTCGATGCCGGATTGCAGCTCTATGACGCTTTCTACCGTTGGGCGCGCGATGCCACGGACGAGATCCACAACTGGCCCACCAACGCCAGGGGTACGGGCCGGAGCGCGACATGAAACGGCGTGATGGATTTCCAACGCTGGGTCAGGCCACCGGGGTCTGGGCCAGGATCGCCGCGCTGAGCTTCGGCGGGCCGGCCGGCCAGATCGCGGTGATGCACCGGATACTGGTCGAGGAGCGGAAATGGCTCGGGGATGCGCGATTCCTCCATGCCCTGAACTTCTGCATGTTGTTGCCCGGTCCCGAGGCGCAGCAGATGGCGACCTATATCGGCTGGCTGATGCACGGCGTGCGCGGCGCGCTGATCGCGGGGATGCTGTTCATCCTGCCGGGTTTCATCGCCATGATGGTGCTGAGCTGGGTCTACGCGCTCTATGGCGACGTGCCGGTTGTGACCGCACTGTTCTTCGGGCTGAAGGCTGCGGTGCTGGCGATCGTGCTGCAAGCGGTGTTCCGCATCGGCAAACGCGCGCTGAAGAACAAGGTCATGCTCGGCCTGGCCGCCGCGTCCTTCCTGGCCATCTTCCTGTTCGATGCACCCTTCCCGCTGATCGTGGCGCTGGCGGCGGCCATCGGCTGGATCGGGGCAAAGGCCGGGATTGCGGCCTTCCGGGGCGGCGGCGGACATGGCTCGACAGATGGCGCACATGTCAGCGACGCCGACACGATCCTTGGCGAAGACCTCGATCTTCCGCCCTCGGCGCGCAGAAACGCCTTCCGCGCGGGATGGGCGGCGGTCGCGCTCTGGCTGTTGCCGGTGCTGCTGCTGGTCGCCCTGGTGCCCGGCAGCGTCTTCACCGACATCGCGCTCTATTTCTCGAAACTCGCGGTGCTGACCTTCGGCGGGGCCTATGCCGTGCTGGCCTGGGTCGCGCAGGAGGCGGTCGGCAGCTATGGCTGGCTGCAGCCGGGTGAGATGCTCGACGGTCTCGGCATGGCCGAAACCATGCCGGGGCCGCTGATCAAGGTGTTGCAGTTCGTCGGCTTCATGGGGGCAATGCGCGAGGCCGGATGGGCCATGCCGCTGCTGGCGGCAACGCTCGGGGGCATCCTGACGACATGGGTGACCTTCGCGCCTTGCTTCGCCTGGATTCTGCTCGGGGCACCGTTCATGGAAGGGTTGCGGGAAAACCGGGCGCTCGCGGCGGCGCTGGCTTCGGTCACGGCGGCGGTCGTGGGGGTGATCCTCAATCTCGCGATATGGTTCGCGATCCATGTGGTCTGGCGCGAGGTCGAGCCTTTCGATTGGGGGCCGGTCTCGACCAGCGTTCCGGTGCTGGAAACACTGGATGGCTGGGCGATGGCCCTTTCGGCGCTGGCCATCCTCGCGGTGTTCCGTCTGAAGCTCGGCATCGGCCTCGTGCTTGGTGGTGCGGCGCTGGCTGGCCTCGGCCTGCATCTGGCCGGGGCGATCTGACGGCGGATGGCGAGGCCGCTGCCCGAACCCCGAAGAAACCCGGATATCCGCGATGCCAGGGCGGAAGCAGGTCGCCCACGGTCAGTTGATGGTGGTGCTGCCCTGGTTCGCATCACATGGGGATGGTCGGGCGGCATGGTAACGGGCAACGTGACGCTCACCTTGCAGATCGTTGGCGAGTTCAGCCGGTTGACCACACCTGGGAACAGTGGACGGAACTCCGGGGCCGATCACTTGCGCCGGATCAGTCTCCAACGGCAGCAATGGACTCTCGAGCAACATGCTGCGGGACAGCAAGTGGCAGGTTTGGCTGAGCCGGGCGATCTGCCCCCGGACAGGCAAGGTGCGGCCCAAAGCCGACGGTCGAGCCGGGCCGCTGCTGCGTAGCAGAGCGCCCGAAAGCCGCCCTCCGCGCGGTGTGTAGCATAGGCTTCCCCGTATCGAGTGAGAGATCAGCAGTAGTCAGGCGCGACGGTCGACGCGTCATGGCAGGTCGCGCCAGGGCGAGCCCGTCCCGAGCACTCAGAAGGTCCCGTTCAGCACCCGACGGTCATCCACTCGCGCCACGCCCGGACGCTTGCTCTTTTCGGCGGCATAGGGCTAAATGCCACAGGAAAAACTCTTGTCAAATGGGTGAACGCGATTTGAGCGAGACAGGAAACACAGAAATGTCGGCGGCGCAAACTGTCCTCCAAAACGCAATCATCGCCGATGTTCCTATCGTTGCCATACTGGGTCAGTCGGTCGGCCAAAGCCACGGGGAGACGGACAGGGTTTGTATGGCAGCCCTTGAAAGGCGGAGAATATCTGGGTCTTCTTGGAATGATATTTTCACCCAAGGTCCTGTCGATAAGGAATTTTATGATTGGTTAAATGAGCGCTTTGAAAGGCAAAGTCCTTCAAGTGAGACAACTTCCATCGCCGACGCCCATTTTTCTGCAGTATTCACGTCATCGATCGATCCAGTTCTTAAAAACCTTTTTGGTACGGACGGCCGACAACCAGATCCCGTTTTTTCGGGTGATCCACCGCCCCCGGTAAGTCGAAGCAAGCTCAACCCGCGCATCTTCTACCTTTTTGGCGCCACCGGTACCGGACAGTTTGAGCCTCCCGTGAGCAGACTTGCTTTGAAGGCACGTCGTGCTCAGCATGCTACACCGATGCTGAACACTTTGTTCGACGTAGCAACTCCTCTGGGTGTGGTTGTTGTGACCGGCTTGCGAGCAGGAAAAGACTGGCTTGATCCTAGTGACATCCTTGGGCAGTTGAGTCAGGCGCCGACAAATAGCGTTCTCTGGTTCGGGTCCGATCCAGGCTTCGAAGGAGATGACGCAGAGATCTTCGCCGAACTGATCGAAGCGGGGATTATACTTAGAGATGAGCGCTCTCTCGGGGCAGTCATTGCTGAGGCGGCGGTGGTGCGTCACGCTGCAAGGCTGCAAACTTGGAACGAGCCAGGCATCGTGTCGTTCGCTGATGGCAAGCGCCTAATCACAACTGCGAGCATGCGACTGAGCACGGAGGCTTCGGCCTCCATTATTGATGATGCGTGGATGGACCACCTCCAACCATTGGAGATGAACGCGCAAGAAGAGAGCTTCTCTGTATTCCATTCCGTTCCATCGAGCGCTCGGATTCTCTTCGATGGAGTTCGCCGCGGTTACGCAATACAGCGCGAATTTGAGCTTGAGTTGATGAAGGTTGTCGAGAAAGCGCTCGGCAACCACGCCAACGAAAAAGGAGCAATTGTTCTCAGCGGTCAATCTGGCGTTGGCAAATCCATAGCGCTGTATCGTATTGCAAGTTCCGTCCGAGAAAAAAAATTGGCCGCAGTCTTGTTCGCCCGTGATCGGATTCCACTAGCTGTAGATCTCGCGGCATTCCTGTCCGACGTTGACAAGATAAATCAGGTAACATTGCTGATCGTCGATGCGCTGGCAGCGCCGAAGAGGTACGATGCTCTACTGGAAAGCTTTCGTAGTCGTGGTCATCGGATTGTAATTATTGGCACATCGTACAGCACCGAACTCGTTGAACACCGTCACAATGGACGCCTGATAAAGGCACCGCCATCGCTAAGCGATCAAGAACGCACGGCGCTCATGACACTGGCAGAGAAATTCTCTAGAAGCCAGAAATTTGATGAGAAGTTATCTTATTCAGTCCACGCACTCGCACATTTTTTCTGGACGCTCCCCCAAAGCCGAGCGCAGCTTGCAAGAGGACTTGGACACGAGGCACGAAGCACGGAACGAGTGCTCAGAAATCGAGGGAAAGCGAAGAAGCCGGTTGAGCCGATCGGGGCACTTGCATACGCGCTCATGGAGGCGGGATATCAATCTGAGATACCCGTTCTAACTCAGCTATCAGTGGCTGAGGGGCAGGATGACGCGGCGGGAAGACTCATAGATTATGTTATGGCTTGCTCTCGTGTCCACAGATGGGTGCCGATCAACCTGGTACTCAGAGCTTTGTTGTCGGAAGGTCTAAATTCTCAATCTGGAATAGACGTCGATCTCGTACGACATCTATTTGAGGGAAATGATCTTTTCCGATGGCGCTACGACGACATTCGCGAAGACCAGCTTCTTGTTGGCGCGCGACTTCAACTTGAAGCGCAACTAATCTGCGATCAGCGATTGGGCGGCCCGGCATACGAGGTAAGATCGATACTCGAGCTGATATCAAATGCGACCCGAGCAGGGCCGGAGGGCTCTGAAGAAACACGTTTCGTCGCAGATATCGTCTATGCACTAGGTCCTGACGGCCCACTTGGAGAGCGCTATGCTGAATCCTATGGTGAAATTGCTCGAGCGCTGACCGCGCTCAGAAAGGAGCGCGGTGTCCGTAGCGCGCGCCTGATGCTACAGGAAGCTACTCTGCGTCGACACTTCATCCGAAAGAATGAAGCACAGATATCCGATGAAGAACGTACACGATACCTAGATGAAGCCCGTGAGGCCATCGAAGAAGCGCTATCCGATATCTCGCTGCCTAGCAGTGGGATGAGGGCTGGACGCCGTACAATTGGGTACCTGTGGGTGGAGCGCGCCGCAACCTATGGCTTTCTCGCAACCTCAGCGGGGAGAAACCAAGAGGCAGCGGAGGTGGTTTGGGGGCACTACTTGGCTGCGCGCCAAGCCGCTCGTAATGCAATCAGTAAGGCAGGAACATACTTCCCAATCGATATTTCACTGTGGACCTCCATCGGGGTTTTGGAATCCAATGTCGATCTAGGCATTGAGCGGAGTACGGAGTTAAAAGCGGATATCTTGTCAACCATAGAAATGGTTAACGTAGAGGAGCTTGACGTAGACCAAGCAGAAAACTTCCACCGCCAGCGCCTCCGCGCCGCCCAACTCCTAGGCGACATGGAGCTCAGTAATGACGCATTTCTCGCATTGGACCTCGTTGGTTCTGCAGTCGGTTACTACTTTCGTGCTAGGAAACTGGCTCCTGGGCGGCCTAAACTTGACGAGCCTATAGGCTCGGACGTGCTTGTAAAAGCGGAAGCAGCCGCCAAATATCTGCTGCAGCACCGAGATCGAGTCGCAGATGACCCCAGATGCATCAGGCTGCTACTCAGCTGCTTTTGGCTCTGGAAGACCGGTGGTTGGTTGCTGCAGGGACTACACCAGCCTATCCCACCGTTGGATTCCGACAGAAGTGAGATCCTGGGGATTCTCAACGATTTATCCTATGCGTCGGGCGGCGACCTACAGTCAGACTTCAGGTATCTCGCGGCAGTCTTGAGCTGGTTGACCGGTAACGAGAAAATGGCCGTCGAGCAGTTTCGGCAATTAGCCCGTGATACCGAATACGTCGAAGGTAAACGAGTCCTGCCGAGAAACGTTATTACGAACGAAACTGGTGAGCCAGTCACTTTCAGTGGTGTGGTTCAAAAGAAGTTCGGGGATCGGCGATGGTCAATCCATGTGCGGGAGCTGAATCGTAAGGTTGACCTTGTTGAAAGCGAATGGGCAAGGGATGTATCAGTTGGAAAAGAAATGAGGTTCGCCATCGCATTCAACTACCTCGGCCCTATCGCAGTAAGGCCGAAGTAGAGATGCTGATACCCACTATGGACAAGCTGGTAAGCCGAGTCGAGGCGCTAAGACAAATGTGCCTTGAGAACCTGAAAAGCAAAGAGATACGCGAGATTTCGGTGGAGTTGCCGACGCCACCGTTCGACGAACTTTACTTCCGAAAGACGGTCGCTTGGTGTTATGTGCTTTTTCATGAAACAGGGCCATTTATCAGATTCTCTGGGAAGTTGTTGCGAGCCAATCCACCAGCGAGTGAAGCTTTTGGGAAGACGAAACAATTCATCGATTGCGCTCGCACGGCGCACGCTCACAATTTATCTAAAGATCAACCAGGCGATCAAGCAAAGAAGCGAACATACGACATCTGGATATCGGAACACGGCGGAGCGCCGACGAACTGGGAAAATTGTTGCCATGCTTTGTTGAATGAAGCGGAACATATTCTTGTTTTGATTGAAGATGCTTATGCTACGCGTTGCGCAGATCAAACTGACCGGGAGGCTCTATGGGAGAGCTACAAGCAAGAAAAACTGACGTTCTGGGAAGCTCACGAATTTGACCCGTTTGTCGAAAAAGCAGCTAAAGAAATGGATATTGATGGCTTAAATTGCACACAGTTTCGAAATGCGGGTAAACGCGTAGATCAGTGGCGGATTCTGGTGGCTATGTTTGACACACGAGAAGCTGCAGAAAAAGCAATAGAAAGAGCAATCCGCAGTGAACTGATCAATGTATTCGGCTGCGCCCCCTAAAGTCTGTGCCTTTTCGCACATCTCCATAAAACTGAAGCTTTAAGACGAAATGGTTCTTGACTGAAGACTTAGCTTTGTATCGTGCGTGTCGATCCCTTTCGAGGGATGCTCATGACTTTGCAAAAGCCGATTTTGTCGTGTTGCTGTCGCTTGAGCGAAGACAGTGGCCTGCCCCCATAGGGTGGTCCGGTTTCAGCTTTAATGCATGATCGGCTTTTCTGCCATGGCCTGTGCAGATGACGGTGCCGATCCACGCGGCGGCGCAGGCCAGATGATGGCCTCCGGTGC
>NZ_QNRC01000055.1 GCF_003709565.1 Paracoccus sigandri | reverse complement strand
AACGAAAGACCATCGAACATCGGCGCTTGCAGCACCGCAAGCTCGCCGCATAACATCAACCCCAAGACGAGGCCCGCTCTCCGCTAATCTAAGCCCCGATCTGAGCCAAATGTTCTGACGACGGACACACCCTGACCACCGGCATCTTCGCCGATGAAGCTTGGCCGGGTGTAACCAGCGGCGGCTTGCATGGCTTCGTTCTGTCGGCGGCGATCGAGCTGCCGCGCGGTCTGCGCATCAATGCCGTGAGCCCGACGATGGTTGCCGACTCGATCCGGGATTTCGCTCACCTGTTTCCGGGCATGAAGCCGGTGTCGATGGATCGGCTGATCGCAGCCTATGTCGATTGCGTGGAAGGCAGCGCGACAGGAGAGATTGTCAAGCTATACGGGATAAGGACCGCATGTGATGTCGCCCGTCCTGCGTCGCGCCGATGCCGGCCTGCCCATCCGGGGCTTGGACCGGAAGTGCGGCGGATATGCCTATGTCGTTTCTCCAGGTCCCCCGCAACGCCACTCCTGCCCCTTGAAGCGGTGGCTTCGGCCCCGCGACCTGGGAGGGTGCTGTTCGCCGGCTCACGCGATTGTCACCCGGAAATGGTCGATGCTGGCGGATGATGATGGTCCATCCACCAATCGGCGCGCCACCGCGCTGCCGCAGCCGGCAGAGGTTCGACATGCATATCCACGCCCAGAATCTCCTTTCCCTGACGTTCGCCGCAGCCCTGACGCTGTCGACCGTTCCCGCCATCGCCCATCATGGCTGGTCATGGGCCGATGGCGAGCAGATCACCCTCGAGGGAACGATCGAGGACATTTCGATGAGCCCTCCGCATCCAACCCTGCAGGTCAGGGATGCCGAGGGCACGGTCTGGCAGGTCGATCTCGGCAATCCGAACCAGACGGCGCGCTCGGGCTTCACCGGCGAGACCGCGCAGGTCGGCGACCCGATCACCGTCATCGGCAACCGCAACCAGGATCACGAACGCGCCCATATGAAGGCGGTCCGCATCGTGATCGACGAACAGAACTACGACATGTATCCCGAGCGCATCCAGGCCGACTGAACCCGTGCAGGACCTGGCGATCTGGTATGAGGGAACCGCCCTGGCCGGGGCATTGCGCGGCTCCGGCCATCTCTACATGGTCGTGAATGCGGCGCATATCCTTGGCATCGGCCTGTTGCTGGGCGCCATCATTCCGCTGGACCTGCGGCTTGTCGGGATCATTCGCAGCGGCCCGATCGGGATCGTCGGGCCGTTCCTGTCGCGGACGGCCGGCGTGGGACTCTGCATCGCGCTGTTGACCGGCGGCAGCTTGCTGTCGGTCAGCGCCAGCGAATATCTTCGGAACGACGCCTTTCGCTGGAAGATGGCGCTTCTCGGCCTCGGCATGCTGACCATTGCCGCGCAGCATGGAGGAGGGCGCTGGCGTCGGGCCGTCGAGACGGGCGTCCCCGACCCTCGCACGCGGTTTCTGGCGGCCTTGTCGCTGATGGTCTGGCTTTCGGTGCTGCTGTCGGGCCGGTGGATCGGCTTCCTGTGATCGCTGCGATGCGCAGGCCTGGCATGGGGGCGCTGGAGGCGTTGCATCAGCGACATCCTCGCCGCCGTGGCTTGGCAGGACGAAGCGGCCGGTCAGGTTCAGCCCAGGCTTTTCAGCAGCGCGGCCACCAGGACTTCCGGGCGATCTTCCTGCACCAGATGCCCGGCACCCGGAACCGGGATCAGCGGGCGATCCGAGATCATCGCGGCCAGAGCCTCGCCTTTCTCAAAAGGGATCCAGTCGTCCTGCTGCCCCCAGAGGACGGTGACGGGACAATCCAGCCGGTCATAGCGTGGCTCGACCTCGTCCGTGTAACGCTGGTCCATCTGGGCGATCTGCCTGTAGAAGCCCGCCTGGCCGTCGGGCCCGAGCCACGGGGCGCTGTAGATGGCCAGGGCCTCCTCCGACAGCGGATTATGCGCTGCCGTCTGCAGATAGGCGCGCAGCAGCGCCTTGTGCATGTAGTCCGGCATCCCGGCGAACGCCGCTTCATGCTTGCGCACATGCCGGACGAAAGGCGAGCCCCAGGGCGCGAGGGCAACCGCATCGAAGATCGTCAGCGAGGCGTAGCGAACCCCGTCCAGGTAATAGGCGCGCAGCGCCGTCGCCCCGCCGAAATCATGCGCCAGGACGTCCGGGCGCGCGAAGCCCCATTCGGCCAACAGCGCGGCAAGGACCCTGTTCTGCACGGCAAGCGATACGTCCTGTCCCTCGCGCATCTCGGACAGGCCATAGCCGACCAGATCGAAGTAGTAGACCGTTCTGCGGTCGGCAAGCTGCGGCACGATCCGGCGCCAGACCTGCGAGGAAAAAGGCGTGCCGTGGATGGCGACCAGTGGCGGTCCGTTGCCGATCCTGCCCCAGCGGACGGCATTGCCTTCGATGATCGAGATGTTCGGAAGTTCCAGCATCGCAGCGACTCGCATTGTCATTTAGCTAAGTGACGATATGATGCAAGGCATGGACAGATCAATGCAAATCAGGGCCATGGCCAGCGAACAGCGGCTGCGGATTCTCCAACTGCTGGCCCAGCCGGGCAGGCATTTCGGCCAGCAGTGGTCGGCTGATCCCGCGGAATTCGGCGTGTGCATGACGCTGATCGCCAAGGCGCTTGCCGTTGCCCAGCCGACCGCCAGCAGACATCTGGACATTCTCAGGCAGGCGGGATTCATCACCGTGCGCAAGCACCTGAAATGGTCCTATTGCAAGCGGGACGAGGGCGCGATCGGCGATTATCTGGATTGGCTGCGCCGGGAGGTTTCCGCGGCCTCGACCGGCAGCTGAGGGCTCCGGGCGTCATGGCAGGTCAAGGACCGGCCCCCGGAACGGCCATCTTCACGCGGCGTCACGGCTTACCCGACGGGCGACTTGACGCCCGAGGGTCGCCTTGCCGAAGGTCGACCCGGCCGCATGATGCGCGCAGCCGGAAACGAGACATGTCCGAAAGGCGGGAAGATGGCGACGGAACTGCTGATTGTCCTGGTGCTGCTGGCTGCGGCGATTGCGATGTTCGCGCTGAACCGGCCGCGCATGGACGTGGTCGCGATCCTGGCCCTGGTGGCGCTGCCGCTGACCGGCATCATCACCCTCGACGAGGCGCTGGCCGGCTTCAGCGACCCCAATGTCATCCTGATCGCGGCGCTTTTCGTTCTGGGCGAGGCGCTTGTGCGCACCGGGGTCGCGCAGCGCACTGGTGATCTGCTGGTGCGCCATGCCGGCGCGTCCGAGATGCGGCTGATCGCGCTGCTGATGGCGGCCGCCGCCGGGATCGGCGCCTTCATGAGCTCGACCGGCGTGGTCGCGATCTTCATCCCCATCGTGCTGCGGATCGCGGCGAAGATCGGGGTGGCACCGGGACGGCTGATGATGCCGCTGAGCGCGGCGGCGCTGATCAGCGGGATGATGACGCTGGTCGCCACGGCCCCGAACCTCGTGCTTGACAGCCTGCTCCGGCGCGAGGGGTATCAGGGCTTCGGCTTTTTCGACTTCACGCCGTTCGGGCTGCCGATCCTGCTGCTTGGGATCGGCTACATGCTGGTCGCCCGGCGCTGGCTGGCGGCGGAAAGCCCGGCTGCGGACAGCCGCCGGCCAAGGCTTGCCGACTGGATCGCCAGCTATGGCCTGGCCGGGCGCGAGTTCCGCCTGCAGCTGTCGGCCCGGTCGGGGCTGGTCGGCAAGCGGCTGGACCAGCTGGATCTGCGCGGGACGGCGGGGATCAACATCCTGGGCATCGAGCGGTTGACCACCTATGGCCGGCGGCTGATCCAGCCGCGGGCCGAGACCATCCTGCAGGCCGAGGACGCCCTGTTCCTGGACGTGTTCGGGGAAGGCACGGATATCGAGGCCTTCTGCAGCAGCCACGGGCTGCGCCGGCTGCCCATCTCGGGGCGCTACTTCACCGACCACGCGCAAGAGATCGGCATGGCCGAGCTGATCGTGCCGCCCGACTCGCCGCTTGTCGGCAGAAGCATCGCGCAGTCGCGGTTCCGGTCGGTCCACGGCCTTGCCGTCGTCGGCCTGCGCCGCGACAACCAGCCGATCGGGGATGTCGACGCGCGGACCGTGCTGCGCGGCGGCGACGTGCTGCTGTCGGTCGGTCCCTGGAGCCGGATCCGGCAGGTCCATCAGGGCCGGGACCTGGTCGTGCTGGCCCTGCCGGGCGAGATCGACGAATTGCTGGAGGCGCCTTTCCGCGCCGTTCCCGCCATCGCCATCCTGGCCCTTGTCGTCCTGATGATGATCACCGGCATCGTGCCTAACGTGCTGGCGGCGCTGATCGGCTGCCTGCTGATGGGGCTTTTCGGCTGTGTCGACATGGCCTCGGCCTATCGTTCGATCCACTGGCAGAGCCTGGTGCTGATCATCGGCATGCTGCCGTTCTCGCTGGCGCTCCAGAAGACGGGCGGCATCGACCTGGCGGCCGAGGCGCTGCGGATCATGGTCGGGGATTCGGCGCCCCGCGCCGCGCTGGCGGTGATCTTCGTGACCACGGCCATGCTTGGCCTGTTCATCTCGAACACGGCGACCGCGGTCTTGATGGGGCCGGTCGCGCTGGCGCTGGCCTCCGATCTCGGGGTGTCGCCCTATCCTTTCGCGATGACCGTGGCGCTGGCGGCATCGGCCGCCTTCCTGACGCCGGTGTCCTCGCCCGTCAACACCCTGGTCATAGGTCCGGGCGGCTACAGGTTCTGGGATTTCACGCGGATCGGAATGCCGCTGGTCGCCATCGTCCTGGCCGTCGCGATCGGGCTGGTGCCGGTGATCTTCCCGTTCCATCCGGGGTGATCTCAGGGCGTCCCGACGGGCGCTGCAAGGCCCGAGGTGATTTGGCATGTGACCCCCGCCGGTCAGGCCCCTTGCATCAGCGCCATTGTGGACAAGCGGGAAATTGATATATTAATATATCCATAAACCATCGCGGGGAGGACGATTTGGACGGTCGCAGCACCGGCCCGTCGAGCAAGGCGTGTCGAGGAAATCCTTCTCGTGCAGGGGACTCGGGCACCTTCGGCGGGGCGCGATGAGCGGACAGGACCGCCGCCTCGCCCTTGGCCTGATGCTGCTTGCCGCGGTCATGGCGGGGCTGGATGCGGTGATCGTGCGGACGCTTGCCGGCGGGGTGCATCCGCTGGTGATCGCGTTCTTCCGGGCGTTCTTCGGCCTGATGGTCGTGCTGCCCTGGATCGTGGCCCGCGTGGATCTTGCCGCCTCGCCCTATCGCGGGCTGCATGTGCTGCGCGCGGCGCTGAAACAGGCGTCGCTGGTGGCGATCTTCCTGGCCTTCACCCATGCGCCGCTGGCGGATGCCACGGCCATCACCTTCACCACGCCGATCTTCCTGACCCTGGGCGCATGGTTCTTCCTGAACGAGCGGATCGATCCCGCGCGGGCCATCGCGATCCTGTCCGGTTTCGCGGGCATCCTGATCATCATCCGCCCGGCTGGCGGCAGTTTCGATCCCTGGCTGCTCTGCGCCCTTGCCGGCGCGATCCTGACCGCGGTGATCCAGCTGGTCCTGCGCCGCATGACGCGCCTGGACAGTGCTGATCGCCTGGTGGCGTGGAACCTGCTGGCGATGGTGCCCCTGGGCCTTCTGGGCGCCCTGCCGGTCTGGGTCACGCCGACGCCCGCGCAATTGCTGCTGCTGGCCGCGCAGGGCCTGGTGGGGGCGCTGAACATGTCGCTGATAACCCGTGCCTTTTCGCTGGCCGAGGCATCCTTCCTGGCGCCGCTGGACTACCTGCGCCTGCCGGCCGTGGCGGTGCTGGCCTTCCTGTTCTTCGACGAGTTTCCCCCGTGGAGCACATGGGCCGGCGCCGCCGTCATCATCCTGGGAACCGTCATCGCCAGCCGGGGCGGGATCATGCGCAGAAGATGACCGGCCTTGCGAAAGCGGGTTCACAAAAATAACAAAGATACTAATATATCAGATTAAGGGCGGTGATTCGCCGCCCGGCCCGGAACGCGATGGAGGCGCCGACCGGCGCGATGCAGCAGAAAAAGGGGAGCCGCGCCACGGCCGTGCCCCCGCCGACACCCGAGGGGGAGGAAGGTGGCCACATGAAGACATTCATCGGCAAGCGAGCCCTGGCCAGCGCGATATCGCTGGTGGGGCTCGTCATTCTCGTGTTTTTCCTGTCCCGGCTGACCGGAGACCCCACGAACCTGTACCTGCCGCTGGATGCCACCACCGAGATGCGCGAGCAGTTCCGCGAACTGCACGGCTTCAACGACCCCTTGGTCGTCCAGTTCGGCCGCTATGTGGGCGCCCTGGTGCGGGGCGATTTCGGCAACTCGATCCGCCAGGCCCGCCCGGCGATGGAGGTGGTGCTGGAGGCCTTCACCTGGACGCTGTGGTTGGCCGCGATCACCATGACGCTAGTGACGGCGGCGGCGATCGTCATCGGGTCGCTGGCGGCCTTCAAGGTCGGCGGCATCTTCGACCGCATCGCCACCTTCTTCTCGCTGATCGGCGCCTCGGCCCCGGATTTCTGGCTGGCGATCGTCGCCATCGTGATCTTCGCGGTCAACCTGCACTGGCTGCCGACCTCGGGGACCGGCACGGCCCTGCATTGGGTGCTGCCGGTGGCGGTGCTGTTCGTGAGGCCCTTCGGCCTGATCCTGCAGGTGGTGCGCGGCTCGATGATCAGCGTGCTGGGATCCGCCTATGTGAAGACCGCGCGGGCCAAGGGCGTGCGCACCCGGCCGATCATCTTCGTACACGGGCTGCGCAACGCCATGCTGCCGGTCATCACGGTGATCGGCGACCAGGCCGCCGCGATCCTGAACGGCGCGGTGGTGATCGAGACGATCTTCGGCTTTCCGGGCATCGGCAAGCTGATGATCGATTCCATCCTGCTGCGCGATTTCTCGGTGGTGCTGGCCGCGATCATGGTCTCGGCGCTGGCGATCTTCATCATGAACCTGCTGATCGACCTGGCCTATGCCGCGCTCGATCCCCGTATCCGGTATTGAGAGATGAGCGTGACCGATATCCAGACCCCGTCCGAGCCCAGGGACCGCAGCACCTTCAGCCGGTGGCTGTCGATGCTGTGGGCCGACAAGCTGGCCTTCTTCGCGGCGCTGTTCCTGCTGGTCGTCGTGCTGTGCGCGCTGGTCGGGCCGCTGCTGTTCGGCGATCTTGCGACCCGCCAGAACCTGCGCGGCCGCAACGCGCCGCCCTTCGATCTGTCGAACGGCTGGGCCTATGTGCTGGGGGCGGATGCGCTTGGCCGGCCGCTGCTGCTGAGAATCATCGTCGCGGCGCAGAACACCATGATGGTCGCGGCGGGGGCGGTGCTTTGCTCGGCCGTCATCGGCAGCGGGCTGGGGCTGGTCGCGGGCTACAGCCGCAAGCGCGCCGCGCAGTGGATCATGCGGCTGGGCGACGTGATCATGTCCTTTCCCTCGCTGCTGCTGGCGGTGATCGTCCTCTACATGCTGGAGCCCTCGGTCGCCAACATCATCATCGTGCTGGCGATCACCCGCATCCCGGTCTATCTGCGCACCACCCGCGCCGAGGTGCTGGAGATCCGCGAGCGGATGTTCGTGCAGGCCGCCCGCGTCATGGGCGCCTCGGACCGCCGCATCGTCTTTCGCCACATCCTGCCGGTGGTCCTGCCCACGCTGGTCACCATCGCGACGCTGGATTTCGCCTTCGTGATGCTGGCCGAAAGCTCGCTCTCGTTCCTGGGCATCGGCATCCAGGCGCCGGAAATCACCTGGGGCCTGATGGTCAGCCAGGGCCGGCAATACCTGACCACCGCCTGGTGGCTGAGCTTCTGGCCGGGACTGGCGATCATCCTGACCACGCTGTCGCTGAACCTTCTGTCGAACTGGCTGCGCATCGCGCTGGACCCCGCCCAACGCTGGCGGCTGGAAATGAGAGGACGCAGGAATGGCTGAACATCTGCTGGAAGTCCGCGACCTGTCGGTCGAGTTCCACACCGCGGCGGGCACGGTGAAGGCGGTGCAGAACGTCAGCTGGCACCTGGACCGGGGCGAGACGCTGGCGATCCTGGGCGAAAGCGGCTCGGGCAAGTCGGTCTCGGCCTCGGCGGTGATGAACCTGATCGACATGCCGCCGGGGCGCATCACCAGTGGCAGGGTCCTGCTGAACGGTCGCGACATGCTGGCGATGACGGCCGAGGAGCGGCGCCGGATCAACGGCGCCCGGATCGCGATGATCTTCCAGGACCCGCTGGCGCATCTGAACCCGGTCTATACGGTCGGCTGGCAGATCGCCGAGATGGTGACCACCCATGGCGGCGCGGCGCGCGACGCGCAGGCCCGCGCGCTGGAACTGCTGGGCCGGGTCGGCATCCCCGATCCGCAGGCGGCGATGGGCAGGTATCCGCATCAGTTCTCGGGCGGGCAGCGCCAGCGGCTGATGATCGCCATGGCGCTGGCCATGAAGCCCGACATCCTGATCGCGGACGAGCCGACGACGGCGCTGGACGTGACCGTGCAGGCGCAGGTGCTGGCGCTGCTGGAAGAGCTTCAGCAGGAAACCGGCATGGGGCTTTTGCTGATCACCCACGACCTGGGCGTGGTGGCCGAGATCGCCGACCGCGTGGTGGTGATGAACAACGGCCAGATCGTCGAGACCGGCCTTGCCGCCGAGGTCTATCGCAACCCGCAGCACCCCTATACCCGCAAGCTGATCGATGCCGCCCCCGGCAAGGGCCAGATGCCCCAGGCGCGCGACCGCAGCGGCGCGCCGCTGCTGAGGGCCGAGAACCTGCACAAGCATTACGGCGCCTTTCACGCCCTGAAGGGGGTCGGCCTGACCATCATGCCGGGCGAGACGGTGGCGGTCGTGGGCGAAAGCGGCTCGGGCAAATCGACGCTGGCGCGGGCGATCCTGCGGCTGGACGATCCCGACAGCGGCAGCATCCTCTATCGCGGCCAGGACCTGATGACGATGACCCCGCGCCAGATCTTCGGCCTGCGCCGCGATCTGCAGATGGTCTTTCAGGACCCCACGCAATCGCTGAACCCGCGCATGACGGTATTCCAGCTGATCTCCGAGGCCTGGGTCATCCACCGCGACATCCTGCCGAAGGCGCAATGGAAGGCGCGGGTGGCCGAGCTGCTGGTCAAGGTCGGGCTGCGGCCCGAACATGCCGCGCGCTATCCGCACCAGTTCTCGGGCGGGCAGCGCCAGCGCATCGCGATTGCCCGCGCCCTGGCGATGGAGCCGAAGCTGATCGTCTGCGACGAGGCGGTCTCGGCGCTGGACGTGTCGATCCAGGCGCAGGTGATCGCGCTGCTGGACGGGTTGCGCCGCGAATTCGGCCTGTCCTATCTGTTCATCGCCCATGACCTGCCGGTGGTCCGCGATTTCGCCGATCGCGTCATCGTCATGAAGTCGGGGCAGATCGTCGACGAAGGCCCGGTGCGCGAGATCTTCGAGGCTCCCGGCCACCCCTATACCCGCGCCCTGCTGGCGGCCAGCCTCGACCCCGATCCCGAGGTCCAGGCCGCCCGCCGGCAGGCGCGCGCAAGCCAAGAGGAACGGATCCCCGCATGAAGCCCCATGTTCTGGTCGCCTATCCCCTGCGCCCCCGCCAGATGGAGGAGCTGGAGCGTCTCTATACCCTGCACAGGCTGGACCTAGCTTCGCCCGCCGGGCGCGACGCGGTCCTGGCGGAAGCCGGGCCGGTCTGCACGGCGATGGTGGTGAACGGCCATGTCAGCGTGGACGGGGCGCTGCTGGACCGGTTGCCGGTGCTGAAGCTGGCCGCCTGTTCCTCGGCCGGGTTCGAGCAGATGGACCTTGCCGAGATGACCCGTCGCGGGATCAGGCTGACCAATACCTCGGACGCGCTGGTCGACGACGTGGCCGATGCCGCCCTGCTGCTGATGCTGGCGGCGCGGCGCAGGCTGATCGAGGCCGACGCCTATGTGCGTTCGGGCGACTGGGCGCGAAAGGGAATGTTCCCGCTGACGACCGCGGCCGCGGGCAAGAGGGCGGGGATCGTCGGGCTGGGAAATATCGGCATGGCCATCGCCAGGCGCTGCGCGGCGTTGGGCATGAGCATCGGCTATTCGGGCCGCAACCCGAAGGCGGGCGTCGATCACGATTACTTCGCCGAGCCGGTCGGGCTGGCGGCATGGGCCGACGTGCTGCTGGTGGCGACGCCGGGCGGCGCAGCGACCGAGGGGCTGATCTCGGCTGCCGTCATCGACGCGCTTGGCCCGGCCGGGACGCTGGTCAACGTCTCTCGCGGAAGCGTGGTGGACGAAACGGCCCTGATCCGTGCCTTGCGGGAAGGGCGGCTGGGTGCGGCCGGGCTGGACGTGTTCCGCTGTGAGCCGGCACCCGACCCGGCGCTGACGGCGCTGCCGAATGTCACGCTCTATCCGCACCATGCCAGCGGGACCGAAGAGACCCGCCACGCGATGGCACGCCTGACGCTGGACAACCTGGCGGCGTTCTTCGCGGGCAAGCCGCTGCTGACGCCGGTGAACTGAGCCGGGCAGGGGCCGGGGCCTGCCCCCTGGCTCTGTCAGGCGAAGTAATGCGGAAATTCCTGCCGCAGATCCTCGACCTTGGCGACGGTCTGGCTGAGATGCGCGCGGATGGCATCGATCGCCGCGGCTTCGTCGCCCGCCGCGATCGCCTCGATGATCGCCCGGTGCCCTGCCAGGATGTTCAGCACCTTGCCCTTTTCGGGAAGATGCAGGCGGCGGATACGCTCCAGATGGCCCGAGCGTTCGCGGATCAGCTGGTGCAGCCCGCCGCGCTTCAGGCCCGAGAACAGGGTCTGGTGGAACAGCTCGTCCAGTTCCTGGAAGATCGCGATCTGGTCGGGATCGTCGGCCACCGCTTCCTGCATGCGGATGATGGATCGCGCCCGCGTCACGGTGGCATTGTCGCCCGCGCCGGCCAGCCTGCGGCAGACCTCGGTCTCCAGCGCCACGCGCAGGAAATGCGCCTCGTAGATCTGCGGCACGTCGATCCGGGTCACGACGGTCTTCGATTGCGGATAGATCCGGACCAGGCCCTCCTGCTTCAGCAGCTGCATCGCCTCGCGGATGGGGGTCTGGCTGACCTCGTAGGTTTCGGTCAGCTCGTTGCGCGAAAGCGTCGTGTCGGGCGGCAGTTGCAGGGTGATGATCCGTTTGCGCAGATCGTCATAGACACGCTGGACCGTGCCCCCCGGCAGGGTCGCCGCATGGGGATCGGACAGGCCGAAAGTCGAGGCGAGCGATGTGGTCATGTCGTGTCCCTTTCTGGCGAAATACTAGTTGGCCCCGATCTGGTGCACAACAATACAAATATAGCTGTTGATATACTTGCCAAACTAAAATATTAGTATTGATGAAGGCGCGCCAAACCGATTCTGGCGCGGAAGGAGGACGGATGGCCGGAAAGAAACCCAGCGATCTGCGCTCGGCGCGTTGGTTTGCGCCGGATGACCTGCGCAGTTTCGGGCATCGCTCGCGGATGATGCAGCTTGGCTATGGGGAAGAGGATTTCCGCGACAGGCCGGTCATCGGCATCCTGAACACCTGGTCGGAACTGAACACCTGCCATTCGCATTTCCGCGAACGCGCCAAGGACGTGCGGCGCGGCGTGCTGCAGGCGGGCGGCTTGCCGGTCGAGATGCCGTCGCTGTCGGTGGACGAAAGCTTCACCAAGCCGACCTCGATGCTGTATCGCAACATGCTGGCGATGGAGACCGAGGAAATGATCCGCTCGCACCCGCTGGATGGCGTGGTGCTGATGGGCGGCTGCGACAAGACCACGCCGGGGCTGGTGATGGGCGCGATCTCGGCCGGGGTGCCGATGATCTACCTGCCCGCCGGGCCGATGCTGCGCGGGAATTACGCGGGCAAGATCCTGGGGTCGGGCTCGGATGCGTGGAAATACTGGGACGAACGCCGCGCCGGGAACATTTCAGACGACGAATGGCTGGGGGTGCAGGGCGGCATCGCGCGCTCGGCCGGGGTGTGCATGACGATGGGCACGGCCTCGACCATGACCGCCATCGCCGATGCGATGGGCCTGACGCTGCCGGGCGCGTCCTCGATCCCGGCGGTGGACAGCAATCACCAGCGCATGGGCGCGGATTGCGGCCGCCGCATCGTCGAGATGGTCTGGGAGGACCTGACCCCCGACCGGATCGTGACCGAGGCGGCCTGCCGCAATGCCGCCGTGGTGGCGATGGCGACGGGCTGTTCGACCAATGCGGTGGTCCATCTGATCGCGATGGCGCGGCGGGCGGGGGTGAACCTGACGCTGGACGACCTGGACGCGCTTGGCCGCGTGACGCCGCTGATCGCGAATGTCCGGCCCTCGGGCAAGGACTACCTGATGGAGGATTTCTATTACGCCGGCGGGCTGCGCGCGCTGATGAAGCAGATCGCCGACCGGCTGGAGCTTTCCTGCCTGACCGTCACCGGCAAGACGATGGGCGCGAACCTGGAGGGCGCGCAGGTCTGGAACGAGGACGTGATCCGGCCGCTGTCCAACCCGGTCTATGCCGAGGGCTCGCTGGCGGTGCTGCGCGGCAACCTGTGCCCCGACGGCGCGGTGATCAAGCCCGCCGCCTGCGATCCGAAATACCACGTCCACGAAGGCCCGGCGCTGGTCTTCGACAGCTATCCCGAGATGAAGAAGGCGGTCGAGGACGAGGATCTCCAGGTCACGCCGGATCACGTCCTGGTGCTGCGCAATGCCGGGCCGCAGGGCGGGCCGGGCTTTCCCGAATGGGGGATGCTGCCGATCCCCAGGGCGCTGATCCGGCAGGGCCACCGCGACATGCTGCGCATATCCGATGCGCGGATGTCGGGGACGTCCTACGGGGCCTGCGTGCTGCATGTCGCGCCCGAGGCCCATGTGGGCGGGCCGCTGGCCCTGCTGAGGACCGGCGACATCGTGCGGCTGGACCTGCCCGCGCGGCGGCTGGACATGCTGGTCCCGGACGAGGAACTGGCCGCGCGCCGCGCCGCCTGGCAGCCGCCCCGGCCGCATTACGAACGGGGCTACGGCTACATGTTCCAGCGCCACGTGACGCAGGCCGACCAGGGCTGCGACTTCGACTTCCTGCAATCCGACTTCGGCCGCGCCGCCGGCGAGCCCGACATCTTCTGAGGACATCATGACCGGACATATCCTTTCCGACGACACCCGCGCGAAGCTGAAACAGGTCTCGACGGCCTCGATCGCGACGGCCCTCTACAAGCGCGGGCTGCGCAACCAGTTCATCCAGGGCGTGGTGCCGGTCGCGCCGAAGGATGAGAACATGGTCGGCCCGGCCTTCACCCTGCGCTACATCCCCGCGCGCGAGGACCGCAACCCGATCACCGTCTTCCGCGATCCCGACCACCCGCAGCGGGTCGCCATCGAGACCTGCCCGGCCGGCCATGTGCTGGTGATGGACGGCCGCAAGGATGCCCGCGCGGCCACGGCCGGCTCGATCCTGATCACCCGGCTGGCCCTGCGCGGCGCGGCCGGGGTCGTCACCGATGCGGGAATGCGCGACGCGGAAGGCATCGGCAAGCTGGACATGCCCGCCTATTTCGCCAAGGCGTCGGCGCCCACCAACCTGACGCTGCACGAGGCGCTGGACATCGATGTCCCGATTGTCCGTCGTCAGAACATTTGGCTCAGATCGGGGCTTAGATTAGCGGAGAGCGGGCCTCGTCTTGGGGTTGATGTTATGCGGCGAGCTTGCGGTGCTGCAAGCGCCGATGTTCGATGGTCTTTCGTT
>NZ_QNRC01000054.1 GCF_003709565.1 Paracoccus sigandri | reverse complement strand
ACGAAAGACCATCGAACATCGGCGCTTGCAGCACCGCAAGCTCGCCGCATAACATCAACCCCAAGACGAGGCCCGCTCTCCGCTAATCTAAGCCCCGATCTGAGCCAAATGTTCTGACGACGGACAAACGCGCACCTGCGCCGCCTGGCGTCCGAGGGCACCCGCCCGCGACTGCCCTGGGCGCGGCGCCTGCGGGGCTATCAGCAGGATCCGCGCCCGGTGCTGGAATTGCTGGAACTGCTGAAGGACGACCCGGTGCCCTATGTGCGGCGTTCAGTGGCGAACAACCTCAACGACATCGCCAAGGACAATCCCGCCCTGACCATCGCGACATGCCGCCGATGGGCGTAGGATGCGCCCGAGGGCCGGGCCTGGATCGTCCGCCACGCGCTGCGCTCGCTGGTCAAGGCCGGCGACCGGGACGCGATCCGCATCCTGGGCGGCGCTGAGAATCCCTCGGCGCGCATCGGCCGCATCGCCATCACGCCGCAGCGTATAGCAATGGGCGACGCCCTGCGCCTGTCCTTCGAGGTCGAAACACCGCGTCACAGCCGCAGCGCCTGCTGATCGACTATGCCGTGCATTTCGTAAAGGCCAACGGCGGCACCCGGCCGAAGGTCTTCAAGCTGCGCGCCCTGACCCTGCAGCCGGGCGAGAAGATCATGCTCTCCGCCACGCTGTCTTTCGCCGCCATGACGACGCGCCGCCACTACCCGGGCCATCACCGCATCGACGCCCTCATCAACGGTGAAGCCCATCCGTTGGGGGGGGGCGAGGTGACGGCGTGAGTCGCGCGCCATCATGGTGCGGGCAAGGCACCGAGACCCCGCGCATGGGCGCCCGGTGTGGTGGCCTTCCACCGGATCCGCATCTGGCGCAGCCGCCGCTATCGCGCATGGTTGCGGGGACGCGGCGTGAAGTGAGGGAATGCGCATGACACGCATCCCTCATGTCGCGCATTGCGACGAACCTTCCAGCTTGCGGGGCGTTGGGTCGGGCGCAATGCCCTGAACAGGAACCCCGCCATGAGGATGATGTCGCCCCTTTGCCTCGCTCTGCTGGTGCTTGCCGGATGTGAAGCCATGTCCGCCCACGACAGGCCGATGGACGAGGTGCCCCGCGAGCAGCGCCTGCCGAATGGCGACCGGCAGTATGGTTTCCAGAACGGCTGCGTCATCGTTCTGGAACCGCAGCGTGCCGTGGTCAAATCGGAAGGAACCGTCTGCGCATTGCACCACCGCGACATCGCGCTGCTTTATGCCTCGGCGGATTGAGGGCTTACTGGGCGTGGGGCTTTCCGGTTGCACCGGGCGCGAAACCACGGCTCGTCCATCGCGACGCAGAGAGGTGACCATGGCACAGAACATCTACGACAATCCCGATTTCTTCGCCGGTTACAGCCAACTGCCCCGGCAGGTGCGTGGGCTGGACGGCGCGCCCGAATGGTCCGCCATCCGCGCCATGCTGCCGGATGTGGCCGGCCGCCGCGTGGCCGATCTGGGCTGTGGTTTCGGCTGGGCCTCGCGCTGGTTTCGCGAACAGGGCGCGGCGTCCGTCACGGGATACGATCTGTCGCGGAACATGATCGCCCGTGCGCGGGCGGATACCTCGGATCCGGCCATCGACTACCGCATCGCCGATTTGGACAGGCTCGAGCTGCCCGAAGCGGCGTTCGATCTGGTCTACAGCGCGCTGACCTTCCACTATGTCGCGGATTTCGACCGGCTGATGCGCATGATCCATCGGGCGTTGGCGCCGGGCGGCGATCTGGTCTTCACCATCGAGCATCCGATCTTCATGGCGGCCGCGCATCCGCATTGGGTCCTTGACGAGGACGGCCGCAAGACCTGGCCGGTCAATGGCTATTCCATCGAGGGCGAGCGGCGCACCGACTGGTTCGCCAGGGGCGTGCTGAAGCATCACCGGACGCTGGCCACGACGCTAAACACGCTGATCGGCGCAGGCTTCGCACTGCGCCGGGTCGAGGAATTCGCGCCAACCCCGCAACAGATCGACGCCATGCCTGCACTGGCCGAGGAACTGGAGCGGCCAATGATGCTGCTGATCGCCGCGCGACGAGCGTGATCGCGGCGGGGAAGGGGCCTGCGCCGCCGGTCACCGATCCAGTTCCGCCGCCGCCAGCTCGGCGACATGCAGATCAACCTTTGCCAAAGGATCGCCGTCCTCCAGAAACCACGCCGCCGACAGGCCGGTCCATGCCAGGATCCATTGCAGCAGGCTTCGCCGGTTCAGCCCCGCCGCCTTGCCAACCACATCCAGGCGGCGGGCGAAACGGCCTGGCTCGGTGGCGACCGGCTGGCTGGGATCGCTCAGGTCCGGGTTGGTGAAGATATTGGCGAAATCGAAGCCGCGCTCGCCGATCAGCCCATGAGGATCGATGGCACGCCAGCCGCGCGGCCCGAAATCCAGCACATTGCCATGGTGCAGATCGCCATGCAGCACGACGCGATCACGAGGCTCGGCCAGCAGCGCGTGGGCGGTTTCCGCGCAGCGCGGAAGGATGCCGCCATGTTTCGCGGCTGCCGGTTCGAGATCGCGGAACCAGAGCGTCAAAGGGACCAGATCGGGAAGGGCGCCGTGCCGGGCGGCGTGAAGCTTCGCGGCGGTGGCGCAGAGGATGCGGCAGGCCGCATCGTCGCGCCCGTCGCGCGCCATATCGGCCAGAGACCGCGAACCCGTGGCGCGTTCCATCAGCAGGGCGCCCTTGTCCCGCGCGAAGACCTGCGCCGCGCCGTCTCCGTTCCACCATGCCATCAGCCTGGCGCCGCGCTGCTGGTCCTCCTGCTGGGACAGCTTCAGCATGGCAGGCCCGCCGCGCCAGAGCGCGGGAAACAGGGTGGCGGTCGGCGTGGTGATCGGGTCTCCGTCAGCGATCAGTCCCCAGCGGCGCGAGTAGGGCTCGAACATGGGCATTCTCCAGGGGGAAGGGAATGCTGGCAACGCCGCGGCTCCGAAGCCAGGCGGATGCACGACATGGGAACCGGTTCCTGTCCCAGGAACCCCGTCAGTTCTTGCCGCAGCATTGCTTGTACTTGCGTCCCGAGCCGCAGGGGCAGGGATCGTTCCGGCCCGTACGCCTGCCCCGGGTGGGGGCGTAAGGGAGGCTGCCCGGTTCGAGGACGACCCCCGGGCGCGAGACGAGCAGGATCGCAGCGACGCAATTGGGGATCAGATCCGGGGCATCCAGATCGATCTCGTCGATTTCCTCGTCGGTGAAGGTGCTGGTCCCTTCGTTGATGTCCTGCAGGGCCATCAGGAAGATCAGGGCCGAGCGTGTCTCGTCGTCGGCCCGTTCGAGCACCGCCTGCCAGGCCTCGGGGCGCAGGCGCATGGCGCGGGTGAAACCATCGACCCAGGGCTCCCAGAGCGTTTCGTCGCTGTTCGGATCCACCTCGTAGATCGGTTCGAGCCATGGGCGTCGCGCGATCTCCGCGGCGACGGCATTGTAATGCGCCATCACCGCCGAGATCGTCGCCTCCGCCGTTGCCAGGTCGGGGAACCGGGCATCGCCGGTTTCGCCCCAGACATGGGGAAGCCATTCAGAGGGCGGAATGAGATCGGGGCAGGACAGGATGCCGGTCACATAGCCGTCGAGCTCGCTCAGGCTCATCGGGTAGTTTTCCCGAGGCAGAGCCCACAGAAGTTCGTGAAGGTGATCGAGATCGCGATCCGATCTGCCCATGGCGCTCCTCCCTCGTCCTGAAGGTTTGCCTATCCGTCCCAAGGTCGAATCGCAATGCGGCCATGGGCCACGCGTCGCCCGGTTCCGGAATGGATGAGCCCGCCCGAGGGGGGCGGGCGCGCTTTGTCATGTGGCCCGGATGTTTTCCAGCCAATGCCTGTGCAGCCCTTCGACCTCGCCGCTGGTCAGCAAGGGCATGGCGTCGTGCAACTGCTCGTCGGACCAGTCCCACCACCGCATCTCCAGCAACAGCCCGATCAGTTGGTCGTCGAAACGCTTGCGGATCACCTTGGCCGGATTGCCGCCGACGATCGCATAGGGTTCCACGTCGCGCGTCACCAGCGCACGGGTGCCGATCACCGCGCCGTCGCCGATCCGGATGCCGGGCATGATGACCGCCTCCGAGCCGATCCAGACATCACTGCCGACCACGGTGTCGCCGGCGGGTCGATAGCCGTTCGCGGCGCCCTCGAACGCCGCGACTTCGGACATCCAGTAGAAGGGGAAGGTGCTGATCCAGTCGTTCCGGTGCCCCTGGTTGCCCGCCATGATGAAACCCGCGCCCGAGCCGATCGAACAGAAACTGCCGTTGATCAGCCGGTCCGCGCCCTCGTTCGGCAGCAGGTATCGGGCGCAATCGTCGAAGCCGTAGCCGTGGTAATAGCCGGAATAATAGCTGTAGCGGACGACCACGATGTTGGGATGGGTGACCTGCCGGTCGAGGGTGATGCCCCGGAACGGGCTTTCGAAATAACTGTCCATGTGACGCTCTCTGAATGGATCCTGTCATGCCCGCTTGCGCAAGCAGAAGCCGCGCGAGACCTGCCAGCCCCGCGCCCATGCCCCGGCATCCTGCTCGGGGCGTCATTCAGATCATTCGTCGCGCTGCTTTCATCGCGTTCCCGTCCTCTGGCATGGAGCTTGATGATGGAACGCAGGTCGAGGGTCAAGCTGCCGTGGCGGTTGCGACCATCCCCCGGCCTATGCCAAGCTGACTCATCCTCCAGCCCTTGCCCGGCAGACCCATGACCGAGATCGCACCGCAACCCCGGATCAAGCTGTCGAAGCTGCGCGATATCGGCTGGTCGCTCTGGGACCCCATCGGGCTGCTGGACCCGGAAAGCCCGGCGGGCAGATGGGACGACGAAGCCAACCTGTCCTTCGCGGACGAATATGACAGCTATCTGATCGCGGCGGCGTCCCAGCTGCGCCGGGGAGCGCCGCGCGACGAGGTCGTCGCCTTCCTGGTCGAGATCGAGACCGAACATATGGGAATGGGCGACAACCAGAGCGCCCGGCCGAGGGCGGAAGCGGTCGTGGATGATGTCTCTGGAACATGAGGAGGAGTTGCCGATGTCAGTCTCGATCAGGTGCCTGAGCGGATCCGACGTTTCTGTCTTGCGGCAGATGAACGCTCTGTTCGGGGATGCCTTCGATGATCCCGATACCTACCTGGGAGAGCCCCCGGACGACGCCTATCTGAGCGGTCTCCTGGCAGGGGATCGTCTCATCGCGCTGGCGGCCACGGACGGCGCCGCCGTTGTTGGCGGCCTGATCGCCTACGAGCTTGAGAAATTCGAGCGGGCGCGTTCGGAAATCTACATCTACGATCTCGCTGTCGCCGAGACCCACCGGCGCCAGGGCATAGCCACCGCGCTCATCGGTGCCTTGCAACGGATCGCGGTCGATCGGGGCGCCTGGGTGGTTTACGTTCAGGCCGACTACGGGGATGAACCGGCCATTGCCCTCTATACCGGGCTCGGAAAGCGCGAGGACGTCCTGCATTTCGACATTCCGGTCGATGCGGGATAGTTGACGGACCTCATGAGCGCGTGGGCTGGCGGCTTGTCGCCGGCCATTGGCCATTTCCGGCATCTATCCGCATCATCTGTACGGTCTTCCGCCTCCTCGCTTGACCCATCGCCGTGTCATGGAAATGCTGTTTTTGCAGCAACGTCGTAGTGAACCTTGGTCGCAGGCGGAACGTATCAATTTCTGGCAGCCTGTCGTGAACGATCCCTGATCCCTTTGGTCCGGAGGCTTCCATGATCCTGATCCTGCTTGCCGTCATGCTCACCGCCGTCGCCTGCGTCATCGCCTGGTATCTCGCCACCTGGGCGCTGCCGGTGATGGTCGCGGTCGAGACCTTCCGTTTTATCCACGCGATCGAGGCCGGGTTCTTGCTCTCGGTCCTTGCGGCAGGAACCGCCGCGCTGCTGTCGGTGGGGCTGGTGCTTCTGGTGCTGTTCAAGGCGAAGAACCCGATCCTCTGCCTGCTGGCGCGGGCGGTCTTCGTGATCCCGGCGATGATCGCCGGATATGCCGTCGTCCACGGCGTCACCCATGATGCCATCGACTCCGCCATCGCCCTGAAACTGCTCTGCGGCACCGCCGGGCTGGTCACCGGCATCGCGGCGCTGATGAACCTGAACGGGTTCGGAGAACTGGCGTCGCAGGTTTGATACCGGCAGCCAATCCGGCCTCTCACGCCTTGTCGCATTGACCCAAGGTGATCCGCGCCGGGCACGGATCGTGTTTGCCCGGAAGCCGCGCCGGGGTTCGACCGGTGTCAATCGGCAGCCAATCGTGACCCCCTATCGGCATCCAAAAATGACCCCCTTGGAGCGCCCGGGTAGCTGGCCCGATGCGGTGTAGCCCTCACACAGCGCAGCCGTATCGGGCCAGCGGGTTCTCGGTCATTCACGGGTCTTGAAGCGCCAACTCTCGTTGCCGGTTTCGACGATGTCGCAGTGATGGGTCAGGCGGTCGAGCAGCGCAGTGGTCATTTTCGCGTCGCCAAAGACCGAAGGCCATTCTCCGAAGTCGAGATTGGTTGTCACGATGATCGAGGTGCGCTCGTAGAGGCGGCTGATGAGATGGAACAGCAGCTGGCTACCGGTCTGAGCGAAGGGAAGATAGCCGAGCTCGTCAAGGATCAGGAAGTCGAGGCGGCACAGCAGGTCTGCCGTGCGCCCCTGTCGGTCGGCACGGGCTTCGGCATCGAGCTTGTTTACCAGGTCGGTATTTGATCGAGCGCGCCTGCTTCTCACTGATCTCGGCGTTCAGCAGATCGCCGACGATCTGTTGTGGTTCGTGCTGACGCTTCACCGCCGTGGTGATGATCTCATCGTAGGCGGCCTTCATGCCGTAGAGCTTCAGCTGGCTCATCGCGTCCAGCAGCTGTGATCTTTCCATGGTTGGGTCTCCTGAGACTGTCGTAGCGTTTGCAATCGGCGACGGGCTCGCAGGTCAGTCGCAACGCGGCCGGCGTATCGATGGTCAGCGGCGGTGACGGCTCCCGATGCCGGGCCAAGATGTTGATGACGACCGAGGCTGCGGGGACCCTTTCGCTTAGGCTCAGGACCCATTGATTTCAGACCGTTGGCATGATTCAGGCCTTGCAAGGAGACCTGAACGATGAGCAACCTTTACTGGCTGTCCGACGCCCAGATGGAGCGCCTCAAGCCTTTCCTTCCGAAGAGCCATGGCAAGCCCCGCGTCGATGATCGTCGCGTCCTGAGTGGCATAATCTTCATCAATCGCAATGGGTTGCGCTGGCGTGACGCGCCGAAGGAATACGGCCCGGCAAAGACACTCTACAACCGGTGGAAGCGTTGGAGCGACAATGGTGTCTTCGCCCGGATCATGGTGGGCCTGGCCACCGAGAGCGCCGAACACAAGACGATCATGATCGATGCGACCTATCTCAAGGCACACCGCACGGCGTCGAGCCTGCGGGTCAAAAAGGGGGGCGTGAACGTCAGATCGGGCGGACCAAAGGTGGCATGAACACCAAATTGCACGCCGTCGCCGATGCAAAGGGGCGGCCGATCGGGTTCTTCATGTCGGCCGGCCAAGTCAGCGATTACACCGGTGCAGCGGCTCTGCTGGGCAGCCTGCCGAAGGCGGGGTGGCTGCTGGCCGACAGAGGTTATGACGCCGATTGGTTCAGAGCTGCCTTGAAAGACAAGGGGATAAAGGCCTGTATTCCCAGTCGGAAGTCCCGCAAGAAGGCGGTGAAATACGACAAGCGGCGCTACAAACGGCGCAACCGCATCGAGATCATGGTCGGCAGGCTCAAGGATTGGCGGCGCGTTGCCACCCGATACGACCGGTGCCCGGAAACCTTCTTCTCTGCGATCATGCTCGCCGCAACCGTCTTGTTCTGGCTATGATCCAGAACGAGTCCTGAGCCTAGGGGCGGCGGGGAAAGCGGATCCAATAGCGTGTGTTTTGCCGAGCTATGCCGGAAAGCTCTGACGTCAGTCGGCGTCGCGGGTGCTGAGCCCTTCGCGGGGCGTGACCATCGGTTCGACCTTGCGCAGGGCGCTGCGGATTTGCAGCTTGATCAGTTCGATCAGCTCGGCCTCGTGGATCAGCGGCGCACGGCGTGACGAATGGATCAGGTATAGCGTGCGGACCAGACGTCCGCCTTCGATCCGCCGCCCGACCAACTCGCCCCGCTGCAATTCGCCGATCACGCTGCCATAAGGCATGACGCTGACGGCCGATCCCTCGACCACTAGCGATTTCATGATGCCGACCGATGATGCCTCGAAGCGGATTTGCGGCTGGATACCGATTTCGCCCGCCGCGCGCATGACAAGCTGATGCACATGGTCGCGTTCACCCGCCAGCACCAGCGATTGGCCAAGCGCATCGGACAGCGTGATCGGGCCGGTGTCCGACATGTCCGAGGTGACGAACAGCAGTTCCTCCTCGAACAGCGGCTCGCGGGCAAGACCGGGCTGTTCGGGCACTTCATAGGCGAGCGCCAGATGGACCTCGTCACGCACGACCGCGTCGATCAGCACGAAGGACATCTCTTCGACCACGGACAGGGCGACCCCCTCCATGTCGTTGCGGACCCGCACCATCAGGCCCGCGCCGAACAGTTTGCCCAGCCCCGGAGTCAGTCCCAGCGTAATGCTTTCGGCGGCGCTTCCCGCCTGCGCGATCACTTCCTGCTTGATCTTGTCGACTTGCCGGAGCACCTCGCAGGCGCGGTCATACAGGAGCTTTCCGGCATCGGTAGCAGTGACGCCGCGCGAGTGCCGGATCAGCAGCGGCACGCCAAGCTCTTCCTCCAACTGGCGGATTTGCAGGCCCAATGCGGGCTGCGCAACATACAGCTGCTCGGCCGCGCGGGTGATGTTTCCTGCCTCGACCGTCTGGGCGAAATAGCGCAGTTGCCTGAGATTCATGGTGTCCTCCCCGCCGGCACTATGAGGTCAGGCAAGAAGCTCCGCAATCTCCACCGCAGTGCCGCGTTGCGCCGACAGCGACACCGCAAGCGTCGCGGCAAGCGTGCCAAGCGCATCGTCGACGGTCACCAGCGGCGCCTGTTCGCCGCGCAGGACGCGGACGAAATGGGCCATTTGCAGGGTCATCGAATCCTCGGCTACATGATACAGCTTGCGGCGGACAAAGGTGGCGTCGCGTCCGCCATTCGGGCTGTTGGTCCAGGTCTCCAGCGTGGGCACGCCCAGCGATCCTTCGGTGCCGCAGATGACATAGGCGTTTTCAGGCTGCCAGGCGAAGCGCGGATCCTCTTGCGAGGTCATTTCCCAGCACCACGGCGCGACGACATTGTCGGAAATCGTCAGCGTGCCAAGAGCGCCGCTTTCGAAACGCAGCAGCATTGCCGCCGTATCCTCGACCGCGAAGCCGCGTGACGCTGATGAGGTCAGCGCCTGAACCGATGCGATCTCGCCGCAGATGGCGCGCAGGCTGTCGAAATCGTGGATTGCGTTGATCAGCAGGACGCCGCCGCCAAGCGCCGGGTCCATTTTCCACGTCTCGGCGTAATATTCATCGGGCTTGCGGCGCAGCCACATGCCATTGACGGCCAGAACCCGGCCCAGATGCCCGTCGCGCACATGCCGGGCGGCGGTGGCGATGATCGGATTGTGGCGGCGGTGATGGCCGACCAATGCGGGCAGGCCCGTCTCGCGCACCACATCGCGCAGGCGCAGCCCCGCCTCCAGCGTATCGGCCACCGGCTTTTCGATCAGCGGCGCTGCGCCCGCGCGCAGGCAGTCGATGGCGGCCGAGGCATGAAAGGCGTTGGGGGTCGAGATCAGCACACCCTGAGGACGCACCGCAGCCAGCATGTCCTGATGATCGGCAAAGGTCGCGATGCCCTTCGCGGCCAGTGCCTCACGCGTGGCGGGGTTGAATTCGGCCACGCCGACGATTTCGACATCGGGATTGTCCATCGCCACGCGGATATGGTGCCGACCCATGATGCCGGCACCAATAAAGCCCATGCGCACCATCGCTTACGCCTTTCCGAACGGCGGTTTCAGGATGTTGTTCATCGCCTCGATGGCGTTCAGATAGCCCGCCGCGCCGAAACCGAAGATCACCCCCGTGGCCACCGGGCGCACATGGGACAGATGCCGGAATTGCCGGTCGGCATAGCGATACGAGTTGTTGAAATGCAGTTCGATGATCGGAACCGTCAGGATGCGCAGCGCGTCCGCAATGGCAATCGAGGTGTGGGTATAGGCGCCGGGATTGATGATGACCCCGGCGATATCGCCATGCGCCTGCTGGATCCACGTCACCAGCTCACCTTCGTAATTCGACTGGCGGAAGTCGATCTCCATCCCCAGCGGCCCGGCCTTGGCGCGGACGGCGGCTTCGATATCGGCAAGGGTGGTCCGGCCGTAAAGCTCGGGTTCGCGCACCCCCAGCATGTTCAGGTTCGGGCCGTTCAGGCACAGGATCTTGGGCTGGGTCATGTGAACTCTCCTCTTTGCGCATGGTGATAGAGGGGGCGGTGAAACGTGGTCCAGACGTGATTGGCTTGGCCTGACATATGATTTTCGTTTCGCCCAAGGGATTTCATCTGGCAGCGCAAGCCAATCGCTATTTGCAGTACCCTTCCCCCTGCGCGAAGCTGCCCGCCAAAGGGAAAAGGGGAGGATGCCATGACCACCATCACCAGACGGCGCCTGATCGGCACTGCGGCGGCGGGGTTCGCCATGCTGGCCGCGCCAAGGATTGTTTTTGCTGCCGACTGGCCCCAGCGGCCCGTCACTATCGTTCTGGGCTTTCCGCCGGGCGGCGGGCTTGACAGCTTTGTCCGCGTGCTTGAGCCCTATCTGGCCGAAAAACTGGGCACGCGCGTTCTGATCGAGAACCGTGCAGGGGCCAGCGGCAATATCGCCACGCAGAACGTCATCGGCGCAAAGCCCGATGGTTACACCATTCTTTTCAGCACCTGTTCGGCGATGGCGGGGGCTGAATTTTCGACGCCTGATCTGGCCTTTGATCCCATCGAAGATCTCTCGCATATCACGCTGGCGACCCAATCGAGCTATGTTCTGATCGCCAGCAAGGAATTGCCCGCTAACAGTTGGGAAGAATTCGTCGCATTGGCCAAAGCCGAGCCGGGCAAGCTGGTTCATGCCTGCGTCGGCGTGGGGTCGGTAAACCACCTGTTGGGCGAGCTTCTGTCGATGCGGGCGGGGATCGAGCTTAACACCGTGCAATACAAGGGCGGCGGTCCGGCGATTACCGATCTTCTTGCCAATCAGGCGCAGGCCGCCTTCATTTCGGTCGGGCAGGCGCAAAGCTATATCGCCAACGGGCAGATCAAGGCACTTCTGGATTGCGCCCCGGAACGGTCGGCGCAATTGCCTGACGTGCCCGCCTCGGCCGAGTTTGATCTGCAGGATGTGGACCGGATGTCGTTCTGGATCGGCGCCTCGGCGCCCAAGGACACGCCGCCCGAGATCGCCCAGCGGATTCAGCAGGCCATCGCCGAATGCTTCCAGACGCCCGAACTGACCGAGCGGATGGCGGGCATGGGGCTGATGCCGGTCGGATCGACGTCCGAAGATTTCGTCGCCAAGTTGCGTGCCGATCACGACCTTTATGGCAGCATCGTCACCGAAAGCGGCATGAAGATATGATCTGCGTTTCGCACATGACGGCGCTCGACGCCGAGCCCGAGCGTATGGTCGAGGCCGCTGCCCGCGCGGGCTTCGAAGGGGTGGGCCTGCGCATTTTTCCACCGCGCCACGCGCCCGATCAGTATCCGGTCACGGGCGACCCTGCCCGGACACGCGCTTTGCGAAAGCGGGCTGACGATGCCGGGATCCGCATCTTTGAGGGTGAATCCTTTGGGATCGGCCCCGATTTTCACCCGGAGTCCTATCTGCGCGCTTTGGACACGGCGCGGCTCTTGGGGGCAGGGGTGATCGTGTCAGCCGGGATCGACGACGATCTGTCGCGTTTGGCCGACCGTTATCGTTGGCTTGCCGAGCGCGCGGCTGATCATGGTATCGCGCTGGCGATGGAGTTCATGCCTTATCGCGGGATGAAGACGCTGGCGCAGGCACTTGAGGTTCATGCTGTCGTAGATCATCCCAACGCCCGGCTGCTGATCGACGCCGTGCATCTCAGTCGCAGCGGGGCAGATGTTGCCGATCTGGCGGCGATCCCGGACAGGCGCATCATCGGCCATTTCCATATCTGCGACGCTTTGGCGACGCCGCCCGCCACGCTGGAGGAAAAGCTGGCCGAAAGCCGCGAGGGGCGGCTTTATCCCGGCGAGGGTGGCCTGCCTCTGCGCGAGATGCTGGCGCTGCTGCCCGATGACTGCTCAATTTCACTGGAAGCACCGCATCGCGACCAGCAGGGTTGGAGCGTTGAGGACCGGCTGATGGCTGCGGGTCGCGCCACACTGGGTTTCCTGTCCCCTGAATGGGTGGCGCAATAGGTGGTAAGCGGCCTGCCCCTGCTACTTACCGCCTTTCTGACGCAGGTGATCGTGCCGCTGGCGCGGATCGCCACCAGCTATCGTGGCACGCAGGCGGGTCTGTCCGCATCCGAAGTGCTGCTGCTGTCATCGGCCTTTGCGCTGCTTCCTGCGTTTCTGGCGGTCGGTATGGGGCGGGCGAATGACCGGCGCGGGGCCGGTCGCTCGGTCGTGCTGGGCGCCGCGCTGATGGTGGTTGCCTGCGCGCTGCTGGCCCTGCCGGGGCAATGGCTGGTGCTTCTGACCTCATCAGTGCTGTTGGGGCTGGGTCAGACTTTTCAGATTACGGCGATGCAAGCCGAAATCGGGGCGATCCGCGACGTGCCGCATCGTGAACGCATGATCGCGCGCCTGATGCTGTGGCAGGCGGTGGGGCAGGTGGCCGCGCCGCTGCTGCTGAGCCTTGTGGCCCTGTGGGGGGAAAGCCTGCAAATGGGCCTTGCGCTGGCTGTCATTGGACTGTCGGCCGTCGGGCTTGCCGCCAGCATGGCGGTGATGCGCGGGGCCGCCAAGGCAGCGCCGCCCGCCCTGCATGTGCCCTTGGCGCATATCCTGTCGGTCAGGGGGCTGCCTTGGGTCATCGCGGGGGGCAGTCTTTGCGTAGCTGTGCAGGATCTGACTATGATCTATCTGCCCGTGGTGGGCGAGGGTCGAGGCATCCCGCCTGCGACCATCGGACTTGTGTTGATGTTGTTCGCGCTGGCGCAGGTGGCATCGCGCGGCGTTTACGCGTGGGCCGCGCGGCTGGCCGGGCCGTCGTGGCTGCTGTGGTGTTCGGTGCTGGGCACGGGGCTGGCGACGGCCGCGCTGGCGCTGCCCTTCGGCGCGGGTGGGATCGGCGCGATGCTGATCGTCTCGGGGCTTTGCCTTGGCTTTGCGATCACCTCGTCGGTGTCGCTGACGATGCGCATGGCGCCCTGCAGGGCGCGGGCGACCAGCCTTGGCCTGCGTCTAGCAATCAACCGTGTCGGTCAGTTCTCGATCCCGCTGGCAGCGGGGGCGATTGCTGCCGCACAGGCGGGCGCGGTGTTCGCGCTGCTGGGGCTGGCGCTGGCGGCCACAGGGCTTGCCGGGTTCGTCCGCGCGCGCTGATCCGCTTTGGCCTGTCATCTGCAACCAGTTTTGGACCGCCGTGCGGCCCGCCATTAGGTTGCCGGAAACCGGGGAGGAAACATGGCCATCGTTCTTGTCCTGAACGGGACCAATCTGAATATGCTGGGGATCCGCAATCCCGGCCTCTATGGCGGCGCGCGCCTTGCCGATATCGAGCGCGTCATGCGCGTCCGTGCCGATGCCCTTGGCGTCACGCTGTGTCCCCCGTCAGCGCCCATGGCACAGATTTGAGGTTGTGATTTAAGGAGGATTTGGGCTTCGTCGTAGTGACGAAGGAACGAAGATGAAGCCCAAATCCTCCAATACAAAATTGCCGGCCAAGT
>NZ_QNRC01000053.1 GCF_003709565.1 Paracoccus sigandri | reverse complement strand
AAGCCGACCAGAACACCCGGTTCGACCTGAGAAACGACCCCCCGATCCGCGTAACACTCATCTCCGAAACAAAAAACAAACACAAAATCGCAATAACAACTCACCATATCGCAATCGATGGATGGTCCAATCCGATCATGCTGCAGGAACTGATGGCGCTCTATGACGATCCCGGCGCCTTCGACGGGCGACCCGCGCCGCAATATCGCGACTACCTGGCGAAGATCATGGAGACCGACGAAGGCACCAGCATCACGGCGTGGCGCGACCATCTGGCGGGTCTCGAAGCCCCGACACGGATCGCGCCGGAAGCCGGTTCCATCCCGCGGCCGGAGCTGTGCGACCGGATCATCGCGGCCGGGGATTGGCAGCGCCTTGCCGATGCCGCGCAGGCGGCGGGGGTGACGCAGAACACGCTGGCGCAACAGGCATGGGCGATGGTGCTGTCGCATCTGACCGGGCAGACCGATGTCACCTTCGGCACCATCGTTTCCGGCCGTCCGCCCGAAATCGCCGGGATCGAGGACATGGTCGGCCTGTTCATCAACACCGTCCCGACCCGCGTGCGGCTGCGTCCGGGCGAGACACAATCCGCTCTGTCGCAAAGGTTGCAGCGGGAACAGACCGCATTGACCGGCCACCACCACGTCGCCCTGCCCCGCCTGACGCAAGAAATGCGGATGGGAGAGCTGTTCGACACCCTGCTGGTCTATGAAAACTATCCCGTGCGCGCCGCCGCCGGGCAGGAGGACGCCCCGCAAGAGGCATTGCAGGTCAGCGCCGCGGGCAGCCACGGCGCGGCGGCGACCCATTATCCACTGGGGATGATGATCGTCCCCGCGCGCCCCGGCGAAGCCGCGAAACTGACGCTCAGCTATCGGGCCGATCTGTTCGACGCGGCATATGCCGAGCGTGTGCAGACGCTGTTCGCCCGCGCCCTGATGCTGCTGGCCGATGCGCCCGACCTGCCGGTCGCCGAGATCGGGCTTGAGGATGCGCCGCATGTATCGAAAGGCAGCGCCCGCCGCGATCCGCGCATGGTGACGGACCTGTTCGCGCAGCAGGTGGCCCGCAACCCCGATGCGGTCGCGCTTGGCTGGGAGAACGGGCTGATGAGCTATGCCCAGCTTGACCGCGACAGCGACCGCCTGGCCGGTCACCTGATCCGGCTGGGGGTACGGCCCGGCGAAATCGTCGGCATCTCGTTGCCGCGTGGGCCGGAGGTCGCCATCGCCGTTCTGGGGCTGTGGAAGGCGGGCGCGGCCTATCTGCCGCTGGACCCGGCCTATCCCGACGCCCGGCTGGAACATATGCTGACCGATGCCCGGCCCAGGCTGGTCGTGACCGATCCGCGCACCCGCCAGATGTTGCCCGCGGGCGACTGGAGCGCGGTCATGGTGCAGGGACCGCATCTGGTCGGCGCGGATCAGGACGCCCCGCCGCCCCGGCCCAGGCTGATCGCCGACAGTCCGGCCTTCGTGCTCTACACCTCGGGCTCCACCGGCGCGCCCAAGGGCGTGGTCGGCACCCATGGCACCGTCGCCGAGCGGCTGTGCCTGCCCCTGCCCGAGGCCGGTGATGCCGGGGCGCGGGTCTATATCCACAAGACCACGCTGAACTTCATCGACGCGATCCACGAGCTGTTCGTCCCGCTGCTGCATGGCGACCGGGTCGAGATCGCGCCGCATGACGATCTGGGCGACGTGGAGGGCATCGCCCGCGTGATCGAGACGCGCGGTGTCTCCCGTATCGTGCTGGTGCCCTCGTTGCTGCGGGCGCTGCTGGATCTGCCCGGCGCCGCGAAACGGCTGCAAGGCCTGCATCTGTGCGTGTCCAGCGGCGAGGCCCTGCCCGGCGAGCTGGCGGTGAGGTTCCACCGCCTGCTGCCCCATGCCCGCCTGCTGAACATCTATGGCACCTCCGAGATGTGGGATGCCAGCGCGGCCGAGGCCGGGCGCGACCAGGACATGGCCAGCGGCGTGCCGATCGGCCAGGCCCTGGACGGGGTCGGCACGGCCGTTCTGGACGGCTTCCTGCGCCCCGTCGCGACGGGCGTGGCGGGCGAGCTCTACGTCTCGGGTCACGGCGTCGCGCAGGGCTATCTGAACCGGCCCGACCTGACCGCCGAACGCTTCCTCGCCTGCCCCGAGGGCAGCGGCCAGAGGATGTATCGCACCGGCGATCTGGTGCGGCGGCGTGCGAATGGCGGGCTGGATTACCTGGGCCGCGCCGATCAGCAGATCAAGATCCGCGGCTTCCGCATCGAGGTCGACGAGATCGTCGCGCTGCTGATGAAGCAGCCCGGCATCCGGCAGGCCATTGCGGCGGCGATACCGTCACCGCGCGGCGGCAGCGACCTGATCGCCTATGTCGTCGCGACCGATGGCGCCACGCCCGATCCCCGCGCGCTGCGGCAGGCCCTGGCCGCGCAACTGCCGCGCAACATGGTGCCCTCGGCGGTGATGGTGGTTGACGGCCTGCCGCTGCTGCCCAATGGCAAGGTGGACCGCGCGGCCCTGCCCCGGCCCGAAGCCCGGCCCTCGCGGCCCGCGCAGACCGAGTTGCAGGCCCGGCTCTGCGCCGCGATGGCCGAAGTTCTGAGCCTGCCCGAAATCGGCATCGACGACGATTTCTTCGAGATGGGCGGCCATTCGCTGCTGGCGGCGCGGCTGGCCGCGCGGTTGCGCATGGTCACAGGCCGCACCGTCGGCGTCCGCGCCATCTTCGAGGCGCCGACCGTCCAGCAGCTGGAGCTGCGGCTGAGCCAGGGCGAGGACAGCTTCAGCGACGCGCCGGTGCTGGACTTCCCGCCCGTCGGCCTCTGTGCCGGGCCCGCTCCCGAACCGCTGTTCTGCCTGCATCCCGCGGGCGGCATCGGCTGGTGGTATCGCAGCCTTCCGGCGCAGCTGGGCCGGGGCCGCACCGTCCACGCCCTTCAGGGGCCGGAGTTCTGCGGCACCGGCAGCCCCGCCACCATGGAGGATGCCGCCGCCGAATATCTGGACCGGATCGAGACCATCCGCCCGAACGGGCCGCTGCATCTGCTCGGCTGGTCCTATGGCGGCGCGCTGGCCTTCGAGATCGCGCTGCAGGCCCAGGCACGCGGTCGCCAGGTGGCGACGCTGGCGCTGATGGATGCCTTCCTGCTGGCCGACCTGCCCGGCTTCGATCCCGCCGCGAACGACAAGAGCGCGGGACAGGTGCTGGCCGATCTGCTGGCGGTGACCGGGCGCCTGACGGCCGAGATCGACCGCGAGACGCCCGATTACCAGCGGGCGGCGCAGGCGCTGCACGGCACGATCCTGGGCGGGCTGGACGCGGCGATGCTGGAGCGGTTCGTGCAGGCCAGCCGCGCCGATGTCGCGCGGCTGGGCCATTACCGCCCGGCGGGACGCTTCGACGGCAGGCTGGTCTATTTCGACGCCGTCGGCGACCGGCAGGAACCCGATGGCAGCGGATCGGAGATGTTCGCCCGCCACGCATCCGACCTGACCCGCCATCCGGTCGCCTGCCGCCATGACGAGATGGGACATCCGCAGCATCTGGCCGCGATCGGCCGGCTGCTGTCCACGGAGTACGGGCTGTGAGCCGATGGCCACATCCCGCACCGCGATCCGGCAGACGGGTCGCGACCAGCGCCTTGCCGCAACGGTCAGGGCATATCTCAACCCGAAAAGGACAAGATCATGAGCAACCCCTTTGACGATCAGGACGGCATCTTCCTCGTGCTGGTGAACGACGAGAACCAGCATTCGCTCTGGCCCGAATTCGCCGCCATTCCCGAAGGCTGGCACAGCGTCTTCGGCCCGGACAAGCGCCCGGCCTGCATCGACTATGTCGAGGCCAACTGGACCGACATGCGCCCGGCCAGCCTTGTCGCGATGGAAACCGGGAAGGCCGCTTGATCCGCCTGTCGCGATATCGGCCCGCAGGATGCGGGTCAGCGCCAGAGGATCGTCGCCACATGGCCGGCGGCGATCCTCTGGACCGCCTCGAAGGTGGTGCCAGCGGGCCAGTCCATGCCCCAGTCCTCGGTCAGCGTCAGCCTGACCCGGCATGGATCGCCCGGCCCGGCCCGTTTCCAGCCGACGCGCGCCGCGGAAAAGTCCCGAAACTGGCGCGTCAGGGGATAGAGCGCCTTGTACAGCGCCTCCTTGGCGGAAAAGGTCCGCGTGACCTCAAGCTCCGGGGGCTGGCCCGACCGGCCGAGGGACAGCCCGGACATGACTTCGGGCGCGATCTGGGCCGCCACCTCGGGGGTCACGATCCGCTCGACATCCAGTCCCAGCAACTGCGCGCCGCTGTCAGGCGCGACAAGCGCCGCCGCGATATCGTCGCTGTGGCTGATGCTGCCCAGCCAGCCCGCAGGCCAGTCGGGCAGGCCATCGCCGCCGATGCCCGGAACGGGCTCGCCGCCATGGCCCGCCTTGCGCAACGCATCCCGCGCCGCCATCCGACCCGCCGCAAAGGTGGCCTGCCGGCGCGGAGCGCAGCGGCGGATGACCTCGGGCAGATCGAACGCAAGGCCGCCACCAACCCGCACGAAAACCAACCCACCGCCCGGCGGCAGCGGCATATCCCGCGTGGCAAGCGCCAGCAGATCGGTCGGTGCCCGATGCAAGACCCAGCCTTTCGAGTTTCATCACCCAGTGCCGGGATAGCCCACGCCATGCCCGCACGCCATCACAAACCAGAGGTATCAGATGCAACTTTACCTGTTTCCCTATGCCGGCGGCTCGTCACGTTCCTTTCGCGGCTGGCCCCAGGCGCTGTCCGGTTGCTGCGAAGCCATCCCCTGCGACACATCCTGCGACAGCCGCCCCTTCCTCGACCCGCCCAAAGCCCTGACGATCCGGCAAATGGCCGAGCATCAGGCGATACGCCTGGCCGGCCATCCCGGCCCCTTCGCCATTTTCGGTCATTCTATGGGCGCGCTGGTTGCCTTCGAAACCGCCCGCCATCTGCGCCGCATGGGCGCGGCCATGCCCGATCTGCTGATCCTGTCGGCCCATCGCGCGCCACATCTGCCGTCGCGCCGCCAGCCGCTGCACGACCTGCCGGACGCCGAATTCGACGCGCGACTTGCGGATTATTCCGGCACCCCGAATGAGGTGTTGCAGGATGCCGAGATGATGGACCTGTTCCGCCCCTTGCTGCGACGCGACTTCGCCGCCTGCGAAACCTATCGCCTGATTGCCGAACCTCCGCTGCCCGTTCCCGTGCTCTGCCTGGGCGGCACCGAGGATCCCGATATCCCCGGCGAGGATCTGTCCGCATGGTCGCGGCATTTCACCAGTTCCCTGGGGTTGGGAATGCTGCCGGGCGGGCATTTCTATTTCCGCAATTCGCTGCCTGCGCTGAACATCCATATCAAGGGCATGATGTCGCGCCTGACGCTGCACGACGCCCGAGCAGCGTGATGGCATTCGGAAGAGACGCGCCGGACCTCCTGCTCGCCGGGCATGACCGCCGGCGCTCCAGCCGGAATGACAATATGGGCGGCCCATCGACTGACGAACCTGCGCGACACCGGAAACATGATTGTCGATCGAGAAGGCGTGGACGGTCCCATCGCCGCCGAGACGGAATTGCGCCCTCAATCCAAGGTCTGCCGGAAGCGCAGCAGCGCCAGCAGGCCGAGCGCCGCGACCATCAGCGCCAGCGCGACGAATTGCGGCGCGACGTCGGCGGGTCCTGCCCCCTTCAGCATGATGCCGCGCACCAGCCGCAGAAGATGCGTCACCGGCAGCGCCTCGCCGATGGCGCGCGCCCAGGCGGGCATTCCCAGGAAGGGGAACATGAAGCCCGACAGCAGGATGGAGGGCAGGAAGACGAAGATCGCGATCTGCATCGCCTGCATCTGCGTCCGCGCCACGGTCGAGATCAGGTAGCCCAGCAGCACCAGCGCCAGCACGAACAGCATCACCCCCGCCAGCAGCAGCCCCAGCGAGCCGACGAAGGGCACGTCGAAGATCGCCCAGGCCGCGCCCAGGATCACGAAGACCTGCACCCCGCCCACGGCGAGGAAGGGCAGCACCTTGCCCAGCATGATCTCGGGCGGGGTGGCGGGCATGGCCAGCAGGTTCTCCATCGTGCCGCGCTCGATCTCGCGGGTCAGGGCCATCGAGGTCATCATCACCATCGTCATCTGCAGGATCACCCCCAGAAGGCCGGGCACGATATTGTATTGGGTGATGCCTTCGGGGTTGTAGCGGCGATGCAGGACGATTTCGGGGGATGCGGGGGTGGGCGCGGCGTCGCGCCGAAAGGCGGTCGCCGCCACGCCGTTCAGCGCGGCGATGGCCCCGCCGGTGGCGACGGGGTCGGTGCCGTCGGCCTCGACCAATATCTGCGGGCGGTCGCCGGTCTGCATCCGCTGGCCGAAATCGGAAGGCACGGTCACCACGAAGGCGGCCTCGCCGCGGGTGATCATCCGCTCGGCCTCGGTGGCGCTGGCAACCGGATGGGTCAGGCGGAAATAGCCGGTATTCTCCAGCCCCACCGTGAAGCTGCGGGTGAAGCGGTCCGGGGCGGGCGCGACAAGGGCGGTCGGCATGTCCCTCGGGTCGCTGTCGATGGCATAGCCGAACAACAGAAGCTGCATGATCGGCACCACCAGCATCATCGCGAAGGTCACCCGGTCGCGCCGCATCTGGATGAATTCCTTGCGCAGGATCGCGCCCAGGCGGACAAGAGAGAAGCTCATCGCATATTGTCCCGCGACTGGTCCATCAGGCGGATGAACACGTCCTCCAGGCTGGTCTCGGCCGCCGTGCCGGTCACGCCTTCGGCGGCCAGCGCGGCTTCCAGCGCCGCGCGGTCGGTGCCGGTGACATGCAGCGAGGCGCCGAAGGGCTCGACCTGCCCGACGCCCGGCGCATCGCGCAGCCGCGCGGCAAGCTGGCCGGGCCGGTCGGAATGCACGGTCAGCGTCACCAGCCGCGCATCCGCGATCACCTGCGCCACCGTCCCCTGCACGACCAGCCGGCCATAGGCGATGTAGTTGATGCGGTGGCAGCGCTCGGCCTCGTCCATGTAATGGGTCGAGACCAGCACCGTCATCCCCTGCAAGGCGCGGTCGTGGATCTCGTCCCAGAACTGGCGGCGGGCCTTGGGATCGACGCCCGCCGTCGGCTCGTCCAGCAGCAACAGCGCCGGCTGGTGCATCAGGCAGGCGGCCAGCACCAGCCGCCCGAGAGGCTTCCCGCTAGCTGCGTCCGGCGCGAGGTCAGGCCCAGGTCCTCCAGCGTTTCGCGCACCGCCTGCCTGGGCAGTCCGTAGAGGCCGGCGACGAAGCGCAGGTTTTCCTCGATCGACAGATCCTCGTAGAAGGAAAAGCGCTGCGTCATGTAGCCGACCTGCCGCCGGATCTGGCGCTGGCGGGTTCGCACGTCCAGCCCCAGCACCGTGCCCGCGCCCGCATCGGGCGTCAGAAGCCCGCAGATCATGCGGATGCAGGTCGTCTTGCCCGAGCCGTTGGGGCCGAGGAAACCCGCGATCTGCCCCCGCGCCACGCGCAGCGACACGTCATCGACCACCTTGCGCCCGCCGAAGGACTTGGTCAGCCCGGCAACGTCGATGGCGGGCGCGTCGCTCATGGCGTCCTGCGGATCTCGACGATCTGGCCGGGCTTCAGGTCGCCGCCGGGATCGGGACGCGCCTCGGCCTGAAAGACCAGCTTCTGCCGCGCATCGCGGGAATAGATCACCGGCGGGGTGAACTCGGCCCGGTCGGCGATGAAGCTGACCGTGGCATCAACCGGCTGGCAGCCGTCGCAGGTGACCCGCAGCCTTGTGCCGATGGCGACCGAGGCCAGTTCGCCCTGGGGCAGGAAGAAGCGCAGCACCGTCGCGCCCTCGGGTAGAAGGGTCAGGACCGGGGCCTCGGGGCCGGCCATCTCGCCCCGGTGGCGCAATATGTCCGTGACGGTCCCGGCGGCGGGCGCGGTCAGTTGGCGCTGCCGGATCTGCCATTCCAGCGCCTGCCGGTCGGCCAGCGCCTGTTTCACCGCCGCGCGGGCGGCCTGAACCATGTCCGGGCGCGCGGCCAGCCGGGCGGTCTCCAGCCGCGCCTCGGCTTCCCCGACCGCGGCCTGGGCCATCTCGGCGCCGGCGCGGGCGGCATCCAGTTGCGCGCGGGAACTGGCGCTTTGCTGCGCCAGCCTTTCCTGGCGCTCGGCCTCGCGCGCCATATGCCGCGCATTGGCGCGGGCCGAGGCCAACGCCGCCTCGAACGCGGCGATCTCGGACGGGCGGGCGCCCTGTTCGAGGTCGGCCAATTCGCTTGCCGCGCGGTCCTGCGCGGCCTCGGCAGCGGCCAGCGCAAGCCGGGCATCCTCGGCCTCGACCGCCGCCAGAAGCTGGCCCGCCTCGACCCGGTCGCCACGCCCGACCCGCAGATCGACAAGCCGCGCGGGCGCCAGCGGCGCAAGATGAACATATTCGCCCTCGACATAGCCGGTCGCCAGCGGCGGCTCGGGGCCGCAGCCGGGCAGCAACGCGCCGATCAGCGCCAATGCGCAGAGAAAATCAGCCATTGCCGCCCCCGGTCATCAGCTCCAGGTTGACCAGCAGGCGGCGCGTGATCGCGCGAGCCTCAGGCCGCGAATAGCCCTGCCAGCCCATGCGGCGCTGGACGATGGGCGCGGCCAGGCGGAAATAGGCCACCTGCCCCACCAGCGTGAAGACGGCCAGCTTCACGTCGTCGGATTCCGCGGGCCGCCCGGTCGCCGCCGACCAGATCGCGCAAAGCCCCGCATGGCGCGGCTCGACCAGGGTGGCGTAGAGCCGCTCCAGCACCGGGCTGTCGGGCTGGGCGAGTTCGCGCAGCACGAAACCGACCATCTCGTTCGCGCCCGCCCCCAGGATCAGGAAGGTGACCATGCGGCGGACCAGGCGCCGCAGCGTGGCGCGCGCCATCCGGGGCGACAGGACGACGGGAACAAGCGGAACGGTGCGGGCGACCTGCTGGATCTGGTCCGCGACAGCATCGGCGCAGGCGATGCGCAACCCCTCCTTGCCGCCGAAATGATAGGCGATGGACGAGATGTTCGTTCCCGCATCCGCCGCGATGGCGCGGGTCGAGGCGGCCTCATACCCCTCGCGCCCGAAGCGGATCATCGCGGCCCGGATCAGCAGGGCCCTGGTCGATTGCTGGCTCATGCGGCGCGCCCAAATAATTCAATCAATCGATTGATACAGGATTTCCGGCGTTCTGTCGAGATCCTGCGAGGATGCGGCCAACCAATGCGGCGGCAATCCTGACTGATTCAAGCCGCCTTTCACTGCCGCCGAAGGCGATCGTCTTGAAATTCTGCCGCAAGGTTTTTGCGCCGCACCTTCACCACGACGAGCAGGAGGCTGGGCCGCTCACGGATAAGCGGCGCCAGAGCGCAACGAGTGCCCTCCGGGTCGACCTGCGCTCACCGCGCTTTCCGCGATGCCCATGATCTGTCAACTAACCCGCATCGACCGCGATGTCGAAATGCAGGACATCCTCGCGATTTCCCAGCCTGGTATAGAGGGCAATCGCCGGTTCATCACCATGGTCGGCCTGAACGTATACCACCCAAGCGCCCCGTTTGGCAGCAATCTCCCGTAAAGCACCGATGAGCGAGGTTGCTATGCCCTGGCGCCGATGGGTCGCGGCGACAGCAAGATCGCAGATGTAAATTTCGGAGCGCGCCCGCTCGAATTTCTCAAGCTTGTAGGCAATCAGGCCGCCGACAACGACAGCGCCGTCCGTGGCTGCCAGTGCGATGAGACGATCCCTGGTCAAGAGGTCGCTCAGATAGGCGTCGTCGGGCGGCTCTCCCAGGTAGGTGTCGGGATCATCGAAGGCATCCCCGAACAGAGCGTTCATCTGCCGTAGCGCAGGAACGTCGGATCCGTTCAGGCACCTGATCGAGACAGACATCGGCAGCTCCTCTTCATGTTCCAGGATCATCGTCGGCACACGGAGCGCCTATGCTGCATCGGTGCCGGATGCGTGGCCAGCCTTCTTCGACGGCTATGACCGATTCCGCCCTCGGGCCGGGCAGTCGGGTTGTCGCCCATTCCCATGTGTTGGATCCCGATCTCGACCAGAAACGCGACGACCTCCTCGCGAGGCTCCCCCCGGCGCAGCCGTGATGCCGCCGCGATCAGACAGATGTCATATTCGTTCACAAAGGCCCCCATGCTGCAGCGCAGAATGCATGGCGGCTTTGCCGGGGTCATGGCTACTGTCCAGGGTTTGCCCAGCCTATATTCCTCTTGTCCGAAACACGCCCGATGATTGGGCAAGATGAAAAGGTGTCGAAATGTCCGCTGTCGAAATGAGCTGTAACCATGCAGCCGGTAGCCTGGGTCAGGTCTTTGCACGCGTGACCGAGATGATCACCGCCTGGAACGATGCCCGCATCACCCGCCGCGAGCTGAACGCGCTGACGGATCGCGAGTTGAGCGATATCGGCTTGGCGCGTGGCGATATCGAACGGGTTGCCCGCGGCGCCTGAAGCCATCCTGAACGATGAACGGACCCCGTGGCGATGCTGCGGGGTTTTTCGTGTGCGCGTGATCTGAACTGAAGTTCGGCTCCTGAACGCTTTGGCGCTCGTAACGCCTGCTCCGTTACCTGCCGCAAGCCGGTCTTCGCTGCGAGAAGCGGATCCGCCTGTCGGGGGCTATGCAGGGTCGAGTGACCACCTGGTAAGATCATTGAGTGAGAAACGGGCTTCGAAAAGTCTTTGTTCATGCGTGGCCCGGCGCCAGCTGCGACCGATAAGAGTGCCGGCCTGTTCTCTGCCATTCGGGAGGTGGGCGCCGCCCAGTGGAGTTTTCCGAAAGGGAAAAAACTCATCTGGTGTTCGGTTGCGATAGCCCCGACGGCCGGGCGTCATGACGGCATGATTGCCCAAGGCAGATCGACAAGGTGCTACCTGGATCGATCCATTCGGCGGGTGATGATGTGCGCCAGGGCGGCGGCGATGGGCAGGGGCACGAGGAACAGCGCCCAATCCGGCCAGAGAAGGACCGCGCAGGCCACCCCGGCGACGAGCGCGAGAAAGGCATGAAGGGAAGACATATCGGTTCAATCTGGCGCGGGATGGCAAGGGACCTAGCCCGCATGTTGCGAATACGGCAAGCCTACCGCCGGGCGAGCCGTCCTTCAATACCCTCCTGCCGATGACGTTGCTGCCGGCAGCCTCCCTTTACGGCGTAGCATAACCCCGCAGCCGCAGAGACCCCATGTCGTTCCCACATGCCCGCGCGTATTGCTGCGCGAATCTGGCAGGGCACGTCACTCTATGCCGCGCGCGCGTATCGTGCGGTGAGTGATGGCCGCCGGCCTGTCGCCCAGCTTATTCTTCCCGAGTCCCGTCAAGCATGAACATCATCGGCTGCACGACCTTTTGGGGCATCTTGCGCATTTCCTGGGCGAACGCAGGAAAGCGATGTCTTGCGACCGCCGTGGACATCCATGGCATCATTGCCCGAGGCTTGCGCCAGAAAGACATTGCTGACCGTGCCATCGGGATTGATGGTGAAGGCCAGATGGGCCTCGTATCGTCCCGAGGGCACGACCTTCCGCAAGTCAGGCGGGACCCGGACGGCGCGGGTCAGCTGACGCTGGAGTTCCTGCTGCCATTGGGCCTGGGTCGCGACGGGCACCGGCGCTTCGGCACGGTGGAAAATCGCATCCTGAAATGAGATGAGGACGGAAAGGGCGACGGGCAACAGGATTATCATCCAGACTTCACTCCACGGGCTTGATGCCTATAGCCCTGCCGGTCGTCCAGCCACAAGATGGCTCGCCGGCCCTGAGGGAAGGCCCCGCCCTGGACAGGGGCTTCGGTCGATGCGGGCGGCGCATTACCGATCAGGCATCACCTTCACGGAGCGTATCGGCGACGAGGGCGTTTGCGTGACCGTGCCCCAGGCCGTGTTCCTGCTTCAACCACGCGACAAGCTCCATGTGCTTCTTGCCGGACTGTGCGCGAATGAGGTCCTTCCACTCGGCGATGGGGCGACCGTATCTTGCCTCGATTGACGGAAAATACGACGCCGGTCCCTTTGCCTTCTCGGTCATGACCCCTCCTTGATTGCCATCCATCAGCCTTGGCAAAACCTATCTCACAATCGGGTTCACCGCCAATGCCGTGGTGCCGGGCCGACATGAGGGGATCAAGCGCAGCATGGCGATGGCGCCGCCGCCCGATCCACTGACGCGGCTCGTTTGGAACTGACAGGTCATGACGGTTCTTCCAGGCGCAATAGAGGCTGCGTCCCCCGAAGTTGAGCGGTGATCTGACCGCGACTGACATACGGCCCGCACCTCGCTCTGGACGAATCGCACACCGTCAACATGATGGGCGCGGGGGAGGAAGATGGACGACACCGACGCCCTACGGGTTTTCCTGCTGGATCTGCTCACGACGATGCCGACTGACTTCCTGGCAACCGAGGAAGGCCGGGCCGATTTGGTCATGTCCTACGAGCGCATGGCGGATGCGGCACACCGGTCGTGGCGGATGTGCTGCGCGAGGCGGCAAGACGGGTGAAGGGGGCGTAGTGTCGGAAGACATGACCTCCGAGGAGCGCATACGGGAACAGGCGGGTGCAATTGCCGCGAGCCGGAAGGCCGCCGTCCACATGGTGGTCGGCATGGGGCTGGCAATTGCCAAGACCCCCGGAGGAGCGCGAGCTGGCAGCAAAGGTCTTTGTCGCGGCGGCCGCGGACCCCGATCCGGCGATCGCCGACATGGCAGCAGCGGTCGCGAAGGCTCTGAGGCAGCGCTGCCGCCTGATGAGCGAGACCTGGGTCGAGCGGGTGAAGGCGGCGGTGGAGCGAGAGGATTGAGCCATGACCGATGACCGCATCGACAAATGGGCCGCGGCTGCCGATCATCTGCTGAAACTCGCTGTCCTGCTGGCCGAGGAGCCCGGCGTTATCCGGCTCGACGAACTGCCGAACTGGCTGCGCATGACGGCTGCCGAACGAGAGCGGCAGGGGGACACAGGCGCCGCCGAGTTGCTGAACAGCTGGGCTGACAGGCTCGAGGACCAGAACACATGACCTTCGAGGAGCGTATCGAGCAGCTGGAGATGCAGGTCGAACAGCTGACCGACCTGACGGAGACGCTGTTCGCCGTGCTGCTCAGCCTTGCCGCGAAGAAGCGCAGGCTCGGCCTGGACGAGATGACGGCCATCATGCACGACTATGCCGACCACCGCGACAAGGAAGGCGATACCTTCGGCGCCGACCTGGCGCACCGGATCATCGCGAGGCTGGAGGGGTGAGGAGAAAACTATCAGCTCCGCCCGGCGGGCTTTTCTTTGCGCACAGCCCGCCGATCTGGCAGGCGGGCCGTCAGCAACCGCTCGGCAGGACCACGGCAACCTTCCTCTCTCGCCCCTGCGCCATGTCGGAGCGGGAGGGCTGCTGCGGATCAATTGTCGCCCGACTTATCGTCGGGACGGCTCTTCGTTTCATCGTCAAGAGTGTTGACGGCGTCTCTCAGCTCGACCACGACGCCGGTATGTGGCGTGGCTCCGCAAACCAGCCATTCGTGCTTGCCGCAAAGTTCCGGAGCAGAAGCACGAAGCTGCGGTATGATCTGCTCGCTCGGCGTTGATCGATGTGCCAGCCTGCAGCCTACGGCGCACAGCCGGATACAAAATCAGAGGCAGTCGAATGATCAGACATATGCTCCTCCCGCTTCTTGTGCTGCTTGCCGGGGCGACGTCTGCGGAGCAGGCCATTGAGCCTTTGGCACGGGATCGGGATGGGCCTGCGCGACGGGGCTGCACTCATGACGGAGAGATCTGCCTGAATATCGCGGCGACGGCAGATGGCCAGCAATCACTACTGGTTCTGTCGGTCGAAGGAAACGCATCAGCCACTCAAGCCTATGATCTGACCGCAATTGCACCTGATGAATTCCAGCAGATCGATATCTGGCCTGGTCTGATCCGCTTTGATGGCGGGCTTCTGGCAGGCGTCGAAGTCGAGACATCGACCGCCTATTCCGGAGGCGGAGTACAGGCTACGCAGCTTCATCTGATTGCCTTCCTGCCAGGGAAAGCGCCCTGGATACCTCTGACCATCACGATCCGGTCCAGCGCCCTTATCCGTGCCTGCTTCTCCGAGCAGGACGCTGTCAACCGTGCAGATGTTTGCCATGACGAATACGATTTCGTGGGTGGCCTGTCGGTCGAAGGCAGGTTGCAGGATGGCATGCCGGTACTGCGCTACAAGACGACGGCGACTTCGTATCCTGGCAACGTATCCCGGGATGAGGACTCCCTCGAAAGGCCACCCCTGAGGAAAAGCGACCTGATAACGGTCGAAGATCCCCTGTGCAGCTTTGAGAGGGTTTTCAGAATCGACCCCCAGAGAGCTGTATATTCACCCGATGCTCCCTTACCCGACTGTTCCAATTGGACAGCGCCGTAAGGTCAATACAACGAGACCATCTTGACCAGTGTGCCGACATGGCCGCCACCGACAGGTCGATCAACTGGCCCCGCCGCAGAAGCAAGCAGCGATAAGACGACCCTGGCGCCGGCTGCACCGTGACATCGCGATCCATTCCGTGGCTGGAACGCTGGGGGGTCAGCGTGCTGGACGCGCCGGGCCCCGACGAGGCCATCGCCCTCTTGGAGGAGATGGAGATCGCGCCGGATGCGCTGCTGATCGACTATCAGCTGGATCACGGCGCCAACGGGCTGGAGCTTGCGGCCGCGCTGCACCGCCGCCAC
>NZ_QNRC01000052.1 GCF_003709565.1 Paracoccus sigandri | reverse complement strand
TCGACAGCCCGACCCGCCGGGCCAGCTCGGCGATCGGGATTCGGGCGTTTTCGGTCAGTTCGGCCAGGATCCTGCGGTCCTGCGCGTCCAGTTCCGGCTTCATCCTGTAAATCGCCCTGTTTTTGTTCCTTCCGCCTGGCATCCGGCCCATCTTCAGGCACATCGCCTGGGAAACATTTGCTAGACCTGCCGCATCGAGTAAGGAGATCGGCATGGCCCCTGTCAACCCCGCCCCCTTTTCCACGCAGGCGAAATTCGCCGATGAAGCGGCGCTTCTGGCCGGGCTGGTCGCGCAGGCCGGGCTGGACGGGGCGGCGCGCGCCGCGATCGCTGCCCGCGCCGCGGGCCTGGTGCGCCGGATCCGCGCCGAGGCCAAGCCCTCGATGATGGAGCATTTCCTGGCAGAATACGGGCTGTCCACGCGCGAGGGCGTGGCGCTGATGTGCCTGGCCGAGGCGATGCTGCGGGTGCCCGACCGCATGACCATCGACGCGCTGATCGAGGACAAGATCGCGCCCTCGGACTGGGGCCGGCACCTGGGCGAGGCCTCGTCCAGCCTGGTCAATGCCTCGACCTGGGCCTTGATGCTGACCGGCAAGGTGCTGGACGACGACCAGGCCGGCATCGCCGGCACCTTGCGCCGCGCCGTGCGGCGGCTGGGCGAGCCGGTGATCCGCACCGCCGTCGGCCGGGCGATGAAGGAGATGGGCCGGCAATTCGTGCTGGGCCAGACCATCGAAGCCGCGCTGGAACGCGCCGCGAAACGCGAGGCGCAGGGCTTCACCTACAGCTACGACATGCTGGGCGAGGCGGCGATGACCGGGGCGGATGCGGCGCGCTACGACCGCGCCTATTCCGATGCCATCGCGGCGATCGCCAAGGCCTGCACCAGGGGCTCGGTCGAGGACAATCCCGGCATCTCGATCAAGCTTTCCGCGCTGCATCCGCGCTACGAGGTGGCGCAGGAGGGCCGGGTCATGGCGGAGCTGGTGCCGGTGGTGCTGAAGCTGGCGCGGCAGGCCAAGGCCGCCGGCATGGGCATGAACATCGATGCCGAGGAGCAGGACCGGCTGGTGATCTCGCTCAAGGTGATCGAGGCGGTGCTGGCGGACCCCTCGCTGGCCGGCTGGGACGGGTTCGGGGTGGTGGTGCAGGCCTATGGCAAGCGCGCCGGGCAGGTGATCGATTGGCTTTACGAAACTGCCACGCGGCTGGACCGCCGGATCATGGTGCGGCTGGTCAAGGGCGCCTATTGGGATACCGAGATCAAGCGGGCGCAGGTCGAGGGCTTTCCGGGCTTTCCGCTGTTCACCAGCAAGGTCGCGACCGATGTCAGCTATATCGCCCATGCCCGCAAGCTGATCGGCCACAGTGACCGGATCTATCCGCAATTCGCCACCCATAACGCCCAGACCGTCGCGGCGATCCTGGAGATGGCGGGCGAGACCCGCTTCGAATTCCAGCGCCTGCACGGCATGGGCGAGCGTCTGCACGACATCGTCCTGCACGACACGAAAGGCCGCTGCCGCATCTATGCGCCGGTCGGGGCGCATCGCGACCTCTTGGCCTATCTGGTTCGGCGGCTGCTGGAGAACGGCGCGAACAGCAGCTTCGTGCACCAGATCGTCGATGAAAGCGTCAGCCCCGAAGAGGTCGCCCGCGATCCCTTCGAGGCGCTGGAGACCGCGAAGCCGCCCTCGGGCCTGGTCGCGCCGGATGCGCTGTTCGGCGCCTCGCGGCGGAACTCGACCGGGTTCGATCTGAGCGACGAGGAGACCCTGGCCCGCATCCATGCCGCCCGCGAGGGGGCGATCCCGGATGCGCTGCCGCTGACCGTCTCGGAACCCACCGGCCAGCGGCAGGACGTGCTGAACCCGGCGACCGGCGAGAAGATCGCCGAGGTGCTGATGGCCGATGCCGCGAGTGCCGCCCGCGCCATCGAGGACGCGCGGATCTGGGACGCCCCGGCCGCCGAACGCGCGGCGGTGCTGCGCCGCGCGGCCGATCTCTACGAGGACCATTATGGCCCGATCTTCGCCATCCTGGCGCGCGAGGCCGGCAAGGCGCTGCCCGACGCGGTGGCGGAACTGCGCGAGGCGGTGGACTTCCTGCGCTATTACGCCGCCGAGGGCGAGGCGCATGACGGCGCCCCGCGCGGCATCCTCGGCGCGATCAGCCCCTGGAACTTCCCGCTGGCGATCTTCACCGGCCAGATCGCGGCGGCGCTGATGGGGGGCAATGCGGTGATCGCCAAGCCCGCCGAGGCGACGCCGGTGATCGCCGCCCAGGCCATCGGCCTGCTGCATCAAGCGGGCGTTCCGAAAGCCGCGCTGCAGCTGCTGCCCGGCGCCGGCCGCGTGGTCGGCACGGCGCTGAGCTCGGATCCCCGCGTCGCCGGGCTGGTCTTCACCGGCTCGACCGGGACCGCCCGGACCATCGCCCGGACCATGGCCGCGCATCTGGCGCCCGGCACGCCGCTGATCGCCGAGACCGGCGGGCTGAACGCGATGGTGGTCGATTCCACCGCGCTGCCGGAACAGGCGGTGCGCGATATCGTGAATTCGGCCTTCCGCTCGGCCGGCCAGCGCTGTTCGGCGCTGCGCTGCCTCTATGTGCAGGAGGACATCGCGCCGCATCTGATCCAGATGATCAAGGGCGCCATGGACGAGCTGCGCCTGGGCGATCCCTGGGATCTGGCCACCGATGTCGGCCCGGTCATCGACCCCGGCGCGCAGCGCGAGATCGCCGATTACATCGCCGCCAACACCCACCGCCTGCTGCACAGGCTGGCCGCGCCGTCGCGGGGCTTCTTCATCCCGCCCACGCTGCTGAAGGTCTCGGGCATCGCGGATCTGGAGCGCGAGATCTTCGGCCCGGTCCTGCATGTCGCGACCTTCCGCGGCGACCAGCTGGACCAGGTGATCGCCGAGATCAACGCCCGCGGCTTCGGCCTGACCTTCGGGCTGCACACCCGGATCGACAGTCGCGTGCAAGAGGTCTCGGACGCGATCCATGCCGGCAATATCTACGTCAACCGCAACCAGATCGGCGCGGTGGTGGGGTCGCAACCCTTCGGCGGCGAGGGTCTGTCCGGCACCGGCCCCAAGGCCGGCGGGCCGCGCTACGTGCCGCGCTTCTTCGCGCCCGCCGCGCCCCCGGCCGCGCCCGGCACCTGGCAGGGCCCGGCCGACGAGGCGCGGCTGCGCGGCGCGCTGGCCAGTGCAACGCCGAAGAAGATCGACGAGCGCCTGATGCCCGGCCCGACCGGAGAGCTGAACCGCCTGACGGCGCATAGGCGCCCGCCGGTGCTCTGCCTCGGCCCCGGCGCCGCGGCGGCCGTCGCCCAGGTCGCGGCGGTCGAGGCGCTCGGCGGCCAGGCCGTCGCGGCCGAGGGCACCCTGCCGCCCGAGGCCCTGACCCGGCTGCCGCAGCTCTCGGCGGTGCTGTGGTGGGGCGACGCGGCGCAGGGCCGCGACTACGCGCAGGCCCTGGCCGCCCGCGACGGCGAGATCGTGCCGCTGATCACCGCCACGCCCGACCTCGCCCATATCGCCCATGAGCGCCACCTCTGCGTCGACACAACCGCAGCGGGCGGGAACACAACCCTGATGGCAGGGTGAGCGGGCGGAAATATCCGCAGGGGATCCGAACGGGTCTGCCCTACTTGAAGAGTGCCCGGAGGAGGCGTTCCATGAGCAATCAGTCATTCCTTGAAGACGTCAACGAGATGTTCGACGTCGCGGCCTCGCGCTGCGACCTGCCCGAGGGGCTGGCCGAGAAGATCAAGGTCTGCAACGCGACCTATGTCACCCGCTTCGGCGTGCGGCTGCGCGGGCGGATGCATACCTTCACCGGCTGGCGGGCCGTGCATTCCACGCATAGCCGCCCGGCCAAGGGCGGCATCCGCTTCACCCCCAATGCCGACCAGGACGAGGTCGAGGCGCTGGCCGCGCTGATGACCTACAAATGCGCGCTGGTGCGGCTGCCCTTCGGCGGATCCAAGGGGGCGTTGAAGATCGACCCCGCCGACTGGACCGAGACCGAGCTGGAAAAGATCACCCGCCGCTTCGCGCAGGAGCTGATGGCGCATGAATTCCTCAGCTCGGCCAGCAACGTGCCGGCGCCGGACATGGGCACGGGCGAGCTGAACATGATGTGGATCGCCGACGAATACCGCCGCGCCCGCCCGCAGGACATCAACGCGCTGGGGTGTGTCACCGGCAAGCCGGTCGGCGGCGGCGGCATCGAGGGGCGCACCGAGGCCACTGGCCGCGGCGTGCAATACGCGATCCGCGAATTCTTCCGCCATCCCGCCGACCGCGCCCGCGCCGGGTTCCGGTCCGAGAGCCTGACCGGCCTGGCCTGCGTGGTGCAGGGCCTTGGCAATGTGGGCTTCCACGCCGCCAAGTTCCTGTCGCAGGAGGATGGCCTCCGCATCGTCACGGTGATCGAGCGCACGGGCGTGGTGCGCAACCCCGACGGCCTCGACATCGACGCGCTGAAGGCGCATCTGGTCCAGACCGGCTCGGTCGAGGGCTTTGCCGGCGGCGCGGTCAGCCCGCCCGACATGGGTGCGCTGGCCGATGATTGCGACATCCTGATCCCCGCCGCGGCCGAAGGCGCCATCACCGCCGAAAATGCCGCCGCCATCAAGGCCGCGCTGATCGTCGAGGCCGCCAACGGTCCCACGACCAAGGCAGCCGACACCATCCTGCGCCAGGCCGGCAAGATCATCCTGCCCGACCTCTTCGCCAATGCCGGGGGCGTGGTGGTGTCCTATTTCGAATGGGTGAAGAACCTCAGCCACATCCCCTTCGGCCTGATGGAGCGGCGGCTGGAGGAGGACGAGCATCGGCTGCTGGCCCGTTCGCTGGAGCAGATGACCGGCCGGGACTTTCCCCGCGAACATGCCCGCTTCCTGGAGGCGCGCAGCGAGATCGCGCTGGTCCGCTCGGGCCTCGACGACATCATGCGCGCCGCCTATCGCCGGATGAGCGCGCTGTGGAACCGCCCCGACGGCAGCTATCCGGACCTGCGCACCGCCGCCTATGTGCTGGCCATCGACGAGGTCGCCCAGGCCTACAAGGCGATCGGGCTTTAGCTGCCAAAGCCGGGGCATTCCCCGGCCCGGCAGTCAGCAGGGGGGATCGGCCGCAATCCCCGGCCGATCCCCTTGCGATGTCGTCCCGCGGGCTCAGGCGGCCAGCATCCCATGCGGGTCGAGGACGAATTTCTTCGCCACGCCCTGGTCGAAGCTCTCGTAGCCCTGCACCGCCTCGTCCAGCGGGATGATCGTGGCATTGACGATATCGGCGATGGGCAGGCGGTCGTGCAGGATCGCCTGCATCAGCTGGCGGTTGTATTTCAGCACCGGGGTCTGGCCGGTGTGGAAGCTCTGCGCCTTGGCCCAGCCCAGGCCGAAGCGCATGGACAGGCTGCCATGCCTGGCCGCGTCATCGACCGCGCCCGGATCCTCGGTGACGTAGAGGCCGGGGATGCCGACCGAGCCGGCGGCTCGGGTGATCTGCATCATCTGGTTCAGCACGATGGCGGGCTGCTCGCCGCCGGAATGGCCGCGCGCCTCGAAGCCCACCGCATCGATGGCGGCATCGACTTCGGGACTGCCGGTGATTTCGGCGATCATCTCGGGCAGGTTGTCGCCTTTCGACAGGTCCACCGGCTCGAAACCGACCTTGCGGGCGTGTTCCAGCCGCTCCTTGTTGAAATCGCCGACCATCACCACCGCCGCGCCGAGGATACGGGCCGAGGCCGCCGCCGCAAGCCCCACGGGACCCGCGCCCGCGACATAGACCACCGAGCCGACGCCGACGCCCGCCTTCCAGGCGCCGTGAAACCCGGTGGGCAGGATGTCGGACAGCATGGTCAGGTCGCGGATCTTCGACATGGCGCGGTCGCGGTCGGGGAATTTCAGCAGGTTGAAATCGGCATAGGGCACCATGACATAGCGCGCCTGCCCGCCGATCCAGCCGCCCATGTCGACATAGCCATAGGCCCCGCCCGCGCGAGACGGGTTCACCGTCAGGCAGACCCCGGTATCGCCCTCGCGGCAGCAGCGGCAGCGGCCGCAGGCGACGTTGAAGGGCACCGAGACGATGTCGCCGATCTCCAGTATCTCGACATCCGACCCCTTCTCGATCACCTCGCCGGTGATCTCGTGGCCCAGGATCAGCCCCGGCTCGGCGGTGGTGCGGCCGCGCACCATATGCTGGTCCGAGCCGCAGATATTGGTCGAGACGACCTTCAGGATCACCCCATGCTCGATCCTGCGCCCGTCCGGCGCCTCGAGCTTCGGGTCGGCGATGTTCTGGACCTCGACCTTGCCGGGGCCGATATAGACCACACCTCTGTTGCTGCTCATCTGACTTGCTCCTCCTTCAAGTGAAACTGCGTTGGGGAAATGATGCCACCGGCGGACCGAACAGGCTTTCGTCGAGGCCGCTTCTCTCGTCGTCGTCGTTCCGCGAGATATGGGGCCGGGCGCGCGCCTTGCAGATATCGCGGAAGGTCGTCACGGGTTGCCAGCCGCCCAGGCGCGTCACCTTCATTGCCGACCCCCTCGCAGAGTCCCTGGCCGGCAGGTCCAGCACATACACATGTATTCCGGAAACTCTCTTACCCTGTCTCTCGATTGGCCGCCCCTCCTTTCATCTTGGCTCAAATATCCCACGGGGGGTTGCCGGCTGGGACGCCACTGGTTCGAGAACCAGCCGGCGACGGGTGTGAAACCCCCGGCGGCCGAAGGCCGCTCCCCCCCTAGAGGTCGATCGAAACATTCCCGATGGGTCGCGAGCAGCAGGCCAGGATATAGCCCGCCTCGACATCCTCGTCGGTGATGCCGCCATTATGGACCATGTGGACCTGGCCCGAGAGTTTCTGCACCTGGCAGGTCCCGCAGATGCCCATGCCGCAGCCCGAGGGGATCGGGATGCCGGCGGCGCGGGCGGTGGCCAGGATCGTGTCGGTTTCGGTGCAGCGCGCGGTCTTGCCCGAGCTTGCGAAGGTGATCTCCGCCTGGGCATCCTCCTGCGGCACCACGTCCTCGGGCACCGTCTCGGCCTCGGCCGGCGGGCCGCCGAAGCTTTCCTGGTGATAGCGGGCCATGTCGTAGCCCAGCCCGTGCAGGATGTCGCGCACCGCCTGCATGAAGGGCTCGGGGCCGCAGCAATAGACGTCGCGTTCCAGGTAGTCGGGCGCGATCAGCCCCAGCATCAGCTGGTTGAACATGCCGCGAAAGCCGGTCCAGGGGCGGAGGGGATCGGGTTCCTCGACGATCCATTTCAGATGGATGCCGGGGGTGCGGGTGGCCATGTATTCTAGCCCCTCGCGGAAGATGATCTCGGAGGGGCGGCGGGCGCAGTTAACGAAGACGATATCCGGGTCGCGGCCCGAATCGTAAAGGCAGGTCGTCATCGACATCATCGGCGTGATGCCCGAGCCGGCCGAGATGAACAGGTATTTCTCGGCCGGATCCCGCATCACCGAGAACCTGCCCGCCGGTCCCCTGGCCCTGATCCGCATGCCGGGCCGCAGGTGGTCGAACATCCAGCGCGTACCGACGGAATCCTTCTGCGCCTTGACCGTCACCGTCAGCGAGGTCGGCCGCGAGGGCGAGGACGAGATCGTATAGGTGCGGTGCAGCGGCCCGCCGGGCAGGGGCAGCTCCAGGGTCAGGAACTGCCCCGGCTCGAAGCTGAACAGCGCGCCGGACGGGCTGCGAAAGCAGAAGGTCATGACATTCGGCGCCTCCTGCAGGTAGGAGGCGCATTCCAGTTCCTCGGCATCCGTCCAGAAGGCCAGCGCCGGCTTGGTCAGGACATTCATCGTCACTCTGCCGCCATGCGGCCGGGGGCGACCGCCCGTTCCATCCGGTCGGCATACCAGTCGATGAACTGGGTCACGCCGCTTTCCCAGTCGGGCGAGTAGGGGCCGGGGATATAGGCGGGCGAGAAGATGCCCTCCTGGTTGGTTTCGACGATCTCGCGATCCTCGTCATTGGTGGCGATCCAGACCTCGGTCAGGCGCTGAAGGTCGTAATCCACGCCCTCGACCGCATCCTTGTGGACCAGCCAGGTGGTGGTCACCTCGGTCTCGGTCGGGCTGATCGGCGTGACGCGGAAGGTCAGCGAGTGATCGGGCAGGAAATGGTTCCAGGTCGAGGGATAGTGGAAGGCCAGCAGCGCGCCGGCGTCAGGCTTGGCGACGCGCCCCAGCTGGCGCGCGACCGCCGGTTTGCCGTCCATCGTGTAGCTGACCGCGGTTTCCTGCAGCGGCATCCGCGCCAGGCGATACTGGCCGTCGCCCCCCAGCACGAACTGCGCGGGCGCGCCCGCGGCGGCACAGGCGTCGAAATGCGCCTGCAGGCGGTCCGAGATCGAGCCATCGGCCGAGACGCCCGCGACTTCCGGGTCCAGCGGGAAGGACCGGCACAGGGCGGGGTGGTTGCCGCTGCAATGATAGCATTCGCGGTTGTTTTCCCAGACCAGCTTCCAGTTGCCCTTCTCGATGATCGAGGAGGTATGGGCGACCTTGGCCTCGGACAGGTCGTGGACGCCCAGATAGGGCTGGGCCTGGCGGGCGAAGGCCTCGAAATCCGGCGGGCTGTCCGAGAGGCAGATATAGATCAGCCCGTCGAGATCGCGCAGCGCCACCGGCCGCAGTCCGTGCCGGGTCGGATCGAAATCGGGGCCCATGCTGTTGGCCCAGAGCAGCTTGCCGTCCAGGTCGTAGGTCCATTGGTGATAGGGGCAGACCAGTTTCGCGACCTGGCCCTGGCGCGCCTTGCAGACGATCGAGCCGCGATGGCGGCAGGAATTGTGGAAGGCGCGGATCTCGCCGTCGCGGCCCTTGACGATGACGATGTTGTAGGCGCCGACCCGCAGCGTCGCATAGCTGCCCGGCTTGACCAGCTGGCAGGCCGGAATGGCGAACAGCCATTCGCGGTAGAAGATATGTTCGAGGTCCAGCTGGTAGATCTCGGGCGAGATGTAGAAGGGTTGTTCCAGCGCGTGTCCGGGCACACGGCGGGCAAGCAGTTCATGCAGATTCGTGTTGGTGGCGGACATCTCGGCTTCCATGGGATGAAGGTGAATCTGTCATTGAAATTCCACCCGCTGCGGCATCTTGACAATGGCATAAAAATTCACCCTGGATTAGTTCAGGTAATTTGAAAGCGACCGGGAGGATGTTCGTTGCGCAGGCCCTACGACCTTTCCTCGATGACCGCCCTGATCTGTTTCGAGGCGGCGGCCCGGAACATGAGCTTCAAGGCAGCCGCAAACGAGATTAACGTGACCCCGGCCGCGGTCAGCCACCAGATCAAGGCGCTGGAGCAGGACCTTGGCTGCGCGCTGTTCATCCGCCGCCATCGCGGGGTGGAACTGACCGAGAAGGGCGCCTTCCTGCTGGTCGCTCTGCAGCGCAGCTTCGAGACGATCTCGGACACCGTCGGGCAATTGCGCGAAAGCCCCGAGACGGTCGATGTCACCATCCGCGCCTCGACCGCGGTCAGCGCGCTGTGGCTGACCCCCAAGATCGGTGCCTTCTGGAAAGATCATCCAAGCGTCACCGTCTCGCAGATCATCAGCGACGTGCCGGGCTCGGGCGGGCGGCACGATCTCAGCATCCGCTACGCGATTCCGCAGGACAATGGCGAGGAATGGCGCCCGCTGTTCCACGACCGGATCCTTGCCCTGGGCACAGAGCGGTTCCGGCGGGATCAGGGCATCCATCGCGCGGCCGACCTGCTGAGCGCGCCGCTGATCCACATGCGCAGCGAGGAGAACGACTGGACCGGCTGGACGGAATGGTTCGCCGCCCTGGGCCATCCGGCGCCGAAGGGCCGTAGCCTGCATGTCAACAACCACATGATCGCCCTTCAGGCGGCCCAGGACGATGTGGGCGCGGTTTTGGGCTGGGACGGGTTGCTGGGCGATCTGCTGGATCAGGGCCGGCTGGTCAGGCTGGTGCCGGAGAGCATTCCCTCTCCGGCGGGTTTCCACCTGACCATCCATCCCCGAGCCTCGGCCAGGGCCCGGCTGTTCGCGGATTGGCTGGTTCCGCGAGAGGTCTAGGATCGCGCGCCCTTCACGCGCCGGGGGGTTTCACACCCCCCGGACCCCCCGTGGGATATTTTCGCCAAGATGAAAGGCGACGTGGGCAGGGTAGGTCTTTTCGGTATCCTTCTGAAAATACAGCAATTCTTGCTGGCGCCGAATCTCGCTCCAGCCGAGGCTGGCGGCGGCGACATGCGACAGCTCCTCGGCGCGGCCCCGGCCCAGGTCGGGCTCCAGTCCGTCGGGCAGGCGGCGGCGGATCAGGTCGGCGAGCCGCACGACATGCTCGCGGACCGCCATCTGGCCGATACCCTCGCCAGCGGTTTCCGGTGCGGGAATGACGCCCTCGGGCGCTGGCCCGCGCTTGCCGAGCCGCTTCTCGACCGCCCGCGCCACCTTCCGCGCCGCATGGCGATGCAGCATGATGGTCGAGCCGGTGACGGCCAGCAGGCCGGGCCTGTCGGTATCCTCGGCCAGCTCGATGGGCAGGCTGGTCGTCCGCCCGTCGCGGGTCGAGGTCGGACGCACGCCGCACCAGCAATGTTCCACATCCGCGCGGGTCAGGCGCAGGTCCGGGAACAGGTGGTTCGCCTCGCCCAGGATATAGTCGATCTCGCCGTCCTCGACGCGGATGTCGTCGGGGTTTTCCGTCACTTCGGTCTCGGTCGGGCCGATGAAATGAAGATCGCGCCAGGGAAAGACGTAATAGGGCTCGCCCTTGCGGGAAAAGGCCTCCAGCCCCTGGCCGCGAAACGCCTCGGGCAGGCGCAGCATGACATTGACGCCCTTGACCCCGATCACACGCCGCTTGCCCGCCCCGCCGCCCGGCACCCGGTCGATCCAGGGACCGGCGGCGTTCACCACCATGCGGGCGCGGACCTGCGCCCGGCCCTGCGCCTCGGGGGCGCGCTCGTCCAGCGTGACCAGCCAGTCTGCGCCCGCCCGGGCGATGGCTGTCACCTCGGCATAGGTGCGGAGGGTGGCGCCGCGCCGCTCGGCATCCAGCGCGGTATCGACGCAGATGCGTTCGGGCCAGGCATACATGTATTCCTCGAAGACCCCGACGCCGCGCAGGGGGCCGCCCAGGGCCGCCGCCATGGCGCTTTCGCGCGCCGCCTGCGCGGGCGCAAGCCGGCGATAGGACAGCGGCACCCGCCAGCCGTCCAGCGCCTCGATCAGGCGGAAGCCCAGATCGACCAGCCAGGGCGGATAGCGGTCGCCCTTGCGGAACGGATAGTGGAAGCGATGCTTCGTCAGGTGGCCGGGCATGTCGCGGACGAGTTCCGCCCGGCAGCGCATCACGTCGCGGGTATAAAGCAGCCGCCGGATCATGTCGGCGGGCCGGAAGGGCATCTGCCACAGCGGATAGCGCGCGGCGAGATAGCCGAGCCCGGAATAGAGCATCCGGCTGGAACGCGACGAGGTGCCCGCGCCGATATCGCCGCGATCCACCAGCAGTGTGCGAAAGCCGCGCCCAGCCAGTTGCCGCGCGCTGGCACAGCCGACCGCGCCGGCGCCGACGACGATCACGTCGTAATCCGTGCCGTCGAGGCAGGAGAGGGCCGGGCGCGTCATGCCGGGCTCGCCGCCATGCGCCGCGCCTTCTCGGTCGCTGCGGACAGCGCCGCCTCGATGGCCCGGTCAAAGCCCGCGGCCTCGGCAGCGTCCAGTCCCGCCGCGGTGGTGCCGCGATAGTCGCGATAGGCGGCAAGCAGGGCGGGGGCCTCGGTGATGCGGCCTTCCAGCAGCCGCGCGCCGCCGATGACGGCAGCCTCGGCGGCGCGCCAGGCGATGGGTTCGCAAACGCCCTGCGCGCGCATGAAACCGGCCATCGCCACGGCCATCAGCGCCGGATAGGCGGCGCCCGAGCCGGGCAGGGCGGTCATCAGGTCGATCTGCGTCTCGGTCCGCAATTCGTCGGTGGTGCCGATGGCCGAGAGCAGGCGGCGCACCGTGTCGCGGTCGGCCTCGGTCACGCCCCCGGCGGCCCAGAAGGGCGAATAGGAGGCGCCGATCTCGGCGACGGCATTCGGCATGGCCCGCACGATCCGGCCGCTGCAACCGGCCAGCGTGGCCGCGTCCACCCCGGCCATGAAGGACAGGACCAGCCGCCCCTCGGCGCGCAGGTCCAGCCCCGGCCAGTCCTCGGGCCGCACCGAGACCACGATCACGTCGCTTTGCGCCACGAGATCCGCCACGTCCCGCGCCCAGGTCACATCGGCATGGCCGTGATAGTCGGGTCGCGGCCCGCTGCGGTTCAACAGCACCAGATCGCCCGGCTGCAAGATCCCGCGCGAGAGCAGCCCCGCGCCAAGCGCCGATCCCAGCCAGCCGGTTGCGCCGATGATGCCGAGCTTCATGGAGTCGCTTCCCTGCTGCCGGTATATGCGTTGATCGCATCCTGGAAGGGGATGACGCCGATGGGCTTCCCGTCGGGAGCGTCGACGCGCAGGGCCTGCAGGCGGCTGGCGGCCATCTGTTGCAGAGCTTCGGCGATGCTGGCGTCAGTGGCGATGCTGGCCTCGGGCAAGTCGTCGAAGCCGTGCTGCGCCAGCATGACCGCGCCGACCTTCAGCACCTTGCCGCGATCGACATGCTGGACGAAATTGGCGACATAGTCGTCGGCCGGGCGCATCACGATGTCCTGCGCCGTGCCCTGCTGGATCACCGAGCCGTCGCGCAGCAGCGCGATGCGGTCGCCGATCCGCAGCGCCTCGTCGAGGTCGTGGGTGATGAAGACGATGGTTTTCCTGACCTCCTGCTGCAGGTCCAGCAGCACCGTCTGCATGTCATAGCGGATCAGCGGGTCCAGCGCCGAATAGGCCTCGTCCATCAAGAGGATCGGGGCGTCGTTGGCCAGCGCGCGGGCCAGCCCGACGCGCTGCTGCATGCCGCCGGAAAGCTGGCTGGGATAGCTTTTCTCGAAACCCTTGAGGCCCACCCGCTCGATCCAGCGCATCGCGGTGCGGTAGCGTTCGGATTGCGAGATGCCCTGCACCTCGAGGCCGTAAGCCGCGTTGTCCAGCACGGTGCGATGCGGCAGCAGCCCGAATTTCTGGAACACCATCGCGGTCTTGTGGCGGCGGAACTCGCGCAGCTCCGCCTGCGACATCGCGACGACATTCCGGCCCTCGATGATGATCTCTCCGGCCGTCGGGTCGATCAGCCGGTTGATATGGCGGATCAGCGTCGACTTGCCCGAGCCCGACAGGCCCATGATCACCTGGATGCTGCCCGGCGCGACCTGGATGTTGATGTCGCTGAGGCCCAGCACATGCTGGTGGTCGCGCTGCAGTTCGGCCTTGCTCATGCCGCGCCGGACGGCCTCGACATGGGCCTCGGGGTCCGAGCCGAAGATCTTGTAGAGATTGCGGATCTCGATGCCGATGGGATCAGTCATGGCTGGCCTCCTGGTGTTTCTGCAGCCGCTTGCCCCAGGCCTGGCTGATGCGGTCGAAGAGGATGGCGATGCCGACGATGGCGAAGCCGTTGAACAGCCCCAGCGTGAAATACTGGTTCGAGATGGCGCGCAGCACCGGCTGGCCCAGCCCCTGCACGCCGATCATCGAGGCGATCACCACCATGGCAAGCGCCATCATGATCGTCTGGTTGATGCCCGCCATGATCGTCGGCAGCGCCAGCGGCAGCTGCGCCTTGGTCAGCTTCTGCCAGGCCGAGGAGCCGAAGGCGTCGGTCGCTTCCAGCACCTCGCGGTCGACCTGGCGGATGCCCAGGTTGGTCAGCCGGATCATCGGCGGGATCGCATAGATCACCACGGCGATCAGGCCGGGCACCCGGCCGATGCCCAGAAGCATGACCACCGGGATCAGGTAGACGAAGCTGGGCATGGTCTGCATGATGTCCAGCACCGGGCTGATGATCCGCTGGATCCGGGCCGAGCGCGCCATCAGGATCCCCAGGGGCAGGCCGATGGCGATGGACAGGAATGTCGCGGCCAGCACCATCGAGATGGTGCGCATCGTGTCCTCCCACATGCCGAAAAGCCCGATCGCCACCAGCGTCGCGACCGATCCGATCACCACCCGCAGGCTGCGGCTGGCGCCCCAGGCAAGCGCGGCGACCACCAGCAGGATGATCAGCCACGAGGTGTTCAGCAGCAGCCGCTCGAACCAGATCAGCATGGTTTGCAGCGGGCTGAAGAAGCCCTCGATCAGGTCGCCGTAGCTGCGGGTGAAGGTCCGGAACCCGTCGTCGATGCTTCGCTGAAGATCCCGCAGGAAGGAGTTGCTCAACTGGGGGAAGGATGTGAGCCATGTCATGGAATTGCTATCCGCCTGTTGCTGGGGAAGGGAGGCGCGGCTTCGGTGCCGCGCGCTTTCTCATGCCTGGAATGCGGTCTTGACCTGCCGGGCCGCCGATGGGCCGCGCCATCGCGTCCGCATCGCATTGCGGCCGCGGGGGGCTTCGGTCCGGGCCGGAAAAGGCGGGGCGGCTGTGCCGGGAAAAGGGCGTCGTCTCATGGTCTTCTTCCCTGTCGCGACATGAGTTCTCGCTGCCCGGACCGTCGCACTGTCCGGGGGGCTGGGTGGAGAGCCTTCTCTGGCTCTCGGTTCTGGTGCTGTTAGGCTTTTGGATTTGCTTTTCTGTTCACGGCTGCGTTGAACCTTGCGATTTCGCGTTTTTGGGGTGCCTGGCCGGTGTAGATCTCGACATAGGTGG
>NZ_QNRC01000051.1 GCF_003709565.1 Paracoccus sigandri | reverse complement strand
CGCGGGCTTCGGCGTCCAGCTTGTTCACCAGGTCCACGACGTTGAAGAAGCGGCCGCGCTTGCCACGGCGGATGCAGGCCCGGGCGATGCTGACGGCAAGGTGGGATTTGCCGGTCCCGGTGCCGCCGATGAGGACGACGTTACGCTGATGCTCGAGGAACTCTCCGGAGGCCAGATCGCGCACCAGCGTTTCGTTTACCGGCGTGTCTTCGAAGCTGAACTCGTCGACTTCCTTGGCCAAGGGCAGCTTGGCGATGGTCATCTGGTATTTGATCGAGCGAGCTTGTTTCTCGCTGATCTCGGCGTTCAGCAGGTCGCCCACGATTTGCTGCGGTTCGTGCTGTCGCTTCACCGCCGTGGCGATGATCTCATCGTAGGCGGCCTTCATGCCGTAGAGCTTCAACTGGCCCATCGCGTCCAGCACCTGTGATCTTTCCATGGCGGGGTCTCCTGAGGCTGTCGTAGCGTTTGCAGTCGGCCACGGGCTCGCAGGTCAGGCGCAACGCGTCCGGCGTGGCGATGGTCAACGGAGGTGGTGGCTCGCGATGTCGGGCCAGGATGTTCAGAACGACCGATGCCGCCGGGGCGCCTTCGGTCAGGGCCTCGACGCAGGCAGCCTCGACGGCTTCCAGTCCATCCGTTGGGATCATGCTCAGGATCTGGACCATCTGACGGTCACCGTTCGGCACGCGCCCCAGCTTACGCTGGACGCGTCGTATCGCCGGCGGCAGTTCCCATTCCTTGAAGGGAGCGCCGTTTCGAAGGGCGCCGGGCTTGCGGGCCAGCACCGGGATGTAGTGCAGCGGGTCATAGATGGCCTTGTCGCGCCCGAAGGCGCGGTCGTGCCGGCCGACGATCTTGCCGTCCTGCCAGACCTCGACCCGCTCGGCATAGGCGCGGATCTCGACCGGACGGCCGACGGCGCGACCATCGACCGAGTAGCGGTTCTTGTCGAACCTAACGAGGCAGGTCTTGGACACCGAGGCCGGCACGGCATGGAATCCGTCGAAAGGGCCGACGTAGGGCACCAGGCTCGCCCGCTCATCCTGGAACACGTCCCAGATTGTCCGATCACGCAATTCCTGGTGCGGATGGGCCTTGGCCCAGGCAATACAGCGATCCTGAAGCCAGGCGTTGAGTTCCGCGTAGCTCTTGAAGCGCGGCCGCGGCACGAAGAACCGCCGCCGGACAACGCCAACCTGGTTCTCTACTTGTCCCTTCTCCCAGCCGGACGCGGGGGTGCAGGCGACGGGATCGACAAGGTAGTGTCCGCACATCTGCTGGAACCGGCGATTATACGCGCGGTCGCGGCCGACGAAGATCGTGTCCACCGCCGTCTTCATGTTGTCGTAGATCCCACGCGCACAGGCGCCGCCGAAGAAGGCAAAGGCCTTGTCATGGGCATCGAACACCATTTCCTGCGTCTCTCGCGGGTAGGCCCGGACGAACAGCATCCGGCTATGACAAAGCCGGACGTGAGCCACCTTCACCGTGGTGGTCACGCCGTCGATCAGAACGACCTCGTGACTCCAGTCGAACTGGTAGGCTTCACCCGGATCGAAGCTCAGTGGCACATAGGCGGCGGCTGACGCTTCCTGCTCCGCCTGCGACCACGAAGCCGCATAGCGTCGGACCGCGTCGTAGCCGCCGTCATATCCGAGGGCCCTGAGCTCTTCGAAAATCCGGATGCGGGTCAGCCGCTCGCGCTTCGGCTTGCGCGCATTCGCCGCCAGCATCTCGTCGAGCTTGCCTTTCCAGGGACCGATCTTCGGCTGCGGTTGGACGGTTCGCTCGTAAGTCATCTCCGTTGCGCCGGACCGGATCACCTTCCGAACCGTGTTCCGCGATACCCGCAGCTCTCGGCAGATATGCTTGATCGACTTCTTGTCCTGGAAATACGCCCGGCGGATCTTCGCAATCGTCTCCACAACCAGCATCCCACACTGTGCCCCCCGATAGCCTCGGAGGCATCATGACCATCAGCGTAAGGGGGTCATTTTTGGAAGCCGATTACCCCGTTACGGGGTCAATTTTGCACGCCGGTTCACAGATTTCAGCGCAAGCCTCGATCACCCGTCGCTCTTTTGTCGCAGGCTGTTTCCCGCGCGCTCTCTTTTCGTTCTCGGTCACCTCGACCGCGTATTGAAGCCCGGGAGTTAGGCGGCGCAGGATTGCCTCGAGTTCCCCCAGTGCTTCGCTATCCGTTGGGCAAGATTGCGCAGGCCCTTCAATCACGTCCCGGATTGACGCGCTTAGTGTGGGCAAAGTTTTGAGGATCGTCGCCGCGCTGTCGAAAAGACTACGAACGGCCTCACGATCAGCCCCGCGCATTTCGGGCGGTGGTTGCGCTGCGATACTAACGATTGTGCCCTTCAGCGACGCTGCCCGAAATGGAGCCCAGTCTAACGCGGCCGGAAAGCCGATTTGATCAAGAGCCTGCTCAAGCTTCTCCGTATTCACGCCCTGACAAGCTCCACCACTCGTCCCGACTGCCCGGTGACATGCTGCGCCCAGCGCGCCAGCAAGGCCCGGCGCTGTTCCAAGAAATCTGTGTGGCGATAGGCCCGCTCGACCGATCCGCCCACAACGTGCCCCAGCATGGTTTCTGCCACCTCATGCGGGGCGCCGGCCGCTTCGGCCAGCCAGTCGCGAAGGCTGGAGCGGAAGCCATGCGGGCGAGCGTCCATCTCGCGACGTTCCATCAGTCGGGCCATGGTGGCATCGGAAATCACCCCCTTGCGCACGCTTGGAAACAGGAACCCGTCGCGGGCGTGGGCTTGTGCGGCCTCGATAACGGCCAGAGCTTCGGGAACCAGCGGCACGCGGAAATCTGCGGTGGCATCCCTGCGGCCTTTCATGGCCTCGGCCGGGATGGTCCACACGTCGCCGTCGATCTGGCTTTCGTGCAGGAAGCGCAGCGGCGACGACCGCACGCCTGTCAGGATAAGCAGGCGCAAGGCCATATGCGCGACTGTCCCGTTACTCAGGCTGGCATAAAATGCGGGCACGTCCTTCCACGGCATGGCCGGGATGTTCTCGACCCTGTGGCGGCTGCGGCCCAACAATGCGCGGGCTTTCTCGGGTGCTTGGAGATCAACCTGCAAGCCGAGGGCGGCGGCGTGTTTCAGGCATATGCTCAAGCGGCCCAGCGCCTTTTCAGCGGTGGCCGCCTTGGCGTGCCAGATAGGGGCAAGGCAGTCTCTGATATCCACCTGGTCGATATCAGCGATCGGAACCTTGCCCAGCTTCGGAAGGATGTGGCGCTCAAGCGGGCTGAACCAGCGGCCTGCCTTCCCGTCGCCTTTCAACTCGGCCTTGCGGCTCTCGAAGGCATCAAGGGCCACGTCTTTCAGAAGGTGCAAATTGCGGGACGCTTCCCGCCGTTCCCGCTGCCGTTCCTTGATCGGGTCCAGCCCAGCGCGAACCTTGGCGCGGGCGGCGTCAGCATGCTTGCGAGCTTCGGCAAGCGATACAGCCGGAAATGCCCCGAGGCCCATTTCCCGCCGCCTGCCGTGAACAGTGACGCGCAGCACCCATTTGCCCCGCGCAGTTTCTTCCTTCACCAGCCATAGGCCAGCCCCGTCAGCATACTTTCCGGGGCCGAGCGTCGCCGCCCCCTTGGCGCTCAATCTGTTGCTCGTCCGCACAGTCCACCTTTCCCGCCGAAAAGCTGGCCCCTCTTTGGGTCCACCTCTAGATATAGTATGCCATGATTTCTGCCGATAGGTATTGATTGCGGTAGATTGCTAAAAAGATAGTGTTTCCAGTGCTACCGATCCTTGTTGAACGACGCTGATATCTAGATATTGGGGAATTCAATGCGTCTCGACCGCACCAATTTTCCTGAAAATTTCTGGATGAATTCGGAACCTGGCGGGATGGCCCATCGGTTCCGCCGCGGTGTCCGCTTGTCTTCCCGAAACCCGTGGCCGCTGCGTCGTCCTGACCTATCGGCAGGCGGGCGGTGCCAGTGCCGATTCGGGTGGGAACGCCGGCCCGCCCACGTCCCGCATGAAATCATTTGTATCGCAAATAATGCAAATGTATCCTTTCTGCGACGGCTGATGCCAGGGAGGGGGACCCGATGAGCTTGAGCATGTTCCGGCTGGACGGCAAGGTGGCGCTGATCACCGGCGGCAATCGCGGCATCGGCCTGGCCATCGCGCAGCTGTTCGTCGAGGCCGGCGCGTCCTGCCTGCTGACCAGCCGCAGCGAGACCGACGCATTGCACGCCCTGCTGGCCGCCCATCCCGACCGCGTGGCCTGGCACCGCGCCGACGTGAATGCCGAGGACGCGCCCGAGGCGATGGTCGGCGCCGCGCTGGACCGTTTCGGGCGGCTGGACGTGCTGGTCAACAATGCCGGCATCGCCGACAACGGCGATTTCCACGATTTCGACGATGCGCGGCTGAAGCGCATCATGGACACCAACCTGATCGCGCCCTTCCGCATCGCCCGCGCGGCGATCCGCCCGATGCTGGACCAGGGCGGCGGCGCGATCGTCAATATCGGCTCGATCTCTGGCCATGTCGCCAATACGCCGCAATTGCAGGTCGCCTATAACGCCTCGAAGGCGGCGGTTCACCAGATGAGTCGGGTGATGGCCTTCGAATATGCCGCGCGCGGGATCCGCGTGAACGCGCTGGCGCCGGGCTATGTGGTCTCGGACATGACCGCCGGGGGCATCGCCCGGCCGGAATGGAACCGCATCTGGACCGAGAACACGCCGATGGGCCGCTTCGCGCAGCCCGAGGAGATGGCCAGCTGCGCGCTGTTTTTGGCCTCGGACGCGGCCAGCTTCGTGACCGGCGCGGTGCTGGTCGCGGATGGCGGCTATACCACGCATTGAGGGCGTCATGAGCGAATTCATCGGATTGACCGTGCTGATCACGGGGGCGGCGGGCGGCATCGGGCGGGCGATGGCCGAGGGTTTCGCGGCGGCGGGTGCACGGCTGGCGCTGGTCGACATCAACGATGCCTCGGCCCTGGCCCGCGACCTGGGGCCGGATCACCGCGCCTTCGCGCTGGACCTGGCCGACCCGGATGCCATCGCCCGCGAGGTGCCCCGGATCGGCGAGGCGATGGGTATCGACATCCTGATCAACAATGCGGGCCTGGGCATCGTCTTTCCGGCCGAGACCCCGCGCGTCGAGGACTGGGATGCGACCATGGCCGTCAACCTGCGCGCGCCCTGGCTGATGGCGTCGGCGGCGCTGCCCTGGCTGAAGCGGTCAGGGCGGGGCAGGGTGGTGAATGTCTCGTCCCAGGCCGGGGTGATCGCGATCCCGGAACATGCGGCCTACGGGGCCAGCAAGGCGGGGCTGAACCTGCTGACGAAGGTGCTGGCGGTGGAATGGGCGGGCTTCGGCATCACCGTCAACGCCATCGCGCCGACGGTGGTGGAAACGCCGATGGCGCTGGTCGGCTGGTCGGGCGAGAAGGGCGAGCAGGCGCGGCGCGACATCCCCGTAGGCCGCTTCGCGCAGCCGGCGGAAATCGCCGCCGCCGCCCGCTATCTGGCCTCGGCCGAGGCCGGGATCGTCACCGGCGCGGTGCTGATGGCCGATGGCGGCTATTCGGTGCGCTGATTATTGCGCCGATCACTGGGGCGATCACTGGGCGGCCCGGATCGCCGGATAGGCGGCGCGATAGGCCGCGAAGGCCTCGTCGAAGGCGCCGCGCAGCTCCGGGTCGGGGGCGATCTCCTCGGTCACGTCGGGCGCGGTCATCACCTGTTCCACGCTGCCCGCCCCCGCCGCCACCATGCCCAGCCGCGCCGCGCCAAGCGCCGCGCCGAATTCGCCGTCCGAGGGCAGGGTCAGCGTCACGTCCAGCGCCGTCGCGATCGCCCGCAGCCAATAGCGCGACCGCGCCCCCCCGCCGATCGCCATCAGCCGGTCGGTGCGCGCGCCGGTGGCCTTCAGCGCCTCGTGGCTGTCGCGCAGGCCGAAGGCCACGCCCTCCAGCACGGCGCGGGTCAGGTCGTCGCGCGTCGTTTCCGAGGCCAGCCCGGTGAAGCTGCCACGGATGACCGGGTCGTTATGCGGCGTCCGTTCGCCCGACAGATAGGGCAGGAAGCGCACCGGGCCAGGGGCGCGCAGGCTGTCGCCAAGACCGGCGGTCAGCTGCGCCGGCGTGGCCCCGGCGATCCGCGACAGCCAGTTCAGGCTGTCGGTCGCGGACAGCATCACCCCCATCTGGTACCACTTTCCCGGCACCGCATGGCAGAAGGTGTGCAGCGCGGTTTCCGGCGCCGGGCGATAGCCGTCGCGCGCCGCCAGAAGCACCCCCGAGGTGCCGAGCGAGACGAAGCCCTGGCCCTCCTCCATCGCGCCGATCCCGCAGGCGGCGGCGGCATTGTCGCCCGCGCCGCCCGCCACCACGACGGGCTGCGCCAGCCCCCAGTCGCGGGCCAGCTGGGCGCGCAGATGGCCCGCCGGTTCGGAGCCCTCGACCAGCCGCGGCATCTGGTCGCGGCGCATGTGCCCGGCCCCAAGCAGCCGGTCGGACCAGTCGCGCCGCCCGGTATCCAGCCAAGAGGTGCCGGCGCTGTCGGACATGTCGGCGACGTGATCGCCGGTCAGCCACAGGTTCAGGTAGGCCGCCGGCAGCAGCACGCGGGCGATGCGAGCGTGGTTTTCGGGCTCGTGCGCGCGCAGCCATTCCAGCTTGGGCGCGGTGAAGCCGGGAAAGACGATATTGCCCGACAGGGCGCGGAAATCGGCGATCGCGTCCAGCCGCGCGGCCTCGGCATGGCTGCGGGTGTCGTTCCACAGGATGCAGGGCCGGATCACCCGGTCCTCGGCGTCCAGCAGCGTCGCGCCATGCATGTGGCCGGCCACGCCGATGCCGCGCAGGGCGGCGAATTCGGGATGGCGGTCGCGCAGTTCCGCCACCGCGCCCTCCAGCGCGGCGATCCAGTCGGCGGGGTCCTGCTCGGACCAGCCCGAATGCGGATGGCACAGCGGATAGTGCCGCTCGGTCGCCCCCAGCGGACGGCCCTCGCCATCCACCAGCAGCGCCCGCAGCCCCGACGTGCCGAGGTCGATTCCCAGAAAGCTCATGGCGTTACCCTGCAAGAGAGCGGCCCGGTGCCGCCCGCGTTCTCTCGTTTGTGGAGCAGCGGGCGCAATCCGTCAAATCCGGTGTGAAAGGCATGGCGTAGGCGCGGCAGGTCGGTGTCGGAAAGGCGGATCATGAGGTCCTTGACGGGTTGAGAAGCATGTCGGGCATGGCGGCAAGCTCGGCCAGCACCGCGGCGGCGCCGGCGGCGCGCAGGCGCGCGGCGTGGTCGTCGCGCATCCCCTGCAGGTGGCTGCCGCCGACGAAGCCCACGGCGCGCATCCCCGCCGCCACGGCGCCGGTGACGCCATGGGGCGAATCCTCCATCACCGCGCAGGCTTCGGGCGCGATGCCCAGCCGTTCGGCGGCCAGCAGGAACAGGTCGGGCGCGGGCTTGCCATGCGCCACCTGGTCGGCGCTGAAGGCGCGGCCCTGGAACCGCGCCTCCAGCCCCGAGACGCGCAGGGTCGTTCCCAGCCGGCGCAGCGACCCGCCGGTCGCGATGGCCATGGCGGTCCCGCGCGCCTCCAGCGCGTCCAGCAGCGCCGGGGCGCCGGGGATCAGTCGCAATTCGGCGTCATAGCGCGCCAGCAGCCGATCCTCGAAGCGCCGCGCGAAATCGGGCAGCACGGCGCGGTCGGTCGCCTCGGCGATATGGTCGACGATGGCCTGGATCGAGACGCCCAGGAAGCGCTGGCGCAGCTCGTCGGGGGTGGCCGGGACGCCCTCGGCCGCCATTTCCTCGGCCAGGACCTGAAGCGACATGACCTCGCTGTCCACGAGGCAGCCGTCCAGATCGAAGATCACGGCGCGGATATCGGTCATGGAAGATCCTCAGATGCGGCGCTCGGTGGCACGGTCGAACAGATGCACGTTCTCGGGGTCGATGACGAAGCCGATCCGCTCGCCCGGCTGGGCGCGGATCCGGTCGCGGACCACGGCGTCGATCAGCTCGTCCTCGACGCGGGCGAAGACCTGGGTTTCCGAGCCCGTGGGTTCGGTCACGACGACCGTGACCGGAATGCCGTGATCGGCGATGCCGATATGTTCGGGGCGGATGCCATAGGTCACGGCATGGCCTTCGGCCAGGTCGCAGGCGGGCAGCGGCAAGGCCATCCCGCCATCGGTCATGAACACCCGCTGCCCGTCCCGCAGCGCCACCTGCCCATGCAGGAAGTTCATCGAGGGCGAGCCGATGAAGCCCGCCACGAAGACGCTTGCGGGCCGGTCATACAGCTCCAGCGGCGCGCCGATCTGCTCCACCCGCCCGTCGCGCATGACGACGATCTTGTCGGCCATGGTCATCGCCTCGATCTGGTCATGGGTGACATAGACGATGGTGGTCTTCAGCCGCTGGTGCAGCTCCTTGATCTCGACCCGCATGGTCACGCGCAGTTTCGCGTCCAGGTTCGACAGCGGCTCGTCGAACAGGAAGACCTGCGGGTCGCGGACGATGGCGCGGCCCATGGCCACGCGCTGGCGCTGGCCGCCGGAAAGCTGCTTGGGATAGCGGTCCAGCAGGTGCCCCAGGTCCAGGATGCCGGCGGCGTGGCGGACCTTCTGGTCGATCTCGGCCCGCGGGCGCTTCGCCATCTTCAGCGGAAAGCCGATGTTTTCCGCCACCGTCTTGTGGGGATAGAGCGCATAGGACTGGAACACCATCGAGATGTCGCGTTCTTTCGGCGGCATGTCGTTCACCACCCGCCCGCCGATCGAGATGGTCCCCTCGCTGATCTCCTCCAGCCCGGCCAGCATCCGCAGCAGGGTGGACTTGCCGCAGCCCGAGGGGCCGACCAGCACGACGAATTCGCCGTCCTCGATATCGACGCTGACGCCATGCATGACCTGCACCCCGCCATAGCGCTTGAAGACATTGTCAATCTGGACGTTGGCCAAGGCTCTCTCCTGTTACTGCGGCAGCTCGATCTGCATCTTCACGTCGGCCGGCGGCGCCGAGGCGGCGATCTGGAAGGCGCGCAGGCTGTCCTCGAAGCCAAAGGTCCGGGTGATCAGGGGCTTCACGTCGATCGCGCCCGAGGCGATCATGTTCAGGCAGCGCGGAAAGGCATGGGCATAGCGGAAGATGTTTTCCACCCGCGCCTCGCGCACCATCGCGGCGCCGGCGTCATAGGCGATGGGATCGGGCTGGCCGCCGATCATCACCACGCAGCCGCCCGGCGCCAGCGGCTGGAATACCCCGGCCGCCGCATGGGGCGATCCGGTCGCCTCGAAGACCAGCTCCGCGCCCCAGCCATCCGTTGCCGCCAGCACCTGCGCGGCCAGATCGCCCGGCGAGACCGGCGTGATCGCAGCCGACAGGCTGGCGGCGATCTCCAGCTTGGGCTGCGCCAGGTCGCTGACCCAGACCCGCGCGCAGCCGGCGGCCAGCGCCGACAGCGCCGTCACCAGGCCGATGGGTCCCGCGCCCATCACCACCGCGTTGTCGCCCGGCTTCACCCGCGCCTTCGTCGCGGCATGGATGCCGACGGCCAGCGGCTCGACCATGGCGGCCTCGGCGAAGCTGACATTGTCGGGCAGCCGGAAGGTGAAGGCCTCGGGATGGGTGCAGGTCGGGCGCAGGATGCCATGGACCGGCGGCGTCGCCCAGAAGCGCACGGCGGGGTCGATGTTGTACATCCCCATCCGGGAGGCGCGGCTGTTGGGATCGGGGATGCCCGGCTCCATGCAGACCCGGTCGCCGGGGGCCAGCGTCGTCACCTCGGCGCCGCATTCGATCACCGTGCCGGATGCTTCGTGCCCCAGGATCATCGGCGCATTCACCACGAAGGGGCCGATCCGGCCGTGGGTATAGTAATGCACGTCCGACCCGCAGATGCCGACCGTGTGCAGCCTGATGCGCACGTCGCGGGGCCCGAGGGTTTCCTCGGCGCGGTCGATTTCGGGCATGTCGCGCAGGGACAGTTCCCCCTGCCGTTCCAGAACCAGGGCTTCCATGGCCTATCCCCTGCGGATGATGACGGCGGCAAGGATCAGCGAGATCGCCACGCAGATCCAGATCGACAGGCCGAGCGGTTCCAGGAAGCGCAGCCAGAACAGCGACAGCGCGACCCACAGCACGACGCTGATGAACAGCCGGTCGAACCAGTTGGTCTGGATGGGCAGGAAGCCGGGGCGTCGTTCGGGTTTCATGGTCTATCCTTTCACCGCGCCGAAGGTCAGGCCCGCGACGATATGGCGCTGCACCAGCGAAAAGACGATCAGCGCCGGGATCAGCGTGAAGACCGAGATCGCCGCCATGATCCCCCAGTTCGTGCCGGTGGTGGTGACATATTCCGACAGGCCGGTGGTCAGGGTGCGGGCGTTGAAATTGGTCAGCGTCGCGGCCAGCAGGTATTCGTTCCAGGCAAACACCCAGGTCAGGATCAGCGTGACCGCAAGGCCGGGCCGGGCCAGCGGGAAGACCACCTCGGTGATGACCTTCCAGGGGCTTGCGCCGTCGACATAGGCGGCCTCGTCCAGCTCTTTCGGGATACCGTCCAGCGTGGGGCGCAGGGTCCAGATCGCGAAGGGCAGGTTGAAGGTGCAATAGATCAGGATCATCCCGATCCGCGTATCGGCCAGGCTGAAATCGCCCACGCGGTAGACCTGCGTCAGCAGCAGGAACAGCGGCAGCAGGAACACCGCGGGCGGCGCCATGCGGTTGGTGATGGTCCAGAAGAAGATGCTCTCCTTGCCGCCCAGGTCGAAGCGCGACAGCGCGTAGCAGGCGAAGAAGCCGAGCGTGGTGCACAGGACCGCGTTCCCGGACGAGATCACCAGCGAATTCACCATGTAGCCGCGCAGCGTGCGGTTGTTCAGCACGTCGACATAGTTCTGCCAGTAGATCTCGGTCAGCCAGATCGAGGGGGTCGAGAACAGCTCGACCGCCGGCTTGACCGAGATGACGAACAGCCAGTAGATCGGAAACAGCGTGGCAAGGCTGATCAGGGTCCAGAACAGCACCGACAGCCAGGGATTGCCCTTGCGCATGGATCAGCCCTTTCCCTTGTTGCGGGGCGCGATCAGGCCGACATACATCAGCCAGCAGACCACGATGGTCAGGTAGAGCACGACGACCGAGATGGCCGAGCCATAGCCGTAATTCGTGCGCGGAAAGACTTCCTTGAAGATATGCACGCCGACATAGCGGGTGGCCGAGCCGGGGCCGCCGCCGGTCAGCATCAAGACCTCGTCCACGGTGCGCATCGCGTCCATCAGGCGGATGAACAGCGTGGCCAGGATCGCCGGGCGGATCATCGGCAGGGTGATGTGCCAGAAGATCTGGCGCCTGTTCGCGCCGTCGATCTGGGCCTGCTCGAACGGGTCGGGCGGCAAGGATACCAGCGCCGCGATCATGGTCAGCGTGACCAGCGGCGTCCAGTGCCAGATATCCATCACCACGGTGGTGATAAAGGCCTGCGTCGCGCTCTGGCCGATGTTCAGGTCGTATCCGAACCAGTTCGACAGCAGGTTGGGGATGATCCCGATCGAGGGGGTGGTCATCAGCTTCCAGACAGACCCCACGATGATCGGCGCCATGATCAGCGGCAGGGTGTGGATGGTGCGGAAGAAGGACTTGCCCGGAAAGTCGCGCATGAAGGCCTGCGCCAGCGCATAGCCCAGGATCAGCTGGCTGGTCACCGCGAAGAACACGAAGGCGGCCGTCACCTGAAGCGAGGTGATGAACTGCGCATCAAAAACCACGCGGCGATAGTTGTTGGCCCAGTTGAACACCATGTTCGGATTGGCCCCGAAGGGGTTCCACTGGTGGAAGGACACGAAGACCACATAGATGAAGGGGACCACGCCGAACAGGAACAGGATCAGCAGCGTGGGGGCCAGCAGGATCCAGCCCAGGGTCTTGGAATGCATCGGCGTCTTCCCGTGTTGCGGCGCCTGGCCCGGAACGGGCGTGGCGCAGGGGGCCGCCGCGGAGCGCGCCGCGACGGCCCTGGGCCGGGCTCAGTTGCGATAGCCCAGATCGGTCAGTTCTTCCTCGGCCTTGGCGGCCATCTGGTCCAGCCCCGCATCGGGCTCGATGCTGCCGGTCAGGATGTCGTAGAAGATCGGCGCCGTCGCCTCGCGCACCTGGGCATGGAAGGGATAGGCGGGGGCGCCCGCGAACAGGTGGCCCTGGTCCTTCATCATGTCGAAATAGCCGCCCAGCTGGCTGTTCAGCTCCTGCACCTGCGGGTCGTCATAGGTCGCGGTGGTGGTGATGCGCGATCCCGCGACCGCCCAGTCGGGCTGCAGCTCCTCCTCGGCCATGAACTGCATGAACAGCAGCGCCGCGTCCTGGTTGGTCGAGGTGACGGGCAGGCCGAAGGCGCCGCCGTCGTAGTAACCGATATAGCCCTCGCCGGCCTCGACCTCGGCCAGCACGCCCTCGGCCAGCGGCGGCAGGGCCACGCCGACATTGCCCACCACCCGCGACTGATTGGCGTCCGAGGCGATCCAGGCGGCGTTCTCGCCATAGACCAGCCCCTGCGCGGCGCGGCCGGCGGCGAAGGTCGTCGCCACCTCGGACCAGGTGGATTGCACCGATTCCGGCGGGGCGATGTCGCGCAGATGCAGCCACCAGCGCAGCGCCGCCTTGGCCTCGTCCGAATTCATCCGCCCGCCGTTTTCCACGCTGGCGGCATAGTTGTTCTCGGGATCGATGCCCCAGTCGTAGACGCCGAAGGTCGGCGCGACGGATTCGAAGAATTCGTACCAGGATGCCGGGTGGCCGGTATGGGCCTGCGCGGTCGTGCCCCACAGGTTGCCGCCATTCGCCTGCCCCCATTCGGTGAAATATTCGGCGATATGGGTGTATTCCTCATGCGTGGTCGCGGGGGCCAGGTCGTGGCCGGTCCTTTCGCGGAAGGCCGCCTGATGCTCGGGGTCGTCGAACAGGTCGGTGCGATAGAGATAGGTCTTGATGAAGGCCTCCATCGGCATCCCGAAAAGGTTGCCGTTCTCGCCCCGGAAATAGTCGGCGAAGCTGGTCAGCCGGCCCTCGTCGTAATCGGGGGCCTTCAGTTCCGGCCGGGCCTCCAGCGCGGCGGTCAGGTCGACCAGGAAGTCGCGCGCCAGATAGGCATAGACGATGTCCTGCTCGATATAGACCATGTCATAGATGCCGGTCCCGGCCTCCATATCCTTGATCGCCTTGTCATACATCTGGTCCCAGGATGTCGTCTCGATATCGACGCGGATGCCGGTCAGTTCCTCGAAGCGCGGGGCCAGCACCTCGCGGACATAGTTCGACGGCGGCGTCGATTCGGTGACGCCGCGCAGCGTGACGCCGGCGAATTCGGTGCCCGCCTGGCGATAGAATTCCTCGTCCAGCGCCATCGCGCTGCCCGCCGCAAGCGACAAGGCCAGCACCGATGCGCCCAGCTTCAAAGCGTGACTCATGGATAATCCTCCCTGATCTGGCGGGCTGCCGGGCGGATCCTCCTTGCGGATCCGGGGGCATTCGATCCTCGCCTCGGGCATTATCTTGGCAAAGGCGGGGGCGGTCAGGCAAGCGAAAAATTCAAATGTAAGGAAGATAATACAGTTGTAATCGGACCGCCCTGTCCGGATGATCTGCTTGACGCGATTCCGCCGCGACAGTTGAGATGCGCGAATGTCGAACGAAACATCCTCCGAAGCCGATGCCTTCACCGCCGAGGTGTGCTGGCACTATTACGTCAACGAGCTGACGCAGGCCGAGATCGCGAAATACCTGGGCGCGACGCGGCTGCGGGTGAACCAGGCGATCCAGCGCGCGCGGGCGCTGGGGATGGTCAAGATCGAGATCGAATCGCCCTTCCTGCCGCGCCTGGAGCTGCAGGACCGGCTGCAGGAACGCTTCGGCCTGACCCGCGCCCAGGTCGCCCCCGCCCATCCCCGGCTCTACGACTATCACGCGCCGACCGGGGCGGCGCTGGCCAGCTACATGTCGGGCCGGCTGCGGTCGGGGGACTGGCGGCGGATCGGCGTGTCCTGGGGGATGACCCTGCAATGCGCCATCGACCGGCTGCTGCCGCACAGCCTGCCCGATCTGGAGGTGATCTCGATGCTGGGCGGCGCCAGCCGGGGCGAGGCGTTCAACGCCTTCGGCATCGCCTCGGGCTTCGCGGGTCGGCTGGGCGCGCGCTATTCGCTGCTGGCGGCGCCGATCTTCCTGTCGCCGGCGCTGGACCGCGCGGCCTTCCTGTCGCAGGACGGCTTTGCCGAGCATTTCGACAAGTTCACTCGCCTGGACACGGCGATCCTGACGGCCAGCGATATCTCGGACCGCAGCTACCTGATCCAGACCGGCCTGCCCGCGGGGGTCAGCGAGGCCGAGCTGACCGGCGCCGGCGCCGTGGGCGACGTGGTGGGCCGGTTCCTGGACGAGGCGGGGCAGGTGGTGTCGAACCAGCTGGACGGCTGCACCATCGGCATCGAGCTTGAGGTGCTGCGCCAGGTCCCCGAACGGGTGCTGGCCGCCGCCGGGCCGCACAAGACCGCCATCATCCGCGCGGTGCTGACGGCGGGCATCGCCAATGTGCTGATCACCGACGACCTGACCGCGCGGCTGCTGCTGGACGAGGCTTGACTTGCGGGGGTGCCTAGGCGACCTGCCGGAAGGCTAAGGGCCATTCGGGTCCCTCCGGGGTCAGCAGCACCGGCCCCGCGCGGTTTCCCTGCGGACCCTGCGGCCCCAGCCCGGTGCCGCGCTGGCGATAGGGCGTGCAGCCGTAATGCATGCGATAGCATTTCGAGAAATGCGACGGGCTTGAGAAGCCGGATGCGAGGGCGACCTCGATGACGGACATCTCGGTCTGCATCAGCAGGTTGCGGGCGCGGGCCAGGCGGGTCTCCATGTAATAGCGCT
>NZ_QNRC01000050.1 GCF_003709565.1 Paracoccus sigandri | reverse complement strand
ATTCCATTGCCCGTCCGACAGCACAAGCCGATCCAACACTCCCATCGCAAACCTCCTGCAACAGAAACCTTGAATCATCTTTCCTCAGAATAGGGAATCCCAAGAGGCCACAGAACCTAGGGTCAGGCAGCGCCATCCGAGGTTCTATCCCGGTCGTCGATCTGTCTGTTCAGCAGTTCTCGCGCAGATAGATGCTGACCGGGGTGATGGTGGTCGCGGGGTCGAGATCGAGCCGCTGGTAGGCGTGGGCAATGACCTGAACGGCGGTTTCGATCTCCAGCCGGGGATTCTGGTCGATCAGCGCGTCGATGGCGCCACGTTGCAGCAGGCGCCGCCGGTCCTCGGTCAATTCGTGGGTGACGAAGATGACGTCGTTCAGCCTGTGCGCCCGCTGCAGCGCGGCGACGACCGGAAGCGCACCGGCCGAGGCATTGTATATGCCGCGGATCGAGGGATGTTGCCCAAGCGCCCGCCAGACCAGATCTCCCGCGATCTCGCCTTGTTCATGGCTTTCGAACTCGGCCAGGATTCGGCATCGCGGAAAGCGCTCGGACAGGATGGCACGAAAGCCGGCGCGGCGTTCGTCATGCCCGATCATGCTGAACATCCCGGCGATCAGGATGATGTCGCCGCCCGCCTCGCCAAGGAACCGGCCCATCAGTTCTCCTGCAAGCCGTCCGGCACGATGATTGTCCGGTCCGACATAGATCGCGCCCCGGCAGGCGATGTTGGTGGCCAGCGTCACCACGGGTTTGCCGGCTGCGACGATATCGTCCAGCTCCCGCGCGAGCTGGTCGTCATGGGCCAGGCAGACGATGATCGCGTCGTGATCCGCGGCGATGCTGCGCACCCTGTCCGCCGTCCGCCGGGGCGAGGAGGGATCGATGTGGAAGATCCGGGTCTGGATGTTGAACGGGTCGGGGCCGCGGTTGGTCTCGTCGATCGCCGTTTTCAGCGCCGCGTGATAGGGATTTGCCGGCGGCTGGATGAAGGCCGCGACCCGCAGCGTGCGTGCGGCACGCAAATCCAGCGCGCGGTCCAGCCGCAACCGCCGGGCGGCGGCATAGACCCGGCGTTCCTTGTCTTCGGCCACGCCGCCCCGATTGTTCAGCACCCGATCCACGGTCGAGGCGGAAACACCTGCTTCGCGCGCGACATCGGCCGCCGTCACCTTGCGCCCCATCTGTATCCCGTCTTGAAGAGATTTCTTCAAGAATGGCATTTGGGTCCGGGCAGCGCAATCGTAATCCTGCCCCTGCGGACAATCTGTCCGAGGAGGGGGAATCATGATCAGACTTGCCTGTTTCGGCGCGGGCCGGATCGGCCGGGTGCATGCGCTCAACGCCGCCGCGCAGCCCGGCGTGATATTGACCTGTCTCGCCGATCCTGTTGCCAGCCCCGAGCGCGAGGCCCTGGCCGCGCAGACCGGGGCCAGCATCACCGATCCCGACAGCATTTTCGCCGATGAGCGGATCGATGGGATCATAATCGCCAGTTCCACCGACAGCCATGCGGAACTGCTGCTGCGGGCGGCGGAAACCGGCAAGGCCGTCTTCTGCGAAAAGCCGATCAGCCTGGACATGGCGCTGACCCAAGAGGTCACGCGCAGGATCGAAGCCTCGGGCATTCCCTGCATGCTGGGTTTTCAGCGCCGCTATGACTGCAGCTTCCGCGCGCTGCGCGACCGCATCGCCTCGGGGGTCAGCGGGCCATTGGAGCAGGTGGTGATGTTCTCGCGCGATCCCGCGCCGCCGCCGCGTTCCTATGTCGAGACCTCGGGCGGGATGTTTCGCGACAGTTCGATCCATGACGTGGACATGGCGCGCTTCCTGCTGGATGAGCCCATCGCCAGTGTCTATGCCGCCGGTTCCTGCCTGATCTCGCCCGAGATCGGCGCGGCGGGCGATGTGGACAGCGTGATGATCACGCTGGTCTCGGCCTCTGGCCGGCAGGCGCAGATCATCGCCTGCCGGCGCGGTCCGATGGGCTATGACCAGCGGCTCGAGGCGCTTTGTGCGAACGAGGTGCTGAGCGTCGGCAACCAGCCGCAATCCACGCTGTCGATCACCTCGGCCGAGGGGATGCTGTCGGCGCCGCCGGAAAATTACTTCATCGAGCGCTTCGCGCAGGCTTACCGCGACGAAATGGCGGCCTTCGTCGCATTGATCCGCGACGGCACGCCGCCGCTGGCCGGGATCCGGGACGGCTACGAGGCGCAGCGTCTGGTCGAGGCCGCCTTGCAATCGGCGAAAACCGGACAGGTCGTCCGGCTGGAAGGAGGCGCATGATGGATTTCCTGCCTCAAGGCGTGCGGCTGGCGGTCAGCCCGCTGTCCTGGACCAATGACGTCTTGCACGATCTGGGCGGCGACACCCCGATCGAAACCTGCCTGTCCGAAGCCGCGCAGGCCGGTTATCAGGGTGTGGAACTGGGCCGCCTGTTCCCACGCGACTCCGCCGCGTTGCGCCCGCTCTTGGAGAGGCACGGGCTGGCGCTGGCCTCGGGCTGGTATTCCGGCGAACTGGCCGAGCGCGATGTCGCGGCCGAGAGAGAGGCCGCGCGCGACCACGCCGCCTTGCTGAAGGCGATGGGCTGCGAGGTGATGGTCTATGGCGAGGTCGCCCGGATGGCGGGCGATGCGCCGCTGGATGCGCCGATGTCGGGGCGGCTGCGGATCGACGATGCCGCAGCCTATGCCCGCCGCCTGACGGAATTCGCGGCATGGCTGGCCGGCGAATACGGGCTGCGGCTGGCCTATCACCACCACCTGATGATGGTGGCCGAGACCTTTGACGAGATCGCCGGCATCTTCGACCGGACAGGGCCGGATGTCGGCCTGCTTCTGGACACGGGCCACGCGGCGGCGGCGGGATTCGACTATGGGCTGCTGCTGGACGCCTTTCCCGACCGCATCGCGCATATCCACCTGAAGGACATGCGCGGCGAGGTGATGGCGCGCATCCGCGATACGGATGCCAGTTTCAACGCCGGTGTCCTCGCCGGCATGTTCACCGTGCCGGGCGACGGGGTGGTCGACTTCGCGCCGCTGGCCCGCTTCGTCCGTGACAGCGGCTGGCGGGGCTGGATGGTGGTCGAGGCCGAACAGGACCCGGCCCTTGCCCCGCCGCTGCCCGCAGTGACGCACGGGCTGGAGCATATCCGCAGAACCTTTCTCGCAACGGCGGAGACGCACGCATGACTCGCAGGATATTGAACATCGGCCTGATCGGATCGGGCTTCATGGGGCAGGCCCATGCCGATGCCTTCCGCCGCGCAGGGCTGCTCTACAAGGATCTGCCGGCGCTGCCGCGGCTTTACATGCTGGCGGATGCCACGGCGGAACTGGCCGCGGATGCCGCCGCGCGCTTCGGTTTCGAACGCTCGACGGGCGACTGGCGCGAACTGGTCAACGATCCGGGCGTGGATGTGGTGGACATCACCTCGCCCAATGCCATGCACCATCAGATGGCGCTGGCCGCCATCGCCGCGGGCAAGCACGTCTATTGCGAAAAGCCGCTGTCCGTCACCGTGGCCGAGGCCGAGGAGATGACGGCGGCCGCCCGTGCCAAGGGCGTCAGGACCATGGTCGCCTTCAACAATATCAAGACCCCGGCCGCCATGCTGGCGAAACAGATCATCGAGGCGGGGGAAATTGGCGTCCCGATGCGCTTTCGCGGCTGGTTCGACCAAGGGTTCTTCAACGACCCCGACCTGCCGTTTTCCTGGCGTTGCACAAGGCGCGATGCGGGTTCCGGCGCGCTTGGCGATCTGGGCAGCCATGTCATTTCGGTGGCGCAACATCTGATGGGCGATATCGAGGCGACCGTCGCCCAGGCCCAGACCTATTTCCCGACCCGCCCCGTCCCGCAAGGCGCCGCGGGCTATTCGGCCAAGGCGTCGGCGGATGCCGAGCGCCGATCCGTCGAGAACGAGGACCAGTTGCAGGCCATGGTTCGCTTCGCCTCGGGCGCGGGCGGCACCATCGAGGCATCGCGCGTCGCGGCCGGCAAGGTTTTCGGCATTTATTGGGAGGTCTCGGGCACCGAAGGCACGATCATCATGGATGGCGAACGCTTCAACGAATTGAAGGTATCGCGCTTCGGCGACGAGAAGCGCGATCGCGGCTTCAAGACGCTGCTGGCCGGCTCGCAGGTGCCGCAATTCGCGGCCTTCTTCCCCTTCGATTTCGCCGGCGGCGGGCTCGGCTATTTCGACGTGAAGGTCATCGAGGTGCGCGACCTGATCGACGGCATCTGCGGCGCCGGCTGCGATCCCGATTTCGATTTCGGGCTGCAGAACATGCGCATTGTCGAGGCGATGGAACGCAGCCTGCAAACCGGAACCTGGGAGAAACCGTGATGACATTCCCGAAATCCCTTCCCCCCTCGCGCGTCCCGGACCCGATGGAGGCGCCGGTGCTGCGTTGGGGCATCCTCGGCTCGGGCTGGATCGCCGAACAGTTCATCGCCTCGGTCCGCGCCCATACCCGGCAGGAGATCGCGGCGATCGGCTCGCGCAGTTCGGATACCGCGCAGGCCTTTGCGCGAAAATGGAGCATCCCGCGTGCCCATGGCAGCTACGAGGATCTGGTCGGCGACGACGGTCTCGATGTGGTCTATGTGGCGACACCGCACAACCTGCACCGCGACCATGTGCTGATGGCGCTGGAAGCCGGGCGCAACGTGCTGGTCGAAAAGCCGATGGCGCTGGATCATGCCCAGGCCGTCGAGATGGTGACGCTGGCACGCGCGAGGGGGCTGTTCCTGGCCGAAGCCCTGTGGACCTACTTCCTGCCCAAGTTCGATGTGCTGTCGCAGGTTCTCGACTCTGGCGCTCTGGGGGAGATCAGGTCGGTCCATACGGAATATGGGGAACATTTCACGCGCGACCATCGCATCTTCGACCCGGCGCTGGCGGGCGGGCCGCTGCTGGATCTGGGAACCTATCCCGTGTCGCTGCTGTCGCGGCTCTTGGGTCCGGCCCGGCAGATGGTGGGCCTGAAGCAGGACGATCCCGCCGGAGTCCACGGCCAGCTTGCCATCGTCATGGCCAATGCGGCGGGCAATCTGGGCATGATGGCGACGACGCTTTACGGGCTGACGCCGACCAATGCGGCGATCGTCGGCACAGGGGGCACGGTGCGCTTCGGGTCCGAGTTCAACCTGCCGGGTCCGTTCCGGGTGATCTCGGCCGATGGCGCGACGGTGCTGTCTTACGAGGAACCCGCGGGCCGGCATTTCGAGGGGCTGTTCTACGAGGCTGCCGAGGTGGCGCGCTGCATCGCGTCGGGCGCGACCGAGACGCCGAAACGCCCGCTGGACGAGACCCTGGCGATGATGGAAATGCTGGACATGGTCCGTGCCACGGTCGGTTTCGGTTTCGATCGTGCCATGCCCTGACGGCCCCGCGGAACGATTGAGCGATTGCATCCTGCACGTCGCCGGATGATAGTTTCCCATCAACTATTCTGATGTGAAGCGCTCATGAGCAGACCGACAATCGCCGATCTTGCCCGCGCCGCCGGGGTCAGCACCGCGACCGTGGACCGCGTCCTGAACGGCCGTCCCAATGTACGCGAGGAAACCGTGCGGCGTGTGCATGAAGCCGCCGAACAGATCGGCTATCACGGCGCCAACGCGATCCGTTACCGGATGCTGGCCGACAAGCCGGAATTCCGGCTGGGGCTTGTCCTGCAAAAACCGCGTCATGCCTTCTATCAGGAAGTGCTGCGCATCTTCGAGGCTCAGGCGCGATCCTGCCTGGTGCGCCGGGTTCAGATCGTCGCGCGATTTGCGGAAACCACGCAGCCCGACGAACTGGCGGATATCCTTCTGTCCTTGAAGGGGCGGGTGGACGCGGTCGCCGCGACCGGGCTCGATCATCATCAGGTGACGCAGGCCGTGCACGAACTGCGTGGCTCGCGTATTCCAACCTATTCGATGCTGTCGGATTTCGCGCAGGGCGTGCGGGAGAGTTATTTTGGCACCAACAATCTGAAGGTTGGTCGCATCGCTGGCTGGTTGATCTCGAAGCTGGCACATCAGCCGGGCAGGGTCGGCTTGTTCATCGGCGGGTCGCGGTTTCACGGCCATGAGTTGCGCGAGACGGGGTTTCGCAGCTATTTCCGCGATGACGCGCCCGAATTCAGGCTGCTGGATACCCAGATCAATCTGGAAACCCGGCAGCTGACCTACGAGGCGACCGTGGATCTGTTGTCGCGGCACGAGGATCTGGTGGGGCTGTATGTGGCGGGCGGCGGAATGGAGGGAGCCATCGCGGCCGTGCGTGAATTGCGCAAGCCCGGTGAGTTCTTTCTCATCGTCAACGAACTGACGCCGGAATCGCAGGCGGGGCTTCAGGACCGCACCGTCAGCATCGTGATCGGCACCCCGATGCGGCAACTGGCTTCGGATCTGATCGGGTCGATGATCGCCACATCCGAGAAGGGCATGGCCGAAACGCCGGGGCAGCGGTTCTTTCCGCCGGAATTGTGGACGCCCGAAAGCGAATTCATGAGGTAATTACATCAACTGACCTGTGCGGATTACATCATGAATGATGTGATCGGCGCGAGGATTTCGTTGACCCACAGGCAAGGATCGGGAATCTTTCTGCCAAGGTCCGGGATCGAGGGGAGACCGGCCTGGCCATTCGGAGAGAATGCGACCCGAGGCAGAACCGCTTTTGGCGGACGGGTTGCGGCCGCCCGATTGTGCCCGATCCGGGAAAAGCGGTGCCGCCGGACGCCGCCTGTGGAGGAGAAAGTCATGAAGAAGTTTCTGTTGTCGACCGCATTGGCGGTGGGCGTTGGTGGTGCCGCCTCGGCCGAGAATATCGGCGTGTCGATGGCGCTGTTCGACGACAACTTCCTGACCGTGCTGCGCAATGGCATGCAGGAATATGCGGCCGGTCTCGATGGCGTCACCTTGCAGATCGAGGATGCGCAGAACGATGTCGGCCGGCAGTTGAACCAGATCCAGAATTTCGTGGCCTTGGGCGTGGATGCGATCATCGTGAATCCGGTCGACACCGACGCCACCGTGGCCATGTCGAACCTTGCCGCGCAGGCGGGCATTCCGCTGGTCTATGTCAACCGCCAGCCGGTCAACCTGGACGACCTTCCCGAGGGCCAGGCCTTCGTCGCCTCCGATGAACTGGAGTCCGGCACGCTGCAGACCCAGGAGATCTGCCGCCTGCTCCGCGAGGAAGGCAAGGACAGCGGCGCCCGCGCGGTCGTCATGATGGGCGAGCTGTCCAACCAGGCCGCCCGGATCCGCACGCAGGACATCCATGACGTCATCGCCACCGACGAATGCAGCTTCATCGAGATCGTCGAGCAGCAGACCGCCATGTGGTCGCGCACGCAGGGCGCCGACCTGATGACCAACTGGCTGTCGGCCGGGGTGCAGTTCGACGCGGTCATCTCGAACAATGACGAGATGGCGATCGGTGCGATCCAGGCGCTGAAGACCTCGGGCATCGCGATGGACGACGTGATCGTCGGCGGCATCGACGCCACCGCCGACGCCCTTGCGGCGATGGCGGCGGGCGATCTGGACGTGACCGTGTTCCAGAACGCCGCCGGCCAGGGCGAGGGGGCGGTCGATGCCGCGCTGCGGCTGGCGCGCGGCGAGGAGGTAGACTCGAAGGTCTATGTGCCCTTCGAACTGGTGACGCCGGAAAATCTGGCGGACTACCGCTGACGCGGCGCCGGGCCTGCAAGGATGCCGGCCCGGCCATCATCAGGGAGGAACGACCATGCTTGACGGCGCAGGCGCGTCCGCGCGCGGTGTCTATACCGGGGACTACATCCTGGAAGTGGATCAGGTCCGCAAGGAATTTCCGGGGGTTGTCGCGCTTGACGATGTGCAGTTGCGCATCCGTCCGGGCAGCGTGCATGCGCTGATGGGTGAGAATGGCGCCGGCAAATCGACGCTGATGAAGATCATCGCCGGCGTCTACAGCCCGGACCGGGGCGAGGTGCGCTTTGCGGGCGAGAAGCTGGAGATCCGCACGCCGCTGGATGCGCTGAATTCGGGCATCGCCATGATCCATCAGGAACTGAACCTGATGAACACGATGACGGTCGCCGAGAATATCTGGATCGGACGCGAACCGAAGAACGCGCTTGGCCTGATCGATCATGCCGAGATGGCGCGGATGACCCAGGCGCTGTTCGACGATCTGAAGATCCGGCTGGACCCCCAGGCCATGGTCGGCGACCTGACCGTGGCCCAGAAGCAGATGGTCGAGATCGCGAAGGCCGTGTCCTTCAAGTCCGATGTGCTGATCATGGACGAACCGACCAGCGCGATCACCGAAACCGAGGTGGAGCATCTGTTCGCCATCATCCGCGACCTGCGCGAGAAGGGCGTGGGCATCGTCTACATCACCCACAAGATGAACGAGCTGTTCGAGATCGCCGACGAGCTGACGGTGTTTCGCGACGGCAAATATATCGATACGGTCGCGGCGCAGGACGTGACGCGAGACCAGATCATCAAGATGATGGTCGGGCGCGAAATCACCGACATGTTCCCCAAGATCGACTGCGAGATCGGCGAGACGATCCTTCAGGTGCGCAATCTCACGCTGCCCGGCGTGTTCCACGATGTCAGCTTCGATCTGCGCCGGGGCGAGATCCTGGGCGTGGCAGGGCTGGTCGGATCGGGTCGCTCGAACGTGGCCGAGGCGGTGTTCGGCGTGCGTCCCGCGACCTCCGGCGAGATTCGTATCGACGGCGAGAAGGTGGACATCACCGCGCCGCCAGTAGCGATGCAGCACGGAATGGCCTTCCTGACCGAGGACCGCAAGGAGACCGGCTGTTTCCTGAACCTCGACTGCATCGAGAACATCCAGGTCGCGCTGCTGTCCAGCGGCAAGGTGGACAACCGGGGCTTCGTCAATCAGCGCGAGGTGAACCGGCTGGCCGAGGAATATGCGGCGAAGCTGCGGGTCAAGACGCCCAACCTGGCGGAAACCGTGGCCAACCTGTCGGGCGGCAACCAGCAGAAGCTTTTGATCGCGCGCTGGCTGCTGACCAAGCCGCGCATCCTGATCCTGGACGAGCCGACGCGCGGCATCGACGTGGGCGCCAAGGCCGAGATCCACCGGCTTATCACCCAACTGGCCGCCGAGGGGGTGGCGATCCTGATGATCTCGTCCGAACTGCCCGAGGTTCTGGGCATGTCCGACCGGATCATGGTCATGCACGAAGGCCATGTCAGCGGATTTCTTGATCGCGCCGAGGCCGATCAGGTGCGGGTCATGGAACTCGCGGCGAAATAAGGGGGAAGCCGATCATGGCAACACAGAACATGAATTTCGACCGGGCTGCACCGAGGGCGCTTCGCAAGCTGCCGTCCGAGATCAACATCCTGCTGGTTCTGGTGGGCATCGCGCTGGTGTTTGAGATCCTGGGCTGGATCTTTCAGGGCCAGACGTTCCTGGGAAACATCAACCGGCTGAAGATCATGATCCTGCAGGTCTCGGTCATCGGGATCATCGCCGTGGGGGTGACGCAGGTCATCATCTCGGGCGGGATCGACCTGTCGTCGGGCTCCATCGTGGGCGCGGTGGCGATGGTGTCGATGAGCTTCGCGCAGACGGCGGAATATGCCCGCGCCGTCTATCCGGCGCTGACCGACATGCCGGTGATCGTGCCGGTGCTGATCGGCCTGGCCTGCGGGGCCATCGCGGGCTTCATCAATGGCTGGCTGATCGCCTATACCAAGATCCCGCCCTTCATCGCCACGCTGGGGATGATGGTTGCGGCGCGCGGCCTCGCCAAGTGGTATACCAAGGGGCAGCCGATTTCCTTCCCCACCGACAGCTTTGCCTTCCTGGGCTCGGGAATGATGCCGGTGCTGATCTTCCTGCTGGTCGCGGTGATCTTCCACGTTGCGATGAAATACACACGCTACGGCAAGTTCACCTATGCCATCGGCGCCAATCCGCAGGCCGCCCGCGTCTCGGGCATCGACGTGGAACGGCATCTGGTCAAGCTCTATATCGTGGCGGGCACGCTGGCCGCGCTGGCCGGGATCGTGGTCGCGGCGCGGGGCCAGACGGCGCAGGCCGGCATGGGGATGATGTACGAGCTGGACGCCATCGCCATGGCGGTGATCGGCGGCACCTCGCTGGCGGGGGGGCGCGGCTCGATCCTCGGCACCTCGATCGGCATGGTGATCTTCGGCGTCATCATCTCGGGTTTCACCTTCCTGCGGCTGGACGCGTATTATCAAGAGATGATCAAGGGTGCGATCATCGTGGCCGCCGTGGTGGCCGATACCTACCGCCAGAAAAAGCGGGTCAAGAAGGCCTGATCCCTACGGATTGCGCCCTGCGGGGCGCATCCCTTCAGCAACGGAAAAACAGACATGTCGATCATCAAGATGGCCCTTCTGGGGACCACCCTGGGCACGCTTGCCCTGCCGGCACTGGCCGAAACCCGTATCGGGGTCACGATGACCTCGTTCGACAACCCGCATCTGACCGTGTTGCTGAACGCGATCCGCGACGAGGCCAGCCGCCACGAAGGCGTGACGCTGGTGCTGGAGGACGCCCAGCTGGACGTGGCGCGGCAGCTGAACCAGGTGCAGAACTTCGCCGCCAACGGGCTGGACGCGATCATCGTGAACGCGGTGGACGGGGATTCGACCGCGGCACTGACGGCGCAGGCCCGCAGCGCCGGAATCCCGCTGATCTATGTGAACCATCCCCCGGCCGAACTGGATGCCGGGATGCCCGAGGGCACCGCCTATGTCGGCTCGGCCGAGCGTGACGCGGGGCGGTTCGAGGCCGAGGCGGTCTGCGAATTGCTGGACGGCACGGGCCGCGCGGTGATCCTGATGGGGCCGTTGGAAAATCGCGCGGCGCTGGTGCGCACCGCGACCGTCGAGGAGATCTTCGCGGGCGAGGATTGCCAGATCGAGGTCGTCCAGAAGCAGACGGCGAACTGGAACCGCGTGCAGGCGCAGGATCTGGTCAGCTCATGGCTGACGGCGGGGATCGAGTTCGACGCCATTGTCTCGAACAACGATGAGATGGCGATCGGCGCGATTCAGGCGCTGAAGGCGGCGGGCCGGTCCATGGAGGATGTGGTCATCGCCGGGATCGACGCGACGGCGGACGGTCTGGCGGCGATGGCCGCAGGCGATCTGGACGTCACCGTGTTCCAGAACACCGTCGAGCAGGGCCACGTCGCCGTCCGCGCGGCCCTCGACGGGGCCGGCGGCCAATCCGTCCAGCCGGAATACTGGGTCCCGTTCGAGCCCGTCACCGCCGGGAACCTCGCGCAATATGCCAACTGATCCGAATCCGCAGGCGATCTCCTCCCCGCCTGCGGACCTGCGGGCGGGGCGGCCGGGCCGCCTCGCCACCATCACCGCAAATGGATAGGATATCATGAAACACACGCTTGACCCGCACATGATCCGGCACCTGTCGCTGGAGGACACCTGCCGCAAGGTCGCCGAGCTGGGCTACGATTACGTGGAACTGTCGCCGCGCCCGGACTTCCTGTCCTGGTGGACGCGGCCCAAGGTCTACCCGGACCGCATCGCCAGCTTCAAGAAGGCGCTGAAGGATCACGGGCTTGGCCTTGCCACGCTGCAGCCGATGTATCGGTGGGCCAGCCCCTATCCCGACGAATGGGAGATGGCGATCGACAACTGGAAACGCGCCATCGAGATCGCGGTCGAGATGGATTGCCCGATGTTCGTCTCCGAATTCGGCCGCGGCGGCAGCCCCGAGCGCAGCCTGAACGACCGCTCGGGCCTGCACCGCCCCGAGACCTGCGAGGGCCAGTTCTTCCGCGCCATGGACATCCTTGTCCCGATCCTCGAACGCGAGGGGCTGACCCTGTCGCTGGAAGCCCATCCCGAGGACTGGCTGGAAGAGATCGCCCCCGCCATCGACATCATCAGGACCATCAATTCCAAGGCCGTGAAGGCGTCCTTCATCGCGCCGCACACCTTCTTTTATGGCCCCGACATGGTGGCGAACCTGCGCGCGACCGAGGGCCATCTGGTCCATGTGCGGCTGGCCGACACCTATGACCACACCAAGTCCTCGCAACTGCGCTATGTCGTGAACCCGCCGGGCGCGCAGGTCCGTGTCCACCAGCACCTGGATTTCGGCCAGGGCGAAATCGACTGGGAGCTGTTCTTCGCCACGCTGGCGGACATGAAATTCGACGGCGTGCTGTCGAACTGCGTCTTCGGCTGGGAAGACCGCGCCGAGGACAGCGCCCGCTTCATGCTGGCCGAGACGAAACGCTATGTCGACAAATACTGGACACAAGGAAAAGCAGCATGACCCTGAAGATCGGAGTCATCGGCACCGGCATGATCGGCCGGGACCACACGAGGCGCATCCAGCAGGTGCTGGCGGGGGCCGAGGTCGTCGCGCTCAGCGATTACAACCCCGATGCCGCGCGGGCGGTGCAGGCCGATCTGGCGCCTGCCGCCAAGGTCTATGAGCGCGGCGAGGACCTGATCGCCGCGCCGGATGTGGACGCGGTTCTGATCTGCTCGACCGGCGCCACGCACGAGGCCTATGTCCTGGCCGCCATCGCCGCCGGCAAGCCCTGCTTCTGCGAAAAGCCGCTGGCGACCACGGCCGAGGGCGCGAAGCGCATCGTCGATGCCGAGGTCGCGCATGGCGCCCGGCTGGTGCAGGTCGGCTTCATGCGCCGATACGATGCGGGCTATTGGATGCTGAAGGATGTGGTGGACAGCCAGATCGGCGCGCCGCTGATGGTCCATGCCGCCCATCGCAACCCGGCCGTGCCGGAACAATATGTCACGCCGATGGCGATCCACGACACGCTGATCCACGAGATCGACGTGTTCCGCTGGCTTCTGGACGATGACTATGTCTCGGCGCAGGTGGTGTTTCCGCGCAAGTCGCGTCACGCGCATGGCGGCGTCGCGGATCCGCAGATCGTGCTGCTGGAAACGAAGAAGGGCATCCGCATCGATGTCGAGATCTTCGTGAACTGCCGCTATGGCTATGACATCCAGTGCCAGGTGGTGGGCGAGGAAGGGCTGGCCAACCTGCCCGAGCCGATGGCGATCACGCTGCGCAAGGATGCAAGGCTGCAGAATGCGATCCTGACCGACTGGAAGGACCGCTTCGTGGACAGCTACGATGTCGAACTGGCTGATTTCGTCCAGGCCGCCGCCCGCGGCACCGCTTCGGGTCCGTCCAGCTGGGACGGCTATGTCGCGGCGATTTCCTCGGATGCCTGCGTCGAGGCGCAGGAAAAGACCGGTCAGATCATCCCCATCACCCTGCCGGATCGTCCGGCGCTTTACGACTGAGGCCGCATCATGCGCTTTGCCATCAACCATATCGCCGCGCCCAAGCTGCCGCTGGCCGATTTCTTCGCCATGACCCGCCGGCTTGGCGCGACCGAGGTCGAGATCCGCAACGACATCCCCGATGTTCTGGGCAGCATGGATCCCGCCCATGTCCGCGCCGAGGCCGAACGCCAGGGCGTCACCATCCTGTCGATCAACGCGCTTTACCCGTTCAACGTCTGGTCGGGCGACCTGCCCGCCCGCGCGGTGGCGATGGCCGATTACGCGCGGGCCGCCGGGGCGAAAGCGTTGGTGATGTGCCCGCTGAACGACGGCACTCCGGTCAGCTTCGACGATCTGGTGGCGGCGCTGGTGGCGATGAGGCCGATCCTCGCGGAACGCGGCCTGACGGGACTGGTCGAGCCTCTGGGCTTTCCCGTCTCGTCCCTGCGCAAGAAGGCCACCGCCATCGAGGCGATCGAGGCCGCGGGCGGCGAAGGCGTCTACAAGCTGATGCATGACACCTTCCATCACCATCTGGCGGGCGAGACCGAGTTCTTCCCGGAATGGACCGGGCTGGTGCATATCTCGGGTGTGAGCGACCCGGCCGTCGCCGTCGAGGATATGCTGGACGCGCACCGTGTGCTGGTGGACGGCACCGACCGGCTGGAAAACCTGGCCCAGGTCAGGGTGCTGCTGGAAGCCGGTTATGATGGGCCGTTTTCCTTCGAGCCCTTCGCGGCCGAGATCCACGATCTCGCCGATCCAGAAGCCGCTCTGCAGGACAGCATCGATTTCGTCACGACAGAGGTCTCCTGTTCATCCCTCGAGGAGGTTCGCGATGCGTCCGCTTGACGTGATCACCATCGGCCGTTCGTCGGTTGATCTGTACGGCCAGCAGGTTGGGGGTCGTCTGGAGGACATGGGGTCGTTTGCGAAGTATATTGGCGGGTCTCCGACCAATATCGCCTGCGGGACGGCGCGGCTGGGGCTGCGGTCTGCGGTGATCACGCGGGTGGGCGACGAGCATATGGGGCGGTTCATCCGCGAGCAGCTGGTCCGCGAGGGCGTCGACACGCGCGGCGTCGCGAGTGATCCCGAGCGGCTGACGGCGCTGGTTCTGCTGGGGATCCGCGACGAGGAGCGGTTCCCGCTGATCTTCTACCGCGAGAACTGCGCGGACATGGCGCTTTGCGAGGACGACATCGACGAGGGCTTCATCGCCGAGGCGCGCAGCGTCGTGGCGACCGGGACGCATCTGTCGCATCCGCGCACCGAGGCGGCGGTGCTGAAGGCGCTGAACCTCGCCCGCAGGCACGGCGCGCGGACGGCGCTGGACATCGACTATCGGCCGAACCTCTGGGGCCTGGCCGGGCATGGCGCGGGCGAGAGCCGCTTTGTCGAAAGCGCCGCGGTGACCGCCAAGCTGCAATCCACGCTGCATCTCTTCGACCTGATCGTCGGCACCGAGGAGGAATTCCACATCGCCGGCGGCTCCACCGACACGATCGAGGCCCTGCGCGCGGTGCGCGCGGTCAGCACCGCCACGCTGGTCTGCAAGCGCGGCGCGGCCGGCGCGGTGGCCTTCGAGGGCGCGATCCCCGGCAGCCTGGACGAGGGCGAGAGTGGCCCCGGCTTCCCGATCGAGGTGTTCAACGTGCTGGGTGCCGGCGACGGCTTCTTCTCGGGGCTGCTGAAGGGCTGGCTGGACGGCGAGGCCTGGCCCAGGGCGCTGGAATATGCCAATGCCTGCGGGGCCTTCGCGGTCTCGCGCCACGGCTGCACGCCGGCCTATCCCTCGCTGGTGGAGCTGGAGTTCTTCCTCAAGCGCGGCGTGATCCGGCCGGACCTGCGCAACGACGCCGAGCTGGAGCAGGTCCACCGGGCCACCAATCGCCGCAATCCGGGCGCGGGCGACTGGTCCACGATGCGGGTCTTCGCCTTCGACCACCGGGCGCAGCTGGAGGAGATGGAAGGCTATA